>NZ_JBITDH010000001.1:1249993-1641283 GCF_044454045.1 Streptomyces sp. NPDC051578
CACTGCGTTACTGCTGCACTGCGCTGGGCTACCAGGACTCGAACCTAGAATAAGGGAACCAGAAACCCTCGTGTTGCCAATTACACTATAGCCCATAGTGGTCTAGACCAAGCTAGACATAGTACCCCCGACCGGATTCGAACCGGCGCTACCGCCTTGAGAGGGCGGCGTGCTAGGCCGCTACACAACGGGGGCCCTAGCGATCCTGCATCAAGACGTCCGGGAGCTACCCAGTGGAGGTCTTGCGGGAAGGATCTGTACCCCCGACCGGATTCGAACCGGCGCTACCGCCTTGAGAGGGCGGCGTGCTAGGCCGCTACACAACGGGGGCAAGCACTGCGTTACTGCTGCACTGCGCTGGGCTACCAGGACTCGAACCTAGAATAAGGGAACCAGAAACCCTCGTGTTGCCAATTACACTATAGCCCACCAAAATGCAAGCCCCTGGGGGACTTTCATTCGGTTAGCGCCTCCGTCCGGCCTTCCGGCCCGCTCGGGCGGCGCAGAAAGAACATTACCGGATGCCTGACCGTGCTCCAAAACGGGTATCGGCGGCCACGAGTGCGGGGAGCTGGGCAAGACCGGAGATCCGGTGCACTCCTTCGGGCGCCGGTCCGGGCGCGCCGTTCCGGTCGAGCCACACGGCGACGAGGCCCGCGTCCCGCGCTCCGCGGGCGTCGATCTCCGGCTGGTCACCGACGTACACCACCTCCTGCGGCGGCAGCCCGAGCGCCTCGCAGGCTCCGAGGAAGGCGGCGGCGTCCGGCTTGCTGACGCCGAGCTCGGCGGCGCAGACCAGTACGTCGAAGCGCTCGCGCAGCCCGAGCCGGCGCAGCTTGGGGTCCTGGTTGGCGGTGGAGGAGTTGGAGAGCACCCCGTGCCGGTAATCGCGGGCCAGGGCGTCCAGCACCGGCAGCACGTCCGGGAAGAGCGCCCAGGCCGCCTGGTAGTGCACGACGTACCGGTCGAACCAGCCCTCGGCCTCGGCGTCGCTCATCTCCGGGACGTCCAGGAAGTCGCGCACCCGGTCCCGGCGCTGGGCCCGGAAGGTCGTCTCACCGGCGGCGAAGCGCGCCCAGTGCCGTTCGGTCGCGGCGCGCCACAGCGCGAGGGCCGCCGCCGGGGACCCGTAGCGTTCCGCCAGCCCGTCCTCGGCCAGGTGCCGCGCGAGACCGGCGGTGTCGGCACCGGTGTAGTCGAACAGGGTGTCGTCGACGTCCCACAAGAACGCGCGGATCGGCATGCCGCCGACATTACGCCGCACAGCCGCCCCGCGAGGGCGCGACGCAGAAGTCCGTCACCTGCGTTCCGGCGACGCCGAAGGGGCGGCCGCGCGGAGGCGGCCGCCCCTTCGGGGGGTGGTGCGGGTCAGGCGGCGAGCTTGGCCAGGGCCGCGTCGATCCGGGTCAGCGAGCGGTCCTTGCCCAGGATCTGGAGGGACTCGAAGAGCGGCAGTCCGACGGTGCGGCCGGTGACGGCGACGCGGACCGGGGCCTGGGCCTTGCCCAGCTTGAGGCCGTGGGCCTCACCGGCGGTCAGCACGGCCTGCTTGAGGGCCTCCGGGTCGCTCCAGTCGGCCGTCTCCAGGTGGGCGCGGACAGTGGTCAGCAGGGCCGCGGGCTCGCCCTTCATCGCCTTGTCCCAGGACGCCTGGTCCTCGACCGGCTCGCGGCGGAAGAGGAAGTCGACGTTCGCCGTGATGTCCGACAGGACCGTCACGCGGGTCTGGGCGTAGGGCGCGATGGCCTCCCACGCCTGCGCGTCGAAGTCCTGCGGCTCCCAGTTGGCGTGCGGCGCACGCAGCCACGGGGTGCACGCGTCGGCGAAGGCCTTCGGGTCCATCCTGCGGATGTGGTCGGCGTTGATCGCCTCGGCCTTCTTGAGGTCGAAGCGGGCCGGGTTGGCGTTGACGTCCGGGATGTCGAACTTCGCCACCATCTCCTCGATGGTGAAGATGTCCTGGTCCTTGGAGAACGACCAGCCGAGGAGCGAGAGGTAGTTCAGCAGGCCCTCGGGGAGGAAGCCGCGCTCGCGGTACAGGTTGAGCGAGGACTCCGGGTCGCGCTTGGAGAGCTTCTTGTTCCCCTCGCCCATGACGTACGGCAGGTGGCCGAACTCGGGGACGCCGGTGGCGATGCCCAGCTCCATCAGCGCCTTGTACAGCGCGATCTGGCGCGGGGTGGAGGACAGCAGGTCCTCGCCGCGCAGCACGTGCGTGATCTGCATCAGCGCGTCGTCGACCGGGTTGACGAGCGTGTACAGCGGAGCGCCGTTGGCCCGCAGGATGCCGAAGTCCGGGACGTTCTCCGGAGTGAAGGTCAGCTCGCCGCGGACCAGGTCGGTGAAGGTGATCGGCTCGTCGGGCATCCGGAAGCGGACGATCGACAGACGCCCCTCGGCCTGGTAGGCGGCCACCTGCTCGGCGCTCAGGTCGCGGCAGTGGCCGTCGTAGCCGGAGGGCTTGCCGGCCGCGCGGGCCGCGTTGCGGCGCTCCTCCAGCTCCTCGGTCGTGCAGTAGCAGTCGTAGGCGTAGCCGCCGTCCCGCAGGCGCTGGGCGACGTCCGCGTAGATGTCCATCCGCTGCGACTGGCGGTAGGGGGCGTGCGGGCCGCCGACCTCGGGGCCCTCGTCCCAGGTGAAGCCCAGCCAGCGCAGCGAGTCGAGCAGCTGGTGGTAGGACTCCTCGGAGTCGCGGGCCGCGTCGGTGTCCTCGATGCGGAAGACGAACGTACCGCCGTGGTGGCGGGCGAACGCCCAGTTGAAGAGGGCGGTCCGGACCAGGCCCACGTGGGGGTTGCCGGTCGGGGAGGGACAGAAACGTACGCGGACGTTCGCGTTAGCCACGCTTGATCACCTTGTTGGTGAGAGTGCCGATGCCTTCGATGGTGACGGCGACCTCGTCGCCGACGTTGAGGGGGCCGACTCCGGCCGGGGTCCCCGTGAGGATGACGTCGCCCGGGAGCAGCGTCATGGCCTCGGTGATGTGCACGATGAGGTCCTCGATCGATCGGACCATGTCGCTGGTGCGGCCGAGCTGGCGCTGTTCGCCGTTGACGGTGCACTGGATGGTCAGGTCGGACGGGTCGAGGTCGGTCTCGATCCAGGGGCCCAGGGGGCAGGAGCTGTCGAAGCCCTTGGCGCGGGCCCACTGCTTCTCGCGCTGCTGGACGTCGCGCGCGGTGACGTCGTTGGCGCAGGTGTAGCCGAGGATCACGTCCTTGACGCGCTCCTTGGGGACCTCCCGGCACATCCGGCCGATGACCACGGCGAGCTCCGCCTCGTGGTGGAGGTCCTGGGAGAAGGAGGGGTACGTGATGGGGTCGCCCGGGCCGACCACTGAGGTGGAGGGCTTGAAGAAGGTGATGGGCGTCTCGGGGACCGCGTTCCCGAGCTCCGCCGCGTGCTCCGCGTAGTTGCGGCCGATGGCCACGACCTTGTTCGGGAGCACGGGCGGCAGCAGCCGGACCTTGTTCAGCGGGACCTTGGTGCCCGAGAGTTCGAAGTCGGCGAACGGGATGCCCTTGATGATGTCGAGGACGAGCTCGCCTTCGGCGCCGGGGGCAGTGCTGCCCTCGACCGCGCCGAACGCGACGTTGCCGTCGATCGAGAACCTGGCGATGCGCACCTGTTGCGTCTGCCCCTCTGTATTGCGCCACGTGTTTCCGCAGGCCGGAGTCTGCGGACTCCAGGCTAACGCGGCGGGCGGGGGCGCTTCGCGTCCTTCGGAGCGGGTCCTACTGCGCGGCGGCGGCGACGGGCGCGTCCATCAGGACGGTGCGGCGGGGGTTCGCGGTCTGCGCGGGGAGGTCGACGGAGTGCTCCGCGGCCGCGGCCGGCTGCAGTTCCTCGGCGTCCTGGAGGTGCGCCAGGGTGGTGCGGCGGGGGTTGGCTATGTTGCGGAACATCAGAGTCGTCTTCTGCGCGTTCATGGGAGTTCTGGGCCCTCGGCTCGCTCGTCGGTGTGGTGGTTGTCGGATGCGCCAACCCTGCAAAGGGAAAGGCTAAACATCTGAATCCCCCACGGAACCGGGAAGTAATGGCCACAGCTGTGTGAGTTTCCTCACCAGTGACCGGGCATTACGGGCATAACAGGCAGTCAACTGGGCACCGCGAAACGGACATTGCGCCATTGAACGCTTCATTCCGCTCCTGATCATCTCGACTGGGACACCTTGACAGCCACGGTGTTTGGTCGGCGTAAGTCCGGTTTAACCCGAAAGGGGTTCCACGTCGCGTAACGCGCCTGTCACAAGCCGTCACCGGCTCGCCGGGGCGGCGCGCGCACCTTGTTGGAGATCCCCCACTGTGCTGGAATTCGCGGGACCGCCGCGGGAATCAGCCGGCGCGCAGGTGGCGCGACTCAGCGCCGAGCGCGGCGGCAAGGAGAGGGAGACGCGCCGGTCACCGACGACCACCATGGGGCCGTCAGTGCCCCACGACTCGACACCGTCCCACCGCTCCACCGGCGGGACGCCTGGTCCAGAGGTTGCGACGCTAGTGCAGGGACGATTCAAGAGGGATGGCAAGGGTTCTCCCCAGGCCCACGAGGGCCGAGGGGAAGCTGCGTCGGAGCAGGAGCCGCGCGGCGGGACCGACCGTGGCTCCTCGCCCCAGCACGCCCAGAACCGCGGGCCGGCTGTCGAAGGAGCGGGCCCCGATGCCGCCGGCCCCGTGAAGGGGAAGGCCAAGGGCCGGGCCAAGCCCAAGGGCACGGCGCGGACCAAGGGCAAGGGCGAGCCGGCTCCCGAGCAGGACGTGGCGATACCGAAGGCCCCCAGCGGGCCCGGCTCACGCCTCGCCATGCAGAACTGGCGCATCAGCACGCGACTGGTGTCGCTGCTGACCCTGCCCGTCGTCGCCGCCACCACGCTCGGCGGCTTCCGCATCAACGACTCGCTCAACGACATCGCGCAGCTGGAGCACATGCAGCTGCTGACGACGATGACCCGGCAGGCGACCAACCTGGCCGCCGCGCTCCAGGAGGAGCGCGACAAGTCGGCCGGTCCGCTGTCGGTCGACAGGTCGGGCAAGCCGAACTCCCTCGTCGAGGGCGTCCGCGACCAGACGGACGTCGCCAAGAAGGCCTTCGACGCCGCGACCGACAAGGTCGACAGCACGCAGGACAAGGACGAGACCCTCAAGTCCATCCGCAACAACATCCTGCAGATCGGCCGCCAGCTCACCGGCATCGAGGACATCCGCAAGAAGGCGTACCAGAGCAGCGCCCAGCAGACGGTCACCGAGTACAACGCGCTGATCGTCTCGCTGCTCTCGCTCTCGCAGGACATGGCCCAGGCCACCTCCAACCCGGAGATGATCAAGCGTACGCGTGCCCTGGCGGCGTTCTCCTCCGCCAAGGAGTACGCCTCCATCCAGCGCGCGATGATCGCCGCCTCGCTCCCCGAGAGCGGCGACCACCCGGGCCAGCTGTCCGAGAACGACCGCCTGTACGCGATGTCCGCGCTGCGCGGCGAGAGCCAGGCGAAGAAGACCTTCGAACTCGTCTACCAGGGCAAGCCCGAGGAACTCCTCGCGAGCCTCGGCGACGGCAACGCGGAGATCAGCAAGGCGGACCACTACACCCGCCGCGTGCTGTCCTCGCCGGGACAGTTCTCCAAGGAGCAGGAGTACCGCTCCTGGATGGACTGGTACGACTCCGACGGCACCAAGCTCACGGCGATGAAGGTCATCGAGCTCACCCTGCTCGAGGACATGGAGCAGAAGGCCCGCGAGCTCAAGAGCGAGTCGCAGCAGGACGCCATCATCAACGGTGCGCTGATCCTGCTCGTCCTCGGCGTCTCCCTCGTCGGCGCCTTCGTCATGGCCCGCTCCATGATCCGCTCGCTGCGCCGCCTCCAGGACACGGCGACCCGGGTCGCCCAGGACCGGCTGCCCGAGCTCGTCAAGCAGCTCTCCGAGACCGACCCGCAGGACGTCGACACCACGGTGGAGTCCGTCGGTCTGCACACCCGCGACGAGATCGGCCAGGTGGCCGCGGCCTTCGACGACGTGCACCGCGAGGCCGTCCGCCTCGCCGCCGAGCAGGCACTGCTGCGTGGCAACGTCAACGCGATGTTCACCAACCTCTCGCGCCGCTCGCAGGGTCTGATCCAGCGCCAGCTCTCGCTCATCTCCGAGCTGGAGTCGCGCGAGGCCGACCCGGACCAGCTGTCCTCGCTCTTCAAGCTCGACCACCTCGCGACCCGAATGCGCCGTAACGGCGAGAACCTCCTCGTCCTCGCGGGCGAGGAGCCGGGCCGCCGGTGGACCCGCCCCGTCCCGCTCGTCGACGTGCTCCGCGCCGCGGCGTCCGAGGTGGAGCAGTACGAGCGCATCGAGCTGTCGTCGGTGCCCGGCACCGACGTCGCCGGCCGCGTCGTCAACGACCTCGTGCACCTGCTGGCCGAGCTGCTGGAGAACGCCACCTCGTTCTCCTCCCCGCAGACCAAGGTCAAGGTCACCGGTCACGCCCTGCCGGACGGCCGGGTGCTCGTCGAGATCCACGACACCGGTATCGGCCTCTCCCCCGAGGACCTCGCGGCGATCAACGAGCGGCTCGCGTCGCCGCCCACCGTGGACGTCTCCGTCTCCCGCCGCATGGGCCTCTTCGTGGTCGGCCGCCTGTCCCTGCGACACGGCATCCGGATCCAGCTGCGCCCCTCCGACTCGGGCGGTACCACCGCGCTCGTCATGCTGCCGGTGGACGTCGCCCAGGGCGGCAAGAAGCCCGCACCGATGCCGGGCCAGGGCGGCCAGGGCGGTCCCGGTTCCGGTTCTCCCCAGGGCGGTCCGGGCGGTTCCGCGGGCCAGGGTCCCGTCGGCGGCACGGGCGCGCGTCCCCCCGTGGGCGCCGGTCCGCAGCGCGGTCAGGTCCCCGCCGCCGGGCAGCGTGCCGCGCTGCCCGGGCGGGACGGTTCCGCCGGTCCGCAGGCGCGGCCCCAGGGCCAGGGTCCCGGCCCGCAGGGCGGCCCGACGGCGCGTCCGCAGGCCGGTCCCGGTGCCCCGGCGGGTCAGGGCGCGGGCGGTTTCGCCCCCGGTGCCCCGCTCCCGGGCCGGGTCCCGAACGGAGGCCCGACGGGCGGAGCGCCCGGCGGTGCCCAGTCCCGGCCCGGTACCCGTCCCGCCGGCGGTCCGCAGCAGCGGCCCGGTGCCGGTCCCTCCGCCTTCCCGCAGGGCAACGGCTTCGAGCGGCCGCAGCAGCAGCCCGCTCCGGCCACCGCCCAGGGCCAGGGCCAGGGCCAGGGCCAGGCTCCCGTCCAGCGCAAGCGGCCGCAGCTGCCGCCGCGCGGCGGCGCCCCGCGTCCGGAGCTCCCGGGTGCGGGTACCGCGCCCGGAGGGGCTCCGCAGAGCACCAGCTGGGGCGCGGGCCAGGGCGGCCACGACGTCCCGCGGGGGCACGACGAGCTGTCGGGCCCCGGTGCGACGGCCGAGTTCCCCCGGCCGGACTTCAACGCCCCGGCCCCGCGTGCCACCGGCGGCAGCGCCGCGGGCAGCACCACCGGGCAGTTCGAGCGCCCCGACGTGCGCGGTCCCCTGGACCCGTCTGCCACCGGGCAGTTCGAGCGCCCCGGGGACTTCCAGGCACCTCGCGGCGGCGGTCCCGGCGTGGGCGGCTACAACGGCCGCCAGGTCCCGGCTCCCCAGACCGGCGGCTACTCGGCGCCGCGTCCGCAGCCGGAGGCGCTGCCGCCGGCCCCGGGTCCGGGTGAGGCCCGCAGCCCCATCTTCGACACGCTGGAGTCGAACTGGGCCCGCCAGGACGGCGGTCCCTCCGTACCCCAGCAGCCGCAGCAGCAGTTCCAGCAGCAGGCTCCCGCCGCGCCGGCTCACCAGCAGCCGCTCCCCCAGCGCGGTCAGGAGCCCGCGGCCGACCAGACGGCGACCGGCGCGGTGCCGACCGTCAGCTGGCGGTCCTCGCCCAACGACGAGCTGATGCGGCAGGCCGAGCGGGTGCGCCAGCCGGCCGCCGGCGGCATCACCACCTCGGGCCTGCCCAAGCGGGTGCCGCGGGCGAACCTCGTGGCCGGCACCGCCCAGCAGCAGGCCGAGTCCCAGACCGGCCCGCAGGTCTCGCGCGCCCCGGACGACGTCCGCGGCCGCCTCACCAACCTCCGACGCGGTATCCAGCAGGGGCGCCAGGCCGGCACCACCGGCCCCGCGACCGGCAGTTACCAGATCGACCCCACTTACCAGCAGGAGCGATAGTTGAGTTCGATGAGCCAGGCGGCACAGAACCTGAACTGGTTGATCACCAACTTCGTGGACAACACCCCCGGGGTGTCCCACACGGTGGTGGTCTCCGCCGACGGACTCCTTCTGGCGATGTCGGAAGGTTTCCCCCGTGACCGGGCCGATCAGTTGGCGGCCGTGGCCTCCGGCCTGACCTCGCTGACCGCCGGGGCCTCCCGCATCTTCGAGGGCGGCGCCGTCAACCAGACCGTGGTGGAGATGGACCGGGGGTTCCTCTTCCTCATGTCCGTCTCCGACGGGTCCTCGCTGGCCGTACTGGCGCACCCCGAGTGCGACATCGGCCTCGTGGGCTACGAGATGGCCCTCCTCGTGGACCGGGCCGGCAGCGTCCTCACCCCGGAACTGCGCTCGGAACTCCAGGGCAGCCTGCTCGGCTGACCGCGACCCTCCCGGCCGGACGGTACTTCCGGCCGGGGGACCGGGGCTCCCGCCCCGCAACCAAGTACCACCGCCAGGCCGTCATACCGTCCCCCCCACCGGCCGCCCCGTGAGACGGCACGCTGACCACTGCTGTCCAGCCCGGAGGATCAATGACCCCGCCCCCCGCCTACCCGGACTCGTACGGAGACTCGTACTCGGAAGGCGACCAGCCGCTGGTACGTCCGTACGCGATGACCGGCGGCCGGACCCGGCCCCGCTACCAGCTCGCCATAGAGGCGCTGGTCAGCACCACGGCCGATCCGATGCACCTGTCCGGCCTGCTGCCGGAGCACCAGCGCATCTGCACCCTGTGCCGTGAGGTGAAGTCGGTCGCGGAGGTCTCCGCACTGCTGTCGATGCCGCTCGGTGTCGCCCGGATCCTCGTCGCCGACCTGGCCGAGGCCGGAATGGTGGCCATCCACCAGCCGGGCAATGGAGAGGCCGGCGGAACGCCGGATGTAACGCTGCTCGAGAGGGTTCTCAGTGGACTTCGCAAGATCTGACGGCGGAGCGGCTCCTCGCTCCACCACCTCCGCGAAGATCGTGGTGGCGGGCGGCTTCGGCGTCGGCAAGACCACGTTCGTCGGCGCGGTCTCCGAGATCAATCCGCTGCGTACCGAGGCCGTGATGACGTCCGCGAGCGCGGGCATCGACGACCTGACCCACACCGGGGACAAGACGACCACCACGGTCGCCATGGACTTCGGCCGCATCACCTTGGACCAGGACCTGATCCTGTACCTCTTCGGTACCCCGGGACAGGACCGCTTCTGGTTCATGTGGGACGACCTCGTGCGCGGCGCCATCGGCGCGATCGTCCTGGTCGACACCCGCCGTCTGGCCGACTGCTTCCCCGCGGTCGACTACTTCGAGAACAGCGGGCTGCCGTTCGTGGTGGCCCTCAACGGTTTCGAGGGGCACCAGCCGTACACCCCGGAGGAAGTCCGCGAGGCCCTGCAGATCGGCCCGGACGCCCCCATCATCACCACCGACGCCCGCCACCGCGCGGACGCCAAGAGCGCGCTCATCACGCTCGTGGAGCACGCGTTGATGGCGCGGCTCAAGTAGCGCCGCTCGCATGTCGGTTCCGAGGGAGGGCGGGTTGTGTCATAGAACACGGCCCGCCCTCCTCGTTCATAACGTTTCGACAGACAATTGGCGCCAGTTGGGCACAGGGTGCGTTCACGCGGTACCGCTGTGCTCACAACTGGCCCGGCTTTTGCCGCAGGTCGCTCTTTATGTCCGATTTATACGTGACATAAGGTTGTCGGAATGGCTGATTCCAAGTGTTTGGAACAGGACCGTCAACCGTGCTGGAATTCAACGAACTAGCTAGTAGCACCGCCGAGAGGTTGTTGGACGAGTGAGGCGAAGCAACGCGAGCCCCGGGGTCGAACCCGCGCGGGGCAACTTCACCCCGCCGCCGCGAGCGGCCGCGTCGCACGTCGACGTGCCCGTGGAGCCACCCGCCGCCAAGGGCAGCAGCAGCAAGTTCGCCCCGCGCAACTGGCGTGTGCCGACCAAGCTGAACGCCATCCTCCTCGTGCCCGTCCTCGTCGGACTGGTCATGGGCGGGTTCCAGGTGAAGGGCTCGGTCGACAGCTGGAACGAGGCCAAGGACGCCGAGAAGACCGCCCGCATCGTCCAGGCGGCGGCCGAGTACGGACAGGCCCTCCTCAACGAGCGTGACCTCACGGCCGAGCCGCTCCTCAAGGGCGACCGCAACAGCCCGATCGTGCAGAAGGCGTACGCGGCCACGGACGCGGCCAAGGAGAAGTTCGCCGAGGCCTCCAAGGACCTCCCGAAGAACCAGGGTCTGGAGCACCGCCTGGCACTCTTCCACCAGGAGGAGCCAAAGCTGGAGCAGGTCCGCAAGACGGCCTACACGGCTCCGGAGACGCCGAAGAAGGCGCTCCCCAACTCGGCGGGCCCCATCCCGACCGAAGAGGGCTACGTGCTGGTCCAGCACTACCTCATGACGTTCTCCAACGAACTGGGCCTGGGCACCGGCAACGTCACCAGCTACGGCCGCATGGTCTACGCCGTCGAGCTGGCCAAGGCCGCCAACTCGCTCCAGCGGTCGGTGGGTACGCACCTGCTGGTCCGCCCGAACGAGAACGAGGACACCCGCAAGGGCCAGCTCGTCGCCTTCTCCTCCTACGCCTACCTCGAAGAGATCGCCATCGGCGAGTACGTCGCCGCCGGCACCGATGCGGACACCAACCGCCTCAAAGAGGTCATGGCGGAGAAGTCCAAGGACGGCGCCGCCAAGCTGACCGCCGCCAAGCTGGCGGCCGAGCAGGCCGGAACCCCCTTCAAGGCCCCGCCCGTCGTCAACGGCTCCGCCCTCACCGGCATGACCGAGGCGATAGCCAGCGGCGTCGGCAAGGACAAGCTCGCCGCCGCCGGCACCACCGCCCCCGCCTGGCAGGCCGCGGCCACCGCCAAGTTCGACGGCTACGCCGAGATCGAGAAGGAACTGCTCGGCAAGGCCGTCCAGGACTCCGTCGCGCTCTCCGACTCCGCCCGCAACGACGCCATCATCACCGGTGCCGCCGTGGTCGTGGCCCTGCTCGCCGCCTTCATCCTGGCCGGCATGATGGCCCGCCAGATGAGCCGGTCGATGCGCCGCCTGCGCAGCGCCGCCTTCGACGTCGCCGAGCAGCGCCTGCCGACGCTCGTCGACCAGCTCTCGCGCACCGACCCCGGCAAGGTCGACACCCGCGTGACGCCGATCCCGATCGACTCCCAGGATGAGATCGGCGAGGTCGCCCGCGCCTTCGACCAGGTCCACCGGGAAGCGGTCCGGCTCGCCGCCGAGCAGGCGCTCCTGCGAGGGAACGTCAACGCGATCTTCACGAACCTCTCCATGCGCAACCAGTCGCTGATCGAGGGCCAGCTGACCCTCATCACCGACCTGGAGAACAACGAGGCCGACCCGGACCAGCTGGAGAACCTCTTCCGGCTGGACCACCTGGCCACCCGTATGCGCCGCAACGGCGAGAACCTCCTCATCCTCGCGGGTGAGGAGCCCGGCCGCCGCTGGGACCAGCCGGTGCCCCTCGTCGACGTGCTGCGCGCCGCCTCCTCCGAGGTGGAGCAGTACGAGCGCATCGAGCTCTCGGGCGTCTCCGAGGCGGAGATCCACGGCCAGGCCGTCACCGACCTCGTGCACCTGCTCGCCGAGCTGCTGGAGAACGCGACCACGTTCTCCTCCCCCCAGACCAAGGTCCGCGTCAACGCCACGCGCCTGCCCGACGGCCGCGTCATGGTGGAGATCCACGACAAGGGCATCGGCCTCACCGCCGAGGACTTCGCGGACATCAACCACAAGCTGGCGAACCCGCCGACCGTGGACGCCGCGATCTCGCAGCGCATGGGTCTGTTCGTGGTCGGCCGGCTGGCGGACCGCCACGGCATCCGCGTCCAGCTGCGTCCCTCGGGCGAAGCGGCCGGCACGACCTCGCTGGTCATGCTCCCCGACGCCATCACCCACGGTGGCGGTGGCGAGGGCATACCGGACGACGACTTCACGGTCTCCTCGATCATCCCGGAGCAGCAGGCCCAGTCGGCCCCGCCGCTGCGCACGGCCGCCGAGCTCGGTTTCGACGACTCGCGCTACGACGCCCAGGGCGACGGCGAGGAGCGCCCGCTCGACCCGGTCGGGCGGTCCCTGACCCAGCAGGAGCGCCGGGCCGCGCTGGCGGCCCAGGTGGGCTACCCGCAGGAGCAGGACCAGGACCAGCAGTCCGGGCATGCCGCGCAGGAGTATCCGGAGCCGCAGCCCGAGCACGGCTACCAGGAGTACCAGGGCTACGAGCAGCAGTCCGAGCAGGGCTACGAATCCTCGTACGACGCTTCGGGCACCGAGCAGTCCTACGAGGCCTACCCGCAGCAGAACTACGCGTATCCGGAAGCGGAATACCAGGACCAGGGTCAGGGCGCCCAGTCCTACGACGACGGCTACGGATCTCAGTCCCAGCAGGCGGAGTGGCCCGAACAGAACACCTACTCGGGCGCCTACCAGCAGGATTACGGGACCGAATCGGAATCCCAGGCCGCTCCCGAAGCGGCTCCGGACCGCGTAGGCTTCGATCGTCCGGGCGCCGCTGCCGACACCGGCCACCACATGACCGGGGCCGGCCTGCCGCGCCGCGGCAGCCAGCAGTGGCAGTCGGGACAGCAGAAAGCGGAGTCCACCGGATCCCTCTTCGAGCAGCGGCCGCAGCGTCAGCAGCAGCCGGCCGGCGCGGAGCTGGAGCCGGAGGAGACGGCGGGCAGCGCAGCGTGGCGTTCGAACAACGACGAGCGCTGGCAGCAGGCCGCCAAGCTCCGTGAGCCGAAGGCGGGCGGGGTCACCCCGTCCGGTCTCCCTCGGCGGGTGCCCAAGGCCAACCTGGTCGAGGGCGCTGCGGAGACGACCCCGCAGGGCGGCCCCCAGGTCTCCCGCGCCCCGGAGGACGTCCGCGGCAGGTTGAGCAACCTGCGGCGGGGTGTCCAGCAGGGACGCAGCGCGGGTTCCGAGCAGTCAAGTAACAGCTATGACCAGGAGCGTTAGTGTGAGCCCGATGAGCCAGGCGGCACAGAACCTGAACTGGTTGATCACCAACTTCGTGGACAACACCCCCGGGGTGTCCCACACGGTGGTGGTCTCCGCCGACGGCCTTCTTCTGGCGATGTCCGACGGATTCCCGCGCGACCGCGCCGATCAGCTGGCGGCCGTGGCCTCCGGTCTGACCTCGCTGACCGCCGGGGCCTCCCGCATCTTCGAGGGCGGCGCCGTCAACCAGACCGTGGTGGAGATGGACCGGGGATTCCTGTTCCTCATGTCCGTCTCCGACGGTTCGTCGCTCGCGGTGCTCGCGCACCCCGAGTGCGACATCGGCCTCGTGGGCTACGAGATGGCCCTCCTTGTGGACCGAGCCGGCAGTGTCCTCACCCCGGAACTGCGTTCGGAGCTGCAGGGAAGTCTTCTCAACTAGCAAACAGGCAGTGCGTTTCGCGTCATCGCACCATAGGGTGCGGTGGCGCGGTTCTACAGGGAGTACTGCGTTCTTGGAGCAGGAGGAGGAAGCGTGACAACACCCGGAGGACATCCTTATGGCGGCGCGCAGCAGCCGCAGGGTGGGCACGACCAGAACCGCTTCAACTTCCCCTCCGCGCCCAGCCGGCCCGTGCCGGAGCACAACCCCTACCAGCAGCAGCCGTACGGGCAGCAGCCCCAACAGCCGCAGCAGCCGCAGCAGCCGCAGGCTCCTCACCGGCTTCCGCAGCAGGAGCCGCGGGCCTCGCGTCCGCAGGCCCCCAAGGCGCACAACCCCCTGGTGCGTCCGTACGCGATGACCGGCGGCCGTACCCGGCCGCGCTACCAGCTCGCCATCGAGGCGCTGGTCAGTACCACGGCCGATCCCGCTCGGCTGCAAGGGCAGTTGCCCGAGCACCAGCGCATCTGCCGTCTGTGCCAGGAGATCAAATCCGTCGCGGAGATCTCGGCACTCCTCTCCATTCCTCTTGGTGTCGCCCGCATCCTCGTCGCCGACCTGGCAGAGGCGGGCCTTGTCGCCATTCATCAGCCCGGCGGCGACGAGTCTGCCGGCGGCCAGCCAGATGTGACACTGCTCGAAAGGGTGCTCAGTGGACTTCGCAAGCTCTAACGGCGGAGCGGCTCGCTCCACCACCTCCGCGAAGATCGTGGTGGCGGGCGGCTTCGGCGTGGGCAAGACCACGTTCGTCGGCGCGGTCTCCGAGATCAATCCGCTGCGTACCGAAGCCGTCATGACCAGCGCTTCCGCCGGTATCGACGACCTGACCCACACCGGGGACAAGACGACCACCACGGTCGCCATGGACTTCGGCCGCATCACCTTGGACCAGGACCTGATCCTGTACCTCTTCGGTACCCCGGGACAGGACCGCTTCTGGTTCATGTGGGACGACCTCGTGCGCGGCGCCATCGGCGCCGTGGTGCTGGTCGACACCCGCCGCCTCGCGGACTGCTTCCCCGCGGTCGACTACTTCGAGAACAGCGGCCTGCCGTTCGTCATCGCCCTCAACGGCTTCGACGGCCACCAGCCGTACACCCCGGAGGAAGTCCGCGAGGCCCTGCAGATCGGCCCGGACGCCCCCATCATCACCACCGACGCCCGCCACCGCGGCGACGCGAAGAGCGCGCTCATCACCCTGGTCGAGCACGCCCTGATGGCCCGCCTGCGCTAGCCGGCCGGACCGGCCGGTACGAAAGGGCCCCCGCACTCCGGGAGGAGTGCGGGGGCCCTTTCGTCGTGGTGCCGCCGGTGCTCGCGGTCCTAGCCGCGCCAGCTGTGGGCGGAGCGGAAGCCGGGGCTGCGCTCCAGACGGCGCCAGCGGGCCTGGGAGCCGATGCGGTGCACCGGGGCGGCCGCGGGGGTGGCGGCGGCGCGGGCGAGCAGGATGGCGGTGATCGCGGCCAGCTCCTCGGGCTCGGCGTGGCCCTTCTCGACCTTGAGCAGCGTGTCTGCGGTGACGCTCATGGGTGGCAGGTCTCCTTCGCTCTTACTGAGGCGGGTTGCCGTGCTTGCGGGACGGCAGATCGGCGTGCTTGGTGCGGAGCATGGCCAGCGCGCTGACGAGGACCTCACGGGTCTCGGCGGGGTCGATGACGTCGTCCACGAGACCACGTTCGGCCGCGTAGTACGGGTGCATCAGTTCGGCCTTGTACTCCTTGACCATGCGGGCGCGCATGGCCTCGGGGTCCTCGGCGTCCGCGATCTGCTTGCGGAAGATGACGTTGGCCGCGCCCTCGGCACCCATCACGGCGATCTCGTTGGTCGGCCAGGCGTAGGTGAGGTCGGCGCCGATGGACTGGGAGTCCATGACGATGTACGCGCCGCCGTACGCCTTGCGCAGGATCAGCGAGATCCGCGGGACGGTGGCGTTGCAGTACGCGTACAGCAGCTTGGCGCCGTGGCGGATGATGCCGCCGTGTTCCTGGTCGACGCCCGGCAGGAAGCCGGGGACGTCGAGCAGGGTGACGATCGGGATGTTGAAGGCGTCGCACATCTGGACGAAGCGGGCCGCCTTCTCGGAGGCCTCGATGTCCAGGACGCCGGCCAGGTGGCCGGGCTGGTTGGCGACGATGCCGACGACCTGGCCGTCCAGCCGCGCGAGCGCGCAGATGATGTTGCGGGCCCAGCGCTCGTGGACTTCGAGGACGTCGCCGTCGTCGACGAGCTCCTCGATGACCTTGAGCATGTCGTAGGGCCGGTTGCCGTCGGCGGGCACCAGGTCCAGCAGCACGTCGGAGCGGCGGTCGGCCGGGTCGGAGGTCGGGTGGAGCGGCGGGTTCTCGCGGTTGTTGGAGGGCAGCATCGTGATGAGGTAGCGGACCTCGGAGATGCAGGTCTCCTCGTCGTCGTACGCGAAGTGCGCGACGCCCGAGGTCTCGGCGTGCACGTCGGCGCCGCCGAGCCCGTTCTGGGTGATCTCCTCGCCGGTCACCGCGCGGACCACGTCCGGGCCGGTGATGAACATCTGCGAGGTCTCGCGGACCATGAAGACGAAGTCCGTCAGGGCCGGGGAGTACGCGGCGCCGCCGGCGCAGGGGCCGAGCATGACCGAGATCTGCGGGATGACGCCGGAGGCCTTGGTGTTGCGCTGGAAGATGCCGCCGTAGCCCGCGAGGGCGGAGACGCCCTCCTGGATGCGGGCGCCCGCGCCGTCGTTGAGGGAGACCAGCGGGGCACCGGCCGCGATGGCCATGTCCATGATCTTGTGGATCTTCGTGGCGTGGGCCTCGCCCAGGGCGCCGCCGAAGATCCGGAAGTCGTGCGCGTAGACGAAGACCGTGCGGCCCTCGACGGTGCCCCAGCCGGTGATGACACCGTCGGTGTAGGGCTTCTTGCCTTCCAGGCCGAAGCCGCTCGCCCGATGGCGGCGCAGCTGCTCGACCTCCTTGAAGGAACCCTCGTCGAGCAGCAGCGCGATGCGCTCGCGCGCGGTCAGCTTGCCCTTGGCGTGCTGTGCCTCGGTCGCCCGGTCACTGGGGCCGCGCCGCGCCTGCTCCCTGAGGGAGTGCAGTTCGGCCACGCGCCCGCGGGCGTCCGTCGGCTCGCTCGGAGTCTGGTCCACAACGGTCATGTACCGACCTTACGAAGTGACGGGCCGAAAACCCTCCGTTGGTTCCGCACAGTCTCGGGAGCGATCCGCTGTCCGGCCCGGACAGAACCGCCCGAAGATGCGCGGACTCCACCAGACGAGGGGTTCGGCCGTTGTGGAGATCCTATAAATCACCCCAGTGGAGGCAGAGAGGTTGAAATTTGAACGGAATGGGCCTAGCGTCGATGTCGTTGAAGCTTAAACAAAACTTGACCGCCGACGGGACCGCCGGCGCAGTCGTCCCCAAAGGAGCGATCATGGGCATCTTCACCCGACGCAGCAGCCAGAACACCGCCACCGCGGCCGCCCCCGCGGCAGCCGTCGCCACGCTGGACGTGGACCCGGCGCTCGCGGCCCTCACCGGTGACTACACCATCGACGCGGCGCACAGCAGCATCGGCTTCACCGTCCGGCACGCCATGGTCACCAACGTCCGCGGCGCCTTCACCGACCACGAGGGCCTCCTGCACCTGGACGGCACCGACCCGGCCCGCTCGACGGCCACCATCGACGTGAAGACCGCCTCCGTGGACACCGGCATCGCCGACCGCGACGGCCACCTGCGCGGCGCCGACTTCTTCGACGCCGAGACCTTCCCGCTGATGAGCTTCCGCTCCACCGGGGCGGCCGCGCTCGGCGGCGACACGTACCGCATCACGGGCGACCTGACGATCAAGGACGTCACCCGCCCGCTCTCGATCGACCTGGAGTTCAACGGCTCCGCCACCGACGTCTACGGCAACCAGCGCGTCGGCTTCGAGGGCTCCGCGCAGATCCTGCGCTCCGACTGGGGCCTGACGTGGAACGCCGCACTGGAGGCCGGCGGCGTGATGGTCAGCGACAAGGTGAAGCTGACCTTCGACATCTCGGCCGTCAAGCAGGCCTGACGCCCTCGACGGGCCTGCGGCCGGACCCCCGGGGGCGGCTAGAAGCCGCCCCCGCCGTCGAACCCGCCACCGCCCCCGTCGAACCCGCCGCCCCCGTCGAAGCCGCCGCCGAAGTCGCCCGGGTTGAAGTCGGCCCCCGACACGTCGCCTCCGTCGAACCCGCCCGCCCCGCCGAAGTCGGAGGCGTACGCGGGACCGGACATCATCGAACCGAGCATCGTGCCCACGAGCAGCCCGGGCAGGATGCCCCCGCCGAAGTACCCGCCGGCCCAGGGGCCGTACGCCGGGCCCGCGTCGTAGTAGGGCCGCGGCCCGTAGTCGGTGTCGACGGTGCGCACCGCCGGGTCCAGGCCGTCGCGCAGCCGCACGGCGTCAGCCGTGCAGACGGGCACGGTACGGGCCGTCCCGCCGGCCGGGGCCCAGGTCGCGTCCTCGGTGCTCGGGCCGTGCCGCGGGTCGAAGAAGCAGGGCGTCCGGCGCTCGGGCAGCGGCTTGCCCTGACGGCGCGCGTCGAGGCGGGCCAGCGCGAAGCGGCCGTCCTCCAGCGCCTGCGTGACTCCCCGCACCTCCTCCGGGTGACGGACCTGCGCCATGATCTGCTTGGCCTTCTCGTACGCGTCCAGGGCCTGCCCGTAGTCCGCGCGCATGGCGTCGTCGGCGCCGGGCTCGCCGGGCTGGAAGTCCAGCCGGTCGAGTTCCTCGCCGAAGGCGGTGATGTCCTCGTCCACGACCACGCCGAGGCGGGCGATCGCCTCGCGGCGCTCCTCTTCCTTCTTCTTCCGGTTGCGCCGGACCAGCGCGTAGGCGCCGCCGCCGCCGATCACGGCCACCGCGCCCAGCGTGACCAGGCCGCCGACCGGGGTGCCGTCGTCCGCGCCCGTGTCTCCCCAGGAGGCCGGGGCCCTGCCCCGGGTCTGGGTGAGGGCCTGGTCGACGAAGTTGTTCAGCTCGGTGACCGCGTCGACCGGGCCGCCCGCCTTCACGGCGTCGGTGAGGTTGCGTACGGCGACCCGCGGCATGACCGAGGCGTCCGCCCCGGCGTCGAAGCCGTTGCCGAGGCGGATCGCGTACAGCCCCGTGATGCCCGTCTGCGCGCGGACGGCACTCAGCAGCCCCTGGGGCGGGAACTCGCCGGTGGCCGGCAGGACCGCGACGAAGACCGGCTTCCCGGCCTTCTCGATCTTCCGGGCCAGCGCGTCGGCCTGCGCCTTCGGCAGCTGTGCCTCGGCGCGGGGGTCGACGTAGACCGGGCCCTTCTTGAGGGCCTGCGCGACGGCTGCGGTTCCGGTGGCGGCGGACGCCTGCGGTACGCCCATGAAGGCGACCGAGAACAGTGCCAGCAGCAGACCGGACAATACGGATATAAGCCTGGTCCTCATGGTCACGACGCTACCCGAACCGGGCTCGTCCCGTGTGAACCGGAGATAAGGACCCGCCGGGAGGACCGCCGGGCGGCGGGAGGGGCCCCTCCCCACCGGCGGCTACTCGGCCGGTTCGACTCCCGCGCGCAGGAGGCCGTAGGTGAAGGCGTCCTCCAGGGCCTGCCAGGAGGCCGCGATCACGTTCGGGGCGACGCCGACGGTGGACCACTCGCGGGCGCCGTCCGTCGTGGAGATCAGCACCCGGGTCGTGGACTCCGTGCCGTGCTTGCCCTCCAGGATGCGGACCTTGTAGTCCACCAGCTCGAACTTGGCCAGCTGCGGGTAGAACCGCTCCAGCGCCACCCGCAGCGCTCGGTCGAGCGCGTTGACGGGGCCGTTGCCCTCGGCCGTCGCGACGATCCGCTCCCCCTTGGCCCACAGCTTGACGGTGGCCTCGTTGGCGTGGGTGCCGTCCGGGCGGTCCTCGACGATCGCCCTCCAGGATTCGACCCGGAAGTACTTGCGGGCCCGGCCCTCGGCCTCGGCGCGCAGCAGCAGCTCGAAGGAGGCGTCGGCCGCCTCGTACGTGTAGCCCTGGAGTTCGCGCTCCTTGACCCGCTCCACGACCCGGGAGATCAGCGCCCGGTCGCCGCCGAGGTCGACGCCGAGTTCCTTGCCCTTGAGCTCGATGGAGGCGCGGCCGGCCATGTCGGAGACCAGCATCCGCATGGTGTTGCCGACGCGCTCGGGGTCGATGTGCTGGTAGAGGTCGGGGTCGACCTTGATGGCGGAGGCGTGCAGGCCGGCCTTGTGCGCGAAGGCGGAGACGCCCACGTACGGCTGGTGCGTGGAGGGCGTGAGGTTGACGACCTCGGCGATGGCGTGCGAGATCCGGGTCATCTCGGCCAGCGCGCCCTCGGGCAGCACCCGCCGCCCGTACTTGATCTCCAGCGCGGCGACGACCGGGAACAGGTTGGCGTTGCCGACGCGCTCGCCGTAGCCGTTGGCGGTGCACTGGACGTGGGTGGCGCCCGCGTCGACGGCGGCCAGCGTGTTGGCGACCGCGCAGCCGGTGTCGTCCTGGGCGTGGATGCCCAGGCGCGCGCCGGTGTCGGCGAGGACGGTGGCGACGGTGGCGGTGATCTGGGCGGGGAGCATGCCGCCGTTGGTGTCGCAGAGGATGACGACATCGGCGCCGGCCTCGTGGGCGGTGCGTACGACGGACTTCGCGTACTCGGCGTTGGCGCGGTAGCCGTCGAAGAAGTGCTCGCAGTCGACGAACACCCGGCGGCCCTGCGCGACCAGGTGCGAGACGGTGTCGCGGACCATCTCCAGGTTCTCGTCCAAGGTGGTGCGCAGCGCGAGTTCGACGTGCCGGTCGTGGGACTTCGCGACCAGGGTGATCACCGGTGCGCCGGACTCCAGCAGCGCGCGGACCTGCGGGTCCGTGGCGGCGGAGCCGCCGGCCCGGCGGGTGGCGCCGAAGGCGACGAGCTTGGCGTGCTTGAAATCGATCTCGGCGCGGGCGCGGGCGAAGAACTCCGTGTCGCGGGGGTTGGCGCCGGGCCAGCCGCCCTCGATGAACCCCACCCCGAAGTCGTCCAGGTGCCGGGCGATCGTCAGCTTGTCCGCGACCGTGAGGTTGATGCCCTCACGCTGGGCGCCGTCGCGCAGGGTGGTGTCGAAGACGTGGAAGCCGTCGTCGAGGGCCTCTGCCGGCGCTGCCGCCTCTGTCGTCGTCATGCTGGTCTGACTCCTGTCGGATGAGTGGTTCCGGAGACCGGGGATCCACTGCCCCCATCATCGCGCGCCGCCGGTTCCCGGCAGGAATGGGCCGGGAAACGAAAAGACCCCTCGCGGGTGCGAGAGGTCTGCGCGCGGGTCTGGGGCACGGTGGCCGCGTTCCCGTGGTGGTTCCACGGCTCAGCGGTCACTGCGGACCGGCGCGCTGCTGGCGATAATCATGAGCTGAGCAGGCACGTCCGCAGTGTGTCACAGCGGTCCGTGCGCGCGGACCGACGTCTCACTATGCGAGCGGTCCGCCTCCTGGATCAGGCGGGCGGCGCCGCGAGCGTCTCGTCCACGAATTCGGTCACGTGGTCGAGGATGTCGCCCCGCCCTATTCCGGGCAGGCCGACGGCGACCTGGATGCTGAACCCGTCGAGCAGGGCCCGCATCCGGGCCGCGAAGCGGTCCGCGTCCACGGGGCGGAACTCGCCCCGCGAGATGCCCTCGGCGAGCAGGGCCACGAGGTCGCGGTGCCAGGCGCCCTCGATGGCGGCCTGCCGTTCGCGTTCGCGGGGACCCGCGTCCTGCGAACGGTTCCAGACCTCCAGCCACAGGGTCCAGTGCGGGTCCCGGGCGCCGTCGGGGACGTAGAGGTCCACGTAGGCGGCCAGCCGTTCGCGCGCCGGGCCGCGGCGGGAGAGCAGGGCCCGCCGCTCGGCGCCGAGCGCGGCCTCGCTCCACTCCAGCGTCTGGAGCAGCAGTTCGTCCTTGCTGCCGAAGTAGTAGAGGAGGTGGCCGCTGCTCATGCCGACCTGGCGGCCCAGACCGGCCATGGTGAGGCCGTCCAGGCCGCGTTCGGCGATCGTGGCCATGGCGGCGACGAGTACGTCCTCGCGCGGCGGGGCGTTCTTCCGCGCCGGTCGTACTCCACCCGCCGCCATGGGCCTCTCCTCACATCGGTCCGACCGCCCGGGTCAGACCTTCGGCTGCTGCTGGGTGATGCAGTGGATACCGCCACCCCCGGCGAAAATCGTACGTGCGTCGACGAGGGTCACGGTCCGCCCGGGAAACAGACCGCGGAAGATTTCCGCCGCCTCCTCGTCGCGCGGGTCGTCGAAGGAGCACAGGACGACGCCGTCGTTGCACAGGTAGTGGTTGATGTACGAGTAGTCGACCCACTCGCCGTCCTCCTCCAGCACGGTCGGCGCCGGGATCTCCACGACCTCCAGCTGCCGGCCCCGGGCGTCGGTGGAGGCGCGCAGGATGGCGGCGATGGTCTTGCAGCGCTCGTGGTCCGGGTGGGCCGGGTCGGGCTGGCTGTGGACCATGACCACGCCGGGCCGCGCGAAGGCCGCCACGATGTCCACGTGGCCCTGGGTGCCGTAGGTGCCGTAGTCGCCGGCCAGGCCGTACGGCAGCCAGATCGCCTTGGTCGTGCCGAGGTGGGCGTGGATCTCCTCCTCGACCTGCTGGCGGGTCCAGCCGGGGTTGCGGCCCTCGCCGAGCTGCACGGTGTCGGTGAGGAGCACGGTGCCCTCGCCGTCGACGTGGATGGCGCCGCCCTCGTTGACCAGGGAGGTGCTGTACGTCCGGGTGCCGGTCAGGTCCGAGACGTGGCGGGCGATCTTCTCGTCGTGACCCCAGCGCGCCCACTCCTGGGCGCCCCAGCCGTTGAAGGTCCAGTCGACGGCGGCCAGCTCGCCGGCGTCGTTGGTGACGAAGGTCGGGCCGATGTCCCGCATCCAGGCGTCGTCGAGCTCCCGCTCCACGATCTGTACGTCGTCGCCGACTATCGCGCGGGCGCTCTCGGCGTCACCGGGCGCGACGACCAGCGTCACGGGCTCGTACGAGCGAACCGCGCGGGCCACGGCGCCCCAGGCCTCGCGGGCCTCGGCGAGCTCCTGCTCGTTGGTGAAGGTGGGGTTGGGGCTGGGCCAGGCCATCCAGGTGCGTTCGTGGGGCGTCCACTCGGCGGGCATCCGGAATCCGTCGGCGGCGGGCTTCGTCATGAGGGGGTCCTTAAGGGGCTGTGCCGGCTCGGGGCTGTGCCGGCTCGGGGCTGTGCCGGCTCGGGGCTGTGCCGGCTCGGGGCTGTGCCGGCTTACAAGAAGTACAGGCGGTTGAGGGAGACCGAATCGGCCGCTTCGGAGCGCAGCGGGTCACCGTCGAGCGTGACGAGACCACTGCGCGCGTCCACATCGACCGCGCCCACCCGGGAGTTGAGCAGGAGGTTGCCGGGGCCGATGCCGCGGGTGCCGCGTACGGCCACCCGGCGCCTGCGCGTGGGCATCAGGTCGGATCCGAGCGCCGCGGCCGCGGCGGAGACGAAGGCGACGGAGATGTCGGCGGCCGTGGCCCCGTACGCGCCGAACTGCGGCCCCAGGACGAGGGGTTCACAGGTGTCGGTGGCTGCGTTGGGGTCACCGGTGACCCCGTACGCCGGGAAGCCGGACTTCAGGACCAGCTGGGGCTTGGCACCGAAGAACTGCGGGCGCCACAGCACGATGTCGGCGAGCTTGCCGACCTCGATGGAGCCGATCTCGTGCGCCAGGCCGTGGGCGATGGCCGGGTTGATGGTCAGCTTGGCCATGTAGCGCAGCACGCGGGCGTTGTCGTCGCCCTCGCCGTCGCCCTCCATGGGGCCCAGCTCGCCCTTCATCTTGGCGGCCATGGCGAAGGTGCGCCGGATGGTCTCGCCCGCGCGGCCCATGCCCTGGGCGTCGGAGGAGGTGATGCCGATCGCGCCGAGGTCGTGCAGCACGTCCTCGGCGCCCATCGTCCCGGCGCGGATCCGGTCGCGGGCCATGGCCGCGTCGCCCGGGAGGTCCGGCTTGAGGTCGTGGACGGAGACGATCATGCCGTAGTGCTCGGCGACCGCGTCCCGGCCGAAGGGCAGGGTGGGGTTGGTGGAGGAGCCGATGACGTTCGGCACGCCCGCCATCTTGAGCACGTTGGGGACGTGTCCGCCGCCGCAGCCCTCGATGTGGAAGGCATGGATGGTGCGGCCGTCCAGGACGCGCAGGGTGTCCTCGACGGAAAGGCATTCGTTGAGGCCGTCGCTGTGCAGGGCGACCTGGACGTCGTGCTCCTCGGCCACGCGCAGGGCGGTGTCCAGGGCGCGGGTGTGGGCGCCCATGTCCTCGTGGACCTTGAACCCGCTCGCGCCGCCCTCGGCCAGCGCCTCGACGAGGGGCGCGGCGTCGGAGGAGGAGCCGCGGGCGAGGAAGCCGATGTTGACGGGCCAGGCGTCGAAGGCGTTGAAGGCGTGCTTGAGGGCCCACGGAGAGTTGACGCCCACACCCCAGACGGGGCCGAACTCCTGGCCGATGACGGTGGTGACACCGGCGGCGAGCGAGGCCTCCATGATCCGCGGGGAGAGCAGGTGGACGTGGGTGTCCACGGCTCCGGCGGTGGCGATCAGGCCCTCGCCGGAGACGATCGAGGTACCGGTGCCGACGACGACGTCCACACCGTCGAGGGTGTCGGGGTTGCCGGCCCGGCCGATCGCGTGGATGCGGCCCTCGCGGATGCCGACGGAGACCTTGCGGATGCCGAGGACGGCGTCGATGACCAGCACGTTGCTGATCACGACGTCACAGGTCTCGCGGACGGCGGCGGCCTTGAGGTGCAGGCCGTCGCGGGCGGTCTTGCCGAAACCGGCCAGGAACTCGTCGCCCGGCTTCTGCGCGTCGTGCTCGACCCGGACGGTCAGGCCCGAGTCGCCGAGCCGGACCCGGTCGCCGGCGCGGGGGCCGAAGACGGAGGCGTACTCGTGCGGGTCGATGTGCCGGCTGCCCGGCGCGCAGTGGTCGCTGTGGGGGGTCTGGCGGCTCATGCCGGGTTCCCTTCCGGGCGCGGGCTGTCGGTGTCGGTGGAGGGCGCTCCGGCGGCTCCGGGTCCCTGCGCTTGCGCGCCCAGGTACCCGCAGGCCGCCGCCCTGGCCAGCGCCTGCGCCTTGGCGCCCGGGGCGTCCAGCGGGCCGTCGACCAGCCCGGCGAAGCCGATCGCGATGCGGTCGCCGCCGATCGGGACCAGGCCGACCTCGCCCTCGCCGTGCGGGTCGAAGCGGACGGAGGAGCCCGCCGGGACGCACAGCCGCATCCCGTAGGCCGCGGCGCGGTCGAAGTCCAGGCGCGGGTTCGCCTCGAAGAAGTGGAAGTGGGAGGTGACGCTCACCGGCACGGGGGCCGTGTTGCGCACCCTCAGGTGCAAGGCCGGCTCCGGCTGGGGCGCGCCCGGGCCGGGCACGACCGCGCCGGGCGCGTCGTCGCCGAGGCCCACCGCGCCGCGGATCGGCGAGGAGACCACCGCGAGGCGGGATCCGTCGTCGAAGACCGCCTCCACGTGGACCTCCGTGACCACGTCGGACACGCCGGGCAGTACGTCGTCGGGGCCGAGCACGCTCCGCGCCTCCTCGATGGCCTCGGCCAGCCGCTTGCCGTCGCGGGCCGCCTCGCAGACCGTGTCCGCGATCAGCGCGGTGGCTTCCGGGACGTTGAGCCGCAAGCCGCGGGCCCGGCGGGCCCTGGCCAGTTCAGCGGCGCCGCGCAGCAGCAGCCGGTCGCGCTCCGTAGGGGTCAGCCGCACGCCGATCCACCACCTTTTGCCTCGATGGGTTAGAGCATCACTCTAACTCTTCATTGCCCTGCAACGAAGCATTGACCTGAGACCTGCGCTTGAGTCACATTGAATGTCGCTCAAACGAAGCGCACTCATCGCGCACTCACCCGCCCTGCCAAGGGAGCTCCCCCATGCCCATCGAACAGCGCGGAGTCGACACGATCCCCGAGGAGGAGCGGACGAGCGGTCCCCGTGACCTGGTCTCGATCCTGCTCGGCTCCAATCTCTGCCTCGGCGTGATCGTGTTCGGCTGGCTGCCCCCGTCCTTCGGGCTCGGGCTGTGGCCCTCGCTGACGGCCATCGTGACCGGCACCGTCGTCGGCATCGCCTTCACCGCGCCGCTGGCGCTGGTCTCCCTGCGGACGGCCACCAACCTCTCCACCTCCAGCGGCGCCCAGTTCGGCGTCCGGGGACGCCTCGTCGGCTCCGTCGTGGGCCTGCTCCTCGCGCTCGGGTACACCGCCCTGACCCTGTGGATCGGAGGCGACGTGATGGTCGCCACCCTGGCCCGGCTCATGGGGCTCCCGGACACCGGCGCCACCCACGCGGTCATGTACGGCGTACTGGCCGCCTTCACCGTCGTCGGCGCCGTCTTCGGATACCGGCTCCTGCTGCGCATGAGCAAGGTGCTGTCCATCGGCATGGTGGTCCTGCTCGCCATCGGCATCTACGCCTACGCGCCCGACTTCACCACCGCCGCGCCGGCGGGGACGCAGTACCTGCTCGGCTCGTTCTGGCCGACCTGGCTGCTGGCCGCCGTCGCGGCCGGTCTGAGCGGTCCCGTCGCCTTCATCACCCTGCTGGGCGACTACACCCGCTACATCTCCCCGACCCGGCACAGCTCCCGCAAGGTCTTCTGGGGCACCTGTCTGGGGCTGGCGATCGGCCTGCTGATCCCGCAGCTGTTCGGTACGTACACCGCGCTCGCCGCCGGGGCCGGCACCGACTACGCCGGACCGCTCGTCGCCGCGGCGCCCTTCTGGTACCTGGTACCGCTGCTCGCGGCGGCCGCGGCCGGTTCGGTGGGCAACGCCGGGCTGATGCTCTACTCCATGGGCCTCGACCTGGACGCGATCGTCCCCAAGGCCACCCGGACCAAGGCCACCGTGATCGCCGCCGCCGTCGCCACCGCGTTCGTCTTCATCGGCTCGTTCGAGTGGGACGTCCAGTCCGCAATGACCTCGTTCGTCCTGCTGCTGACGGCGATCGGCACGCCGTGGGCCGTCATCACCCTCATCGGCTACGTCCGCTGCCGCGGGCAGTACGACGCCGACGCGCTCCAGGTCTTCAACCGCCGCTCGGTCGGCGGGATCTACTGGTACCGCGCGGGGTGGAACCTCCAGGCCACCGCCGCCTGGGCGATCGGCGCGGGCGTCGGCCTGCTCGCCGTGACCACTCCCTTCTACGAGGGGCCGCTGCTGGCCCTGACCGGCGGGGTGGACTGCTCCTTCGTCCTCTCGGGCCTCGCGGGGGGACTCGCCTACACCGTCCTGACCGCCCTCGGCGGCGGCGAGGCGCCGGCACCGGCGGCCGAAAACCCCGCCGAGGAGCCCGTCGCGGCTTGAGCCCCGCGACGCCGCGCATACGAGCCGCGCATACGAAAGGGCCGCCCCGACGTCCGGGGCGGCCCTTCGCGCGTACGCGGGATCAGCCGAGCGGGTGCATCCAGCCGTGGGTGTCGGCGGTGTGGCCGGTCTGGAGGTCCAGCAGCGCCTTGCGGAGCTTCATGGTGACCTCACCCGGCTCGCCGGTGCCCTGGGTCCAGTTGGCGCGCTCCGACTTGACCGAGCCGACCGGGGTGATCACGGCGGCGGTGCCGCAGGCGAACACCTCGGTGAGGGTGCCGTTCTCGTTGTCGCGCTTCCAGTCCTCGGTGCTGATCCGGCCCTCCTCGGCGGTGTAGCCGAGGTCGCGGGCGATGGTGAGGAGGGAGTCACGGGTGATGCCCGGGAGCAGCGAGCCGGTGAGTTCGGGGGTGACGATGCGGTCGCCGTACACGAAGTACAGGTTCATGCCGCCCATCTCCTCGATCCAGCGGTGCTCGACGGCGTCGAGCCACACGACCTGGTCGCAGCCGTGGGAGGCGGCCTGGGCCTGGGCGACCAGGGAGGCCGCGTAGTTGCCGCCGGTCTTGGCCGCGCCCGTACCGCCCTTGACGGCACGGACGTACTCCTCCGAGAGCCACACGGAGACGGGCTTGACGCCGCCGGGGAAGTACGCGCCGGCCGGCGAGGCGATGACCATGAACAGGAACTCGTTGGCCGGACGGACGCCGAGGCCGACCTCGGACGCGAACATGAACGGCCGCAGGTACAGCGAGGCCTCGCCGGAGTCCGGCACCCAGGCGCGGTCCTGCGCGATGAGGGCGTCGCAGGCGGCGATGAACAGGTCGGCGGGCAGCTCGGGCATCGCCATGCGGCGGGCGGAGGCCTGGAAGCGCTCCGCGTTGGCCTCGGGGCGGAACGTCGCGACGGTGCCATCGGGCTGCTTGTAGGCCTTGAGGCCCTCGAAGATGGTCTGCGCGTAGTGCAGGGTCATGTTCGCCGGGTCGATCGACAGCGGCGCGTACGGGACCAGCTCGGCGTCGTGCCAGCCGCGGCCCTCGGTCCACTTGATCGTCACCATGTGATCGGTGAAGTGGCGGCCGAAACCGGGGCTGGCCAAGATCGCCTCGCGCTCCGCGTCGGACAGGGGGTTCGAGGAGGGCTTCAGCTCGATGGTGGGCGTCGTCATGAGTGCTTGTCCTTCACCGTTTGTGTATGGCGGACCGCGCTCACGCGTACTAGGACGTCCGAGCTTCCCCGTATTCCGCGGCCTCGCGTTCGATTATCGCGCGCGAGGTGTCCTCGGAGAAACGGGGTGACGCGGCCCAGGGGAGATGGTGGCACCCGGGGCCGCGCAGGAGAAGCCGCCGGGTGCGGTGATCGCGACCCGGCGGCTTCCTGGGTGTGGAGCTCTGCCGGGTCAGCCGGCTACGCGCGCGGCGAGGGCGTCGCCGATCGCGTCGGTGGAGCGGAACGTGCCGTCGCGCTCGGCCAGGTCGGCGGAGACCGCTTCCTCGATGCGGACGGCCTGGGCCTCGTAGCCCAGGTGGCGCAGCAGGAGGGCGACGGAGAGGATCGTCGCGGTCGGGTCGGCCTTGCCGGTGCCGGCGATGTCCGGGGCCGAGCCGTGGACGGGCTCGAACATGGACGGGAAGGCACCGGTCGGGTTGATGTTCCCGGAGGCGGCCAGGCCGATTCCGCCGGTCACGGCCGCGGCCAGGTCGGTGAGGATGTCACCGAAGAGGTTGTCCGTGACGATGACATCGAAGCGCTCGGGCTGGGTGACGAAGAAGATCGTCGCGGCGTCGACGTGCAGGTAGTCGGTGGTGACCTCGGGGTACTCCCGGCCGACTTTGTCGAAGATGTTCTTCCACATGTGGCCCGCGTACACGAGGACGTTGTTCTTGTGGACCAGCGTCAGCTTCTTGCGGGGCCGGGCGTTGGCCCGCTCGTACGCGTCACGGACGACGCGCTCCACACCGTACGCGGTGTTGATGCTGACCTCGGTCGCCACCTCGGCGGGCGTCCCGGTGCGCAGGCTGCCGCCGTTGCCGGTGTACGGGCCCTCGGTGCCCTCGCGGACCACGACGAAGTCGATCTCCGGGCGGCCGGCCAGCGGGGTGGCCGTGTTGGGGAAGAGCTTCGACGGGCGCAGGTTGATGAAGTGGTCGAAGGCGAAGCGGAGCTTCAGCAGCAGTCCGCGCTCGAGGACCCCGGAGGGGACCGAGGGGTCGCCGATGGCGCCCAGCAGGATCGCGTCGTGGTGCTTGAGGCTGTCGAGCTCCGCGTCCGGGAGGGTCTCGCCGGTGCGGTGCCAGCGCTGGGCGCCGAGGTCGTATTCCTTGGTCTCCAGCTTCACATCCTGGGGCAGGACCGCGGTAAGGACCTTGAGGCCCTGAGCCACGACTTCCTGGCCGATGCCATCACCGGGGATCACTGCGAGATTGATGCTGGTCGACATGCCGGAACCGTACTCCCTGTCCCAGCCCTCAGACATCTTCCGTCCACCATGTGGACGAACGGGTGCGGGGGTGCTCCGGGGTTGCGGCCCGGGCGGCGGGGCTGGGACGGGGGGTGACGGCGGGCCGCGAGGCGGCTCAGTGGCCGGTGGAGCCGCCGTTGTCGCGGCGGTCCAGTGCCCGCTGGAGGGCGGCGGCGGCGTTCTTGCGGTCGGCGTCGGCCGTGGAGGAGTGGCGGACGCGGCGGACTGCGGCGGTGGTGGGGGTCATGGTGATCGACTCCTTGAGATCACGGCGTGGCGGGGCCACGGATGAGGGGTTCCTTCAAGGCGCCGGAAGAGGCGGGGAGCGGTGCGCCGCAGGGGTTGCCTGCCAAAGGGCGCGCTCTCGACCGCCATTCGCCGGATCGGCGAGACGTTCGGCTCCTACAAAGCTAGGGCAGGTGCTGCTGTCTGTCTCCGCAATTACTCGGACTTCCTAGTATCTGAGACGGGAATGACTCGAACGCAGTGCCCGCAAGGCGGCGATCCGGTTCCCCTTTCAACCCGTTTCCGGCCGGAGTTCCCTGATCAGAGCCCTGACGGCGAGTGTGGACGCCGCTTCCGCGGTGGTGACGTATCCCACCCGCCTCCTGGGCCGTCCGGGGCCGAGATCGGCGATCTCGACGGACTCGCCCGCCTCGCGCAGGGACAGCTCGGGCAGGATCGCCATCCCGAGCCCCCGGCCGACCATGGTCAGCACCATCCCGTCGTCCTCCGCCTTGACGGTGGCCCGCGGGATCCAGTCCTGGGCCGCCCACCAGTCGCGCGTGTAGGAGCCGCAGTTCTCGTCCCAGTCGAGCAGGGGCAGCGCCTTCGGGTCGGGATGTCCCGCCGGATGGACCAGCGAGTACGCCTCCTCGGCGATCACCCCGCTCAGGAGGCCGGAAGGCGGCTGCGCCGGTCCTGTGAGGGTGGCGATGCCCAGGTCGGCCCGGCCCGCCAGCACCTCCCCGGCGGCGCCGGCGCCGAGTTCGCGCACGACCCGGACCTCGGGGCGCAGCCCGGGGTGGCGGGCCGTGAGGCGCTCCAGGGCGGGCGGCAGCAGGTGCAGCGCCGCGCTGCGGAACGCCGCGATGCGCAGGACCCCCTCGACCGCCTCGGCCGGGGGCCGGCCGGCGCCCCGGGCTTCGGCGCCCAGGACCTCGTAGAGGCGCAGGATGCGCCGGCCCAGGGCGACGGCCCGCTCGCCCGCCGGGGTGGGCACCGCCCCCGTCCGGCCCCGCTCGAACAGGACGGCGCCGACCTTGGCCTCGCTGCCGCGCACCGAGTGGGAGACGGCCGACTGGCCGATGCCGAGCGCGGCGCCCGCGGCGGAGAAGCCACCGGTCTCGGCGACGGCGACCAGGATGCGCAGTTCCTGTGGAGCGAGCTCGGCCACGTGTGCTCTCACCTCGTTCTATGAGCGGGATTCATGGGTGTGCGGCTTCCATGAGCCCAACCCCCTGCCCGGCCCGGTGATTCCTTCCTACGGTCACTGCCATGACCACGCAGACCGGCTACGTCGTCCACCAGATCGCCCGCCCCACCGGCTTCCCCCTCGCCACCGACTTCGCCTACGTGCGCACCCCGGTCCCCACCCCCGCTCCGGGGACCGCCCTGGTCCACAACCTGCTGCTCTCCGTGGACCCGTACCACCGGGGGCTGATGGACGGCGGCGAGGGCGGCTTCGGGCTGAACACCCCGCTGGAGGGCGCGCGGTCGGGCGGGTCGTCGCCTCCCGGGACCCCGGGCTGGCCGAAGGCGACCTCGTCTTCCACCGGCAGGGCTGGCGCACGCACGCGCTGGTCACCCTGGGCGCGGACGGCGCCCGCAAGCTCCGCGGCCACGAGGGCGTCCCGCTGGAGGCGTACCTGTCCATCCTCGGCGGCACCGGCCTGACCGCGTACGCCGCCCTGACCCGGACGGCGGTTCTGCGCGAGGGCGAGGACCTCTTCGTCTCCGCTGCCGCGGGCGGGGTGGGCACGGCGACCGGGCGCATCGCCCGCCTGCTCGGCGCCCGCCGGATCATCGGCAGCGCGGGCTCGGCCGCCAAGGTCGCCCACCTGACCGGTGAACTCGGCTTCGACGCCGCCTTCGACTACCACGACGGGCCGGTCGGCGAGCAGCTCGCGCAGGCCGCGCCCGACGGTATCGACGTGTACGTGGACAACGTGGGCGGGGACCACCTGGCGGGCGCGATCGACGTGCTGCGCGAGTTCGGGCGGATCGCCTGGGTCGGCGGGATCTCGATGTACAACGGCGACCGCTCCCCCGCCGCGCCGCGCAACCTCTTCGAGATCGTGCACAAGTCGCTGCGGCTGGAAGGGGTATTGGTTCTCCATCACACCAATCTCCAGGACGAGCTGGAGGAGTTCCTGGTCCCGCACCTGCGCAGTGGGCGGATCGGTACGGATGCCACGGTTATGCAGGGATTCGAGCACACGGTGGAGGCTTTCCTGGGCCTGCTCCGCGGGGACAACCTGGGCAAGATGCTCGTTCGCGTCGACGGCTGATTCCGGCCACCCGGAAGTTCACCGACTTCTTACCGCACGGATGTAGACCTTTGACCCGGCGCCCGCCACTCTTTCGGTCAACGTGCCAGCGGGGCACTTGAGTTGGAGGCGAGTAGCCAGTGACACCGATCAGCCGCAGAGGTTTCGTGGGTATCGGCGCCGGGCTGGTGGCGGGGGCCGCCCTGCCCGCGGTCACGCCGACGACGGCGGCCGCGGCGGCCGCGACCGGCACGATCACCGATGTGAAGCACGTGGTCATCCTCATGCAGGAGAACCGCAGCTTCGACCACTACTTCGGCAGGCTCAGGGGTGTCCGCGGTTTCGCCGACCGGGCGGCCGGCAACATCCCCGGCGGCTGGGGCACCTTCAACCAGCCCAACTGGGGCGGGCGCCAGTACCCCTGGAAGCTGAGCGCCACCCCGGCCGCCGGGGGTGTGGACGGCGAGACCCTCGCCCAGTGCAACGGCGGCCTCCCGCACAGCTGGACCTCGCAGCACGCCGCCTGGAACAAGGGCCGGATGGACAACTGGGTCCTCGGTGTCGGCAACACCCGCACCCTCGGCTACCTCGACCGGGGCGACATACCGTTCCACTACGCGCTCGCCGACAACTACACGGTCTGCGACGCCTACTTCTGCTCCACTCTCAGCGCGACCGGCCCCAACCGGACGTTCCTGTGGAGCGGCAAGGTCGACGCCGGCAGCAAGGACGGCGGCGACGAGTCCGGGCTGACCTGGGAGACGTACGCCGAAGCCCTCCAGCGGGCGGGGATGAGCTGGAAGGTCTACCAGAACGCCCAGGACAACTACGGCGACAACGGCCTGGCCTACTTCAAGAAGTTCACGGACGCCGCCCCCGGCAACCCGCTGTGGGACCGGGGCATGGGCTCGGTCCCCAAGGTCACCGGCTCCACCCCCGACGACATCGCGGCGGCGATCCGCGCCGACGTGGTCGCCGGCACCCTCCCCCAGGTGTCCTGGGTCGTGGCCAGCGAGGCCTTCTCGGAGCACCCGTACGCACCCCCCGGCGACGGCGCGCACTTCGTCGACCTGGTCTACCGGGCGCTCGCCGCGAACCCGGAGGTCTTCGACTCCACGGTCCTCTTCCTCAACTACGACGAGAACGACGGCTTCTTCGACCACGTCGCCCCGCCGGTCGCCCCGCCCGGCACCCCCGGCGAGTACATCGACGACACCCCGATCGGCCTCGGCTTCCGTGTGCCGATGCTCGTGATGTCCCCGTGGACCCGGGGCGGCTGGGTCAGCTCCGAGGTCTTCGACCACACCTCCGTGCTGCGCTTCATGGAGACGTGGACCTCGGCCCTGGGCACCCCGGCCACCTGTCCCCACATCAGCGCGTGGCGCCGCAAGGTCACCGGCGACCTGACCGGGGTCTTCGACTTCGCGCACCCCGTCTACGGCGTCCCCTCCGGGCTGCCCGCGACCGCGAAGGTCATCGGCCAGTCCACCTGCGGCCCGCTGCCCAACCCCGCTCCCCAGGACAACGCCCTGCCGGCACAGGAGCCCGGGACCCGTCCCGCGCGGGCCCTTCCGTACCAGGTCAACGGCAACCTCGACCGCTTCGAGTTCGGAGCGGCGGGCAAGATCCTGGCCTGGTTCTCGATGACCAACCAGGGCGCGCAGGCGAAGCAGGCGGCGCACTTCTCGATCCACCCCCACCAGTACCGGGACACGGCGGCCTGGCAGTACACCGTCGACCCCGGCTCCACCGCGACGGACTACTTCAACATCGGGCTCGGCAGCGGTTCCGGCAAGTACGACATCTCGATGTACGGGCCCAACCGCTTCCTGCGGCGCTTCATCGGCGACGCGTCGAAGGCGGGCAAGTCGGTGGAGGTCGCGGCCCGCTACGCGGTGGAACCGGGCACGGGCAAGACGGCGCTCTACCTCAAGATGACCAATGCCTCGGCCGCGCCGGTCACCTTCACGATCCGCTCGAACGCCTACCGCACGGACGGCCCGTGGACGTACACCGTCCCGGCGGGCTCCTCCCGCGAGGACTACTTCAACGCGGTCGCGTACAGCAACGGCTGGTACGACTTCACGATCCTGGCGGACTGCGACGGCACCTGGTCGCGCCGCTACACGGGCTACATCGAGACGGGCGCGCCGAGCGTCTCGGGCTGACCGCGGTCGCTGCCGCCCGGCCCGGAGCAGGGCCGGGCGGAGCGCGCCCCGCCCGGAGGGCGTCCCCCTAGAGCACGTCCCCGTCGCGCCAGTCGAAGTCGAGCCGCCCGGCCGGGTCCAGCCGGGCCCCGCCGGGCGGCGACCACACGTACGTGGACCCCTCCTCCTCGGGCAGCCGTACGGCCCCCTGCGGGGCGAGCGCCCCGATCTGCCCCGGCCACACCGACCATCCCCGGCCGAGGTAGAGCCCGGCTCCGTCCTGCGACGCCGACAGGGCGCCGAGCACGTAGGCCCGTGCGATCACCGCCTCCAGGCCGGCCATCACCGCGCTCCCCATCCCGCAGCGCCGCCGGTCGGCGCGGACGGCCACGGCCTCGACGTACCCGGTGCGCAGGGCCCGCCCCCGGTGCAGTACCCGCCGCTGGACGACACTGCCGTGCGCGACGAGTTGGGCGCCCTCGTACACCAGGGTGTGCATGCCGCCGAGCGCGTGCTCGAAGTCCTCGTCGGTGAAGTCCCCGCCGAACGCGGCGTCCAGCAGCGCCCGGACTTCCTCCGGCGCGCCGGGCGCCAGTTGCGAGGTGTGGGCGAGGACTGTCCGTGTATCGGTCATGGAACCAGTGTCTCCCGGCCACGGATCGACCGGCATGTTCCTGGCCCTCCCCGCGGCCGCCCGCGCACACTCGCTGCATGTCCCCCGAGACCCAGCAGTGGACCCCGACCCACGGCGATCCGTACCGGCCCGTCCCCTACCGGCCCGAGCGGATGCCGAGCGCCGAATCCCTCGCCCGCGCAGCGCAGTTGAGGGAGCGAATGGACGAGCGGCGGACCGTCCGCCACTTCTCCGCCGATCCCGTGCCGGAGCAGGCCGTCCGGGACGCCGTCGCCTGCGCCGCGACCGCCCCTTCCGGCGCGCACCAGCAACCGTGGACGTTCGTCCTGGTCAAGGACCCGCAGGTGCGCCGGCAGATCCGCGCGGCGGCGGAGCAGGAGGAGCAGGTCTCCTACGACGGCCGCCTCGGCGAGGAGTGGCTCGCCGCGCTGCGCCCGATCGGCACGGACGCCGTCAAGACCCACCTCACCGACGCCCCGGCCCTGATCGTGGTGTTCCAGCAGCGCTACTGGCTGGGGCCGGACGGCACGAAGCGCAAGCACTACTACGTCGACGAGTCGGTCGGCATCGCGGTCGGCATGCTGCTGTCCGCGCTCCACCTCAGCGGGCTGGCCGCGCTGGTCCACACACCGAGCCCGATGCGCTTCCTCTCCCACGTCCTGGAGCGCCCGGCGAACGAGAAGGCCTTCGCCGTCATCCCGGTCGGCTACCCCGCGGACGACTGCGAGGTCCCCGACCTGGTGCGCAAGTCCCTGGACCAGGTCCTGGTCGAGGTCTGAGCGCCCCGGGCCGGGCCTACGCGGCGTCGTGGATCCGGCCGAGCAGTGCCAGCAGGGTGTCCCGCTCCGCCGGTTCCAGCGGCGCGAGGAACTCGGTGTTCGCCGCCTCGGCCAGGGCCGTGCAGCGCGCCAGGGTCTCCGCGCCCGCCGGGGTGAGGCTGATCGCGTTCTTGCGGCGGTCGGCGGGGTCCGGCGTGCGCAGGACGAGGCCCTCGCCCTGGAGGTGGTTCAGCAGGCCGACGAGGTCCTTGGGGTCGATGGCCAGCCGACGGCCCAGGTCGGCCTGGGCGAAGGGGCCGTACTCGTCCGTCGCCGCGAGTACCGCGTGGTGCGCGAGCTTGAGCCCCTCCGCGGCGAGCGCGTCGGCGACCAGTGCCCGGCCCCGGGCGGCCACCCGGCCGACGAGCCAGCTCGGCAAGGTCTGGATGCGGGCGAGCGCTGAGGGCGTGGGCGCTGGAGTCATGGGCACAGCCTATCCCGAAACCGTTGGACATCCCCACGATCTCCTTTATCGTTGGGGCATCCAACGAATCGAGCGGAGGAGGTTCCGTGCTGCGCGTCCGGTACGAGGTCAACGGCGGCCCCGAGGTGCTGTTCGGCGAGGAGGCCGAGGTCCCCCGCCCGGCGGACGGTGAGCTGCTGGTCCGCGTCGAGGCGATCGGTGTCACCCTGCCCACCGTCCGCAAGGTGCGCGAGAGCAGCGAGCCGATGCCGCTCGGGGGCGAGGTCGCCGGCACCGTGGAGGCCCTCGGCGCCGGCGTGACGGGCTTCGCCGTCGGCGACCGCGTCACCGGGCTCTGCTTCGCCGAGGCCTACGCCGAGTTCGCCGTCCTGGACACCGCCATGGCCTCCCGCGTCCCCGAGGGCGCGAGCGCCGTCGAGGCGATCGCCCTCGTGCGCAGCGGTCTGGTGGCGCGCGGGGCGTACGAGGCCGCGCGCCCCGAGCCCGGCGAATCGGTCCTGGTGACGGCGGCGGCCAGCGCCACCGGCAGCCTCGCGCTCCAGTACGCCAGGGCGGGGGGCGCCGGGCGGGTGGTGGCCGCCGTCAGCGACCCGGCGAAGGGGGCCTTCGTCCGCTCCCTCGGCGCCGACGAGGTCGTGCTGTACGAGGACGCCGACTGGGGAGACCCGTACGACATCGTCCTCGACGGCGTCGGCGGCGATCTGCTCTCCCCCGCCGTACGCGCCCTCGCGCCCGGCGGCCGCCTGGTGGCCTTCGGCTCCGGCGGCGGCACGGTGGAGGCGTACGAGCTGCTGGTCCGGGGCGCGTCGGTGATCGGCTTCCAGATGCGGACCATCGCCCTCGGCCGGCCCGCGCTGTACGCCCGCTGGCTGCGCGAGGGGTGGGAGATGCGCGACGCGGGCACCCTGCGCGCGTCCGTGCACGAGGAGATCCCGCTGGCGGAGGCGGCCCGCGCGCACGCGGTGGTCGAGCGGCGCCGCAACCTCGGCAAGGTGGTGCTGGTGCCGTGACCTTCCCGCCCCGGACATGGAAACCGCCCCCGATCCGGGCTTGGGGGTACCGGAACGGGGGCGGGGTTCAGCGGGGGGCTGTCAGCCCATGTGCGGGTACGCGTAGTCCGTGGGCGGGACCAGCGTCTCCTTGATGGAGCGGGTCGAGGTCCAGCGCAGCAGGTTGGACGCCGCGCCGGCCTTGTCGTTCGTGCCCGAGGCGCGGCCACCGCCGAAGGGCTGCTGGCCGACGACGGCGCCGGTCGACTTGTCGTTGATGTAGAAGTTGCCGGCCGCGAAGCGGAGCTTGTCCATCGCGTCGGCCACCGCGTAGCGGTCCTGGGCGATGACGGCGCCGGTCAGGGCGTAGGCCGACACCGACTCCATCTGCTCCAGCATCGCGTCGAACTGCTCGTCCTCGTAGACGTGGACGGCCAGGATCGGGCCGAAGTACTCGGTCGTGAAGACCTCGTTCGCCGGGTCCGTGCACTCGATGACGGTCGGGCGGACGAAGTACCCCTCGGAGTCGTCGTAGCTGCCGCCCGCGACGATCGTGCAGGTCGGGTCGGCCTTGGCGCGGTCGATGGCGGCCTTGTTCTTGGCGAACGAACGCTCGTCGATGACGGCGCCGATGAAGTTCGTCAGGTCGCGGACGTCACCCATGGCGATGCCGTCGACCTCGGCCGCGAAGGCTTCCTTGAAACCGTCGTTCCAGATCGACGCCGGGATGTAGGCGCGGGAGGAGGCCGAGCACTTCTGGCCCTGGAACTCGAAGGAGCCGCGGGTCAGGGCCGTCTTGAGGATGTCGCGGTCCGCAGACGGGTGCGCGACGACGAAGTCCTTGCCGCCGGTCTCGCCGACCAGGCGCGGGTAGGACCGGTACTTCTCGATGTTGTTGCCGACCGTCTTCCACAGGTACTGGAAGGTCTTGGTCGAGCCGGTGAAGTGGATGCCCGCCAGCTCGGGGTGGTTCAGGGCCACCTCGGAGACGGCGATGCCGTCGCCGGTCACCAGGTTGATGACGCCCTTGGGCAGCCCGGCCGCCTCCAGGAGCTCCATCAGCAGGACCGCGGAGTGCGTCTGCGTCGGGGACGGCTTCCACACGACCACGTTGCCCATCAGGGCCGGGGCGGTCGGCAGGTTGCCGGCGATGGCCGTGAAGTTGAACGGGGTGATCGCGTAGACGAAGCCTTCGAGCGGGCGGTGGTCGCTGCGGTTCCACACGCCGGCGCTGTTCGCGGCCGGCTGCTCCGCCAGGATCTGGCGGGCGAAGTGGACGTTGAAGCGCCAGAAGTCGACGAGCTCGCAGGGGGTGTCGATCTCGGCCTGCTGGGCGGTCTTCGACTGGCCGAGCATGGTGGACGCGGCCAGCTTCTCGCGCCAGGGGCCGGCGAGCAGGTCGGCGGCGCGCAGGATGATCGCGGCGCGGTCGTCGAAGGACATCGCGCGCCAGGCCGGGGCGGCGGCCAGGGCGGCGTCGACGGCCTCCTGGGCGTCGGCCTCGGTGGCGTTGGCGTAGGTGCCGAGCACCGACTTGTGGTCGTGCGGCTGCACGACGTCGAAGCGCTCGCCGCCGCCCATGCGCTTGACGCCGTTGATCGTCATGGGGAGGTCGATCGGGTTCTCGGACAGCTGCTTGAGCTGGATTTCGAGACGTGCGCGCTCCGGGCTGCCGGGGGCGTACGAGTGGACCGGCTCGTTGACCGGCGCGGGGACCTGGGTCACAGCATCCATGGGGCTGGTAACTCCTTGAGCTAGTTCTGGACCTAGTTCTTGGTGATCATCGAGCGGAGGAAGAAGAGCAGGTTGGCCGGCTTCTCCGCCAGGCGGCGCATGAAGTAGCCGTACCAGTCCGTCCCGTAGGCGGTGTAGACGCGCATCCGGTGGCCCTCGGCGGCCAGCCGCAGGTGCTCCTCACCGCGGATGCCGTACAGCATCTGGAACTCGTACTCGTCCAGTTTGCGCCCGGCCGCCCGCGCGAGCTCCTGCGCGATGGCGATCAGACGCGGATCGTGGGACCCGATCATCGGGTACCCCTCGCCCTCCATCAGGATCTTCATGATCCGGACGTACGCCTTGTCGATCTCGGCCTTGTCCTGGTACGCGACCTCGGCGGGCTCCTTGTAGGCGCCCTTCACGATACGCACGCGGCTGCCGGCGGCGGCAAGGCGCCGGGCGTCGGCCTCGGTGCGGAAGAGGTACGCCTGGATCACGCAGCCGGTCTGCGGGAAGTCCCGGCGCAGCTCCTCGTGGATGGCGAACATCGAGTCGAGGGTGGTGTGGTCCTCGGCGTCCAGGGTGACGGTGGTGCCGATGGCGGCTGCGGCCTCCACGACGGGGCGGACGTTGGCGAGCGCCAGCTCGTGGCCGCCCTCGAGCGCCTGGCCGAACATGGACAGCTTCACCGACATCTCGGCCTTGTCGCCCAGACCCAGGGCGCCCAGCCGCTCGATCAGCTCCAGGTAGGCGTCCCGCGCGGCGTGGGACTGCTCCACGGTGGTGATGTCCTCGCCGACCACGTCGAGGGTGACCTCAAGGCCCTTGCGCGTGAGGTCTTCGACGATCGGGATGACCTGGTCGACCGTCTCACCGGGGATGAACCGGTTCACCACGGGCTTGGTCACGGGGGCGGCAGAGACGATTCGGCGCATCTTGTCGCTGCGCGAAGCGGCGAGGATCGCAGGACCCAGCACGGGGCACCTCCAACGGGTGGCAGAAGCGGACATACGATCCGTCGCCGGATGGGCGGAGGACGTAGGAAAAACGCAAGTAAAACCACCGTGAAACCTAAGGATCCCCACGATCCTCTGCTATCGACAGCTGTCACGCATCCGTGGCGGCGATCTCATACATATGTCTGACGACCGGTTCGGAGGGTGGGAGAATGTGCGGGTGAAGGGCGATTACCAAGACCTGGTGGATGAGATCTCGGCGCTGGTCGGCGCCCCGGCGACGCTGGAGAACCGGGACTTCCGCCTCATCGCCTTCGGCGCACACGACAGCGACGACGATCTCGCCATGGACCCGGTCCGGACCCGTTCGATCCTCACCCGGCAGTCGACGGCGGCCGTCCGCGCCTGGTTCGAGGCGTTCGGCATCGCCCGCGCCACCGGACCGGTACGGATCCCGGCGGCGCCGGACGCGGGGGTGTTCCGGGGCCGGATCTGCCTCCCGGTGCGGTACCGGGGCATCGTGCAGGGCTACGTGTGGCTGCTGGATCCGGAGCCCGGAGCCGGCGAGGGACCCGGCCCGGCGGCGCTGGCCTCCGCCATGGAGGTGGCCGAGCGGATCGGGGTGCTGCTCGCGCAGGAGGCCCGGGCGGGGGCGGACCTGTCGAGGGAGTTCCGCACGGCGCTCACCGCCGGGCGGGGCTGGGAGCGGGAGATGGCGGAGGCCGCGCTGCGCTCCGCCCTCGGCCCGGACGGTGACGGCCTGCACGCCCTGGTGTGCCTGACCCCGTGGGCCGGGGAGGCCCCGGGCTCGGTCCCGGGCGCGGCGGCGGTGTGCGTGGCGCCGTCCCCGGGGCCGCCGGGGCTGGCCCTGCTGGTCAGGCTCCGCTCGGCGGACGCGCCGACCCCGGCGGAGGCGGTGGCGGCCCGGCTGCTGCCCCGGGGAGCCGCCGCGGCCACCGCCGGGATCGCGGAGCCCCGGCGCGGGACGGCGGGGCTGGCCGACGCCTGGTCGCAGGCCTGGGCCGCGGCCCGGGCTGCGGCCGCCCAGCCCCGGCTCGGCCCGGTGGCCCGGTGGTCGGCGATCGGCCCGTACCGGATGCTGGCCACACTGGCGACGGCCCCGCCGGACGACCCGGCGACCCGCGCCCTCCTCGCCCCGGCCCACCGCGAACTGGCCCGCACGGCGGAGGTCTTCCTCGACTGCGCGGGCCAAGCCGGCCGCGCGGCAGCCGCCCTCGGCATCCACCGCCAGACCCTGTACTACCGCCTGGGCAGAGTGGAGCACCTGACGGGCCTCGACCTGGACGAGGGCGAGGACCGCCTCCTGCTCCACATGGCCCTCAAAACGGCCCGCCTGCGCTGACCGGAGCCGCTATTTCGGCGCGAACGGGCCGCCGGGCGCGAAGGCGTGTTCCGCGAAGCGCTCGCCGATGCGGCGGTGGCCGGCGGCGTCGGGGTGGATGCCGTCCGGGAGGGGGAGGCCGGCGAGGTCCGGCTCGCCGTAGAGGACCCGGCCGTCCAGGTAGTACAGGTGGGGGTCCTCGGCCGCGCGGGCGGCCGTGATCCGGGCCAGCTCGTCACGGATGACGTTGAGGGTGAGGCGCCCGGCGGCCCGCTCCGCCGGGTCGCCCGTCGCCCGGAACCTCAGCGTCCCGTTCTCGAACTCCGGCGCGAGGGGCCCGGGGGTGTCCTCCTGGATCGGGCACAGGATCGGCGAGACGACGAGCAGCGGCGCGCTCGGGTGCCCCTCGCGGAGGGTGTCGAGGAAGCCGTGGACCGCCGGGCCGAAGGCGCGCAGCCGCATCAGGTCGGTGTTGACCAGGTTGATGCCGATCTTGACGCTGATCAGGTCGGCGGGGGTGTCCCGCATGGCCCGGGCGGTGAACGGGTCGAGCAGCGCGTTGCCGCCGAACCCCAGGTTGACCAGCTCCACGCCGCCCGCGCGCGCGGCGACGGCCGGCCAGGTGCCGGTCGGACCGGAGTCCCTCGAACCGTGGCTGATCGAACTGCCGTGGTGCAGCCACACCGGGCGTCCGTGGCCGGCCGCCCCGCTGACGGGCGCGTCGGTGCGCAGGGCCACCAGTTCGGTGATCTCCGCCTGGGGCAGCCAGATCTCGATGTCCTTCTCCCCGGCCGCCAGTGCGGTGAAGCGGACGGTGGCGACGTCTCCGGGCTCGGTCACCCCGGACCCGCCCGTCATGTCGACGGTGAGCACGTTCCCGCCGGCGGCGACGGCACTGGCCGTCAGACGGCCGTCGACGACCAGTTCGTACACGCCGTCGGGCTGCGGCGGTGCGCCCTTGTAGGCCACCTTCGTGGGCAGGACGTCCAGTTCGACGGCGGTGGCGCGGCTGCGGAAGGCCAGCCGGACGCCGGAGGGCTGGGACTCGACCATCGCGAGGTAGGGGTCGGGGCACTGCCTTCGCGCCCGGCCCGGCAGCCGGTGCGGGAGCAACCCGTGCGCGGTGCGCTCCAGTTCGAGCGCACCGCGCAGGATGTGGGGTCCGACAGGGGTGGTGGTCCAGTCCGCCACTTTGGCCTCCTTAGGGGGTGACCAGCGACGATAGCCACACGGCATGACCGGGCGCCGCATGGTTTTCCCCCGGCTCCCCCGGCCGCCCCGCCCGCTAGGCGCCGTCGTCGGCCTTCGCCTGTCCCCCCGCGGCCCGGAAGATGCCTTCGGCGGCCATGCGCATGCCTTCGGTGAACTCCTCGGCCGTGGCCGCCGATTCGGGGTCGAAGATCCACTGGATCATCAGGCCGTTCAGGAGCGCCTGGTAGAACGCCCCGAGGGTGCGCACCTCCCGGTCCGTCAGCTCCTCCTCCGGCCGGCCCGTCATGAGCGCGATCATGCCCTTGCGCCCTTCTCCCTGCGAGGCTGCGAGGAGTTGGCGCAGCTGCGGCAGCCGCTCGCCGCCGAGTGCGACCTCCATGCTCGCCGCCCACAGCGGACCGCTCTGCTCGTGCCCCGATACGACGCCCTCCCACACCGAGCGGAACCGTTCCAGCGAGCCGTCCTCGCCGACCCTGTCGGCCGTCCAGGTGTCGCCCCACTGCTGGATGAGTTCGATGTAGGCCTGGGTCAGCAGCGCGTCCTTGGAGCCGTAGTGGTAGCCGATGGACGCCAGGTTCGTACCCGAGGCGTTGACGATGTCGCGCGCGGTGGTCCGCACGAAACCCTTCTCCATCAGGCACTTCTTCGCGCCCACGAGCAGATCTTCACGATGTCCCATGGCCGCAGCATAACAAGACAAGCGTCATAGACGAATGTCCCTGACGAACGTTCCACACAGTCGTACTAGACAGACGTTTATGACGTCTGTACATTACTTCTCATGACGAACCCCGCTGCTACAGCGCGCCTCGCCGGCCGCCGTGAATGGATCGCCTTCACCGTTCTCGTGCTGCCCCTGCTCCTGGTCTCGATGGACGTCTCCGTCCTCTACTTCGCCATCCCCGCCATCACCCGGCAGCTGGACCCGAGCGCGACCCAGCAGCTGTGGATCTTCGACAGCTACGCCTTCGCCCTCTCCGGACTCCTCATCACCATGGGTTCGCTGGGCGACCGGATCGGCCGCCGCAAGCTGCTGCTGATGGGCGCGGCCGCGTTCGGCCTCGCCTCCGTCGGCGCCGCCTACGCCACCAGCCCGGAAATGCTCATTGCGGCCCGCGTCCTGCTCGGCATCGGCGGTGCGACCCTGATGCCGTCCACGCTGGCACTGGTGCGCAACCTCTTCCAGGACGCCAAGCAGCGCGGCCAGGCCATCGCGATCTGGTCCGGCGTCATGACCGGCGGCATCGCCCTCGGCTCCGTGATGAGCGGCCTGATGCTGAACCACTTCTGGTGGGGTTCGGTCTTCCTCATCAACGTCCCCGCGATGCTGCTCCTGCTGCTCCTGGTCCCCGTGCTGGTCCCGGAGTTCAAGGACCCCGCCCCCGGCCGCTTCGACCTGCTGAGCGTCCCGCTGTCGACGGCCGCCGTCCTGCCGCTGGTCTACGGCCTCAAGGAGATCGCCGCCGAGGGCTTCGAGCCGCTCTACCTCGGCTGCGTGGCGGTCGGCCTGGTCTTCGGCTACGTGTTCCTGCGCCGCCAGCGCACCCGTGAGGACGCCATGATCAGCCGTGCGCTCTTCCAGGGCCGCGGGTTCGGCGCCGGCATCGGCCTCAACACCGTCGCCGCCTTCGCCATGATGGGTTCGGCCTACTTCACCACCCAGTACCTGCAGTCGGTCCTGGGCATGGGCACCCTCGAAGCGGCCCTGTGGAGCCTCGCCCCCTCCCTGGCCATCGGCGCCGCCGCCCCCGTCGGCGCGGCCCTCGCCCAGAAGACCGACCGGGCCTACGTCATCGCCGGCGGGTTCGTCCTCGCCGCCGCCGGGTTCGCCCTGATGGGCCTCCTCGGCACCGACTCGCTGTGGCTGCTGCTGGTCGCAGCCGGCGTCCTCGCCTCCGGCATCGTGACGGTGATGTCCCTCGTCTCCGACATGGCGCTGGGATCCGCCCCCGCCGAGAAGGCCGGTTCGGCCGCCTCCCTGCTGGAGACGGGCCAGGAGTTCGGCGGGGCCCTCGGGATGGCGCTCCTCGGCAGCCTCGGCACCGCCGTCTACCGCGGTGACCTGGCCGGCGCGGACCCGGCCGTACGGGAGACCCTGGGCGGCGCGGTGGCGGTGGCCCAGCGGCTCGGCGGGGAGGCGGGCGGGCAGGTGCTGACGCTGGCCCGGGAGGCCTTCGTGCACGGGATGCGGTACGCGGCCTGGGGCGGCACGGCGCTGCTGCTCGCGGCGGCGGTGCTCGCGGTGGTCTCGATGCGGGGCGTGGGAGCTCCCGCCCCGGCCGCGGCGGAGCCGGCCGAGGCCCCCGGAGTCCTCGCGCACTGAGCCTCGTACAGGAAAAAAGCGGAAGGGCCCCGGGGGAACCGGGGCCCTTCCGCTGCGCGTACGGCCGATCAGGTGAGGCTGACCGTGCGCGCCGAGACGGCGCCGATCTCGGCGGCGATGTCCGTGAGGACGTTGGCCGGGACCTCCGCGTCGACGGTGAGGACGCCGAGCGCCTCGCCGCCCTCCTCGGCACGGGCGACCTGCATGCCCGCGATGTTCAGACCGGCCTCGCCGAGGATGCGGCCGACGGTGCCGACGACGCCCGGGCGGTCGGCGTAGCGCAGGACGACCATCTGGTCGGCGAGCGCGAGGTCGAGGTCGTACGCGCCGATGCCGACGATCTTCTGGAGGTGCTTGGGGCCCGCGAGCGTGCCGGAGACCGAGACCTCCTGACCGTCCGACAGGGTGCCCCGCACGGTCACCACGTTGCGGTGGTCCGGGGACTCCGAGCTGGTGGTCAGCCGGACCTCGACACCGCGTTCCTGCGCGAACAGCGGCGCGTTGACGTAGGAGACCGTCTCGTCGACGACGTCCTCGAACACGCCCTTGAGGGCTGAGAGTTCCAGCACCTTGACGTCGTGCTGGGTGATCTCGCCGCAGACCTCGACGTCGAGGCGGACCGCGACCTCGCCCGCGAGGGCGGTGAAGATGCGGCCGAGCTTCTCGGCGAGCGGCAGGCCGGGACGCACGTCCTCGGCGATGACGCCGCCCTGGACGTTGACCGCGTCGGGCACGAGCTCACCGGCGAGGGCGAGGCGCACCGACTTGGCGACCGAGACACCGGCCTTCTCCTGGGCCTCGTCCGTGGACGCGCCGAGGTGCGGGGTGCAGACGACCTGGTCGAGCTCGAACAGCGGGGAGTCCGTGCAGGGTTCCTTCGCGTACACGTCCAGGCCTGCGCCGGCGACGCGGCCTTCCTTGATGGCCGAGTACAGCGCGGCCTCGTCCACGATCCCGCCGCGGGCGGCGTTGACGATACGGACCGACGGCTTCACCTTGTGCAGGGCCTCGTCCCCGATGAGACCGAGGGTCTCGGGGGTCTTGGGCAGGTGCACCGTGATGAAGTCCGCGACCTCCAGCAGCTCGTCCAGCGTCAGCATCTTGACGCCCATCTGGGCGGCGCGCGCGGGCTGTACGTAGGGGTCGTACGCGACGACCTTCATGCCGAAGGCCGACATGCGCTGGGCGACCAGGACACCGATGCGGCCGAGGCCGACGACACCGAGGGTCTTCTCGCTCAGCTCGACACCGGTGTACTTGTTCCGCTTCCACTCGCCCTTCTTGAGGGCGGTGTTGGCCTGCGGGATGTTGCGGGCCGTGGCGACGAGCAGACCGCAGGCCAGTTCGGCGGCGGTCACGATGTTCGAGGTCGGCGCGTTCACGACCATCACGCCGGCCTTGGTGGCGGCGGAGACGTCGACGTTGTCGAGGCCGACGCCGGCGCGGGCGACGACCTTGAGCTTCTTGGCGGCGGCGATGGCCTCGGCGTCGACCTTGGTGGCGGAGCGGACCAGGATCGCGTCCACGTCCGCGATCGCGGGCAGCAGTTCCGCCCGGTCGGCTCCGTTGACGTGCCGGATCTCGAAGTCAGGGCCGAGCGCGTCCACCGTGGCGGGCGACAGCTCTTCGGCGATGAGTACGACAGGTTTCGAGCTCACGTGGGTCCTCACAAGTCCAGTGCGGACGGCCGTCCCGACGGCCGCAGGCGGTGGAGGGGGTAGCCGCGTGGAAGACGCACGACACTGTGGGCCTGACGCGTTGTGTTGAGCAGTGTAGTAGCGCTTCCGGGCCGGAACTCCGCCTGTACGGAAGGATCACCCGTCCGTGATTGGCCGGGGTGGACAATCGGCGGCTTCGGAGGGTGCCGATCCGGCCTGATCGGCTCGGCGGTGACGCCGCGGCGGCCGGGGCCGGTGGTGCGCGGCGGGGCCGGGACTCGGTCCCGGGCCCGCCGCCTCACCCGATCAGCTCTCGTCGTTGTCGACCCAGCTCATCAGCTTGCGCAGCTTCTTGCCGGTGGTCTCCAGCAGGTGCGCCTCGTCGGCCTTCTTGTACTCGTTGTACTTCGGCAGACCCGCCTTGTACTCGGCCATCCAGGTGTTGGCGAACTCGCCGCTCTGGATCTCCGCGAGGACCTTCTTCATCTCGGCCTTGGTGGCGTCGGTGATGATGCGGGGGCCGGTGATGTAGTCGCCCCACTCGGCGGTCTCGGAGACCGACCAGCGCATCTTCTCCAGGCCGCCCTCGTACATCAGGTCCACGATGAGCTTGAGCTCGTGCAGGCACTCGAAGTACGCGATCTCCGGCTGGTAGCCGGCCTCGGTCAGGGTCTCGAAACCGGCCTTGACCAGGGCGGAGGCGCCACCGCAGAGGACGGCCTGCTCACCGAACAGGTCGGTCTCGGTCTCCTCGGTGAAGGTCGTCTTGATGACGCCGGCGCGGGTGCCGCCGATACCGGCCGCGTACGAGAGCGCGAGCGCGAAGGCGTTGCCGGTGTAGTCCTGCTCGACGGCGGCGATGCAGGGCACGCCGCGGCCTTCCTCGTACTGGCGGCGGACCAGGTGGCCCGGGCCCTTCGGCGCGACGAGCGCGACGTCCACGTTGGCCGGGGGCTTGATGAAGCCGTAGCGGACGTTGAAACCGTGACCGAAGAAGAGCGCGTCGCCGTCCTTGAGGTGGTCCTTGACGGACTCCTCGTAGATCTCGGCCTGGAGCGGGTCCGGGGTCAGGATCATGATGACGTCGGCCCACTCGGCGGCCTCGGCGACGGGGAGGACCTTGAGGCCCTGCTCCTCGGCCTTGGCCTTGGACTTAGAGCCTTCCTTCAGACCGACCACGACAGGGACGCCGGAGTCGCGCAGCGACAGCGCGTGGGCGTGGCCCTGGCTGCCGTAGCCGATGACCGCGACCTTGCGGCCCGCGATGATGGACAGGTCGGCGTCGTTCTCGTAGAACAGCTCGGCCACTGGGATATCTCCTTGGTGCGCTGGTGTTGCTCCCACCGTACGGCGGGGAACGGAATGAGAGTTTCTCGGTCTCGCCATGCGGGCGGCTTGCGTGTCGTCGCCGGGTCACCGGCGGGTCGCCGCGCAAGGCCGCCGCGCGGGGCGATCGGTCAGGCGCTGCGGTCGAGCGCGCGCAGGCTGCGGTCCGTGATGGACCGGCCGCCACGCCCTATGGCGATCGTGCCGGACTGCACGAGCTCCTTGATGCCGAAGGGCTCCAGCATCTTGAGCATGGCGCCGAGCTTGTCGCTGCCGCCGGTGGCCTCGATGGTGACGGCCTCCGGGGAGACGTCGACCGTCTTGGCTCGGAACAGCTGCACGATCTCGACGATCTGGGAGCGGGTCTCGTTGTCGGCGCGGACCTTCACCAGAACGAGTTCGCGCTCGATGGCGCTGTGCGGTTCCAGCTCGACGATCTTGAGCACGTTGACCAGCTTGTTCAGCTGCTTGGTCACCTGCTCCAGCGGGAGGTCCTCGACGTTCACGACGATGGTGATGCGGGAGATGTCGGGGTGCTCGGTGACGCCGACCGCGAGGGAGTCGATGTTGAACCCGCGGCGGGAGAACAGCGCGGCGATCCGGGCGAGGATGCCGGGCGTGTTCTCGACCAGGACGGAGAGCGTGTGCTTGGACATGTGGGGCGTTCTCTCTCTCGGCTCTCTCGGCTCAGTCGTCTTCGTTGTCGCCGAAGTCGGGACGGACGCCCCGGGCTGCCATGACCTCGTCGTTGGAGGTGCCGGCGGCGACCATCGGCCACACCATGGCGTCCTCGTGGACGATGAAGTCGACGACCACCGTACGGTCGTTGATCGCGTTGGCCTCGGCGATGACACGGTCCAGGTCGGCCGGGTCCTCACAGCGCAGGGCGACACAGCCCATCGCCTCGGACAGCTTGACGAAGTCCGGGACGCGGGTGCCCTGGCGGGGGGCGACGGACTCGCCGAGCTGGGAGCCGACGGTGTCGTGACCGGTCTCGTCCGCGTGCAGGACGGTGTTGGAGTACCGCTGGTTGTAGAACAGGGTCTGCCACTGGCGGACCATGCCCAGTGCGCCGTTGTTGATGATCGCGACCTTGATCGGGATGTTGTTGAGCGCGCAGGTGACCAGTTCCTGGTTGGTCATCTGGAAGCAGCCGTCGCCGTCGATCGCCCAGACCGTGCGCTCGGGCATGCCGACCTTGGCGCCCATGGCCGCCGGGACGGCGTAACCCATGGTTCCGGCGCCGCCGGAGTTCAGCCAGGTGCGGGGCTCCTCGTAGTTGACGAAGTGCGAGGCCCACATCTGGTGCTGGCCGACGCCGGCCGCGTAGATCGTGTGCTCGGGGGCGAGCTCGCCGATGCGCTGGATGACCTGCTGCGGGGAGAGCATGCCGTCCGAGGGCAGGTCGTAGCCCAGCGGGTACGTCTCGCGCCAGCGGTTGAGGTCCTTCCACCAGGCGCTGTAGTCGCCCGCGTTGCCCTCGGTGTGCTCGGCCTGGACGGCCTGGATCAGGTCGGCGATGACCTCGCGGGCGTCGCCGACGATCGGGACGTCCACCTCGCGGTTCTTGCCGATCTCCGCGGGGTCGATGTCCGCGTGGATGACCTTCGCGAAGGGGGCGAAGCTGTCCAGCTTGCCGGTGACGCGGTCGTCGAAGCGGGTGCCGAGGGCGATCAGCAGGTCCGACTTCTGCAGCGCGGTGACGCCGGTGACCGAGCCGTGCATGCCGGGCATGCCGACGTGCAGGGGGTGGCTGTCGGGGAACGAGCCGAGGGCCATCAAGGTGGTGGCGACGGGGACGCCGGTCAGTTCGGCGAGGACCTTGAGCTCGGCGGTCGCGCCGGACTTCATGACGCCGCCGCCGACGTACAGGACCGGGCGCTTGGCCTGGCAGATGAGCTTGGCGGCCTCGCGGATCTGCTTGGCGTGCGGCTTGGTGACCGGCCGGTAGCCGGGCAGGTCGTGGGTGGGCGGCCAGGAGAAGGTCGTCTTCGCCTGGAGCGCGTCCTTGGCGATGTCGACCAGGACCGGGCCGGGGCGGCCGGTGGAGGCGATGTGGAACGCCTCGGAGATCGTCCGCGGGATGTCCTCGGCCTTGGTGACGAGGAAGTTGTGCTTGGTGATCGGCATGGTGATGCCGACGATGTCCGCCTCCTGGAAGGCGTCGGTGCCGATCGCCTTGGAGGAGACCTGGCCGGTGATCGCGACCAGCGGGACGGAGTCCATGTGGGCGTCGGCGATCGGGGTGACCAGGTTGGTGGCGCCGGGGCCGGAGGTGGCCATGCAGACGCCGACCTTGCCGGTCGCCTGGGCGTAGCCGGTCGCGGCGTGGCCTGCGCCCTGCTCGTGGCGGACCAGGATGTGACGGACCTTCTTGCTGTCCATCATCGGGTCGTAGGCGGGAAGGATGGCGCCGCCCGGGATGCCGAACACGGTGTCGCACCCCACCTCTTCGAGAGAGCGGATGAGGGACTGCGCACCCGTGACGTGCTCAACTGCGGCGGACTGCTGTCCACCCGTACGGGGCCGCGGCTGCGGATGGTGGGCCCCGGTGGCCTGGTCGGTCATCGGCATTCTCTTCTCGAAGCTGAGGGTTTTACGAGGAGCGGGGATCCCCCGACCGTGGCCGGGGGCGTGTGCCAGTGCAACAAAAAACCCCTCGTGCCGGGAGGCAAGCGAGGGGAGCGCGTCGGGCGTTGTGGAGCGGGGACATACCGACCCCGGCTTCAGCCGACGCGCTTTCCAAGTACGAGAATTCGGGTGCGCATGGCATTGACCCTCCCTCTGGCGGGAGGTCGATGTCAAGTAGGTGGGACGGGCGTCTCATTATGTGAGCCTCTGAGGGTGACCATCGAGCCACTGGGCGAGCCACCGGCCAAGGCGGGCTGGGCCAGCGCGCCCGGTACTGGGAACGTACCGCGCACGAGCGCGCGCCGCAGCCTGTATTCGTCGAGTGGCCCGGAGAAGGCCATTCCCTGGCCGTGGGTGCACCCCATCGAGCGAAGCGCCATGACCTGCTCGGGCAGGTCCACCCCGTCGGCCACGGACTGCATGCCGAGGTCGTTTGCGATCCGCAAGAGCCCCGCGGTGATCTTGTGGAGGCGGGGGGACTCGACCACGCCCTCGACCAGGCCGCGGTCCAGCTTGAGCATGTCGACGGGGAGGCGGCGCAGGGCGCTGATGGCCGCGTAACCGCTGCCGAAGCCGTCGAGCGCGATCAGGACGCCGAGCCTGCGCAAGGCCGCCAGACGCCGCTCCAGCTCGTCGAAGGGCACCCTGGGGTCGTTGTCGGCGAGCTCGATCACCAGCCTGCCGGACGGCAGCCCGTGGCGGGTCAGCAGGGCCTCCACCGAGGCCTCCGGCGTACCGCGGTCCAACAGCCGTTCGGCGGTCATCCGGACGGCCACCGGGACGTCGTGCCCGGCCCGGTGCCGCTCCGCGGCCACCTCCACGGCCTCCTCCAGCAGCCAGCGCCCCAGCTCGGCGGCGCGTCCGGCCGCGGCCCCGGCGAAGGCGCCCGGGGAGCCCGGGGAGCCCGGGGAGCCCGCGCGCGTGCCTTCGCCGGCCTCAGTGACGCGCAGGAACTCGGCCGGGGTGAAGAGGATCCCCTGGGCGGAGCGCCAGCGGGCCTGTGCGGCCACCGCCGTGACCTCCCCGGTGGCCAGCGACACCACGGGCTGGTGCAGCAGGGCGAACTCGCCGTCATGGAGCGCGGTGCGCAGCCGGCCCGCCAGCTCCGCCTTGCGCACGACCTCGGCCTGCATCTGCGGCGCGTACAGCTCGACGCGGTCCTTGCCGCCCGCCTTGGCCCGGTACATGGCCAGATCCGCGTTGCGCATCAGGTCCGAAGGGGTGATGCCGGGGTCCGCGAAGGCCACCCCGATGCTGGCGGCGACGCGGACCTCGCTCCCGGAGATCCGGTACGGCTGGGACAGTGTGGCGCGCAGCCGGTCGGCAATCTCGCGCACCTGGTACTCGCGGGCGCTGCGGTCGCGGCTGCCGTCGCCGACGATCAGGGCGGCGAACTCGTCCCCGCCGAGGCGGGCCGCGGTGTCCCCGGCCCGGACGGAGTCCTGGAGGCGGCGCGCCGCCTCGACGAGCAGTTCGTCGCCGGCCTGGTGCCCGATGGTGTCGTTGACCGCCTTGAAGCCGTCGAGGTCGATGAAGAGCACGGCGGTGCTGTGGTCGCCGGCCCGGCGGCCGGTGAGGGCCTGGCGGACGCGGCGGGTGAACAGGGCCCGGTTGGGCAGGTCGGTCAGCGCGTCGTGCTCGGCGCTGTGCTGGAGCTGGGCCTGGAGGCGGACCCGCTCGGTGACGTCCCGGCTGTTGAGGATGAGGCCGCCCTGGTGGCGGTTGACGGTGGACTCGACGTTGAGCCACTCGCCGCCGCCCGACTTGAACCGGCACTCGATGCGGGTGGTGGGTTCCTCGGTGGGCGGCGCGGCGAGGAAGCGGCGGACCTCGTGGACCACGCGGCCCAGGTCGTCGGGGTGGATCAAGGTGGCCAGTTCGGTGCCGACGAGTTCCTCCGCCTCGCGGCCGTAGACCCCGGCGGCGGCGGGGCTGACGTAGCGCAGGGTCCCCGTCGGCGCGGCGATCATGATGACGTCGCTCGAACCCTGGACCAGGGAGCGGAAGTGGTTCTCCTTCTGGGCCAGTTCCTGGGTGAGCGCGATGTTGTCGAGGAGCATGATGCCCTGGCGGATGACGAGGGCGAGCACGACCGTGCAGCCGGTGAAGACGACCACGCGGTCGACCTTGCGGCCGTCCACGACGTTGTACAGGATCCCCAGCGTGCAGACGGCGGCGGCGAGGTACGGGGTGAGCGCGGTCAGCGATCCGGTGATGGGACGGCTGACCGGCCGGTCTCCCCGGGGGTGCCGGGCGACGACGGGCACCGGGTGGCTGCGCCGGGGGCCCCAGGGCGCGTACGCGAGGAGCAGCGAGCCGGCGAACCACCCGGCGTCCAGCAGCTGACCGGACTTGTACTCGGCGCTGAGCAGCGGTGAGGTGAACAGCGCGTCGCTGAGTACGGTCAGGGCCAGCGCCGCGATGGCGGTGTTGACGGCGGACCGGTTGCTCTCGGAGCGCCTGAAGTGCAGGACCAGGACTATCGAGACGAGCGCGATGTCGAGGATCGGGTAGGCGAGGGTGAGCGCGGCGCTCAGCACGCTGCTGGGGGTCCCCGACTGGGCGGTGCGCGCGGCGTTCGCGAGCGCCAAACTCCAGGAAAGGGTTAGCAGCGAGCCGCCGATGAGCCAGGAGTCGAGCCCGAGGCAGACCCACCCGGCACGGGTGACCGGGCGCTTGGCGAGGACGAGCAGGCCCACGATCGCGGGCGGCGCGAAGCAGAGGAAGGCGAAGTCGGCGAGCGAGTGCTTGGGCACCTCACTGCCGAGGACCACCTCGTACCAGCCCCAGACGGCGTTCCCGCAGGCGCCCATGAGGGACGAGAAGGCGAAGAGCAGCCAGGCCGGCCGCTCGCGCGGGTCGATGGTGCGCGCGTAGCCGTAGCAGGAGACGGCGGCGAGTAACGCGGCCCCGCTGAGACCGAAGTCCCCCATGAAATCCGCTACTTGCTTCGAGCCCCAGCCGAGCGCCGATCCGACGGCGTATCCGGCGCAGGCGGCGGCGAGGACCAACTGCATCGCCAGGCCCCTGCCCCGGCCTCCGCCGCGGCCGGGCGGGCGGGTCAGGAGCGCCGCCCCCGGGGCGCTCACCGGGCCCCCTCGCCGACCGGTTCCGGTACACCCCGTCGTCGCTTCCGGCGGCTGTGCCGCAGCGGATCGTTCGTCCATTGGCCGTGCATCGCCCGTCGCCCCCCAAATGGTCTGATCACTCCCCAGCGCCAGACGTTCGTGGCGCAGCCCCTTCTTCCGGACGATACACCACTTTCGTCACTCAGCGACATAGAGTCTCTACTCTCCGTCACCAACGGGAGGGCTGTGGCCACTGCGCGCACCCGCGCGAATGCGCATGGTCACCATCCTGCCCTCAGTCGGTGATCAACACCGTGTTCTCCACGGGTTCACCCGCGGCGAAACGGGTGAGCTGGCGGGCGACGAGGCGCTTTGCGCGTGGCTCGAAAGCGCTGCTGCTGCCCCCCACGTGAGGCGTGATCAGGAGGTTCGGGGCGTGCCAGAGCGGGTGTCCGGCGGGCAGCGGTTCGGGGTCGGTGACGTCCAGCGCCGCCCGCAGCCGTCCCGAGCCCAGCTCGGCCAGCAGCGCCCCGGTGTCGACGACCGGCCCGCGGGCGACGTTCACGAGCAGGGCGCCGTCCTTCATGCGGCCGAGGAACCCGGCGTCCACCAGGCCCCGGCTCTCCTCGGTCAGCGGCGTGCACAGGACCACCGCGTCCGCCTCCGGCAGCAGCCGGGGCAGGTCGGCGAGGGCGTGCACCGGACCGCGCGGCACCGAGCGGGCCGAGCGGGCGACGCGTGTGATCCGCCGGCATTCGAACGGCTCCAGCCGGTCCTCGACGGCCGCTCCGATCGACCCGTAGCCGACGATCAGGACGGACTTGTCGGCGAGCGCCTCGTAGAAACCGGAGCGCCACTCCTCGCGGTCCTGACCGCGCACCATGCCGGGGATGCCGCGCAGGGAGGCGAGGATCAGGGTGAGGGCCAGTTCGGCGGTGCTCGCCTCGTGGACGCCGCGCGCGTTGCACAGCCGTACGCCGGAAGGCAGGCGATCGACGCCGGGCAGGACGTGGTCGATGCCGGCCGTCAGGGTCTGCACGACGCGGATGGCGGGCATGCCGGCCAGGGGGCGCAGGGTCACCGCCGGGGACTTCATGTAGGGCGTGACGTAGAAGACGCACGGCTGCGGATCCGCCGGGAAGTGCTCCTCGCCGTCCCAGAGCCGGTAGCGGAAGCAGTCGGGGAGCCCGTCGACGTCTTCGGCGGGGAAGGGGAGCCATACGTCCCCGGTCGTTGCAGTCATGATCACGAGGCTATGCGAAGGCATCGGGATCAAGCCGTTAGTTTGAGGGCCGGACCGGGAGGGGGACGCAGGGGTGGAGCGCAGGTCGATCGGGGCGGGACCGCTGACGGTGGGCGCCGTCGGGCTCGGCTGCATGCCGATGAGCTGGGGGTACGCGCCTTCGCACCGCCGGGGCGAGGAGTCGCTGCGGACCCTGCACACGGCGCTGGACCTGGGGGCGAACCTGCTGGACACGGCCGATGTGTACGGGCCGTACACCAACGAGCTCGTGCTCGGGCGCGTGCTGCGGGAGCGGCGCTCCGATGCCTTCGTGTCCGCCAAGGTGGGGCTGCGGGCGGGCGAGCAGCACGTGGTGGCCGACGGGCGCCCGGGGTACGTGCGGCGGGCGTGCGATGCGTCGCTGCGGCGGCTTCGGACCGACGTCATAGACCTGTACCAGCTGCACCGGGTCGATCCCGACGTCCCGGTGGAGGAGACGTGGGGCGCCATGGCGGAGCTGGTGGGGGCGGGGAAGGTGCGGGCGCTCGGGTTCTGCGCGCTGGGGGCGGGGGCCGGCCCGGGGGCGGGGCGGCGCGGGGACCGGGGGTACCGGGCGACGGTGCGGCACCTGGAGCGGGCGCAGCAGGTGTTCCCGGTGAGCGCGGTGCAGGCGGAGCTGTCGGTGTGGTCGCCGGAGGCGGCGTGGCAGCTGCTGCCCTGGTGTGCGGCGCGGGGGGTGGGGGTCCTGGCGGCGATGCCGCTGGGCAGCGGCTTCTTGACGGGGACGCTGCGGCCGGGGGCGGGCTTCGAGCCGCAGGACGTGCGGGCCCGGCACCCGCGGTTCACGGCGGAGGCGATGGCTTCGAACCAGGTGCTGGTCGCGGGGCTGCGCCGGGTGGCCCTGCGGCACGGGCCGCAGGTGACCGCGGCCCAGGTGGCGCTGGCGTGGGTACTGGCGCAGGGGCCGCACGTGGTGCCGGTGCCGGGCGCGGACCGGGCGCACTGGGCGGCGGAGAACGCGCGGGCGGCCGAGGTGCGTCTGACGGCCGCCGATCTGGCGGAGATAGCGGGGCTGCCGGCGGCGGTAGGGGCCTGGGACTGAGCGGGCCCGCTCCGGGGCGGGCCCCTACAGCGCTCCGGGGGCGGGGGTTCGCGGCTCCGGAGCCGGGGGTTCGCGGCTCCGGAGCCGGGGTTTTCCGGCTTTGCGGGCGTCCCCGGGGCGCTCCCCGACCGCCCGGACATCCACTCGATCGAGTGTACGAGCGGTGGAACTTCGGGTAGGGCCGTGGCTGTTGAGTCAGATGGAAGGGCACAGTCACAGGACCGGAGGGGAGCAGGGCGATGCGATACGGACGGGGACCGGCGGGGGCGGCGCGGGGCCGTGCGCGGCTGCGAGGGTTCGGGGAGGCGCCGCGACCGCACTTGCCTTACGAGGGCCCGCGCGCCCGGCCGCGAGGAGCACTGGCGGCTCTCGCCCTGGCGGGGTGCGGGGCTCTGCTGGCGGCGGGATGTTCACCGCCGGGCGGCTCCACCGCGCGGCCGGGCAGCTCACCACCGGACGCGCCGGCCTCCGCGCGGGCGACCGCTGCCTCGGGCGGCCCGTCCGGCTCCCCGCGGGCGCCGGCGCCACCCGCGAAGGGGTCGGTGACCGTGACAGGCGAGGTCGCCAAGGACCTGGAGTCGCCGTGGGGGGTGGCGCCGCTGCCGGAGGGCGACCTGCTGGTGGCCTCGCGGGACAAGGGGACCATCAGCCGGGTGCGGGTGGACACGGGCACGGTGACGCGGATCGGCGAGGTGCCGGGGGTGGCACCGGGCGGTGAGGGCGGGCTGCTGGGGCTGGCCCTGTCCCCCTCCTTCGCTTCGGACCATCTGGTGTACGCGTACTTCACGACCGAGTCGGACAACCGCATCGCCCGGATGCGGTACGACCCCGGCCGTGCACCTGGACAGCAGTTGGGCGCCCCGGACACCATCCTGCGGGGCATCCCCAAGGGCGTCATACACAACGGCGGCCGGATCGCCTTCGGCCCGGACAAGATGCTCTACGCCGGGACCGGGGAGACGGGGGACACCGCGCTGGCGCAGGACAAGAAGTCGCTCGGCGGGAAGATCCTGCGGATGACCCCGGACGGGCAGCCGGTGCATGGCAATCCCGATCCCGACTCCGTCGTCTACTCCTACGGGCACCGCAATGTTCAGGGGCTGGCCTGGGACCAGGACAAGCGGCTGTGGGCCTCCGAGTTCGGCCAGCACACCTGGGACGAGCTCAATCTCATCGAGCCGGGTGGCAACTACGGCTGGCCCGAGGCCGAGGGGAAGGCGGGCAGACCCGGCCTGCGGGATCCGGTGGCGGTGTGGAAGACGGATGAGGCCTCGCCGAGCGGGATCGCGTGGGCCGAGGGCTCGATTTGGATGGCGGCCTTGAAGGGCGAGCGGCTGTGGCGGATCCCCTTGTCGGGGGCGACGCCGGTGGCGCAGCCGGAAGCGTTCCTCCAGGGCACGTACGGCCGGCTGCGGACGGTGGTGGCCCTGGGCGGGGACAGGTTGCTGCTGGTCACCAGCGAGACGGACGGGCGCGGGACGCCGAAGGCGGGTGACGACAGGATCCTGACGCTGACGGTGCGGTGACGGCCCCGGGCGGACCGCAGGGCTTTCACCCGGGTACCGCCGGGGCGGGCCTCACAGCCGGCCGGGTACCGCCGGGGCGGGTGGGGCCGGGTGGAGGGCCGGGTCGAACAACCGCAGCCGGTGGGCGAGGGCAGCCGCCTCACCGCGGCCGGAGACGCCCAGCTTGGCCAGGATGTTCGAGACGTGCACGCTCGCCGTCTTCGGGGAGATGAACAGCTCCTCGGCGATCTGCCGGTTGGTGCTGCCCGTCGCGACCAGCCGGAGCACGTCCCGCTCGCGGCTGGTCAGGCCGAGCGTCTCGACCGGGTCCGCTTCCGGTGCGGCAGGCTGCCCGGCCGGCCGGGGGGCGGTGAGGGGGAGCCTGGCCCGCTGAGCGAGCAGCACCAGGCACTCGCTCAGCCGGCGGGCGCCCAGCCGCTCGGCGGTGGCGTACGCGTCACGCACCAGGGCCGCGGCCCGTTCGCGGTCGCAGCCGGCCGCCAGGCGGGCCTCGGCGAGCCGGTGGCGGGCGCGGGCCAGCAGGTAGGGGCGGTCCAGCGATGAGACCGCCTGCACGACCGAGGTCCAGTCGCGGACGGTGTCCTCGCCTTCGGCCCGGCGGAGCTCGGCGCGCAGGTACTCGGCGTGGGCGGCCCACACCGGCACCGGGGTGGCCAGGTTCCGCGCGGCGGCGCGCAGGGCGTCCACGGCGGCGGCGCGGCCGGCGTCGGCGGCGGGCAGGCCCCGGGCGTCGGCTTCCGCGGTCGCCGCGGCGAGGAGCAGCGGCCAGGCGTAGCGGTGGTGGCCGAGCGGGAAGCCGGCGGCGATCGCCTCGGCGACCTCGGCGCGGACGTCGGCGATCCGGCCCTCCCCCGCGGCCAGTCCGACGGCCAGGCGGTACAGGGGTATGCGGTGCTGGGGCTGGGTGTCGTGCGTGCCGAAGTGGGCGTGGGCGGCGGCGAGCTGCGTCGCGGTCTCGCTCAGCTCGCCCCGGGCCAGGGCGAGGTAGGCCAGGCGCGCGGCGCCGGAGCCGCGCGGGGCGGCGCTCTGGCCGACCCGCAGGGTGCGCCGGGCCGCCTCCGCGGCCTCGTCCCAGCGGCCGAGGCTGTAGAGGCTCTCCGCCATGTTCCCGAACATCCAGGCCTGGATGTCCAGGAGCCGGGCCTTGCCGACGAGTTCGACCCCCAGCTGGGCCAGTTCCACGGCCTCCGCGGACCGTCCCAGACTCTCCAGCTGGGAGCTGAGGTTGATGTGGGCCCGGCCGGCGAGCATGAAGTAGCCGGATGCGGTGGCGCGTTCCTTCACCTCGGCCATCACCGCGAGGCCCCTTTCGCGTTCGCCGGAGTCGGCGAGCAGGGAGCCCATGGTGATGCGGGCGTTGAGCTCGATCTCCTCGGCGCCCACCATGTGCGCGTACTCGACGGCGCGTTCGGCGGCCTCCAGGTTTCCGGGGCCGGGGTTGTGGAGCATGCCCCAGCCCGCGGCCCGGACCAGGACCTGGGCGTGGACGTGCGACGGGGGCAGTCCCTGGACGAGTTCCTGCGCCTTGGCGAGTTCCTCCCACCCGTCGCCCCGGCCGAGGCCGGCGACCAGGGAGGAGCGCTCGGCCCAGAACCAGGCGGCCCGCAGGGGGTCCTGGTCCTCTTCGAGGAGCCTCAGCCCCATCTTGGTGATCTTGAGGGCGCGTTCGCGTTCGCCGCCGAACCGGGCCGCGACGGTCGCCTCGGCGAGCAGGTCGAGCCGGGCGAGCGCGGTGGTGGCCGGGTCGCAGCCGCACGGGGGGTACACGTCGGTGTAGTCCACCGGGCGCAGGGCGTCGCGGACCTCGGCGGGGGCGCTCTCCCACAGGTCCAGGGCGCGTTCCAGTAGCCGCAGCTGCTCCGAGTAGGCGTGCCGGCGCCGGGCGGCCACCGAGGCGGCGAGCACCGCGGGAAGCGCCTTCGCCGGATCGTTGGCGTGGTACCAGTAGGTGGCCATCCGGATGACCCGCTCCTCGGCGCGGACCAGCGAGTCGTCGGCTTCCATGGCTTCGGCGTAGCGTCGGTTGACGCGGGCCCGCTCCCCGGGCAGGAGGTCGTCGCTGACGGCCTCGCGCACCAGGGAGTGGCGGAACCGGTAACCGTCCCCGTCGGGCGTCGCGAGCAGGATGTTGGCTCCGACGGCGGCCCGCAGGGCCTCGATCAGTTCGTCCTCGGTGAGTCCGGCGACGGCCCGCAGCAGCGGGTACTCGACGGTGGAGCCGCCCTCGGCGACGATGCGCACCACGCGCTGGGCGGCGTCGGGAAGGACCTCGACACGTACGAGCAGCAGGTCGCGCAGGGATTCCGTGAGTCCGGCGTGGCAGCCGCTCGCCCGGCAGGCGACGAGTTCCTCGACGAAGAAGGCGTTGCCGTCGGAGCGTTCGAAAACGGAGTCGACGAAGCCCTCGTCGGGCTCGGCGGCGAGGATCCCGGCGAGCTGGCGGCGCACTTCCGCCCGGTTGAACCGGGACAGCTCGATCCGCTGGACGGTACGCAGCCGGTCCAGTTCGGCGAGGAGGGGCCGCAGCGGGTGGCGGCGGTGGACGTCGTCGGCGCGGTAGGTGGCGACGACGACGAGACGGCCGCTGACCAGGGTGCGGAAGAGGTAGGCGAGGAGGTGCCGGGTGGAGGTGTCGGCCCAGTGCAGGTCCTCCAGGACGAGCACGATGGTGCGGTCCGCGGCGAGCCGCTCCAGCATCCGGGCCGTCAGCTCGAACAGCCGAGCGGTGCTCTCCTCGTCGTGCGGGCCCCGGGGGGTGTCGCCGAGTTCGGGGAGAATGCGGGCCAGTTCGTCCTCCTGGCCGGCGGCCGCGGCCGTCAGCTCGTCGGGGAGCCTGCGGTGCAGACTGCGCAGGGCGGTCGAGAAGGGGGCGAAGGGCAGCCCCTCCGCCCCGATCTCCACGCAGCCTCCGACGGCCACCACGGCGCCTCGGCGGGCGGCCGCGTCGAGGAACTCCTCGGTGAGGCGGGTCTTGCCGACCCCCGCCTCTCCGCCGATGAGGAGGGCTTGCGGCTCGTGTCCGGCGGCGCGCGTCAAAGCGTCGACGAGGGCGGCCAGTTCATCGGCTCGGCCGACGAACACCGGGCTGACAGATCTGGTCTCCACGGCGTCGAGCATCGCACAGGGGTGCTGTCCTGCGGCACTTGTTATCGGTGCGCTTGTCATGTCGGTCAGTGGAGCCGCGGTGCGGGGCGGTTCACGCTGCCGGTGTGAAGCGGCTGCGTTGGCTCGTCACCACCGCCCCTCCCGATTCCTGGCTCCGTGAGGAGGCGGCGCGGCGCGCCTTCCTGGCCTGCCGGACCAGCCGGTAGTTGTCGGCCTCGCGGATGAGGTCGGCGCGGCGGGCATTGGCGATCTCGTAGGCGAACATCTCGTACTCCCTGGTTGCGTTTCTCGGGCACCTCGTTCGGTGTGGTCCAAGATTCGCGTCCCAGGGGGTACCGCCGCATCGGGCGCATGCCGCATCTGTACGGGCCGGGGTGCCTTAGGCAGGGCCCGCGGATGCCTGAGGCGGGGTGCGGGAGGGGTGGGGGGAGCTAAGGCGGTTGCCTAGCCGGCGGGCTGGGCGGGGGCCGTCGGGACGGGGAGGAGGACGTCGAAGTACATGAGCGCGAAGATCACGATCCCGATGGCGGCGAGGGCGACGGCCGCCCAGGCGACGGACCGGACCCAGGTCGGCAGGGTGCGGCCGGGGGTGCCGAACGCCGGGCGGGCCAGAACGAAGACGGCCACGAGGAGCGCGAGGGTGGCGAGGACGCCGTTGGCGAGCGCGGTGGCGTGCCAGGGGGAGCTGTAGAGCGCGGCGATCTTCTCGTTGTTGTCCGCCCCGGCGCTCAGGTCGAGCTGGTTCACCAGGTTCTCGCGCTCGGCGGCGACGCGGGAGACCCAGCTGCCGGAGAGGGCGACGGTGGCGAGCGCGGCGGCGGCGATGGCGCCGGCGGCGGCTCCGACGCCGCCGGTGCGTTCCTCGGAGGCGTCCGTGCCGTCGGTCCCGTCCGCCTCGTCGAACCCGTCGATCCCGTCGGTCTCGTCGTTCGCGTCGGTCTCGTCCACCGCGTCCGCCTCATCCGCCTCGGCGGCGACGTCCTTGTCCAGGACGACGGGCTCGCCGGCTGTGGTGTCGGCCGCCGTCACGCCCTCGGGGGTCTCGGTGGCGGTGTCGGCGGGTGCGGGGGTCTTGGTGGTCTCCATGCGGGGCACCGTAGGCGGCGTTTCTGAGAGGTTCCTGAGAACCTCCCCGCCGCATCGGCCCAGGTGGGCCGCGGGTCGGGGCACGCGCCCGCGGCGGGCCCGGCTACCGTCCGGCGGTTTGCGGCCACTCCGAGGCCAACACCGCCCAGATCTCGGTGTCCTGGCGGACGCCCCGGTGCGGGTAGCTCTCCCGCAGCACCGCCTCCCGCCGCATCCCGAGGCGCTCGGCCGCCGCGAGGCTCTTGTGGTTGGCGGAGGAGGCACGCCACTCCACGCGGTGCATGCCGCGCTCCCGGAAGGCCCAGTCGATGAGGATCCGGCAGGCCGCGGTGACCAGGCCCCGGCCGGCGGCGGCCGGCTCAAGCCAGCAGCCGACCTCGCAGTTCCCCGTATCCGCCTCGAAGATCCGGAAGAGGACCCCGCCGACGAGCTTCCCGTCGACCCGGATCCCATACAGCCGTCCGCCGTCGGCGGCCGTCTTCTGCGCGTAGCCGGACAGGAAGGCGCGGGCCGAGTCGACGTCCGTGACGAAGTCGGCGAGCCGGATGTGCTCACCGATGAACTCGCGGCCGCGGTCCATGTGCGCGAGGAACTCCTCGGCGTGCCAGATCTCCAGCGGGAACAGCTGGGCGTCGGCGGCGAGGTCTATCGAGAACATCAGGCTCTTCCTTCGGATCGGTCGGATCGGACGGATCGGTCACGTCGGTCGGGTCGCTCGCGTCGGTCGGGGCGCTCGCGTCGGTCGGCCCGGGATCACCGGGACGCGGTGGCGGTGGCGGAGGGGGTGCCGGCACCGCCCCGCTGCGCCGGAAGTGTCGCACGGCCGTGGGATTCGGGCGGCTCGATGCTGATGCGCGGCAGCCGGCGGTCCAGCCACGCGGGCAGCCACCAGTTGGCGCCGCCGAGCATGTGCATGAGCGCGGGCACCAGCAGCGTGCGCAGGAGGAAGGCGTCGAGCGCGACGGCGGACGCGAGGGCGATCCCGAACATCGCGATGAGCCGGTCGCCGCTGAGGACGAACGCCAGGAAGACGGAGATCATGATCACGGCCGCCGAGTTGATCACCCGGCTGGTCTCCGCCAGTCCCACGCGTACGGCGCGGCGGTTGTCGCCGGTCGCCAGCCACTCCTCGTACATCCGGCTCACCAGGAAGACCTGGTAGTCCATGGACAGCCCGAAGAGCACCGACACCATGATCACGGGGAGGAACGGCTCGATCGGGCCCGCGCGGCCCAGGCCCAGCAGCTCACTGCCCCACCCCCACTGGAAGACGCAGACGACGACGCCGAAGGAGGAGGCGACGGCCGCGACGTTCATGGCGGCGGCCTTGGCCGGGATCCCGACGGAGCGGAAGGCCAGCAACAGGAGCACGCAGCCCAGGGCGACCACCACCCCGACGAACAGCGGTAGCTTCCCGATGATCACCTCGGCGAAGTCGTCGAAGGAGGCGGTCACCCCACCGACGTGGACCTCCATCGAACTGCCCCGCGCGGCGCGCGGTACGACGTCCCGGCGCAGCGTGTCGACCAGGTCGCTGGTGGTTCGGGACTGGGGCGCGGAGTCCGGTACGACGGTCAGGACGGCGGTGTCGCCGCTCCGGTTGAACACGGGCGGGGCGGCGGAGGCCACGCCCTTCGCGGTGCGCAGCGCGTCGGCGAGCCGGTCCACGGCGATCCGGTCGCCGGCGCCGTCGAGCCGGGCGACGACGGTGAGCGGGCCGTTCGTCCCCGGACCGAAGCCAGCGGCCGGCGACGGCGGCGCCGCTTCCCGCGCGGGGCTCCCCGCCAGCAGGTCGTAGGCCTTGCGGGTGGTGGAGGCGGCCGGGTCGTTGCCCTGGTCGGAGGTGCCGAGGTGCAGGGAGGCGGTGGGCAGCGCCAGTACCGCCATCACGGCGGCGGCGACGAGTCCGAGCAGCTTGAAGTGCCGTTCGACGAAGGCGGACCACCGGGCGGCGAAACCGGCGGGTGCCTCGGGCCGCGGCCCCTCCTTCGCCAGCCTGCGGCGCTCGCGGCGCGAGAGGGCGCGCGTGCCGATGACCGACAGGAGGGCGGGGAGCAGCGTGACCGACGCGGCCACGGTGAGGATGACGGTGAGGGAGGCCGCGATCGCGACTCCGTCGAGGAAGCCGAGCCGCAGCACCAGCATGCCGAGCAGGGCGATGCAGACGGTGGCCCCGGCGAAGACCACGGCCCGGCCGGTGGTGGCGACCGCCTGCACGGCCGCCTCCTCGACGGGCAGGCCGCGGCCGAGGCCCTTGCGGTGGCGGGTGACGATGAACAGCGCGTAGTCGATGCCGACCCCGAGACCCACGAGCGTGCCCAGCATCGGGGCGAAGTCGGCGACGGGCAGGGCGTGCCCGAGGAGGGTGGTCGCGAAGTAGGCGGTGCCCACGCCGACCAGGGCGGTGGCGATGGGCAGCAGACTGGCGGCGAGGGAGCCGAAGGCGAGGTAGAGGACGACGGCCGCGATGCCCACGCCGACGGCTTCGGCGTAGTGGGTGCTGGGCGTCCGGGTCAGGGCGATGGCCCGGCCCCCGAGTTCCACCTGGAGGCCGTCCGCCTGTGTGACCGGGTTCTTGGCCGCGCGGACGACGGCCTCGGCCTGGGCCTTGGGTACGGAGTCGGCCGGCAGGTCGAAGGTGACGACGGCGTAGGCGGTGCGCCCGTCGGGGCTGATCCGGGCGGCCTGCCCGGGGTGGGAACCGTAGGGTCCGGCGACCGACCCGACGCCGGGCAGGCGCGACACCGCCTCCAGCGCCCGCGTCATCCGCTGTTCGACGGAGGGGGTTCGGGCCGTCTGGTGGCCGGGGGCGCGCCAGACGATGGTGTCGGTGTCACCGCCCTGGCCGTGGAAGCCCTCGCGCAGGAGGGTGGCGGCCCGGCCGGACTCTGTTCCGGGGACCTCGTAGTCGTTGGAGAACGCCGATCCGGCGGCTCCGGCGGCGACCCCCGTCCCGGCGAGGGCGAGTAGCCAGATCAGGACGGTGGCCAGGCGGTGCCGGACGCACCACCGTGCGATTGCTGCCAACGGACGTGCTCCCTGAGGTTCGGATCTTCACGGGAGACGGCCCGTCGCAAAGAACGCCTGAACGTGTGAAGGCCCGGCCGAAGTCTGGGTTCCGCCGGTTCCGGGTTTCGCCTACGCCTGGGCGTACACGTGCACCGGTGCCCTACAGTCCACCCTCAAGGATCACAGCGGTTCGTGATCGTTGGTCCGTTTCGTGCGCATCGTCACAGGGAGCCGGGACCGGATCGGGGTCCGGGGCCGGGTCCGGGGCCGTCTCCCGCGGCAGGCCGGCCGACGGTGCATCGGCCCGGTATCCGGGGACCGAGGGCCAGCGGACCGTGAGGACGACCGTGTCCTCCTCCGCGTACCAGGAGTGGTCGACGCCGCGACCCCATACGACGTAGTCGCCCTGTTCGGCGAGGACGACGCTGCGGCCGGGGAACTCCAGCCGGAACCGCCCGCTGATCAGCACCTGGAGCGCGGTGCGTTCCTCTCCGGTCACCCACTGCGCCCGCTCGTCCCCCTTGGGGTGGACGCCCCACTTGATCTCCACGTCGTCGCTGTGGCGGGGATCGCCGGGCGCCTTGAAGTGCCCGAGGAGCCAGCCGCGGTCGGCGGCGGCGTCGGGGGCGGCCTTGCCGGTGTAGACGGCCGGGGCGGGAACGGAGGGCGTCGAGTGGTCGTTCACGGGGCGAGGCTAATGCAGTTGTGCGCGACCGTCGGCGGGTGGTGGGCTGGCCGGATGACGACTGCGGTGAATTTTGACGACCTTTCGAAGGTGCGCGCCCTGTACGACGCGCAGATGCGCCGAGGCGCCCGGTCCGACTCGGCCCTGGCGCGGGTCGAGCGGGTGGGCGCCATCGTCCGGCAGACGGTGCCCGGGCTGCTCGGCTGGAACGGCGTCCTCTGGTCGGAGCTGGACGAGGGGAACGCGGACGCGGAGATCGCCGCGCAGGTCGCGCACTTCGGGCGGGCCGCGGAGCCCGGGCAGCCCGCGGAGTTCGAGTGGAAGCTGTACGACTACGACTCCCCCGCCGATTTGGCGGAGCGGCTGCGCGCGGCGGGCTTCGTGCCGGAGCCGCCCGAGACGCTGCTGGTGGCCCGCACGGCCGATCTGGCCGGGCTGCCGCTGGAGCCGCCGGAGGGGATCACCCTGCGGGTGGTGGAGGACGAGGCGGGGGTGGACCTGATGATGGAGGCCCACGCCCTCGCCTTCGGCGTCGAGCGCCCGCGCATCCGCGAGCAGGTCCTCGACCTGCTGCGGGAGCGGCCGCAGACCATCGAGGCCGTGGTCGCCATGGCGGGCGCCACCCCGGTCAGCTCGGCCCGGATGGAGATGCTCCCGGGCTGCTCCTTCGCGGGCCTGTGGGGCGGCGGTACGGCTCCCGAGTGGCGCGGCCGCGGCATCTACCGCCTCCTGATCGCCCACCGGGCCCGCCTGGCGGCGCAGCGCGGCATCCCCTACCTCCAGGTCGACGCCTCGGCCGACAGCCGCCCGATCCTGGAGCGCCTCGGCTTCCGGGTACTGGGGACGACGGTGCCGTACGTCTGGCAGGGCTGACGCGGCGGCGCGCGGCTTCGGGTACGGGCGCGCGGCGCGCCCGCACACGAGCCGGCCGCCTCCGCGGGCGGCGCACCTCCGCGCGCCCTCCCGCCCGCGCGCCGCGTCAGGATTCCAGTGCGGCGAGCCAGCGTTCGGCCCAGTCACGCTGGGCCCGCTCCATGTGCGTGTACGACGCGACGCGCCTCGCCTGTTCCCTGAGCTCCGCGATCCGCTCCGGGCGGGGGGCGTACCCGATGCCGATGCCGATCTGCCAGTATCCGGAGATCATCACCACGTCGCCGTTCAGCGAAGCCATCACGAAGGTCGGATTGTTCCGGCCGACTCCGAGGATCCCGCTTTCGCATCCGGCGCCGGCGATGTCCCATTCATCGGCCATCGTCACCCGTACCCAGCGGTGCGCTTCGAATTCCGTCTCGTCCGGCACGTCGACGGCGGTGTCGATGCCGACGAGGAATTCGCGTCGGCCGTCGGCCGTCACGGAGAACAGGCCGCACTCGGCGGCGAGCCGCTCCCACTCCGTATTGATCGCCGCGCCCAGGTCGGGGACGTCGTGGCGGATGTTGATGTCCTCACGTCCGTCCTCCGGGTACAACTGCGTGACATAACGGGCGACGAGCACCGGGACGAGATCGTCCCTGGTGTCCACGACCTCCACGAACCCGAAGCCCGCGGCCGCCAGCTTCCCCACGAGATCCGGATGCAGACCGTTCACGATGTCTTCCTCACTTGTCCTTCCCCCACTGCACGAGCGGCGGGCCGCCGCAAGCGACGACCCGCCCTCTTGTGCCGGTGGTGGCACCAGCTACCTGCTACGGATGGCTAGCGCTTGGCGTACTTGTAGAACTGCGGCTTGTTGTAATTGTGCTCACCGTTCTTCTTGAGCGGGAACCACGCGATCTCACCGGTCGTGTGATGGACCATCACGCGGATCTGGTTGTGTTCACCCAGACCCGGACCCGTCATGTCGAAGATCGGCGAGTCCTTCCAGTCGGCCCAGCCGTCGACGTTTCCTTCGTTGCGCCAGAAGTCGAGCCGCCTGTTGGATATCCGCTGGGGGTAGTTCGGGTTCGACGCAACGGTACGGGCGAGCCGGTCGTGCCTCTTGGTGAGGCCTTCCTGTGCCTTCCACTGTTCGCTGCGCTTCTCTATGGCCTCGGGCGAGTAGTTCTCGTCCGGTGTCCACTTGCTTTCCTTGCCGTCGCAGTTGTGGACGAGGAGCGGTGTGGCACCCGCCAGCGCGTAGTAGGTGTGGTGGGTGGCGACGGTCAGGTTGTGGACCCGCTTGTGCTCGGTCCACGTCTTGGTCCCGGTGATCTGGACCCAGGTCCCCGAAGAGGTCTGGAGCCACTCCCCCGCCTTCAGTTCCCCTGCCGTGAGCCATTCGCCCAAGGCCGGGATCCAGAAGGGGTGACCGTCCGTCGCGGTGATCTTCTCCGAGGCACCGCCCCGGTCGCCGTCGATGTCGACGGTGACCTCGACCAGGTTCTTGCTGCCCTCGCCGATGATGCGGGCGACGACGGGTTCCACGGAGGTGGTGCCGGCCTCGGTGTCCTCGGAGACCACCTCGTCGCCGATCGCCACGTCCTCGATCGGCTTGGTGGAGCCGTCCGCGAGCAGGACCTGCGTGCCGGGAACGAAGCTGTTACAGGTCTCGCCCTTCTCGGGCTCCTTCTTCGCCGCCTTCTTGGGCTCGGCGGCCTTGGAGGACTTTCCGGCCTTGTCCGCCTTCTTCGCCCTGGAAGCGGCTTCCTTTGCCTGCCGGGCCGCGGTGGCCGCGGCTTCGTCGGCCTTCTTGGCCGCTGCGGCCGCCGCCTCCTGCGCGGCTCTTCGCGCGGCTGCCGCTTCCTCTTCGAGTTTCCTGGCCCGTTCGGCGGCTTCCTCTATCTGCCGTTTCCACTCGGCCAGGTCTTCGGCGTACTTGGCCATCGCCTGCTGGTAGCGCTGGGCCCGGGAGATGATGTCCCGCGCCAGCCTCAGCTTGCTCATCCAGCCGTTGAACGCGTCCCAGGCACGGTCGAGGGCCTTGAGGATGCGCTTGGCCTTGCCCGCGAAGGGAAGCGCCGCTTCGAAGGCGAGGCCGGCGCAGGCGCCCCAGTCGCCGCCGAGGCAGTCGCGGATGTCGTTGTAACCGGAGGCGTCCTTGAGGATACCGAGGGCCACGTCCAGCGCGACGTCCAGTGCGCTGCGCCCGTTCGCCCAGTTCGCCCATGCCAGTTCGGCGTCCGAGAAGTCCTTGATGGGCATCACGGGAGGCGCGATGGACTGACCGCCGGGGTCGCTGAAGGTGACCGGCGAGTTGTTCGCGTAGGCGTACGGGTTCTGCTGCTTGGGTTCGTTGAAGTCGACCACGGGGTCGACCGACAGGAACCGTCCGGTGGTGGGGTCGTACTCACGGGCGCCCAGGTGCACCAGGCCCGTGGACTCGTCCATCTCTCCCCCGACGAAGCCCTTCTTGCCGGGCCACACCGAAGGAGCCGTGCCACGTGCCTCGCCGAACGGCGTGAACTTGCGCCGGGTGACGTCCTGCGTCGCGGCGTCGACGGCGGTCGTCGAGGTGCCGTTGTTGTCGCTCAGCAGGTACGACGTGGAGAGCACACCGGCTTTTGCGGTGCGCACCATCGTCGGACCGGCCGGGTGGGAGTAGTAGCGGGTTCCCTCCAGGGCGCCGGAGGTGGTGAGCTTGACCTCGGTGCCCGGCAGGTACAGCGTGCTGCCCGTGGGGTCGCGCTTGATCAGCCGGTCGCCGCCGGGTCCGTAGAGGAACTCGGTGGTCTTGCCGCCCTCCGTCACCTTGGTGAGGGAGCCCTCGCTGTCCCACTCGAGGACCTGGGTGTTCCCCTGGACGGTGCGTGACGTGGTGTTTCCGGCCTCGTCGTAGCCGTACGACTCGGTACGCGCACCACCGGGCCCGGTGGTGTCCACCTTGCCGAGCCGGTTCGCCCCGGCCTTTCCGGGGGTGCCGTAACCGTAAGTGCGGACGACGTCCTTGGTCAGGTCGCCCGCCGGTGCGTGCTGGACCTCCTTGGTCCGGTTGCCGGCCGCATCGAAGCTGTACGAGGACCAGTACGGGTTGGGGCCGCCGACCTTCGGCCGGGAGCCGGGACCGCTCGCACCCGGCTGGGCCGCGCAGTCGTCGGTGGCCGTCCACGCCTCGCTCATCCGCTGGAGGTAGTCGTAGACGAAGCACTGCGTGTCCGTGGTGGCGGAGGCCTCCGGCCCCTCCTTGTCGGTGATCTTGAGGATGTTGCCGACCGTGTCGTAGTCGTACGACGTGTCGTTGATCCGGCCCGGCGCCTTTTCGCGGTCGTTGACTGTCCGGGTGAGGCGGCGGGTCTGCTCGTCGTAGAAGTTGCTCGTGTACAGCTGCGATCCGGCCGGACCCGATTCCGTGCGCAGCACGTCACCCATGGGCGAGTAGTCGACCTTGCCCACGAACGTCTTCCCCGCGATGCCCATGACGGTGGGGAGTTCGAAGTGGTTGTAGGCCAGCGTCGTGCGTTCGGCCGGAAGACCGGCCACGGCCGGCTGCTGTGACCAGGCCGACAGGCCCGTGTTGGGGCGGTAGCCGGCGGAGAAGTCGTAGGTGCCGGCGAGGGCGCCTTCGGACTTCGGAATGGTCACCGAGGTGCCGGTCGGCCGGTACTCGGCGTCGTAGCCGGTCACGGCCTGCGTGTAGGCGTTGCCGTTGACATAGCGGGTCGCGGAGACGGGCAGGCCCACGGCTCCCGGCAGGGTGTCGTACACCGCGTCGGTGAGCTTGGGTCCGGTGAGCGATCCCTCGTGGGTCGCGGTGGTCCGGCCCAGGACGTCGTACTCGTACGCGATCGTCCGGCCGCGCGAGTCGGTCGTCGACTCCAGCCGGTCGCCCTTGCCGTAGGCCTTGGTGACCGTCCCCTTCTCAGGGTCCGTCACCTTGGTCTGGCGGCCGCGGATGTCGTACTCGAACGACCAGGTGTCCCCGGCCTCGTTGACGACCTTCTCCAACTGGCCCCGGCGTTCGTACGTGTACCGGGTGGTGTCGTAGGCACCGGTGGGAGAGTCCGAGCGGAAGAAGCGCAGTTCCGTCTTGCGCCCCTGGCCGTCGAGGAAGGCCTGGGTCGGCGTCTCGCCCTTCGGCGGGTCGACGGTGATGCTGTCGCCGCCGTACCGGGTGGTGGTGCGCGACGTCTCCTCGCCGAACTTGCGGGAGATCTGGGCGACCGGCCGGCCTGAGCCGTCGTACTCCGTGAGGGTGGAGGCCGAGACCTCGTTGTCCTTCGGGGCCCACTGGACACCGGAGGCGGTGCCGCCGGTGTAGTAGGCGCCGTTGGACTTCCACACCTGGCCCAGGCTGTTGTAGAAGGTGTCGCTGATCACCCGGCCGCCGCCGAGCGCCTCCATCTGGGTCTGGCGGATCCGCAGGCTGCTGTCGAAGATTTCGTAGCTGCTGCGGTACGTGCCGTCGTCGAGCAGGCTCTTGGTCGTGATGACCACGGGACCGTCGGGACGTACGTCGTAGGCGAACTCGGCGTCCGGCGACTTGGTGGACGGATCACGGTCCGGCGACCAGGCTTTGGACAGGCGGCCGAGGGCGTCGTACCGCATGGCGGTGCCACGGCCGTTGGTGTCCCGCTTGGACAGGACGGAGCCGCGGCCGAGGTCGCTCTCGACCGTTTCCGTGTGGCCGAGGGAGTTGGTGGTGACGACCTTGGTGACGATCTGCCCCGCCGCGGGGGTGTAGTCGATCTTGGTGACCTTGCCGAACACGTCGGTGGTGGTCTTCGGGCGTCCGTACGCGTCGAAGGTGACCGAACCGTCCGACGTGTAGACGGGCCGGCCGTTGGAGTAGCCGGACAGCGACTCCGTCCGGGTCACGTTGCCGACGCCGTCGTAGAAGATGCGCGCGTCGGACACGACGTCCTCGGGGCGCTTGACGTCCTTCACGTCACAGGACGTGCCGGTCGTCTCGATCCGCCTCTGCCGGCCGATGATCCACTGCGCCTCGTCCGAGTCGTACTCGAAGCGGGTGCAGCTGTCGTCCTTCGGGTCGGAGACGTCGCCGAGGTCCGAGACGGACTGGACGAGTCCGCGCCGGTCGAAGACCGAGTCCTGCGAGGTACGGCGCCAGCCGCGGCCGTCGGACAGCAGGATCCGGGACGACACGTTCGTCGTGCCCCGGACGTATGCCTCCATCGGCTCGATGCCCTCGCGGGCCCGGCTCGCCGTGGGACCGTAGAGCCACGGCGTGTAGGTGGTGGCCGCTTCCAGCCCGCCACCCTCGCCGTTGTAGGCGAGGACCTCGCGGGTCTGCCCCGCGAACAGCCGGTGGTCGGCGATCTCCTTGCCCTCGGAGTCCTTGACCTTCACTGACCGCTTGCCGCCCGACGGGGCGGCGCGGTCGCCGTCGAGACCCCGGAAGTACAGCGTCTCGGTCTGCGAGCGCTTGTCCGGGGCGGCACCGATCAGCGTCCGGACGCGCTCGTAGCCGCGCCACTGCGACCACGTGCGCGTGTGGGGCCGCATGGCTTCTGTCTCGTCGTCGTACGCCCACGCCGGCGTACCCAGGTACTGGTACTCGGTGACCCGGGTCGGGGAGTTGCCGTTGCGGTCCTCCTCCGACACCTGGTCGACCACGTGCTTGTGGAACCAGTCCGTGACGTAGAGCTTCTTCTCCCGCTTGGGGTCGTTCGGGTCCGGTATCTCGTTGATGACCGGGTAGCAGCGCAGGGTGTTCGACTCCGGGGAGGCGGGGATCACCCGGGGTTCCGCGGCCCGGCACTCCGGATCGCGGTAGTGCACGTTGACGGTCGAACCGGTCTCGGTGTCGATCGCCTCGATGCGGTAGCGCAGGTACGGCGGCTTGCCGTCACCCATGCCGTCCACGCGGTTCGGGAGCTGCTTGCCCCGGAAGGTGACCGGCGGGAGGGTGATCGGCGTACCGTTCTTGCCGGTGTGCTCGATGGCGGCGAGCCACATCGGGTAGTCGGTGCCGTCACCGGTCTGCGGGAAGTCCTGGGTCAGCTTCCAGGTGTCCACCGGCTGGTGGGCCGTGCCGTTCCAGACCTTGGTGGTGACCTCGGTCAGCCTCTTGCGGGAGAAGAAGGTCGGCGTGAACCTGGCCTTGCACTCCTCCTTGGCCGCGCACAACTGGTCTCCCGGGGTGTCCGGCCACATCTTCGCGATGTTCCAGTCCACCTCCGGCTTGAGCTTGCCCTCGGCGCAGTCGAAGTCCTTCGTCGTCAGGCAGCGCTCGGCGACGGTGAAGTCCACCTGGGCCGGGGCGTTGGCGAAGAGGTTGTCACTGCGCAGGCCGTAGGAGATGTGGTCGAGCCACCCACCGCGGTCATAGGCGCGGTTGGTCGAACCACCGGCGATCTTGTAGTTCGACCCGTAGTGGTTGACCTCCTTGTTGTACCAATAGGTCATCGCGTTGCCGCGCGGGTCCACGACGTAGTCGAGGTTCCAGCGGTAGGCCTCGTCACAGACCGAACCGGCGAAGTCGCCGGGCTTGAAGCAGTCCTCGCCGGGGTGGTTGCCGTAGACCGGCACCAGCAGCGCGGAGTTGGTGACGGGCTTGCCCGACGTCCAGCCCGGTACCTTGTTGAGGCCGAAGTGGAACTGGATGCCCTGGGCGGTGGTGACCCGCCAGTACTCGCCCTTCTTGTCCCCGTTGTCGGCCCCCGCGAGGAGCTCGACGCGGGAGCCGTCGTCCTGCGCCGGACGCCACTGGCCCGTCTTGTCGTCCCGTACCAGTGCGGTGGAGCCGCCGTTGAGGGACATCGTGACGGCGGAGACACTGTGGCAGAGGTCGCCGGTGTCGTCCTTGGGGTTGTTGAACCCCGAGCCTTCCTTCTTGTCCTGGCTGCACGGGAGGTACGAGCGCTCGATGAAGTTCGAGCCGAGATCCCAGCCGTCGCCGACCCAGGAGGTCTGCTGCGAGGAGGCGGAGGTGCGGCCGTCGATCTGCGCGCTGGAATATCCGAGCGAGAGCGACGGGCTCGGCCCGCCGAGGGAGGCCGGGGTGTCCAGCGGGTAGGACCAGGAGAAGTCCCCGGCGGAGCCGCCGGCCTGCCAGGTGCTGCTCGGGCTGAGCGAGGTGGCCGTGAACGTGCCGTTGGCACCGTCAGCGCTCGGCGCAGCGGCGAGCACAGTGGCGCCGGCAGACGTGAGGGGTGCCATCCGCTGCGCGGCGCCGGACGGGGCGGCCGGCATCGCGAAGGCTCCGGGCGCCGCAGGGATGTCAGCGGGCGCCGGTGTGTCGACGGTCGCGGTGAGGGTGCCCGTCCGCGCGTCGTTCTTCGCAGTGACGGGAGTGCCGGTACGGCACTCCGCGCGCTCCGGAGTGGTCAGCGCACAGGCAGGGAGCGCCGTGAACCGAAGGCGCGAGCCCCAACTGCCGCCGTAGGCGTTCTTGAAGGTGTCGTAGTCGAGTTGGACCGAGACCGGGGCGTCACCGGCCCGGGTGTCGGTCCGCCGGACGGAGAGCAGCAGGCCGTTGGGAACGCCGGCCCGGCCGGCCGCGGCGCGGTCGTGCAGGTCGACCTTGACCCTGACGTCACCGGCGGCCTCTGGCGCCCCGGACGCGAGCGAGCGGGCCGCCTCGGGGTTGCTGCGGTTCTGCGGCCGGGCCGTCGGATCGACGGCGACGCGGACCGGCAGTGCACCGGCTTTGACCCCGGCTCTCTCCGGCACGACCGGGCCTGCGGCGGGAGCCGTCAGCAGCTTGGACCGGGCACCGGAGGGGACGGGCGGGGTGGCCGGCAGGTCCACCTCGGCCGAACCCGCAGCAGGTACGGCCACCTTGGGCGGCGCGACCCACTTCTTGAGCTGTGATTCGGCTTTGCCGGGGGCGGGTTTGCCCGTGACGGGCTTGCCGCCGACCTTGGTGAGGCGCTGGAGTTCCGGCGGCTTGGAACCGTTGGCGGCGGACGCCGGCGCTGACGTGAGACTCGTGGCGAGCAGGGTGACGGCGAGGACGGGAACGGGCCAGCGCCACGCGCGTCTGAGACGCGTACCCCTACCGTACCAATTACGATTTCGCAAATTGGCTTCCGTGATAAATCGCGCGTGGACAAATGTACACGCTATTCGGGCAACGCCCCAGAACGTAACAGCGAGGAGCCCGACCAAGGCCCCCAACTTGCATGAGCACGTCAATTTTGGGGAAGTAAAGCTACACCAACATCAGGCAAAGTCGGACAGAAAGCCGACTGAATCGGAATTCCGAATTCCGGTTATTCCTCTTGCCATCCGTCCTCATGAGAGGCTCGCCGGGACCCATGAACACATCCGCCCGCACGAGCCGCTCTCGGGCGCGCGGATCGACCACGAGGAACAGCCGTGAGACCACCCCTGGCGCGCTTCCGCGCCATCGGCCAGCCACGCGCAGTCGCATCTGCGCTGGTCATGACGCTGGTACTGTCCGCAGGCCTGGCCGGGGCCGGCTCCGCCGCCGTAGCGGCCCCCCCGAGGGACACCTCCTCCGGAGGGGATCCGGCAGCCGTCCGCCAAGAAGCCGAGAAGGCGGCGTCCGAGGCGAAGCGCACCGGAAAGCCGGTCGAGATCGTCGGGCAGCGCACCGAGACGGACGACGTATGGGCCAATCCCGACGGAACGAAGACAGCCAACCGTTCCCTCGTCCCGATACGGGTCCGGAAAAGCGGAAAGCTGATTCCGGTTGATGCCACGCTCCAGCGCACGCAGGACGGGCGGCTGACCCCCAAAGCGACGCGGATGGGCCTGACCTTTTCGGGAGGCGGCGACGCCCCCCTCGTCGTCATGTCGGAGAACGGCCGCGACGTCTCGCTCTCATGGCCGAAGCCGCTCCCCGAGCCGGAGCTGGAGGGCGACAGCGCGCTCTACCCGGAGGTCCTGCCCGGCGTGGACCTGCGCGTGAGCGCGAGCGTCGACAGCTTCTCGCACGCGCTGATCGTCAAGAGCCGCGAGGCCGCCGCCAACCCCGAGCTGGCCGCCCTGAACTTCGGGCTCAAGGGCAAGGGCCTGACCGTACGCGCGGAGACCGACGGCCGGCTGAGCGCCGTGGACCCGGCCGGCCAGACGGTCTTCGGCTCCGCGAAGCCGCAGATGTGGGACGCCGGCGGGCGGAACGCGCAGCAGCCCGCCGCCACCCCGGGCCCCACCGCGAAGGGCCTGCGCTCCTCGGCCGCCGCCGGCGACCCGCCCGGCGCTCCGGTCGAGGGCGTCACCACGGGCGCCAAACAGGCCGACCTGGGCGTCAGGCTCAGCGGTTCCACGCTCACCCTGACGCCGGACCAGAACCTGCTCAAGGCGGCCGGGACCACGTACCCCGTCGTGATCGACCCGACCTGGGACGCCTGGAAGCAGGCATGGACCATCGCGTACAAGCACAACGCGTTCCCGTCCTCGCCGAACACCAACTACTGGAACGGCGGCACGCTGAGCAAGGACGCCCGCGTCGGCTGCGCGAAGGACGCCGCGAACGGCAACGCGGTGATCTGTGCCAAGACCTTCTTCCAGGTCGGCATGACCGACTACTGGGACAAGCAGATCCTGGAATCCACGCTGCGCATCAAGCAGAAGTCCGCGGGTTCCTGGAGCTGCAAGTCCGGTGACATCCAGGTCTGGGACACGGGCACCATCTCCAAGTCCACCACCTGGAACAACCAGCCGGCCTGGCAGCGGATGGTCGACGCCACCGGCCAGTCCTTCGGCGGACGCAACTGCCCGGGCGACGGCGACCTGATCGAACTCAATGTGAAGTCGGCCGTCGCCATGGCGGCCCAGAGGCACTGGGGAAACTGGACCTTCGGCCTCAAGGCGGCCAAGGACACCGTCGACGTCTCCTGGCGCAAGCTCGACCCGAACAGCGCCCGGATCTCCACCACGTTCAACACCACGCCGGACAAGCCCACGGACCGCTCCACCGACCCGTCCGTGCCCTGCACCGGGGGCGTGATCGGCACGACCGACCAGGTGGTGCTGCGCGCCCGCGTCAAGGACAAGGACAAGGAGGACGTCTCCCTCTACGCCGAGTTCCACTACTGGAAGGAGGGAGCCGCCACGCCCACCGTCGCCAAGGTCAAAGCGAGCAACGGGAACGTGGCGCAGCTGGTGATACCCGCCCGCGGTCTGGACGGCACCTACCGGTGGGACGTCCGCACGCTGGACGGTGTCGGCCCCGCGAGCCCCTGGGCCGGCCAGTGCGTGTTCGCCCTCGACCGCACCCGGCCCGACAAGACCCCGGTCGTGAAGTCGGAGCAGTTCCCCGAGAACGAGGACGACCCGGCCAAGACCGGCCTCGCCCGTACCGAAGGCGTCTTCAACCTCAGCGCCAACGGCGTCAAGGACGTCACCGCCTTCGAGTGGTGGACCGATTCCAACCCCAAGGTCAACAGGGTCTCGCCCACCACCACGGGCGGTTCCGTCGACATCCGCTACATGCCGACCACGGCCGGACCGCAGCGCCTTTTCGTGCACAGCCTCGACGCCTCCGGCAACCGGTCGAACCTCAAGGAGTACCTGTTCTACGTCAAGCGCCTGGCCACGCGTGACAAGCACGGCGACCTCAACGGAGACGGCACCGTCGACATCTGGAGCGTCGACCCGGGATCCGGCACCCTGTGGATGCACCCCGGCAAGGGCGACGGCACCTTCGACCTGTCCAAGCAGCTCGACCAGGGTTCCTTCGCGGATGCCGCGTCGCTGACGCACCGGGGCAGCTGGAACGAGGACTACTACGAGGATCTCGTCGCCCTGCGGCCCAGCCCCGACAACTCCCGCAAGAACCTCTACGTCTACCCCAACAGGGGTGACGGCGACCTGGAGGCCGCGGACGCCAACCGCATCGAGCTCCAAGTGGCGAACTCCGACGTGGACGACCACTGGTCCAACGCCGACCAGGTCGTGGCCATCGCCAGCGTGAACGACGACAACAACGACGGGAAGACCGACGACGCCGACCAGCCGGACCTGCTGGTGAAGACCGGCGACCAGCTCTGGCTCTACCTGGGCTCCGCGGTCGGCTTCCTCGACGCCGTCAGCGAGCCCATTCTGCTCGGCAACGCCGACTGGAAGAACATGACGATCATGTCGCCGGGGGACCTCAACGGCGACCGGCTGCCCGAGATCTGGGCCCGTGACACCGTCTCCGGCAAGATCCACCAGTACACGAGCCGCCCCACCTCCGACAGTTCCTCGGTGACCACCGCGGATCTGTCCGTCTTCGCCGATGCCACGGTCCGCGCCTCCTCCATCGGAAGCGGCTTCACCGGCGCGGCCTACCCGCACCTGGCCAGCAACGGAGACTTCGAAGCCGACGGGTACGCCGACCTGTGGTCCCGCGACGGCACCGGCCGCATCACGGAGATCCCCGGTCAGGCCCTCACGGGCGGCTCCGCCTTCGGCGCCGGCCGCCAGCTCGTCCTCGGCGGCACCTCCTGGTCCGAGTGCCGGTCGTTCACCTCCCCCGCCACCGGCACGCACAGCCTCTGCGGTCCGATCCTGGCCAAGTTCCTCGCCAAGGGCGGTACCGCACTGGGCTACCCGACCACCGACGTCCTCGTACCGGGCGACGGCGTGGGCCGGTACGTACACCTGCGCGGCCCCGGCCAGAGCAGCGACAACGGCTCGATCTACTGGCACCCCAGCAGCGGCGCCTGGGTCGTATGGGGCGCCATCCGCGCCAAGTGGCTCGCGATGGGCGCCGAGAAGGGCATCCTGGGATACCCGACCTCCGACGAGGCGTCCACCTTCGACGGCACCGGACGGTTCTCCACCTTCTCTTCGGCCTCGGGCGGGAAGGCCGGCGTGTTCTGGTCCTCCGACACCGGTGCGTGGTCCGTCCACGGATCCATCTACGGCAAGTACGCGGCCCTGGGCGGCCCGGCCAGTTACCTGGGCTACCCGGTCACCGACGAGACAAACGTCGGCGACGGCAGCGTGGCCCGCTTCAACCACTTCCGCAAGCGCTCCGACACCGAGGCCACCGGCTCCGTCTACTGGCGGAGCGGCAAGGGCTCGTGGTCGGTCTTCGGATCCATCCGCAAGAAGTGGATCGCCCTCGGCGCCGAGAAGAGCGCCCTCGGCTATCCGCAGTCCGACGAGTACGAGGTCGCGGGCGGCCCCCGCGAGGACTTCGAGAACGGATACATCCGCCACAACCGCGTGACCGGCTCCACCGTCGAGCACCAGCCCGCCGACCGCACCGCGCACCTGCGCACCGACCTGTCGGGCGACTTCAACGGAGACGGCCGCACCGACCTGGCCACCGCCTACGACTACGGCGACGACACCAGCGCCCTGTACGTGCTGAACGCGCTGCCCGACGGCGGATACGAGGAGCCGACGGTGCGCTGGACCAGCGCGAAGGGTGCCTTCTCCTACGGGCGCGCCAAGTGGGTCACGGGCGACTTCAACGGCGACGGCCGCACCGACATCGGTGCACTGTACGGCTACGCCGACGGCAGCAACGCCCTGTGGAGCTTCCTCTCCAACACCACGGGTACCTTCACCCCCGTGAAGGGCCTCACCGTGGCCGCGGGCACCTTCGACTGGGCCAGGGCCAAGCCGCTCGCCGGTGACTTCAACGGCGACGCCCGCGACGACTTCGCCATGATCTACGACTACGGCGGCGGTGACGCGGGCGCACACACCTGGACCGCGAAGGGCGAAGGCCTCTTCAACGCCGCCATGGCGAGCTGGCGTACCGGGCCGGGCAACTGGTGGATCGACCACGCCACCTTCCAGGTCGGCGACGCGAACGGCGACAAGCGCGACGACTTCCTGGCCCTGTACGGGTACTCGGCCGGCGGTGTCGCGGTCTTCACCGGCCTCGCCCAGCCGAACGGCGGCTTCGCCGCCCCTGTGAAGTCCTGGACCCAGCCCGCAGGAGGCGCCTGGGAGTACGCGAAGATCAAGTTCACTGCGGGCGACTACAACGGCGACGGCCGCGCCGACGCCGCGCTCATGTACGACCACGGCGACGGGCACGCCTCCCTGTCGACGCTGGCGGCCAAGCCGGACGGCACGGTCGGCGACGCTGTCCGCAGCTGGGACACGCCGGAGGGCTACTGGTACGGGTCCAACGCGGGCATGCCGGTATCGGGCGACTCGGACGGGGACGGCCGCGCCGACATCTCCAGCATGTACAACTACGCCAGCGGCGCCAGCGGCGCGTTCACCTTCAAGGGCCGCGCGGACGGAGGCTTCGAGAACGGCTTCCTGAGCTGGCAGACCCTGCCCGGCACCTGGTGAGCTGCCTGGCGGTCCACCGCTGACCACGAGGCCCCGCACCTTCCCGGAAGGTGCGGGGCCTTTCGTCGCGGCCCGTCCGGACGTCGGGGGCGGGAAGCCGGACCGGCCGTAAATGCCTTCCCTCCGCGGTCCCGCGCGCGGCAAGATCCGTACATGGAACGCATCCCGCCCTCTCCCCTCGCCTCCGAGCGCGAAAGCCTGCGCGCCCACCTCGACTTCCACCGCGCCACCCTCGCCATGAAGTGCGAGGGCCTGTCCGACGAGGAGCTGCGCCGGCCGGCGTCGCCGCCCTCGGAGCTGTCCCTGCTGGGCCTCGTACGGCACATGGCCGAGGTGGAGCGACAGTGGTTCCGGCGCATCGTCGGCGGCGACGAGGTGCCGCACGTGTGGTCGGACCGGCACGACTTCCAGGCCGCCTACGACGCCTCCTCCTCCACCCGCGCCGAGGCGTTCGCGGCCTGGGAGGCGGAGGTCGAGCACGCGCGCGCCGTGGAGGCCGCCGCCGAGTCCCTCGACGTGCGCCGCTACGTCCCCAGGTGGGAGGCGGAGGTCTCGCTCAGGCACCTGATGCTGCACATGATCCACGAGTACGCCCGCCACAACGGCCACGCCGACCTCATCCGGGAGGCGATCGACGGCACCGTCGGCGTCTGATCCTCCTGCCCCTATAGTGGTGTCGACATTAGGGAAGCCTTACCTAAGCCACTACTGCGGGGGGACCCCAGCATGCGCAGCACGGACGACGCGGAGCTCTACCGCGACAGCTGGGGCGTCCCCCACCTCCGCGCCGGCGACCACCTCGGCCTCGCCCGCGCCCAGGGCCGCGTCACCGCCCTGGACCGGGCCTGGCAGATCGAGGTGGAGCGGCACCGCGCCCAGGGGTCGAGCGCCGCGTTCCTCGGTCCCGAGGCCGTCGCCTGGGACCGCTTCGCACGCCAGGCCCGGCTCGACGACACCGCGCGCCGCTGCCACGACGCCCTCGACCCGCAGACCGCCGCCTGGGTACGGGCCTACGTCGAGGGCGTCAACGACGGCCTCGCCGAAGGCGCCGCCCGCGACGAGCGGTTCGCACGCACCGGACACGGCCGCACCGGAGACGGCCGCACCGGACACGGCTGCACCCCCTGGGAACCGTGGGTCCCGCTCTCCATCTGGATCGCCACCCACATCCTCTTCGCCGGTTTCGCCACCAAGCTCTGGCGCGAGCGCGTCGCCCGCGCCCTCGGCGACGACGCCGCCACCCTCTTCGCCACCGACGGCCCCGGCACGGCCGGCAGCAACGGCTGGCTGGTCCCCGGGGACCGCACCGCCACCGGAGCGGCGATCATCGCGGGCGACCCCCACCGGTTCATCGAGGACCCGGGGGTCTACCAGCAGATCCGTCTGGCCTGCCCGGAGTACGACGTCCTCGGCCTCGCCGTCCCCGGTGTCCCCGGGCTCGCCCACTTCGGCCACACCGGCAGCGCCGCCTGGGCCATCACCAACGCCATGGCCGACTACCAGGACCTGTACGTCGAGCAGTTGCGCTCGGTGGCCGACGGTGACGGCGCCGAGGCACTGGGGCCGGACGGCACCTGGGAGCCCGTCCACCGGCACACCGAGACCATCACGGTCGCCGGCGCCGGCCCCGTCACCGTCGAGGTGCTCGAAACCGCGCGCGGCCCGGTCATCACGTCCGACGCCGCGGCCCACACCCCCACGGCACAGCAGACGCTCTCCCTGCGCTACCCGCCCCGCGTCCGCCGCGAGCTCGGCTTCGCCGCCCTGCCCGCGCTGCTGCGCGCCCGTACCGTCACCGACATCGACCGCGCCCTCGACGGCTGGGCCGAGCCCGTCAACGTGGTGCACGCCGCCGACACCGAGGGCGGTCTCCTGCACCGCGTCGCCGGCGCCGTCCCGCAGCGCGATCCCGCCAACCGGCTGCGCCCCGTGCCCGCCTGGGAGGCGCGGTACGCCTGGCAGGGCTGGGCCGCGACCCCCGCCGAACCGGTCCGGGGTTTCGCCGTCATGGCGAACGCACGCGGCATCGCCTCCCCGCTCGGCGTGGAGTTCGCGCCCCCGCACCGCGCGAACCGCATCCGCGAGCTGCTCTCCGGCTCGGCCCGCTGGTCCCCGGCGGCGATGGCCGACGTACACCGGGACACCCACCTGGCCTCGGCCGAACCCCTGCTGGCCCTGCTGCCGGGGCTCGAAGGGCTCTCCCCCGACGCGGAGCGGCTGAGGGAGCGCCTGCTCGCCTGGGACCGGCACATGGAGGCCGACTCCACCGACGCCACCGTCTTCTCGGCCTTCCGGACCGCGACCGTACGCCGCTTCGCGGCCGACCCCGTCTTCGCGGGTCTGGCCGACGCTCCCGCCGCCCCCGAGGTGTTCCACCCCTGGCTGTACCTCGTCCCGCGCGTCGGCTACGCCCTGGAGGGCCTGCTGACCACCTCCCTCCTGCCCGGTCTGGACCGTGCCGCACACGTCCGCGCCGCCCTGGAGGAGACGGCGGCCGCGCACACCGCCGACACCCCCTGGTCGCAGGTACACCGGCTGGCCCCGTGGTCGGCGCTCCCGGACCCGGACGCCGAGTGGCCCGGGCTCGGCGGCGACCACGACTGCGTGAACGCCACCAGCTCCGTCCCCGGCTTCACCGACCTCACCGCCCGCGCCTCGGCGGCCCGTTACGTGTGGGACCTCGCCCGGCGCGAGGACAGCCTCTGGGCGGTCCCGCTGGGTGCGGACGGCGTCGCCGGCTCCCCCCACCACCGCGATCAGCTCCCCCTGTGGGCCCGCTGCGAACTCGTCCCCGTCGTCACCGACTGGGCCCGACTCACCAAGGAATCCGCTTGACCGCCCCCTCCGGCGCCCCCGCCACCCGGCAGCCCGTGTTCACCCGCCCCGTCGAGGGCTTCGGCACCGTCACCCTCACCCCCGTCGACCCGGCCGCCGACTCCGCCCTGATCCACAGCTGGGTCATCGAGGAACGGGCCAGGTTCTGGGGAATGGCCGAAGCCGGCCGCGAGCTGGTCCAGGAGATCTACGAGGACGTCGACCGCCGCACCACGCACCACGCGTTCCTCGTCCGGCGGGACGGGGAGCCGGTCGCACTGTTCCAGACGTACGACTGCGCCGAGGACCGGATCAGCGAGTGCTACGAGGTCGAGCCCGGCGACATCGGCATCCACCTGCTGCTCGGCCCCGTGCAGGGCGCACCCGAGCACGGGTTCAGCACGGTGCTGGCGAACGTCTTCACGTCCTACCTGTTCTCCGACTGCGGCGCCCGCCGCGTGGTCGGTGAGCCGGACGCGCGCAACGGCAAGGCCCTCTCCTTCCTGGAGCACTGCGGCTTCGTCCTCGGCCCCGAGATCGAGCTGCCCGAGATCGACCTCCCCGAGGTCCACCTCCCGGCGAAGAGGGCCCGCCTCGCCTTCCTCACCGCCCCCGGAACCCGCTGACGGGGCGCCTGCGTACGGATGTCGTACGGGTACGCGGTGCGCTGCGGCTGCGCCTCAAGGTGGACGCGGGGTGCGACACGGGCAAGGTCGTCATCGCCGCCCCGCAGCTGACGCGCTGAGCCGGAAAAGGCGGCCCCGCACCGGGATTCCGGTGCGGGGCCGCCTTCCGTCCGCGTACGGATCGTGCGGGTCGTGCGGGTCGTGCGGGGTCTACTCCGAGACGCCCAGGCGCTCCAGGATGAGCTCCTTGACGCGCGCCGCGTCCGCCTGGCCGCGGGTGGTCTTCATGACCGCGCCGACCAGGGCGCCCACCGCGGCGATCTTGCCGCCGCGGATCTTGTCCGCGATGCCGGCGTTGCCCGCGATGGCCTCGTCCACGGCCGCGCCCAGCGCGCCCTCGTCCGAGACGACCTTGAGGCCGCGCTTGTCCACGACCTCGTCCGGGGTGCCCTCGCCGGCGAGGACGCCCTCGATGACCTGGCGGGCCAGCTTGTCGTTGAGCGAGCCCTCGGCGACCAGCGCCGCGACCCGGGCGACCTGCGCCGGGGTGATGGGCAGCTCGTCGACGGAGACGCCCTGCTCGTTGGCGTTGCGGGCCAGCTCGCCCATCCACCACTTGCGCGCGGCGGCCGAGTCGGCGCCCGCCTCGATGGTGGCGACGATGGAGTCCACCGCGCCCGCGTTCAGGATGGACTGCATGTCGTGCTCGCCCACGCCCCACTCCTCGCGGAGCCGGTTGCGGCGCACGCGCGGCATCTCGGGCAGGGTGCCGCGCAGTTCCTCGACCCAGTCGCGGGCCGGGGCGACGGGGACCAGGTCGGGCTCCGGGAAGTACCGGTAGTCCTCGGCGTTGTCCTTGATCCGGCCGGCCGTGGTGGAGCCGTCGTCCTCGTGGAAGTGCCGGGTCTCCTGCACGATGGTGCCGCCGGAGGACAGGACCGCCGCGTGGCGCTGGATCTCGAAGCGCGCCGCCCGCTCCACGGAGCGCAGCGAGTTGACGTTCTTCGTCTCCGAGCGGGTACCGAACTTCTCGGTGCCGTTCGGGCGCAGCGACAGGTTCACGTCGCAGCGCATCTGGCCCTTGTCCATCCGGGCCTCGGACACGCCGAGGGCCTTGATGACCTCGCGCAGCTCGGCGACGTACGCCTTGGCGACCTCGGGGGCCCGCTCGCCCGCGCCCTCGATGGGCTTGGTGACGATCTCGATGAGCGGGATGCCGGCGCGGTTGTAGTCCAGCAGGGAGTGGGACGCGCCGTGGATACGGCCGGTGGCGCCGCCGACGTGCAGCGACTTGCCGGTGTCCTCCTCCATGTGGGCGCGCTCGATCTCCACGCGGAAGATCTCGCCGTCCTCCAGCTGGACGTCGAGGTAGCCGTTGAAGGCGATGGGCTCGTCGTACTGGGAGGTCTGGAAGTTCTTCGGCATGTCCGGGTAGAAGTAGTTCTTCCGGGCGAAGCGGCACCATTCGGCGATCTCGCAGTTCAGCGCGAGGCCGATCTTGATCGCGGATTCGACGCCGATCGCGTTGACGACCGGCAGCGCGCCGGGCATGCCGAGGCAGACGGGGCACGTCTGCGAGTTGGGCTCGGCGCCCAGCTCGGTCGAGCAGCCGCAGAACATCTTGGTCTTGGTGCCGAGCTCGACATGGACCTCCAGGCCCATGACGGGGTCGTACGACGCGAGGGCGTCCTCGTACGACAGCAGTTCGGTGACGGTCACAGTGAAACTTCCCTCTCAGCCCAGCAGGACGTCGTCGTCGCCGAGGCGCTTGAGCTCGCGGTACAGGATCGCGAGCCCGGTGACGATGGCGGCGGCGGACACAACGGCGTCGACCAGCTTCAGCGTGTCGTTCTCGACGCGGGCCTTGCGGGCCTGCTTGATCACGCTGATGGCACCGAAGGCGGTGGTGCCGATCGACAGGTACGTACCGGACTTGGACTTCTTGAAGCCCTTGGCCTTGGACAGTGCGCTACCACTCACAGCGACGGAGCCTCCTCAAGCAGCGGGTGACCCCAGCGGGCGGTGAAGGCGGCCTCTACGGCGGCACCGACCTTGTACAGCCGGTCGTCCTTCATGGCGGGGGCGATGATCTGCAGTCCGACCGGCAGGCCGTCCTCCGGTGCCAGGCCGCAGGGGAGCGACATGGCGGAGTTGCCGGCCAGGTTGGTCGGGATGGTGCACAGGTCGGCGAGGTACATCGCCAGCGGGTCGTCGGTGCGCTCACCGATCGCGAAGGCGGTGGTCGGGGTCGTCGGGGAGACGATCACGTCCACCTGCTCGAAGGACTTCTCGAAGTCCTTCGAGATGAGTGTGCGCACCTTCTGGGCGGAGCCGTAGTACGCGTCGTAGTAGCCGGAGCTGAGCGCGTACGTACCGAGGATGATGCGGCGCTTGACCTCGTCGCCGAAGCCGGCTTCGCGGGTCAGGGCGGTGACGTCCTCGGCGGACAGGGTGCCGTCGTCGCCGACGCGCAGGCCGTAGCGCAGGCCGTCGAAGCGGGCCAGGTTCGAGGAGGCCTCGGACGGGGCGATCAGGTAGTACGCGGCCATGGCGAGGTCGAAGGACGGGCAGTCCAGTTCGACGATCTCGGCGCCCAGCTCCTTGAGGAGCTCGACCGACTCGTTGAAGCGCTGCACGACACCGGCCTGGTAGCCCTCGCCCGCGAACTGCTTGACCACGCCGACGCGCATGCCGGCGACGGAGCCGTTGCGGGCCGCCTCGACGACCGGCGGGACGGGGGCGTCGATGGAGGTGGAGTCCATCGGGTCGTGGCCGGCGATCACCTCGTGGAGGAGCGCGGCGTCCAGGACCGTACGGGCGCAGGGGCCGCCCTGGTCGAGGGAGGAGGAGAAGGCCACCATGCCGTAGCGGGACACCGAGCCGTACGTGGGCTTCACGCCGACGGTGGCCGTGACCGCGGCGGGCTGACGGATGGAGCCGCCGGTGTCCGTGCCGATGGCCAGCGGTGCCTGGAAGGCGGCGAGGGCCGCGGCGGAGCCGCCGCCGGAGCCGCCGGGGATGCGGGTGAGGTCCCACGGGTTGCCGGTGGGGCCGTACGCGCTGTTCTCGGTGGAGGAGCCCATGGCGAACTCGTCCATGTTGGTCTTGCCGAGGATGACGACGTCGGCTTCCTTGAGCCTGCGCGTCAGGGTGGCGTCGTAGGGCGGGATCCACCCTTCGAGCATCTTCGAGCCGACGGTGGTCGGGATGCCGACGGTCGTGAAGATGTCCTTGAGCGCGAGCGGCACGCCGGCCAGCGGGCCGAGCTTCTCGCCGCGCTCGCGCTTGGCGTCGACGGCGCGGGCCTGGGCGAGGGCGCCCTCGCGGTCGACGTGGAGGAAGGCGTGGACCTTCTCGTCGGTCGCCTCGATGCGGGCCAGGTGGGCCTCGGTGACCTCGACGGCCGTGAGCTCGCCGGAGGCGATCTTCTCGGCGGTCTCGGCGGCCGTGAGCTTGATGATGACGGTGTCAGTCATGTTGTTAGTCCTCCCCCAGGATCTGCGGCACCTTGAAACGCTGCTGCTCCTGGGCGGGAGCGCCGGAAAGCGCCTGCTCGGGGGTGAGCGACGGACGGACCTCGTCCGCGCGCATGACATTGGTCAGCGGCAGCGGGTGGGAGGTCGGCGGGACGTCTTGGTCGGCGACCTCGGATACGCGGGCGACCGCGCCGATGATGTCGTCGAGCTGTCCGGCGAAGTGGTCGAGCTCTTCGCTCTTCAGTTCCAGACGTGCCAGCCGAGCGAGGTGGGCGACCTCCTCGCGCGTGATGCCAGGCATGCAGCGATCCTCTGGGGGTGGTGAGTGTGTAGGTTTCGCTGCCAATCCTATGGGGCGGGGGGTGTGGGCCACGAACCCATTGCCCGTGGGGCCTCCCGATCCGGGCGCGGCGCCGCGGCGCGAGCGGTCCCCGGGCTGCGCCCGGGGCTACCCGGGGCTCCGCCCCGGACCCCGCGCCTCAAACGCCGGCGGGGCTGGGTTCGGCTGCGCCCGAGCCGGGACGGCGCCGGCGGGGGTGCGGCTGCGCCAACAGGCTGGGTTCGGCTGCGCCCGGCGGGTACGGCTACGCCCGGCGGGGTGCGGCTGTGCCCGGTGGGGGGGGTCAGCTGCCGGTGGGGGTACGGCTGCGCCCGGTGGGGGTGGGGGGCCGGGCGGTTCAGGAGGCCTGGGATTCGTTGGCGGCCGCGGCGGCGAGTTCGGCCGTGATGTCCGCCGGGCGGCGCCAGCCGCGTTCGCCGCGGGCCAGGAGCCAGGCCGTGGCCTCCTGCGGGGGCATGGCGGCGGCGACCAGCCAGCCCTGGACGGCGTCGCAGCCCAGGTCCCGCAGGCGCTCCCAGGTCTCGTCGTCCTCGACGCCCTCCGCGACGACCAGCAGGCCCAGCGAATGCGCGAGGTCCACCGTGCACCGGACGATCTCGGCGTCCTGGGCGTCCACGGCCAGCCGCGCCACGAACGAGCGGTCGATCTTGAGCTCGCTGACCGGCAGCCGCCGCAGGTGCACCAGCGAGGAGTAGCCGGTGCCGAAGTCGTCCAGGGACATCTTCACCCCGTGGCCGGTCAGCCCGGCCATGGTGTCCGCCGCCCGCTGGGGGTCCTCCAGCAGGACGTGTTCCGTTATCTCCAGCTGGAGGCCGCTCGCCGGGACGCCGTGCCGGGCGAGGCGTGCGGCCACGGCTCCCGCGAAGCCGGGGGTGTGGACGTCGCGCGGTGAGACGTTCACGGCGACCGGCACCTTGAGCCCCTGGGCACGCCAGCGGGCCACCTGGGCCAGAGCCGTCTCCAGGACGTACTCCGTCAGGTGCGGCATGAGGCCGGAGGTCTCCGCGATGGCGATGAACTCGTCCGGGGAGACGCGCCCGCGCTCGGGGTGGACCCAGCGCACGAGCGCCTCTAGGCCGGCCACCTTCCCGTCGAAGCGGACTTTCGGCTGGTAGTGGAGCTCGACCTCGCCCGCGTCGAGCGCCCTGCGCAGATCGCCGAGGAGGCCGAGCCGGTCGGGCGTGTTGCTGTCCCGCTTGGACTCGTACACCTCGACGCCGGTGCGGTCCCGCTTGGCCTGGTACATGGCGACGTCGGCGCGGCGCAGCAGGCCCTCCGCGTCGAGGGCGTGGTCGGGGAAGACGGCGAGGCCGGCGCTGGCCTCCAGGACGAGGGTGAGGCCGTCCAGGTCGAGCGGGGAGCTGAGCTCGGAGACCAGGTGGCGGGCGACCCGCTGGGCGCTGGTGGTGGAGTCGGCGAGCGGCAGCAGGACGGCGAACTCGTCCCCGCCGAGGCGTGCCGCCTCGGCGTCCGGCGGGAGCGCCTGCCGCAGCCGTTCGGCGATCTGCAGGAGCAGCCGGTCCCCGGCGAGGTGGCCGAGGGTGTCGTTGACGGCGCGGAAGCGGTCGAGGTCGATGAGGACGAGGGCGGAGCGGGTGCCCAAACGTTCAGCCTCGTCCAGCGCCGACCAGGTGCGCTCCAGCAGCCACTGCCGGTTGGGCAGGCCCGTCAGCGGGTCGCGCAGCTGTTCCTCGGCTCGGGCGCGGGCGATCCACAGGGTGGAGTCCAGTGCGATGAGCGGTACGGCGAACAGCGGCAGCAGGACGGGCTGGTTGGAGGCGACGACGCAGATCAGCGGGGCGATGCCGAGCAGCGCGGCGGCCACCAGCGCCTGCCTCAGCAGGGCGGTGCGGGCGACGGTGGGCAGTCCGGCGCCGCGCGGGGCGAGCGCGAACCACAGCACGATCCGGGTCACCAGCAGGTAGGCGAGGGCGACCAGGACCACTTCGGGGATCGCCGCCAGGTCCCAGGTGCCGGGCACCCAGGGGGTCTCCACGGTCGGCGCCTCGCCGAAGGCGGCCAGGACGAGGGCGCCCGCGCCGATGCCGAGGATGTCGGCGGAACCGTGCAGCAGGCCTTGGCGCCAGCGGTGGCGGCGGGCGGCGCCGACGAGCGAGACCACCGCCAGCGAGACCAGTCCGGCGGGGACCCATCCGTACAGGAGGAGGACGCCGAGGGTGAGCGCGGCTCCCGAGCCGGTGCCGCCCCACCAGCGGTCGCGGCCGAGCGCCACGAGGTGGCCGACGATGACACCGGTGAGCAGGGCGAGCGCCCAGCCCACGGGCCCGCCGGGGAAGAGGGCGTGACGGTCGGTCAGCGACGTGACGATCCCGGAGGCCAGTGCGGCGACGGCCAGGCCGACCACGGCGAAGGGCAGCACGGTGCGCCCCTCCTGCCCGCCCGCGCCCGCCCCGGTGTCGAGCGTACGGGTCTGCGGTGTCCTGGCACGCAGGAGACCGAGCCGGCCCGTCCGCACGGGCGGGGGTTCCCCGCCGGATTCCGGTGACGGGTCGGCGCTTTCGGTGGGTTTCATGCCCGTCCCTCTCACAGCCGGCGATGCCGATGTCACGCGATGGCCCCTGTGCCGTGCCACCGCGGCTGACAGCACATCAGGCAGCCGTGCACGACAGGAGCACCCCTCAACAGTAGGACGCGAGAGGGGTCCAGGGGCAGCGGTCGGCGGTGGTTGCCCGAATGTGACCCAGCCATCCTCATCAGTACGGTATCCGCCGAACAGGCGAGTTTGGACCAGGCCGACCGGGGTCACCCATCCGATGATCCGACAGCTCACGGGCCCGCCACCAGCCTTGTACCGGCCTTTTACCACTGGGGGCCGCGCCGGGCGTGCGCCCGCCCGCACGGCCGCACGCCACGCATCGGTTCGTCTTCTGCGCTACCGAGCGAGGACGTTCACCCGGTCGTCACTCCGCTTCGGTGGCGCCGTCCGCCGGGAGGGCCACGGCGCGCGCGGCGTCGGGCCCCTGTTCCAGCAGTACCGCGAACCCGGCGTCGTCGAGGACCGGCAGCTTCAACTGGACGGCCTTGTCGTACTTCGAGCCCGGGTTCTCGCCGACGACGACGAAGGAGGTTTTCTTCGAGACGGAGCCGGTGACCTTCGCGCCCCGGCTCTGCAGGGCCTCCTTGGCGCCGTCGCGGGTGTGGCTCTGCAACGTGCCGGTGACCACGACGGTCATGCCCTCCAGCGGACGCGGCCCTTCGGCCTCGCCGGAACCTTCCTCCTCCATCCGGACACCGGCCGCGCGCCACTTGCGCAGGATCTCCTGGTGCCACTCGACGGCGAACCACTCCTTGAGGGAGGCGGCGATGATCGCGCCGACGCCGTCGGTGGCGGCCAGTTCCGCCTCGGTGGCCTGCTCGATGCGCTCGATCGAACGGAATTCCCGGGCGAGGGCCTCGGCGGCCACGGGCCCGACGTGGCGGATGGACAGGCCGTTGATGATGCGGGCCAGGGGGCGGTCCTTGGCCGCTTCGATGTTCTGGAGCATCGCCAGGGCGTTCTTCTTCGGCTCGCCCTTCTGGTTGGCGAAGACCCTGACGATCTTCTCCTCGCCCGTCTTGGGGTCCCGCTTGGGAAGCCCGCTGTCCTGGTCGAGCACGTACGCCTTGATGGGGAGCAGGTCCTCGATGGTGAGGGTGAACAGGTCCCCCTCGTCCAGCATCGGCGGGGAGGCCGGCTCCAGCGGCCGGGTCAGCGCGGCCGCGGCGACCTTTCCGAAGTTCTCGATGTCCAGGCACTGCCGGCCGACCAGGTAGAACAGCCGCTCGCGCAGCTGCGCGGGGCAGGTCTGCCCGTTGGGGCAGCGCAGGTCGATGTCGCCCTCCTTCATCGGCCGCAGCGGCGTACCGCACTCGGGGCACTCGGCGGGCATCACGAACTCCCGCTCGGTGCCATCGCGCAGGTCCACCACCGGGCCGAGGATCTCGGGGATGACGTCGCCCGCCTTGCGCAGCACGACGGTGTCCCCGATCAGCACGCCCTTGGCCTTGACGACCTCCTGGTTGTGCAGGGTCGCGAACTCGACCTCCGAGCCGGCCACGGTCACCGGCTCGACCTGCGCGTACGGGGTGACGCGCCCGGTGCGGCCGACGCCGACCTTGATGTCGACCAGCTTGGTGTTGACCTCTTCGGGGGCGTACTTCCAGGCGATGGCCCAGCGCGGGGCGCGCGCGGTGGAGCCGAGCCGGCCCTGGAGCGGGATCTCGTCGAGCTTGACGACGACGCCGTCGATCTCGTGCTCCACGGAGTGCCGGTTCTCGCCGAAGTAGGAGATGAACTCGCGTACCTCTTCGAGCGAGCCGACCACCTTGTTGTGCCGGGCGGTCGGCAGGCCCCACTCGCTGAGCAGCGCGTAGGCCTGGGAGAGCTTGTCGATGTCGAAGCCCTCGCGGGCGCCGATGCCGTGGACGACCATGTGCAGCGGGCGGGTCGCGGTGACCTTGGGGTCCTTCTGGCGCAGCGAACCGGCCGCCGCGTTGCGCGGGTTGGCGAAGGGCTTGTCGCCCGCCGCGACCAGGCGGGCGTTGAGCTCCTCGAACTTCTCCATCGGAAAGAAGACCTCGCCGCGGATCTCCACCAGCTCGGGGATCCGCTCGCCCTTGAGGCGGTCGGGGATCTCGGCGATGGTGCGGACGTTGGGCGTGATGTCCTCGCCGGTGCGGCCGTCGCCGCGGGTGGCGGCGCGGGTGAGGCGGCCGTTCTCGTAGGTGAGGTTCACGGCCAGGCCGTCCACCTTGAGCTCGCACAGGTAGTGGTAGGCGCCGGTGTTCACGTCCCGGGCCACCCGCTCGGCCCAGGCCGCCAGTTCCTCGTCCTCGAAGGCGTTGTCGAGCGAGAGCATGCGCTCGCGGTGCTTGACGGAGGCGAAGTCCGTCTCGTACGCCCCGGCCACCTTCTGGGTGGGCGAGTCGGGGGTGCGCAGCTGCGGGTACTCCTCCTCCAACGCCTCCACCGAGCGCAGCAGCTGGTCGAACTCGGCGTCACTGACGACCGGCTGGTCGTTCACGTAGTACCGGAAGCGGTGCTCCTCGACCTGCTCGGCGAGCAGCGCGTGCTGCTCGCGCACCGCCGCCGGTACCGTCGTGTCGCCTGCCTGCTTCTGTTCGGCTGCCATGCCGTGTCCTCCCGTGGCCCGTCTCGACCGTCACTCAGGGTTGTCGGCGAGCGACCTCGCCGCTCTGACGCAGTGCGCCTGTGCCGCGCGGGCGTAGGCGGGCGAGGCGCCCGCCAGACCGCACGACGGGGTGACCACGACGGACTCGGCCAGAGTCCCCGGGGCCAGCCCCAGCCTGCGCCAAAGCTTCCTGACACCCATGACGCTACCGCCCGGGTCTGACAACGGGGCATCGGTGCCGGGCACCACTCCGGCGAAGAGTTTCAGGCCGTCCTCGACCGCTTCACCGACGGCGTCGTCCTCGCGCTCGGTGAGCAAGGAGAAATCGAACGACACGCCCGCGGCGCCGGCTCGCCGCAGGAGGCCGAAGGGCACCTCGGGCGCGCAGGAGTGGACGATCACCTCGCCGCCCCCGACGGAGTCCGTGACGGCGAACAGCTCGCGGAGCGTGCCCTCGACCACCTGCCGGTCGACCGCCCGGTAGGTGCGGTAGCCGCTCGCGGAGCGGACCCGGCCGAGCAGGACGGAGGTCAGCGACGGCTCGTCGAACTGGAGCACGATCTGCGCGCCGGGTACCCGCCGCCGTACGTCGACGAGGTGCTCGCGCAAGCCCTCGGCGAGGGATCCGGCCAGGTCACGGCAGGCGCCCGCGTCCTGGAGCATGGCCTCGCCGCCGTGCAGCTCCAGGGCGGCGGCCAGGGTCCACGGGCCGACGGCCTGGACCTTGAGCTTGCCCCGGTACCCCTGGGTGAACTCCTCCAGGGCGTCCAGGTCCTCCCCGAGCCAGGACCGCGAGCGCCTGGTGTCGCGGCCGGGGCGGTCGCTGACGCGCCAGCCGCTGGGTTCGACGTGCGCGTACATCTCCACGAGCAGCCCCAGGGTGCGGCCGATCATGTCGGCGCCCGGCCCGCGGGCGGGCAGCTCGGGGAGGTACGGGAACTCCTCGAAGGAGCCGGTGGCGGTCCTGGCGGCTTCGCGGGCGTCGCCGCCGGGCAGCGAACCGACGCCGGTGGCGTTCACGGTCATCGGCCGGGCCTCACGGACAGGTCGTTGACCTCGGCGTCGCGGGGCAGGTCGACGGCCATGACGATGGTGGTGGCCACCGATTCGGGGTCGATCCAGTCGGCGGGGTCGTACTCCCTGCCCTCCTGCGAGTGCACCTTGGCCTGCATGGGGCTGGCGGTACGGCCCGGGTAGACGGAGGTGACGCGGACGCCGTGGGGCTTCTCCTCGGCGCGCAGGGAGTCGGCCAGCGCCTTGAGGCCGTGCTTGGAGGCGGCGTAGGCGCTCCAGTCGGCGTGGGCGCTCAGGCCGGCGCCGGAGTTCACGAAGACGACGGTGGCGTGTGAGGCCCTCAGGGTGGGCAGCAGCAGCCGGGTGACCTCGGCGGGGGCGATGAGGTTGACGTTGAGCTGCTGGTGCCAGGTCTTGGGGCGCAGCTCCCCGACGGGGCCGAGGTCGACGATGCCGGCGATGTGCAGGAGGGAGTCGATCCGTTCCGGGACGGCCTGCTTGGAGAACGCCCAGGAGAGCCGGTCGGGGTCGGCGAGGTCGCCGACGAGGGCGCGGGAGCCGGGGTAGCGGTCGGTGAGCTGCCTGGCGCGGCCGGCGTCGCGGGCCAGCAGGACGAGGTCGTCGCCGCGGGCGTGCAGGCGGGCGGCGACGGCGGCGCCGATGCCGGATCCGGCACCGGTGATCAGGTGAGTAGCCATACGGCCATGCTCGCACCCCGGGGGCGGGCCGTTGTCCGCGCCGGGGTGCGGTGGGGGGCCCGGGTCAGAGGCCGGCCGCCTCGCGCAGCCCGGCCGCGGTCTTGCGGGCGTCGTAGCCCGGCGGGACGCCGTCGACCAGGATGATCTCGCCCGGGATGTGGCGGGTGCGGAGCGGGACGAGGGCCTGGTAGGCGGGCGAGCCGTACCAGGCGCGGGCGCGCTCGATGTCCGGGAAGCCGATCACGACGAGCGTGCCGGGGAAGGTGCCTTCCATGACCTCCACCTCGGCTCCGTGGACGAGGAAGCGGCCCTCGTACGGGTCCATGGTGGCCTGGATCTCCTCGATGTAGCGCAGGATCTCCTCGTTCATCGTCTCCGGACGTATGTGGCCGATGGCGTACGCGGTCATGGCTGTCTCCCCTGTCGGCTGTCCCGGGCGGTCCGGGCCGTTGCTCCGATCCTGCCAAGCGGCGCCCGGCGGGGCGATTACCCCGGAGGTCATGCCTCCACGAGCGCCGGGCGGAAGGTGCGCCGGTAGGCGATCGGGGAGATGCCCAGGGCGGCGCGCATGTGCTGGCGCAGGGAGTTCGCGGAGCCGAAGCCGCAGCGGTGGGCGACGAGGTCGACGGGCAGGTCGCTGGATTCCAGCAACTGCCTCGCCAGGTCGAGGCGTTGGCCGGTGAGCCACTGGACGGGGGTCATGCCGACCTCGTCGCGGAAGCGTCGGGTGAAGGTGCGCAGGCTCATCCTCGCGTGCGCGGCCAGCTCGGCCAGGGTGAGCGGCTGGGCGAGCCGCTCCAGGGCCCAGGCACGGGTGGCGGTGGTGGTGGCGACGGTGGGTTCGGGGACCGGCCGGTCGATGTACTGGGCCTGGCCGCCGTCGCGCCACGGGGGTACGACGCACAGCCGGGCCGCGCGGTTGGCGACGGCCGTGCCGTGGTCGGCGCGGACCAGGTAGAGGCAGAGGTCGATGCCGGCGGCCACGCCGGCCGAGGTGAGGAGGTCGCCGTCGTCGACGAAGAGCACGTCCTCGTCGAGCTTGACGCGCGGGAAGGCCCGCTGGAACTCCGGTGCGTGCACCCAGTGGGTGGTGGCGGGCCGGCCGTCGAGCAGCCCGGCGGCGGCGAGCACCTCGGAACCGGTGCAGATGGACACGATGCGGGTGCCGGGGCGGATGGCCGCGAGGGCGTCGAGGAGGGACGCCGGCAGGGGTTCGCCGCGCAGCAGTCCGGGCATGGCGTGGGTCGGCGGGACGATCACGGTGTCGGCCGCGGCGAGGGCTTCGGGGCCCGCGGCGACGGCGACGGTGAAGCCCGCGTCGGTGGCGACCGGGAGGCCGTCCGCGGTGCAGACGGTGACCTCGTAGAGGGCGCTGCCGTCCGCGGCGCGGGCGTTGCCGAAGACGCGCGAGGGCATGCCGAGCTCGAAGGGGGCGACACCTTCGAGGGCGAGTACGGCGATTCGATGCAAAGCGGGCATGGCCAGATCCTGTCACATGGTGGCCGTACGGCCAACACCATCGGGTGCGGCGAGCGGCCAAGCTGGTGCCACGGGCCGGAACGACCGGCCCGGAGCACCACAGAACGCAACAGGGCGCAACAGAGCGCTACGAAGGAGACAGTCATGCGCGCGGTCGTCGTCAGCCAGTGGGGTGGCCCCGAGGTTCTCACCGAGGTCGAGGCCGAGCGGCCCGAGCCGGGTCTGAACGAGATCCTCGTGCGGGTCCACGCGGCCGGCGTGAACCCGGTGGACTTCAAGACCCGTGCCAGTGGCGCCCTCATCGGCTGGGGCGACGTCCCGATGGTCGGCTGGGACGTCTCGGGCACCGTCGAGGCGGTCGGCCCGGGCGTGACGCTGTACCGCGCGGGCGACGAGGTCTACGGCATGCCGAACTTCCCGCGCCAGGCGGGCGGCTACGCCGAGTACGTGGTCGCCCCGGCCCGGCACTTCGCACCGAAGCCCGCCTCCCTGGACCACGTGCAGGCGGCGGCGCTCCCGCTGGCCGCGCTGACCGCCTGGCAGGCGCTGGTGGACACGGCCGGGCTGCGCGCCGGGCAGCGGGTCCTGGTGCACGCGGCGGCGGGCGGGGTCGGCCACCTGGCCGTGCAGATCGCCAAGGCGCGCGGCGCGTACGTGATCGGCACCGCCAGCGCGGGCAAGCACGAGCTGCTGCGCGAGCTGGGCGCCGATGAGGTCGTCGACTACCGGACCACCGACTTCGAGGACGCCGTCTCCGATGTGGACGTCGTGCTCGACGCGGTCGGCGGGGACCTCGGGCAGCGCTCGCTGAAGGTGCTCAAGCAGGGCGGACACCTGATCACCCTGCCGGGCCCGGACGGCCTCCCGGAGGACCCGCAGGGCGTGCACGCCGCCTGGATGCTCGTGGAGCCGGACCTCCGCGGCCTGCTGGAGATCGCCGCGCTGGCCGACGCGGGGGAGCTCCGCGTGGTCATCGACACGGTGCTGCCGCTGGAGCAGGCGGCGAAGGCCCACGAGATCGGCGAGCAGGGCCGGACCACCGGCAAGATCGTCCTGACGGTGGCCTGAGCCCGGCGGCCCGGGCCGGACCGGCCCGGGCCCCCGTCAGACGTTGGCGGCGGCGCGGGTGGTGGAGGCGATGGTGGCGGAGCCGACCACGCGCGTGCCGTCGTAGAGCACGATGGCCTGGCCGGGGGCCACGCCGCGTACCGGCTCCGTGAAGGAGACGCGCAGCTCCCCGTCCACGACCTCGGCGTGCACCTCGCTCTCGCCGCCGTGGGCGCGCAGCTGGGCGGTGTACGTCCCCGGGGCGGCCGGGGCGGAGCCGCACCAGCGGGGGCGGATGGCGGTGAGGGCACTCACGTCGAGGGCCTCGGCGGGGCCGACGGTCACGGTGTTGTTCACCGGCGAGATGTCGAGGACGTAGCGCGGCTTGCCGTCGGGGGCCGGGTGTCCGATGCGCAGGCCCTTGCGCTGGCCGATGGTGAAGCCGAAGGCGCCGTCGTGGCTGCCGACCTTCTCTCCGGTCGCGCCGTCCACGATGTCGCCCTCGGCCTTGCCGAGGCGGCTCGCGAGGAAGCCCTGGGTGTCACCGTCGGCGATGAAGCAGATGTCGTGGCTGTCGGGCTTCTTGGCGACGGCCAGCCCGCGGCGCTCGGCCTCGGCGCGGATCTCGTCCTTGGTGGTGAGGGTGTCGCCGAGCGGGAAGAGGGCGTGGGCGAGCTGCTTCTCGTCCAGGACGCCGAGGACGTACGACTGGTCCTTGGCCATGTCGCAGGCGCGGTGCAGCTCGCGGGAGCCGTCCGGGTTCTCCACGACGGTGGCGTAGTGGCCGGTGCACACGGCGTCGAAGCCGAGGGCGAGGGCCTTGTCGAGCAGCGCCGCGAACTTGATCTTCTCGTTGCAGCGCAGGCACGGGTTGGGGGTGCGGCCGGCCTCGTACTCGGCGATGAAGTCCTCCACGACGTCCTCGCGGAAGCGTTCGGCGAGGTCCCAGACGTAGAACGGGATGCCGATGACGTCGGCGGCGCGCCGGGCGTCGCGGGAGTCCTCGATGGTGCAGCAGCCGCGGGCGCCGGTCCGGAAGGACTGCGGGTTCGCGGAGAGGGCGAGGTGGACGCCGGTCACCTCGTGCCCGGCTTCGACCGCGCGGGCCGCGGCGACGGCGGAGTCCACACCGCCGGACATGGCGGCCAGGACGCGAAGGGGGCGGGGGGTGCGCGGCAGGTTCTCAGTCATAGCACCGTCCAGGGTACGGGGGAACCGCCCGGGGTCACAGCGCGTTGTCAGGAGCGGGGGGTGGATCACATGGGGAGCAGGGGCAGGACCCGCAGGGCCGTGCTGTTCGGAGGGCTCGGGATCTTCGCGGTGGCGGCGGTCGCCGGTCGGGAGGAGCTCGGGCGCGCGTGGTGGCTGCTTCCGGGGGTGCCCCGGCCCCGGAAGGAGGGGGCGCTGGACCACGCGGGCGCGAGCTGGACGGCGGCCTCGCCGGCGAACTGGCGGTTGGCGGACCGGCCCGAGGACTACCGGGTCGACCGGATCGTCGTCCATGTCACGCAGGGCAGCTTCGACACCTCGGTGGACGCCTTCAAGAACCCGTGGCACAAGGCGTCGGCGCACTACATAGTCCGCAAGGACGGGCACGTGGAGCAGATGGTCCGGGAGCTGGACGTGGCCTTCCACTCCGGGAACCGCTCGATGAACGAGCGCAGCGTCGGCATCGAGCACGAGGGCTTCGTAGACCGGCCGCAGGACTTCACGGACGCGATGTACGCGGCGTCGGCCCGGCTGGCGGCGGACGTCTGCCACAGGTACGGCATACCGGTCGACCGAAGACACCTGCTCGGCCACAGCGAGGTCCCGGGCACCGACCACACGGATCCGGGCCCCCTGTGGGACTGGGACCGGTACCTGCGCATGGTCGGTGAGGCGCTGACGGCCTAGCTGAGGCCGGCGGTGCGGGCCCGGGCCACGGCGGGGCCGATGGCGGCGGCCACGGCGGTGATGTCCTCCTTGGTGGAGGTGTGACCGAGGGAGAACCGCAGGGTGCCGCGGGCCAGCTCGGGATCGGTTCCGGTGGCGAGCAGGACGTGGCTGGGCTGGGCCACGCCGGCGGTGCAGGCCGAGCCGGTGGAGCATTCGATGCCCTGGGCGTCGAGGAGCAGCAGCAGCGAGTCGCCCTCGCAGCCGGGGAAGCTGAAGTGCGCGTTGGCGGGAAGCCGCTCGACGGGGTCTCCGCCGAGGACGGCGTCGGGCACTTCCCGGAGCACGGCGGTGATCAGCTCGTCGCGCAGGGCGCCGATCCGGGTGGCGAAGTCCTCGCGCCGCTCGGCGGCGAGGACGGCGGCGACCGCGAAGGCCGCGATGGCGGGCACGTCCAGGGTGCCGGAGCGGACGTGCCGCTCCTGGCCGCCGCCGTGCAGGACGGGTACGGGGCTCTGGTCGCGGCCGAGCAGCAGCGCGCCGATGCCGTAGGGGCCGCCGACCTTGTGGCCGCTGACCGTCATGGCGGCGAGGCCGCTGCCGGCGAAGCCGACGTCGAGCTGCCCGAAGGCCTGGACCGCGTCGGAGTGCACCGGGATCCCGAACTCGGCCGCGACCGCGGCGAGTTCGCGGACCGGCAGCACGGTGCCGATCTCGTTGTTGGCCCACATGACGGTGGCGAGGGCGATGTCGTCGGGGTTGCGTTCCACCGCTTCCCGGAAGGCCTCGGGGTGTACGCGCCCGTACCGGTCCACGGGCAGGTACTCGACGCGGGCGCCCTCGTGCTCGGCGAGCCAGTCGACCGCGTCGAGGACGGCGTGGTGCTCGACGGGGCTCGCGAGCACGCGGGTGCGCGCGGGGTCCTGGTCGCGGCGGGCCCAGTAGAGGCCCTTGACGGCGAGGTTGTCGGCCTCGGTGCCGCCGGCGGTGAAGACCACCTCGCTCGGGCGCGCGCCGAGGGCTTCGGCGAGTGCCTCACGGGCCTCCTCGACGGTGCGGCGGGCGCGGCGGCCTGCGGCGTGGAGGGAGGACGCGTTACCCGTGGCGGCGAACTGCGCGGTCATCGCCGCAGCTGCCTCCGGCAGCATCGGCGTGGTAGCGGCGTGATCGAGGTAGGCCATGATCCCCCGATTCTACGAGCCCCCGCCGCCCCCGACCCCTCCGGGCCCCGAGCCGGTCCCGACCCGCCCTTCCACCGTTGCGCGGGCCGCCCGGGGCTGCGTCCGGGTACCCGCGTCCCCCACTCCCCGGCCCGGCTCCAGATGGCGCCCCTCGCGCGGCCGGCCTCGGCTGGTGTCACGCGAAGGGCCCCCGGGCGCGGCCATCGCCGGACGGAGTCCGGGGCGGCGGCCCCTGGCCCGGGAGTCCCATCGGGGCCGGGCGGCGCGAGAGCCGGCCCATCGGGGCCGGGCGGCGCGAGAGCCGCGTCAAGAAGTGGTGCGCGGGGCGCGGGCCAGCTGGCGGGACTGGGCCACCAGGCGGTCGGCCGAGTCCCAGACCTCCGCGTCCTCCTCCAGGAAGCCGCCGGCCAGGTTGCGCGTGGTGATGGAGACCCGCAGCGGGCCCGGTGCCGGGCGGTGGCGGATGTGCGTGGTGAGTTCCACGGTCGGGGTCCAGCCCATCAGGCCGAGGTCGAAGGCGGTCGGCGGCAGCGCGTCCACCGCCAGCAGCAGGGACAGCGGGTCCGCGTCCCGGCCGTCGGCCAGCTCGAACCAGGCCCGCATCTCACCCTTGCCGGACGGCGCGCCGACGGCCCAGCCGGCCGTCGCGGGGTCCAGCCGCAACCGCAGCCGGTCGACGATCTCGGAACTGCCCGGGATGGGCGCCGGGCCGGCCTCGGTGCCGAGGCAGTCCTCGTACGCGGGGATGGCCGGGGGCCGCGCCGTGGTGTGGACGGAGTCGGGGAGCGAGTCGAGGTCGCCGTAGGAGGCGAGGACCCGGATGCGCTCGATCTCCGCGCCGCTCTCGTCGTACTGGAAGAGCGAGGCCTGCCCGGTGGAGAGGGTGCGTCCGCTCCGGACGACCTGCGTGCGGACCACGGCGGGACCGGGCACGGAGGAGGTCAGGTAGTGGGCGGAGACGGTGAACGGGTCCGGGTGCGGGAGGGCCGCCGTCAGTGCCCGGCCGACCAGGGCCAGGAGGTATCCGCCGTTGACCGCGCTGATGATCGTCCAGCCGGCGGAGAGCTCCGTGTCGTACACGCCGGCCTCGCCCGCTCGGGGGGCGATGGCGGTGTCGCGGTCGAACTCGCTGTCTCCGATGGCTGCCTGGGCCGCTGTGTGTGACATGAGGCGAAGGTACACCCGTAAGCTACTAAGCGGTAGCTTTGCTCTGCTACGGCAAGGTCACGGCTCTTCGGTCACGGCCGAGCGGCGGTTCCAGGCCAGCGGCGCCCGCCAGTGGTAGCGGATCGCGAGGAGTCTGAGCACGAAGGCGGTCACGATGGCGACGCCCGTGGTGAATCCGTTCAGCACCTCGAAGCCGATGAACAGGGCCACCATCGAGGCGCCGACCACGGCCGGGACCGCGTACATCTCCCGGTCGCGCAGCAGCGACGGCACCCCGCCCGCGAGGACGTCGCGCATGACGCCGCCGCCGACCGCCGTCGCCACGCCCAGCGCGGCCGACGCGGTGAGGCCGAGTCCGTACTCGTAGGCCTTCGTCGTGCCCGACACGCAGAACAGTCCGAGCCCGGCGGCGTCGCAGACGTTGATCGCGCGGTTGATCCGCTGGACCTCGGGGTGCAGGAAGAAGACGATCGCGGCGGCGACCAGCGGGGTCAGGAAGAAGCTGAGCTCGCCGAACGCGGCCGGCGGGACGGCGCCGATCACCAGGTCGCGCAGCAGCCCACCGCCGAGGGCGGTGACGAGCGCGAGCACACAGATGCCGAAGACGTCGAAGTTCTTGCGGACGGCGAGCAGCGCGCCGGCGGTGGCGAAGACGAAAATGCCCGCGAGGTCCAGGGCGTGCTGGATACCGGGCGGGAAGAGATCGTGGGACACGCCCCCATTGTGCGGGCTGGCGGCGGCGGCCCCGGCACGCCCCCGCCGCGGCGGGACGGCGGCCCGGCACCGGGGCCCCCGGGCGCGTCCGCCCCGGGACCCCGGGCAACAGCCAGTGCTGTGGCCGGGAAGGTTTGCCGGGTCGCGGTGTTCGGTGCGGTGCATCGCAAGGCGAAGGGCCACGTACCACCGTGGTCCGACAACGCGCAGAGGTGCCGTGCCGGGCGCCGCGACCCGGTGGACCTTTCCGGTCACAGCACTAGACGGTCGGCGTCTCCACCGCTTCCGCCGCGCCCGGCAGGGCCTTGTCCCCCGGCGCCTGGTCGGGGGCGTTCTCCGGGTGGTGGCAGGCGACCTGGTGCCCGGTCTTGAGGGCGACCAGCGGCGGCTCCTGCGTGGTGCACAGCTCCGTCGCCTTCCAGCAGCGGGTGTGGAAGCGGCAGCCGCTCGGCGGCGAGATGGGGGACGGCACGTCGCCCTTGAGCAGGATGCGGCCGCTCTTCGCGCCGCGCCGCCTCGGGTCCGGCACCGGCACGGCCGACATCAGCGCGGTCGTGTACGGGTGCATCGGCGCCTCGTACAGCGACTTGCGGTCCGCCAGCTCCACGATCTTGCCGAGGTACATCACCGCGATCCGGTCGGAGACGTGCCGGATGACCGACAGGTCGTGCGCGATGATCACGTAGGTCAGGCCCAGTTCCTCCTGGAGGTCGTCCAGCAGGTTCACCACCTGGGCCTGGATCGACACGTCGAGCGCCGACACCGGCTCGTCCGCGACGACGAGCTTCGGCTTGAGGGCCAGCGCCCGGGCGATGCCGATGCGCTGGCGCTGACCGCCGGAGAACTCGTGCGGGTAGCGGTTGTAGTGCTCGGGGTTGAGGCCCACCAGCGAGAGCAACCGCTGCACCTCCGCCTTGACTCCGCCCTCGGGGGTGACCTTCTGGAGCTTGAACGGCGCTCCGACGATCGTGCCGACGGTGTGGCGCGGGTTCAGCGAACCGTACGGGTCCTGGAAGATCATCTGGACGTCGCGGCGCAGCGGCCGCATGCCGGCCACGCCGAGGTGGGTGATGTCCTGGCCCTCGAACTCGACCTTCCCGCTGCTCGGTTCGAGCAGCCGCGTGATCAGCCGGCCCATCGTGGACTTGCCACAGCCGGACTCGCCGACGATGCCGAGGGTCTCCCCCCGGCGGACGTCGAAGTCGATGCCGTCGACGGCCTTGACCGCCGCGGTCTGGCGGCGCAGCAGCCCCTTGTTGATGGGGAAGTGCTTGACCAGTCCGGTCACCTTGAGGAGCGGCTCCTCGGCGGGGGCGGCGGAGGTCACGGAGGCCGCGGATGCCGCCGGGACATCGGAGGCCCCGGGCTCACCCGTCTTGTTCATGTCGGTCACAGCTTCGGCGCAATCTCTTCGGTCCAGATCCGGGTCCGCTCCGCCTGCGACATGTGGCAGGCGGACCAGTGCCGGCTGTCGTCCTGGGTCAGCTCGGGGCGCTGGGTGCGGGTGATGCCGCCCTTGGGTACGTCGGCGTACGGGCACCGGGGGTTGAAGGCGCAGCCGCTCGGGATGTTGATGAGGCTGGGCGGGGAGCCCTTGACCGGGATCAGCCGCTCGGTCTGGTCGCGGTCGATGCGCGGCATCGAGCCGAGCAGGCCCCAGGTGTAGGGGTGGCGGGGCTCGTAGAAGACCTTCTCGGCGGTGCCGCGCTCGACGCACCGGCCGCCGTACATCACGAGGATGTCGTCGGCCATCTCGGCGACCACGCCGAGGTCGTGCGTGATCATGATGACGGCGGAGCCGAACTCCTTCTGGAGGTCCCGGATCAGGTCCAGGATCTGCGCCTGGACGGTGACGTCCAGGGCGGTCGTGGGCTCGTCCGCGATGAGCAGTTCGGGGTTGTTCACCAGCGCCATCGCGATCATCGCGCGCTGGCGCATGCCGCCGGAGAACTCGTGGGGGTACGCGTCCACGCGCCGGTGGGGCTCCGGGATGCCGACGCGGTCGAGCATCTCGACGGCCCGGGTGCGGGCCGCCTTCTTGTCGACGTCGTTGTGGGTCCGGTACGCCTCGACGATCTGCTTGCCGACCGTGTAGTACGGGTGCATCGCGGACAGCGGGTCCTGGAAGACCATCGCCATCTTGCGGCCGCGGAGCCTGCGCACGTGGTCGGCGTCGGCCCGGACGAGGTCCTCGCCGTCGAGCATGACCTCGCCGGAGATGTGCGGGCGGCTGCGGGCCTGGCCGGTGCGGTGCAGGCCCATGATGGCCAGCGAGGTGACCGACTTGCCGGAGCCGGACTCGCCGACGATGCCGAGCGTCTTGCCGCGGTCGAGGTCGAAGGAGAGCCCGTCGACGGACTTGACCAGTCCGTCGTCGGTCGGGAAGTGGACCTGAAGGTCGCGTACGGACAGGAAGGACGCCGCCGAGGCACGGGACTCGGGCCCCGCCTGCTCGGGCACGAACACGGGTCCGCCGGAGGTGGAGGGGTTGTCGGTCACGTCAGCCTCACGCGCGGGTCGATGACGGCGTACAGCAGGTCCACGATCAGGTTGGCCACGACCACGAACAGCGCGGCGAGCAGGGTCACGCCCATGATGACGGGGAGGTCGCCCTGGCTGATGGCGGCGACGGCCGCCGTCCCCAGGCCCTGGAAGTTGAAGGTCGTCTCGGTGAGCACGGCGCCGCCGAGGAGGCCGCCGAGGTCGAGGCCGAACATCGTGACGACCGGGGTGAGCGTCGAGCGCAGGGCGTGCTTGCGGATGACCACGCCCTCCTTGAGGCCCTTGGCGCGGGCCGTGCGGATGTAGTCCTCGCCGAGGACCTCCAGCATGGTGGCGCGGGTGATGCGGGCGTAGGTGGCGGCGAAGAGGAAGGCCAGGGTGACCCAGGGGAGGATCAGGCTGTTGAGCCAGGCCAGTGGATCCTCGGTCAGGGGTTTGTAGTTGGACACGTCCAGCCAGCCGAGGCCGTAGACGAAGATCGCGGGGGCCACCATGCCGGTGAAAAAGATGGGCAGGGAGACGCCGGCGAGGGCTCCGACCATCACGGTCCGGTCGATGGCGGTCCTGCGTTTGAGCGCGGAGACCACCCCGGTCGCCACACCGGCGATCACCCAGATCACGGCCGCGCCGAGGGCGAGCGAGAGGGTGACCGGCATGCGGTCGAGCATGGTCTCCCAGACGGGGGCCTCGCTCTTGAAGGAGTAGCCGAAGCACGGTGCGGCGCAGTGCGTGACCTCGGTGCCGGAGTCGTAGTCGCGGCCGGCGAAGACGCCCTTGAGGAACAGCCAGTACTGCTCGGAGATGGGCTTGTCGAAGCCCATCTTCACGCGGATGCCGGCCAGGGCGGTCGGATTGGTCTCACGGCCCGCGTACATGAGTGCGGGATCGCTGCCGGTCAGTTTCGGGACCGCGAAGAAGATGCCGAAGGTGACCACGGAGACCACCAGCAGCGTGGCGGCGACGTTGAACAGCCGCCGTATGAGGTAGACGAGCACTGCAGTCGGCCGCCCGGGGCGGGCGGCTGCCGCCCCTCGTGGGGACGGCAGCCGCCGCCTGCGGCCTTCACCTGCCCTTCGGACTAGCGCACGTGCGGTGAAGGCACTTACTTACGTACTTGCTGACCAGCTGGTGGAGGTGACTACTTGGCGACGCCGATGACCGCGAGGTCGATCTTGCCCATGGAGTCGTTGAAGTAGACGTTCGTCAGCCGCGGGTTGTGGTAGACCAGCGCCTTGTCGAAGTTGATCGGCAGGTAGAGCGCCTTCTCCATGACCTTCTTGTTGATGTCCGTGTAGAACGGCGCGGCGGCTTCCGGCGTGGCGGCGGCGGCGGCCTTGTCGAACAGCCCGTTGACCTCGGGGTCGTCGAGCATCGTGTAGTTGTTGTTGCCGGTCTGGGCGATGAACGAACCGTCGACCAGCGGCTGGAGGAAGCCCGCGCCGGAGTTGTAGTCGGCGCCCCAGCCCATCACGATGATCCCGTAGTTCTTCTTCTTCACGTTCTCGGGCGAACCGATGGTGGAGGAGGAGAGCTTGCCGTCGTACTGGTCGATCGTCGCCTTGATGCCGACCTTGGCGAGCGCGGCCTGGAGGGACTCGGCGGACTTGACCTCGGGGGCCTTGTTGTTGCGGACCGCGATGGTGGTCTCGAACCCGTCGGGCTTGCCGCACGCCTTGAGGGCGGCCTTCGCCTTGTCCTCCTGCGGCTTGCCCGCCGTCAGGTTCCACGGGTCGTAGGACTTGTCGGCGCCGGGGACACCGGGCGGCAGCATGTTCGCGCCGAGGTCACCGCTGGTCGGGCCGCCGCGGGCGTTCTGGAGCGACTTCGGGTCGGCCGCGTAGATGACGGCCTTGCGGCACTCGATGTTGTCGAACGGCGCGACCGTCTGCGGGAAGGCGAAGTAGCGGATGTAGCCCGTGAACGGGTTGTCCGCGTTCTTCTTGAGGTTCGCGTCCTTGAGGATCTTGTTCTTCGCGGCCTGCTGGACACCGGTGCCGTCGACGGCGAGGTCGATGTCGCCGGAGAGCAGACGCTGGTCCATGTCGTCCGGGTTGGTGGTGACCGTGAAGGTGACCTTGTCCGGCAGACCCTTGCGGACCGTGTCGGTCTTCGGGTCCCAGTTCTCGTTGCGGACGAAGGTCGCGCCCTTGCCGGAGGCGAAGCTCTCGACCTTGTACGGGCCCGTGGAGACCGGCTTGTTGGTGTACGTGGCACCCGAGTCCTTGCCCGCCGGGACGGGCGAGGAGGACGGCATGGCGAGCAGGTACTTGAAGTCGGAGTTCGCGCTCGCCAGGTTGAAGACGATCGTGTGGTCGTCCGGCGTCTGGACGGACTTGAGGCCCATCTTGTCGGGGTCGGTGTCCTTGTACGGCCCCGGGTACTTCTGGCCCTGGTCGAGCTGGTCGATCAGGTAGGTCGGACCGCCGGCCAGCACGTCCTGCGCGAAGACGCGCTCGATGCCGTACTTGAAGTCCTTCGAGGTGATCGGCGCGCCGTCCTCGAACTTCACCCCGTCCTTGATCTTGACGGTGTACGTCTTCCCGTCGTTGCTCAGGACCGGCTCGCCGTCGGCGAGGTCCGGGACGAGCTTGGTGCCCGCGGCACCCGGCTTGCTGTCGTACGCGTAGAGCTGGCGTATGAAGAGGCGCTGCATGTTCCACACGAAGCCGTAGTAGGCGCGCGCCGGGTCGAGGAAGTCGACGTCCTGGGGGGACCAGAGCTTGAGCTCGCCGCCCTTGGCGTCCGAGGCGTTCACGACGCCGGTGGCAGCACCGCTGTAGCCCTTGTCGCCCTTGTCGCCGTCGGCGGCCTTCTTGGTGTCGTCGCCACCGCACGCGGCGGTCAGCGACAGGGCGGCGATCACGGCGGTGATCGCGAGTGCCTGCTTTCTGCGGATCACGGTTGTCCAACCTCCATAGGTGGGTGAATCGAAAGAGCGGTTCAGCTGCCCTTGGGGTCGAGTGCGTCGCGCAGCCCGTCCCCGAAGAGGTTGAACGCCAGGACGGTGATGAAGATCGTGATACCGGGAACCACCATGTACATGGGGTCGTCCTGGTAGATGGGGATGGCGTCGGACAGCATCTTTCCCCAGGAGGCGGTGGGCGGTTTGACGCCGGCACCGAGGAAGCTGAGGGCCGCTTCCGTCAGGATGTTGGTCGGGATGATCAGCGTCGAGTAGACGAGGATCGGCGCGACCAGGTTCGGCAGCAGCTCCTTGATCAGGATGTAGCCGCGGCCCGCGCCGAGGCTGCGTGCCGCCTCGACGTACTCGCGCTCCCGCAGGGACATCGTCTGGCCCCGGACGATGCGGCCGATGTAGGGCCAGCCGAAGAAGCCGATCACGACGATCAGCACCGCCATGCGGACGCTCGAACCCTCCATCCCCAGAAGGCTGTTGGGTACGACGGAGACGAGCGCGATGGTGAAGAGCAGCTGCGGGAAGGCCAGCAGCAGGTCCATCAGGCGGCTGATGACGCCGTCGACCCAGCCGCCGAGGAACCCGGCGAGCGCGCCGAGCAGGCTGCCGATGACGACCGAGACGAAGGCGGCCAGGAAGGCCACGATCAGGGAGATGCGGGCGCCGTAGAGGATCCGGCTGAACACGTCGCGGCCGTTGGTGGGCTCGACGCCCAGCAGGAAGTCGGAACTGGCCCCGCCGAACGAGCCGATCGGCGTGCCGAGGTCGGGATCGATCAAGTCCTCGTGGAACTCGTTGGGCGGGTGGCCCAGCAGGCTCACGATCTGCGGCGCGAAGACCGCCACCAGGATCAGGAAGATCACGACCACGCCGCCGGTCAGCGCGACCTTGTCGCGCTTGAGCCGCATCCATGCGATGCGGCCGGGCGAGCGGCCTTCGATGGCCTTGGCAGGGACGTCGGCTACGGACACGGGTGCGGGCGTCTCCGCGCTCGTGTCATGCAGTGGTGCCGTCATCGTGGTGGGGACCCCTCTCGGCCGACGGGTGTGCCGGCCCATGCCCGCCGCTGTGGCGGCGTTGGTGCGGAGTGGCGCTCGGAGTGCGTGGGACACGCTGAACGCGTGTGAAGTGCAGGAAGTGCGAAACGTGCGGGAAGTGCTGCGGTGAAACGCGGTGTGCGAATGCAGGTGCCGATCACGTGCCGAACCGCGTCCTGGAGGACTGACCGGCTCTTGGGTGGGGAGTCTTCATCGGGCGCTCGACCAGCCGCCAGACCCGCAGTTGAATGGATGCGCAACCGTGATCTGACGCCCTGATTCCCGTTATCCGGACTTCACTCCCACCTGAGCGGAGCAAGACCGTCCGTTCGGTACGCAAACGGGCATCTCGCCCAACTCGCAAGAGTGCTGCGCCTTTTGGGCGTACAACAGCGGCGAAACCAGGACAAGACGAAGGCCGCCGGGAACCGTGGGGGCCGGCGGCCTCGAAATGGCCGGTATTGGCTGTCTCAAAACATGAGCACGTTCCGGAAGGCTGGATTCCGGTGCTGGACTCGTACGAAGGGACCGGTGGGAGGGGCTAGTAGGAAGGGGCCTGGCCCTCGCGGTCGTAGAAGGGACGGGTCTGCGACCGCAGCCACATCGCCACCGGGTCGTGCTCGTCGGCGAGCGCGACGGTGCACACCGGGACGCCCTCCGGGACCGCCCCGACCGACTGCCGCATCATCTCCCGTACGGATTCCAGCGCGGGCGCGGAGGCGTCGTACAGGTCCAGCCCCACCGCCAGGTAAGCCGACCCCAGCGAGGGCTGGACCCAGGCGCGGCGGAGCGAGCGGACGGCGGGCGTGCGGTGCGCGTGCTGGGTCAGCAGCCCGTAGAACTGCGGGAGCTCCAGGGCGGGCTCGGACAGCCGCAGCGGGCCGGCCGGCATCCGGTCGAGGCCGGTGGCGATGCGGCGCAGGTCCGCCCAGGGCAGGCCGAGGCCGCCGCCCTGGGCGTGGGGGTTGAGCCACAGGCCCCAGCGGTCCGGGTACAGGGCGCAGGCGATGTCCCGGCCGGTGACCACCTCGTAGCCGCGGTTCCATCCGCTGGCGGCCAGCTCCTGCGGGGAGGTCACGCAGGGCGCGTAGCCGAGGCCGTCGACCTCCATGCCGCCGTACTGGGCGTCCGGGGAGCCCGGTCGCCCCTGCCAGAGCAGCATCCACAGGCGGCCCTCGGCGAGGGCGTGCAGCAGCGACTCGTAGCTCTCATAGCGCCCGGGAGTCACCTGGCGCAGCATGTGCTCGACCTGACCGGCCGCGGCCGTGCCTGACGCACTCACCCGGTACCCCTCTTCGTCCGCCGTCATCCACGCGTAGGCCCCCAGCTTAAGCGGCCCTACGGGAGGTAGAAGGGGCGTACGCGCTCACGGATGTAGTCGACCACCGGGTCCTGGGCGGCGTCGAGGAGGATCAACTGCACGGGCCAGGGCGGCGGTACGCGGGTGAGGGCCCGCCCCAGGGCCTCCAGCGGGGCACTGCGCGCCTGCGGGTCCCATCCCGCCAGCCGGACACCGATGTACAGCTGCGGCGCCCCGCCCTCGACGCTGGCGAGGCAGCGGTGGGCGGCGGTGACCACGCCGAGGGCGCGGAACTCGTCGGCGGCGGCGGTGAGGAAGTCGACCGGGTCGTCCTGCCAGTCGGGCTCGAAGAGCCGGACGCGGCCGCCGGTGGCGGGGCCGTCGAGGGGGGTGCGGCCGCTGCGGCAGAGCTCCGCGACGGCGGGCGGGGGGAGCGGGACGCCGACGGCGCCCTCGGGGTTGAGGGCGATGCCGAGCTGAGGGGGCAGACCGCGGGCGAACTCGACGGCGGGGGCGACGGCGAAGTCCATGGCGGGGCCGGCGCAGACGCGGAACTGGGCCTCGGAGGTGTAGACGGGGACGTAGGCGTCGCCGCCGATGAGCATGGTCGGGAGGGCGAGGGAGGCGTGCGTGGGGCTCCCGCCGGAGGGCAGCGGCACCCAGACCTGGCTGCGGCCGAGCACCTCCAGGATCCGCGGCCCGGCGTCCGCCTGCCCCAGGGCTGCGCCGAGCACCTGCTCCAGCTCGTTCTCGGGCCACCCGCTGCCGTGCATCCGCCGCCTCCTCGCTCCGCGCTACCCCGCAGACCCTAATCCGTCCCGCCCCCGCCCCGAACCCCGGCCCTCGCCTGCCGGCTCCGCCAATTCAGCCTCGCCGGCGTTTGAGGCGCGGGGTCTGGGGCGGAGCCCCAGGGAGCCCGGCTCCGCCGGGCGCCGGGCTCCGCCCGGACCCGCGCCCCAGGCTCCCCCTGCTACCGCTGGGAGGTGCCCCCACGGGGCTGGGCGTGTCCGGCGGGGCGGGATGGTGCCGGCGGGGGCTGGGGTTGGCCGGCAGCCACGTAACGGCAGGGGCAGCCGCTGGGGCTGGCAGCCGCGCGCCTCGGCGCGGATGGTCGGCCGCTGGGACCGAACGGTGCGGCCCCGGGGCGGGGTGGTCAGCCGAGGGGGCGGGAGTGCGGCCCCGGTCCGGGGGTCAGGGGAAGGTGATGCGGGTGACCGCGGCAGCGGAGGGGCGGTCGAGGAGGGTCGTCGTCGCGCAGCCCGGAGGGGGGTGGCCGGCTTCCGCGGAGCGCAGCAGGCGGGTCACCGCCGCACGGTGGCGGGCGAAGGCGTACGCCGACACCCGCCGCCCCCGCTCCGCCTGGCCCGCCAGCGCCTCCTCGGCGGTGGTGTCCAGCAGCACCAGGTGCAGCGCCCGGCCCCGCCGCCGTGCCGCCGCCGCCAGCAGGCCCCGCACCCACGCCTGGCTGCCGCAGTCGTGCACCACCGCCGAAGCCCCCGACCGCAGGGTCCGCCACAGCCCCCAGTAGTGGGCCAGACGGACCAGCGGCCGGTACACCGCATACGGCACGGCCCCCGGCATCCGCCGCTCCCACCGCTCCCGCGTGTCCTGCGAGTCGATCACCACGGCCCCGGCGGCCCGCTTGATCAGCGTGCTCTTGCCCCCGCCGGGCAGACCGGACACCACCACGACGTCCCCTTCGGCGAAGCAGAGCCGCGGCCCCCGCACCCCGGCCCCGCGCAGGTCCCGGACCCGCCCCGGCTGCACCACCGCCGGCGGCCCCGGCACCGACACGTCCGTACGCCGCTGCGCCGGAACCCCCTCAAGGGTCCCCGTCAAAGCCGGCACTCCGAACCTCCGCACTGTGATCGCCTCCCCCGTCTCTGCCCACTGAATGTAAAGGGACGGTAATCCGCCCCACCCGGTTCCGCCGCCCCGTTCCGTCGCCCTGTTCCGCCCCACCCGGTTCCGCCCTGCTCAAGCCCCGCTAGGCCCGGCCCGGACTTTCGGGCCCGCCCGCCCACACCCGCCCGCCTCGTGCAATGATGTGCGCCATCTGGACACCAACTGCATACCGGCCGCTTGAATCCGCGCGGGAGAGTCCCGGCAGGCCGCAAGGCCATGCCCGGGCGCCGAAGGAGCAAGTTCCTCCCTTGAATCTCTCAGGCCCCGTACCGCGTGGATGAGGCAGATCTGAAAAGCGGGCTGCTCGACAGCTCCACCCAAGGTGCAAGCCGATGACGCACCCGCCCGGCGCGGGAACTCTCGGCGAACCTCTCAGGTTCCGATGACAGATGGGGAGGATCGTCCTCGTCATGTCATGCCCTGGGACCCGGGAGCCACACCCATGAGCACTGCCCCCCGCCTGACCGCGCTCGACGCGCTGCACCGCTCGCTCGGTGCGACCATGACCGACTTCGCGGGCTGGGACATGCCGCTGCGCTACGCCAGTGAGCGCGACGAGCACAACGCCGTACGCACGAAGGCCGGCCTCTTCGACCTGTCCCACATGGGCGAGATCACCCTGACCGGCCCCGAGGCCGTCAAGGCGCTGGACTACGCCCTGGTCGGCAACATCTCCACCGTCGGCGTCGGCCGCGCCCGCTACACGCACATCTGCCAGGAGGACGGCGGGATCGTCGACGACCTGATCGTCTACCGCCTGGGCGAGACCGAGTACATGGTCGTCGCGAACGCCTCCAACGCGCAGACCGTCCTGGACGCCCTGACCGAGCGCGCCGCCGGCTTCGACACCGAGGTCCGCGACGACCGTGACGCGTACGCGCTGATCGCCGTCCAGGGCCCGGAGTCCCCGGGGATCCTCGCCTCCCTCACCGACGCCGACCTGGACGGCCTCAAGTACTACGCGGGCCTGCCCGGCACCGTCGCCGGCGTCCCCGCGCTGATCGCGCGTACCGGCTACACCGGTGAGGACGGCTTCGAGCTGTTCGTCGCGCCCGAGCACGCCGTGGAGCTGTGGCAGGCGCTGACGAAGGCCGGCGAGGGCGTCGGCCTGGTCCCGGCCGGCCTGTCCTGCCGCGACACGCTGCGCCTGGAGGCGGGCATGCCGCTGTACGGGCACGAGCTGACCACCTCGCTGACCCCGTTCGACGCGGGTCTGGGCCGGGTCGTGAAGTTCGAGAAGGAGGGCGACTTCGTCGGCCGCCGGGCGCTGGAGGCGGCCGCCGAGCGCGCCGCCTCCAACCCGCCCCGCAAGCTGGTCGGCCTGATCGCCGAGGGCCGCCGGGTCCCGCGCGCCGGCTTCCCGGTGGTCGCCGGAGGCAAGGTCATCGGCGAGGTCACCTCGGGCGCCCCGTCGCCGACGCTGGGCAAGCCGATCGCCATGGCGTACGTGGACGCGGCGCACGCCGCGCCCGGCACCTCCGGCGTCGGCGTGGACATTCGCGGTACGCATGAGCCGTACGAGGTCGTGGCCCTGCCGTTCTACAAGCGGCAGAAGTAGTCCGCCCCTGCCCGTACAGCGCCACCGCCGCACGGAGCTCCGCACGGAGGTCCGTACGGCGCTGTCCCAGTACCCAAGACCACTGTTCGTATCCACTCCCCCGCATCCAGGAGAATCAGGTCATGAGCAACCCCCAGCAGCTGCGTTTCAGCAAGGAGCACGAGTGGCTGTCGGCCGCCGAGGACGGCGTCTCGACGGTCGGCATCACGGAGTTCGCGGCCAACGCGCTCGGTGACGTCGTCTACGCCCAGCTCCCCGAGGTCGGCGACACGGTGACGGCGGGCGAGACCTGCGGCGAGCTGGAGTCGACCAAGTCGGTCAGCGACCTGTACTCCCCCGTCACCGGTGAGGTCGTCGCGGCCAACCAGGACGTCGTGGACGACCCCTCGCTGGTGAACTCGGCTCCGTTCGAGGGCGGCTGGCTCTTCAAGGTGCGCGTCACGGAGGAGCCGGCCGACCTGCTCTCCGATGCCGAGTACGCCAAGCTCACCGCCGGTAACTGACCCCAGGGGATCCTGATGTCCGTACTGAACACCCCGCTCCACGAGCTCGACCCCGACGTCGCCGCCGCCGTCGACGCCGAGCTCGTCCGCCAGCAGTCGACCCTGGAAATGATCGCGTCGGAGAACTTCGCTCCGGTCGCCGTCATGGAGGCCCAGGGCTCGGTCCTGACCAACAAGTACGCCGAGGGCTACCCCGGCCGCCGCTACTACGGCGGCTGCGAGCACGTCGACGTGGTCGAGCAGATCGCGATCGACCGGATCAAGGCCCTGTTCGGCGCCGAGGCCGCGAACGTCCAGCCGCACTCGGGTGCGCAGGCGAACGCCGCCGCGATGTTCGCGCTGCTCAAGCCGGGCGACACGATCATGGGCCTGAACCTGGCCCACGGCGGTCACCTGACCCACGGCATGAAGATCAACTTCTCCGGCAAGCTCTACAACGTGGTCCCGTACCACGTGGACGAGACCGGCCAGGTCGACATGGCCGAGGTCGAGCGCCTTGCCAAGGAGTCCAAGCCGCAGCTGATCGTCGCCGGCTGGTCCGCGTACCCGCGCCAGCTGGACTTCGCCGCCTTCCGCCGCATCGCGGACGAGGTCGGCGCGTACCTGATGGTCGACATGGCGCACTTCGCCGGCCTGGTCGCCGCGGGTCTGCACCCGAACCCGGTGCCGCACGCCCACGTCGTCACCACCACCACGCACAAGACCCTCGGCGGTCCCCGCGGCGGTGTCATCCTGTCGACGCAGGAGCTGGCGAAGAAGATCAACTCCGCGGTCTTCCCCGGTCAGCAGGGTGGCCCGCTGGAGCACGTGATCGCCGCCAAGGCCGTCTCCTTCAAGGTCGCCGCGTCGCCCGAGTTCAAGGAGCGCCAGGAGCGCACCCTGGAGGGCGCCCGGATCCTGGCCGCGCGCCTGGTCCAGGACGACGTCAAGGCCGTGGGCGTGGACGTCCTGACCGGCGGCACCGACGTGCACCTGGTCCTGGTCGACCTGCGCAACTCGGAGCTGGACGGCCAGCAGGCCGAGGACCGCCTCCACGAGGTCGGCATCACGGTCAACCGCAACGCCATCCCGAACGACCCGCGGCCTCCGATGGTCACCTCGGGCCTGCGGATCGGTACGCCGGCCCTGGCCACGCGCGGTTTCGACGCCGAGGCCTTCACCGAGGTCGCCGAGATCATCGCGCAGGCGCTCAAGCCGGCGTACGAGGCCGAGGCCCTCAAGGCGCGCGTCTCCGCGCTCGCGGCGAAGTTCCCGCTGTACCCGACGCTCTGACGCGGCCGGGCGGGGCCCGGTGCCTGTTCCCACAGGCCCGGGCCCCTTTTTCACGCCCGCCCCGCCGGTGGACGGCCGGGAATGTGAGCCGACGCACACCCCGGCTTCCCCTGGTGGCCCCGTCCGGCAGGCGGGTCGTTCACCTCGCCGCGTTAAGCTCGACCGTCGGACAAAATCCGAACAAACCTCCCTGATCACCTCCGGCTGATCAAACCCGCTCTCCTGTGCCCCTCTCCCACCCACGAGCAGACAAGGGAGTCTCGCCACCGTGGCCATCTCCGTCTTCGACCTCTTCTCCATCGGCATCGGCCCCTCCTCCTCCCACACGGTCGGCCCGATGCGGGCGGCGCGCATGTTCGTGACCCGTTTGAAGAAGGAAGGCGTCCTCGCCCAGACGGCTTCCGTCCGCGCGGAGCTCTTCGGCTCGCTCGGTGCGACCGGCCACGGCCACGGCACCCCCAAGGCGGTCCTGCTGGGCCTCGAAGGCCACTCCCCCCGCTCGGTGAACGTGGAGACCGCCGACGCCGAGGTCGAGCGGATCCGCCAGAGCGGCCGGCTGCGCCTGCTGGGCGCCGAGATAGGCGGGGCCCACGAGATCGCCTTCGACGAGCCGAGCCAGCTCATCCTGCACCGCCGCCGGTCCCTGCCCTACCACGCGAACGGCATGACGCTCTTCGCGTACGACGCCGCCGGCGCCCCGCTGCTGGAGAAGACGTACTACTCGGTCGGCGGCGGCTTCGTCGTGGACGAGGACGCGGTCGGCGAGGACCGGATCAAGCTCGACGACACCGAGCTGAGGTACCCCTTCCGCAGCGGCGACGAGATGCTGCGCATGGCCCGGGAGAGCGGCCTGTCGATCTCCGCGATGATGCTGGAGAACGAGAAGGCCTGGCGCACGGAGGAGGAGATCCGCGAGGGCCTCCTGGAGATCTGGCGGGTCATGCAGGCCTGCGTCGCGCGCGGCATGTCGCGCGAGGGCATCCTCCCGGGCGGCCTCAAGGTCCGCCGGCGCGCCGCGAACACCGCGCGCAAGCTGCGCTCCGAGGGCGACCCGCAGGCGCTGTCGATGGAGTGGATCACCCTCTACGCGATGGCCGTGAACGAGGAGAACGCCGCGGGCGGCCGGGTGGTCACCGCCCCGACGAACGGCGCCGCGGGCATCATCCCGGCGGTGCTGCACTACTACATGAACTTCGTGCCCGGCGCCGACGAGGAGGGCGTGGTCCGCTTCCTGCTGTCGGCCGGTGCGATCGGCCTGCTCTTCAAGGAGAACGCCTCGATCTCCGGCGCCGAGGTCGGCTGCCAGGGCGAGGTCGGCTCCGCCTGCTCCATGGCGGCCGGCGCCCTCGCCGAGGTCCTGGGCGGCAGCCCGGAGCAGGTGGAGAACGCCGCCGAGATCGGTATGGAGCACAACCTGGGTCTGACCTGCGACCCGGTCGGCGGCCTGGTCCAGATCCCGTGCATCGAGCGCAACGGCATGGCGGCGGTCAAGGCCGTCACGGCGGCCCGGATGGCGATGCGCGGCGACGGCTCCCACAAGGTCTCCCTGGACAAGGTCATCAAGACCATGAAGGAGACCGGAGCCGATATGAAGGTCAAGTACAAGGAGACGGCCCGCGGCGGCCTCGCGGTCAACGTCATCGAGTGCTGATCCGCTGAGCAGGGAGGTGAGGGCCGGGCGCGCACGACGCGCCCGGCCCTCACGTCGTCCCCCCGTGCGTGCAACCGTGACGCCGTCCCGGGTGTCTTCAACGGTGTCAGCTTGTCCCCGTCTCTCGGAATCGAGGGGACGTCATGCAGCACGTACGTCGCCGTCAGGTCACCGCCCTGCTCGCGGGCGCCCTGCTCACCGCCGGGGTCGCGCTCGCCGCGCCGGCCTCCGCCGCCTCCACCACGCTGGTCACCAACGCCCGCTGGGGCGGGCACTGCACCTACGACCGGCTCGTCATCGACCTCCAGGGAGCCGCCCCGCCGGTTACCGTCACGCCCGTCTCCGAGCTGGTCTACGACGGGTCCGGCAAGCCCGTCCCGCTGCCGGGCCGGTACTTCCTGGAGATCAGGCTGCACCCCGCCGCCGCGCACGACTCCGCCGGTCACAACGTCTACGTGGGTCCGGCGCTCCAGCAGATCGACCTTCCCAAGCTCAAGGGCATCGCCAAGACCGGCGACTTCGAGGGGTACGTCACCTTCGGCGCGGCCTTCGACACCCCGCCCACCTACAACACGAGCGTGCTGCACGCCCCGGAGCGGTTCGTACTGGACTTTACGCACCCGGCCGCCTGCTGAACCCCGCTCCCGGGCCCCGGGCTAGCGGTGCTCGGGGTTCGGGAAGTCGAAACGGCACCCGGCGTCCCACTGCGAACGCTGGTTGCCGTGTGCCGGGATGCCGCCCGCCCGCTTCAGGAGGGCGGCCAGGTGCATGAGGTTCCAGCTCATGAAGGTCGTGTTCCGGTTGGTGAAGTCGTTCTCGGGACCGCCCGAGCCGGGGTCCAGGTACGAGGGCCCCGGCCCGGCCTCGCCGATCCACCCGGCGTCGGCCTGCGGCGGGATCGCGTAGCCGAGGTGCTGGAGGCTGTAGAGGATGTTCATGGCGCAGTGCTTGACGCCGTCCTCGTTGCCGGTGATGAGCGCCCCGCCGACCCGGCCGTAATAGGCGTACTGGCCGCGGTCGTTGAGCAGCGAGGAGCAGGCGTACAGCCTCTCGATGACCTGCTTCATCACGGAGCTGTTGTCCCCGAGCCAGATCGGGCCGCACAGCACCAGGATGTCGGCGTCCATGATCCGGCTGTAGAGGACGGGCCACTCGTCGCTCTCCCAGCCGTGCTCGGTCATGTCGGGCCAGACACCGGTGGCGATGTCGTGGTCGACGGCGCGGACGAGTTCGGTCCGGGCGCCGGCGGCCTCCATGACCGCCCGGCTCCGGGAGATCAGGCCCTCGGTGTTGCTGGTCTCCGGGGACCGCTTGAGGGTGCAGTTCACGAAGAGGGCGCTCAGGTCGCCGTAGCGGGGGGTCTGCGCGGATCGGGAGTCGTCGGCCACCGCACCACCGTGCGCCGCACCGGATCCGGACGCCAAGGGGCGCGCCCGGAAGGGGCGGGTTGTGACCCGTCCGGGCGGGCGACTAGGGTCATGGGGCCTTGGTGTTCGGGAAACCGGTGGGAAACCGGTGCGGCCCTCGCCACTGTGATCGGGAAGTCCGGCTCCACTCTCCCCCAGACTCCGTCCGGGAGGTGCCCCCACCGCGGGAAGCCACTGGGACCCGCGCGGGAGACCGCACGGCCCCGGGAAGGCGGAGTCAGGACAGCAGTACCCGTGAGCCAGGAGACCGGCCGGGGCGCGTCGTCCATCCACGAGGTGCTGGAGAGGTCTCCACAGTCATGCATATCGCCGAGGGCTTCCTGCCCCCGTTGCACGCGGTCGCCTGGGGCGTCGCGTCGGCGCCGTTCGTCGTACACGGTGCCCGCGCCCTGACCCGCGAGGTGAGGGCCAACCCGGAGAGCACGCTGCTGCTCGGTGCGTCCGGGGCGTTCACGTTCGTCCTGTCCGCCCTCAAGATTCCCTCGGTGACGGGCAGTTGTTCGCACCCCACCGGGACGGGGCTGGGCGCGATCCTGTTCCGGCCGCCGGTCATGACGGTGCTCGGGACCATCACCCTGCTGTTCCAGGCCCTGCTGCTCGCGCACGGCGGGCTCACCACGCTCGGTGCGAACGTCTTCTCGATGGCGATCGCCGGCCCCTGGGCGGGGTACGGCGTCTACCGGCTGCTCAAGCGGTTCGACGTGCCGCTGATGGTGACCGTCTTCTTCGGCGCGTTCTTCGCCGACCTCGTCACCTACTGCGTGACCAGCGTCCAGCTGGCGCTGGCCTTCCCGGACCCGTCGAGCGGATTCCTCGGCGCGCTCGCGAAGTTCGGCGGGATATTCGCGGTCACGCAGATCCCGCTGGCCGTGAGCGAGGGCCTGCTGACCGTCCTCGTCATGCGGCTGCTGATGCAGTCCAGCAAGTCCGACCTGGTCCGGCTCGGCGTCGCCGGGCTGACCGGCGGCGCCGCGCGCCCGGAGGCCGCCCGATGAGCCGCAACGCGAAGATCAACGCCCTGCTGCTGCTCCTGGTCGCGGCGCTCGCCGTGCTGCCCGTCGCGCTGGGCATGGGCGACGGCAAGGAGGAGCCGTTCGCGGGCGCCGACAGCCAGGCCGAGTCGGCGATCACCGAGATCGAGCCGGACTACAAGCCGTGGTTCTCGCCGCTGTACGAACCTCCCTCCGCGGAAGTGGAGTCGGCTCTGTTCGCGCTCCAGGCTGCCCTCGGCGCGGGCGTGCTCGCCTACTACTTCGGCCTGCGCAAGGGCCGTCGCCAGGGGCTCGCCCAGAGCCAGGGCGAACCGTCGCCCGGCCGGCGGTCCCCGGGCGGGCAGCCCCCGGGCGAACAGTCCTAGCCGGTGCTGCCCATCGACGTGGCGGCGCACGGCAGCCGCTGGCGCCACCGCCATCCGCTGGAGAAGGCGCTGCTCGGGCTCGGGCTGACCGTCACCGCCGTCGCCCTGCCGCCCTGGCCCGGCGGTCCGCTGGTGGCGGCGGCGACCCTGGCCGTGCTGCTCGGTCCGGCCGGGGTCGCCGGACGGCAGCTGTGGCGGGCCTTCCGGATCCCGCTGGGCTTCTGCGTCACAGGGGCGCTGCCCCTGCTGCTCGCGGTGGGCGGCCCGGCGGGCCCGGTCTCCCTCGCCCCGGACGGCGCCCGGCACGCGGCGGAGCTGCTGCTGCGCACGTCGGCGGCTTCGCTCGGGGTGCTGCTGTTCGCCTTCACCACCCCGGTGTCGGACGTGCTGCCCCGGCTGGTGCGGGCCGGGGTCCCGGCGCCGGTGGTGGACGTAGCCCTGGTCATGTACCGGATCGGGTTCCTGCTGCTGGACTCGGTGGCCCAGGTGCGCCGGGCGCAGGCGGCCCGGCTGGGGCACACCGGCCGGGCGGCGCTGTGGCGTTCGCTGGCCGGGCTGGCCGCCACCTCGTTCGTACGGGCCTTCGACCGCGCGGCGCGGCTCCAGGAGGGGCTGGCCGGGCGGGGCTACGACGGGGCGCTGCGGGTGCTGGTGCCCGGGGCGGCGCTGTCGTGGCGGTTCCTGGTGGCGTCGGCGGCCCTGCTGGGCGCGCTGGTCGCCGTGACTCTCATCTTGGAAGGGCTGTACCTGTGAACCCGTTGGTGGAACTGGTGGGCGCGGGCTACGCGTACGAGGACGGACCGCAGGTGCTGTCCGGCGTCGACTTCACCATCGCGCGGGACCGGGCGCTGGTCCTGCTGGGCCGCAACGGCAGCGGCAAGACCACGCTGATGCGGCTGCTGAGCGGCGGCCTGCGGCCGGGCGCGGGCGAACTGCGGCTGGACGGCGCTGCGGTGCGCCACGACCGGGCGGGGCTGACCCGGCTGCGCGGCTGCGTACAGCTGGTCGTGCAGGACCCGGACGACCAGCTGTTCGCGGCCTCGGTCGAGCAGGACGTGTCCTTCGGCCCGATGAACATGGGCCTGTCCCTGGCCGAGGTACGGCAGCGGGTCGACTCGGCGCTCACCGCGCTGGACATCACCGCCCTGCGGGACCGGCCGACGCACCTGCTCTCGTACGGGCAGCGCAAGCGGGCGGCGATCGCGGGTGCGGTGGCGATGGCGCCGCGGGTGCTGATCCTGGACGAGCCGACGGCCGGACTGGACCCGAACGGGCAGGAGCGGTTGCTGGAGGTGCTGGCGGGGCTGCGCGCGAACGGTACGACGGTGGTGATGGCCACGCACGACGTCGACCTCGCGGTGCGCTGGGCCGACGACGCGGCGGTCCTCACCCCCTCGGGCATCCGCGTCGGGCCGGCCGCGGCCCTGCTGTCGGACCCGGAGCTGCTGGCGTCGGCGGGGCTGCGCCAGGCGTGGTCCCCGGCGGTGACGGCGTTCCTGCGGGCGCGGGGCCTGCTGGACGAGGACGCGCCGGGGCCGAGGACGCCGCAGGCGCTGTCCGCCTGGGCCGGGGCACCGTCCTGAACCGCAACGCGGCCCGGCGCCGGGGCGCGAACCTAGGATGAGCGCATGTCGCTCCCGCACGCCATCCTCACCGCCCTGCTCGAAAAGCCTTCGTCCGGGCTGGAGCTGACCCGGCGGTTCGACAAGTCGATCGGGTACTTCTGGTCTGCGACGCACCAGCAGATCTACCGTGAGCTGGGCCGGCTGGAGGAGGCCGGGCTGATCCGCGCGCTGCCCAGCGAGGTGCCCGTGCGGGGGCAGAAGAAGGAGTACGAGGTACTGCCCGCCGGGAGCGCGGAGCTGGCCCGGTGGGTCGGCGAGAGCCAGGACCCGAAGGCGATCCGGGATCCGCTGCTGCTGCGGGTGCGGGCGGCCGGCGTCGTGGGCCCGCAGGGGCTGGCCGGGGAGCTGCGGCGCCATCTGGAGCTGCACCAGGGGCAGCTGGCCGAGTACGAGGCGATCGAGGCGAAGGACTTCCCGCCGGGGCGGGACTCCGACGAGGACCGGCTGCGCCGGCTCGTGCTGCGCGGCGGGATCGGCCTGGAGACGTTCTGGCTGCGCTGGCTGGAGGAGGCGCTGGCCGAGGTCGACGACATGACGGGGCCGCCGGCGACCTGACGGGGCCGCCCGCGTGACGCGGCCCCGCCCCGCGTCCGCCACTTGCTACTTGTTCAGGGCGTTCCAGAACTCGTCGAAGCTCAGCAGGCCGTCGCCGTTCGCGTCCTTGGCGGCGATGACGGCGTCCGCGACGGCGCCGGTGACGTACGCGTCACCCATGGCCTTCATGGCCGCGCTGTACTCGTCGGCCGTGACGAAGCCGTCGCCGTCCGCGTCGAACTTGCCGAACGTCGCCCGCGCGCTCTCGATGTCCGCCACTGGGTCCACCCCTTCTCGGTGCTTGTTGACGGCTCAGGGTAGCGCCCCCGGCGGGTCGCCCTCACCCCGGGTCCCGTTCGGCCGGCAGAAAGGAATTCATTTACTCTTCCGCCATCCGGAAGCGATAATTCCAGCCAACAAATCCAGCCGCCACTTGTCACGCTCCGGGATCACGGCATAACGTACCGGCATTGCCGCCACACCAGGAGCGCAGGGCTCCCAGGGACAAGCGGCATAAAGGGCGATCCAGGTGACGATCACAACTGACGCATCATTCGAAGTTCTGCCCTTCACCCGCACTTGCCGCCACATCTGGGAAGACGGCGACCATGTGCTCATCGGAGTGAGCCCCGGAAACAGCTACTTCAGCTCCGAGCGCATCAGCAGTCTTGCCCGATGGGCTGCGACCCGCTTCGCGCAGGTCGACTTCGTCTACGCGGACCTCCACGTGGACCGGATGTTCGCCGCCTTCGGCTACACCCCGGAACACGCGGGCAAGCGGGCCGCGAAGGAGATCAAGGCAGTGCGGCGAAGGATTGTCAAAGGTGTCGAGGATTCAGCGTCCACTCACGCCGAAATACGCGTGAGGGCACTTTCGGACTTCCAGTCCAACCCGGTGTACCAGCTGTTGCACCGACGGGTTCGGCATTTCCTGGAGACGGATGACGAGTTCCGTAAGGGATGCGAGGAAATGGCTCTCCAATTCGTCGGATCGAAGTTGCCGGAAGGTGAATCCATCACAGACGCACAGTTGCAGGTCTGTTTCGATTACATGGCGGCGGAGCTGCCGTTCTTCGTGGACACCCCGAGCATTCTCGACGTGCCGTCCTCCGTGGCGGCCTATCACGTCAAGATGCCGATGACCGATGTCCTGTACGCGCGCGGCGGTGGCCTGCGCGCGACCCGCAACCAGGCGTACGCCGTCGTACGCCCCGAGCACGCGAGAGCCGTGGACCACGCACCGACCGAAGGGACCGCCGATGAGCGTCGAGCAGCTTGAGGGACGCGGGGGCGGACGGGACGCGGGGACCGGTGGGGCGCTCCTCGACTTCCCGCTGTCACGGCGGGGTGACGTGCTCCCCGAGGAGTGCGCCTGGCTGCGCGAGAAGGCGCCGGTGGCCAAGGTCCGCACGCTGACCGGGGACCCGGCGTGGCTCGTCAGCAGCTACGCGCTGGCCAAGCAGGTGCTGGAGGACGAGCGGTTCAGCCTCAAGGACACCGCGAACCCCGGAGTCCCCCGCCAGTACGCGCTGACGATCCCGCCCGAGGTCGTCAACAACATGGGCAACATCAACAGCGCCGGGCTGCGCAACGCGGTGATGAAGGCGCTGAACCCGCGCCAGAAGGGCCTCCAGGAGTGGCTGCGCGCCAAGGCCGGGGAGCTCGTCGACCAGATCGTGGCAGAGGGCGGTCCGGCGGACCTCCGGGCGGGGTTCGCCGACCCCTTCTCGGCGGCGCTGCACTGCCAGGTGCTGGGTGTCCCCTTCGAGGACCGGCGCCGGCTGATGTCGGGGCTGGACGTCGCGTTCATGACCGCACGCGAGCCGTTCGCCGACTCCGCGCTGAACTGGTACAAGGACGTCGCCTACTTCGCGGGGCAGCTGAACGTCCAGCTCGCGCTGCCGGCCGAGGAGCGTACGGGGCTCCTCGGCAGGTTCGCCGGGCTCAAGGAGGCCGACCCCGAGTCGGCGCACCTGAGCGACGACATGTTCGCGACGGTCGCCGTCTCGCTCTTCGGGGCGGGCGCGGTGTCCACCTCCGCGTTCCTGGTGCTCGCGGTCCTCGCACTGCTCCAGCGTCCGGAACTCATCGGGTACCTGCGGGCGCATCCGGAGCGGATGGGCGGAGCGGTGGAGGAGCTGCTGCGCTGGAACCTGTCCGTGGGTGACGGCCTGCCGCGCATCGCCCTGGCCGACGTGCAGGTGGGGGACGTCCTGGTGAAGGAGGGCGAGCTGGTCCTCGTCCTGCTGGAGGGGGCCAACTTCGACCCGGAGGCCTTCGAGAACCCGGACGAGCTGGACCTGGAACGTCAGGACGCGGGCACCCATCTGGCCTTCGGGGCCGGGCGGCACTTCTGCCCGGCGACCGCGCTGGCCCGGGCGCACGCGGAGATCGCGCTGGAGGTGCTGGTGGAGCGGCTCCCGGGGCTGCGGCTGGCGGTACCGGCCGAGAACCTCGTCTGGCGTACGGGCTTCATCAAGCGGCTTCCCGAGCGGCTTCCCGTCGCCTGGTGACGTCGCGTCGGCGGGAACGGTGGTGCCCCGGGGGCCGTGCGGGCTCCCGGGGCACCACCGCGCCGCGGTCTAGCGGAAGATGCCGGTGTGGCCGAGCGAGTAGCGGCCGGGCTGGGGGTAGACGGCGAGGCCGTGCGGGCCGGAGCCGACGGGGATGCGGGCCAGCTCCTCGCCGGTCTTCGTGTCGATCGCGTACACCTCCGAGTTGTAGCGGCCCGAAAGCCACAGCACCTTGCCGTCGGCGGAGACCCCGCCCATGTCGGGGCTGCCGCCGTCCGGGAGCTCCCACTTCTTGGTGAGCTTGTTCGCCTTGAAATCGAAGACCGAGATGCTGCCCTCGCCCCGGTTGGAGATGTACATCTCCTTCGAGTCGCGGCTGACGTACAGGCCGTGGCAGCCCTTCCCGGTGGGCAGCAGCTTCGGCGCCCCGAACTTGTCGCCGCTGAGCACCCACATGCCGTGCGCCATCATGTCCGCGACGTAGAAGGTCTTCCCGTCCGGCGAGACTTTGACGTCCTGCGGCATGGCGCCTTCGAAGGGCAGCTTCTGCTGGCCGACGACCTCCATCTTCTCGGTGTCGACCTTGAGCAGCTCTCCGGAGAACTCGCAGCTGACGATGAAGTACCGGCCGTCGAGCGAGAAGTCCGCGTGGTTGACGCCGTAACAGGTCACCGGGACCGTCTTGACCCGGTTCATGGTGTGCGGGTCGCGGAAGACCAGCTCGCGGTCCATGGAGGCCATCACGACGGCGTACTTGCCGTTGGGGGTGAAGTACAGGTTGTACGGGTCGTGCACCTCCACGGGCTCGCCCGCCTCGCCGGTGGCCGGGTTGATCGGGGTGAGCGTGTGGCCGCGGTTGTTGTTGACCCACAGGGTCTTCATGTCCCAGGACGGCACCACGTGCTGGGGCTGGACGCCGACCGGGATGGTGTCGATGACCTTGTACGTCTTCGGGTCGATGACGGACACGGTGTTGGAGCCGGTGTTCGGTACGTAGACACGGGAAGGGAAGTTCTTGACGACCGGGGAGAGCTGGTTCGGCCGGTCGGCCGCGTAGACGTCGTGGGGGTCGAGCACCGGGGGCATACCGGCCAGTCCGGGCGGCGCCGCGGGTTCCGCCTTGGCCGGCCGGGCGGGCCCCTTGGTGCCGAGCGCCTCGCTCGCGCCCTTGTCCCCGGCCCCGCACCCGGCCAGGGCCGCGAGAACCAGTCCGGCAAGCAGCACGGTGGCCTTCCGTGGAAGGCGAATCGTCGTCATGGGGTCAGCAGCTCCGTGGTGGTCACCGCGCGCAGTTGGCGTCGCGCGAGTTCTTCGAGGAGGGGCGGCATCGCGTCGACCGTGTCCGCGTAGCCGAAGTGCAGGCTCACCACCGATCCGGCGTGGATCGTCCCGGTGACGTTGCGGATGACGGCCGCGGCGCCGGGCGAGGTGAAGTCGAGGGAGTCCACGTCGTACGAGAGGACGTGCGGGTAGCCCGCCCTCTGGGCGAGCTTCTGGACGAGGGGGGTCGCGTACTGGGTCTGCGAGGGGCGGAACCAGGTGCCGATGGAGCCGGTGAGGCGCTTGAGGCGCTGGGCGCACCCGGTGATCTCCGCGTAGGCCTCGTCTTCGGACATGGAGTTGATCGCGAGGTGGCGCTGGGTGTGGTTGCCGAGCTCGTGGCCGCCGTCCAGGACCCGGCGGGCCATGTCGGGGTGCTCGTCGAGCCAGGTGCCGATCGCCAGTACGGTGACCCGCGCGCCCGCGCGCTCCGCCTCGGCGAGGACCGCGCGCCCGGTCGCCGGGTCGCCGTTGCCGTGGAAGGTGAGCGCGATGCGGGGGCGGTCCCGGGAGCCGTGCCCGATCTCCACGGGCTGACCGGCGAACCGGCGCGGGCCCGGGGCGGCGGCCGCCGGGGCGGGCTTGGCCGGGGTCGGGGCGGCGGGGGCGGGCGTCTTGGGCGGCGTCGCGGTCCCACAGGCGGCGGTGAGGGCACCGGCGGCGACCGCGGCACCGGCGAGGAGGGCGGATCGACGGTCCGGGTAGCAGTGCACCCGCCCATTTAAGGTCCGGATGTCCCTGTACGTGCTGATTGACCCATTTCACGCCTTGCCCGAGCGGGCTCCGGCGAGCCGGACGCCCGCTATGTGATCAACGATTTACGCAGAACGGTCGATACTTATTCATCGATTACGAGGCGAGTGGGCCACCTCACCTAGGATTTAGCTGTGAACTCTTAGGTTATACACACTTATGTCTGAGTTTGCGGTTTTGGCATTTGGTCGCTCGTCTGCCATAGTCGGAATCACGGCTTCCCTTTGACCCGAGCGAAGTCCATCGCCGAGGATCACACCCCCCTGGATCCTCGGCGCACCCATGAAACCCCCGCGGCGCCCGACACGGCGACAGGGGGTTTCTGGCGTTCCGGCGGCGCCGCGCCCCGGCGGCCGCGGCGCCTCAGCGGTCGGCCACCCGCATCTCGAACCAGGTGATCTTCCCGCGCGGCAGCAGGTCGGCGCCCCAGCGGTCGGACAGCTTGTCCACAAGGAAGAGCCCCCGGCCCGTGGTGTCCATCTCGTGGACCGGCATCAGACAGGGCAGCCCGCGCGAGGGGTCACGCACCTCCACCCGGATCCACCCGCGACGGCGCACCAGCCGTAACCCGAACGACCGCGCCCCGGTGTGCCGCACGGCGTTGCCGACGAGCTCGGAGACCAGCAGGACGGTGTGCTCGGCGATCTGCGGGGACAGGCCCCACAGCCGGACCACCACGGACTGGGTCAGCCGGCGGGCCGTACCGGCGGATTCGGGCATGGACGGCAGCGTGACCTCCGCCTCGGCGGGGTTCCCGTACAACTCCAGTGCCCTGAGGCCCTGTTCCTCCTCAAGAGCCGCCGCGATCCGTACCGCCGAAGCGCTGCCGCGTTGCCGCGGCTGCTCCACACCCTCCAGGCCCGCCATGCACCCATCATGGACGGCCGCATCGCCGCTCCGGGCCGTTCCGCGGGAAAACACCCCCCGGGATCCACCGATTCCCAGGGGGCGTTCCGGCATATGCACAAGGCAACCAGGGGGCCACGCCACCGGTCCGACCTGGGGTGACGCGGTGCGCACCGGTGATCACGATGAGTGGATCACCGATGCGGCTTAAGGCTCCCTTAAGGCCTGGCTAATCCACTCCCAAGGAGGAACCGGCCACAACCGCTCACGCCTCAGAGGAACTTGGCCTTGCCCGGACCCTCCTCGACGAAGCTGCGCATACCGCGCTCGCGGTCCTCGGTGGCGAACAGGCCCGCGAACCAGTTGCGTTCGATGGTGAGCCCCGTGTCGATGTCCGCCTCCAGCCCGGCGTCCACGCACTCCTTGGCGGCGCGCAGCGCGAGGGCCGGGCCCTGCGCGAGCTTCGCCGCCCAGGCGTGCGCCTGCTCGTACACCTCGGCGGCCGGCACGACCCGGTCCACGAGCCCGAGGGCGAGCGCCTCGTCCGCCTTGACCATGCGGCCGGTGAAGATGAGGTCCTTGGCCTTGGAGGGGCCGATCAGCCGGGACAGCCGCTGGGTGCCGCCGGCGCCCGGGATCAGGCCGAGCAGGATCTCGGGCTGGCCGAGCTTGGCGTTGTCCGCCGCGATCCGGTAGTCGGCGCACAGCGCGAGCTCGCAGCCGCCGCCGAGGGCGTAGCCGGTAACGGCCGCGACGACCGGCTTGGGAATGCGCGCGACGGCGGTGAAGGCGTCCTGGAGCCCACGGGAGCGGGCGACCATGGCCGCGTGGTCCATCGTCTGCATCTCCTTGATGTCCGCGCCGGCCGCGAACACCTTCTCGCCGCCGTAGACGACCACCGCGCGGACGTCGGCGCGGTCGGTGGCCTCCACCGCGAGCTCGCGCAGCCGGTCCTGGGTGGCGATGTCCAGGGCGTTCATGGGCGGCCGGTCCAGACGCAGGGTGCCGACGCCTTCGGAGACTTCGAGAGAGAGGGTCATACGGGGAAGGTTAGTGCCGGTTAACGCCGAGTGGCCCGGTGCTGTGGGTCACAGCACCGGGCCACCGGATCACGTACGGGAGAGGACCACCCGGGGCGAGCGGACTACTTGATCCACTCCGACCAGTCCATGTTCCAGCCGTTGAGGCCGTTGTCCGGGGCGATCTGCTTGTCCTTGGAGTTCTTCACGACGACCACGTCGCCGATCAGGGACTCGTTGAAGAACCAGGCGGCGGGCTGGTCGTCGTCCCCGGCGCCGCGCGCGTCCTTGAGTCCGACGCAGCCGTGGCTAACGTTCTCCGAGCCGAACGTGCTGCTGGAGGCCCAGTAGTTGCCGTGCACGAAGGTGCCGGAGTTCGACAGGCGCATGGCGTGCGGGACGTCGGAGATGTCGTACTCGCCGCCGAAGCCGACGGTGGCGCCGTTCATCCGGGTCACCTTGTACTTCTCGCTGATGACCATCTGCCCGTTGTACGTGGTCGTCGACGGGGCTCCCGCGGTGATCGGCAGGTTCTTGAGCACCTGGCCGTCCCGGACGACCTCCATCGTGTGCGCGCTCGCGTCGACGGTGGAGACCTGGGAGCGGCCGATGGTGAAGTGGACGGTACGGGTCTGCTTGCCGTAGACGCCGGGACGGCCTTCGACCCCGTCCAGGGCGATCTTCACGGTGACCTTGGTGCCGGCGGCCCAGTACTTCTCGGGGCGGAAGTCGAGGCGGTCGTTGCCGAACCAGTGGCCCTCGACCTGCACGTTCGGCTCCGCCGTGACGGTGATGGCCTTCTCGACCGCCTCGGTGTTGGTGATGCCCCGGGTGAAGTTGATCGACACGGGCATGCCCACGCCGACGGTCTCCCCGTCCTCGGGCGTGTAGTGGCCGACGAAGGTGTTCGTCGGCGTGAGGGTGGTGAACGTGGTGTCCTTCGCCGACTCCCGGCCGGCCTCGTCCTTGGCGACCACGTGCACCTTGTACTCGGTGGCCGCGGCGAGGTTGCGCGAGGGCTCCCAGCTCGCGCCGTCGGCGCCCATCTTGCCGTCGACCGCGTTGCCCTTGGTGTCGGCGACGGTCACCGTGGTGAGCTTGCCGCCGGTGCTGGATATCTTGAGGACGCCGTTCGTGGCGACCTCCTTGGAGCCGTCGTCCGGCTTGACGTTGACCACGGCCTTGGACGCCTCGGTGCCGGTCTTGCCGCCGCCCTTGCCGCCGGCGTTGTCACCGGCGCCGCCCCCGCTGTCTCCGCCGCCACTGCACGCGCTGGTGAACAGCAGCGCCGCTCCCAGCAGAAGGGCCGGCAGGCCGGTGCGGACGCGGCCGCGAATCGGCTGCAGGTTCACTCTTGTTCTCCCCATGTCCCCCGCGCGGACAGTCGCGCGCTTGCCGACAGGAAATCACATGGGGAGATCACGTGAAGGCACGGTCTTGTCACCGTTCCGTCCCAACTGGAGCGCGGGCCGTGCCCCGCCCCCGCCGACCGGTCCTCAGCCGGTCGCGGAGCCCGCCGCCCAGTCGGCCCAGGACAGGTTCCAGCCGCCCAGGCCGTTGTCCGGCGCCACCGTCTTGTCCTGCGAGTTGACCACCTCGACCACGTCCCCGACGAGCGAGCGGTCGAAGAACCAGCCCGCCGGGGTGTCGGAGCCGCCGCCCTTGTCGTCGCGCAGGCCCACGCAGCCGTGGCTGGTGTTGAGGGTGCCAAAGGTGTCCGGGCTGGCCCAGTAGTTGCCGTGCAGGAAGGTGCCCGAGGTGGTGAGCCGCATGGCGTGGGGGACGTCGGGGATGTCGTACTCGCCGCCGAAGCCGACGGTCTGACCGTTCATGCGCGTGACGTCGAACATCTCCATCACCACCATCTTGCCGTTGTAGGTGGTGTTCTTGGGCGCGCCCGCGGTGATGGGCAGCGTCTGCAGCAGCCGGCCCTCGCGGCGGACCTCCATGGTGTGCGCGGCGGCGTCCACGGTGGAGACCTGCGAACGGCCGACCTTGAAGGTGACCGTCTTGTCCTGGATGCCGTACGCGCCGGGCGAGCCCTCGACGTCGCGGAGGTTCATCCGGACCGTGACCTCGGTGCCGGGCGCCCAGTACTCCTTGGGCCGGAAGTCGAGGCGGTCGTTGCCGAACCAGTGGCCGACGATTTTCACCGTGGGGACGGCGGTGACGGTGATGGCCCGTTCCACGGCGGCGCGCTGCTTGATGGAGCGGTTGAACCGGAAGGAGACGATCATGCCGGTGCCCACGGTGGAGCGGTTCTCGGGCCGGAAGTAGCCGATGAACCGCTCCTCGGGCACATAGGTGGTGAAGGTGGTGTGCCGGGCCTGCCGGCGGTCGTGTCCGTCGAGAGCCACGACGTCGACGGTGTACTTGGCCGCGAGCGCGAGCCGTCCGGCCGCCGGGTCGGGGCTCCAGCTGAGCCCGTCCTCGGCGATGTCCCCCGGGACCCGCTCCTCCTGGGCGTCCTCGACCTTCGTGACGACCACCCGCTCCAGCCGTCCCTCGCTGACCTTGACGGTCAGCGGGCCGTCGGCGGGGACCCCCTTGGCGTTGTCCTCGGGGGTGATCCGGATGGCCTCGTCCGGCGACCGGGGTTTCCCGGGAAGCTGGATCTCGACCGGTGAACGGCCGTCCTCGGTGCAGCCGCTCAGACCGCCCAGCAGGGCCGCCCCTACCGCGGCGGCCGCCAAGCCCGCCGCTGCCCGCCTCGTCAGAAGAGTCACGCCCTTCCAACGACCGGCCCCCTTGGGGGGAAACGTGGGCGCGGGCGACGTTCCGGGCGGGGCAGTGCGGGCAGAACAGTGTGAAGGACCAGACGGGGGCGGGCCCGGGCCGGGACGCCGGGGCCGCACTCCCCTGCCCCCGCAGGTACCGAGAGCCGTGGAGGCGGGCAGTGTCGAGCGCAGCCGAGCAAGAGGCGGTGGAAACCGTCGCCGGAGAGGTACGGGTCGACGGGAGCGCGCCCGCGCCGCCCGTCGGCGGGCGAGCGGACGGGCACCCGCAGGACCGGCCGAACGCCCTGGTCAACGGAGCCAACGGGGTCAACGGAATCAAGGGGCAGGTCGCCGGCCGGCCCGCGGGCCGCACCGCGCGGGTGCCGGTGCCCCCCGGGCCGCCGGTGTGGCCCGGCTCCTCGCACCCGCTGGGCGCCCGCTACCGGTCGGGCCCCGACGGGACCGCGGGCACCAACTTCGCGCTGTGGGCTCCGGGCGCCGAGGCGGTGGAGCTCTGCCTGTTCGACGGGCGGGGCGCCGAGACCCGCTGCTCCCTGACGGAACTCACCCACGAGATCTGGCACGGCTTCCTCCCCGGCGTGCGGCCCGGGCAGCGGTACGGGTTCCGGGTGCACGGCCGCTGGGACCCCTGGACGGGGGCCCGCCACAACCCGGCGAAGCTGCTCCTGGACCCGTACGCCCGGGCGGTGGACGCGCTGCCGGGCAACGACTACGGCGCGCTGCCGCCGGAGGTGTACGGCCACGTGCGGGACTGGCCGCAGCAGTACATCGCGGACACCGTGCGCGACGACCGGGACTCGGCCCCGCACGTCCCCAAGGGGGTTGTGGTCCACGATGACGACGACTGGGCGGACGACGTCCGGCCGAAGACCCCGTGGGCCGACTCGGTGATCTACGAGCTGCACGTGCGCGGGTTCACGATGCGCCATCCGGGTGTTCCGGAGCAGCTGCGCGGCACCTACGCGGGGCTCGCCCATCCCGCGGCGATCGAGCACCTGACCCGGCTCGGGGTGACGGCGGTGGAGCTGCTGCCGGTGCACCAGTTCGCGCACGAGGACCACCTGCTGCGCCGGGGGATGCGCAACTACTGGGGCTACAACTCGATCGGCTACTTCGCCCCGCACGCCGCGTACTCGTCGAGCGGCACGGCCGGCCAGCAGGTCGGCGAATTCAAACGGATGGTGCGGGCGCTGCACGCGGCCGGGATCGAGGTCATCCTCGACGTGGTCTACAACCACACGGCGGAAGCGGGCGAACTGGGGCCGACCCTGTCGCTGCGCGGGATCGACAACCGGGGCTACTACCGGCTCCAGAACGACCAGCGCCGGTACGCGGACTACACGGGCTGCGGCAACACCCTGCACGCCGGGCGGCCGAACGTGCTGCGGCTGATCACCGATTCGCTGCGGTACTGGGTGACGGAGATGGGGGTCGACGGCTTCCGTTTCGACCTGGCGGCGGCCCTGGCCCGCTCGATGCACGACGTGGACATGCTCTCGCCGTTCCTCGCGGTGATCGCCCAGGACCCGGTGCTGCGGCGGGTCAAGCTGATCGCGGAGCCGTGGGACGTGGGCTCGGGCGGCTACCAGGTGGGCGCCTTCCCGCCGCTGTGGACGGAGTGGAACGACCGCTACCGGGACGCCGTGCGGGACTTCTGGCGCGGCGCGCTGCCCGACGTACGGGACCTGGGGTACCGGCTGTCGGGGTCGAGCGACCTCTACGCGTGGGGCGGCCGGCGCCCGTACGCCTCGGTGAACTTCGTGAGCGCGCACGACGGTTTCACGCTGCGGGACCTGGTGTCGTACGAGCGCAAGCACAACGAGGCCAACGGCGAGGACGGCCGCGACGGCACCAACGACAACCGGTCGTGGAACTGCGGGGCGGAGGGCGAGACGGACGACCCCAGGATCGGGGCGCTGCGCCGGCGGCAGCTGCGCAACCTGCTCACCACGCTGCTGCTGTCGACCGGCGTGCCGATGCTGGTCGCGGGCGACGAGTTCGGCCGGACGCAGGGCGGCAACAACAACGCGTACTGCCAGGACAACGCGACGAGCTGGCTGGACTGGTCGCTGCTGGAGGACCCGGCCTGGCGGGAACTGTTCGCCCTGACCACCCGCCTGACGGCGCTGCGCCGGGAGCATCCGGTGCTGCGCAGGCGGGCGTTCTTCTCGGGGCGCGCGCAGGACGCGGACGGCCTGCGCGACCTGGCGTGGTTCACCCCGGCGGGTACGGAGATGACGGAGCGGGACTGGTACGCGCCCGCCGCGGCGCTGGGCCTGTACCTGTCGGGCCGGGACATCCCGGGCCGGGACGAGCGGGGGCGGCAGGTGAGCGACGACAGCTTCCTGGCGTTGCTGCACGCCGGGGACCGGCCGGTGGAGTGGATGCTGCCGGGCGCGCCGTGGGCGGCGTCGTACGAGCTGGTGCTCGACACCTCGCGGGAGGAGCAGGCGGCGGCGCCCGGCACCCGTCACCGGGGCGGGGAGCGACTGACGGTGCCGGCGCGGGCGGTGCTGCTGCTGCGGGTGGCGGGCGAAGGCGCGGGGGCTCCGCCCGGCCCGGCCGACCACCGCTTCAAGACGTAAGGGCGCATCCGGAGCCGGAAGCGGTGTGCGCCCTGCGATGATGTGCCCTTCGTACACACACACGTCGCACACACTTGCGCGTCGCGAAGGGGGCTTGCGTCCATGCCGAGAGTCGGGACCGCGCTGCGGGAGCTGCGCGGGGCGCAGAAGTCGGCGAAGGGGGTGTCGCTCTACTCGCGGTTCGTCAACCGGCCCGCCGGACGGTACCTGGCCGCCGGTTCGTACGCGCTCGGCCTCACCCCGAACCAGGTGACGCTGGTCAGCGCCGCGTTCAGCTTCGCCGCCGTTTCGGCGGTGGCGCTGGCCGCGCCCTCGTGGGGGCTGGGGGTCGCGGTGTGGGCCGCGCTCGCGGTGGGCTTCGCCTTCGACTCGGCGGACGGACAGCTGGCCCGGCTGCGCGGGGGCGGCAGCGCCTCGGGCGAGTGGCTCGACCACGTCGTGGACTGCGCCAAGTTGACCGCGCTCCACACCTGCGTGCTGATCGCCTTCTACCGCTTCCCCGACGCCTACGGGACCGCGGGCGCCGACGGGACGGCGTCCGGCGGCTGGCTCCTGGTGCCGCTCGGCTTCCAGTTCGCGGCCGTCGTCACCTTCTTCGGCGGGCTGCTCACCGAGAAGCTCAAGCCGAGGCCGGCGCCGGGGAGCCCCGCCGCCGCCCCGTCGACGCTGCGCGCCGTGGCGTTGCTGCCCGTGGATTACGGGGTGTTCTGCCTGGTGTTCCTGCTGCTCGGCGGTGGCGGGCTGTTCCGCTGGGCGTACGCGGGCCTGGGCGCGGTCGCCGCGCTGTTCCTGCTGGCGTTCCTCGCGAAGTGGTTCCGGGAGCTCAGCGCAGTTCCGCGGTGAAGGGCTCCGGGAGCGGCTGGGCCAGCGCGTCCAGCGCCCGGCGCAGCTGGGTGCTGGAGGTGTGGACCGTGTAGGGGAAGTAGACGACGTCGACCCCGTGCTCGGCGAAGTCCTTCTCCAGCCGGTCGCCCTTGGGGGTGCCGCGCCAGTCGTCGCCCTTGAAGATGACGTCGAAGCGGACCTGCTTCCAGGTCTCCACCTTGTCGGGGACCGTCTCCACGAAGGCGGCGTCCACGTACTTGACGCTGCGGACGATCTCCAGCCGTTCGACGAGCGGGATCATCGGCCGGCGGCCCTTGGCGAGTTCGGCCATCTCGTCGGAGACCACCCCGGCCACCAGGTAGTCGCACTGACTGCGGGCGTGCCGGAGGATGTTGAGATGCCCGATATGGAACAGATCGTAGGCGCCGGGCGCGTAGCCGACTCGATACGGCCTGCGCGTGGGCGTGCCAAGGTCGGACATGTCCTGCTCCGTCATCTCTTACCCCCCAGAAGCCACACCCCCCGGCGTGGCGGATTAGCAGACAATAGCGTGCACGTTCCGCACCACGCCGGTGAACGAATAGGGTGACGAGCGCATCATCCAGGGGAGAAGGGGACGTTCAGTGTCCAGATCCGGTCACCGGCGACTGCTGCTGGTTTCCACCAATTACGCTCCCGAGCACGCGGGGATTGGGCCGTACGCCACCCAGATCGCGGAGCACTGGGCGGATCTCGGCCACGAGACGCACGTACTCGCGGGCATGCCGCACTATCCGGCCTGGTCGCTGGAGCCGGAGTACAAGGGGGCGCTCCGGCGCACGGAGCAGCGCGCGGGTGTCACCGTGCACCGGCGTGCGCACACCGTGCCGCCCCGCCAGACCGCCGTGCGACGGGCCCTGTTCGAAGGATCGATCCTGCTGCACGGCGCCGTGGCCCCGCCCCGGATGCCGAAGCCCGACGCGATCCTCGCCCAGATGCCCAGCCTGGCCGGCGGGGTGCTCGCGGCGCGGCTGGCCGCGAAGTGGAAGGTCCCCTACGTCCCGGTCGTCCAGGACCTGATGGGGGCCGCCGCCGCGCAGAGCGGGATCAGCGGCGGCGACAAGGCGGCCGCGCTGGCCGGGCGCGCCGAGGCCTACGCGCTCACACGCGCCACCCTGGTCGGCGTCATCCACGAGACCTTCGTGGACCGGGTCGTCGGGATGGGCGTGCCCGAGGAGAAGATCCGCCTGGTGCCCAACTGGTCCCACGTGGCCGTGCCGACCAAGCCGCGCGGCGAGACCCGCCGTCACCTCGGCTGGGCTCCGGGCCAGACGGTGGTCCTGCACTCCGGGAACATGGGCCTCAAACAGGGGCTCGAAGTCCTCGTGGGAGCGGCCCGCCTCGACCCGGACGTCCGCTTCGTCCTGATGGGAGACGGCAGCCAGCGCGGGGCCCTCGCCGACCTCGCGGCCGACGTACCGAACCTCGACATCATCCCCCCTGCCGCCGACGGCGAGTTCCCCGATATCCTCGCGGCGGCGGACGTGCTCGCGGTGACCCAGCACGCGGCGGTGCTCGACATGAGCGTGCCCTCCAAGCTGACCTCGTACTTCCAGGCCGGCCGGCCCGTCGTCGCGTCCGTCGCGGCGCAGGGCGGGACCGCCCAGGAGGTGGAACGTTCCGGCGCGGGGGTGCTCGTACCGCCGGAGGACCCGCACGCGCTGCTCAAGGCCGTACTTGCGCTGGCCGAGGACCCGGTGGCCGCGGACGCGCTGGGCGCCGCCGGGCCCGTCCACGTGGCGGCCCACCTGAGCCGCGAAGCGGGACTGGCCCGCATCGACGCACTGATGGACGAAGCACTTGGGGGTTCCCGGCCGTGATCGAGACGAACCGGCCGGCAGCGGCCCCCGCCGAGGACGAACCGGACCTCCTGCGGGACCAGTTCCGACAGCTCCTGCGCTACCGCCGGCTCCTCGGCGCGGGCGTCGGCATCGGACTGCTGGGCGGCGTCTACCTCGGCATATCCACGGCGGACACCTATGTCGCGACCGCCGACGTCGTGCTCCGCGCACCCACCGACGACCCCTTCAACCCGAGCCTGGCGCCCGACAAGGCGATCAACATCGGCTCGGAGCGCCAGGTGGCGCTCAGCTCCTCCACGGCCGACGAGGCGGCGAAGAAGCTCGGCGTCCCCGACTCCGGCGTCCCCGCCCTGCGCAGTGGCCTCCAGGTCACCAACCCGCCGCAGACGATGGTGCTCCGCTTCACGTACACCGCGTCCACCCCCCGGGAGGCCGCGAAGCGCGCCAACGCGATGACCGCGGCGTACCTGCTCAAGCGGCAGGAGTCCCTCGACGTCACCCGCGACAAGATGGTCAAGGGCTACCAGGACCAGCGCGATCCGGTCGCCAAGCAGCTGGACGAGCTCGTCAAGCAGATCAACGCCATGCCCTCCGGGCCGGGGCGCGACGCGGCGTACTCCTCCAAGACCGACCTGCAGAGCAAGGTCAACACCCTCAACAGCAACATCGCCAAGCTGCAGGCGCTGGACATGGCCCCGGGCCGGGTCACCAGCCCCGCGACCGCGCCCGGCGACTCCGACGGGCCGGGCCTGCCGATGTCCCTCGCGCTCGGCGCGGCCGTGGGTCTGGCGCTCGGTCTGCTCGCCGCCTGGGTGCGGCTCGTCTTCGACCCCGCGCCGCGCTCCGAGGGCGATGTGGCGCGGGCCCTGCGGGCGCCCGTACTGGGCTCCCTGCCGCGGGACAAGTCCGGTGGCGGTCCGCTGCTCGCCGCCGGTGAGGAGGACCCGCGCCTGGCGGAGGAGTTCCGGTCGGTGGCCTTCCGGCTCGCCTACGACTCCCGCTTCGCCGACCGGCGCCGGCTGCTGGTGGTCGCGCCGCGCGGCAGCAGCGAGACCGCCGCGGCGGTCGCCGTGAACCTGGCCGCCTCCTTCGCGGAGACCGGCAAGGACGTCCTGCTGATCGAGGCCGACCTGCGCACTCCGGTACTGGCCAGCCAGTTGCCGACCGACGCCGGCGGGCGGCCGCGCTGGAGCCAGATGCCGGGCGGCCCCGGCACGGGCGGCCGGCCCGGACAGCAGGGCGACTCCGACTGGCCCGACGGGCGCCAGCTCGTCGTGGACGCCGGGGAGTCGGGCGCCTTCGACCTGATCCCCGGCGAGCGGGTCCGCAACGTCGCCCGCGCGCTGACCTCGCCGCGCGCCACCCGGCTGATCTCCGAAGCCGACTCGCCGAACTCCACCGTCGTGGTGCTCGCGCCGCCCGTGCTCTCGTACGCCGACGCGCTCGCGCTGGTCGACCGCGTGGACGGCGTGCTCGTGGTCTGCGACCCGAGGGCGGTGCACCGCAGCGACCTGTCCCGCATCCGGGAACTCATCAGCGGCGCCGGCGGGACCGTGCTCGGCGCGGTGCTGCACGCGCCGCTGCCCGGAGACAAGCGCGGCGGGCGCGGCAAGGGCAAGGGCAAGGCGGACCCCGCCGCCCCGGCCGCGACGCCGGCCCCGGTCGGCACGTCGGCGCCGCAGCCGATTCCGTACGAGGTCGCGGAGGCCGAGCAGCACATCCCCGGTGACGGCACCGACACCGTCGCCCTGCGTACGGTCCGCACGGGCCGGCGGTGAGGCGCGGGGGTCTTGCGGCCGTCGCCTCGGTCCTGGACCAGGCCGCTTCCAGCGCAACCAACATCCTGGTACTGGTGCTGGCCGCCCGGCTGTCGTCGGCGTCCGGCTTCGCCGACTTCTCGATGGTGTACGTGACCTTCACGGTGCTCCTCGGACTGAACATGGCGTACGTCGGCCAGACGGTGGTGCTGGAGAAGTCCGCCGAACGCCTCGGCGCGGCGTGCCGTTCGGGTCTCGCCTTCACGGCGGCCGCCTCGTGCGTCGCCGGCGCGGTGTTGGCCCTGGTGGGCCTGGTGCTTCCGGGGGCCGGAGGCTGGGCGTTCCTCGCGCTGGGGCTCGTACTGCCGCTGGTGCTCGTACAGGACGGGCTGCGGTACTGCTTCTCGGCGCTGCGCGTGCCGGAGCGGGCGCTGGCCGCCGATGTACTGCGGCTGGGCGGCGTGGTCGGCGCGCTGCTCGCGCAGCCCGAAGGGGCCTCCGCGGGGCGGCTGGTGCTGGTGTGGGGGGTGTCGGCGCTGCCGGCGCTCGGCCTGGGGCTGTGGCTGCTGCGGCCCTACGTGCGCGGGGCGCGGGTGGAGCTGCGGCCGTACGTGCGGCGCGGGCACCTGGGTCAGCGGTTCGTGGTCGAGTTCGCGGTGGGCAACGGCTCCAGCCAGCTGGCGGTGCTGGGGCTCGGGGTGTTCGCTACGCCGCTGGCGGTGGGCGCGCTGCGGGGCGCCACGACCCTTTTCGGGCCGCTGAACGTGCTGTTCAACTCGGCGAACGCGTTCGGGCCGCCGGTGGTCGGGCGGGCGTCGGGCAAGCGGGGCGTGGTCCGGATGACCCTGGTCATGGGCGGGGTGCTGGCGGCGCTCGGCGCGGGGTGGGGCGCGGTGCTGTACGCGCTGCCGGGGTCGGTGGGGCGGCAGTTGCTGGGCGACACGTGGGCGGCGGCGTCCGCCCTGCTGCCCGCGACGGGTGCGCAGTACGCGGTGATGGGCCTGGGGACGTGCGCGCTGCTGACGCTGCGGGTGCTGAACCCGAAGGCGACGCTGTCGTTGCAGGTGGTGTTCTCGCTGCTGTCGGTGGCTGTGCTGCTGGGCGGGTACGCGGCGTGGGGTGTGGCGGGCGCCGCCTGGGGTCTGGCGGCCGGCTCGGCCGCGAAGGCCGCGGCGGCCTGGACGCGCGTCTCCCGCCTCCCGGCCTCCGAACCGGCCCGGGCCCCGGCCTCGGCCCCGGAACCCGCCTGAGCGGGCCCCGGCCTCGCAACCGAGCGGGCCCCGGCCTCGTGCCCGACCGGGCTGCGGCCTCGTGCCCGACCGGGCTGCGGCCTCGCGACTGACCGGGCTCCGGCGCCACGCGGTGCCGGCGGCAACGGGGCGGCCGCACCGGCCCGGCGTCAGCGGAGGCGGGCCGACTTGTCATCGCGGAACGTCGCGACCAGCGCCAGGCAGAGGGCCGCGATGGCGATCCGCCCCGACGCCTGGAGCAGGGGGCCCCGCAGGAGGATGAAGGAGTAGCCCGCCACCAGCGGGACCACCACCGAGATCAGGCTGCCCGGCGGCGACCGCCTCGTGGCCCGCTTCGCGTACCGGCGGTCCACCCGGGCGGCCGCGTACCCCATCCCCAGCAGTCCCGCGCCCATGCCCAGCGAGCCGAAGTCCACCCACAGCTCCGCCCAGATCGGGGACGAGAGGTTGGTGTTGACCGTCCCCATCCACTCCCCGATCATCACGCCCGTGTCCTTCGGCTTCCCCGCCCACACCGACCGTGGCACCGCGAAGAACACCGAGCCCGCGAGCTGCCGCCCGTACAAGTGGCCGGGACCGGAGTCCGAGTAGGTGATCGTGTTCGCGAACATGCCGATCTGGTCGTAGTCCTTGAGGGCCATCGGCTCCAGGAAGGACGTCGTCTCGACCGGCTTGTAGTTCTTCTCGTCGTACCGGAAGCGGTCCGCGAACGGGAAGACGAGCAGCGCGACCACCACGGCCATCGACAGCGCCACCCGGTACATCGCCGCACTCACCGGGAAGACGGTGAACAGCAGCGCGAACATGACCGTCAGGAACCAGTAGCGCGGGTTGGAGATCGGGTTGTTGACCACCAGGTTCAGCAGCGCGAGCCCGCCCCACGTCACGATGACCGACACCTTGCGGCGGGCGTACTTCGAGGTGATCAGCCAGCGCGTGTACAGCAGCAGCGCCAGCAGCGCCGGTACCGTGCCGAAGCCGCGCAGCAGGGCCTGGCCCGCCTGGCCGTCGCCGTTGGAGACGCCCGCCTCCTCGATGCCCGCGATGATCTCCTGTCGGCTGGAGAAGAAGACCGCCGGGCCGCCCAGCTTCACGATGAACGCCGCGCTGCACAGGAACGCGAGCGCGGTGAGCAGTTGCAGGCGCCGCCGGTGCGCGAGGACCGGCCGCTTCTCCTTCTGCGAGCCGCCCGCCCGCCCCGTCGGCCGGTGCCGGGCCAGCAGTACGCCGACGTCGAAGGCGGTACAGCCCAGCAGGACGAGACCGATGGCGGTCGTGAGGTCGTAGCGGGGCCCGACGACGGGTGTCGGGACCCGCCCGAGGACGGCCTGGGCGAGTGGGGCCACGCCCATCGCCATGTAGACGAACAGCCAGAACGAGCCCTGGAGCAGTTTGCGCCGGCTGGTCAGGACCATCGCGGAAAGCCGGGCGCCCGCGTACATCGTGAGCAGCAGTTGGAGCCAGAAGGCGGCGTCACGCTGGCCGTCGCCGGGCTGGACGGCGACGAAGAGCGGGAGGAACACGGTGAACCCGAGGATCAGCGGGACGGACAGCGCGCGCGAGAGCAGCGTACGGGGGGTGGTGACACGGCCCCACTGGGCCTCGTCCGGCGGCGCCGGTACCGCGACGCGGGGGTTGCGTATGTCCGTTGCCACTGTTGCCCCCACCCCATGTGCCTGGTCCGCGCGCAGTCTAGTCTGAGCGGGCGGCGCCCGGGGAGGCGCCGCGGGGTGGTTGTCGGGGGCGGACGATGAGGGGCGACTGTTGCGTGATCTTCCTTCCTTCACGCTGGCCGGGTACGACAAGGGGCGCGGGCTGCTGACGCAGGCGCTCTGGTTCGCGGTGATGAACACGCTCTTCATGGCGTGGTTCTGTCCGGCCCGGCTGCGGGTGGCGCTGCTGCGCGCGTTCGGTGCGCGGATCGGCGAGGGCGTGCTGATCCGGCACAAGGTACGGGTGCTGTGGCCGTGGAAGCTGACGGTCGGCGACCACGCGTGGATCGGCGAGGGCGCCTGGCTGCTGAACCTGGAGCCGGTGACCATCGGTGCGAACGTGTGCGTCTCGCAGGAGGCGATGCTGTGCACCGGCTCGCACGACCACCGGGCCGCCGACTTCCGCTACCGCAACGCGCCGATCGTGGTGGAGGACGGCGCGTGGGTGGCCGTACGGGCCACCGTGCTGGCGGGTGTGACGATCGGGCGGTGCGCCGTGGCGGGCGCGGGCGCGGTGGTCCACAAGGACCTGCCCGCGCTGACCCTGCAGACCCAGGACGGGCGTCGCCGCCCGGTGGAGGAGCCGAAGTGAGAGTCCTGCACGCCGTGACGCTGCACTCCCCCTCGCACGCCTTCGGCGGACCCGTCCGGGTCGCGCTGAACCTGGCGAAGGGGTTGCGGGCGCGCGGTCACGAGGCGCGGCTGCTGGCCCTCGGCGAGGGGTTCCCCGATCCCTGGCCCACCTCCGTGGAAGGGGTGCCCGCGAAGCTGTTCCCCGCCCGCAGGCTGCTGCCGCTGGGTTTCAGCGGGATGACCTCCCCGGCGCTCCTCGCCTCGGCGGGGCGGCTGGTGCGGGACGCCGACGTGGTCCACGTCCACCTCGCGCGGGACCTGGTGACGCTGCCGGTGGCGCTGGCCGCGCTGCGGGCCCGCAAGCCGCTGGTGCTCCAGACCCACGGCATGGTGGACCCGAGCGGGAGGCTGCTGGCCAAGGTGCTGGACGCGGTGGCGGTGCGCCGGCTGCTGCGCGGCGCGGACGCGGTGCTGTACCTGACCCCCCACGAGCGCGAGGGACTGAACGCGGTGGTGGGCCCGCCCGCGCTGGCCACGGCGGTACGGCTGGTCAACGGCACCCCGGCGCAGGAGGAGCGCCCGGCGCCGGCGGGTGCCCCGCGCATCCTGTACTCGGCGCGCCTGCAGGCCCGAAAGCGGCCGGTGGACTTCGTGGACGCGGCCCCGGCGGTACTGGCGGCGCATCCGGACGCGGAGTTCGTGGTGGCGGGCCCCGACGAGGGTGAACTGGAGGCGGTCCGGGCGCGGATCGCGGAGCTGGGGCTGGGCGCGCGGTTCACGGTTCCCGGGCCCCTGTCGGGCGCGGAGGTCTTGGCGGAGCTGCGCCGGGCCCACGTGTACGTGCTGCCTTCGGTGGAGGAGCCGTTCCCCATGTCGGTGCTGGAGGCGCTGGCGGTGGGAGTGCCGTCGGTGGTGACCCACTCCAACGGCCTGGCCCGGGACATCGCCGCGGCGGGGGCCGGGCGGGCGGTGGAGCCGGGTCCGGCGGGAGTCGCCGAAGCGGTCCTCGCCCTCCTGGACCCGGACGCGAACCGGTCGGCCTCGGTCGCCGCCCGGAAGCTGGCGGCGGAGTCGTTCTCCATGGACGCGGTGCTGGACACCCTCCTGCCGGTGTACGGGTCCGCACGCGGCGCGGGGGCGTGAGCCCCCGGGGCGTGCGTCAGATGATGTCGCGGCCCCGCTCCTCGACCACGGGGAGCACCCCGGCCGCCCGGCGGCGGCGCAGCACGCTGGAGTACACGGCCAGGCCGATCGCGCCCGCCGCCATCATGATCAGGCCGACGAGGGGGAGGTTGACCCCCTCCATCCGCCAGTCGCTCGCGAAGGTGAGGATGGCCCCCACCACGATCAGGGCTATGCAGCCGCCAATGCCTCGCATGTCAAGTCGCCTCCACGTTCGTGGTGTTGTGACGGCGCGACTACCCCCGCGCCGGACATGGAAACGCCCCGGCACGCAAACGCCCCCGCGGCGGTGGTCCGGCCCGCGGGGGCGTTCTCGTACGGTCGTGCCCGCCTACGCGGGGATCCAGGCGTAGCAGGCGGTCGAGTCGAACTCGGCGGTTCCCGCCGGGATCGTCGCCGTGATCTTGTCACCGGCCTTCGGCGGGGCCGCGGGGCCCGAGGCGAGGACCGATCCGTCACTGCCCTTCGCCTCCCAGGAGCAGGTGGTGCTCTGGGTCAGCGCCCGGTAGGTGCCCGGGGCGGGCGACTGGTGGCGGCCGTCGCCGAAGCCCTTCTCGGCGGCGGCCAGGATCGGCTTCTGCTCCGGGCACAGGAACGGGATGGCGTCCTTCGCACCCGGGATCTCACCCGCGACGATGGCCCCGGTGGCCGCGTCCTTGTCGTGCTTCGCCGTGCGCTCCACCCGCTGGCAGGACTCCTGACCCGTCTGGAGGACGGCCGCGGGGTCCATCTTCTCCGGGACCCGGCCGCTCAGGTACTTCTTCTCCGTCTCGGTGAAACTGCCCGTCTTGGGGACGAGCTTCGAGTCGGGGAGGACCGGACCGGACGGCTTCGCCCCGGGTGAGGCCGGCGCGCCCGGGCTGTCGGCGGGGTCCGGCGCCGGGGAGGCGGCCGGCGGCTTCGGCTTGGCGCCCGCCGGGTCGGCCTTCACGTCGCCGTCCGAACTGCAGGCGGTCAGGGTCAGGGCGGCGGCCAGCAGAACAGCAGCCGCTGCGGAGCGTCGGTACATCAGGGGGCTCCCGTACTTGCCGGTGGTGGACAAAGGAGTACGGGGCCTGCCGCGCGGGCAGGCCCCGTACTCCGTCAGGCGGGTGGTGGCTCGGCCGTTACTTGGGGCCGAAGGTGAGGATCAGCTGCGGTGCGGCGTCCGCGGCCGTGGCCTCCGAGGACCAGATCCACAGCGGGTCGGTGCCCGTGCTCGTCAGGGCCATGCTGTAGCCGGTGCCCAGCACCGCGGAGACGGCGGTGGTGTCCAGTTCGACGTTCTGGATCGCCGAGCCGTCCGGAGCGCCCGCGAGGGATCCGAGCGGGGTGGTGCCGAGGGTCGGCTTGGTGTTGAACGTCGTGCCCGCGGCGCTCCAGGTGCCGGTGACCGGTACCACGGTCACGGTGTCGGCCGTACCGGCGCCGGTCTGCGTCGTGGTCTTGACCTGGAGCGAGGCCGCCTTGAGGACCGTCCCGGCCGGGGCGGCCGGCAGGTTGAAGCGCAGGTACGTCTCGTACGCCGAGGTGCCGCGCACCGCGAGCGAGGTGGACGTGCCGTAGGCCTGGCTCGGGGCGCCCTGGTTGATGTAGGTGTCCTCGGTCGCCACGACCTTGGAGACCGTGTCGGTGGGGGCCTTGGCAAGGTCGTAGTGGTTCTTGACCTGGGCCTGGGTCAGCGCCGTCGGGTAGACGGCCGTCTCGTCGATCTGCCCGGCGAAGAAGTTGCTCGTCGGACGGTTCGGCCAGCTGCTGAGGTTGTCGCCGCCCACGTGCCAGAAACCGGCGTACTGCTGGGAGCCCGTGACGTTCAGCGTGCCCTTGTTCTGACCGTCGACGTACAGCGCCATGCCCGAGGGGCCCTGAGTGCCGACGACGTGGTGCCACTTGTTGTCGTTGTACGTCTCGAACAGGCCGGTGGAGATGGTCCGGGTCGAGCCGTTGTACACGCCGAAGACCAGACGGCCCGCGTTGGTCATGTACAGCTGCTTGTCGTACGAGCCGCTGTTGCGGTCGGTGTTGTCGCCGAAGCCGATCAGCTTGCCGCCGCGCGTGGTGTTCGTCTTGAACCAGGTCTCGATGGTGTAGCTGCCGCCGACCGTCTGGCGGTGGTCGCTGTACACCTGCTGGCTGCTGCCGTTGAAGCCCATCGCGGTGCTGGCGCCGGAGACGGCACCGGGCGTCTGGCGCAGGGCCGGGGCGTTCAGCTGGATGCCGCTGGTGTTGCCGCCGGTGGAGGAGTCGGCGACGTAGGGGCTGACGGTGTCGTCGTAGCGCCAGTACAGGTTGGCGCCGTCGGCGCGCACCTGGTTCGGGTACGACTGGACCGAGGCGGGGACGGTCACCGAGGCGGTGGCCGACAGCGCGCTGGTGTTGCCCGCGGCGTCGGTCGCGGTCACGCGGTAGGTGTAGGACTGGCCGGCCTTGACCGTGGTGTCGGTCCAGGAGGCCTGCTGCCGCTCGAACTCCAGGGAGTCGGCGGTCATGGTGTGCGCCGGGGTCGAGGAGCCGTTGCGGTAGATCCGGTAGGTCAGCTTGCTGTCGTCCTCGTCGTAGCTGGTGCGCCAGCGGACCTGGACCTCGCCGGGCTTGACGCTCGCGGCGCTGGCGACCGGGGTGGTCGGGGCGCCGACGTCACCGGTGGAGGCGAAGCGGGTGAGGCCCTGCTGCGCGACGCCGTTGACGGTGGTGAACTCGCCGCCCACCCACATGTACTTGGTGTCGCCCTTGTCGGCGACCGCCATGACGCGCGGGCCGATGCCCTCGCCGAGGCCGTCGTTGGTGTCGGGGAACCAGCCGAGCTTGCGGGGGCTGGCCACGAAACCGTCCACCGGGGCGGGGGGCGCGCCCTGGTAGTCGGTGGGCTGGGCCAGCAGGTGGTGACGGCGGCCGTCGGGGTACTCGCCGTTGAGCGTGCAGTCGTGGGCGTGCGAGGAGCTGTAGAGCACTCCGTCGTACGGCAGGACGAACTGGGTCGCGCCGAGGCAGCGGTCCCGCCACTTCTCGCTGAAGTCGCTGAGGTTGAGACCGATGCGGCCGTCAAAGACGCCGCCGCCGGAGCCCTCGTTGCCCGTGTAGAAGCCGGTCGCGTCGGTCGCGATCGACTTGACGACCGAGTTGGACGGGATGTTGCCGTACGTCTTGGCGACTGCGCCCGTCGCGGAGTTCACGACCGCCAGCGCGTGCGTGTTCTGGCCGTTGACCGTGAAGAAGTCACCGCCCAGCAGCACGTTCTTGCCGTCGGGGGTGACCGCGACCGCGCGGCCGGGCTCGTCGGCGTTGGCGACGAAGGGCCTCAGGGCACCGGAGGTGGCGTCGACCGCGGCGAACCGCTCGCGGGTCTGGCCCTCGACGGTGGTGAAGTCGCCGGCCGCGTACAGCGTGTCGTCGCTGACGGCGAACGCGCGCACGGTGGCGGGGAAGCTCGGGTGGAACGAAGCCTTGGGGGTGCAGGTCTCGATGTCGATCGCGGCGACGCTGGAGACCGGCGTGCCGTTGACGGCGCCGAAGTAGCCGCCCGCGTACAGGGTCTTCTTGTCCTTCGAGACGGCCAGGGTCCGCACGGTCGCGCTGCCGTCGCCGACGGTGAAGGCCAGCTTGCAGGAGGTGGGGGCGCCCGTCGCGGCGTCGAGCGCCACGAAGTTCACCGCTTCCTGCTCGGTGCCGCTGCCGCTGCCGTCCGGCGGGCGGACCGTCGAGAAGGTGCCGCCGGCGAAGACGGTGCCGTTCGCCTGGGCCATCGCCCAGACGATGCCGTTGGGCTGCCAGGTCGGCAGTTCGTCGGCGGTGAATGCCACGGGCGGCGTGATGGCGGACGCCTCGGGCATCAGCACCAGGCCCAAGCCGGTGCCGGCCCCGGCCAGTGACAGGACGAGGGCAGCAGTCAGCCCTCTGGATCTACGCATGAGCCCCCCAGGGCAATCGCCCGGTTTGATGGCTGGAACTATCCGAACAGCCATATGTACTGGCGCAGACTAGGGCTCACGCGAGGGCCCGGTCACCTCACTTGACCCATTGCATACCAACTTGGAATCAACAGGTTCCACACGGAGGGCGCACGGCGGACATACGGCAGGTTTGCCCCGGTCACGGGGGCAGGGACCTGCACGTCATGACCGGGACACGGCAAATCTAGGGGAAATATAAGGCTTCTAGCGGTCGATGCGGACCGTTACGCCCGCCAACTGGTCCTCCACCTGCCGGATGTCGGCGTCGACCATGATCCGAGCGAGTTCGGCCACCAGGACCGTCGGCTTCCAGCCGAGGATCTCCTGCGCCTTGGAGGCGTCGCCGATGAGGGCGTCGACCTCGCTGGGGCGCTCGTACTTCGGGTCGTAGCGCACGTGCTCGGTCCAGTCGAGGCCGGCGTGGCCGAAGGAGGATTCGACGAACTCGCGGACGGTCGCGGCGACCCCGGTGGCGACCACGTAGTCGGTGGGCTCGTCCTGCTGGAGCATCCGCCACATGGCGTCGACGTACTCCGGCGCGTAGCCCCAGTCGCGGACGGCGTCGAGGTTGCCGAGGTAGAGGTGGTCCTGGAGACCGGCCTTGATCCGGGCGACCGCGCGGGTGATCTTGCGGGTCACGAAGGTCTCGCCGCGGCGCGGGGACTCGTGGTTGAAGAGGATCCCGTTCACCGCGAACATGTCGTACGCCTCACGGTAGTTCACCGTCGTCCAGTACGCGAAGACCTTGGCCGCGCCGTAGGGGCTGCGGGGGTGGAACGGCGTCTGCTCGTTCTGCGGCGGCGGGGTGGAGCCGAACATCTCCGAGGACGAGGCCTGGTAGATACGGGTGTCCACGCCGCTGGCGCGGATGGCCTCCAGCAGGCGCAGCGCGCCGAGGCCGGTGACGTCACCGGTGTAGAGGGGTGCGTCGAAGGAGACGCGGACGTGCGACTGCGCACCGAGGTTGTAGACCTCGTCGGGGCGTATGTCGCGCAGCAGGTTCACCAGGGCGACGCCGTCGGACAGGTCCGCGTGGTGCAGCACGAGGGAGCGGTTCTCGGTCTGCGGGTCCTGGTAGATGTGGTCGATCCGCTCCGTGTTGAAGCTGGAGGAGCGCCGCACGAGCCCGTGCACCGTGTACCCCTTGGAGAGCAGGAGCTCGGCGAGGTACGAGCCGTCCTGCCCGGTGACGCCGGTGATCAGTGCGGTCTTGCCCATAGGGTCCCCCTGGTTGTCGTTGCGGTCTGTCGTGCCGGCCGGCGGTCTTCCACCGGCCCTGTCGAGGCTGCGCCTCATGGTGTGCGGCGGGCCCGCCGCGCCGTGGAGGGCGGCGGCCCGCAGTGCGGGGCGGGCGGGCCCTCGGCCGCGGCGCGCGCAACGCCGAGGGCCCGGCCCCGGGGGCCGGATGGGTACCGTACACGCCCGTTCCGGAACCTCCCCCACCGCATTCGGCCCCGGCCGCACCGCCGAAGGCCCCCGCGGCCCCGGGCCGCCCCTCCCCCGTAAACCCGGGGCAGCGGACTGGCATCATCGGCGGTATGACAAGTTCGCTGCCGCTCCTGCCCCCGCACGCCCGCGTCTTCGTCGCCGGCCACCGCGGCCTCGTGGGGTCCGCGGTCGCCCGGCGGCTGACCGCCGACGGCCACGAGGTGCTCACCCGCAGCCGCGCCGAGCTCGACCTGCGCGACGGCGCCGCGACCGAGGCGTACCTGCGGGACGTCCGCCCCGACGCCGTGGTGCTGGCCGCCGCCAAGGTCGGCGGGATCATGGCCAACAGCACCTACCCGGTGCAGTTCCTGGAGGACAACCTCAAGATCCAGCTCAGCGTCATCGCCGGGGCGCACGCCGCCGGGGTGGGCCGGCTGCTGTTCCTGGGCTCCTCCTGCATCTACCCGAAGCTGGCCCCGCAGCCCATCAGCGAGGACGCCCTGCTGACCGGCCCGCTGGAGCCGACCAACGAGGCCTACGCCCTCGCCAAGATCGCCGGGATCGTGCAGGTCCAGTCGTACCGCAAGCAGTACGGCGCCTCGTACGTCTCGGCCATGCCCACGAACCTGTACGGCCCGGGGGACAACTTCGACCTGGAGTCCTCGCACGTCCTGCCCGCCCTGATCCGCCGCTTCCACGAGGCGGCGGCCGAGGGGCGCGAGGAGGTGACGCTGTGGGGATCGGGCACCCCGCGCCGCGAGTTCCTGCACGTGGACGACCTCGCCGCCGCCTGCGCGGTGCTGCTGGAGCGCTACGACGGCGACGAGCCCGTCAACATCGGCTGCGGCGAGGACCTCACCATCAAGGCACTGGCCGAGACGGTCGCCGAGGTGACCGGCTTCGAGGGCCGGCTCGCCTGGGACACCTCCAAGCCGGACGGGACGCCCCGCAAGCTGCTGGACGTCAGCCGCCTGACGTCGCTGGGCTGGAAGCCCGGCATCCCGCTGCGCGACGGCATCGCGTCCACCTACCGCTGGTGGCTCGACTCGCAGACGTCGCGCTGATCGCAAGGCCGGCCCCTCAGTACGCTCCGCGGCCGTCGACGACGGCGCGGAGCGTACGGCCCATGACGTCGACATCGCTGGTGAAGGACCAGTTGTCGACGTACTGCAGATCGAGCTGAATCGTTTCGTCCCAGGACAGGTCCGACCGGCCGCTGATCTGCCACAGACCCGTCATACCCGGCCGCACGGTCAGCCGGCGCAGCTCGGTCTCGTCGTACCGGGCCACCTCCTCGGGCAGCGGCGGGCGCGGGCCGACGAGGGACATGCTGCCCGTCAGCACGTTGAACAGCTGGGGCAGTTCGTCCATCGAGGTCCGGCGCAGCAGCCGGCCCACCCGGGTGACACGGGGGTCCCTGCGCATCTTGAACATCAGGCCGTCGTTCTCGTTGGCCCCCGCCAGCTCCGCCTTCAGCCGGTCGGCGTCCACGACCATCGTGCGGAACTTCCACATGACGAACGGGACCCCGTCGCGCCCGATCCGGCGCTGGCTGTAGAAGGCCGGCCCGCGCGAGCCGAGACGTATCGCCAGCACCAGCGCGAGGAAGAGCGGCGACAGCAGCAGCAGTCCGACGGCGGCCCCCGCCCGGTCCAGCGCCGCCTTGAGCAGCGGCTGCACGCCCCTGCGCACGGGCGGCGCGATCCGCAGCACGGCGAGCCCGCCCGCGGAGAGGGTCTCCAGCCGCTTGACGGATATCTCCACCAGACCGGGGAAGACGGCCAGTTCCAGCCCGGCGTCGTGCAGCGCCCAGGCGATCCGGCGCAGCCGCTCCCCGGCGATCCGCACGCCCGGAGCCACGAGCACCAGGTCGGCGTGGTGGGTGCGGACGGCGCCGAGCACGGCGGTGGCGTCCTCGTTCCGGCCATACGAGACCGCGTCCAGCCGCGCCGCGACGGGCACACCGCCGTCCAGCCGGCCTTCGCCGACCGGGACGACGCCGACGACCACGTAGGGGTGGTCGGTGCGCGAGGCGAGGTGCGCGATCACCCCTTCGGCGGCCTCGGGTTCGCCGACGACCAGGACCCGGCTGACCGCCTGGGCCTCCCTGCGGGCGGCGAAGAGGTGGCGGTAGGTCAGCTTGTGGCAGGCGACGGTGATGAGCAGGGCGGGCAGCAGCGCCCCCAGCGCCGCCAGCCGCGGGGTGCTTTCGCCGGTCACCACGCGGGCGACGGCGAGGACGCCGATCAGAATCAGCCAGTCGTGCACGACGGGCAGCACTCCGCGGGACTCACCGAGCACCCGGGTCGCGTACCGTCGACGCAGCGCCTGTACCGCCGTCCACGCGAGGGCCGCACCGACTGCGCAGTAGACGGGCCGGGCCTGCTGCGCCGCGTCGAAGACGAGTCCTACGGGGACGGCCGCACCCAGGAAGTCGGCCGTGACCGCCGCGGGAAGGTACCAGCGGGCCTTGTCGCCGAGCCGGCCCGGGGGCGCGGAACTCGACGCGATCGGATCGACGGCCGCCCCGGCCACTCTTTGCGCAGGAAAATGGACATGCCTCATGGGCCCCCCTGGCACGTGGTCTATGACAGTGGCGTGTGCCCGCGGCTTCCCCTGGCGACGGGCATCTGACGCACCGGGAAACAGTACGACAAACACCCGTACGGTAAATGCCGTTTGCGTTAACGAGGTCCCTCGTTGCTCAAGTGTTAGCAACCGGTATCTGTAGTTCCGGATGTTTCGGCGGCTTCTCTCATACAAAAGTGAATGGTTCGGATACCGGATACGTCTCTTCGGACAACGGACTGTTTCCAGCCAACCTTTTGATGTGGCCCTGACATCGACGCCCGCAGGTGACACTCTTCGACCGTTCATCGCACCAGCCCTGATCTGCCCGGTGGCCCACCCAGCCGTCCGGAACCCCCCTTGCAGAAGGAGTTTGCGTTGAGTCACACCCCCCAGCGGCGCGCCACCGCGGCCGGCGCCCTCGTCGCCGCCGCGGCCCTGCTCGCCGTAGGCATTCAGGCCGGATCCGCCAGCGCCGACGCCACAGCGTCGTCGCAGTCCACCAAGGCGGCTCAGCCCAACCCGGGCGCGGCCGCCCGCCTGCTCAGCGCTTCGGAGCGTGCGACGCTCCTCGCCGACGCCAACTCGACCACGGTGCAGGCGGCCAAGGCCCTCGGCCTCGGCGGCAAGGAGCGCCTGGTCGTCCGCGATGTGGTCCAGGACGCCGACGGCACCACCCACACCACGTACGAGCGCACCTACGACGGCATACCCGTGCTCGGCGGTGACCTGACGGTCCACGCCAAGGGCGGCGTCACCAAGAGCGTGACCAAGGCCACCAACCACGAGATCAGCGTGGCGGACACCAGCCCCTCCGTCGCCCCCTCGGCGGCCGAGAGCCAGGCCGTCTCCTCGGCCAACGCCGCGGGCGCCAAGCAGGCCAAGCCCTCCAAGAACGCCCGCAAGGTGATCTGGGCGGCCGAGGGCGCGCCGGTCCTCGCCTTCGAGACCGTCGTCGGCGGCCTCCAGGACGACGGCACCCCGAGCGAACTGCACGTGGTCACCGACGCCAAGACCGGCGCGAAGATCACCCAGTGGCAGGCCATCGAGACCGGCACCGGCAACACCATGTACAGCGGCCAGGTCACGATGGGCACCTCGCAGTCGGGCAGCAACTACACGCTGACCGACGCCGGCCGCGGCGGCCACAAGACCTACGACCTCAAGGGCGGCAGCTCCGGCACCGGCACGCTCTTCACCAACACCACCGACGTCTGGGGCAACGGCGCCGCCTCCAACCGGGAGACCGCCGGCGCGGACGCCCACTACGGCGCCCAGCTGACGTGGGACTACTACAAGAACGTGCACGGCCGCAACGGCCTGCGCAACGACGGCGTCGCCCCGTACAGCCGGGTCCACTACGGCAACGCCTACGTCAACGCGTTCTGGGACGACGGCTGCTTCTGCATGACGTACGGCGACGGCACCAGCAACACGCACCCGCTGACGTCCATCGACGTGGCCGCGCACGAGATGACGCACGGTCTGACCTCGGTCACCGGCAACATGACCTACAGCGGTGAGCCCGGGGGTCTGAACGAGGCGACCTCCGACATCATGGCGGCGAACGTCGAGTTCTACGCCAACAACCCGCAGGACGTCGGCGACTACCTGGTCGGCGAGAAGATCGACATCAACGGCGACGGCACCCCGCTGCGCTACATGGACAAGCCGAGCAAGGACGGCGGGTCCAAGGACTACTGGTCCTCCAGCCTCGGCGGCCTCGACGTCCACTACTCCTCGGGCCCGGCGAACCACGTCTACTACCTGATGTCCGAGGGCTCCGGCGCCAAGGTCATCAACGGGGTCAGCTACAACTCGCCGACCTCCGACAACCTCCCGGTCACCGCGATCGGCCGCGACGCCGCCGCGAAGATCTGGTTCCGCGCGCTGACGGTCGGCTACTTCAAGTCGAACACCAACTACGCGGCCGCCCGTACCGCGACCCTCCAGGCCGCCGCCGACCTGTACGGCCAGGGCTCGACCACGTACAACAACGTGGCCAACGCCTGGGCGGGCATCAACGTCGGGGCCCGCATCACCTCCGGCGTCTCGGTCACCCCGATCGCCAACCAGACCACCCAGGTCAACACCGCTGTGAGCCTTCAGGTCCAGGCGACCAGCACCAACCCGGGTGCGCTCAGCTACGCGGCGACCGGTCTGCCGGCCGGCCTGTCGATCAACTCCTCCACCGGTCTGATCTCGGGTACCGCCACCACCGCGGGCACGTCCAACGTGACCGTCACGGTGACCGACTCCGCGGGCAAGACGGGTACGGCGTCCTTCACCTGGACCGTCGGCACGGTCGAGCAGAACGTGTTCGAGAACACGAACGACTACCAGATCGCGGACAACTCGACCGTCGAGTCCCCGATCACGGTGACCCGCACGGGCAACGCCCCGAGCACCCTCAAGGTGGACGTCAACATCGTCCACACCTACGTCGGTGACCTGCGGGTCGACCTGGTCGCCCCCGACGGCTCCGTCTACAACCTGCGCAACCGCACCGGCGGCAGCGCGGACAACATCGTCCAGAGCTTCACCGTGAACGCCTCCTCCGAGGTCGCCCAGGGTGTCTGGAAGCTGCGGGTGGCGGACCTCGCCTCCGCGGACACCGGCTACATCAACAGCTGGAAGCTCACCTTCTGACCCCGACAGGGGTGACGGGGGCCGAGCCGAAACCCGGCTCGTCCGATTGATCGCGGGGCCGCCCGGGAGACGACCTCCCCGGGCGGCCCTGTTCCATAGGGCTTGAACGACGTGTCCGCGACGTGCAAGGGCCCGGCACCACGGGGGTGCCGGGCTCTTGCGCGTCGTGCGGTCCGCCCGCCCCGCGGCTGCAAGTCAGGCCGGGTCAGGTCAGGTCAGGTCAGGTCAGGTCAGTCGATGGCGCCGAAGATGCGGTCGAACATGTCGGGACCCTGCTCGCCGGCGCGGCCCTGCTCCTCTTCGCGCCGGTCCTGCTCCTCGCGGGCCTGCTGCTCCATGCGCGCCTGCTCGTCCCGCTGCGCCTGGTCCTGACGGGCCATCTCCTCCTGGCGGGCCAGTTCCTCGCGCTGGGCCTGGTCCTGACGGGCCTGCTCCTCGCGGGCCTGCTCGTCACGCGCCTGCTCGTCACGCGCCTGCTGCTCCTGAGGCGCCTGCTCGTCGCGGGCCTGCTCCTCGCGGGCCTGCTCGTCGCGCGCCTGCTGCTCCTGAGGCGCCTGCTCGTCGCGGGCCTGCTCCTCGCGGGGCTGCTCGTCGGCCGGCTGCGCGGCCGGCTCGTCCACGGGCGGCTTCACCATCTCCTGCACGGCCGGCTTGGCGCCGCTCTGCACCGGCGCCCCCGCCATGCCCGGCCCGGCTTCGCGGCGGCGGCCCCGGTCCTCGTCGCCGTTGCCCGACTCGTCGTCGTTCCCGTCGTGGCGCCCGTTGTTCCAGCCGTCGTTGCGTCCGTCGTGGCGGCCCTCGTTGTCCTCGTCGTCCACCGGCTTGAAGAGCACCGAGCGGACCTGGACGCCGTGCGCCCGCTCCCCCGGCGCCAGCACCCGCTCCGCCCGCTCGCCGCACTCACGGTCCCGGAACAGCACCGCCAGCGACTCCGTCTCGTTGCGCACGGTGGTCGCCGGGTTCTCCCACGAGGTGCCCGTCAGCCTGTAGCAGGTGTCGTTGTCCGCCGGGCGGATCTGGCGGTGCTCGTCGCCGCCCACCTCGTCGTCGTCGTCGACGAGGTACTCCAGGCGGCCCAGCGGGCGGCGGCCGTCATCGTCGTCGTGATCCGCCGCCACGGTGGCGCCCGCGGTGGGCAGGACGAGGGCAAGGGCACCGAGGAGTGCGGCGGCGGTGGTACGAGCACGCATGAAGAGTCCGTTCTCTGGTCGGCTGGAACGCCGGGTCCGGTGGCTTCCAGCGGGAGCGTAAGAGCGGACGATTCGGACAAAACGATTCAGCATGGCCAGCGCGGTCGAAGGTTCACCCTCCTGGATCGGTCCGCGGGGCCGATACGGCAGTCACCGCGGCGGCGGGCCCCGCGGCTGCCGCCGCGTCCCGCGCTCAGACCGGGTCCGGCACCGCCACGGCCTCCGCGGGCCGGCCACCGGCCTGCGGCGCGCCCGCGCTCCGCCCCGCCGAGCGGATCAGCAACACGACGGCGAGGGCGCCCAGCAGACCCATCACCCCCGAGGCCACGAAGGTCTCCCGCAGCCCGTTCACGAAGGCCGCCTCCACCCACGCCTTCGCTGCCGGGGCCGCCGCCAGCAGCCGCCCCGCGCCGCCGGACGCGAGCGCTTCGGCGGTACCGCGCGCCTGACCGGATCCGGCGAGCCCGTCCGCCAGCCCGGCGTGGAAGAGGGAGCCGAGCACCGCGATGCCGAAGGCCATCCCCAGCTGCCGCGCCGTGTTCAGCGCGCCTCCGGCCATGCCCGCCCGGGCCGGGGCCACCGCCCCCATCGCCGTGGCCGCCAGCGACGGGATCGCCGCACCCACCCCGGCCCCCGTCATCACCAGGCCCGGGACCAGCGCCGGCCAGCCGTCACCGGCGTCCAGCATCCAGGCCTGGAGCAGCGCGCCCGCCCCGATGAGCGCCAGCCCGCCGCCTACGGTCAGCCGCGCCGGGGCACCGTGCAGGAGCCGCCCGGCCAGCGCCGAGACGAGGAACGAGGCCAGGCTCAGCGGCACCACCACCAGGCCCGCGCCGACCGGGCTCATCCCCTCGACGGACTGGAGCCAAAGGGAGACGTACATCAGGTACGAGAACGCCGCCCCGGACAGCAGCAGCGCGGCGGCCATGACACCGACGAAGGTCCTGCTGCGGAACAGCGAGAGGTCCAGCATCGGGCGGGCGGTGCGCAGTTCGACGAGCACGAAGACGGCGAAGGCGGCCGCGCCGAGGCCGAGGAGGCCGAGGGTGGCGGCGGAGGTCCAGCCGTTCTCGCCGGCCCGGATCAGTGCGTACGTGACGATCCCCGCGCCCGCGGTGAAGGCGGTCATGCCGGGCAGGTCGAGGCCCTTGGCGTGCGGGTCTCGGGAATCGGCGACCGCCTTGAGGGTGACGTACACGGCCAGGGCGCAGACGGGCAGGTTGATGTAGAAGATCCAGCGCCAGCCGAAGTGCTCGGTCAGCAGCCCGCCGATGATCGGCCCGGCCGCGGCGGCGGCTCCGTTGACCGCGCCCCACACGCCGAAGGCGACGCCGCGGTCGCGGCCCTGGTACGCGGCGCTGAGCAGGGCCATGGTGGTGGCGAACATCGCCGCTCCGCCGAGGCCCTGTACGGCGCGGAAGGTGATCAGGACGGCGGGGCCGGTGGCCAGGCCGCAGGCCAGCGAGGCGGCGGCGAAGAGCACGAGGCCGCCCAGGTAGACGCGGCGCCGGCCGATCCGGTCGGCGAGGGAGCCCGCGCCGAGCAGCAGGGCCGCCAGCGCCAGCGCGTAGACGTCCATCACCCATTGGAGGGCCGAGAACCCGGTGTGCATGTCGGCGGCCATGTCCGGCAGGGCGACGGTCACGATCGTGACGTCGACCAGGAGCATGAAGGCCCCCAGACAGACCGCAGTCAGCGGCAGCCACTTACGCATGAATCTCTCCTTGTGGGGGTTTCGCGTCATCGGTGACCCCAAGGTCTCAGCGCCGGCCCCGCATCCCACACCCGGCCCCGGTCTGCCGACGGATTTCTGTCATGGGCGGCTCTGGGATGATGGAAAGCATGAACCGGACCGTGCCGAACGAGGAGCTCGACCTCCTCGACCGCTCCCTGATCCAGGCGTTGATGATCGACGGGCGGGCTCCGTTCAGCCGGCTCGCCGAGGTGCTGGAGGTCTCCGACCAAACGGTGGTGCGCCGTTACCGGCGGATGCGGACCGGCGGCCTGATCCGGGTGATCGGCATGCCCCAGGGGCGCCGCGTCGGGCTGTTCGAGTCATGGCTGCGCGTGCAGTGCGCGCCCGACGCGGCGCTGGTGGTGGCCGAGGCGCTGGCCCGCCGGCCGGACATCTCCTGGGTCAAGCTGGGCTCGGGCGGGACGGAGATCCACTGTCTGACCAAGGCCCGCACCCGCGCCGACCGCGACGGCCTGCTGCTGGACAAGCTCCCGCGCACCCGCCGGGTGACCGGGGTCAGCGCGCACACGCTGCTGCGGATCTTCGTCGGCGGACCGGAGCGGTGGTGCGGGCTGGACGTGCTGCGGCCCGAGCAGGTCGCGGCGCTGGAGCGGCCGCCGGTCCTGCCGGGGCTGGAGCGGCACACCCTGGACGAGGTCGAGCTGGCGCTGCTGTCGGTGCTCGGCCGGGACGGGAGGGCCGGCTACCCCGAACTGGCGCGCGCGTCGGGCCTGTCGGAGTCCACGGCGCGTCGCCGCCTGGAGCGGCTGCGGGAGCTCGGGGCCCTCTACCTGGACGTGGAGCTCGTCCCCACCCGGCTGGGCTACGAGGCGGAGGCCACCTTGATGCTGACGGCGGCGCCCGCGCGGCTGGCGGAGGTGGGCGCGGCGGTCGCCCGGCACGAGGAGGTGCCGTTCGCCGCCGCGGTGACCGGGGCGGCGAACCTGCTGGCGGTCGTGGTCTGCCGGGACACGGACGCGCTGTACACGTACCTGACGGAACGGATCGGCGCCGTGCCCGGCATCGAGCGGGTCGAGGTGATCCCGACCCTGCGGAACATCAAGCGGGCCGGGATGCTGGTGGAGGACGGGCGGCTGGTCGACCCCTAGGCCTGCCGCGCAGGCGGGCGCTCAGGCCCCGGCCCCCCGGCCTTGCGGCTCGGGCCCTGCGGCTCGGACCCTGCCGCTCGGGCCCGTGGCCCTCGGGCCTGCCCCTACGGGCCCCCGCCGCCCGCCCCCGCCGGTCTCACCTCAGCAGTACCCCGCCCGCCACGTCCGCGTCGGCGCCGGCGTCCTGCGGGCCCGCGACCAGGCCCAGTTCGGCCGGGCTCGCCAGCAGCGGGTGCGCGGGCAGGATCCGTACGGTGTAGCCGAAGGGCCCCGTACGGTCCAGGGCGAGCGGCCCCTCGTAGACCCAGCGGCCCTCCAGGTCGGGCCCGGAGGCCGGTTTCAGCGGGAATGTCCGGGCGGCCTGGATCACGTCCTGCGCGTCCACCCGGCCGGCGACGGCCTGCACCTCCACGTCCTCCGGCGCGAGCGTGTCCAGCGCCACCCGCACCCGCAGGGTGAGCGTGGCCCCGAGCTCGGCGGTCCCGCCGACGGGCGCTGCGGCGAGCGCCTCCACGTGCTCGACGGTGACCCGGGGCCAGGCCGCGCGGACCCGGCCCTTCCACCAGGCGAGGTCCCGGGCCGCCTCCGGGTCGAGGGCGCGGTGGGCGAGCGCCGCGGGGGCGTAGAGCCGCTCCACGTACTCCCGCACCATCCGCCCCGCGAGCACCTTCGGCCCCAGGGAGACCAGGGTGCGCCGGACCATCTCGATCCACCGCTCGGGCAGTCCGCTGCGCCCGGCCCGGTCGTAGAAGCGGGGGGCGACCCGGCTCTCGATCAGCTCGTAGAGGGCGTTCGCCTCCAGGTCGTCGCGCCGCTCGATGTCCGTCCCGGCCCCGTCGGCGGTGGGGATGGCCCAGCCGAAGTCGGGCTCGAACCACTCGTCCCACCAGCCGTCGAGCACGGAGAGGTTGAGGCAGCCGTTGAGCGCGGCCTTCATCCCGCTCGTACCGCAGGCCTCCAGCGGGCGCAGCGGGTTGTTCAGCCAGATGTCGCAGCCCGGGTAGAGCTTCTGCGCCATGGCCATGCCGTAGTCGGGCAGGAAGACGATGCGGTGGCGCACCCGCGGGTCGTCGGAGAACCGCACCAGTTCCTGGACGAGGCGCTTGCCGCCGTCGTCGGCGGGGTGCGCCTTGCCCGCCACCACGATCTGGACCGGCCGGTCCGGGTCCAGCAGCAGCCGGCGCAGCCGCTCCGGATCGCGCAGCATCAGCGTGAGCCGCTTGTAGGAGGGGACGCGGCGGGCGAAGCCGATGGTCAGCACGTCGGGGTCGAGTACGCCGTCCACCCAGCCCAGCTCGGCGTCCGCGGCCCCGCGCTGCTTCCAGGAGGCCCGCAGCCGGTCGCGCACCTCCTGGACCAGCTGCTCGCGGAGCACCCGGCGCAGGTCCCAGACCTCCTGGTCGGGGATGCCCGCCACGGCGTCCCAGCGCGGGGACCCGCCGACGGAGAGCGCGTCCTCGGTCCGGCCGGCCCCGATCTGGCGCGCGCCGAGCCGCATGACCTCGGGCGCCACCCAGGTCGGCGCGTGGACGCCGTTGGTGATGGAGGTGATCGGCACGTCGACGGGGTCGAAGCCGGGCCACAGTCCGGCGAACATGCCCCGGCTGACGGCGCCGTGCAGGGTGGAGACGCCGTTGGCGCGCTGGGCGAGGCGCAGGCCCATGACGGCCATGTTGAACACCCCGGGGTCGCCTCCGGGGTAGGACTCCGCGCCCAGTTCGAGGATCCGCTCGACGGGTACGCCGGGCAGCTCGCCACCCTCGCCGAAGTGCCGGGCGACCAGGGCGCGGTCGAAGCGGTCGATGCCGGCGGGGACGGGGGTGTGCGTCGTGAACACGGTGCCGGCGCGGACCGCCTCCACGGCGGCGTCGAAGCCGAGCCCCCGGTCACCTTCGAGTTCCCTTATGCGTTCGAGGCCGAGGAATCCGGCGTGTCCCTCGTTGGTGTGGAACACCTCGGGGTCGGCGTGACCGGTCAGCCGGCAGTACGTCCGCACGGCGCGGACGCCGCCGATGCCGAGCAGCATCTCCTGGAGCAGCCGGTGGTCGCTGCCGCCGCCGTAGAGCCGGTCGGTCACCTCGCGGGCGGCGGTGTCGTTGTCCTCGACGTCGGAGTCGAGCAGCAGCAGCGGGACCCGGCCCACGCGGGCTTGCCAGATGTGCGCGTGCAACGACCGGCCGCCCGGAAGGCTCAGGGTCACCCGGGCGGGCGTGGCGTCGGCCTCGCGGACGAGGGCGACGGGGAGCTCGTTGGGATCGAGGACGGGGTAGTGCTCCTGCTGCCAGCCGTCACGGGAGAGGGACTGGCGGAAATAGCCGTGGCGGTAGAGCAGTCCCACGCCGATGAGGGGGACGCCGAGGTCGCTGGCGGCCTTGAGGTGGTCGCCGGCGAGGATCCCGAGCCCGCCGGAATACTGCGGCAGGGCTGCGGTGATCCCGAACTCGGGCGAGAAGTAGGCGATGGCGGCGGGCAGGTCCCCGCCGTTCTCGTGGGTCTGGTACCACCTCCCGCCGTGGACGTAGTCATCGAGGTCTGCGGCGGCCACGGCCAGCCGCCGCAGGAACCGCCGGTCGCCGGCGAGCTCCTCCAGGCGGCCGGCTGACACGGCCCCGAGCAGTCGCACGGGGTCGCCGGCAGCGGCCTGCCAGCCCTCGGGGTCGACGGATTGGAAGAGTTCGCGGGTTTCCGCGTGCCAAGACCAGCGCAGGTTGCGCGCGAGGTCGGCGAGTGGCAGCAGCGGCTCGGGGAGGACGGGGCGCACGGTGAATCGACGGATAGCCTTCACGTGTTCCACCTTCGCAGGGGATTGCGGATCGGAGCGGCCGCACCACGCTGTGCACCCGCGCATCCGTCCACTTTGGATCCACTTCCGGAGCCACGAGGCTAGCCCGCGAAGGCGCCGCGCGGCCACGACGCCAACAGGCGGGCGGGCCGCGAAGGGGGTATACCGGTGTAGGTCCGGGAGTTTCCAACCGACTTGACGGAGCCTCGGCGGATGTCGAGCCGGGGCTTGGTTATCGGCGTGCCACTACGTACGAGTAGTTAACCAAGCACGCGGATTGGGCGGGACGAGAGTGGGAAGGGCTCCCCGGGTACACGCACGGCGCACACCGCCCACCACCTCTCCCGCCACCCGAGTGAACGCGGACAGGAGCGGCCATGCCCGCAGCCCAGCCGTCTTCTGAACGGCTAGAAACAGAGCGAACAGAGCGTGCACTGCCGGCTGCCCCGTCTGCCGGACCGCCCACACCTAGCCCCGCGAACTGCCCCCAGGTGATCCCATCATGATCGGTCGCATTCCCGTGCTGGACGTCCGCCCTGCCGTCGACTGCGGCGCCAGACCCGCCAAGGCGGTCGTGGACGAGGTCTTCCGGATCTCGGCCACCGTGTTCCGCGAGGGCCACGACGCCGTTTCCGCCCACGTCGTACTCCGAGACCCGAGCGGACGGCTGCGGCCACCCGTGCCGATGCACGAACTCGCTCCCGGTACCGACCGGTGGGGCGCCCGGGTCTGCGCCGACACGGAGGGACGGTGGACGTACACCGTCGAGGCGTGGAGCGACCCCATCGCCACCTGGCGCTCGCACGCCGCCATCAAGATCCCCGCGGGGATCGACACCGGGCTGATGCTGCTCGAAGGCGCGGAGCTGTACGCGCGGGCCGGTGCGAAGATCCCCAAGAAGGACGGGCGCGCGCACGTGCTGGCCGCCGCCGAGGCGATGCGCGACGAGGACCGGGAGGTCTCCGTACGGTACGCGGCGGCCCTCGCGGCGCCGGTGACCGAGGCCCTCGCGCGGCGCCCGTACCGGGAGCTGGTCAGCGCCGCCAAGCCGCTGCCGCTGCTGGTCGAGCGCAAGCGGGCCCTCTTCGGCTCCTGGTACGAGATGTTCCCCCGCTCCGAGGGAGCGGTGGTGGAGCCCGGCTCGGCCCCGGTGAGCGGGACCTTCCGGACGGCCGCCGAGCGGCTGCCGGCGATCGCCGCGATGGGCTTCGACGTCGTGTACCTGCCGCCGATCCACCCCATCGGCAGCACCTACCGCAAGGGCCCCAACAACACTCTCTCAGCGGGTAGTTGGGATCCGGGTGTGCCGTGGGCCATCGGGTCGACCGAGGGCGGCCACGACGCCGTCCACCCGGAGCTGGGCACCATCGAGGACTTCGACGCCTTCGTGGCGCGGGCCCGTGAGCTCCGGATGGAGATCGCCCTGGACTTCGCGCTCCAGTGCTCGCCGGACCATCCGTGGGTGGAGAAGCGACCGGAGTGGTTCCGTCACCGCGCGGACGGGACGATCGCGTACGCCGAGAACCCTCCGAAGAAGTACCAGGACATCTTCCCGATCCATTTCGACACCGACATGGCCGGGATCGTCGAGGAGACGGTCCGGATCCTGCGGCACTGGATGGACCACGGCGTCCGGATCTTCCGCGTCGACAATCCGCACACCAAGCCCGTCGTCTTCTGGCAGAAGGTGATCGCGGACATCAACAAGACCGACCCCGACGTGATCTTCCTGGCGGAGGCCTTCACCCGCCCCGCGATGATGCGCGCCCTGGCCGCCGTCGGCTTCCAGCAGTCCTACACGTACTTCACCTGGCGCAACACCAAGGCGGAGCTGACGGAGTACCTGACCGAGCTCACCGACGACCGTTCGGCGGCCGTCATGCGGCCGAATTTCTTCGTCAACACGCCGGACATCCTGCACGAGTACCTTCAGCACGGCGGACGTCCCGCCTTCGAGGTGCGGGCCGTGCTCGCCGCCACCCTGTCCCCCACCTGGGGGATCTACGCCGGGTACGAGCTCTGCGAGAACGAGCCGGTCAGGCCGGGCAGCGAGGAGTACCTGAACTCCGAGAAGTACGAGTTCCGGCCACGCGACTGGACCGCCGCCGAACGTGAGGGCCGCACCATCGCCCCGCTGATCACCACCTTGAACCGGGTCCGCCGCCGCAATCCCGCCCTCCAGCAGCTGCGCGACCTCCACTTCCATTCGACCGACAACGAACAGGTGATCGCCTATTCGAAGCACGCCGGAGCCAATTCCGTACTGGTGGTCGTCAACCTCGATCCGCACCACACCCAGGAGGCGACCGTCTCGTTGGACATGCCGGTACTCGGCCTCGACTGGCACGGGTCCCTCGCGGTGCGCGACGAGCTCACCGGCGAGACCTATCACTGGGGCAGGGCGAACTACGTGCGCCTAGAGCCGGGCAGGACGCCCGCGCACGTGCTGGCCGCTCTGCGACCGTCCCCGCCCACCGGAGGGTCACCCATCACATGATGATCAACGATCCCGTCCCCGACATGTTCGAGGACACCCCCGCCAAGGACCGCGACCCCGACTGGTTCAAGCGGGCGGTGTTCTACGAAGTCCTCGTCCGCTCGTTCCAGGACAGCAACGGCGACGGCGTCGGCGACCTGCAGGGACTCACGTCCAAACTCGACTACCTCCAGTGGCTGGGCGTGGACTGCCTCTGGCTTCCGCCGTTCTTCGCCTCGCCGCTGCGCGACGGGGGCTACGACGTGTCCGACTACACGTCGGTGCTGCCCGAGTTCGGCGACCTCGCCGACTTCGTGGAGTTCGTGGACGCCGCGCACCAGCGCGGCATGCGGGTGATCATCGACTTCGTCATGAACCACACGAGCGACCAGCACGAGTGGTTCCAGCAGTCGCGCAAGGACCCGGACGGGCCGTACGGCGACTACTACATGTGGGCCGACAACGACAAGCAGTACCAGGACGCCCGCATCATCTTCGTCGACACCGAGACCTCGAACTGGACGTACGACCCGCTGCGCAAGCAGTACTACTGGCACCGCTTCTTCTCGCACCAGCCGGACCTCAACTACGAGAACCCGGCCGTGGTCGAGGAGATCATCTCGGCGCTGCGCTTCTGGCTGGACCTCGGCATCGACGGCTTCCGCCTCGACGCCGTGCCCTACCTGTACGCCGAGGAGGGAACCAACTGCGAGAACCTGCCGCGCACCCACGCGCTCCTCAAGCGGGTCCGGGCCGAGATCGACGCGCACTACCCCGACACCGTCCTGCTCGCCGAGGCCAACCAGTGGCCCGAGGACGTGGTCGACTACTTCGGGGACTTCACCAAGGGCGGGGACGAGTGCCACATGGCGTTCCACTTCCCCGTCATGCCGCGCATCTTCATGGCGGTGCGAAGAGAGTCCCGCTACCCCGTCTCCGAAATCCTGGCCAAGACCCCGGCGATCCCGGCGAACTGCCAGTGGGGCATCTTCCTGCGCAACCACGACGAGCTCACCCTCGAAATGGTCACGGACGAAGAGCGCGACTACATGTACTCCGAGTACGCCAAGGACCCGCGGATGCGGGCCAACATCGGCATCAGGCGCCGGCTCGCCCCGCTCCTGGACAACGACCGCAACCAGATGGAGCTGTTCACCGCCCTGCTCCTGTCGCTGCCCGGATCACCGGTGCTCTACTACGGCGACGAGATCGGCATGGGCGACAACATCTGGCTGGGTGACCGGGACGGCGTGCGCACGCCCATGCAGTGGACGCCGGACCGCAACGCCGGTTTCTCCTCCTGCGATCCGGGCAGGCTGAACCTGCCGGTCATCATGGACCCCGTCTACGGGTACCAGGTCACCAGCGTCGAGGCGGCGATGGCATCGCCCTCCTCGCTCCTGCACTGGACGCGCCGGCTCATCGAAGTCCGCAAGGCCAACCCCGCCTTCGGGCTCGGGTCGTACACCGAACTGCCGTCGACCAACCCGGCGGTGCTCGCGTTCCTGCGCGAGTACGGAGACGACCTCGTGCTGTGCGTGCACAACTTCTCGCGCTTCGCCCAGCCCACCGAGCTGGACCTGCGCTCGTTCAACGGGCGGGTGCCCGTCGAACTCACGGGCGATGTGCGGTTCCCGCCGATCGGCGAATGGCCGTACCTGCTCACGCTCGCGGGCCATGGCTTTCTGTGGTTCCGCCTGCGCACTGAGTAGTCCGGCACCGAAAAGCGGGTAACGGCGGTACGGGGCGGGCGCGCGAATGGGTCAATCGCCCGCCCCTGTACGGATCATCCTGACCCGACACTCGCACACCGCCGGACAGCAACCATCGCCATCCGGGACACTCTGCGCATTCTGTGACGGCCCGGGGAAAGGACGCGACGCCATGTCGGAGGCTGCATCCGCCCGGAGCCGCCAGGGAAGCCTGGCAGGAGTCCCGCTCGGACCGCTGGAGCCCATGCTGCGGGCCTGGCTGCCGAAACAGCGCTGGTTCGCCGGCAAGGGACGCCCCATCACCCGGCTCCGGCTGGTCTCGGCCGTCGAACTGCTGCCGCCCGGGGCCTCGCCCGGGCTGCTCCACCTGCTGGTCGGGGTGGACGCCGAGGGCAGTTCGGACTGCTACCAGCTGCTGCTCGGGGTACGCCCCAACCTGCCTCCGGCGCTCGCGCCCGCGCTGATCGGGTACGCCGAGCAGGGCCCGTACGCGGGGCACGCCGTCTACGAGGGCCTCGGCGATCCGAGGCTCGCGGCGCTGCTGCTGGAACGATTGCGCTCGCCGGGCGCGCTCGGCCCGCTGCGCTTCGAGCGGGACCCGCACGCGCTGATCCCGGCGGCGCCCGCGCCCCGGCCGCTGTCCGGAGAACAGACCAACTCCTCGCTGATCTACGGGGATTCACACATCCTCAAGGTGTTCCGCCGGGTCGGCCCCGGGGTCAACCCCGATCTGGAACTGCCCCGGGCCCTGGCCGCCGTCGGCTGCGCCCGGGTACCCGCGCCCGTCGCCTGGTACGAGGCCGAACTGCCCGGCTCCGAACCGCTGACCCTGGGCGTGCTCCAGCCGTACCTGCGGGGCTCCGACGACGGGTGGCAGCTCGCCCTGCGCCGGCTCGGCGCAGGGGCCGACTTCACCGCCGAGGCGCACGCGCTGGGCCGGGCCACCGCCGAGGTCCACAGCGCGCTCGCCGACGCCCTGCCCACCGTGGCCCTGGATCCGGAGCAGACCGCCCGGCTCGCCGCCGGGATGACGGCCCGGCTGGCCGCCACCGCCCGCGAGGTGCCCGCGCTGCTGCCCTACGAGGCGGGGCTGCGCGGGGCGTTCGACGCGCTGGCCGCCTCCCGGGGCGCCGGGGTCGCCGCCCAGCGGATCCACGGGGACCTGCACCTGGGGCAGACCCTGCGGACCCCCGACGGCAGCTGGGCGCTGATCGACTTCGAGGGCGAACCGGCCCGGCCGCTGGCCGACCGCCGCCGCCCCGAACCGGCGGTGCGCGACATCGCCGGGATACTGCGTTCCTTCGACTACGCCGCCCGCTCGCACCGGCCGTTCGCCCCCGCGTGGGCCGACGACTGCCGGGCCGCGTTCTGCGAGGGCTACGCGCGCACCACCGGGCGCGACCCGCGGGAGGACCCCGTCCTGCTGCGGGCGTACGAGACCGACAAGGCGGTGTACGAGGCCCGCTACGAGTCCCGGCACCGCCCCGACTGGCTGCACGTCCCGATGGCGGCGATCCGGCGGCTTTCGGAGCCCCAGCGGCCGGCCCACCGGCTGCCGCCCGTCCCGGGCGGCGCCGCCCACCCCCAGCCCCATCCGAAGCCCCCGAGGAGGCCGCTCGCGTGAGCGCCGCACGACAGCCGTCACCGACCGTCCGCGACGAAGCCGCTACCGCCCCCGAGCCCGCGAGGAAGGCTCGTGCCCCCCGCGCCCGGCGGCCCGCCGCGCCCCAGGGCGTCTCGCCGGCGCCCGTGCTCGACGCCGGGGAGCGGGCCCGGCTGCTGGAGGGCCGCCACCACGACCCGCACGCCGTACTGGGCGCCCGGCCCGGGCCCGGCGGGGTGGTCTTCCGCGCGCTGCGCCCGTACGCGAAGTCCGTCACCGTCCTCGCCGGCGAGCTGCGGGCCGAGCTCGACGACGAGGGCGACGGCCTGTTCTCCGGGCTGCTGCCCCTGCCCGAGGTGCCCGAGTACCGCCTGCTCGTCGGGTACGACGGCGACGGGGCCGAGGTACACGACCCCTACCGGTTCCTGCCGGCGCTGGGCGAGCTGGACCTCCACCTGATCGGCGAGGGCCGCCACGAGGAACTGTGGACGGCACTGGGGTCCCGGGTCATGGAACACCAGGGCGTGAGCGGCACCCGCTTCACGGTGTGGGCGCCCAACGCCCAGGGCGTGAGGCTGATGGGGGACTTCTCGTACTGGGACTCGGGCGCGTACCCGATGCGCTCGCTCGGCTCGACCGGGGTGTGGGAGCTGTTCCTGCCGGGGGTCGGCGAGGGCACCCTCTACAAGTACGACATCACCCGCCCCGACGGCGGCCACACGGTACGCGCCGACCCGATGGCCCGGCGCGCGGAGGTCCCGCCGGCGACCGCCTCGATCGTCACCGACTCCCACCACACCTGGCAGGACTCCGAGTGGATGGCCACGCGCGGCGCCCGGCCGGCCCACCTGTCGCCGATGTCCGTCTACGAGGTGCACCTGCCGTCGTGGCGGCCCGGGCTCTCGTACCGCGAGCTCGCCGAGCAGCTCCCCGCGTACGTGCGGGAGCTGGGCTTCACGCACGTGGAGCTGATGCCGGTCGCCGAGCACCCGTTCGGCGGGTCCTGGGGCTACCAGGTCACCGGCTACTACGCGCCGACCTCGCGGATGGGCACCCCGGACGACTTCCGGTTCCTCGTGGACTCGCTGCACCGGGCCGGGATCGGCGTGATCGTCGACTGGGTCCCGGCGCACTTCCCGCGCGACGAGTGGGCGCTGGCCGAGTTCGACGGCAGGCCGCTGTACGAGCACCACGACCCGCGGCGGGCCGCCCACCCGGACTGGGGGACGCTGGAGTTCGACTACGGCCGCAAGGAGGTGCGCAACTTCCTCGTCGCCAACGCCGTGTACTGGTGCGAGGAGTTCCACATCGACGGGCTGCGGGTGGACGCGGTGGCCTCGATGCTCTACCTCGACTACTCGCGCGAGGAAGGCCAGTGGCTCCCGAACGAGCACGGCGGGCGGGAGAACTGGGACGCGGTGGCGCTGCTCCAGGAGATGAACGCGACCGTGTACCGGCGCTGCCCGGGCGTGGTGACGATCGCGGAGGAGTCCACGGCATGGGAGGGCGTGACCCGGCCGACGGACGCGGGCGGGCTGGGCTTCGGCCTCAAGTGGAACATGGGCTGGATGCACGACACGCTGCGCTACGTGTCGAAGGAGCCGGTGCACCGCAAGTACCACCACCACGACATGACGTTCGGGATGATCTACGCGTACAGCGAGAACTACGTGCTGCCGATCTCGCACGACGAGGTGGTGCACGGCAAGGGCGCGCTGGTGTCGAAGATGCCCGGCGACTGGTGGCAGCAGCGGGCCTCGCACCGCGCGTACCTGGGCTTCATGTGGGCCCACCCGGGCAAGCAACTGCTGTTCATGGGACAGGAGTTCGCGCAGGGGGCGGAGTGGTCGGAGGAGCACGGGCCGGACTGGTGGCTGGTGGACCCCGGGTACTCGGCGGCCGGTGACCACCGGGGCGTGCGCGACCTCGTGCGGGACCTGAACCGCACCTACACGGCGACGCCCGCGCTGTGGGAGCGGGACACCGTACCGGAGGGGTTCGCGTGGGTGGAGGCGGACGCCTCGGACGACAACGTCTTCGCGTTCCTGCGGTACGCCGAGGACGGCTCGCCGCTGCTGGCGGTGTCCAACTTCTGCCCGGTGGTCCGGCACGGCTACCGGATCGGGGTGCCGGAGCAGGTGGCACAGTGGCACGAGGTGATCAACACGGACTCCGAGGCGTACGGCGGCAGCGGGGTGCGCCACCTCCAGCCGCTGCGCCCCGAGCCGGTCGCGGCCCAGGGGCGCCCGGTGAGCCTGCGCCTCACGCTGCCGCCGATGGCGACGGTCTGGTTCAAGCCGTAGCGAGCTCGGGCTCCAGCTCCTGGAGGAGCTTGCGCTTGGCGCGGGCCCCGACCATCTGCCGGACGGGTTCGCCGTCGCGGAAGACGATGAGGGTCGGCAGGGACAGCACCCCGTACCGGATGACGGTGGCGGGGTTGCTGTCCGCGTCGATCTGCACGACCTTGAGCCGGTCGGCCTCCTCGGCGGCGATCGCGGAGATCACGGGCGCGATCTGCCGGCAGGGGCCGCACCAGCCCGCGGTGAACTCCAGGAGCACGGGGCGGCCCCGTTCGCCGAGCACCTCGGCCTCGAAGTCCGCGTCGGTCACTTCGGCGACGCCTTGAGCCTTCATCTTCTTCCCCATTCCTCTGGTCGGTCCTCTTGCCGGGCCCCGGCCGGCCTCCCGGCCGGGGCCCCTGGTCAGGTCAGTTCACAGCGGGGTGCGGCGGCCTCCCCGGCCGCCTCCTCGGCTTCGGCCAGCTGGCGCGCGACCGTCTCCCGTACGTCGGCCAGCCGGCCGATGACCGCGTCGAGCTCGGCGAGCTTGCGCCGGTAGACGGCGAGCGAGGCCGGGCAGGAGTCCCCGGCCGGATGTCCGGCGCGCAGGCACTCCACGAAGGGCCTGGTCTCCTCCAGCTCGAAGCCGAAGTCCTGGAGCACCCGGATCTGACGCAGCAGGCGCAGGTCTTCCTCGTCGTAGGTGCGGTAGCCGTTGCCGGTCCGCCGGGCGGGCAGCAGCCCGCGCGACTCGTAGTACCTCAGGGTCCGCGTGCTGGTCCCGGCCCGCTCCGCCAGTTCGCCGATTCGCATGCCGCGACCGTAAGCCTTGACGTCGAGGTCAAGGCAAGGAGGCGTTCGGGGCCCTCGCCACCCCCGTAGGCGAGGGCCCCCGGTACGGATCACGTGGGCGGTGGATGGCCGGTTCAAGGTCGTGACGGGGATCACTCGGCCGTTGTTCCGGTAACCCTGAAATCGAGTGGCGAAATCCGTACGCTGGAATTGGATCTTCACTCCATCCGATTACCGGACGGTCGCCGGGAAACCCACCCAAAGCGGCGAACTCAATAGGACATTCCTACGAGTTATGAGCTTGTTTGAATGGTCTGTAGTCGCCATGCCTTGGCAACTCCTACCGTGTGCCCTGTGCATTCCAGCCCCCCTTTCAATGCCCCCGCCGCGCGTCGTCTCCGCGCTGCCCTGGGCATGGCTCCCGGTCACGTCGCCTTCGGCCTGCGCGCCCAGTACGGCCTGACGGTCGCGCCCGAGACGGTGATGGCATGGGAGCGTGGCGAGATCTCGCCGTCCTCCGCCGAACTCACGGCGCTTGCCGGGGTGCTGTGGTGCGCCCCCGGTGAACTGCTCGCGGAGCCGGTGACCCTGAGGGAGCACCGGCTGGCCCGGGGCCTGGCCCCCGACGACCTGGCCCGGCGCATCGGGATGGAGACGAACGCGTACCAGAAGATGGAGGACTCGGGCCGCTGGAAGGGCAACGAGCGGCAGTCGGCCGCCCTCGCCGCGACGCTGGGGCTGAACCTGGCCCAGTTCGTGCGGGCCACCGGCAAGGAGCAGGAGCTCGCCGAGCTGCTGCGCAGCGCGGTGACCACGCGCTGGCAGGCGTACGCGAAGCCGCTCGCCAAGCTGCTGCCGGTGCCCCGGGCGGACCTGGACCGGGTGCTGGAGAAGATGCACGGCGAGTACCAGTCGCTGATGCTGGCGACCTTGAGCTGGGGTGGCGGGGGCGCGACGGCGACGGGCGACTCCGGCCGGGAGTACCTCTCGCAGATCGTGGAGCGCTTCTGGGCGGTGGCCGTCGGCACGGTGTAAGGCCCCGCACGGGGTACGACACCGCGCGGAACCCCGCCCGCCCCCGCGCCGGCGGGACCGGTCAGAAGACCGACTCGGCCTCGTACATCCGGTGGTCCGGGACCCGCTTGAGTTCGGTGACGGCGGAGGCCAGGGGGGCCATGACGATGTCGGTGCCGCGCAGGGCGGTCATGTTGCCGAAGTCGCCGCGGTGCACCGCCTCGACGGCGTGCCAGCCGAACCGGGTCGCGAGGACGCGGTCGTACGCGGTGGGTGTGCCGCCGCGCTGGACGTGGCCCAGGATGACCGGGCGGGCCTCCTTGCCCAGGCGGTGCTCCAGCTCGACGGCCAGGCGGTTGCCGATGCCGGCGAAGCGCTCGTGCCCGTACGCGTCGATCTCGCCCTTCTCGTACGGCATGGAGCCCTGGGCCGGGTGCGCGCCCTCGGCCACGCAGATCACCGCGAACTTCTTGCCACGGGAAAAGCGCTCCTCCACCATCTTGACCAGGGCGTCCACCTCGAACGGGCGCTCCGGCAGGCAGATCCCGTGGGCGCCGCCGGCCATGCCGGACTCCAGGGCGATCCAGCCCGCGTGCCGGCCCATGACCTCGACGACCATGACGCGCTGGTGGGACTCGGCGGTGGTCTTGAGACGGTCGATGGCTTCGGTCGCGACCATCACGGCGGTGTCGAACCCGAAGGTGCGGTCGGTGGAGGAGATGTCGTTGTCGATGGTCTTGGGTACGCCGACGACCGGCATCCCGGCGTCGGCGAGCATCCGGGCGGCGGTCAGCGTGCCCTCGCCGCCGATCGGGATCAGCGCGTCGATGCCGTACCGGGTCGACAATTCCTGCGCGTGCTCGGCGGCTTCGTGCAGCCGGGCGCGCTCCATGCGCGCCGAGCCGAGGATGGTGCCGCCGCGGGCCAGGATGCCGCTGACGGCGTTGATGTCCAGGGGGCGGTAGTGGCCGTCGAGCAGACCCTTGAAGCCGTCCTCGAAGCCGATGACTTCGTCCCCGTGTCCGACCAGCGCTCGGTGTACGACCGACCGGATGACGGCGTTCAGTCCTGGGCAGTCGCCGCCTGCGGTGAGAACTCCGATACGCATCGTGGTGTGTCTCCTGCTCCTGGTCGTACCTGGCCGTACGCGTGCGGGCGGGCGGCCGTACATATGAAAGGCGTATTACTGGGGCCCTTGTCCGATTGTTCCACGGGGCCGGGGCCGGGCGCTCTTTCCCGGCAGGTGTCGTAGCTACGCTCAGAGGTATTGTCAAGAGGTCAAGCCCACCCTAACTGGGACAACCGACCCGAAGAGATCGATGAACATGGACGGAGAGCACGCGTGACGCGCAGCGTGTACGTGACCGGTATCGAGCGGGGGGACGGCCGGCAGGTCGTCGAACTGGGGATCATGGAGCTGCTGGCCCGGCGGACGGGCCGGGTGGGCGTCTACCGTCCGCTGCTGCACGACAGCCCCGACCGGCTCTTCGACCTCTTGAAGGCCCGCTACCGGATAGACCAGGACGCGGCGTCCGCGTACGGCATGGAGTACCACGAGGCCTCGGCCGTCCTCGCCGAGAAGGGCACCGACGAGCTGGTGTCCCGGCTGGTCGAGCGCTACCACCGGGTGGCCCGGGACTACGAGGTCATGCTGGTGCTCGGCACCGACTACGCCGACACCAACCTGCCGGACGAGCTCGCGCTGAACGCCCGCCTCGCCAACGAGCTGGGGGCCGTGGTCGTGCCCGTCGTGGGCGGCACGAAGCACTCCGCCGAGGCGGTCCGCGCGGAGGCCCGCAACGCCTACCGGGCGTACGAGGGCCTGGGCTGCCACGTGGTGGCCATGGCGGTCAACCGGGTGGCCCCCGGGGACCGCGACGTCATAGCCGAGTGGCTGGCCGCCCGCCTCCCCGTGCCCTGCTACGTCCTGCCGGACGACAAGTCCCTCTCCGCCCCGACCGTCGCCGAGATCACCCGCGCGCTCGGCGGCGAGGTGCTGCTCGGAGACGAGGCCGGGCTCGCGCGCGACGCCCTCGACTTCGTGTTCGGCGGCGCGATGCTGCCGAACTTCCTCGGCGCCCTGACCCCCGGCTGCCTGGTCGTCACCCCCGGGGACCGTTCCGACCTGGTGATCGGCGCACTGGCCGCGCACACCTCCGGCACCCCGCCGATCGCCGGGGTGCTGCTGACCCTGAACGAGCGCCCGGGCCGGGACATCCTGACGCTGGCCTCGAAGCTGGCTCCCGGTACTCCCGTGGTGTCGGTGGCCGGGAACAGCTTCCCGACGGCCGCGGAACTCTTCTCGCTCCAGAGCCGTTTGAACTCCGCGACCCCGCGCAAGCTGGAGACCGCGCTCGGCCTGTTCGAGCGGCACGTGGACACCGCCGAGCTGCGTGACCTGCTGTCGGTGGCCCGCTCCGAGCGCGTCACGCCGATGATGTTCGAGAACGAGCTGCTGGAGCGGGCCCGCGCCGAGCGCCGCCGGGTCGTGCTGCCCGAGGGCACCGAGGAGCGCGTGCTGCGCGCCGCGGACGTGGTGCTGCGGCGCGGGATCTGCGACCTGACCTTGCTCGGCGAGGAGCCGGCGATCCTCAAGAAGGCCGCCGACCTGGGCATCGACATCTCGGACGCCCAGCTGATCGACCCGGCGACCTCGCCCCTGCGTGAACGTTTCGCCGAGTACTACGCCAAGGCCCGGGCCCACAAGGGCATGACCGTCGAGCTGGCCAACGACGTGGTCACCGACGTCAACTACTTCGGCACGCTGATGGTCCAGGAAGGCCTGGCCGACGGGATGGTCTCCGGCGCCGTGCACTCCACCGCCGCGACGATCCGCCCCGCCTTCGAGATCATCAAGACGGAGGCGGCCGCGCGAGGCGCGTCAGGCACGGAGGCGGCAGGCGACGGGAAGGGCAAGCCGCAGGCGTCCATCGTCTCCTCGGTCTTCTTCATGTGCCTGGCCGACCAGGTCCTGGTGTACGGGGACTGCGCGGTCAACCCGGATCCGGGCGCCGAGCAGCTCGCCGACATCGCCGTCCAGTCCGCCGCCACCGCCGCCGCCTTCGGCGTCGAGCCGCGGATCGCGATGCTCTCGTACTCCACCGGCACCTCCGGGACCGGCGCGGACGTGGAAAAGGTCCGCAAGGCCACCGAGATCGTCCGCGAGCGGCGGCCCGACCTGCTCATCGAGGGGCCGATCCAGTACGACGCCGCGGTCGAGCCCTCCGTCGCCGCGACGAAGCTGCCCGGGTCGAAGGTGGCGGGGCGGGCGAGCGTGCTGATCTTCCCCGACCTGAACACGGGCAACAACACGTACAAGGCGGTGCAGCGCTCGGCGGGCGCCGTCGCGGTCGGTCCGGTGCTCCAGGGGCTGCGCAAGCCGGTCAACGACCTGTCGCGCGGGGCCCTGGTCCAGGACATCGTCACGACGGTGGCGATCACCGCGATTCAGGCCCAGTCGCCCGGCCGGTCGCCCGCCGTGCCGCAGCCGTCGGCCGGCTGACCCGCACGTCCGCCTCCCCTTCCCCCCCGCCCTCCCCCATCCACCAGAGAAGGCATCCGCACCGGTGACCGCATCACGCATCCTCGTCCTCAACTCCGGCTCCTCCTCGCTCAAGTACCAGCTCCTCGACATGGCGGACTCCTCCCGCCTCGCCGTCGGCCTGGTCGAGCGCATCGGCGAGGAGACGTCCCGGCTCGTGCACGAGCCGCTGACCGGACCCGGTGCCGCGGGCGGCAAGCGGGAACGCACCGGGGCGATCGCCGACCACGGGGCCGCGCTCCGGGCCGTCTCGGCGGAGCTGGCCGCCGACGGGCTGGGCCTGGACTCCCCCGAACTGGCCGCGGTCGGCCACCGGGTGGTGCACGGCGGTACCCGGTTCACCCGGCCGACGGTGATCGACGACGAGGTGCTGGCGGAGATCCGCAGCCTGATCCCGCTGGCCCCGCTGCACAACCCGGCGAACGTGACCGGCATCGAGGTGGCGCGCTCGCTGCGCGCCGATCTCCCGCAGGTCGCCGTCTTCGACACGGCGTTCCACGCGACGGTGCCGGAGTACGCGGCCCGGTACGCGATCGACGCCGAGACCGCCCGCAAGTACTCCATCCGGCGCTACGGATTCCACGGCACCTCCCACGCCTACGTCTCGCGGGCGACTGCCGCCCTGCTCGGCAGGCCGGTGGAGGACGTCAACGTGATCGTCCTGCACCTGGGCAACGGGGCCTCGGCCTCGGCCGTGCGGGGCGGGGTCTGCGTGGAGACGTCGATGGGGCTCACCCCGCTGGAAGGGCTGGTCATGGGAACCCGGTCGGGCGACCTGGATCCGGCCGTGATCTTCCACCTCGCGCGGGTAGGCGGCCTCTCGGTGGATGAGATCGATTCGCTCCTGAACAAGAAGAGCGGTCTGCTGGGCATGTGCGGCGACAACGACATGCGGGAGGTGCTGCGGCGCGCGGGCGAGGGGGACGAGGCGGCGTCTATGGCGTTCGCCGCGTACGTGCACCGGCTGAAGAAGTACATCGGCGCCTACTCGGCGGTGCTCGGCCGGGTGGACGCGGTGACGTTCACGGCCGGGGTCGGCGAGAACGCCCACCAGGTCCGGGAAGCTGCGGTGGACGGGCTGGCCGCGCTGGGCCTGGCGCTCGACCCGGAGGCCAACGCGGCGCGCTCGTCGCGGCCGCGGCTGGTCTCGGCGGAGTACGCCCGGGTGGCCGTGGCCGTGGTACCGACGGATGAGGAGCTGGAGATCGCCGCTCAGGCCTACGCGCTGGTTACCCAGTAGTCACTTTGGACTTTCCACCAGACGGAATATTCCGCTACGAAACAAACCGATAGGATCCGCTCCATGCGCCGTTCCAAAATCGTCTGCACGCTGGGCCCCGCCGTCGACTCGTATGAGCAGCTGAAAGCACTCATCGAGGCAGGCATGAACGTGGCCCGATTCAACTTCAGCCACGGATCCCAGGCAGAACACCAGGAGCGGTACGACCGCGTCCGGAAGGTCTCCGAGGACACCGGGCGCGCGGTCGGCGTCCTCGCCGACCTCCAGGGCCCGAAGATCCGTCTGGAGACCTTCGCCGAGGGTCCCGTCGAGCTGGTGCGCGGTGACGAGTTCACCATCACCATCGAGGACGTCCCCGGTGACAAGTCCATCTGCGGCACCACCTACAAGGGCCTGCCGGGCGACGTCGCCAAGGGCGACCCGATCCTGATCAACGACGGCAACGTCGAGCTGCGGGTGACCGAGGTCGACGCCGTCCGCGTCAAGACCATCGTCATCGAGGGCGGTGTCATCTCCGACCACAAGGGCATCAACCTGCCCGGCGCGGCCGTGAACGTGCCGGCCCTGTCGGAGAAGGACATCGACGACCTGCGCTTCGCGCTGCGGATGGGCTGCGACATGGTCGCCCTGTCCTTCGTGCGCGACGCGAACGACGTCAAGGACGTCCACAAGGTGATGGACGAGGTCGGCCGCCGGGTCCCCGTCATCGCCAAGGTGGAGAAGCCGCAGGCCGTGGAGAACATGGCCGCGGTGGTGGACGCCTTCGACGCGGTCATGGTGGCCCGTGGCGACCTGGCCGTCGAGTACCCGCTCGAAAAGGTCCCGATGGTGCAGAAGCGGCTCATCGAGATGTGCCGCCGCAACGCCAAGCCGGTGATCGTCGCGACCCAGATGATGGAGTCGATGATCACGAACTCCCGTCCCACCCGCGCGGAGGCGTCCGACGTCGCCAACGCGATCCTGGACGGCGCGGACGCGGTCATGCTGTCGGCGGAGTCCTCGGTGGGCGCCTACCCGATCGAGACCGTCAAGACGATGTCGAAGATCGTCGCGGCGGCCGAGGAGGAGCTCCTGTCCAAGGGCCTCCAGCCGCTGGTCCCGGGCAAGAAGCCCCGTACGCAGGGCGGCTCCGTCGCCCGCGCGGCCTGCGAGATCGCCGACTTCCTCGGCGGCAAGGCGCTGATCGCCTTCACCCAGTCCGGCGACACGGCCCGGCGGCTCTCGCGCTACCGCGTGCAGCAGCCGATCCTGGCCTTCACCACGGACCAGAACACCCGCAACCAGCTCACGCTGAGCTGGGGCGTCGAGTCCTACATCGTCCCGCACGTGGACACCACGGACGCGATGGTCGACCTGGTGGACGGCGAGCTGCTCAAGCTCGGCCGCCACAACACCGGCGACACCATGGTCATCACGGCCGGCTCTCCCCCCGGCGTCCCGGGCACGACCAACATGGTCCGCGTCCACCACCTCGGTGGCACCGCGCCCACCGCCTGAGCCACCCGCTCCACCTCTGCCGCACAGAGACCGAGGGCGGCACCCACCCCCACCGGGGCCCGGGTGCCGCCCTCGGTGCGTCGGGAACGACGGAGCTCCCGGCAGCGCGTTCGCTGCCGGGAGCTCCGTTCGTCGCTCCGGGCTACCCCTCCGGGGGGCCGACGTAGTTGTGGAGGCCCGGGACCGTGAGGTTGCCGCCGAACTGGCCGGCCTGGACGACCTTGACGTTGGTGAAGAAGGCGAAGGGCACGTTCAGGGGCGGCGGGGAGTTCGGGGTGAACTCGATCGGGATCAGCCCGAACAGGTTCCCCTTGAGGCTCTCGGTGTACATCGTCACCTTGCCGCCGCGGATGGTGGACGTGGAGCCCGGGCGGGACTTGAGGTGGGCGACGTTCCCCGTCTTGCCGACCGTCTGGTAGAGGTCCTTGATGTCCAGGGAGTCCGCCGTGAACTTGAGGACCTTCTTGGTCTTGCCGCCCGCCGTCTTGACCTCCACGATGCCCGCGTAGTCCAGGCCGTAGAGGGTCAGCAGGGAGCTGTCGAGGTACCAGGGCTCGTCCGGCAGCAGCGGGATGCCCTGCTCCATGGAGGCGTCCGCGAGGGCCTTGGCGTCGTAGGTCGGGCAGGGGAAGGGCTGCTTCCCGTCCGGGTCGGTCGAAGCCGAGGGGGAACCGGACGGGGAGGGCGAGGCCGTCGGCTCGTCGTCGGCCTTCTTGCCCGTCTTGCCCGTCTCGTCCTTCGGGGTCTTGGCCGTGTCCTTGACGTCCTGCGGCAGCTCCTGGACCGAGGCGCCCGCCTTCTTCGCCGCCTCGCGGATCGCGTCCGCGGAGGGGTCGGGGGTGGGCGTGGCGGTCTTGGCGGGCGCGGGGGTCGTCGGGGTGGCCGGCTTCGTCGCGTCCTGGAGGGGCTTGGTGAGCCCTCCGACCAGGCCCGAGAGGGCGTCGCCGACACCCAGCGGGTCCAGGGGGTTCTTGGGCTTCGTCGCCGGCGAGGAGGCCGTGGGCGAGGGAGAGGCGGACTGCGGGGTGCTCTGCTTCGGCACGGACTTCGGAGTCTCGGCGGCGGGCTTGGACGCCGAGGGGGTCGGCCCGGGCTTCGGCGCCGCGCTCGCGCCGGGTGACGCGGACGCGCCGGGAGAGGGCGAGGCGGAGGTGGAGGGCGAGCCGGACGGCGTGGGGGACGCCGATTGCGTGGGCTCGTCGGAGCGGGTCACGCACGGGCCGGGCGCGAAGGGGATGTCCTTGTCGTCGGCCAGGGCCAGCTTCGGGGCGAGGCCCATCCCGACGAACACGGCCGTCGGCATCGCCGCGAGCGCCATCGTCTTGCCGACGGGTATCTGGATCTTGTTCAGCAGCGACTTCCGGGGCGCCGCGTGCCGCGGACCCCTTCTTTCGCGGGACTCCGCGCCAGGGGCCACGCCCTGCTGCGTCTCGTCACCCCGCACTGTTCCTCCCGCCATCGGCGTGGGCAGTCGTCTCGCTCGGGTAAGCCGTTTCCATGCCGCGGGGTCCGGGGACGCCGCCCGCGGGGGCCTCCGCGTACGCCTGTGCCTTGTCCACCGCCGCGTCGCGCGCGTCGGTGTGCTCCTCGGGCCCGGCCGGCTTGCCCGGCGCCCACGACAGGGCGAGCGCGCCGCCGAGCAGCGAGAACAGGAAGCCGATGAAGAAACCGCCGAGGTTGGACACCGGCAGGGACACCAGGGCCAGGAGGATCGACGCCACGCCGGCGAAGACCCGGATGCCCTGCTGGAACCACAGGGCCACGCCGAGGGTCATCAGCAGGATGCCGATGATCAGCGAGCCCGCGCCCGCGGTGGTCGCCATGGCGATGGTGATGTTGCCCAGGCGGAGGTCCGCGTAGGGGAAGTACGCGATGGGAAAACCGCCGATGAGAGTGAACAGGCCCGCCCAGAATGGCCGGCCGCCCCTCCAGGCGCGGAAGCGGTAGTACACCACGGTGAGCCAAGCGTCGTCTGCGGCGCGAACCGGGGCCTGGGGGTTCATGGACAACAGCTCCCTGGAAACGGTGGTACGGAGAACTCTGTGGTGCTCGGAGGGACGGGCGGCGACGGCCGCCACCGCCCGCCTCTACCGCTCACCTGCCAGGAACGACTACTTCTCGTCCTGGTAGCACGGCTGGTCACCGCTGAGCAGACGCAGCTTGAGGTCGGGCAGCGTGAAGGTGCCCGCCGTCGTCGCCCACGCCTTCTGGCGCACGTTCGTCAGCACGGCCTTCTTGGCGCGCTGCGAGAACAGCGCACCGTTGGCCACCGTTCCGGCCTGAGGCGCGGTGGGGTGGTCCTTGGTACCGCCCGCAGCGTCCACCGCGACACCGATGTCGAGGTCGGTGAAAGTGGCGTCCGTGTCGAGCTCGGCGACGTCCAGGTAGATGTTCTCCGCGACCGCGGGCTTGCCCTTGTTGCCGGTCTGGAGCTTCATCGTGATCGCGCCGAGGCCGGGGATCGGCGTCACCAGCGACTGGCACATGTTGGTGATCTCGGCGTGGCGGAACCCGGAGATGGTGACCGGGTGCGCCACGTCCTTGCCGTCGAGGCCCTTGCCCTTGGCGACGCTGCCGTACTGCAGCAGGTCGTCACCGTCCAGCTTGTCGGCCGAGACCTTGAAGTCCTGGCCGGAGACGCTGAAGGACGCCGCGAGGGCACCCTGCGCCAGACCCACACCGACCGCGGCCGTGGCCGCGATGCTCGGCACCATGACGAGCGCGAAGCGCTTCCATCTGGTCCCGCCACGAACCTGAGAACTCATCTTGTTCCTCCTTCTCGGACGTACATCTCCGGTCCGGGCCGTGCCCGTCCTGGGATGGGAGAAGTGCTACGTCCTCGGGAAGGAGCGCAAGCGGCCGAGCCGCAGCAGAGCCGCGTCGCGTACACCGGCGTTCACCCCCGAGCGACAACCACTGGGCCACGCGTTCGCGCAACCAGGAGGACAGGCTCCGCCGGTGCGGCGAAGACCCCCCTGTCCTACGGCCGGCGATACCGCCACCGGCCGGCTCGGTGGGGACCCTCGCCGCGGCTCCGGATGAGCGGCTCTGCGGGAAGGACCGAGCGTCGCCGATCGTGGTCCATTCCAGGCCGGTACACAAGGGGGTTCGTTACTGGCGGGTAACGGCTGCATAACCACGGTGCGGCGCGCCGTCGTCGGGCAGCAACACAGGGTGTTACCCAGGGCCACGACAACGAGGAGGAATACGAACCAACCGGACAGAACACGGGGTTCGATTTACTGGGAGTAACAGCAGCCGCGATTACCAAGTTTTGGCAAAGCGCGGCCGCTGTTTATCTCCGTGTCAACAAATCGCCGGTGGCGCGCCACCCGCGACGCACCGCCTAGAACAGCACCCGGGCCAGTGCCGTCCGGGCCGCGGACACGCGCGGGTCATCCGCCCCGATGACCTCGAACAGCTCCAGCAGCCGCAGCCGCACGGCGTCCCGGTCCTCACCGAACGTCACGCGCACGGTGTCCACCAGGCGCCCGAAGGCGTCCTCCACGTGGCCCCCGACCAGGTCGAGATCGGCGGCGGCGATCTGCGCCTGCGGGTCCTTCGGCTTCTCGGCCGCCGCCGCGCGCACCGCCTGCGGGTCCATGTGCTGGACCCGGGAGAGGAGCTCGGCCTGGGCCAGACCCAGCTTCGCCTCGGTGTTGCCCGGGTCGTCGACCAGTACGTTCTTGTACGCCTGCACCGCTCCGGCCAGGTCGCCCGCGTCCAGCGCCACGACCGCCGCCTCCAGCAGCGCGTCGTACGGACCGGCGGCGGGACCGGCTGCTGCGGAAGCCGCGGCCGGCGCCTGGGCACCCTCGGCGGCCGGGTCGACCTGGAGCCCGAGCAGGCCGAAGCGCTCCTCGGCGACCTGGACCAGCTGGGCCAGCGTCGCGCGGATCTCCTGCTCCGGGGCCGCGCCCTGGAACAGCGGCAGCACCTGGCCGGCCACCACGGCGAAGACCGCCGGGATGCCCTGGATGCCGAACTGCTGCATCAGCATCTGGTTGGCGTCGACGTCGATCTTCGCCAGCACGAGCCGGCCGTTCGCCTCGACGGTCAGCCGCTCCAGCAGCGGGCCGAGCTGCTTGCACGGCTCGCACCACTCGGCCCAGAAGTCGAGGACGACCGGAACCTGGTCGGAGAGGCGGATGACGGTGCTGTCGAAGGCGGCCTCGTCTACGTCGATGACGAGTGCGGACGGCGGTACGGCGCCGGCGGACGGGCCGGACGCGCCGCCGCCCTGCCGGGCCGCCTCGGCGCGCGCCTGCTCGGCCTTCGCCTTGGCGTCGGCGGCCGCCTTCACCGCGGCGAGGTCTACGACGCCGCTCATGGACATGTTTCTGGGCTGCATGCGTACATCCTCCCCCGTGTGCGCGCGCCGACGAAAAGGATCGGGCAAGCCGGCCGGGAAATTCCCGTGCCGGTGTCCCCCGTGCGGCGCCGGGTCCCCACCTGGCGCCTGTAGCTTCGCGTGGTTGTCGCTCTTACGCTACGAGCCGTAGCGTAACTCCCCGCCGTCCGCTCCGGGCGCCCGGGGGCAGTGATCTGAACCACAGGGTTCGGGGCCCGGGAGGTTCCGCTACTGACGGGTATGGTCTCGGCCATGCGCAACCCCAGCCCCGGCACCAGCTCCCCGCCCGGCCGCACCGGCCGCCCCCGTAGCGCGGCGGCGGACGCGGCGATCCTGGCGGCGACCCGGGAGGCGCTGGTGGAGCTGGGCTGGTCGAAGCTGACGATGGGTGACGTGTCGGCCCGGGCGGGGGTCGCGAAGACCACCCTCTACCGGCGCTGGGCGGGCAAGAACGAGCTGGTGGTGGACGCGGTCGCGGAACTCTTCGACGCGCTGGAACTTCCCGACCGGGGTTCGCTCGAAGCCGACATCGAGGACGTGGTGCTCCAGTTCGCGCAGCTGCTGCGGCGCCCGGAGGCCCGTACCGCCCTGATGGCGGTGGTCGCCGAGTCCACCCGGGACGCGGCGCTGCGCGACCGGATCCGGTCGGCGATCGTGGACCGGCAGAAACGTCTCGTCGTACTGGGTCGCGAACGCGCCCAGGCCCGCGGCGAACTGCCGTACGAGGAGGACGAGTCCCTCACCGGGCACACCACCGACCTGATATTCGACGTGATCGCGGGGACGGTGGTGCACCGGGCCCTGGTGAGCTGCGAACCGGTGGACGAGCTGTGGGTGGCCACCTTCACGGCACTCCTGATGCACGGCCTCCGGGGTCCGTCCGGCGGCTGACCGCCCCGCCGTACCCGCAGCGGGGCCCCGCCCGGCGGATCCGCTCGGACAGCTCCTCCGACCGGGGGTTGTGTCCGGGCCAAGGCCGTCGCCGGCCGGGCCAGGTCGCCCAGCGCAGGGCGTCCGCCTCCGCGGCGGGCCGCAGCCCGGCCGCGATCAGGGCGCCGCGGGCCGCTTCCGCGCCAGCCGTCCGGTAGCCGATGTCCCAGGCGCCCACCTCGTACACGCCGCCGTCCGTGAGCAGCACCGCCGCCGCGATCCCATCCAGCCCCAGCTCGATGCCCGCCCGGACTGCCGGGAGGAACTCCGCGGGCAGCCGTTTCTCCGGGACCAGGTTCAGGACCTCCGTCCGGCCGTCCGGGCCGGGCGGCTCGAAGTCGGCTCGGAAGTAGGCGTCATACCCCCCGCAGCCGCCCTTGTTCATCACCACGCGCGCGCTGACACCCCGTACGGGAACAGGAAGGCCGGTCATGTCCGCCACCGTAGGGCGATCACGACCGGCCGTTCCACACCTGTACGCGCCGACCCGGACCGGGCCACTCGCCTCAGAAGCCGGGCGGCTCCGTGTAGGTGCCCCACTCGTCCCTCAGGGCGTTGCAGATCTCGCCCATCGTGGCCTCGGCGCGTACCGCGTCCAGCATCGCCGGGATCATGTTCGAGCCGTCCCGCGCGGCGGCCAGCATGGCCTGCAGCGACTCCTCGACCTTCGCCGCGTCCCGCCGCTCCTTGCGCTCCGCGAGCTCGCGGACCTGGACGCGCTCCACCTCGTGGCTGACGCGGAGGATCTCCAGGTCGCCGGTGACCGAGCCGTGGTGGACGTTGACGCCGACGACCCGCTTGTCGCCCTTCTCCAGGGCCCGCTGGTACTGGAACGCCGACTCGGCGATCTCGCCGGTGAACCAGCCGTCCTCGATGCCGCGCAGGATGCCGGAGGTGATCGGCCCGATCGGGTGCTGCCCGTCGGGGTGGGCGCGCAGGCCGCGCTCCTTGATCTGCTCGAAAATCTTCTCCGCGTCGGCCTCGATGCGGTCGGTGAGCTGCTCGACGTACCAGGAGCCGCCCAGCGGGTCCGCCACGTTGGCGACGCCGGTCTCCTCCATCAGCACCTGCTGCGTGCGCAGGGCGATCTCGGCGGCCTGTTCGCTCGGCAGCGCGAGGGTCTCGTCCAGGGCGTTGGTGTGCAGCGAGTTGGTGCCGCCGAGGACCGCCGCGAGGGCTTCGACGGCGGTCCGTACGACGTTGTTGTACGGCTGCTGGGCGGTCAGGGAGACACCGGCGGTCTGGGTGTGGAAACGCAGCCACATCGCCTTGTCCGACTTCGCCCCGTACACCTCCTTCATCCAGCGGGCCCAGATCCGGCGGGCGGCGCGGAACTTGGCGATCTCCTCGAAGAAGTCGAGGTGCGCGTCGAAGAAGAAGGAGAGCCCGGACGCGAAGTGGTCGACGTCCAGCCCCCGGGAGAGGCCGAGCTCCACGTACCCGAAGCCGTCGGCGAGGGTGTACGCGAGCTCCTGCGCGGCCGTCGCCCCGGCCTCGCGGATGTGGTAGCCGGAGACCGACAGCGGCTTGTAGGCCGGGATGCCGTTCGCGCAGTACTCCATGAGGTCGCCGATCAGGCGCAGGTGCGGCTCCGGCTCGAAGAGCCACTCCTTCTGGGCGATGTACTCCTTGAAGATGTCCGTCTGGAGCGTGCCGTTGAGCACGGCGGGGTCGACGCCCTGCCGCTCGGCGGCGACGAGGTACATGCAGAACGCGGGCACGGCGGGCCCGCTGATGGTCATGGAGGTGGTGACGTCGCCCAGCGGGATGTCCTTGAACAGGACCTCCATGTCGGCGGCGGAGTCTATGGCGACCCCGCAGTGGCCGACCTCGCCGAGCGCGCGGGGGTCGTCGGAGTCGCGGCCCATGAGGGTCGGCATGTCGAAGGCGACCGAGAGCCCGCCGCCGCCGGCGGCCAGGATCATCTTGTAGCGCTCGTTGGTCTGCTCGGCGTTCCCGAACCCGGCGAACTGCCGGATGGTCCAGGTGCGGCCGCGGTAGCCCGTGGCGTGCAGGCCGCGGGTGAAGGGGTACTCCCCCGGCCAGCCGATGCGCTCGAATCCCTCGTACGAGTCGCCGGGGCGCGGCCCGTAGACGGGGTCGACGTCATCTCCGGAGAGCGTCGTGAAATCGGCCTCGCGCTTGCGGGCCTTGTCATACCGGGCCTGCCAGCGTCGGCGGCCCTCCTCGATGGCGTCAGCGTCCATACCCATGAATTTACTAGGACGTCCTAGTAAATGTCGATGGCAAACCCCCGGGAGTCGTCCCGGGGGTAGCGGGATCCAGGTCCTGCGCGAGCCGGACGCCAGGCCCTGCGCGAGCCGTCCGCCAGGCGCGGCGGCCCGGCGGACGCTAGGCGCGGGCGGTGGCCAGGCCGTCGGTGACCAGGGGCTCGATCTCCGCGCGGACCTTGCGCTCGACGAAGAACGCGGCCAGCGGGATGGTGCCGCTCACCAGGACCCAGATCATCTTGCCGAAGGGCCACTTCGCCTTGGAGCTCAGGTCGAAGGCGAAGACCAGGTAGATCATGAAGAGCACGCCGTGGATCTGGGAGACCACGAGGGTCAGGTCCGCGCCCTTGTCGAATCCGTACTTGAAGATCATGCAGGTGCAGAGCACCAGCAGCATCACGGCAGTGGCGAAGGCCATCACCCGGTACCGGGTCAGCACGCTCTTTTTCATGCCACCGAGACTAGCTGTCCGATATGCGCGATCTTGACGGGGGCCCCGCGCCCGCGCTGTGACGCCGGGCACCCCGCCGGCGTCACTTCTCCTCGAAGTCCCCGGCCGCCACCCGCAGCGGCCGCAGCAGCGCGAAGATCTCGCCGCACTCCTCGGCGTCGTACGCGCCGAGCCCGAAGTCGATCTCCATCAGGTCCCTGGTGGCGGCCTCGACGACCTCGCGGCCCTTGTCGGTGATGGAGGCGAGCGTGCCGCGGCCGTCGTTCGGGTTCGGGCGCTTGTCCACCAGCCCCGAGCGCACCAGGCGGTCGACGGTGTTGGTCACCGAGGTCGGGTGGACCATCAGCCGCTCGCCGATCTTCGACATCGGCAGTTCCCCGGCCTGCGAGAAGGTGAGCAGCACCAGCGCCTCGTAGCGGGCGAAGGTCAGCCCGTACGGCTTCACGACGGCGTCGACCTCGCCGAGCAGGATCTGGTGCGCCCGCATGATCGAGGTGATGGCGGACATCGAGGGCACCGGTCCCCAGCGCTGCTGCCAGAGCTCGTCGGCGCGGGCGATCGGGTCGAAGGGAAGGCTGAGCGGCTTGGACACCCGCCAGACCCTACCGGGCGGTCATTTGGCGGTCAGCCCCGTCTCACGCTTCGGCCCGCGCACGGGCTCCGCCGCGGCCCGCAGCTCCGCGAGGAGCAACAGGACGACGGCCGTGCCGAGTACCCCCGAGCCGCCACGACGAGGTGCACCGGCCAGAACTCGGCGGCGACCCCGGCCAGCGCCATGCCCACGCCCTGGAGGGTCATCAGCCCCGTGCTGAGCAGGGTCATCGCCCGGCCGCGCAGCTCCTCGGGAACGGCGTCGAGGTACATCCGGTCGAGGCCGAGGGTGTACGCGTGCGCCAGCCCTGCCGCCGACAGCGCCACCAGGACGCCGGCCACGCCCGGCCGCAGCGCGTACACCAGCAGCGGCAGCAGCCCGACGGAGGCGAGCGGCGCCACGATCCGCGAACGCGTTCGGGCGGTGACCACGGAACCCGCCCAGAGTGGTGGTGGGGGGCTACGACCCGCCGTGGCAGCCGACGCTGGTCTACCCGGCCCACGGGATCGGCGCACTGTGGGCGGCCCAGGCCGAGGCCACGCCACGGGCCCTGGCCGCCCTGCTGGGCCGGGCACGGGCCGACATCCTGTGCGCCCTGGCCGAACCCGCCTGGACGACCGTCCTCGCCCACCGGCTGGGGCTGGCCCCCTCCACCGTCTCCGCCCAGCTGGGGACCATGGGGGCGGCGGGGCTGCTGCTCACGGCCCGGCACGGCCACCAGGTGCTGTACGAACGCACCCCCTGGCGATCGCCCTGACGGGCGGCGGGCCTTGCACCGGCGGGCCTTCGGGCGGCGCGCCTTCGTAGCCGGTCAGGCCGCGGCGGTCTCGCGGGCGCGGGCCGCCGCCACGCTGTCGGCCTCGTCGCGCTTGAGCACCCGGTCGCCGTAGAGACCGCCGAAGGGCACCAGGGCCAGCAGGAAGAACAGCGCGACCTTCCTGGCCGGCCACTTCGCCCGGTTCCACACGTCCAGCAGGAACAGCACGTACAGGACGAAGAGGATGCCGTGCAGCGCGCCCAGCGGCATCACCAGGTTGACGTCCGAGATCCGGCTGAGCAGCGAGCCGAAGATCAGCAGGGCCGGGAACGACAGCGCCTCCGGTACGGAGACGAGGCGCAGCCGGTGCAGGGCGGAGGCGGTCTTGATGTCCACGGGGAACCTTCGGGGGTCGAGGCGATGGTCCGAACCAGTCTCTCAGCAGCCCGTGGAGATCTTGACCGGGGCCCCGTGTGGCGGATAACGGTCAGGGGGCCCTGTTCGGCCCGGCCCGCTGCCGATACCGTCTCCCCGTGGCTCAGTTCCGACTCCAAGGCAGCAAGGTGCTCGCCGTCGACCTGACCGGGGACGCCGTGAAAGCGAAGAACGGCTCCATGGTCGCGTACGACGGCCAGATGGCCTTCAAGAAGATGACCGGCGGCGGCGAAGGCCTGCGCGGCATGGTGACCCGCCGGCTGACCGGCGAACAGATGACCGTGATGGAGGTGCAGGGGCACGGCACCTGCTTCTTCGCCGACCGCGCGAGCGAGATCAACCTGGTCAACCTGCACGGCGAGAAGCTCCACGTCGAGGCCAGCAACCTGCTGTGCACCGACGCCGGGCTGCGCACCGGCACCACCTTCACCGGCCTGCGCGGCGGGGCGACGGGCAACGGCCTGTTCACCACCACCGTCGAGGGTTCGGGCCAGGCGGCGATCATGTCGGACGGCCCGGCGGTGGTGCTGCGCGTCAGCGCCCAGTACCCGCTGTCCGTGGACCCGGGGGCGTACATCGCGCACACCGGCAACCTCCGGCAGTCGTTCCAGTCGGGGATCAACTTCCGCACGCTGATCGGCGAGGGCTCGGGCGAGTCCTTCCAGATCCGCTTCGAGGGCGAGGGTCTGGTGTACGTGCAGCCCAGCGAGCGCAACACCATCGGGGGCGACATCTGATGCCGTTCCGCGAGATCAACTCGAAGATGGTCGAGGCGCAGGTGGTGCCGGGCCAGAAGATGTACAGCCAGCGCGGGGCGATGCTCGCCTACCGCGGCGAGGTGTCCTTCACCCCGAGCCTGACCGGCGGCCAGGGCGGGGTCATGGGCATGATTGGGCGCCGGGTGGCGAACGAGCAGACCCCGCTGATGACGGTGGAGGGCAGCGGCACCGTCATGTTCGGCCACGGCGGCCACCACATCCAGGTGATCAACCTGTCCGGCGAGACCCTGTACGTGGAGGCGGACCGGCTGCTGGCCTTCGACGGGACCCTCCAGCAGGGCACGATGTTCATGGGCTCGCAGGGCGGCGTCATGGGCATGGTGCGCGGCCAGGTGACCGGCCAGGGCCTGTTCACCACCACCCTCAAGGGACACGGTTCGGTCGCCGTGATGGCCCACGGCGGGGTCATCGAACTGCCCATCACGCCCCAGCGGCCGGTCCACGTGGACCCGCAGGCGTACGTCGCCCACCACGGGGACGTGCGCAACAAGCTCTCCACGGCGCTCGGCTGGCGCGACATGGTCGGACGGGGTTCGGGCGAGGCGTTCCAGCTGGAGCTGTCCGGCCAGGGCGCCGTGTACGTACAGGCCTCGGAGGAGAAGCTGTGACCCATTACCCCGGCACGAACGGTCCCGCGGGCGGTGGCCCCGGCGGCCCGACGGTCTTCGACCCGCACACCCTGCCCTCCGACGACAACGTGAACGCGTACACCTTCTGCGTGGAGCTCAAGGGCAGCCAGTGGTTCCTGCAGAAGGGCAAGATGATCTCGTACTACGGGAACATCGAGTTCAACGGCGTCGGCAACGGCCGCTTCGACCGGCTGCTGCGCACGAGCTTCCACTCGCCGATGCACGCGAGCGACTGGGTGGTCGCCGAGGGCCACGGCAAGATGCTGCTGGCCGACCGGGCCTTCGACGTCAACTCCTACGACCTGGACGACGGGAACCTGACGATCCGGTCGGGGAACCTGCTGGCCTACCAGCCCACTCTCGCGCTCAAGCAGTCGATCGTTCCCGGCTTCCTGACGCTGATCGGGACCGGCAAGTTCGTCGCGGCGTCCAACGGACCGGTGGTGTTCATGGAGCCGCCGCTGCGCGTGGACCCGCAGGCGCTGGTGGGGTGGGCGGACTGCCCCTCGCCGTGCCACCACTACGACCACGGGTACATGTCCGGGGTGATCGGCGGCCTGCGTTCGTTGACGGGCCTCGGGGGCTCCTCGGGCGAGGAGCACCAGTTCGAGTTCGTGGGCGCGGGGACGGTGCTGCTGCAGTCCTCGGAGACGCTGATGGCGGAGCAGGCGGTCGGGGCGGTGGGCACCGGCGCCGTCGGCGGCCAGAACCAGGGGGTGCCGGGAGCGGGCCAGGGACCGCTGGGACAGCTCGGCGTCCCGAGGATGCCGGGGCAGCTGGGTGATCTGCAACGGCGCTTCGGGCTGTGAGCGCGTACCGTGATCAACGTTCCGCGATCGTCCCATTTTTGTACGTAATTCAACTTCTTAGGTAGACTTTCAGTCATGGAGACCATGGAGACCGAGACGGCCACGCGCTGGCTTACCGACGCGGAGCAGTGCGCCTGGCGCACTCACCTGGACGTCAGCCGACTGCTGATGCACCAGCTGGAAAAGGATCTCCAGCCCTTCGGACTCACCAACAACGACTACGAGATCCTCGTGAACCTCTCGGAGTCGGAGCACCACCGGATGCGGATGAGCGACCTCGCGACCGCCACCCTCCAGTCCAAGAGCCGCCTCTCCCACCAGATCACCCGGATGGAGGCGGCCGGACTGGTCACCCGGGTGAACTGCGAGTCCGACCGCCGCGGCCTGTACGCGGTGCTCACCGACGAGGGCATGGAAACCATGCGCAAGGTCGCCCCGCACCACGTGGCGTCCGTACGGCAGCACTTCATCGACCTGCTCAGCCCGCAGGACCTGGCGGCGCTGCGCGCCTCCCTCGCGCCGGTGGCCGACCACCTGCGCGACCAGCGCGGCAAGGCCTGACGGCGCACCGCCCGCGCGGGTCCCGCCGCAGGACGGGCCGGACCGGGGAACCGGCCGGCCCGGCGAGTGACTGCGCGCCGGACGCCGGACCGGCGAGTGCGACTGCGCGGCGGACCGGGCGGCCCTAGACTGGCGGACGCCCGGATTACCCGATCTTCGAGGGAGCGGCTCATGGCCAAGCGCGGCAACAAGAAGCGAGCACGCAAGAAGAAGAAGGCGAACCACGGCAAGCGTCCCAACGCCTGACCGCGGAGCCCCACCGATGTGACAGCGCCGCGCCCCCGCAACGACGGGGGCGCGGCGTTCTCGTGCGTCGGGCCCGTTCAGCCCTCCGTGAGCGTGTCCAGCAGCGCGTCGGAGGCGGCGTACGGGTCCAGCTCGCCGCTCGCGACCTTGGCGGCCAGGGTCCCCAGGTGCGCGTCGCCGCGCAGGTCCGCCATGCGGGCCCGCAGGGCGGTCACCGCGATGGTCTCCACCTCGCGGGCGGCGCGGGCGGTCCGGCGCTCGGCCAGCACCCCCCGCTCGTCCATCCACGCCCGGTGCTTCTCCAGCGCCTCGACCAGCTCGTCGATGCCCTGGCCGCGGGCGGCGACCGTCTTGACGATCGGCGGTCGCCAGTCGCCCGGCCCGCGGGACTCCCCGAGGCCGAGCATGTGGTTCAGCTCCCGGGCGGTGGCGTCGGCGCCGTCCCGGTCGGCCTTGTTGACCACGTACACGTCGCCGATCTCCAGGATGCCCGCCTTCGCCGCCTGGATCCCGTCGCCCATGCCCGGCGCCAGCAGCACCACCGAGGTGTCGGCCTGCGAGGCGATCTCCACCTCCGACTGCCCGACCCCGACGGTCTCGACGAGGATCACCTCGCAGCCGGCCGCGTCCAGCACCCGGATCGCCTGCGGCGCCGCCCAGGCGAGACCGCCCAGGTGCCCGCGCGTGGCCATGGACCGGATGTAGACCCCCGGGTCGGAGGCGTGGTCCGACATGCGCACCCGGTCGCCGAGCAGTGCGCCCCCGCTGAACGGCGAGGACGGGTCCACCGCGAGCACGCCGACGCGCTTGCCGGCCTTGCGGTACGCCGACACCAGGGCCGACGTGGACGTGGACTTGCCCACGCCCGGGGAGCCCGTGAGGCCCACCACGTACGCCCCGCCGGTCAGCGGGGCCAGGGCGGCCATCACCTCGCGCAACTGCGGGGACGCCCCCTCGACCAGGGAGATCAGCCGGGCCACGGCCCGCGGGCGGCCTTCTCGGGCCTGGGCCACCAGCGTGGGGACGTCCACCGTCGTCATTCTCGCGGTACCTACGCCTTCGCGCCGTTGCCGGGCACGCGGACGATCAGGGCGTCACCCTGACCGCCGCCGCCGCACAGGGCGGCCGCGCCGACCCCGCCGCCGCGCCGGGCCAGCTCCAGGGCCAGGTGCAGCACCACGCGGGCGCCGGACATGCCGATCGGGTGGCCCAGGGCGATGGCACCGCCGTTGACGTTCACCTTTTCCGGGGTCACGCCGAGGTCCTTCATTGACTGCACGGCGACCGCCGCGAACGCCTCGTTGATCTCGATCAGGTCGAGGTCGGCGACCTCCAGGCTCTCCTTCTTGAGGGCGTGCAGGATGGCGTTGGAGGGCTGCGACTGGAGCGAGTTGTCCGGTCCGGCCACGTTGCCGTGCGCGCCGATCTCGGCGATCCACTCCAGGCCCAGCTCCTCGGCCTTGGCCTTGCTCATCACGACCACGGCGGCGGCGCCGTCGCTGATCTGCGAGGAGGTGCCGGCGGTGATCGTGCCGTCCTTCGCGAAGGCGGGGCGCAGCTTGCCGAGGGACTCGACGGTGGTCTCCGGGCGGATGCCCTCGTCGTGCGCGAAGATCACCGGGTCGCCCTTGCGCTGCGGGATCTCGACGGGGGTGATCTCCGCCTCGAAGACGCCGTTCTTCTGGGCGGCCGCGGCCCGCTGGTGGGAGGCGGCGGCGAACTCGTCCTGCGGGGCGCGCTCGATGCCCAGGCGCGTGTTGTGCTTCTCGGTGGACTCGCCCATCGCGATGTTCTCGAACGCGTCGGTGAGGCCGTCGTAGGCCATCGCGTCGAGCATCTCGATGGCGCCGTACTTGAAGCCCTCGCGGGACTTCGGCAGCAGGTGCGGGGCGTTGGTCATGGACTCCTGCCCGCCGGCGACCACGATGTCGAACTCCCCGGCGCGGATCAGCTGGTCCGCGAGGGCGATCGCGTCGAGGCCCGAGAGGCACACCTTGTTGATGGTGAGCGCGGGCACGTTCATGGGGATGCCGGCCTTGACCGCGGCCTGGCGGGCGGGGATCTGGCCCGCACCGGCCTGGAGCACCTGCCCCATGATCACGTACTGGACCTGGTCGCCGGAGATCCCGGCCCGCTCCAGCGCGGACTTGATGGCGAAGCCGCCGAGGTCGGCGCCCGAGAAGGATTTCAGCGAGCCGAGCAGACGCCCCATGGGCGTGCGGGCCCCGGCGACGATCACGGAAGTGGTGTTGTTCGTTCCGGACATGAGGCACAGCCCCTTGGATGAGAGGAGTGAACGAGGGTTTACCCGAATGTACTGAGCGGTACCCGCCCAGTCACCGGGCTGTCGGTGTGATCGCTGGCACGTTGCGTGACCACCCTCCTCAGCTGTGCACTGTTCCCATGCTGACAAGAATCGACCACATCGGGATCGCCTGCTTCGACCTCGACAAGACCGTCGAGTTCTACCGTGCCACGTACGGCTTCGAGGTGTTCCACACCGAGGTCAACGAGGAGCAGGGTGTGCGCGAGGCCATGCTCAAGATCAACGGGACCTCCGACGGCGGGGCCTCCTACCTCCAGCTCCTGGAACCCACCCGCGAGGACTCGGCGGTGGGCAAGTGGCTGGCCAAGAACGGCGAGGGCGTCCACCACATCGCCTTCGGCACCGCCGACGTCGACGGCGACGCCGAGGCCATCCGCGGCAAGGGCGTCCGCGTCCTCTACGACGAGCCCCGCACCGGCTCGATGGGCTCCCGGATCACCTTCCTGCACCCCAAGGACTGCCACGGCGTACTCACCGAACTGGTCACCTCGAACCCTGACCACTGATAGCCCGATTCCCCGGCCGGTAGAGTGGCCATGGCTCGGCCGGGGTTCGGTGCGGAGACGGGGTCGGGGCCTGTGACCCCTGCCCCGGTATCTGACACCATTCCCCGGGGGCGTCGTTCAGCGGGCGAGCGATGCTCAATTGGGAGTGAGCTTGCGACCAGGGGACGGATGGGACCGCGCTGTGCGGGGCTACGAAAGCCAGGAGAGCCATCAGGCCGGGGCCGACCATCTCTCGCGCTTCGAGGCCGAGATGGAGCGGCTGAAGAAGGAGCGCGGGAAGGCCGTCCAGCACGCCGAAGACCTGGGGTACCAGGTCGAGGTGCTGCGCGCCAAGCTCCATGAGGTACGCCGCAATCTCGCGTCCCGCCCCGCTTACGACGGTGCGGACATGGGATACCAGGCGGAGCAGCTGCTCCGCAATGCCCAGATCCAGGCCGACCAGATGCGCTCCGACGCCGAGCGCGAACTGCGCGACGCCCGGGCGCAGACCCAGCGCATCCTCCAGGAGCACGCCGAGCACCAGGCGCGCCTGCAGGCCGAGCTGCACGCCGAGGCCGTCAACCGGCGCCAGCGGCTGGACCAGGAACTCAACGAGCGCCGCCAGACCGTCGAGGCGCACGTCAACGAGAACGTGGCCTGGGCCGAACAGCTGCGCGCGCGCACCGAGTCCCAGGCCCGCCGGCTCATGGACGAGTCCCGCGCCGAGGCCGAGCAGACCCTGAACGCCGCGCGCGCCGAAGCCGCCCGGCACGCCGCCGAGGCCACCCGCCGGCTCGCCTCCGAGGCCGAGGCCACCCGCGCCGAGGCCGAGGCGACGCTGCTGCGCGCCCGCAAGGAGGCCGAGCGGCTGCTGGCCGCCGCCTCCGCACAGGCGCAGGAGGCCACCGAGCACGCGGAGCGGCTGCGTACGAGCACCACCGCCGAGGCCGAGCAGACCCGCCGGCAGACCCTCGACCTGGGCCGGGTCGCCGAGTCCCGGGTCCAGGAGGCCGAAAGCGCGCTGCGCACCGCGCGCGCCGAAGCCGAGAAGGTGCTCGCGGAGGCCAAGGAGAGCGCCGCCCGCCAGCTCGCCTCGGCGGAGTCCATCAACGAGCAGCGCACCCGCACCGCCAAGGAGCAGGTCGCCCGGCTGGTCGGCGAGGCGTCCAAGGAGGCCGAGGTCCTCAAGGCCGAGGCCGAGCAGTCGCTGGCCGACGCCCGCGCGGAGGCGGAGCGGCTGCGCACCGAGGCCGCCGCGCAGGCCCGTACGGCCGCCGCCGAGGAGATGGCGGCGCAGCTGGCGAAGGCGGCCCGCACCGCCGAGGACGTGCTGAACAAGGCTTCGCAGGACGCCCAGGCCACGACCCGCGCCGCGTCCGAGGAGGCCGAGCGGATCCGTCGCGAGGCCGAGGCGGAGGCCGAGCGGCTGCGTGCCCAGGCCGCGGCCACGGCCGATGAGCTCAAGGGCGCCGCGAAGGACGACACCGAGGAGTACCGGGCCCGTACGGTCGAACTCCAGGAGGAGGCGCGGCGGCTGCGCGGCGAGGCCGAGCAGCTGCGCGCGGAGGCCGTCGCCGAGGGCGAGCGGATCCGCGGCGAGGCGCGCCGCGAGGCGGTCCAGCAGATCGAGGAGGCGGCCCGCACCGCCGAGGGGTTGCTCGGCAAGGCCAAGGCCGACGCCGACGAACTGCGCGGCGGGGCCGCCGCCGAGAGCGAGCGGGTCCGCGCGGAGGCCGTGGAGCGGGCCACCACGCTGCGCAAGCAGGCCGAGGAGACCCTGGAGCGGACCCGCGCGGAGGCCGAACGGCTGCGTGCGGAGGCCGAGGAACAGGCCGAGGCGGTGCGCGCCGAGGCGGAGGCCGCGGCGGCGGCCCGGCGCGAGGAGACCGAACAAGCCGTCGCCGCGAAGCGGGCGGAGGCCGACGAGGAACTGGCCCGGCTGCACTCGGAGGCGGAGAAGCGGCTGTCCACGGCCGAGGTGACGCTGCGCGACGCCCGTACGGCCGCGGAGAACGTGCGCCGGGAGACCGCGGAGGAGACCGACCGGCTGCGCGCCGAGTCGGCGGAGCGGATCCGTACCCTGCAGGAGCAGTCGCAGGCGGAGGCCGAGCAGCTGCGCACGGAGGCGGCGCAGGACGCCGGCCGGGTCCGGGCGGAAGCCGAGCAGGTCGCGGTACGGCTGCGCGGCGATGCCGAGGCCGAGGCGGAGCGGGTGCGCTCCGAGGCGCAGGAGACCGCGGACCGGCTGCGCGCGGAGGCGAAGGCCGCCGCCGAGCGGGTCTCCGCGGAGGCCGCGGAGGCGCTGTCCGCCGCCGCGGAGGAAGCCGCCCGGCGCCGCAGGGAGGCCGAGGAGACCCTCGCGTCGGCCCGTACCGACGCCGACAACGAGCGGGCCCAGGCCCGTGAGCAGAGCGAGGAGTTGCTGGCGCAGGCCCGCAAGCGCTCGGAGGAGGCGCAGGCCGAGGCGGCCCGGCTCACCGAGGAGGCGGAGCGGCGCGCGTCGGAGCTGGTGGCGGCGGCGGAGGCCACCGCCCAGCAGGTCCGCGACGCCGTGGCCGGGCTGCACGAGCAGGCCGAGGAGGAGATCGCCGGGCTGCGCAGCGCGGCCGAGCACGCGGCGGAGCGCACCAGGACGGAGTCGGAGGCCGAGGCCGGCCGGGTCCGCGCCGACGCCCACGCGGAGCGGGAGCGGGCCGCCGAGGACGCCGCCCGCATCCGCAGTGAAGCCCGGCAGGAGACGGACGCGGCGAAGGCGCTGGCGGAGCGCACGGTCGGCGACGCGATCGCCGAGGCCGAGCAGTTGCGCGCCGACACCGCCGAGTACGCGCAACGGGTGCGTACGGAGGCGACGGACGCGCTGGCCGCCGCCGAACGCGACGCGTCCCGGACCCGGGCGGACGCCCGGGACGACGCGAACCGGATCCGTGGCGAGGCGGCGGAGTCCCTGGAGTCCTCGCGCGCCGAGGGCGCCCGCATCGTCGCGGAGGCGACGCAGGAGGCCGAGCGGCTCACCGAGGAGACCCTCGCGGCCAACTCGGCGACGGTCGCGGAGGCCACCGCGGAGGCGGAGCGGCTGCGCGCCGACGCCGAGGCCGAGGCCGAGGCGACCCGCGCCGAGGCGGCGGGCACGCTGGACGAGGCACGGGTGGAGGCCGGCCGGCTGCGCACCGAGGCCGCGGAGCAGGCGGACCGGCTGGTCACGGAGGCGATCTCCGAGGCGGAGCGGCTCACCGAGGAGACGCGCACGGCGAGCGAGGCCGCGCTGGCCGCGGCGACGGCGAAGTCCGAGCGGCTCACGAAGCAGGCCGCGGACACCCTGGCCGCGGCCGAACGGGACGCGGCGCGCGTGCTGGTCGACGCCCGCACCGAGGGCGACCGGCTGGTCGAGGAGACCCGCGCGGCCAACGAGGCCACGGTCGGCGAGGCCGCGGCGGAGGCCGAGCGGCTGCGTACCGAGGCGGCGCTGGCGCTGGAGGAGGCGCGCGCGGAGGGCGGCCGGGTCATCGGCGAGGCCACCGCGGAGGCCGAGCGGGTCACGGCCGCGGCGGCGGAGACGCTGGCGAGCGCCGAGCGGGAGTCCGAGCGGATGCTGGACGAGGCCCGCGAGGAGGCGGGCCGGCGCCGCACCGAGGCCGCGGAGCAGGTGGACCGGCTCATCACCGAGGCGGCGGCGGAAGCCGACAAGCTCACCGAGCAGACCCGCAAGGACAACGAGCGCACGGTCGGCGAGGCCCAGACCGAGGCGGAGCGGCTGCGCGCCGAGGCCACCGAGGCGCTGTCCTCGGCACAGGAGCACGCGGCCCGCACCCGCTCGGAGGCCGAGCGCGTCAAGGCGCAGGCGGCGACCGAGGCGGAGCGCATGCGCACCGAGGCACGGGCGGAGTCGGAGCGGCTGCTCGACGAGGCCCGCGAGGAGGCCAACAAGCGCCGCAGCGAGGCCGCGGAGCAGGTGGACCGGCTCATCACGGAGGCCGCGGCGGAAGCCGACAAGCTCACCGCCGACGCGCGGCAGCAGGCCCTGGCGGCGACCACGGCCGCCGAGGAACAGGCCGACGCGATGGTCGACGCGGCCCGCAAGGAGGCCGCGCGGATCACCTCGGAGGCGACCGTCGAGGGCAACTCCATGGTGGAGAAGGCCCGTACGGACGCGGACGAGCTGCTCGTCGGGGCGCGCAGCGACGCCGCCGCCATAAGGGAGCGGGCGGAGGAGCTGCGCGCCCGCGTGGAGTCCGAGGTGGAGGAGCTGCACGAGCGGGCCCGCCGGGAGTCGGCCGAGCAGATGAAGTCGGCCGGGGAACGCGTGGACAAGCTGGTGCGCGCGGCGACGGAGCAGAGCGTCGAGGCGGAGGCGAAGGCCAAGGAGATGCTGTCCGACGCGAGCAGCGAGGCGAGCAAGGTCCGTATCGCCGCCGTCCGCAAGGCGGAGGCGCTGCTCAAGGAGGCCGAGCAGAAGAAGGCCGATCTGGCGCGCCGGGCGGAGCAGGCGCTCGCGGAGGCGAAGGCCGAGGCGGAGCAGCTGGTCGATGAGGGCCGCCGTGAGCTGGAAGTACTCGTGCGCAGGCGGGAGGACATTCAGGCGGAGATCTCCCGTGTCCAGGACGTTCTTGAGGCGTTGGAATCATTCGAGGCGCCTTCGGGTGGCGGAAAGCCGACGGTCGGCGGTCAGGGCGCGGGGGGTGTGAAGGCCGGAGCGGCAGCGGGTTCCACTCGTTCGGGTGGTAAGTCGTCAGAGGGCTAGTCAGTGTGAGGGAATGTGTGCACCTGATGAAGGTTCATCCGAACGAGTGACAAGCATTCTGTCGCCTTGCCACTCAAAAGGGGTGTCATTGTCCAGATCAAACGTGGATTGACTCGATGACACGCCGCTCGGGCGCCTAGGATTCCCCTAACACCTCACGTAGCACCTCATCGGTCTCATTCGACAGGAACCCCATGAGCGACACTTCCTCCCCCTTCGGCTTCGAGCTCGTGCGGCGTGGTTACGACCGCGGTCAGGTGGACGACCGCATCACCAAGCTGGTCTCCGACCGCGACAGCGCACTTGGACGTATCAACTCTCTGGAAAAGCGGATCGAGGAGCTGCACCTCGAAACGCAGAACGCCCAGGCCCAGGTGAGCGACGCGGAGCCGTCGTACGCGGGTCTCGGCGCCCGGGTCGAGAAGATCCTGCGCCTGGCCGAGGAGGAGGCGAAGGACCTGCGCGAGGAGGCCCGTCGCGCGGCCGAGCAGCACCGTGAGCTGGCGGAGTCGGCCGCCCAGCAGGTGCGCAATGACGCCGAGTCGTTCGCCGCCGACCGCAAGGCGAAGGCGGAGGACGAGGGCGTCCGCATCGTCGAGAAGGCCAAGGGCGACGCGTCGACCCTGCGCGCCGAGGCCCAGAAGGACGCGGCCTCCAAGCGCGAGGAGGCCGACGCGCTCTTCGAGGAGACCCGCGCCAAGGCCGCCCAGGCCGCCGCCGACTTCGAGACCAACCTCGCCAAGCGCCGCGAGCAGTCCGAGCGGGACCTGGCCTCCCGTCAGGCCAAGGCCGAGAAGCGGCTCGCCGAGATTGAGCACCGCGCGGAGCAGCTGCGCCTGGAGGCCGAGAAGCTCCGTACGGACGCCGAGCGCCGCGCCCGCCAGACCGTGGAGACCGCGCAGCGCCAGGCCGAGGACATCGTCGCCGACGCCAACGCCAAGGCCGACCGGATCCGCAGCGAGTCCGAGCGCGAGCTGGCGGCGCTGACCAACCGCCGCGACTCCATCAACGCCCAGCTGACCAACGTCCGCGAGATGCTGGCGACGCTGACCGGTGCGGCCGTGGCCGCCGCCGGCTCCCCGATCGACGACGAGCCGGTCACCCGCGGCGTCCCGGCGCAGCAGACCCGCTGACCCGGTCACGGCGTCCGGCGCGTACACCCCCGATACTCGCCGGTAGGACCGTTGCCGCAGCACGCGCACGACGAGGGCCCTGTGTCACCTTTAGAGGTGGCGCAGGGCCCTCGGGCGTTCTAGCGTGGCCGCATGATCGAGCTTGAGGGCCTTACCAAACGATTCGGCGCCAAGACCGCGGTGGACAACCTCAGCTTCCAGGTCAGACCGGGGGTGGTGACGGGCTTCCTCGGCCCCAACGGGGCGGGGAAGTCCACCACCATGCGCATGATGCTCGACCTCGACAACCCGACCAGCGGCACGGTCAGGATCGACGGCAAGCACTACCGGGACCTGCCGGAACCGCTGAAGCACATCGGAGCCCTGCTGGACGCGAAGTCCATGCACGGCGGACGCAGCGCCTACAACAACCTGCTCTGCCTGGCCCAGTCGAACCGGATCCCCGAACGCCGGGTGACCGAGGTGCTGGATCTCGTGGGGCTGACACCGGTGGCGAGGAAGAAGTCGAAAGGATTTTCGCTCGGCATGGGGCAGCGGCTGGGAATCGCCGCCGCCCTGCTCGGCGATCCGGAGATCCTGATGTTCGACGAACCCGTCAATGGTCTGGACCCGGAGGGAATTCACTGGATCCGCAATCTGATGAAGAGGCTGGCGTCAGAAGGCAGGACGATCTTCGTTTCCTCGCACTTGATGAGTGAAATGGCGCTGACGGCAGACCATTTGATCGTGATCGGGCAGGGCCGCCTCCTCGCCGACTTGTCGATGGCCGATTTCATCCACCAGAACTCGCGCAGCTACGTACGCCTGCGCTCGCCGCAGCAGGAGCGGCTCAAGGACGTCCTGCACGAGGCCGGCATCAACGCCGTCAGCGTCCCCGCCACCGGAACGCTGGAGATCGACGGCGTGGGACCGGAGCGGCTCGGCGAACTGGCCGCACAGCACCAGATCGTGCTGCACGAACTCAGCCCCCAACGGGCTTCACTGGAAGAAGCGTTCATGCGTATGACGGCGGACTCCGTCGAGTACCACGCCCACGCGCCGGGGCGTCCCGGCGTCCCTCCCGCTCCCGGCATGGCGGTCGACAACCCGGCGCGTCCGGCCGAGGTCCCCGCGTGGGGCGCCGGTTTCGACGCGACCCGCAAGGGCGGTGAGTGACGTGGCCTTCCCCGCCGTCCTCAACTCCGAGTGGACGAAGATCCGTACGGTCTCCTCCACGGTCTGGACCCTGGCCATCGCCGTCATCGCCACCGTGGGCTTCGGCGCCGGGTTCTGCGCCCTGATCAGCTCGGCCTTCGACAGCATGCCCGCGATCGAACGGGCCACCTTCGACCCGACCCTGATGAGCTTCAGCGGGATGCAGTTCGGCCAGCTGGCGATGATCGTCTTCGGAGTGCTGGTGGTCAGCACCGAATACAGCACAGGCATGATCCGCTCCTCCCTGGCCGCCGTGCCCGGCCGCGGGGGCTTCCTGCTGGGCAAGCTCACCGTGGCCACGGTGCTGGCCCTGCTGGTCGGGCTGCTGACCAGCTTCGTGGCCTTCTTCGTCGGCCAGGCGATCCTGGGTGAGCACGGCATCGGCATCGGGCAGGACCACGTTCTGCGGGCGGTGATCGGCGCCGGTGTGTACATGGCGCTCCTGGCCCTGTTCTCGATGGGCGTGGCCACCATGCTGCGCAGCTCGGTCGCCTCGATCAGCATCCTGATCCCGTTCTTCCTGATCGTCTCGAACCTGCTCAGCGGCTTCGAAGCGACCAGGAAGTACGGCCAGTACCTGCCCGACAAGGCGGGTTCCAAGATCATGCAGATCGTGCCGGACGCCATGGGCCGCGGCGAGACCCCCTACGGCCCCTGGGGCGGCCTCGCCATCATGCTGGTGTGGGTGGCCGCCTCGGTGCTCGGCGGCTACTTCGTCCTGCGGAACAGGGACGCCTGACACGTCCCCGGCGAAGGCCCGGGTCTTAGGGGAAAGCGCGGGTCTCCGGGAAAGGGTCCGTGCGAGAGGCCCGGGTCTTAGGGGAAAGCCCGGGTCGGTCTCAGGGGCAGCTCAGGGATCCGGCCGGGGACGGAACCGTAGGCCACTCGATATCCTCTTAACCCTTACAGGGGCGAGAGCCGTCCCGGGCCTGCCGGCCTGTCGAGGGGCACAACCATGATCGAGGCAGTCGGCCTGACCAAGCGCTTCGGCGCCAAGACCGCCGTCGACCAGCTGTCCTTCCAGGTCAGGCCTGGTCACGTCACCGGATTCCTCGGACCCAACGGGTCGGGGAAGTCCACCACCATGCGCATGATCCTCGGGCTCGACCGGCCCACCGCCGGCCGTGTGACGATCAACGGGCAGCCCTTCCGGGAGCTGGTGAACGCCCAGCGGCACGTCGGCGCCCTGCTCGACGCGAAGGCCATGCACGGCGGCCGCCGGGCCCGCACCCACCTGCTGTCCATCGCCCAGCTCTCGGGCATCCCCGAGAAGCGGGTGGACGAGGTGCTGGCGGTCGTCGGTCTCCAGGACGCCGCCCGGCAGCGCACGAAGGGGTTCTCCCTCGGCATGGGCCAGCGGCTCGGCATCGCCACCGCCCTCCTCGGCGACCCCCAGGTCCTGCTCTTCGACGAACCCGTCAACGGTCTCGACCCGGAGGGCATCCTCTGGGTCCGCAACCTCATGCGCCGGCTCGCCGCCGAGGGCCGCACCGTCTTCGTCTCCTCGCACCTGATGAGCGAGATGGCCCTGACCGCGGACCACCTGATAGTGATCGGGCGGGGCCGGCTGCTGGCCGACATGAGCACCCAGGAGTTCATCGCCCACAACTCGGCCGGATTCGCTCGGGTGCGCGTGGCCGGGACCGGCCCCGGTGGCCGGGACGCGTTCTCGGAGATCCTCCGCAAGGACGGGGCCCGCGTCCTCCAGGAGCCGGACGGCGCCCTGCGGGTGACCGGCCTGGAGCTGCCCCGGATCTCCGACCTGGCCCACGAGGGCGGCCTGCGGTTGTGGGAGCTGTCCCCGCACCGGGCCTCGCTGGAGGAGGCGTACATGCGGATGACCCGGTCCTCCGTCGAGTACACCTCCACCGAAGACCCCCGGGCCCAGCTGTGGGAGACGGACCCGCTGGCCCTGCCGGAGTGGGAGGAGGGCCCGCAGGCGCCCGACGTCCCGCAGACGGGCTTCTTCGCACCCCCACCACCCTCGGCGGGTGGTCCGGGGTTCCTCATGCCCAGCGAGCCCGGCGAGCTCGCCGCCTCCACCCGGAACAACCCCGAGGCCTCCCGATGAGCAGCGCACAGACCCCTACGACGGCTCCCGCCGCGACGGCCTACAGCTCGCCCCTGGAGAGCCGGCGTCCGCACCTGGGACACGCGCTGGCCTCGGAGTGGACCAAGCTCGTCTCGGTCCGCTCCACCCTGTGGACGCTCGGCTCCCTGGTGGTGGTCGTCGTCGGCATCGGCATGCTCTTCATCGCCCAGACCACCTCCCGCGACTACACCGACATCCCCTTCACCACGCCGGCCCTCATCGGCATGCTCGTCGGGCAGCTCGCGGTGATGGTGCTCGGCGTGCTCACGATCACCTCCGAGCACGGCACGGGCCTGGTGCGCACCACCTTCACCGCCGCGCCCGACCGGCACCGGATCCTCACCGCCAAGTACCTGGTCTTCGGCCTCACCGCCTTCCTCACCAGCGCCGGTTCCGTCTTCGCGGTCGGCACGGCGGCGGCCATCGCCCACAACGGCCCCGCCGCGGGGAGCCACTCGGCGGGCGAATGGGGCGGGGCTCTGGCGGGGAGCTTCTACGTGACCCTGCTCGGGCTGCTCGCGCTGGCCGTCGGGGCACTGGTGCGGCACTCGGCGGGAGCGATCGCCGTCATGATCGGCGTGGTGACGCTGCCGCCGGTGGCCGGGGCCATGCTCAGCATCTGGGAGGCCTCGGCGCCGCTGGGGCGGCTGGTGCTCCAGCACAACGCGCCGGTCGCGCTGATGCAGCTGTTCGGGATGCCGTCGGGCACCACGCCCACCGGCTCCCCGCAGACGATGCCCGCCGACCTGACGCAGGTGGCGCTGATGCTGCTGGTGACGGGCGCCGCGATGGCGGCCTCGTACGTGGTGGTCGGCCGCCGGGACGTGTGAGGGCCCGGGCGGGCAAGGGGGACCTAGTACTTCGGCGCGTTCCTGGACCGCTGCACCCGTGAGGTGCGGCGGTCCTTCGCGTTCCAGCAGGCCTTGTGCCAGTGCCGGCGGTCGTCCACGCCGCCGTACTCGGGCCAGGCCACCAGGTGCGGGGTGCCGGAGGGGATCTCCTGGTCGCAGCCGGGGCAGCGGTAGCGCTTGCCCGCCGCGCTCGCGCCCGCCACGTGCCGGACCTTCCACTCCTCGCCGAGGTACTCCTCGGTCTGCTCCAGACCGAACCGGTCCAGCCCTCCCGAACCGGACCCGGAACCGGACCCCGTACCCGAACGGCCGGCTGGATTCCCGCCGCCCCTGGGGCGGTTGTGGCGCGGTGACACGTATACCTCACGGATGGGCGGACGGCAGTGACTTTCTCCCAGACTACGCGCAGCGAGCCCGGGTACCCGCAGTGTGTCCGAGGACGGGGTCCGTTCACGGGCGCTGGCCTGACAATCCCAATAACTTTGGCGCCGGGCCGTGCCTTTGGCACGTGTCGGGCGTTGTTGCCATCAGACGTTGATGTCATGAACGGCGGAGAGCCGGTCCACCTGGGGAGGCCGCGTCAGCCGCGAGGAGGTTGAGCGCGATGCGCGTAGGAGCGTTTGTAGTGGCGGCCCAGTTCCCGGGCCAGGGGCCGGGGGAGGCGCTGCACCGGGCGGTGCGGACCGCGGAGGTCGCCGAAGAGGCCGGGCTGGACGCGGTCTGGCTCGCCGAGCACCATTTCGTGCCGTACGGGGTGTGCCCCTCGGCGGTGACCCTGGCGGCCCTGCTGCTCGGGCGGACCCGGCGGCTGCGCGTGGGCACCGCGGTGAGCGTGCTGCCGAGCTCGCACCCGGTGGCCCTGGGCGAGCAGGCGGCCCTGCTGCACCTGACCTCGGGCGGCCGCTTCATGCTCGGGGTGGGCCGGGGCGGTCCCTGGGTCGACCTGGAGGTGTTCGGCGGGGGCCTGGACGCCTACGAGACCGGTTTCCCGGAAGCCCTGGACCTGCTGCGGCGCTGGCTGACCGAGGCGCGCGTGGGAGCGGCCGGCGAACGGTACGGCTTCCGCGAGGTGGCCGTCGTACCGCGCCCCGCGGACGCGCTGGACGGCGACGGGAAGGGGCCGGAAGTGATCGTCGCCTGCACCTCCCCGGCGTCGGTACGGCTGGCCGCGGAGCGGGGTCTGCCGATGCTGCTGGGCATGCACTGCGGGGACGAGGACAAGGCGGACATGGTCGACCTGTGGCGGCGCACGGCCCGGGCGGCCGGCCACGAGCCGCAGGCCGCCCACGTGTCGGCCGGGGTCTGCCAGCTCGCCGACCGCACGGCGGACGCGCGGGAGACGCTGGTGAAGGCGATGCCCGGCTGGCTGCGCCAGGGCCTGGACGCGCACGTGACGGTGGACGGCCGGCAGCGTGCGATGCGGGACCCGGTGGCGTACACGGAGCTGCTGTGCCGGCTGCACCCCGTCGGGACCCCCAAGGTCGCGGCGGACCGGCTCGCCGCGACCTCCGAACGCACGGGCATCACCCGCTTCGCCCTGCTCACGGAGGGTTCCGGCGACCTCGCCGCGACGGAGGAGAACGTACGGCGCATCGGCGCCGAGGTCCTGCCCCGCCTCGGCTGAGAGCTGAGACCGGGCTGCCGCCCCGGTTGCCAGTCGCACCTTCCGCGATCGGAGCGGCAGCTGAAAGCCCCGGGCCCTGTCCGGTTCGACAGGACCTAGCAGTCCCGCAGTTCCGGCGACTGGTTGAGCAGCTGACCGCGGATCGAGGTGAACTTGGCAAGCCGGTCGTCCACCGCCGGGTCCAGCGGGAACACCGCTACCCGGTGGCAGTTCTGGAAGGCCAGGCGCACCCCGAAGTGGCGCTGCAGGGCACCGCGTATCGCGTCACTCGCGAGCGCGCGCAGCAGCTGCCCGCGCGCCTGCTCGTCCGGCGGCGGCGTCTGGTTGTCGGCGAACTCTCCGCCCTCAACCTCCAGCTGGGCCACCAGCGAGCTGACCATCTCCCATGCGTAAGGCAGGGAGGTCCGGACGCAGTCGACGAAAGCGGCTTCGTCGACCTCGCCTCGCTCGGCCTGTTCGAGTAGGGCCGGTGAGACGTCGAGCGACATGGGTTCTCCTCTCGTGACCCCGGCCGTCTGGGTGTCCGGAGTCCTACGGGCAGGGAAGGCGGCCGCGACGCAGCGTGCACGTTCGACAACCACCCGCTCACCACGGTAGGCGCCCCCGGGTTGCCGCACCAGGAGAATGCGCATACAACGCGCCATCGACGAAGGGGGCTTTCACGGGCGAATCGCGTGGAGGGCCGTCGGTCGAGTAGCGTTGCCGACCATGCGTCTCGTCATTGCCCGCTGCTCCGTCGACTACGCGGGCCGGCTCACCGCCCATCTGCCCTCCGCACCCCGTCTGATCCTCGTGAAGGCCGACGGCAGTGTCTCGATCCACGCGGACGACCGGGCGTACAAACCGCTCAACTGGATGTCTCCTCCGTGCACCCTCAAGGAGGGGACCGGCGCCGAAGAGGGCGTCTGGACCGTCGTCAACAAGGCGGGCGAGAAGCTCATCATCACCATGGAGGAAGTGCTGCACGACTCCTCCCACGAGCTGGGCGTCGACCCGGGCCTGATCAAGGACGGCGTGGAAGCGCACCTCCAGGAGCTGCTCGCCGACCGCATCGACACGCTGGGCGACGGCTACACGCTGATCCGCCGCGAGTACATGACGGCGATCGGCCCCGTGGACATCCTGTGCCGTGACGCCTCCGGTGCGACGGTAGCCGTGGAGATCAAGCGGCGCGGCGAGATCGACGGCGTGGAGCAGCTCACCCGTTACCTCGAACTCCTCAACCGCGACCCGCACCTCGCGCCGGTCCGCGGTGTCTTCGCCGCGCAGGAGATCAAGCCGCAGGCCCGCGTACTGGCGACGGACCGCGGCATGGACTGCGTGGTGCTGGACTACAACGCGATGCGCGGCATCGAGGACGACAAGCTCCGCCTCTTCTGATCCGCGGGCCCCGGCCTCACCCCGAGGACGACGGGGCCGCCTCGGAGGCGGACTCGGTCGTGGGCGGCCCCGTCGGGGAATCCGTCGGCGGGGTCGTCGTCGGCGAGGACGAGGTGGCCGGCGGGTGGTCCGGCTCGCCGCCCGGTGCCGGCGAGGTCGGTGCCGTGGTGCCCGGCGCCGGCGGTGAGGCGTTGCGGGTCGGGGTCCGGCCCTTCGCCGTGGTCCGCGGGCCCGGGGTGGTGCCCGGCCGGGGCTCCGCCGCCGGTTCACCCTCCTGGGGCGCCGCCGGGTCGGACGTGGCCGCCGTCGGGCCGTCGGTGCCCTGCTCCGGCGTGGTGGCGGGGTCGCTCGTGCCGGTGTCGGCGCTGAGGTCGGTGTCCGGGGTCGAGGACACCGCCGGGTCGCTCGGCGTCCGCTCGTCCGGCCCGGACACCGCCAGACCCACCACGGTCCCTATCACGGCCACGGCCAGGGCTCCGGCCGCGGCGAGGAGCGCCGTCCTGCGCCGGGAGTCGGGCTCCCCCGCGGGCGGCCGCGCCACGCCCGGCACGGGGACGGTGACCGGCTCCTGCTTCGCCACCGGCGGGAAGGCGTCCTCGAACACCTTCGAGAAGGCCGGCGGCGTCGCCGCGGTCCCGGGCCGGCGGATGGCGGGCACCACCTGGGTCACCGCGTCCGCCCCGACGGGCGGTGCGGGGGGAGCGGCGGGGCGGGCGAGCGGGTTGGGCACGGGCGCGGCCGCCACCGCGGGGACGGCCGGGGCCGCGGGCGCGGGTGAAGCCGCCGGGGCCGCCAGCCGCAGCGGCGGCGACACTTCCACCTCCGCCGCCTCGCGGTCCGTGACCAGGGCCAGTGCCCGCCGGCCCGCGACGGTCCCGCGCTTGTCCGCGAGCGCGCCCCGCAGCCCGATCGAAGCCTCCAGCTCGGCGCGCGACCGCTCCAGCCGCCCCTCGCACAGGGCGAGCACGCCCAGCTCGTGGTGGAAGTAGGCCTGTTCCGCCACCTCCCCCGCCTTGCGGGCGGCCTCCGCGCCCGAGCGCAGCACCCGCTCCCACGCCTCCCAGTGCAAGGAAGCCGCCAGGGCCGGTGCCGCCGTCCGGGCCAGCATGACGGCGGCCACCACGTCGGCGCCCGCGAGCGCCGCCAGGACCGCGTCGGCCTCGGCCGCGACCCGCTCGGGCGTCACCGAGGCGTGCCCGGTCCACCAGGCGTAGTGCCGGGCGGCGGTACGGGCCTCCTCGGCCGCGCTGTCCCCGTAGCCGGCCTCCTCCAGCTGCCGCGCGACCCCCGAGGACAGCCGGTAGCGCGGGCCCACGGGGGTCAGCAGCCCGCAGTCCAGCAGTTCCGCGACCGCCGCGTCGGCGTGGGTGTCCCCGACCAGCGCCGGCAGGTGCGCGTGGTGCGGCATCTCCCCGCCGAGCGCGCAGGCGATCCGCAGGGCGGCCCGGGCCGACTCGCTCACCCGCGAGGCCAGCAGCTCCGCCGGCGCCGCGCCTTCGGCCAGCGTCGGCAGCGGTATGTGGGCGGCTTCGCGCGGCCGGCCCTCGAAGACGCCGGGCTCGTCCTCCTCGTCGGGCGCGTCGCGGTGGTTCAGCTCGTCGCGGCGGCGCAGCAACGCGGCCGCCTGTACGAAGCGCAGGGGGAGCCCCTCGGAGGCGAACCGCAGGTCCCCCGCCCAGGCCGTTTCCTCCTCCGTCAGGGGCCGTCCGGTGAGCGTCTCCAGGAGCTGGACGCATTCGGCCCGGCCGAGGCCCCCGAGGAAGACCTCCTCCAGGTGCGAGTACTCGGAAGGCGCGGTGGTGTCGGGGGTGGCGGCCAGCAGGTACGCGCACTCGGGGGTGGCGCGCAGGAGTTCGTCGAGGGCAGCTCCGCCCAGCTCCAGGTCGTCCACGAGGACGATCGCGCCGATGTCCCGGACCCGCCTGAGGAGTTCCGCCCGGTCGGGCCGTTCGCCGGCGGCCTCGTACACGGCCGCGTGGAGGGCGTACAGCAGCTCCTGCGGCTGCTGGCGCCCGTATCCGCTGAGCCGGACGACCCCGTCCGGCGCGAGGCCCGTGCACACGGCGGCAACGGAGTGGAGCAGCGCGGAACGGCCCGATCCGGCCGGTCCGGTCAGCCGTACGGAGCGCCCGCGGCCCAGCAGCCGCTCCAGGCGCTCCCGCTCCTCCTCGCGCTGGAGCAGGGGGCGGGCGGGGGTGGTGGAGCCGGGGAGTGCGGGCGGGCGGGCGGCGGCCTCCCAGGCGGCGCGGGATTCCGGGTCCCGCTTGGCGGGGCGCTGCGTCCCGGTGCCGGGGCGCAGGGGTTCTATCTCGCTGCCGTCGACGGGGTTGACGGTGAGGGTGAAGTCCCCCGTGGTCAGCGTGACGACGCGCGTGACACCGCCGGCGGGCGCGGCGGGCGCGGCCGCTCCCGCGGAGCCCGCGGAGCCGGTTCCCGTGCCCGCGGATCCCGCGGCCCGAAGTACCGAGTCCCCGCCGGGCTGCCCCTGAGTACGGTCCATGACCAAGTCCCCCGATCGCGTCGCGTGCCGCGCCGCTGCCGCCGTCTTACCGCCCGGCCTTCGCACGCACTCGCCGCTGTCGCTACTGGTCCGGTTTCCGCCCGGAGCCTAGACCGTGGCCGGGCGCGCGGGGAACCGTCAGAGGGCCTTCACCACCGGAACGTTACGTTTCCGCAGGAAAGAGCGGCCCCGGCATCACACCCGCGGCAGGGATTCCGCTTCCAGTCCGCCCTCGATGGCGAGGATCCGGTGGAGCCGGGTCGCCACGAGCAGCCGCTGCATCTGCGCGGGCACCCCGCGCAGGACGAGACGGCGCCCGGAGCGGCCCGCCCGCCGGTGGGCGCCCATGATGACGCCGAGTCCGGTCGCGTCCCAGGAGTCGAGCCCGGTGAGGTCGAGCACGAGGTCGCCGTGGCCGCGATCGAGAGCCGTGTGGAGGGCCGTACGGGCGTCCGCCGCGCTGCGCACGTCGAGGCGACCCCCGACAACGAGTTCGGCGTGGTCGCCCCTGATGTGCATATGTGCTCCCGCAGTCCCGCGTACGTGCCGCGTACGTATGGTCCGACTGGTCCGTGGTCGGCAACTCTCACTGGAACTGACTGCCCCGGGGGCAGGGAAGTTGCCGACTGTGAGCGAACCGATACTCTCATTCACACCAACGGGTGAAGGCGTTCGAACGATGCGCTCAGTGCTTGTAGAAGCCCTGCCCGCTCTTGCGGCCGAAGTCGCCCGCGTCCACCATGCGGCGCATCAGCTCCGGCGGCGCGAACTTCTCGTCCTGCGACTCGGTGTAGATGTTGCTGGTGGCGTGCAGCAGGATGTCGACGCCCGTGAGGTCGGCGGTGGCCAGCGGCCCCATCGCGTGCCCGAAGCCCAGCTTGCAGGCGATGTCGATGTCCTCGGCGGTGGCCACGCCCGATTCGTAGAGCTTGGCGGCCTCGACCACCAGCGCGGAGATCAGACGGGTCGTCACGAAGCCGGCCACGTCGCGGTTGACGACGATGCAGGTCTTGCCGACGGACTCGGCGAACGCGCGGGTGGTGGCGAGGGTCTCGTCGCTCGTCTTGTAGCCGCGGACGAGTTCGCACAGCTGCATCATCGGGACGGGCGAGAAGAAGTGCGCGCCGACGACCCGCTCTGGGCGCTCCGTCACCGCTGCGATCTTGGTGATCGGGATGGCGGAGGTGTTGGACGCCAGGATCGCGTCGTCGCGCACCAGCTTGTCGAGGGCGCGGAAGATCTCGTGCTTGACTTCGAGCTTCTCGAAGACGGCCTCGACGACGATGTCCGCGTCCGCGACCGCGTCGAGGTCGGTGGTCGTGGCGATCCGGGCGAGCGCCGCCTCGGCGTCCTGCGCCGTCAGCTTGCCCTTGGAGACGAACTTGTCGTACGAGGCCTTGATCCCGTCCGTGCCGCGGGTCAGCGCGGCATCGGTGACATCGCGCAAGACGACGTCCCATCCCGCCTGAGCGGAGACCTGAGCGATCCCGGAACCCATGAGTCCGGCACCGATGACGGCGAGCTTCCCAGCCACTGCACACCCCTCGTTCTCGCTACGGCCCAGTCTCGTAGCCTCTCCGGCGGAGACTAGCGTCCGTGAGGGACGGTGTGACCGCGAAGTAACACGCGTCACGTCTCAGATGACGGACATCACACTGGTACGGCCCAGCAGCGGGGCGGGGAACCGCAGTTGACGCTTGGGCGCGTTTGTCCGGGATCGCGCCTCCCTCTCCCCGGCCCCGCACTTCGCCGTGTCACTACGCTGGACCCATGGTGAACCTCACGCGCATCTACACCCGCACCGGCGACAAGGGCACGACCGCCCTCGGGGACATGAGCCGCACGCACAAGACGGACCTGCGGATCTCCGCGTACGCCGACGCCAACGAGGCCAACGCGGCCATCGGGACGGCGATCGCGCTCGGGGGTCTGCCCGAGGACGTGGTGAAGGTCCTGGTCCGGGTGCAGAACGACCTGTTCGACGTCGGCGCCGACCTGTGCACCCCGGTCGTCGAGAACCCGCAGTACCCTCCACTGCGCGTCGAGCAGTTCTACATCGACAAGCTGGAGGCGGACTGCGACCGCTTCAACGAGGAGCTGGAGAAGCTGCGCAGCTTCATCCTCCCGGGCGGCACCCCCGGCGCCGCCCTCCTGCACCAGGCGTGCACGGTGGTCCGGCGCGCCGAGCGTTCGACGTGGGCGGCCCTGGAGGCGCACGGCGAGGTGATGAACCCCCTGACGGCGACCTACCTCAACCGCCTCTCGGACCTCCTCTTCATCCTGGCCCGCACGGCCAACAAGGAGGTCGGCGACGTCCTGTGGGTCCCGGGCGGGGAGCGCTAGGCGAAGCCCCGCAGCCGGCCCCGAGGAGGCGCCCCCGGCGCGGCAGCCGGGTCGGCGGCGGACCGCGGCAGTGGAGGTCTGGACCTCTTGACGGTTGGTCCAGACCTTTCTACGCTCACCGGAACTGTGGTGAGCGTGTCATGACAAACAGGCAGGCTCACGGGCGGCGCAGGTCCCACCCCCATGCCGAAGTCGGCCCCGCGACTTCGGCGGACCTACGGAGGACGACCTTGAGCACAGCACCCCCACCCCCCACCCGACTCTTCCGGAGGCTCGCCGCCGCGGTGGCCGCCTTCGCCCTGCCGGCCGCGGGACTCGTGGCCCTGGCCGGCCCCGCGCAGGCCGCCGGCTCCGCGACCGCGACGTACACGAAGGTCTCCGACTGGGGCTCCGGCTTCGAGGGCAAGTGGACGGTGAAGAACACCGGCACCACCACCTTGACCAGCTGGACCGTGGAGTGGGACTACCCCTCCGGCACCACGGTCACCTCCGCCTGGGACGCCACCGTCACCGGCTCCGACACCCACTGGACCGGCAAGAACGTCGGCTGGAACGGCACCCTCTCCCCCGGCGCGACCGTCAGCTTCGGGTTCAACGGCGCCGGCCCCGGAGCCCCCTCCGGTTGCAAGATCAACGGCGCCTCCTGCGACGGCGGCACGACCCCCACCGACTCCCCGCCGTCGGCCCCCGGCACCCCCACCGCCACCGGCGTCACCGACACCTCCCTGACCCTCGGCTGGAGCGCCGCCACCGACGACAAGGGCGTCAAGAACTACGACGTCTTCCGCGGCGGGACCAAGATCGCGACGGTCACCGGCACCAGCTACACCGACTCGGGCCTGACGAAGGGCACCTCGTACAGCTACACCGTCACCGCCCGGGACACCGCCGACCAGACCGGCCCCTCCTCGGGTGCCCTCTCCGTCACCACGACCGGCGGCGGCACCACGCCCCCGCCCACCGGCAGCACGGTCAAGCTGGGCTACTTCACCGACTGGGGCGTCTACCAGCGCAACTACCACGTGAAGAACCTGGTCACCTCCGGCACCGCCGCGAAGATCACGCACATCAACTACGCCTTCGGCAACGTCACCGGCGGCAAGTGCGCGATAGGTGACGCCTACGCCGACTACCAGAAGACGTACGACGCCGCATCGAGCGTCGACGGCACCGCCGACACCTGGGACCAGCCCGTCGCCGGCAACATCAACCAGCTGCGCGAGCTGAAGAAGAAGTACCCGGGCATCAAGGTGCTGTGGTCGTTCGGCGGCTGGACCTGGTCCGGCGGCTTCGGCCAGGCCGCCGCCAACCCGGCCGCCTTCGCCGACTCCTGCTACAGCCTGGTCGAGGACCCGCGCTGGGCGGACGTCTTCGACGGCATCGACATCGACTGGGAGTACCCGAACGCCTGCGGTCTGTCCTGCGACACCAGCGGCGCCGCCTCCCTCAAGAACCTGCTCTCCGCGCTCCGCGCCAAGTTCGGCGGCAGCAACCTGGTCACCGCCGCCATCTCCGCCGACGGCTCCAACGGAGGCAAGCTCGACCTCGCCGACTACGCGGGCGCGGCCCAGTACGTCGACTTCTACAACGTCATGACGTACGACTTCTTCGGCGCCTGGGACGCCAAGGGCCCGACCGCCCCGCACTCCCCGCTCACGTCCTACGCGGGCATCCCCATCGCCGGCTTCAACTCCGAGGCCGCCATCACCAAGCTCAAGGGCAAGGGCATCGCGGGCTCCAAGCTGAACCTGGGCATCGGCTTCTACGGGCGCGGCTGGACCGGCGTCACCCAGGACGCCCCCGGCGGCGCCGCCACCGGACCCGCCCCCGGCACGTACGAGCAGGGCATCGAGGACTACAAGGTGCTCAAGGGCAGCTGCCCGGTCATCGGCACGATCGCCGGCACGGCCTACGCGAAGTGCGGCAGCAACTGGTGGAGCTACGACACCCCCGCCACCATCGCCGGAAAGATGACCTGGACCAAGCAGCAGGGCCTGCGGGGCGCCTTCTTCTGGGAATTCAGCGGCGACACCGCGAACGGCGAGCTCGCGAACGCGATCCACACCGGTCTCCAGTAACCCCCGCGCACGGGGCCGGTGAACGACGAAGCCGGGGAGCAGGGTCCGCCCCCTGCTCCCCGGCTTCTCCTTCTTGACGCCCGTGCGTTCTCCTTCTTGACGCCCGCGCGCCCGGCCCTCAGGCCACGTTCACCCTCTGTCCCGGAGGCGCCGCCTCCAGCCAGGCGAGGAAACCGGTCAGCGCGTCCTCGCTCATCGCCAGCTCAAGGCGCGTCCCCCGGTGGGAACAGCCGAGCACGACGGCGTCGGACAGCAGCGCCAGCTCCTCCTCGCCCTCGGGGGCGCGACGGGCCAGCACCTCGATGGAGGAACGCTCCAGCAGCCGGCGGGGCCGCGGCGAGTAGCTGAACACCCGGAACCATTCGATCCGGTCACCGCTGTAGCGGGCGACCCCGTACACCCAGCCCTTGCCCGAGACGTCGGGCTCGTCGGCCACGTCCCAGCGCAGGCTGCAGTCGAAGGTCCCCCCGGACCGCTGGATGAGTCTGCGGCGCAGCCCGAAGACGAACAGCCCGATCACCACCAGGGCTACGACCAGGCCGCTCACAAGCAGAGCGAGGAGCATCTTCACCGACCTCCTCGCTCATCGAATACAGCACACGAAAAACTGATCCGCATCGCCTCAGCCGCGACCCGCTCTGGAAGATTCCAGACCGGACCGCGGCTGAGGACGCACACTATTCGGTAAGGGGCTCAGTGCCCCGTCACCGCGCGCAGCCGGACATCGGCGCGACGCTCGGCGGCCGCATCGGCCTCCGCCTTCGCGCGCTCCAGTGCCCGCTCCGCCCGCTGGACGTCGATCTCGTCCGCGAGCTCGGCGATCTCGGCCAGCAGGGACAGCTTGTTGTCCGCGAACGAGATGAATCCGCCGTGCACCGCTACGACGACAGTGCTGCCGTCGCTGGTGCGGATGGTCACCGGGCCCGATTCCAGCACACCGAGAAGCGGCTGGTGACCGGGCATGACGCCGATGTCGCCGGACGTGGTGCGTGCGACAACAAGGGTGGCCTCGCCGGACCAGACGTTGCGGTCCGCCGCGACCAGCTCGACGTGCAGCTCAGCAGCCAAGGTGGCTCCTCGGGTCACCACCCGGCGGGTCGGCCGGGTGTTGGGTCAAATTCTAATGGGCGTGGGGAGAGGGACGGGACGCACCCGCCCCTCTCCGGTCAATCATCGGCTCTGCTCACGAGGAGCGGGGCCTCAGGAGACGCCCAGCTCCTTGGCGTTGGCCTTGAGGTCCTCGATGCCACCGCACATGAAGAACGCCTGCTCGGGGAAGTGGTCGTAGTCGCCGTCGCAGATCGCGTTGAACGCGGTGATCGACTCGTCGAGCGGAACGTCCGAACCGTCCACGCCGGTGAACTGCTTGGCGACGTGGGTGTTCTGCGACAGGAAGCGCTCGACGCGACGGGCACGGTGGACAACGAGCTTGTCCTCCTCGCCCAGCTCGTCGATACCGAGGATCGCGATGATGTCCTGGAGGTCCTTGTACTTCTGCAGGATCCCCTTGACACGCATGGCGGCCGCGTAGTGGTCCGCCGCGATGTACCGCGGGTCGAGGATGCGGGACGTCGAGTCCAGCGGGTCCACGGCCGGGTAGATGCCCTTCTCGGAGATCGGACGGGAGAGAACCGTCGTCGCGTCGAGGTGGGCGAAGGTGGTGGCCGGCGCCGGGTCGGTCAGGTCGTCCGCGGGGACGTAGATCGCCTGCATCGAGGTGATCGAGTGACCGCGGGTCGAGGTGATGCGCTCCTGCAGCAGACCCATCTCGTCAGCCAGGTTCGGCTGGTAACCCACGGCGGACGGCATGCGGCCCAGAAGGGTCGACACCTCCGAACCGGCCTGGGTGTAACGGAAGATGTTGTCGATGAAGAAGAGCACGTCCTGCTTCTGAACATCGCGGAAGTACTCCGCCATGGTCAGACCGGCGAGCGCGACGCGCAGACGGGTGCCCGGGGGCTCGTCCATCTGGCCGAAGACGAGCGCCGTCTTGTCGATGACGCCCGAGTCGCCCATCTCCTCGATGAGGTCGTTGCCCTCACGGGTACGCTCACCGACGCCCGCGAAGACCGACACACCGTCGTGGTTGTTGGCGACGCGGTAGATCATTTCCTGGATCAGAACGGTCTTGCCGACACCGGCACCACCGAACAGACCGATCTTTCCACCCTTGACGTACGGGGTGAGGAGGTCGATGACCTTGACGCCGGTCTCGAACATCTCGGTCTTCGACTCGAGCTCGTCGAAGCTCGGCGCCTTGCGGTGGATCGGCCAGCGCTCGGTCACCTCGGAGTTGGCCTCCGGGTAGTTGAGCACCTCACCGAGGGTGTTGAACACCTTGCCCTTGGTGAAGTCGCCGACGGGGACGGTGATGCCCTCGCCCGTGTCGGTCACCGGGGCCTGGCGGACCAGACCGTCGGTGGGCTGCATGGAGATGGTGCGGACCAGGCCGTCACCCAGGTGCTGGGCGACTTCCAGGGTCAGCGTCTTGAGCTTGCCGTCCTCGGCCGGGTCGGCGACCTGGACCTTGAGGGCGTTGTAGATCTCGGGCATGGCGTCGACGGGGAACTCCACGTCGACGACCGGGCCGATGACCCGGGCGACGCGGCCCGTGGCAGCGGCCGTCACAGCGTTCTCGGTAGTCGTCGTCACTTACTTGTCACTCCCCGCGGTCGCGTCAGCCATGGCGCTCGCGCCACCGACGATCTCGCTGATTTCCTGGGTGATTTCGGCCTGGCGGGCCGCGTTGGCAAGCCGGGAGAGGCTCTTGATGAGGTCCCCGGCGTTGTCGGTGGCCGACTTCATCGCACGACGGCGGGCGGCGTGCTCGGAAGCGGCCGACTGCAGCAGTGCGTTGTAGATGCGGCTCTCGACGTAGCGCGGCAGCAGGGCGTCGAGGACGTCCTCCGCCGACGGCTCGAACTCGAACAGCGGAAGGATCTCGCCCTTCGCACCGGCCTCGTCCTGCGCCCCGGCGGAGGTCTCCGCGAGGCTGAGCGGCAGCATCCGGCCGTCCACGGCGTTCTGCGTCATCATCGACACGAATTCCGTGAAGACGATGTGCAGCTCGTCCACGCCGCCCTCGGCCGTCTCCGTCTGGATGGCCTCGATCAGCGGCGCGGCGACGCGCTTGGCGTCCGCGTAGGCCGGGCTGTCGGTGAAGCCGGTCCACGAGTCCGCAATCTTGCGCTCGCGGAAGCCGTAGTAGGCGACACCCTTGCGGCCGACGATGTAGGCATCGACGTCCTTGCCCTCAGCGCGCAGCCGCTCGGTGAGCCGCTCCGCCTGCTTGATGGCGTTCGAGGAGTAGCCGCCGGCCAGACCGCGGTCGCTCGTGATGAGCAGGACCGCGGCACGGGTCGGCGCCTCGACCTCGGTGGTCAGGGCGTGCTTGGTGTTCGAACCGGTCGCCACCGCGGTCACCGCACGGGTGAGCTCGGTCGCGTACGGCATCGATGCCGCCACCTTGCGCTGCGCCTTGACGATGCGCGAGGCGGCGATCATCTCCATCGCCTTGGTGATCTTCTTGGTCGCCGTGACGGCACGGATGCGACGCTTGTAGACCCGGAGCTGCGCTCCCATGAGTCAGGTCCCTTCCGTCGTCACTTGGAGACGTTGACGGCCGGAGCGTCCTCGCCCAGGAGCTTGCCGTCAGACGTCTCGAACTGCTGCTTGAAGGCAGCGATGGCGTCCGCGATCGACGTCAGGGTGTCATCCGACATCTTGCCGCCCTCGGCGATCGAGGTGAGGAGGTCCTTGCGCTCGCGGCGCAGGTGCTCCAGCAGCTCGGACTCGAAGCGGCGGATGTCGGCGACCGGGACGTCGTCCATCTTGCCGGTGGTGCCGGCCCAGACGGAGACGACCTGCTCCTCGACGGGCATCGGCTGGTACTGGCCCTGCTTGAGCAGCTCGACCATGCGCTTGCCGCGCTCCAGCGAAGCCTTCGACGCGGCGTCCAGGTCGGAACCGAAGGCGGCGAACGCCTCCAGCTCGCGGTACTGGGCGAGGTCGACGCGCAGACGGCCGGAGACCTGCTTCATGGCCTTGTGCTGCGCGGAACCACCGACGCGGGAGACCGAGATACCGACGTTCAGCGCCGGGCGCTGGCCCGCGTTGAACAGGTCGGACTCCAGGAAGCACTGGCCGTCGGTGATGGAGATGACGTTGGTCGGGATGAACGCCGACACGTCGTTCGCCTTGGTCTCGACGATCGGCAGACCGGTCATCGAACCGGCACCCATCTCGTCGGAGAGCTTGGCGCAGCGCTCCAGCAGACGCGAGTGCAGGTAGAAGACGTCACCCGGGTAGGCCTCACGGCCCGGCGGGCGGCGCAGCAGCAGCGAGACGGCGCGGTAGGCGTCGGCCTGCTTCGACAGGTCGTCGAAGATGATCAGGACGTGCTTGCCGGCGTACATCCAGTGCTGGCCGATGGCGGAGCCGGTGTACGGCGCCAGGTACTTGAAGCCGGCCGGGTCGGACGCCGGGGCGGCGACGATCGTCGTGTATTCGAGCGCGCCGGCCTCTTCCAGGGCGCCGCGAACGGACGCGATGGTCGAGCCCTTCTGGCCGATGGCGACGTAGATGCAGCGGACCTGCTTGTTCACGTCGCCCGAGCGCCAGTTGTCGCGCTGGTTGATGATCGTGTCGACGGCAAGAGCGGTCTTGCCGGTCTGACGGTCACCGATGATCAGCTGACGCTGGCCACGGCCGATCGGCACCATCGCGTCGACGGCCTTGTAGCCGGTCTGCATGGGCTCGTGCACCGACTTACGGACCATGACGCCCGGGGCCTGCAGCTCAAGGGCGCGGCGGCCCTCGGTCGCGATCTCGCCGAGGCCGTCGATCGGGTTGCCGAGCGGGTCGACAACGCGGCCGAGGTAGCCCTCGCCGACACCTACGGAGAGAACCTCACCGGTGCGCTGCACCGGCTGGCCCTCTTCGATGCCGTTGAATTCGCCGAGGACGATCGCACCGATCTCGCGCTCCTCGAGGTTGAGGGCGAGACCGAGGGTGCCGTCCTCGAACTTCAGCAGCTCGTTCGCCATGGCGGAGGGCAGACCCTCCACCTTCGCGATGCCGTCGCCGGCAACGCTGACCGTTCCGACCTCCTCGCGCGAGGCCGCGTCCGGCTGGTACGACTGGACAAAGTTCTCCAGTGCGTCCCGGATCTCCTCCGGCCGGATCGTGAGCTCCGCCATCTGGGTTCCCTGCTCTCCTTGTTGGGCCTGAAGCTTCTTAGGGGTCTGGGGGCGACCCCCAGGAATCTTCTGCAAGTTCTGCACGGCCCAACCGGGCCGCTAGGAATGCGTTGTTCTAGTTGGTGGCTGGTCAGCCGGCCATGCGGCGGGACGCCTCTTCGAGGCGTTCCGCGATGGTGCCGTCGATGACCTCGTCGCCGACCCGCACCGAGATCCCGCCGAGGACCGAGGGGTCCACGTCGAGGTTCAGGTGCATCTGGCGGCCGTACAGCTTGGCCAGCACCGCGCCGAGACGCTGCTTCTGCACGTCGCTGAGCGGAACCGCGCTGGTCACGGTGGCGACCATGCGGTTGCGGCGCTCGGCGGCGAGCGTGGAAAGGGACTCCAGTCCCGCTTCCAGGCTACGTCCACGCGGGTGGGTGGCGAGACGGATGACCAGACGCTCGGTGGTGGGGTTCACCTTGCCGCCGAGCAGACGGTGCAGCAGCTCGCTCTTGGCGGCGGCGGTGGCCGCCCGGTCGGTCAGCGCGGAGCGCAGCTCGGTGTTCGAGGAGACGATCCGGCCGAACCGGAACACCTCGTCCTCGACGTCGTCGAGCGCACCCGCACGCTGGGCCGCCGTGAGGTCGGCGGTGGCCGCCAGCTCCTCCAGCGAGTCGACCAGGTCACGCGACTGCGACCAGCGGGACCGGGCCATGCCGGACACCAGGTCGAGGGTTTCCCCGCTCACCTGGCCTCCCAGCAGGCGGCCCACCAGCTCGGCCTTGGCCTCGCCGGCCTGCGCCGGGTCCGTGATGACCCGACGCAGCGAGACCTCACGGTCGAGCAGCGCGGTGACGGAGGCCAGCTCGCCGGCGAGCTCCGCCGCGTCGACGGACGTGTTGTCCGTCAGCGCGTCGAGACGCTCACGCGCGGAGGCCAGCGCCTCGCGGCTCGCTCCGTTCATCGCGCGGCCTCGGCCTTCTCCTCAAGCTCGCTGAGGAAACGGTCGATCGTGCGGCTCTGCCGGGCGTGGTCCTCAAGGGACTCGCCGACGAGCTTTCCGGCCAGGTCGGTGGCGAGCTTGCCCACGTCCTGACGCAGCGACTGCGAGGCAGCCTTGCGGTCGGCCGCGATCTGGGCGTGGCCGGCAGCGATGATCTCCTCACGCTGCCGCTGGCCCTCTGCGCGCAGTTCTTCCTTGAGCGCAGTGCCCTGCTCCAGCGCTTCCTGGCGCAGGCGCGCGGCCTCGTGCCGGGCTTCGGCGAGCTGGGCCTTGTACTGCTCCAGCACGCTCTGGGCCTCGGTCTGAGCGGCCTCAGCCTTCTCGATACCGCCCTCGATGGCCTCGCGACGCTCGTCCAGAACCTTGTTGATGTTCGGGAGGAGCTTCTTCGCGAGGAAGCCGAAGACGATGACGAAGGCGATCAGACCGATGACGAGCTCGGGGATCGGCGGAACGAGAGGGTTTTCCGTCTCGGCCGCGAGAACCAGGAGGTTCACATCAGTGCCTTTCGTCTAATCGGACTAGTGATCGGCTCGTCTTAGTAGACGAACGGCATGACCAGGCCGATGAGGGCGAGCGCCTCACAGAAGGCGAAGCCGAGGATCTGGTTGGCGCGGATCAGACCGGCAGCCTCGGGCTGACGGGCGAGAGCCTGCGTGCCGTTACCGAAGATGATGCCGACGCCGACGCCCGGGCCGATGGCCGCGAGGCCGTAACCGATGGAGCTGAGGGAACCGGTGACGCCTTCGGCGGCAGCAAGGATCTGGGACATGCCAGTTCTTCCTTCTCTTTCACGAACCGGTGGGGGTTGGCCACCGGACGACAAGGGGGATTCGGGGGGTGGGCCGGACTCAGTGGTGCTCGGCGAGCGCGCCCTGGATGAAGCTGCAGGCCAGGAGGACGAAGACGTACGCCTGGACAGCCTGGATGAAGAGCTCGAAGGCGGTCATCACGATGACCATGATGAACGAGACGCCCGAGTAGGCGATCCCGATCCCGTTCAGCAGGTACCAGCTGGCGATGGTGAACAGCAGCAGCAGGGTGTGACCGGCGAACATGTTCGCGAACAGTCGGACCGCGTGGGTGAAGGGGCGCACCAGGACGTTCGAGAAGAACTCGATGACCATGACGAGCGGGAGCACCGCACCGAGCGACTTGTCGTAGCCGGTGAGGTTCTTGAAACCGCCGACGAAGCCGTGACGCTTGAACGTCACCGACATCCAGATGAAGTAGACGATCGCCGCCAGGACTGCCGGGTACGCGATGATCGAGGTCACCGGGAACTGCGCCACGGGAACGATCGACCAGACGTTCAGGATCCAGACGAAGAAGAACAGCGAGACCATGAAGGGGACGTACTTCTCGCCCTCCTTCTTGCCCAGCGTCTCGTAGACGATGCCGCGGCGCACGAAGTCGTATCCGGCCTCGGCGACCATCTGCAGCTTGCCCGGGACGACCTTCGGCTTGCGGAACGCGGCCCAGAAGAAGCCGACGATGATCAGCGAACCCAGGAGGGCCAGCAGCATCGGCTTGTTGAAGTAGGCGTTGGTAAGGCCGGCTTCGCCCCACAGCGGCTCGAAGAGGAACGAGTGCAGGCCCGGGCCGGGGAAGCCACATCCGGAGAAGATGTGACAGTCGGTCTCGAAAGCGAGCACCTGCGTCGGGTCAGGACTCACCGCGGGCTCCTTCAGCGTGGCGCATGGGTACGGCAACCTCGTTGTGTCGGCGCGGCGCGCAGCCGCGGTTCGGCACTGGACTGGTGTAACGGATGTGGGGGCGGCGATCAGGCATCGAGCCTCGCGATGGAACAGGCGTCAGCTCAGATGCCCGCGCCCGCAGTGCCGCAGTTTGAACCGGACGATAGCAGCATCTCGAACGCACACTTATCCCGGCCCTACCCCTCACGGCTTCGACCCCGGACTTCCGGGCTTGTCGCCCTTCGTGGACTCGGGTTCGACGTACAGAATCTTGGCTTTCATGTGAGCGCGCGTCTGTGCGCCGATCCACACGAGGGTGGTGGCCACAAGCGTGATCGCGAACGCCCGGGGGTGGAACAGCGTCGTGTGCTTGAACACGGCGAGAAAGACGAAGAGCAACAGGATTTGGGCCGCGTAGAGCATGAGGCCCATCGCCTGGAACAGGTGCGGCAGTGATTTCGCCGTGCGCTGGAGAACCAGGAATCCGAGACCCATGAACACGATGACGACCAGCGTCGCGACGACGGCTCCGACCGCGCCCTTGCCACCGACGACCGCACCACTGATCGCGGCGGCTACAGCGCCGGCGACAGCCGTGGGTACGGCGGTTTGCAGGAGGGATCGGACGTCATCTGACCGCATGGCGGTTTGCTCCGCGTGGTGGTGGGGGCACGGACTCGTACGGGACTCGTACGGGGACGAGCGTAAGCCCGGTCCGAGGCAGCGCCTCGGGCCGTTGGACCGTCGCACTACGGTCCTTCGGCTCTGTCGCCGGGTTTAGTGAACGGTATCACAAAGTATTTGATGAGAGCTTTACCCGGGGAGTGTGCTGACTGTCACACATGAGGGCTAACGCGCCCGTGTGTGCAAGACAGCGGACCACCTTGTCTGGTAAAGGGCGTTGATGTCGGACATGCGCTCGGGGCGTCAGCGGGACGATCCGGCCTTACGCCGGTCGGGGAAGCGCGAACGGGGGCCAATGGCAGTCGCCCCGTTGACGCCGGAGACGCCCGCGGCGATCGGCCTGGCCGGTTCCGGCTCCGCGCCCGAGGCGTCCAGCAGTGCCGCTTCCGCCGCCCGGTCCGCGTGCCGGTAGCGCGGCGGGACCAGGGCCTCGGCCCAACGCGGGGCGCGCGGGGTGAAGCGCGGGAGCAGGAGCAGGACGAGGCCCAGGGCGCTCAGTCCGGCGATGCCGAGCACGATCCACATCGAGGTCGAGTGCACCGAGTAGGCCACCGCCCCGAAGGCGATCAGGCCCGACCAGAAGTACATGATCAGTACAGCGCGGCTGTGGGAGTGCCCGAGTTCCAGCAGCCGGTGGTGCAGGTGACCGCGGTCGGCCGCGAACGGCGACTGGCCGTTCCAGGTGCGCCGGACGATCGCCAGGAACAGGTCCGCCATCGGGATCGCGATGATCGTCAGCGGCAGCACCAGCGGGATGAAGACCGGCAGCATCGCGTGCGTCGCGTTGCGCTCACCGCCCGCGAAGAGCTTCAGCGTGTCCGGGTCCACCTGACCGGTGATGGAGATCGCGCCGGCGGCCAGGACCAGGCCGATCAGCATCGAGCCCGAGTCGCCCATGAAGATGCGGGCGGGGTGCATGTTGTGCGGCAGGAAGCCCAGGCACATGCCCATCAGGATGGCGGCGAACAGCGTCGCCGGCGCCGCCGACTCGATCCCGTAGCCGAACCAGATGCGGTACGCGTACAGGAAGAACGCGGTGGCGGCGATGCAGACCGTGCCGGCCGCCAGGCCGTCGAGGCCGTCCACGAAGTTCACCGCGTTGATGGTGAGCACCACGAGGGCCACCGTCAGCAGGTTGCCCTGCCAGGGGGTGACCGAGACCGTGCCGATGAACGGCACCGGGATCCACAGGATCGTCAGACCCTGGATGACCATCACACCGGCGGCGATCATCTGGGCGCCGAGCTTGATCAGGGCGTCGATCTCGAACTTGTCGTCCAGTACGCCGATCAGCCAGATCAGCGCCGCGCCCGACAGCAGCGCCCGGGGCTCGTTCGACCCCGTGAACACACCGTTGAGGTTCTGCAGGTGGTCGGCGACCAGCAGCCCCGCGCACAGGCCGCCGAACATGGCGATCCCGCCGAGCCGCGGGGTCGGCTCCCGGTGCACGTCGCGGGCGCGGATCTCCGGCATGGCCCCGACCGCGATCGCGAACTTCCGCACGGGCCCGGTCAGCAGGTAGGTCACCGCGACCGTGACGCAAAGCGTCAGCAGATATTCACGCACTGGCAGCCCCAGATGTATCGCCGGCCATCTCAGCCCCACACATTAGCCGCGATGTCACCGCTATCGAGGACGCGAGGGGTCCCTATGCCGGTTGCGGTACGCCCCGCTCGTCCGCGTTAGGCCCCATAAGGAGGAAATCCACTGGCCAGCTCGCCGACCTCCGTACGGGTCTGCGCGGATTCCCCGCGAAGCGCCGCCGCAAACAGCGCCGCGATGCGGACCATCTCGCTCTCCCCCATGCCCTGGGTGGTCACCGCCGCGGTACCGAAGCGGATCCCGCGCTGGTCCCCGTACGGCAGGGCGCAGGTGTCCAGCACCATCCCGGCGGCCGCGAGTCGGCCGCGGGCGGTGGGGCCGTCGATGCCGAGCGGGGCGGGGTCGGCGCAGATCAGGTGCGTGTCGGTGCCGCCCGTCACCACGGTGAGACCCGCCGCCTCCAGCGCCTGCGCGAGGGTCCGGGCGTTGGCGACGACCCGGTGGGCGTACGTGGTGAACGCGGGGGTGGCGGCCTCGCCGAACGCCACCGCCTTGGCGGCGATCGTGTGCATCTGGGCGCCGCCCTGGGTGAAGGGGAACACCGCCCGGTCGACGCGCTCGGCCAGCTCGGCGGTGCACAGGAGCATGCCGCCGCGGGGGCCGCGCAGGACCTTGTGCGTGGTCGCGCAGACGATGTCCGCGTACGGGACGGGGCTGGGGGCCGCGCCGCCCGCGACGAGTCCGATCGGGTGCGCGGCGTCGGCGATCAGGTACGCCCCGACCTCGTCGGCGATCTCCCGGAAGACGGAGTACTCGGGGTGGCGGGGGTAGCAGATCGAGCCGCAGACGATGGCCTTGGGGCGGTGGGTCCGGGCGAGTTCCTGCACCTGCTGGTAGTCGATCAGGCCGGTCTCGGCGTCGACGCCGTAGCCGACGAAGGAGAACCAGCGGCCGGAGAAGTTGGCGGGAGAGCCGTGGGTCAGGTGCCCGCCGTAGGGCAGCCCCATCGCGAGGACGGTGTCGCCCGGGCGCAGCAGCGCGGCGTAGGCGGCGAGCACGGCCGAGGACCCGGAGTGCGGCTGGACGTTGGCGTGCTCGGCGCCGAACAGCGCCATGGCCCGTTCCACGGCGATGCGTTCGGCGAGGTCGGCGTACTCGCAGCCGCCGTGGTGGCGGGCGCCGGGGTAGCCCTCGGCGTACTTGTTGGCGAGCGCCGAGCCAAGCGCGGCCAGTACGGCGGATGAGCAGAAGTTCTCGGCGGCGATCAGTTGCAGGGAACCGGCCTGGCGCTGGGCCTCCCCCGCGAGCACGTCGGCCATCTTCGGATCCTGCTGCCGCAGCAGGTCCGTGGGCGGGGTGATGACGCTCATGGCGCGGCTCCCAGTGCTGTCCCGGATAGGGCCACTGTAGGCCCGCCCCCGCGATCGCGCCCCTCGCGCTTCTCCAGGTGCGGCCGCTCGCGCTGCTCGGCCCGGGGGGCGCCTTCCGGGCCTCGCGCCGCCTCGGCGGACAGGGGGCCGGGCTGTGCCGGGCTCGGCCGGGCGAGGTCGGACTGTGCGGGCGTGGCCGGGCGGTATCGGGCGTGGCCGGGCTGTGCCGGGCAGGATCGGGCGTGGTCGGGCCCGCTCGGGCGCCGTCGGCGGGTCGGGCCGTCAGCGGGAGGCGGTGACGCCCGTCAGGGCGGTGACCACCGGGTCCAGCGCCTGGTTGATCTCGTCGCCGATCGACCGGAAGAACGTGATCGGCGCCCCGTACGGGTCGTACACCTCGTCCGCGTCGGCGGACGGCGCCAGCAGCCAGCCGCGCAGCGCCGCGGCCGCCCGCACCAGGGCCCGCGCGCGCTGCGCCATGCCGTCGTCCAGCGGCGGCAGCGTGGCCGGGTCTATCGCCCGGACCAGCCGGGTGAACTCCTTCAACGTGAACGTCCGCAGCCCCGCCGAGTGGCCCATGGAGATGACCTGCGCACGGTGGTCCCGGGTGGCGGTCAGCACCAGGTCGGCCCGGATGACGTGCTCGTCCAGCAGCTCCCGCCCCGTGAAGCCGGACGCGTCGGCCCCGAAGTCGGCGAGTACGGCCGCCGCGTTGGCCTCCATCGGGGCGCCCTCGTGGCCCCACGTGCCGGCGCTCTCCACGATGAGGTCGCCGCTGACCAGGCCGCCCAGCCGGTGCGCCAGGGCGTGCCGCGTCAGCCGCTCGGTGATGGGCGAGCGGCACACGTTGCCGGTGCTGACGTGGAGGATGCGGAAGCAGTCTCCCCCAGCCTCCGCCGGAAGACGCCCCGTTGCTATGCCACGCCCCTGAGGGCTCACGGGGCCACCTCGAGGTCGGGTACGACCTCCCGCAGCTGCTCGGCGGTCAGCGCCCCCTCGCGCAGCAGGACGGGAACCTTCCCCGTGACGTCGACGATCGAGGAGGGCTGGATCCCCGGGGTGGGGCCGCCGTCCAGGTACACCGACACCGCGTCGCCCAACATCGCGCGCGCCGCGTCGCAGTCCTCCGGCGCCGGGTGCCCGGTCAGGTTCGCCGAAGACACGGCCATCGGGCCGACCTCGGTCAGCAGCTCGATCGCCACGGGGTGCAGCGGCATGCGCACGGCGACGGTCCCGCGCGTCTCGCCCAGGTCCCAGGCCAGCGACGGCTGGTGCTTGGCGACGATCGTCAGCGCGCCCGGCCAGAACGCGTCGACCAGCTCCCACGCCTGCTCGGAGAAGTCCGTGACCAGGCCGTGCAGGGTGTTCGGGGAGCCGATGAGGACGGGGGTGGGCATGTTGCGGCCGCGCCCCTTGGCGGCGAGCAGGTCACCGACGGCCTCCGCGCTGAAGGCGTCCGCGCCGATCCCGTACAGGGTGTCGGTGGGCAGCACGACGAGTTCGCCGCGGCGCACGGCGGACGCGGCTTCACGCAGACCCGTCTTGCGGTCCGTAGCGTCGTTGCAGTCGTATCGCCGGGCCATCAGCGGGCCTCCTCAAGCAGCGGGGTGGTGACGTCGTCCGGGAGCGGGGTCGCGCGGATCACGGCATGGCCTTGCGGGCGGTCGCGAAGCGCGGGCGGTTGTTCAGGTCGGGGTGGTCGGCGGCGTCGGCCCAGCCCCGTTCCTCGGCGAAGATCCACGGGACCTGGCCGCCCTGGGTGTCGGCGTGCTCGATGACGACGATGCCGCCGGGCCGCAGCAGCCGGTGGGCGGTGCGCTCGATGCCCCGGATGGTGTCCAGGCCGTCCTCGCCGGAGAACAGCGCCATCTCGGGGTCGTGGTCGCGGGCCTCGGGGGCGACGTACTCCCACTCGGTGAGCGGGATGTACGGCGGGTTGGAGATCACGAGGTCGACCTGGCCGTCCAGCTCGGGCAGCGCGCTGAGCGCGTCGCCCTGGTGGACGGTGACCCGGGAGCCCTCGGCGTTCTTACGGGTCCACCGCAGGGCTTCCTCGGACAGCTCGACCGCGTGGACGCGCGAGCGCGGCACCTCCTGCGCCATGGCCAGCGCGATGGCACCGGAGCCCGTGCACAGGTCTACGATCAGCGGCTCGACCACGTCCATCGCCCGGACGGCGTGTATGGCCCAGTCCACGACCGACTCGGTCTCGGGCCGGGGTACGAAGACCCCGGGTCCTACCTGGAGCTCCAGGTAACGGAAGAAGGCGCGCCCGGTGATGTGCTGGAGCGGCTCGCGGGCCTCGCGGCGGGCGACGGCCTCCCAGTAGCGGGCGTCGAAGTCCGCGTCCTTGACGTGGTGCAGTTCCCCCCGCTTGACGCCGTGCACGAAGGCCGCGAGCTCCTCCGCGTCGAAGCGCGGTGAGGGCACGCCGGCGGCGGCCAGCCGCTGGGTGGCCTGGGCCACCTCGGCAAGCAGCAAGTTCACGCTGGTCCTCCGGGCTGCTGTCGTACGGGGGTGGAGCGGGGGGTCAGGCAGACGTCACGGTCACGTGGTCGGACGGCTCAGTGCGCGGCGGCGAGCTTGGCGGCGGAGTCCGTGTCCACGCAGGCCTGGATGACCGCGTCGAGGTCCCCGTCGAGCACCTGGTCCAAGTTGTACGCCTTGAAGCCGGTCCGGTGGTCCGAGATCCGGTTTTCCGGGTAGTTGTACGTGCGGATCTTCTCGGAGCGGTCCACGGAGCGCACCTGGCTGCGGCGCACGTCGGAGGCCTCCTGCTCGGCGGCTTCCTGGGCCGCGGCGAGCAGCCTGGACCGCAGGATACGCATCGCCTGCTCCTTGTTCTGGAGCTGGCTCTTCTCGTTCTGGCAGGAGGCCACCACACCGGTCGGGATGTGCGTGATGCGCACGGCCGAGTCGGTGGTGTTGACGGACTGGCCGCCGGGGCCGGAGGAGCGGTACACGTCGATGCGGAGGTCGTTCATGTTGATCTCGACCTCGACCTCCTCGGCCTCGGGGGTGACGAGCACGCCCGCGGCGGAGGTGTGGATGCGGCCCTGGGACTCGGTGGCCGGAACCCGCTGGACGCGGTGCACGCCGCCCTCGTACTTGAGGCGGGCCCAGACGCCCTGGCCGGGCTCGGTGGCGCCGTTGCCGCCCTTGGTGCGGACGGAGACCTGGACGTCCTTGTAGCCGCCGAGTTCGGACTCGGTGGCGTCGATAATCTCGGTCTTCCAGCCCACGCGCTCGGCGTAGCGCAGGTACATGCGCAGCAGGTCGCCGGCGAACAGGGCGGACTCGTCGCCGCCCGCTCCGGCCTTGACCTCCAGGAGCACGTCCTTGTCGTCGCTGGGGTCGCGCGGGACGAGCAGCAGGCGGAGCTTCTCGGTGAGCTCTTCGCGCTGGGCGGCCAGCTCCTTGACCTCGGCGGCGAAGTCGGGGTCGTCGGCCGCGAGCTCCTTGGCCGTCTCGATGTCCTCGGCGGTCTGCTTCCAGGCGCGGAAGGTCGCCACGATCGGGGTCAGCTCCGCGTAGCGCTTGTTGAGCTTGCGCGCGTTGGCCTGATCCGAGTGGACCGAAGGGTCGGCGAGCTTCTTCTCAAGGTCGGCGTGCTCGCCGACCAGTTCCTCGACCGCCTCGAACATCGGGGGCTCCTGTGGTGAAAGTGAAGATAAGGGCTGCGGGACGAGAAAGGCGCCGGCCCGGCTGCCCGCGCGTGACGCGGTGCAGCCGGGGTCCGGCGCCGGAGGCTCGCTACTTCGAGCCGGCAGCCTTGCCGAAGCGGGCCTCGAAGCGGGCCACACGGCCACCGGTGTCGAGGATCTTCTGCTTGCCCGTGTAGAACGGGTGGCACTCGGAGCAGACCTCGGCACGGATGGTGCCCTCGGTCAGGGTGCTACGGGTGGTGAACGACGCGCCACAGGTGCAGCTGACCTGGGTCTCGACGTACTCGGGGTGAACATCGCGCTTCAAGGTGTCTCCTAGATTCGGGAGGGCGCCGGGTCGCAGGGGCCGAATTGCGCGCTGCGTGAACCGGGGCCGACAGACCAGTCTGCCAGGACCGGGCCGCCTGTCAAAATTCTGAGGACACCCTCCTCAACGGGGAGGGGCGGGCATCTATTCCACCCCGCCGGGAAACCCCGCCGACCTGGCGTTCCCGGTCCTGGCCGCCCGGTCACGGCTGCTGGACGATGCCTCCGGCGGTGCCCTTGTCGCCCATGGAATCGGCGGTCGCCTCGGCGGGGATCGGCTGGTCCGCGAGGAGGGCGTCCCAGACCATCTTGGTCTCCTTGGCGAGCGGGGCGACGCGGTCGGGGTCGCGGGCGTCCGCGGTCACCGGCATGGTGATCATCTGGAGGTTCTGGGCGTCGATCCCGCGCAGGCTCTCGGCGAAGCCCAGCAGCGACTTCACGTCGCCGAGCTGCTTGTCCGTGGTGAGCGCCTTGGTGCCGGTGTCGGCGAGGTCGAGCAGCCGCTTGGGGTTGTCGAAGACGCCGATGCCCTTGACCTGCTTGATCAGCGCCTTCATGAAGGCCTGCTGGAGCTGTATTCGGCCGAGGTCGCTGCCGTCGCCGACGCTCTTGCGGGTGCGGACGAGACCGAGGGCCTGCTCGCCGTTGAGCTTGTTGGGGCCCGCGGGCAGGTCGAGGTGGCTGGAACCGTCCTTGATCGGCTTCGTGGTGGTGACCTGGACGCCGCCGAGGTTGTCGATGATCTTCTTGAAGCCCGTGAAGTCGACCTCGATGTAGTGGTCCATGCGGATCCCCGACATCTTCTCGACGGTCTTGACCGCGCAGGCGGCCCCGCCGATGGTGAACGACTCGTTGAACTGGGAGCGGGAGCTGCCGCGGTCCGTCTTCCCGTTCGCCGTCTGGCAGGCGGGCCGGTTGACCATGGTGTCGCGCGGTATGGATACGACGCTGGCCTTGTGGTGGCCCTCGTAGAGGTGGACGATCATCGCCGTGTCGGAGCGGGCGGACCCGCCGTCGTCCCGGCCGTACTCGCTGTTCGCCCCGCCGCGGGAGTCCGAGCCGAGGACGAGGATGTCCATCGAGCCGTTGTCCACGTTCTGCGGGCGGTCCTTGCCGAGCGCCGCGTCGATGTCGACCGTCTTCAGGTTGCCGTTGAACTTGAAGTAGAAGTAGCCCACGCCCGCGCCGCCCAGCACCACCACGCCGGCGGCCGTCCACGCGACGACTCTGAGGCCCTTGCGGCGCTTGGGCGCCTTCCGTCGGCGCCGGGCGCCCGCGGCCCGGCGGCCGGCCCTCGTGTCCTCGCTCATGCTCTCCTCGGTCCCCGGCCCGCTCCCGCGACCCGTTCGGCCTGTCTGCGGCCTCCGCTGTTCTCTGACACAGACGGAGGAACGTCTTCCAGGGTTCCACGGCCCCGGGCGGGCGTCGTACGGCGCCCCCCGGACCGCCTGCACGAGGGCGGACACGCTGTGACGAGGCCCCTACCCACGCGTGCCGGAACCGGGACGAAAGCGACGGGGTGCGTCCCCGCCGACGGGTCGCGGCTGTGGCGAAGGTCGCAGGCCCGCCGGAAAAGGGACCGCCCCCGTCGCGGCTGCGACGGGGGCGGTCCCCTGGGACGGTCCGGCTACGGCGACGGTCAGTCGTCGTTCTTGCCCGCCGGGGTCGTCTTGGCGATCTGCATCAGGAACTCGGCGTTCGACTTCGTCTGCTTCATCTTGTCGAGGAGCAGTTCGATCGCCTGCTGCGAGTCGAGCGCGTGCAGCACCCGGCGCAGCTTCCAGACGATGGCGAGCTCCTCCGCGTTGAGGAGGATCTCCTCCTTGCGCGTACCCGACGGGTCGACGTCGACGGCCGGGAAGATGCGCTTGTCGGCGAGCTTGCGGTCGAGCTTGAGCTCCATGTTGCCGGTGCCCTTGAACTCCTCGAAGATCACCTCGTCCATGCGCGAGCCGGTGTCGACCAGCGCGGTGGCCAGGATGGTCAGCGAGCCGCCGTCCTCGATGTTGCGCGCGGCACCGAAGAAGCGCTTCGGCGGGTACAGCGCGGTCGAGTCGACACCACCGGACAGGATGCGGCCGGAGGCGGGCGCCGCGAGGTTGTACGCGCGGCCCAGACGGGTGATGGAGTCCAGCAGGACGACCACGTCGTGGCCCAGCTCGACGAGGCGCTTGGCGCGCTCGATGGCCAGCTCGGCGACGGTGGTGTGGTCCTCGGCCGGGCGGTCGAAGGTCGAGGAGATGACCTCGCCCTTGACCGACCGCTGCATGTCGGTGACCTCTTCCGGACGCTCGTCGACCAGGACGACCATCAGGTGGCACTCGGGGTTGTTGGTGGTGATCGCGTTGGCGATCGCCTGCATGATCATGGTCTTGCCGGTCTTCGGCGGGGCCACGATCAGGCCGCGCTGACCCTTTCCGATCGGCGACACGAGGTCGATGATGCGGGTGGTCAGCACGCCCGGGTCGGTCTCCAGGCGGAGCCGGTCCTGCGGGTAGAGCGGGGTCAGCTTCTGGAACTCCGGGCGGCCGCGGCCCGATTCGGGCGCCATGCCGTTCACCGAGTCCAGGCGCACGAGGGCATTGAACTTCTCGCGGCGCTCGCCGTCCTTGGGCTGGCGCACGGCACCGGTGGTGTGGTCGCCCTTGCGCAGCCCCGCCTTGCGGACCTGGGCGAGGGAGACGTACACGTCGTTCGGGCCGGGCAGGTAGCCGGAGGTCCGGATGAACGCGTAGTTGTCGAGGATGTCGAGGATGCCCGCGACGGGGATCAGGACGTCGTCGTCGGCGACCTGCGGCTCGCTCGGCGCGAACTCGTCGCGGCCACGGCGGCCACGGCGGTCGCGGTAGCGTCCGCGACGGCCGCGACGGCCGTCCTCGGAGTCGAAGTCGTCCTGGGGGCCGTTGTCCTGACGGTCCTGACGGCCCTGCTGGCCCTGGCCGCGGCCGCCCTGCTGCTGACGGTCGCCGCGGTCCTGACGGTCCTGACGGCCACCGCCCTGGCCGCCCTGTGCCTGGCCCTGACCCTGCTGGGCCTGGCCGCCCTGACCGGCCTGGTCGTCGGTCTTGGCACCGCGGTCGCGACGGTCGCGCTGGCGCTCGCCCCGCTCACCCCGGTCACGGTCGCGGCGGTCGCGGCGGCCGCGGCCCTCGCCGGCCTCCTGGAGCTGCGTCTGGCCCTGGCCCTGCGCGGAGACTGCGGTCGCGGCCTCCACCTTGACGTCGGCCTGCGCCGCGGGGGCGGCGGTCTCGGTCTTCTGCTCGACCTGTACGGCGACGGGCGCCGTGGACTCCGGGCTGCCGGAGGGGGCGGTGGCCCGACGGCGGCGGCGCTCGCCGGCCGGGGCGTCCTCGGTGGGGGCCCCTCCCTGCTCGGAGAGCTTGGGGGAGGGCTGGCCGGGGATCTCGATCTGGGCCTGCGTGGCAGGCTTCTCGGCGGGCGCCTCGGCGGCGGCCTCACCCGTGCGGGCCTTGCTGGTGGCGCGGCGCTTCGGCTTGGCCTCGGCGGTGTCCGCGGCGGAGGCGGCGGCCTTGGGGGCGCCTGCGCCCGCCTGCGCCTCCTTGATGACCTCGATCAGCTGGCTCTTGCGCATCCGCGCGGTGCCCCTGATGCCGAGGCCCGACGCGACCTGCTGGAGCTCGGCCAGGACCATGCCGTCAAGGCCGGTGCCGGAGCGGCGCCGCCGGCCGGCAGTGGCAGCCGCGGCGCCCGCGGCGGGGGCACTGGTGTCGACGTTGGTGTCGGCAGCGCCCATCAGATCGGTGGTGTCGCTCACGAAGGGTCCTTCCCTGGAGCGGACGTCGGCCTGTCTGGCTCGGCGACCGGTTGTGCTGTCCGACGACAGTCCATTACCTGTGGGGTCATGGACCGCAGCCGGGGCGGTGGTCCGCCGGTAGAGATACGGCGGAGAGAAAACGTGCGTGCTTGTTCCGGCGAGAAGCCCCCGAGCTGGAAGCGTGGGAATGTCACGCCGATTCCGGAGCGTGCTCGAAACTGCTGGAAGCGATCAGAGCAGTCGGGGAGGCTCCCGGAAGAAATGTGGTCCCGAATGGGGACACTGAGCACCGAGCCATGGCGGCTTCGGATGCGCACTTGAGATTAACACTACCGGATCCAACAGACATTCCCCCTCTCAATCACCGGCAATCACGCCCTTCCGCGCGGTCGGCCTGCCCAGCCGCCGCACCGGCCCCCTGGCCGGCCGGGCCCGTGGGCCCTAGCCGCCCTGGGTGCCCAGCGGAAGAACGCTCGCGCCCGGGACGTCGAGGGCCAGCCGGTTGGCCGCCCACCCCTCGCCCGCGAGCTGCGCGACCTTGTCGGCCGCACCGTTGTCGACCAGCGCGAGGACCGTGGGGCCCGCGCCGGAGATGACCGCGGGGATACCGTCCGCCCGCAGCCGGGCCACGAGAGCCACGCTCTCGGGCATCGCCGGGGACCTGTACTCCTGGTGGAGCCGGTCCTCGGTGGCGGGCAGCAGCAACTCGGGACGCCTGGTCAGGGCTTCGACGAGCAGGGCCGCGCGACCCGCGTTGACGGCCGCGTCCACATGCGGGACGGTGCGCGGCAGCAGGCCGCGCGCCGTCTCCGTGAGGACCGGCTTGGAAGGTACGAAGACCACCGGAACGATGGAATCGACGGGGTCCATCCGGATCGCCTTGGCGCTGCCGCCGTCCATCCAGGCGAGGGTGAAGCCGCCGAGCAGGCAGGCGGCCACGTTGTCGGGGTGGCCCTCGATCTCGGTGGCGAGCTCCAGCAGCGCCGCGTCGTCGAGCCGGGCCTCCGCGCCTATGGTCACGGCGCGGGCGGCGACGATGCCGGCGCAGATCGCCGCGGAGGACGAACCGAGCCCGCGGCCGTGCGGGATGCGGTTGGCGCACACGACCTCCAGGCCGCGCGGCTGGCCGCCCAGGAGGTCGAACGCGGTGCGCATGGAGCGTACGAGGAGGTGGCTCTCGTCGCGCGGGAGGTTGTCGGCGCCCTCACCTGCGATGTCGATGTTCAGGCCGGAGTCGGCGACACGGACGACCACGTCGTCGTAGAGCCCCAGGGCCAGGCCGAGGGCGTCGAAGCCGGGGCCGAGGTTGGCACTGCTGGCGGGGACGCGCACTCGTACGGCGGCGGCGCGGAACGCTGGACCTGCCATCGGTCGATGACACTCCTTGTGACTGTGCGAGATCTGGTGCTGAGCGGGATCTTCGCTGCGAATGTACTGGAGAACGTACGACACCCGAAGGCCCTTGGGGCAGCACCGCGGTCATATGCGCGGTGGCGGATGTAAGGACAGCCTATCGAAGGAAGGTTCTCCCGCGACATAGGGCGCACAGGAGGCGCACGATGCGTGTCGCGGTCTTCCGCCGGCTCCGGTTGCCGTACGGGCCGGGCCGCCGGATCCCGGGGGCTCCCGGAGTCCGGCGACGCGGCGTGGAGCCCGCGCGGGGCGGGCTCCGGGTCAGACCAGGCCGAGCCGGACGGCCGCGGCCTCGGCGTCCACGGGGACGGTGACCGGCTGCGGGGCCCCGGCGACCGCCCAGTCGGGGTCCTTGAGGCCGTTTCCGGTGACGGTGCACACGATCTTCTGGCCGGGGTCGACCAGTCCGGCCTCGGCGGCCTTGAGCAGACCGGCCACCGACGCGGCGGAGGCGGGCTCCACGAAGACGCCCTCCTGCGCGGCCAACAGCCGGTACGCGGCCAGGATCTGGCGGTCCGTCACCTCATCGATGAAGCCACCGGACTCCTCGCGGGCCGCGAGGGCGTACTCCCAGGAGGCCGGGTTGCCGATGCGGATCGCCGTCGCGATGGTGTGCGGCTCCTTGACGACCTCGCCGCGCACGATGGGCGCGGACCCGGAGGCCTGGAAACCCCACACGCGGGGCGTACGGGAGGCCAGGCCGTCGGCCTTGTACTCCTTGAAGCCCTTCCAGTACGCGGTGATGTTGCCCGCGTTGCCGACCGGCAGCACGTGGATGTCGGGGGCGTCGCCCAGCGCGTCGACGATCTCGAACGCGGCCGTCTTCTGACCCTCGATACGGACCGGGTTGACGGAATTGACCAGCGCGACCGGGTAGTTGTCCGAGAGCGCGCGGGCCAGGTTCAGGCAGTCGTCGAAGTTGCCGTCCACCTGGAGGATCTTGGCGCCGTGCACCAGGGCCTGGCCCATCTTGCCGAGCGCGATCTTGCCGCGGGGCACGAGGACCGCCGAGACCATCCCGGCACGCACCGCGTACGCGGCGGCGGAGGCCGAGGTGTTGCCCGTGGAGGCGCAGATGACCGCCTTGGCGCCCTCCTCCTTGGCCCGGGTGATCGCCATCGTCATGCCGCGGTCCTTGAAGGACCCCGTGGGGTTCGCGCCCTCGACCTTGAGGTGCACCTCACAGCCGGTGCGCTCCGAGAGCACCTGGGCCGGTACGAGGGGAGTGCCGCCCTCGCGGAGCGTGACCACGGGCGTCGCGTCCGTCACCGGCAGGCGGTCCCGGTACTCCTCGATGATGCCGCGCCACTGGTGGGTGCGATTGCTGCTCATGGGTCCTTACTCCCCTTCAACACGCATGATGCTGGCGACACCGCGCACGGTGTCCAGCTTCCGCAGCGCCTCGACGGTCCCGGAGAGGGCGGCGTCGGGCGCGCGGTGGGTGACGACGACGAGGGAGGCCCCTTCGCCGACGCTTTCTGGATGCCCCTGCTGGCGGACCGTGTCGATCGACACTCCGTGCTCCGCGAAGGTCGTCGCGACCTGGGCGAGGACGCCCGGCTTGTCGGCCACATCGAGGCTGATGTGGTAGCGCGTGACGACGTCCCCCATGGGGCTGACCGGCAGCTGGGTGTACGCCGACTCGCCGGGCCCCGTTGCCTCGGCGAGCTTGTTGCGGCAGACGGCGACGAGGTCGCCGAGGACCGCGGAGGCGGTCGGCGAGCCGCCCGCGCCCGGGCCGTAGAACATCAGCCGTCCGGCGGCCTCCGCCTCGACGAAGACGGCGTTGTACGCCTCGCGGACCGAGGCCAGCGGGTGGCTGAGCGGGATCATCGCCGGGTGCACGCGGGCCGTCACCGACTGGCCGTCGGCGGCGCGCTCCAGGATGGCGAGGAGCTTGATGGTGCAGCCCATGCGCTTGGCGGAGGCGAAGTCGGCGGAGCTGACCTCGGTCATGCCCTCGCGGTAGACGTCGTCGAGCCGGACCCGGGTGTGGAAGGCGATGCCGGCCAGGATCGCCGCCTTGGCGGCGGCGTCGTAGCCCTCGACATCGGCGGTGGGGTCCGCTTCGGCGTACCCGAGGGCGGTGGCCTCGTCGAGCGCCTCCTGGTACCCGGCGCCCGTCGAGTCCATCTTGTCGAGGATGAAGTTGGTCGTGCCGTTGACGATGCCCATGACCCGGTTGATCTTGTCACCCGCGAGGGACTCGCGCATCGGGCGGACCAGCGGGATCGCGCCGGCGACGGCGGCCTCGTAGTACAGGTCGAGGCCGGCCTCGTCGGCCGCGGCGTGCAGCGCGGCGCCGTCCTGGGCGAGCAGCGCCTTGTTCGCGGAGACGACCGAGATGCCGTGCCGGAAAGCGGTGGTGATCAGGCCGCGGGCGGGCTCGATGCCGCCGATGACCTCGATCGCGACGTCGATGTCGCCGCGTTTGAGGAGGGCGGTCGCATCGGTGGTGATCAGGGCGGGGTCGATGCCCTCGCGGACCTTGGAGGGGCGGCGCACGGCGACGCCGGCCAGTTCGACGGGCGCGCCGATCCTGGCCGTCAGGTCGTCGGCGTGCGTCGTCATGATGCGCGCCACCTCTGAGCCGACCACACCACAGCCCAGCAGCGCCACCTTCAGCGGACGCGTACGCATCATTCGACCTACGCCTTTCGATCTTCCTACGCCACCCGGCACGCGGTTTGCGCGCCAGGCCCGACCAGTCCCACGCTGACCAGTCTCATGCAATGGACAGTAGTTTCCATCCTCGGTCCATTGGGTGAGACGTCCATTTTGGGGGCTCGGGGGCCTCCCCCAGAAATAGGGGCCTCATCCGAGGTCCAGACGCAGGAGATCTTCCTCCGTCTCGCGCCGGACGATCTCCCTCGCCCGTCCGTCGCGCACGGCGACGACGGGCGGCCGGAGCGCGTGGTTGTAGTTGCTCGCCATGGAGCGGCAGTACGCGCCGGTCGCCGGGACCGCGATCAGGTCGCCCGGGGCGAGGTCCGCCGGGAGGAAGGCGTCCTTGACCACGATGTCGCCGCTCTCGCAGTGCTTGCCGACGACGCGGACCAGCATCGGTTCGGCGTCGGAGACGCGGGAGACGAGCGTGACCGCGTACTCGGCGTCGTAGAGGGCGGTGCGGATGTTGTCCGACATGCCGCCGTCGACGCTGACGTACGTCCGCAGCCCTTCGAGCGCCTTGATGGTGCCGACCTCGTAGAGGGTGAAGGCGGTCGGGCCGACGATCGCCCGGCCCGGCTCGACGGAGATCCGCGGGGCGCGCAGACCCGCCGCCTCGCACTCCCGCGCCACGATCTCGTGCAGGGCCTTGGCGATCTCGTGCGGCTCGCGGGGGTCGTCGGCGGAGGTGTAGGCGATGCCGAGTCCGCCGCCGAGGTCGATCTCGGGCAGCTCCACGCCGTGCTCGTCGCGGACGGCGGCGAGCAGCCGCACGACCCGCTTCGCGGACACCTCGAAGCCGGCCATGTCGAAGATCTGCGAGCCGATGTGGGAGTGGACGCCGAGCAGGTCGAGGCTGTCGTGCCCGAGAACGCGGCGCACGGCCTCGGCGGCGGAGCCGTCGGCGACCGCGATGCCGAACTTCTGGTCCTCGTGCGCGGTGGCGATGAACTCGTGCGTGTGCGCTTCCACGCCGACGGTCACGCGGATCTGGACGGGCTGGCGCACGCCCAGCTCCCGGGCGATGTGGGCGACGCGGGCGATCTCCGGGAAGGAGTCGAGCACGATGCGCCCGACGCCGGCCGTGACGGCCCGCCGGATCTCGCCCTCCGACTTGTTGTTGCCGTGGAAGGCGATCCGCTCGGCGGGCATCCCCGCGGCGAGGGCGGTGGCCAGCTCCCCGCCGGAGCAGACGTCGAGGTTGAGCCCCTCCTCCTTGAGCCACTTCACGACCGCCTTGGAGAGGAACGCCTTCCCCGCGTAGAACACGTCGGCGTCGGCCCCGAAGGCGTGCGCCCAGGCGCGGCAGCGGGCCCGGAAGTCCTCTTCGTCCATGAAGTACGCGGGCGTCCCGAACTCCTCGGCCAGCTTGGTGACCGCGACCCCGCCCACGCTCACCACGCCGTCGGCGTCACGGGTGACGGTGCGCGACCAGACCTTCTCGTCCAGGACGTTGAGGTCGGCGGGCGGCGGCGCGTAGTGGCCCTCAGGCAGGACGTCGGCGTGGCGGGGCCCGGCGGGGTGCGCGGAACGGCTCATCGGAATCTCTCTTCGCAGGTCACAGGCGTTCGGGGGCTGCTATGCCGAGCAGGGACAGGCCGCCGGCCAGCACCGTCCCGGCGGCTTCGGCGAGTGCCAGCCGGGCGCGGTGGGCGGCCGAGGGTTTCTCGTCTCCCTTGGGGAGCACGTCGTACTGGAAGTCGAGCAGTGCGTCGGCCAGCCGGACGAGCTGACGCGCGAGCCGCTCGGGCGCGCGGTGGTGGGCGGCGGCTTCGAGGGCGAGGGGGTGGTCGGCGAGGGCGCGCAGCAGCGCGTCCGCGCCGTCGACGTCGCCCGGCTCGGCGTGGAATCCGAGCACGGCCGCGTTGCGCGACAGGGCCCGGCTGCGGGCGTACGCGTACCGCACGCGGAAGAACTCGCCGGACTCGTCCTGGACGAGGAGCCGAGCGGAGAACGAGGGGGTCTCGTGCGGGGCGACGGCGAGCATGGCCCAGCGGGCGGCGTCGGCGCCGTAGGCGGCGAAGACGTCCCCTTCCCTCTTGGGCACCGGCGCCACGCGCAGCGCGCCCCGTCCGGTGCCGTCCGGCTGCCCGCCGAGGCGCAGGACGGCGTCGCGCACGACGGCGTCGCGGGTCGTCGCCTCGCCCTGCGGGGGGAACCCGTAGCGGGCGCCGCGCTCCCGCACCTCCCGTACGAGGGCTCGGGCGGACGGGCGCCCCATGACGAAGTTCAGGAACCCTGCGCCCGTGACCTCGACCTTCTCGATCCCGGGCGCCCGCTTCAGCCGGCGGGCGAGCAGGCGCGCGACCTCTGCGGGGGCCCGTCCGGCGCTCTTGGCGAGGGGGAAGGCGACGGCGGTGGCGTACTCCCCCACGCCGCCGGGCCGCGTCCGGTCGACGACCACCCGCTGCGGCAGCTCCGCCCCCTCGGGCAGCTCCCCGTCCTCGACGGCGTCGCGCACGGCGTGCGCGACGGTACGGGAGAGGTCGGCGGGGGTCACGGGACCCAGCCTAGGGGAGAACCTTCCGCGTCATGCGAAGGGTTTCGCCATGTGAACAGCGCCTGCGCGCCGTCGGGCTCACCCCCTGCCGCTCCCGGCGGGGGCCCCTTCCCGCTCACGCCGGTCGCGCCGCTCGACGAGCCGCCGTACGACGCGGACCAGCTCGGCGGGCTCGAAGGGCTTGGCGAGGAACGCGTCGACCCCGGCGGTGACGCCGGCTTCGACCTCGTGCTGCGTGCAGGCGCTGACCATGGCGAGCGGCACGTGGCACGTCCGGGGATCGGCCCGGAGCCGGGCCGCGGTCCCGAACCCGTCGAGGCGGGGCATGACCACATCGAGGGTGATCACGTCGGGACACACGTGGTGGACGACGTCCAGGCACTCGGCACCATCGTTCGCGGTCACGACCTCGAAGCCCTCCAGTTCGAGATTGACCTTGATCAGCTGCCGGATGACCTTGTTGTCGTCGACAACAAGCACCCGGCGCGAGGCGCCTGGCACAACTCGAGAGTAGGTCCGCCCGGGCCCCCGCGTCCGGGTTTTCCCCACTTCCACCCCCTCCGGGCGACCGCCCCCCGCCACCCCCGCAAACCGTTTCTGATCACCGCCCGCGAGCTGGTAGGGTTCAACCCGTCGCCGCAACGCGAACGACACGCCCCCGTAGCTCAGGGGATAGAGCAACGGCCTCCGGAGCCGTGTGCGCAGGTTCGAATCCTGCCGGGGGCACTTCGCAGGAAGTGCCCAAGACCCCGCCATCAGCGGCAACGCTGAGACGGGGTCTTCGCGTATGTGCAGCCGTATGCCAGCCCGCGCAGCCCTGTGACAGCTCCTGCGGCCTATTCGCGGCCTGGAGTCCTCCTCAACTCCCCAGGTCAGCCTGGGAAACACGAAGGCCCCCGGGAATCCCCAGGGGCCTCGGGCCGTGGTGCCTCGCCTCTCACTCGTACTCGCGGAGCAGCTCCTCGATCCGCCGGTTGCCGACCTCCTGCCGGCCGTCGAGGCACTTGGCGTACCGGCCGAGCAGAACCTCCACGCTGTTGCCCGCTCGCGCCGCGACCTCGGTGGGGTCGACACCCGCGTTGAGCCAGGTGGAGAGAGCGGAGTGCCGGAGGTCGTACGGCCGCCGGGCGAGCGGGGAGGCGACGGCGGCCGGCGGCAGTGCCAGGACCCGCGCCTCCTGCCAAGCCCGGTAGTACGTCGAGGACGACACCACTCCCCCGCCCTCGCTGCAGAAGAGCCGCCCGTCCGAGGCCGTGCCGAAGGTGTCGATGTGCTCCTGCAGGACGGTGACGAGCTGGGGCGGGATCGGCACGCGACGGATCTCTTCGACGGGCCGGTTCTTGAGCCCGCGGTCATCGTGACTCAGCCCGGAGTCGGTCCACTGCTTCCCGACGCTCGGCCGTGACCGGTTCAGCAAGGCCTCTCCCCAGCCGCGGTCAGGGAGGGTGAGATCGGGCAGGGATAGACCCACCACCTCAGCAGGCCGGAAGCCCCCGAAGTACATCCCGGCAAAGAGCCCGACCAGGCGCCGGCCGCGGGCCCTCTTGAATCCGCCGACATATGACACGGCACACAGCAGCGACCGCGCCTGCTCGGGGTTCGCCACGACGCGAGGGTCCACATCGTTGGCCACCTTCGGCTTCTGCCAGCGAACGGCCGTCAGCGGATTCTCTTGGAATTCTCCGAGATCAACCGCGTAGTGCATGGAGTTGACCAGTGTCCGTCGTTTCCGGTGAACCGTCTCCGCCGCTGCAGCAGTCCCGTCGAGCTTGATCTTGAGCGAGTCCAGGACTGCACGCCCGACCACCGGATCCGTGAGATCAGCGAGGGGCCGGGAGGCTTTGGCGACCCAGTGGAGAGCGTTGGCGATCTCGTCCGGCAGCTTCCGATCATCGGGGCCCGGCAGGACGAACGCCCAGTTGCGCAGCGCCTGCCGCAACAGCCTCTCCTCGGGTCGGCCGGGCCGGTCTTCCAGTAGCGCCCTCGTCACCGAGGTCAATGACTCATTGATCCCGTCACGGGTGTTCGGCGCCGCGTGAGGCCACTTCATCGCGAGGTACTGCAACGCGAACGCGTACCAGCTGAGCGATGCCTTTTGCTCAGCCATGGAGTCGGGAAGGCCCGAGGCCGTGTCGAACTCCTCGCCGTCACGAGCGGCACGAAGCAGCTTGGACCTGAAGCTGTCGGCGAGCGCTTTCGTCTTCCGCGTTTCGGAGAATGCCTGCCCGGCGACTTTCCATCGCACCTCATAGGAGGGTCGCTTTCCGGGCTTTACGCGAATGGACCAGACCCGCACATCGGTCGACTTCACGCTGCGGCACCCTCTCGGCTCCGGAGCCAGGTGAGAAAGTCGCTCCGCCATACGCGCAGTTCGCCGTTCGGGAGTTTCAGAGCTTCAGGTGCGAGGCCCAGCTCACGCCACCGGTAGAAGGTTCGCCGGGAGATCCCTTTCAACTCGGACAGGACTTCCGGAACGGTCATCAGCTCGTCCTTCACGGTGCAGCTCCTTCCATGTCATGCAGGGCTTCGCGGGCGGTCTGGCGGTTGAGCTGGATGTCCCGGGCGATGGTGGCGGCGAGGACGGACTCTCCCGGGCTGTGGCCGTGGCCGGCGTACTGCCAGGAGGCGAGGACGAGCACGGTGTCCGGCTCGATGTCGCCGAGGCCGCGGGCTTCGCGTTCCTGGGCGGCGCGGTAATCGGCGCGGGTCTGCCGGAGGGCGCCGAGGGTGGTGGAGTACTGGCGGGACTTGGTGGAGAAGTGGCCCCGGAAGCCGAGCATGTGGGCCCAGCGGGTGAGCGGGCGGTCCGGGTAGAGGGGTTGCAGGGCGGCGCAGGCCCCCATGAGACGGCGGGCGTGGTCCGAGACGGACATCTGGGCGAGGTCTTCACCCAGCCCGGTGCCGTGGCAGCGGGCGCAGCGACTCAGGGCGGAAGCGGATCTGCTGTACCGGCTGGAGCGGCCCGATCCCCCGCACATGCGGCAGTACACGGCTGTGTCGGAGGCTCCAGTGGCCTCGGCGGCCTTCGTCGCGTACTTGGCGACGTAGGAGGCTACGGCCTGCTCCGTGATGTCGGAGTGATCGCCGAAGGCCTTGATCGGACGGACGTCAAGCTGGTTGCCCCATCGGAACGTACGGGCGGGCTGGTCGGCTGCGGCCGGAACCGATGCCGAGGTATAGGGGTGGGCGATAGCCGCCCGGATGGAGCGGTCCAGGAGTTCGGTGCTGGCCCAAGATGGCGGCGAGGTCGAAGGGCCGGCGGGGCCGTCGATACGGATGACCGCGTGGAAGTGGATGGCGCCACGCTTCTGAAACTCGGCGACCTTGCCGTAGGAGATCCGGGCTTCTTCCTTCAGTTCACGTTGGGTGAGTCCGGCGTAGGCGGCGATCTCGCGGCGGAGGCGTGTGGTGAAGCGCTGCCAGAGCTGTCCGGCGTGGTTGTTGAAGAGGACGGCCGCGGCGTAGTCGTAGGTGGACGGGTCGAGCGCGGTGCCGAGTTCGGGCGCGTCCACTTGGTGGTGCTTGCCGCAGCGGCAGGGGCGGCCGGCGGGGCGGTTGTGGACCGGGCCGAACGAGGGGGCGGTGAGGGTGGCGAAGACGCGGGGGTGCTCGCGCACGGTGGCGGGGATGTCGCGGCGGTCGTCGCCCGCCAGTCCGGCCCGGATCAGGTGGTAGGTGTCGCCGGAGTAGGTCCAGGCGCAGGCGGGGCAGCGGGAGGCGCGGCGGTTGCCGCAGGCGATGCGCAGGCGCTGGCCGGGTTCGCTCTCGGTCGAGTAGCGGTGGAGGATCTCGCCGGATGTCTTGTCCTTGGCGACGGTCCAGCCGGTGATGTGGATGGGGTCGGAGCAACCGCCCGTTCGGCGGATTTGGTCTTCCCAGCGGGCGTAACCGGGGGACCCGGCCACCTTCAGCATGTCGCCGAGGAGGCCGGGGTCCAGGTCCGCGAGGGTCGCGGGGTGGGTCACGCCGTCACCGTCCGGTGGGGTCGGCGGGTGGAGCGGTGGCCGGTGCCGTGGCAGGCCGGGCAGTGGGCGGTGATGGTGCGCAGGGCGCCGGTGTGGTCGCGGCCGCCGAGGGTGACGGCGACGGAGGCGTGGCCATCGCAGTTCGGGCAGACCTGGGGCGGGGTGTGGTCGGGCTGGGCCATGATGGTCGTCCTTTCGATTGCGGTCGGGAGGGGCCGGTCCGTCCGGGCGGCGGCGATGCTTGGTGGCTTGTGCGCCGCCCGGAGGCCGGTCAGCGAGTGGTGTTGCGCAAGCCGCGGCGGCCGGGGGTTCCCTTGGCCACGTACATGGCGGCGTCGGCAACGGAGAGGGCTTCCGGGAGGCTGCGGATCGACAGGTCCGCGACGCGGCAAGAGCCGATCGAGACGGAGACCGGCAGCGAGAGACCGGCGTACGCCACCGGGGCGTTGAGGGCGGCGGCCAGGCCGTCCAGGTTCGCGTGGCGGTGCACGGCGACAAATTCGTCTCCGCCGAGGCGTCCGGCCAAGCCGTATCGGTGACACCAGTTGGCGAGGCGGGCCGCGGTCGCGGTGAGGGCGGCGTCTCCGGCGGCGTGGCCGTGGGTGTCGTTGAGAGCCTTGAAGTCGTCCAGGTCGAGGAGGAGGACGGCGGAGTCCCGGTGCCGGCGGATGAACCGCTCGGCTCGTACGGTCCATCCGGCCCGGGTCCGCAGGCCGGTCAGTGGGTCGCGGCGGGCGGTGGCGAGACGGTGGGTCAGCAGGGCGGAATGGGCCGCCCAGCCAACGAACGGCAGGCATAAGGCGAGCGATTGGGTGTCCACGATGCTCCTTCGTGCGGTCGGAAGTGGCGGCGGGTGGGCCCCGGGCGGCGGCGATGCTTGGTGGCTTGTGGCGCCCCTCGGAGACCGGACGGTCAGTGGTTCTTGAACTCCTGGCGCAGGGCCCGGACGAGGAAGAGCAAGACGACGCCGCTGAGGGACAGGGCGACCGCGGTGACGGCGACGGCCAGGAGCAGCGAGACAGCGACGGAGGCCAGGGCGAGGACTCCGGCGACTCCGCCGGCGGCGAGGGCGAGCGCGGTGCCAGGCGAGTTCTGGACCAGACCGCCGAGGGCGGTCGGGGTCTTGGCGAGGGCCGGGGCCGATTCGGGGTCCTCGACGGGGGCCGGGGTGGGGCGGATGGTCGCCGGGGTGTAGGTGTCGGGGCGGGGGTACTGGGGCTTGAACACGGCCGTTCTCCTTCCGGGGCGGGTTACTTGTTGATCGCGGTGTCGATGGCCGGGGCGAGGAAGCTGTCCGCCAGGAGGAAGCCGCCGAGGAGGATCACGGCGACGAGCCACCAGGGCGGGCGGATGAGCTTGATGCCGAGGGCGCCGACGACGATCAGAGCGAGCCAGAGCGGGACGTCCATGACGCATGGCCTTTCGGTTCAGCTGACGCGGCAGCGGTGGGCGCGGGCGGCGAGCTGGGCGGCGGTCGAGGAGCTGTAATCGGAGGACCAGCCGCAGCCGTCGTTGGTGCAGACGGCGGCGTCCTTGGTGCGGCCGTGACGGTCGCGGTAGGTGCCGATCTGGACGGGGCCGATCTTCATGAGCGAGCGGAAGTTGATCCGGGCGGGCATGGCGATCTCCTGTCAGGCGAGTTGGGCGGCGATGGCCTCGGCGAGTGGGGGCGGGACGCCGAGCCGGGCGCGCAGGGTCTCGGTGTCGATGTCCGAGCCGGTACGGGTGCGGTGGTCGGCGGCGATCTTCTGGGCGTGCGCGACGAGGGCGGGTGGTGCGGTGACCGCCGGCTCGGCTGTCGGCGCCGGGGCGGGCAGGGCGGGGACCTGGACGGGCGGGGCTTCGGGTTCCGGCAGGGGCTCCCGCTCGACCACCGGGAGCGGCGCTGCGACGGGCTCAGGCTCGGGTTCCGGCGGGCTGGACGTCGTAGGCCGGTGGACCAGGAGTGTTCCGCCGAGGAAGGCGAGCGCGGGCCATCCGGCGACGAGGATGCGGAGCCAGTCCGGGACGTCGCCGAGGTCGAGAAGGCCGGCGGTGGCGACGTTTGCGCCGAGCGAGGCCGCGAGGGCGACGGCGAACCAGGACCAGGCTGAGCGCGAGGGCTCCCCTGCGTCCCGCAGGGTGCGCAGGCGGTGCCAGGCGGCGACGAGGAGCAGGTCCACGCTGACCGGGTAGGCCCAGGCCTTCCAGCCGTCCTGTCCGGCGGCTTCGGCGAGGTCGTGCAGGTGGGCGAAGGAGAGGGCTCCGGCGATGACGGCCTGGACGAGGACGGCGTCTGGGCGGACCAGGCGGGTCATGGTCTTCACCTCCTTTCAGGCATGGGGTGGGTAGGGACCTGGCGCGATGTGGTCGCGCCGACCGGGTGGGGAGGGTGATCAGAACGCAGGTGCCGAAGCAGCCTTGGGCTGGACCTTGCCGACGAGGACGCGCGCCGGGAGTTCGGGCCGGAAGGGGTCCAGCTCCGGGATGCTCGGGGTGCGGTGGGCGTGGGTGTTGCAGGTGTCCACGGCCTGGCGGAGCGTGGTGTGCGGGGCCCGGATACGGGACCAACCGCCGGAGGAGTCACCGGCAACGGCGGTGCCGGGGCGGTCCTTGTCGATCTGGACGGCGGCGAGGACGGCGTCCGGGGAGATGTCTCCGAAGGCCATGTTCGCGGAGGTCTCGTCGTTGACGCGGTGGGCGGTGCGGCCGGTGAGCTGGGCGCGGAGCATGGTGATGCCCTTGCCGAGTTCGGAGCCGAAACGCTGGCCGCAGACCTCCAGATAGATGCCGGCGGCGCGACCGAGCTGGGCGAGGCGGACGAGGTTGGTGACGATCTGGTCCCGTCGGAGCTCTTCGGCCTTGCTCGCGGCGAGAGCCAGTTCCGCGACCTCGTCCACCAGGACCACGACGGGTACGGGGCGCAGGTGCGCGGGCAGGTCCCAGATGTCGGCGGTGATCTCCGCGTCCGGCAGGCCGACGCTGATGCGCTGCTCGGTTCGGATGAGCTGATAGACGCGGCCCATGTAAGCGACGAGCGCGGTCAGTAGTTCAGCCGCGGCGTCCGGGTTGTCCGCCAGGGCAGTGAACCGCGCCGCCAGCGGGGCGAGTTCCACCCCGTTCTTGCAGTCGATGCCGACGAGGGCGACGTTCTGTGGCGCAAGTCCAGCGACGAGGGTGCGCTGATAGACGGACTTCCCGGACTGGGTCGCGCCGATGTTGAGGGCATGAGGGACCTGCCGATAGTCCCGGTGGTGAACCTCCCCGTCCTCCCGCAGGGCCACCGGCACCCGGAGCCCCTCGGGGGGCGAGACCGCAGGCATGCGTACCCGCTTGAGCACGTCGTATCCGGTCATCCGCAGCTCGACCACGCCGGAGCGGATCTCCCGCGAGACGACGTTGTGGAGGGCGAAGGAGTGCCGCAGCCGGTCGGAGGAGGCGGAGAAGTCGAACGCGTCCTGGCCGGGCCGGAGTTTCAGCCGCAGGACCAGGCCGGTCGCAGTGGGCCGCAGGCGGAGGATGCGCGGCGAGCGGGCTTCGGGGGCGGGGCGGTTGGTGACCCGGGCGAGGGCGAGCCGCCAGCGGGAGGGCGGGACGGTGAGCCCGCAGGCGTCCATCACCGAGCGGTAGCGGATCAGGACGCGGATCGTCGCGAAGGTGACCCCGAAGGTCAACCAATACCAGGTGGGCCGCAGCCAGCGCAGGACGAGCGCGAGGGCCAGGACCACCAGCGGTGTGACCCATAAGGCGGTCATGCTCAGCCCGCCTTGGCGGCGAGCGAGGTGACCGCGACGGCACGGAAGCTGATCCCGTGGCGCTTCTGGCCGTTGAACTCGTTCTCCCACGGGCGGGCGACCAGGCCGGTCAGCGCGACCGGGGTGCCCATGGCCAGCTCGCCGGAGATGTCGGGCTCCGCGACGGTCACGGGGATGACCTCGGCGTTGCCGTTCATCACGAACAGCACGTCGATGGTCATGAGGTTGTTGCCGGTCTCGTTGTCCTGGGCGACCTGACCGGTCTTCTTGTCGCGCATCTTGAGCTGCGGGGGCTGGGCGACCATCACGGTCGCGCCGGTGGTGTCGACAGGGATCTGACGCACGGAAGATCACTCCTCTATAGGGGTGGGACTCCGTCACTCATGTACATGAGTGACATGAAGAAGAGTGCCCGACTCCTATACATGAGTCAACCCGCTACGAAGAGAAACTCGCAGCGGGTTGAGGGGAGTTGAGTGGACGTCAGTCGCGCGCAGGGATCCGGTACTCGAAAACGAACTGGTCAGCGGCCATGAGGGTGTCGCAGACCTCGACCACTCGGCCTTCCTCGGTGACGGCGTCGCGGAGCAGATGCACCACCGGCGCGCCGGGGCTCAGCGACAGCTCGGTGGCTTCGGCCTTGGTCGCCGGCCGGGCCTGGAGCGTCTCCACGAACTCGGCGAACACGTGGCCGTGGTCCTCAAGCCGTGCGTAGATGCCGCCGGGGCCGGGGTTCTCCGCGAACAGCTCCGGGATGTCCTTCACCACGTCCCACGGCAGGTACGAGGTCGCCGTCTCCACCGGCGTTCCGTTCCTGAAGTACAGCCGTCGCCGGGCCAGCACCTGAGTGCCTGCGGTGACCCCGAGCCGTCCCGCGGTCTCCTCGGGCGCCTCCATGGGCCCGATGAACAGCACGCTGACCTTGGCCTCTGCACCCGACTGCGCGGACTCGGCGAGGTACGCCGCCCGACCCTCATGCCGGTGCGCGCGCCGGAAACGGTCCGAGGACCGGTGCCGTACGGGTGGCCGGGCCTTCACCATCGAGCCCTTGCCGTGCCGCGTCTCCACGAGCCCACTGGCCCGTACCTCCACCATGGCCTTCCGGATCGTCCCGCCGGAGACGCCGTAGCGATCCACCAGCTCGGACTCACTCGGCACCATGTCGCCGGCCTTCAGTGCTCCCACCCGGATCTGCTGAACGATGTCGTCGGCGATCTGCACGTAGCGCGGCCCTGCTCCTCGGCCACCTCCCACTGCGGTTCCCATAGCCCTTCTCTTCCTCCTATGCTCCTGTACATGAGTACGGGTTCCCCGCAGGCCAAGTCAACGCCACTGCACTCCGTGTCCGTAGCCGGGGCAGTGCTCCGCGAGGACGGCCGCCTCCTGGCGATCCGCCGAGCGGACAACGGGACTTGGGAACTACCGGGCGGAGTCCTCGAACTCACCGAATCCCCGGAGGCCGGCGTCCGGCGCGAGGTCCTGGAGGAGACGGGCATCGAAGTCGAGGTCGACGAACTGACCGGGGTCTACAAGAACACGAGCCGCGGGATCGTCGCCCTGGTCTTCCGCTGCAAGCCCTCCGGCGGCACCGAGCGCACCTCGGAGGAATCGACCGCGATTGCCTGGCTCACCCCGGAAGAGGTCTCGGCCCAGATGTCCGAAGTCTTCGCGATCCGCCTCCTGGACGCCCTGGACGAAGCAGGCCCCCACGTCCGCAGCCACGACGGCCGAACCGTCACCGGCGCTCGCTGACGGGGGACGGCTCATGACTGCGGATCTCGCCCTGCGCTTCGAGCGAACCTCCAGCCGGGGAGCCCACAACGATCTCCGGTTGAGCATCGGCGCCCATCGGCACCTATGCGATTCCTACTACTTCGCAATCGACCAGTCGCCAACGGCGGCGGGTGCAGGCCTGGGAACCAAGCTGGGACGCCTGCTGGAGCAGTGGAAAGAGCAGGTCGCCGAGCTCGTGGGTTCGGGCGGCATTACCTATCTCCCCTACGACTTCTCAGACCAGTGCACGGCGTGGCTGCGCGTCTCGTCGTCGGATGGACAAGCAGCGATCGTTCAGGCTGGCTGGAGCCATATCGAGGGCTGGAGCATAGAGCCATCCGACTACGCCGATGCATCCAAAGTCACAGACTTCGCCCCGATCGAGGGTGCTGGCATCGACTGCTCCCTTACCGACCTGACGGCGTGCATCGAGGCGAATCGAGCCGCTTTGGTAGCCACAGGCCCGTAGCGCGATAAGAGTTTCCCTACTTCATCAAGCACCCGGCTGCGCTCCGCTCCGCCGGGCGGGCTCCCCGGCTCCGCTCGGGGCGACGCTCCTGCCTTCGGCCCGCTCCGCCCCCGCTGCGCCGACGCCCGCCCCTGCAAGACGGGATAGGCCCAAGGGCATGAGCCGATCTCCCGCAGACCACCGGTTCCACGGTCACCGACATGCCTCCGGCGGGGGCGCTCAGGCTCCGGGATGGCGGGGGCGCCGTGCGCGGGTGCCGGCCGAGTGGGGTTCGGTTGGGGCTGTCATCCCGTCTGCCGTCGACCCAGGCAAGCCATAGCAGACCAGGCTTCTGGGGCCCAGGTCGTTCGTCCAGCAGGGCGCTCCACCTGGGCCCCAGAAGCCTGCCCCGCTATCACTCCGTGTGGGTCGACGGCAGACGGGATGACAGCGGGGAAGGGGTGTGAGCGACGGCAAGGGGGGCTCTGGGTTACAGCACTTATCGGGTGCTCTCAATGCGAGAGACCAGCTCATCAAGCTTTGCGCTGAGGACCTCATCGTCTTGAGCATCCACCCACCGAACGACGCCAATTGGTAGTCCCAGCGTCTCCACTTCTCGCAGTCTCCGGTGGAGCTGCTGCGGTAGGGGTCGGTTCGTAACCAACAACAACCCGTCGATCGGATCTCTTCGAGAGCGGTTTCCATCCACAGCCGCCTCCAGCACATGGCGTAGCTGGTAGTTAGTCAACACGGTCCGACCAGCTTTGACCTGTACACCAACGCGGGCACTCGGGGTTGGCACAAGGATGTCGATGCCAAGGTCTTGGGGTCCGCCGACAAGGACCGCGTTAGGGTAGGTTCTCACCAGTCGTTCGGCGACCTCTCGCTCATAGACCGCAGCAGAAACCTGGGCGACAACTGGATCATCAGACGACCGCGGATCGATGGCGTTCAGAACCTCCAAGGCTTGACGCGCGTCTTGTGGCTCCTCTTGCCCGATCGTCGCTGCGAGGCTGCGCCTACGGTGTGCCATGAGCAGCTCGTAGTCCTGGTAGCGAGCGCGCGTGAGCGGTGACCCATTGATAGCCATGATCAGAAGAACGGCCCCCACCAGGAGAAGCGCGACGGAGCCTGCCTGGTTACTGGTCATGAAGACGGCGGCTATCCCGGCGCCGGCCAGGCAGACTCCCGACAACGATGCACCCAGGCGCTCCCAGCGAGACAAGGGCTGGGCGTCAGGTTCTGGCAGCTCGGGTGCTTCTTCAGGAGTCGACACTCGCGGCAGCATACTGAGAGCGCTCAACCACCGAGAGACTTTTGTCCACGAGAGCTGCACCCGCGCCCCGTAGACCGTCTCAGTTTCCGTCTCATTCAGCTTCGTCCGCACCCGTTCAGGCAGTCCCACCAGGCTCCGCACCGTCAGCCCTAGAGCGCGCATGAACGCAGGCGAACGAGCTCGGACATGTCCCTGAGCTGGGCAAACAGACTTGGAAAGCGTGTGGAGCGCGCAGCGCACGCTGGTCTTCACCGGCCTAGTGGCTGACCATGGGGCAGGCCAACCAATCGCTCGGAAGATACGGGAGGCGATCCATGGCAGAGACAGCCGCGGTCCGCGGTCTGGCACAACTCGCCGACAACGTGCACTGGGTACTGGAGTGGCCCGACAAGCCGACTTGGCGCGACCGACTCCGGCGGTGGGCATACCCCGAGTCCTACCGCCTCGACAGGGCTGCCACGCCGCCGAAACCCTGGGTCGACCGGCCAGCTGGTGCCTACGAGCGAACGGGTTGGCGCATCCGGGCGGCCTACTACGACTCTGATCTCGCTTTCGAGGTCGAGTACGTGGTCTGCGAGCCGTGTCAGATTGGCTGGGTGGAATCGCCATACGCCTACGAGGGGTATAAGCGGTGTGGCCTCGCCTCGGCAGCTCTACAGTCTCTACGTTACGCATATCCGGGAGTCGAGTGGCATACAGGGGGTGGGCACTTCCGGGAATCTGAACCCTTCTGGAATTCTGTTAGCACAGGGGTCCCCGGTGGCTATACCCGGAAGGATAGATGCCGTCACCTGGAACCTCGGCGCGCACAGTGAGCGAGCGTGACCTCACACTCACGCGACTATCCGGCCAAGCGACAAGACCGACACACCGTGAAAGCCACGAGGGAGAACGGATAAAAGATGCATCGCAAGCCGTCCGCTAAAATAGCCAGCATCGGCGTGACGCAGGCACAGCTCGCGGTCGAGGCTAAGCTAGGTTGGCTCTTCCGTGAGCAGCCGACAGAGGATTACGGCATCGACGCGCATGCCGAGGTCGTTGACGCAGATCTGGTTAGAGGCCGGCTACTTGCGTTGCAGATCAAGAGCGGCTCCAGCTGGTTCAAGGAACCAAGCCCAGACGGATGGTGGTTCCGACCAGACGCCGAGCATGTCAGGTATTGGACCAATCACTCCTTGCCTGTCGCAATAGTGCTTTACCACCCAGACAGAGAGCGCTGCTACTGGCAGCTAGTTAACCGAGAAACGCTCATCGAAACTTCCCGCGGAGGCTGGAAGTTGCTGGTTCCCGAGACCCAAGTGCTCGACAGGGAAGCCAGGGCTCCGCTAAGCCAAGCCGCCGAGGGCGACTCCTACACTCTCCGCATTCGCGAACTAAGGCTTGCCCGGCCATGGATGAAAATGTTGATCGATGGTACGCGACTAGTGATCGACATTGAGGAATGGGTCAACAAAACATCGGGCCGCGGCACAATTGCTCTGGGCGTAGACAATGAGGATGGAAACGATCCCGTGCAACTTGCCAGCTGGACTGTCTACCTTGGGTTGTCCAGCTACGTTGAAGTAGTTCCGAAACTTTTCGCCTGGGCAAATGTAAGCCTGCACGCCGAAACCTACGACGACGCAGAATACGATGATTATCCGTATGAACGCGATGACTGGGGAGCCTTGCATCCATATATGAACCCCTCCGGCGAGGTAGATTTCTACCGGCTAGAGCTGACACTAAATGATCTAGGCCAAGCGTTCCTGTTGGTAGATCAATTCGCCGCGGAAGGGCCACGGCAGTTGACTGTGCACAGAAGCTAGCGCGCTCAGCTCTCCGCACCGGTCGAAGCGGCACGCGCCAAGCACTCGTAACGAAGCCGACGCCCGAAGCGCCTCACCGAGCCTCAGATGGAGGGCTACGGGTGGATCAACTGCACTCTCGGGCGACAGCAGCTGGCGGCAGGGTGCCTGCGGTCTATTTGTGGACGGGCACGAAGATGCTGGACTCGCCTAGAGCCCTGACCTGCTGTTACACGCGAGACTCACGGGGCCTCCGGAGCCGTGTGCGCAGGTTCGAATCCTGCCGGGGGCACTCCAGCAGAGACAGCGCGATCACGCCGCTGACCAGCTGAAGTGCCAAGCATGAAGGCCCGGACTCAGTCCCACTGAGTCCGGGCCTTTGTCGTTGCTACGCAACTCCCCGTGTGAGTCGCGGTGGCTTCGGCGCAGGGTCTGACACTGCAGGGCTTGATGGATGAACCAGCCAGATCGGTCGTCTCCGAGTCAGGACGGATGCCTCGCGGCGGGGCGCTCAGGCTGAGGGATGGCAGCACGAGGCGCTGTGGCTGGCGCAGTGCTGCCTCGGGAGCCAATCACTCCCGGATACCAGCCTCAATGTCGCTGAGGATTGAGCAATCGCCGGGACGAGCACCAGAACCTGGGTCAAGAGAAGGCGTACAGCTACCCGGTACGTGCGAGAACGCGTACCCAACTCCTTACTGTTCTTCAGCTGAGCGTCCACCATGGCGTCGCTCAAAGCCGCCAGCGCCTCTTGCTGCGTCGCACCGTTCACCCACACAGCACCCTAGGGCCAGGAGCAGCCCCAAAAGGACGACTGACAACGGGCACCGTGGAGTGTCGGCGCCGGGAGAGGGACTCTTTCCCTGAAGCTCAGGCCGGCGGCCTTGTCTGTCCTCGCGAACGCACCGGATCCCGTACCTGGCAGTCAGGGCTCTCAGGGCCACACATCAGTCACCTCCGCTTGACGCACCTCGCTGTCTCTGGCCTCGGTAAAGGCCACGGTGTTAAGAGGATGCGAAATTTCAACATCTCCCCAGGCGTATCCGACAAGGCTCTCCTCCTTCCCTGCGTGCCCCTTTCTGTAACACGCCCAGTTTTGACGCATCTGATGGATTTCTTGGACCCCGTTCCCCTGTTGCCATACGCACTGCAGCGCTTGATCACGCTTCATGGGGTGTCGAAGTTCCAGCGCCCAGGGGTCAAGTCTCTCGCGTGAACGCGGCGTGCCAAGATCGGCCACATTTGCCCGTTTCGGGGCCGCCAGGACGATGACGGAGTTGTCCCAGGGCGAGTCAATGCATGCCGCATCTTCGCTATTCGGTGCCGACCAGGGCATGAACCAGCAGGGGTCGCGAATGAGTGAGTCCGGAGTGATGCAGCGCCAAGCACTCGGGTCGTTGGTTCCATTTGCCCTGGTCCAGCAATTGCCTCCGGTGAGACGGCGAGTCTCCGCGAAGGGGGGAATCAAGTCACCCGTGTCCGTGACAAGGTGCACGTAATGGACGCTGGTGGGGCCCAAAGGGGGCGGCTCGGCGGAGCACCTCACGGCAACTTGCTGAACCACCACGCCGACCACTGCCACGGCGATTACGCCGAGCAGCTTCTTGAAGTGAACGGCAGCCCACCGATACAGCCGCACCAGGTGACTTCGATCGGTGTCGTCTTCCGGAGGTTCTGAGGGCATCACATCACAAGCATTTGCGATCTTCCTCGCCGGCCGATGTCCGCCGCGCGAAGCCGTCACCTGGATGCCAGAGCCCCAGTCTGCCAGGCCGCCTCCTTTCGGATCACAGGTCGGCCGGCTCATCACCCGGCCGGTCAAGTCCCCTCTGGATCTTCATATGCGCCGACGGGAACCCCGGCGTTCAGCGAGGTCGAACGCCGCCAGACGACGCCCCTTCTTGCGGCTCCAGGGCCCGCCGCGACGTCCCAACGGACGAAACCGCGCGAGTAATTGAGCGGCCTGCATCTTGTCGCAGCGGGTGCGCAGCTGCGGCGGCCCGGCCCGAAGAGGCCGTCGGCGATCCGCTTGAGCCCGCCGGCGCCGTAAAGCGGCGGTCCAGTTTTCCGGCGGTGCGCGCCAGGAGGGCGCGGCTGACGGAGGCGTCGGCGAGCAGGTGCTCCGCGAGGGCGGGGCGCGGGGCGGGCGGGAGGTCCCGCTCCTCCTGCAGGGCGGTCAGCCGCTCCCTGTCGAGCGTGGCGAGCCAGTGCGCCAGGGCCGTGCGCGCGTCCACGCGGTCAGCCCGGGTCTTGCCGGGCCCCGGGGCTGAGGAGGGTGACGACCTGGGCGTCCGGGGTCTGGGAGAAGTCGCGGTACCACTCGCCCACGGAGGAGAAGGCCGGCGGTGTGGAGAGGCAGACGAGTTCGTCCGCCGAGGCGGCGAGGCGGGCGGCTGCGTCCGGAGGGGCCACCGGGGTGGCCATGACGACGCGGGTCGCGCCCTGGGCGCGGACGACTTCGCAGGCGCGGCCGCGGTCGCGCCGGTGGCGATGCCGTCGTCCACGACGATCGCCGTGCGGCCGGCGACGGGCAGGCGGGGGCGGCCCTCGCGGAAGCGGTGGGCCTGGACGGCGAGTGAGGCCTGCTCCGCCCGTTCGACTTCCGCCATGTCCTCGGGGCGGAGCCGGGCGCGGCGGACGATGTCCTCGTTGATCACGCGTACGCCGCCTTCGCCGAGGGCGCCGAACGCCAGCTCGCGGTGGCCCGGGACGCCCAGCTTCCGTACGACGATCACATCGAGGGGGGCGTCGAGCTCCCGGGCCACCTGGAACGCCACCGGCACTCCGCCGCGGGGCAGCCCGAGCACCACCGGGTGCCGGGCTCCGTAGGGGCGCAGGACCGCGGCCAGGCGGCGGCCGGCGTCGTCACGGTCGTTGAACAGCACTCTTCGAACCAACGCCCCCGGGCGCCGGGGCGCAACTCGGACGCGCGGACCCTACGGACCACCCGCGACCGTACGAACGAAACAAAAGACAGCGAGAGCGAGACAACGAGACGACGACACGCGGCCCTGCGGACGAGACGCCCGACTCGTACGAAGGAGGTGGTGCCGGGTCTGTGGTTTCGGGGGATGGGGTAGCCGTGAGCGGTGTGCGTAGGTTGGCCGACAAGGCCGTCCGGCGCCGCCCGACCAGGCGCTCGCCGGTGGCGGGCTCTGACGACGAGGATGGGGCGGACGCTATGCGTGAGCTGGTGGGTACGGCGCGGCGGTGGCTGGCCGAGGGCCGGAACGGGTACCTGGCGCGGCCCGTCACCGAGCAGGGGTTCGGGCCGAGGGACCCGGCCGGGGCGGTGCTCGTGGACGCCCGGGGGGAATGCGTCGGATCCCTGTACCAGGGGGTGTTCGACGCCGAACTCGTCGCGGAGGCAGGTGCGATGGGGCCCGGGGACACCGCGCGGGTGTGCGAGGTCTCCGTCGGGGGCGCGGAGGCGGTGGAGGCGAAGCTGACCTGCGGCGGCCGGGCGGAGGTGCTGCTCCAGCCCCTGGCGCGGATCCCGGCCGAGTGGTGGGAGCTGCTGGACGCCGGGCAGGGGGCGGCTCTGGTGACCCGGCTGAACGAGGCCGCGGACCGGGCCGCGAGCGAGGTCGTACGGGCCGTCGACACCCCGGCCGACGACGCGGCGCGGCGGGCCGGTGAGCTGTTGCGCACGCGGCGGCCGGGGCGGGACGCCCTGTACGGGGGCTCGGGGCTGGTGCTCGTGGAGGCGTACCCGTCCGCGCCGCAGGTGGTGATCGGCGGGAGTGGTGAGCTCGCGGAGATCATCGCGCGGCAGGCCGGACTGCTGGAGTGGGGCGCGGTGACGGTCGGGTCGGCCGCCGAGGCGGAGAAGGTGCTGAGCGCCCACCGGGACGCCGCCTGCCTGGTGCTGCTCAGCCATGAGCCGGAGTTCGACGTTCCGGCCCTGCGGACGGCGCTCGCGCTGGGCATCCCGTACGTCGGCGCGCTCGGCTCCCGCCGCACCACCGCCCGGCGGCGCGAGGGGCTGCTGGCGGCCGGGGTGACGGAGGCCGAGCTGGCCCGGGTGCACGGCCCGATCGGCCTCGACCTCGGCGCGCGGACCCCGCAGGAGACGGCGCTGGCCATCTGCGCGGAGATCCTGGGGGTGCTCGGCGGGCGGGACGGCGGGGGGCTGCGGGACTCGGACAGGCCGCTGCGCGGGTAGCGCAGGGGCCGGCCGGTGGGCCGGGCCGCGCGGCGCTCTGTCCCCGCGTTGGGCGAACACATCGGGTGATTACGTACTGAATGCGGGAAAATAGTACGTATGAACACCATCGCGTTGGAAGACGCGCCGAATTCCGTTTGGTTCGTCTTCGTCGGGTTTGTCATCGTCGCGTTCCTCCTCGCCGCCTTCAAGCTGGGCCAGCGGGTGCGCGCCAAGGAGCCGCCGCCGCCCACTCCCGAGAGCCATCCGCACCTGCCGGAGGGCGGCGCGGTGTACGAGGTGCGCGAGGAGCGGGACCCCGTGGAGTTCCCCGAGGGAGGTCTGCGCCCGCACGAGATGCAGGGCTTCGGCAACTTCGGCTCCACCACCTCCGCCCACCCGGACGATGTCCGCGCGGCCCGGGAATCCGGGTACCAGCGCTCCCACCCGCACGCCGGCCAGCGCCCCTCCTCCGAGGTGACCGAGCCACCGCCGCCCGCCCCGCCGACCCCGCCGGAGCCGCCGGTGGCCCCGCCGCACGGGGGGACGGACCACTCCTAGACGGACCACTCCTCGGCGGACCACTCCCGGCGGACCGCTCCCGACGGGCCCCTCACAGGTCCGTGCGCAGCCGCAGCACCTCGGGCGGCGGGTGCCGCAGCGAGGTGTGCCGGACCTCCGCCGAGAGGGGCGGGTCGAGCGGCCGGTAGGCCACTTCCCCGAGCCCGACCGCCGTGACGGTCGGGCTCGGCGCCGTCCAGGCCGGGCTCGACGGCGTCGGGGCGTCGTCCGTACGGGCGGCCAGGGCCTCGGCCAGTTCCCTGCGCAGCGGCGCCGAGAGCGGGCTCGACACCAGCGGGGCCTCGTCGTCGCCCGGCACCAGCAGCACCAGCGCCGCCGGCCGGCGCGACGTACCGGTGTAGCCGATCACCGCCGCGTCCCGGACGTCGGTGTGGCGCAGCTTCTGCCAGGCCCGCCGGCCCGCCGGGTAGGCCTGGTCCAGCCGTTTGACGACCAGGCCCTCGATACCGCTGGCGGGCAGCGTCTCGAACCAGGTCGCGGCGAGTTCCGGGTCGGTCGTCATCGGCACCGGCTGGAGCGGCGGCCCGAGCGGGACCAGCAGGTCCACGAGCAGGGCCCGGCGCCGTTCGTACGGGCGGCCGCGTACGTCGACCCCGGCCAGCTCCAGTACGTCGAACGCGGCGTACGAGGCCGGCAGGCTCTGGGCGAGCAGCGGCGCACGGGCGGCCGTCGCCGCCGCGCGCCGCTGCACGAGGGCGAAGTCGGTCCGGCCCTCGTGCCAGACCACGACCTCCCCGTCCAGGACGGTCCCGGCGGGCAACCGCTGCGCGGCCAGGGCCAGGTCGGGGAAGGCGCTGGTCACGATCCGGCCGGAGCGGGCCTGGAGCACCACGGCGTCCGCGGTGCGCAGGATGACCAGGCGGTGGCCGTCGAACTTCGGCTCGTACGCCAGACCCGCCGCCAGGGGGAGGGTCCGTACGGTGGCGGCGAGCGCGACCCGGATGCGGCTCACGGCAGCGCCCCGGCCTGCGCGGGGTCGGTGAGCGGGGCGAAGAGGTCGCCGTCGCGGGCGAGCCGGGGCGCGATGTCGTCGGCGAGGAACACCAGCTGGGAGGGGCGGGAGCAGGCCTCCACCTCCGCCCACGACAGGGGCGCGGAGACGGTCGGGCGGGCTCGGGCGCGCAACGTGTAGGGCGCGGCGGTGGTCTTGGCGGCGGCGTTCTGGCTGTGGTCGACGAACACCTTGCCGGGCCGCAGCGCCTTGGTCATGCGGTGCACGACGAGTTCCGGGAGTTCCCGTTCGGCTTCCTGGGCGAGCTTCTTGGCGTACGCGGACACCTTCGCGGAGGGTGTCGGCTCCAGGGGCGCGGAGAGGTGGAGGCCTTTGGCGCCGGAGGTCTTGGGGTAGGCGTGCAGGCCGTCGGCGGCGAGCCGGTCGCGCAGCCAGAGGGCGGCGGCGCAGCACTCCACGACGGTGGCGGGCGCTCCGGGGTCCAGGTCCAGGATGAGCCGGTCGGCGACGGCCGGGCTGCCCGCGGTCCACTGGTGGACGTGGAACTCCACGACGAGGTTGGCGGCCCACATGAGGGTGGGCAGGTCGGCGATGAGCACCTGTTCGGCGGAAGGGTCCTCCGAGCGCGGCACGGGACTGGTCCTCACCCAGTCGGGGGTACCGGGCGGCGGGTTCTTGGTGAAGAAGAGCTGCCCGTCGGGGCCGTCGGGATAGCGCAGGAACGACACCGGCCGGTTGTGGACGTGGGCCAGCAGGGGTTCCGCGACGGTGGCGTAGTAGTGCAGCACCTCGCCCTTGGTGAAGCCGGTCTCCGGATAGAGGACCTTGTGCAGGTTGCTGAGAGCGATGCGCCGCCCCTCCACCACGGTGATCGGCGTCATACGATGAGATTGCCATGAAACGGGAGGAACTGTGCGATCCATCTGGAATGGGGCGATTTCCTTCGGCTTGGTCAGCATCCCGATCAAGCTCGTGAACGCCACCGAGAGCCACTCGATCTCGTTCCGCCAGATCCACGTGACCGACGGCGGGCGCGTGCGGTACCGCAAGGTGTGCGAGCTGGACGGCGAGGAGGTGTCGCAGGCCGAGATCGGCAAGGGGTACGAGGAGGCGGACGGCTCGATCATCCCGATCACGGACGAGGACCTGGGGCAGCTGCCGATCGCCACGGCGAAGACGATCGAGATCGTGTCGTTCGTACCGGCCGACGAGATCGATCCGCTCCAGATGGACGCGGCGTACTACCTCGCGGCGAACGGGGCGACGGCGGCCAAGCCGTACACGCTGCTTCGGGAGGCGCTCAAGCGAAGCCGGAAGGTGGCGATCGCCAAGTTCGCCCTGCGGGGGCGGGAGCGGCTCGGGATGCTGCGGGTCGTCGACGACGTCATCGCGATGCACGGACTGCTGTGGCCGGACGAGATCCGCAGGCCCGAGGGAGTGGCGCCGGAGACCTCGGTGACGGTGCGGGACGCCGAACTGGACCTGGCGGACGCGCTGATGGCGACGCTCGGGGAGGTGGACATCTCCTCGCTGCACGACGACTACCGCGAGGCCCTGGAGGAGATGATCGCGGCGAAGGCGGGCGGGGCGTACGAGCCGGCGGAGGCCGTGACGGAACCGGCCGGCGGCCAGGTGATCGACCTGATGGCGGCGCTGGAGCGGAGCGTGCAGGCGGCGAAGGCCTCGCGGGGGGAGGGCGGCGCGGCCGCCGCCGCTGAGGCAGAGGCGGACGTGACGCCGATCCGGCGGAAGTCTGCGGCCGCGCCGAAGGCGGTGGGCGGGAAGAAGTCCACGGCGTCGGGCTCGGCGGCGGCGAAGAAGACGGCGTCGGGGCGGAAGTCCACATCGGCGGCGACCAGGAAGACGGGCTCCGCGTCGGCCAAGTCGGGCGGCACCAAGTCCACTTCGGCGTCCGCGAAGAAGACGGCGTCCACCAAGAAGGCGACGCCGCCCCGCAAACGCCGCTCGGCCTGACGGCCGGGGCGTGGCGGGGCGGGGGCCGTGGCCCCGGCGGCGCGGTCACGGGAGCCAGGTTCTGGTGTCGCGGGCCAGGGAGAAGAGGGCGTCGGCGTCCGGCGGTTTGAGGGTGGCGGTGGCGGTCGTGAAGTAGGGCGCCGCCGAGGCGGGTTGCAGGACGCGGACGTCGCGCAGGGTCGGGGCCACCTCGACGGTGGCGGCATCGACCACGGCCACGACCGGCGTGACCGCAGACCGCAGGGCGCGCACGGCGTGGGCCGCCGCCCGGCGGACGCGGCGCACGTCGGGGCGGGGGTCGGCCCGGCCCACCGTGAGCAGCAGATCGCCCGCCCGGACGCGCTGGCGCCGGCCCGGCACCGTCGCGACGCAGAACACCCCGGCGGGGCCGATCAGCACGTGGTCGATCAGGCCGCCGCCCGGCAGCGGCACGGCGTGCAGGACCCGCCAGTCCAGCGCTTCGAGGGCGTCGAGCTCCGCCCCCATCAGCTCCCGGGCCCCGGCCTCCCGGCGCAGCCGGTGACGGGCCCTGGTGCCCGGCGAGCCGTACGCCAGCTCCCCGAGCAGCGGCTCACCCGGGCGGTTCGGGGCCAGGTCCCGGTCGGGGGGAAGGGCCAGCCGGAGCCGTTCGGCGGCCGTGGGCACGGGCGGCGGCCCGACGGCCACCTCGCCGCTCAGGTAGGGGCGCAGGGCCTCCAGCACCGCCTCCCGCCGGTCCGCCTCCAGCAGGCTGACCCGGTTGGTCCGCCGGTCGTACCAGGCCACCGCCCGGCCGTCCGGCAGGTTGACGAACAGCCTGCCCCGGCCGGCCCGGCCGCTCGGCAGCACGTCCAGTCCGCGCATCTCCCTCACCCCCGGCGTCCATGGGAGCAGGCGGTGCGCCGCCCGGCAATCCCCCGTACGCGGCGCGATGCGGGGCGCCGGTGTGCGCCGCCGAGGTGTGACGCCCGTGTCCGACGCCCATGTATGACGCGAGGCGTAACGGCTCCGACGGGGCGCCGTCGGGTGACCGTTACAAAGTCATCGCGCTACTGCAACGGCGCGACCCTACGTTGGGACGCCCAGGCCGAGCCCGACCCGCAGAAGGAGTTCCGTGACCAGCGTCAGCCGCCGTACCCTCGTCCGCGCCACCGCCGTGACCGCGTGCGCCGGCGCCCTGCTGGCCGTGCCCACCGCCGCCGCGCTCGCCGAAGGGGCGCCGGCCGCCTCGGTCGGGGCGCGGACGCCGGTCGGCAGCCTCGCCCTGGCCGACGGCCGCTCCACCGCCCGGGTGTACCGGCTCGCCGGGAACACGTACGAGGCCGACGTGGTGCGCGACGGCTCCCGCGTGGCGTCGCTGACGAGCCGCCCCGGCGCCCCCGCCGTCGGCGAGGCGCAGGGGCTGCACCTGGCGCTGCAGGCCGACGGCCGGCTCTCGTCCTGGGTCGGCGCCATCGCCCCCGGGCCGCAGGGGCACGCGCTGGCCGGTGACGGGCACAAGACCGCGACCCGCAGCCGGCCGGTCCCGGCGGCCGCCGCTCCGCGGGGCGCTGCCGTCGAGGCGCTGCGCTCGTACGCCGTGCCCGACGGACCGGGCAACGGCGCGCTGCTGCTCGCCGCGGGCGGCGGTATCGCGGCCGTCGGCGCCGCCGGTCTGGGCTTCGCGATGCTGCGCCGGGGGCGCACCGACCGCTGACCCGTACGGCCGTCGCCGAGCGGGGGCGTCGCTCCCCCGCCGTCCGGGCGTCGCGCACCTGTGCGGGCGGAGCGCGGCCGGGTCGGCCTAAGGTTGGCTGGAACCGACCGTCGTCCCGGCACCGAGAAGAGGAGGCCCGCCGCTGTGCGCACCCTTCCCTTCCGCGCGGGCGCCGGGCTCTTCCTCGTGGCCTGCCTGCTGCCGCTGGCGTCGGCGTGCGGCGACCCGGGCGGGCTGGCCTCCGCCGGGACGGCCCCGACGGCGCGGGGACCCGAGGAGCTGTGGCCGTGGCGCAAGGGCGCCGAGGTGCCGCCCGCCCCGCCGGGGGGCGTGCCGCCGGTGTACGTACAGGGACTGCCGCTCGTGCACGACCAGAACGTGCACGAGGTGGACGCGGTGGCCCTGGTGCAGGCGGAGCTGCGCGCCCACCGGGGCGCCGTCACGGGCGCGGACGGGATGCCGGAGGAGACCGCCGACGCGATCCGGGCGTGCGGGACGGAGGCCTCGGAGAAGTGCCCGGTGCTCACCCCGTACTACCGGGACCTCACGGCCAACGGGAAGGACGAGGTCGTCGTCGGGATCGAACTGCCGGGCAGCACGATGTCCGTACGCGTCTACACGGCCGACCCCGACGGACGGCTCAACCGGGTCATGGCGACCACCGAGACCCTCATCCGCGTCGAGCTGGCCGGCCAGAACGTGGTCCTGCACGCGCCGAGCGGGCACCCCGGATACGAGCTGATCACCACTTGGTCGTGGGACGAGAAGCAGCGGAGCATGATGGCGACGCGCGAACAGATCGTACGGGTGCCGACGCGCCCGCGGACGTCATGAGGGCCCGGCTGCCCGCGTGGACCGCCACGCTCACCTGGAAGTCGGCGTGCTTCATCGTGGTCATGTGCTGTGCGCTGGCGGCCGCGCTGGGCGCGCTCGTGCACGTGGAGGTCACCCGGCAGACGGTCGACAACGCGCGCGACCGGGCGCTGGAGAAGCTGGGCGACGCGACGCGGGCGTACGAGGCGGGCGAGGCGCTGCCGCCGCGCTCCTCGCTCGATCCGGCGGGCCTGCCCGTGTCCCTGCGGAAGCTGGCCGTGGGGGGACGGCGGGGCACGGTCGTGGCCGAGTACCGGGGACGGCAGGTCATGTGGGCGGCGGCACCCGCGGACGGCCGGGCGCTGGCCACGGCCGTGGACTACAGCCAGGCGGCGCGCACGATCAGCGGGCTGGACCACGCGATCATCGGCTCCTCGGTGCTGGCGATCGGCGGCACTCTGCTGCTGGGCGCGTTCGCGGTGACGCGGGTGACCCGGCGGCTCCAGCAGACGGCGGCGGTCGCGCGGCGGATCTCGCAGGGCGACCTCGACGCCCGGGTGGACGATCCGCGGACGAGGAGCTCCTCGCGGCACCAGGACGAGGTGGCGACGGTGGCGGCCGCGCTCGACACGATGGCGGCCACCCTCCAGGGGAAGCTGGAGCGCGAGCAGCGGTTCACCGCGGACGTCGCGCACGAGCTGCGGACGCCGCTGACCGGGTTGCAGGCGGCGTCGGAGCTCCTGCCGGAGGGGCGGGCGACGGAGCTGGTGCGGGAGCGGGTGCGGACGATGCGCGGGCTGACGGAGGACCTGCTGGAGATCTCGCGGCTGGACTCGGGGCGTGAGGTGGTGGAGACGGACCTGCACCAGCTGGCGCGGCTCGCGCGGCGGGTGGTGCGGGCGTCGGGCACGCCGACGGAGGTGGTCGTGGTGCGGGACGCGATGGTGGAGACGGACCGGCGGCGGCTGGAGCGGGTGCTGGGGAACCTGGTGGCGAACGCCCACGGGCACGGGCGGGAGCCGGTCGTCCTGACGGTGGACGGGCCGGTGGTGACGGTGCGGGACCACGGGGACGGGTTTCCGGAGTACCTGGTGGCGCAGGGGCCTCAGCGGTTTCGCAGCGGCGCGGGGGCCGGCTCCGGGAAGGGGCACGGGCTGGGGCTGACGATCGCCGTCGGGCAGGCCGGGGTGATCGGGGCGCGGCTGGAGTTCCGGCAGGCCGAGGGGGGGCGGGGCGGAGGCGGTGGTGACACTGCCGTAGCCCCGGCCGCGCGGTTGGCGGGTGCGGCGCCGCCCGCGCGGCGCTCCCGGCCGCGCGGGGTGCCCCGAACTCCCGCGCTACCGCCGGGAGGCGCCGCTGCGGTGCGGGGACGGGTGGCCGGGGCGGGCCCGGTGGATGCCTCGTGCGGGGCCGGGCTGCGGCCCGGGTGGATGCCTCGTGCGGGGCCGGGCTGCGGCCCGGGTGGATGCCTCGTGCGGGGCCGGGCTGCGGCCCGGGTGGATGCCTCGTGCGGGGCCCGGGCTCCCCCGCCCGGGTACGGGGACGGCCTTTGCGCACCGACCGCCGCGCACCGACCGCCACGCACCCCGGCCGGGCGGAGTCGGCGGCCCTCGGCACCCCGGCCGGGCGCCCCCGAAGCCCTACCCTGTGGGTTCCGTCAGGCGCCGGGCCGGGGGCGGCGCCAGGGCCAGCGGGGGCGGGGGCGTACTCCGTCGGGGCGGAACGTGTACTTCCAGCCCTTGAGGAGGCCCAGGCGTTTGGTCTGGCCGGCCGGGACGCGCTCGTACAGCAGGACCGTCGGGGCGGTGCCGTCCGCGTTCGGGACCGGGATCTCGTACCACTTCGGCGGGTGGCCGGTCGGGCCCAGGAGGACCGGCAGGGACCGGCCGTCCATGGGGCCGCCCTCGAACGGCGTGGATTGGCTTCTCACCCCTCCAGTGTCACAGCAGGTGGGCCGCCCCGGAGACCAACGGCACCACCCGCCGGGCCAGTACCCCGACGGGGCCGTCCGTCGATTCCAGGGCCAGGGCCGCCCGCGCCGCCGCCGCCGTCTCGGGGTCGGTGGCCGCGGTGGCGGTGAGGAGGGCGACGAACTGGTCCACCAGCCAGTCCCGCAGCGAGGCCACGTCCGGCTGTTTGCCCTCGTCGATCCAGATGAGCGAGGCCCCTTCCACGGCCGTGATCCAGGTGCGGACCATCATCCGCAGGCGCGGGCCGGGGTCGGGGACGGCCAGGTGGACGAGGATCTGCTGCGCCGCGGCCCGGCGGATGCCGTCCACCGTCGCCGTCGTGCGGGAGGTCTCCACGACGCTGCCGCCCTGGAGCAGCGCCGCGAATCCGGTGTCGTGTTCGTCGACGAAGGCCAGGTAGCGGTCCAGGGCCCGGGACAGCCGCTGGGTCAGCGGGCCGGCCTGCGGCTGGGCGAAGCACTGCTCCAGCAGCTCCGCCGCCGAGCGCAGCGCGGCCTCGTAGAGCTGCTGCTTGCCGCCCGGGAAGTAGCGGTAGACCAGCGGGCGCGAGACGCCGGCGGCTTCGGCGACGTCGTCGAGCGAGACCTCCTCCGGCGCCCGGTGCGCGAACAGCGACAGGGCCGCGTCGAGGAGTTGGGCCCGCCGCTCCTCGACGCTCAGCCTGCGGTACGCCCGTACGGTCGTCATGCCCGCAGGGTAACCCCGTGGCAGGCCGGTCAGGCGAGGAGTCCCGAGCTGCGCCACAGCCTGCGGCCGACGCCGCGCAGCACGCCGATGTCGTCGAGGAAGTCCGTCAGCCGCTTGGCTCCGGTCTGCATGACCTCGCGCCGGTGTCCGCTCGCCTTGACCTGGGCGACGGCTTCGCGCCGGTCCAGGCCGATGTTCTCGTAGACCTGGGGGTTGACGAAGGCCAGCGAGAAGACCCGGGCGGCCTCGCCGCAGCTGATCCGGGTGAGTTCCTGCTCCCAGCGCGGGGCCGTCAGCATCTGGCGGCGCAGTTCCTCGCGGGCGTAGCGGACGTGCCGGGCCTCCTCGATGACGTGGATGCGGGTGACTCCGCGCACCAGCGGCTGGATGCGCTCGTCGGGGAAGGTCAGGCGCTGCATCCAGTCGAGGATCTCCTCGCCGAGCAGGGTGCAGGCGAAGGAACCGGGGGTGGTGGAGACCGTCTTGAGGACGCGGGCGAGGTTGTGGTGGGTGCGCGAGACCGGGTAGGCGGGGGTGTCCGCCTTGCGGATCATGCGGGCGAACATCATGGAGTGCCGGCATTCGTCGGCTATCTCGGTGAGTGCGTAGCGGACGTGATCGCTGACCAGCGACTTGTCGTAGATGTGCCGGACGAGCAGCTGCATCAGGATGATCTCGAACCAGATGCCGAGGGAGCCGAGCGCGGCCGCCTCGTGGCGGGACAGGTCGATGCGCTGCTCCTCGCCCATCTTCTTCCACAGCGGGGTGTCGTAGAGCGAGAGCAGCTCGGGCGGCCAGTAGTACTTGCCGTCGATCGGCGGGGCGTCCCAGTCGAGTTCCCTGTCGGGGTCGAAGGAGTGCTTGGCCGACGATTCGAGCAGTCGCGCGGCCGTTTCCTCGCGGTCCTTGAGGAGGCCGAGGGCGTCCCTCGGCGCTGCTCGATCGGTCACGGTCGTCATGGCTTCGGACACCTCGCTCGTGGAGTTACCGGCGGTCACTGCTTATGAGACTGCTTGTCAGCAAGACCGTCAATCCCTCCGGCGCGACTTGTTGACCCCGCGTCTACCAACGTGTGACGCTGCGGCGGTGGCCAACTGGCCGGTCCGGTACGCGAGTACACGAGGCAAGGGGGCGTCAGTGTCGACGCACGAGCTCTACACCAAGGACCCGGGCGAGGGCGTCTGGCAGGTTCCGGCCTCCGGCGCCGCGCGCTTCAGCTGGGAGTACGACGGCGGCCGGGAGCGGCTGCTCGCCCTGTACCAGAAGGGCAAGGACAAGCAGTGGGACGGCGCCAAGCGCATCGCCTGGGACCTCGAAGTGGACCCGTACGACCCGCTCGGCACCCCCGACGAGGCGCTCACGCTCTACGGCACCCCCTACTGGGCCAAACTCACCGACGAGGACAAGGGCGAGCTGCGCCGCCACTACGCGGCATGGAATTTCAGCCAGTTCCTGCACGGGGAGCAGGGGGCGATGGTGTGCGCGGCGCGCATCGTGGAATCCGTACCCGACCTGGACGCGAAGTTCTACTCGGCCACCCAGACCATGGACGAGGCCCGGCACGCGGAGGTGTTCGGGCGCTTCCTCCACGAGAAGGTCGGGATGCTCTACCCGATCAACGACAGCCTCCAGGGGCTGCTCGGCGACACCCTGCGCGACTCCCGCTGGGACATGCCGTACCTGGGCATGCAGGTGCTGATCGAGGGACTGGCGCTGGCGGCGTTCGGGATGATCCGCGACACGACGGACAAGCCGCTGCCCAAGCAGATCCTCGCGTACGTGATGCAGGACGAGGCCCGGCATGTGGCGTTCGGGCGGATGGCGCTGCGGGACTACTACAAGCAGCTCACCGACGCCGAGTTGCGCGAGCGCGAGGAGTTCGTGATCGAGGGCTGCCACCTGATGCGGGACCGGCTGCGCGGGGTGGAGGTGCTGGAGAACTTCGGCATCCCGAGGAAGGAGGCGGAGGAGTTCAGCGAGCAGTCGGAGTTCCTGCACCTGTTCCGCAGGCTGCTGTTCAGCCGGATCGTGCCCTGCGTGAAGGACATCGGGCTGTGGGGCGACCGGTTGCAACGGGCCTACCTGGAGATGGGCGTCTTCGAGATGGGCGACTCCAACCTCGATCTGCTGATGAGCGAGGACGAGGAGATCGCCGAGGCGATGGACCGCGAGCGGTTCGCAGCCGAGGAACGCGACCGGGTGGCGGAGGTCCGGGCCACGATCGCCGAGGGGGCGCAGGTCGCAGCCACCGTCACCGGGAGGGCGGAGAGCGCATCCACCGTCACCGGGACGGAGCAGAGCACCGACCCGGACGCGTGAGCAGCGCCGCCGTCACGGCGTGGGCTTCGCCGCCAGCGCCGCGGCCATCACCGCCCGGGCGATCGGGGCCGCCGCGCTGCTGCCGCTGATCCCGCCGCGGTCCGCCGCCGCGTCCTCGACGACCACCGCGACCGCGACCGCCGGCAGCGGCGCGCCCTGCGCCCTGGCCCAGGCGATGAACCAGGCGTAGGGCGTGCCCGCGTTGCCGACACCGTGCTGCGCGGTACCGGTCTTGCCGCCGACCACCGCGCCCGGGATGGCGGCGTTGCGTCCCGTGCCGTTCTCCACCACCTTGACCATCAGCTCCTGCATGCGCAGCGCCGTCGCCGGGCTCATGGCCCGGCCCATGGTGTGCGGTTCGCCGCGGCGCACCTGGCTGCCGTCGTCCCGGGTCGTGCGCTCCACCAGGTACGGGCGCCTCAGCTCCCCGCCGCCCGCGACCGCCGACGCCACCATCGCCATCTGGAGCGGGGTCGCCTTGGTGTTGAACTGCCCGATCGAGGACAGCGCCAGTTGGTCCGGACTCATGTCGGTGTCGAAAGCCGACGGCGTCACCCACGACGGCACGCGCAGCCCGTCGTCGTTGAAGCCGAAGCGCCGCGCCGCGTCGACCATGCCGCGCAGGCCCACCTGTACGCCGATCTTGGCCATCACCGTGTTGCAGGACCACTGCACCGCCTCCGCCATCGAGGCGTCCTCGCAGCCGGTGGCCTCGTTCGGCAGCAGGGTGCTGGTCCCGGGCAGCGGGTACGGGTCGGGGGTGCGGGTCGGGGCGTCCACGTCCTCGACCACCCCGGCGTCGAGCGCGGCCGCCGCCGTCACGATCTTGAAGGTGGAGCCGGGCGGGTACGTCTCGCGCAGCGCCCGGTTGAGCATCGGCCTCGCGGGGTCCGCGTTGAGCCGCGTCCACGCCTCCTTGACCCGCGCGCCCGTCCCCGAGAGCGCCGCCGGGTCGTAGGAGGGGCTGCTGACCAGGGTCAGGATCCGGCCGGTGGCCGGCTCCAGGGCGACGACCGCGCCCCGCCTGCCCGCCAGCCCCGTGTACGCGGCCTGCTGCATCGCGGCCCGGATCGTGGTCACCGCGTTCCCGCCGGGCGGGTGGCCGCGCGCGAGGTCGTACCAGAGCGGGAAGGCGGACAGGCCCGGGTCGGTGCCGGCGAGGACCGTGTCCTCGGCGCGCTCGACGAAGCTGGTCCCGTACGTCTGCGAGGAGAACCCGGTGACGGGCGCGTAGAGCGGGCCGTTGCCGTAGGTGCGCTCGTAGCGCAGCAGTTGACCGCTGTCGCGGGAGCCGGTGACGGGCCGGCCGTCGACCAGGATGTCCCCGCGCGGCTTCGCGTACCGCTCGACGGCGGTGCGCTTGTTGGCCGGGTTCGCGCCGTAGGCGGAGGCCTCCCAGACCTGCACGCGGCCCATGTTGACCAGCAGGGCGACGAGCAGGGCCGCGCAGAAGTACGCGCACCAGCGGATGTAGCGGATCACGCGTGGCCCGCCCCTCCGGCCGCGAAGGGCGACGGCGACGGAGCCGGAAGTGGTGCCGGCAGCGGCCTGCGGGCGCTGTCCCCGAGCCTGATCAGCAGGGCGACGATGATCCAGTTGGTGACGACGGACGAGCCGCCCTGCGCCAGGAACGGCATGGCCATGCCGGTGAGCGGGATCAGTCCGGTGACACCGCCGGCGATGACGAACACCTGGAGGGCGAGGATCGAGGCGAGCCCGGTGGCGAGGAGCCGCCCGAAGGGGTCGCGCAGCGCGAGTCCGGCACGGAACCCCCGGTCCACGAGGAGCCCGTAGAGCAGCAGGATCGCGCTGAGGCCGACGAGCCCGAGTTCCTCGCCGGCGGTGGCCAGGATGAAGTCGGACTTGGCGGCGAAGCCGATGAGGAAGGACTGGCCGTGGCCGAGGCCGGCGCCGAGGAGGCCGCCGGCGCCGAAGGCGAAGAGGGACTGGGCGAGCTGGCCGGGTCCGTCGCCCCGCGCGATGGAGGCGAAAGGATTCAGCCAGTCCTCCACCCGGGTGTGCACGTGCGGCTCGAACGTCCCTACGGCGTACGCCCCGAGGGCCGCGAGCAGCAGCCCGATGGCGATCCAGCCGATCCGCCCGGTGGCGGTGAACAGCATGATCACGAACAGGCCGAAGAAGAGCAGGGACGTGCCGAGGTCCCGTTCCAGCACCAGTACGCCGACGCTGAGCAGCCAGATCGTGAGGATCGGACCGAGGACCCGGCCGGGCAGCAGGCGCAGTTTCCACAGCAGCCGGCGCCCGGTCAGGGCGAGGGCGGTGCGGTTCGCGGCGAGGTAGGAGGCGAAGAAGACGGCGAGCAGGATCTTGGCGAACTCCCCCGGCTGGAAGGAGTACCCGGCGAACCGGATCCAGATGTGGGCGCCGTTGACGGCCGGGAAGAAGACCGGGACGAGCATCAGCGCGAGCGCGGCGGTGACGCAGAGGTACGCGTACCGCTGGAGGACGCGGTGGTCCCGCAGTGTCACGACGACCAGCACGAACAGGGCCAGGCCGATGCCGGACCAACGCAACTGCTCGTCGGCGGTGTGGTGGCCGGCGGTGGTGAGGTCGAGCCGCTCGATCAGGACGAGGCCGAGCCCGTTGAGCAGGACGGCGATGGGCAGCACGAGCGGGTCCGCGTACGGGGCGCGCAGCCGTACGGCGAGGTGTGCGATCAGCGCGGCGGCGGCGAACCCGACGGTGTGGCGGGTGACGGCGTCGGGGAAGCGGCCGGTGGCGGCGAAGCCCACGTAGAGGTGACCGAGTACGGAGATCAGGACCGCCCCGGTCAGCAGGGTCAGCTCGACGCCACGGCCCGCGGGGGTGCGGGCGTCGGGAGGCGGGGGCGGGGAGGGCTCCGTCACCTTCGCCGTCAGAGCGGTCATAGGGGGAACGTAGCAAGCACGGGAACGCTATGTCCGCTTATGTCACAGTGCGCCGAAGAGTCGCCACAAACGGTCGGAACCCGAGGCGATCGCGAGCCGCGGCGGCAGTGGCCGAGCCCCCCGCCGCGCGCCTCCGAACAGGTGACGCAGCCTCACCCCGCCGCCTCCGGTGGACGATTCGTCATACCGGACATGGCAGCATCGGCCTGCCCCGGAGGTGATTACATGACAAACCGACCACGCCTTGTCCACACCGTCTGCATCGCCGCCGCCGTCCTCCTCACGGCCGCCGGCCCGCCCGCCACCGCCCGCGCCGAACCCCTCCCCGCGACGGAACCCGTCGCAGCGCCCCGGCCCGCTCCGGTGCCCGGGAAGGCCCCTGCCTCCCAGCCGGGCTCGGCGCCCGCCACCGAGCCCGTAGGAGTGCTGCTCACCCGCCTCCAGGACCTGTACCGGAAGGCCGAGCAGGCATCCGAGGCGTACAACGCCACCGAAGTCGCCCTCAAGGCGCGCCAGGAGGAGGAGCGCCGGCTCACCGCCGAGCTGGGCAAGGCCCGTACCGCCCTCACCGCCGAGCGGGCCCTCGCCGGCCGGCTGGCCCGCGAGCAGTACCAGCACGCCCGCGGCGGCCTCTCCCCCTACCTGCGGATGCTCCTCACCGGAGACCTCCGCCACGCCTCCGACCAGCGCCGCCTCACCGCCCTCCAGGGCGCCCGCACCGCCGGGGTCCTCGCCCGCCTCGAACACGGCGAACAGCACGCCGGGACCCTCGCCGGCGCCGCCCGCAAGGCCCTGGACGCGCAGCGGAACCTGACCGCCGAGCAGAAACGGCACAAGGACGAGGTCACCGGCCGGCTCAAGGAGGTCGAGCGGCTCCTGGCCTCCCTGACCGCCGAGCAACTCGCCCAGCTCGGCGCCCGTGAGGACGCGGTCACCGCCGAAGCGCAGCGGGAGTTCGTCGGCTCCGGCCGCCTGGGCCGGGCGGGCGCCCCCTCCGCCTCCGCGGCGGCCGCCACCCCCACCGCCGCGGGCGGCGCGGCCCTCGCCTACGCGGCGGCCCAGATCGGCAAGCCGTACGTCTGGGGCGCCGAGGGCCCGGCCTCCTTCGACTGCTCCGGTCTCACCTCCCGGGCCTGGGAGCACGCCGGGCGGTCCATCCCCCGGACGAGCCAGGAGCAGTGGGCGCAGCTGCCGAAGGTGCCGCTGGACCGGCTGCGCCCCGGGGACCTGGTGGTGTACTTCCCCACCGCCACCCACGTCGCCCTGTACATCGGCGGCGGCAAGGTCATCCAGGCGCCCCGGCCGGGATCCCGCGTCAAGGTGTCGCCGATCGCCGCGAACCCGGTCCTGGGCGCCGTACGCCCGGACCCGGGCGGGACCCCGCTCGCCTCGTTCACCCTCCCGCCGCTGCCCGAATCGGCCACGGAGGGGGACGACACCGGCTACTCGGGGGCAGGGCCCGACGGCGACACCGAAGCCGAGACCTCCGCCAGGTAGTCCGCCGTGTCCTCGGGGTCGTAGAAGTACGCGTCGAAGTCGGCCGGGTTGTCGAAGCCGTTGGCGAATCGATCCGCCACCGGCGGCAGCTGCCCGGCCGCCCCGATCAGGTTCAGCACGTGCTCCGGCGGCACGCCCAGCATCGCGTTGGTCCACTGGGTCACCGGCTTGCCCGTCGTGAACCAGTACTTGTCGAAGGTCGCCTTCATCCACGCCTCGTCGAACGGCTTGTCGCCGTGCATGAGGATCGAGGAGAGGTACGAGGCCGCGCACTTCGCGGCGGAGTTCGAGCCCTGCCCGGTGATCGGGTCGTTCGCCACGACCACGTCGGCGACGCCCAGCACCAGGCCGCCGCCCGGCAGGCGCCCGATCGGGTTGCGCACGACCGGCGCGTAACGCCCGGCGAGGGTGCCGCCCGCGTCCGTCAGGTCCACCTTGGTGGCGCGCGCGTACTCCCAGGGCGCGAACTTCTCCATCAGCTCCAGCGTCAGCGCCAGGTGCTCCGACGGGTCCTTGACGCCCTTGAAGACGTCCACCGGACCGCCCGGCAGGCCCTCCCAGAACAGGATGTCCGCCCGCCCCGAAGTGGTCAGGGTCGGCATGACGAACAGCTCGCCGACTCCCGGCACCAGGTTGCAGCGCACCGCCTCCGTCTCCGGGTGCTCCGGGCGCGGCCGGAGCCCGTGCACGTACGAGACGGCCAGCGCGCGCTGCGGCGCGTCGTAGGGGGACCGCGCCGCGTCCCGGCCGAACATCGACACCAGTTCGCCCTTGCCGGCGGCGACGAGCACCAGGTCGTACGTCCGGGAGAAGAAGTCCAGGTCGGCGACGGACGCGCCGTGGATGACCAGCTGGCCGCCCCGCTGCACGAACGTGTCGATCCAGCCCGCCATCTTCACGCGCTGGTCGACGGACTGCGCGAAGCCCTTCAAGCGGCCGAGCCAGTCGACGGCGCGCCCGCCGTCCGGGGCGGCGACCGAGACGCCGACGCCCTCGATCCTCGGGGCCTGCCGCTCCCAGAAGGCCAGCTGGAGGTCCCGCTCGTGCTGGAGCGCCGTGTCGAACATGCACTGGGTGGACATGACCCGCCCGGTGCGGATCTCGTCCGCCGTCCGGTTGGACATGAGGGTGACCTCGTACCCCTTCGACTGGAGTCCGAGGGCGAGCTGGAGACCGGACTGGCCGGCCCCGACGACGAGTATCTTGCGCATCTCACGTTCTCGATTCGGGGGCTGCGGTGGTTCGGGGCTTCGGTCGTGCGGGGCTGCGGTCGTACGCCCGGCTGCGGTTCCGGGCGGGCCCGCGCCGGGCGCGCTATTCGGGCGTCGCGTCCAGGGCGTGCGAGACCAGGGCCAGCAGGGACTCGACCACCGTCGCCCGGCGGCGGGCGTCCATGATCACGACGGGTACGGTCGGTGCGATGCCGAGCGCCTCCCGCACGTCCCGCTTCTCGTACGCACGCGAGCCCTCGAAGTGGTTGACGGCGACGGCGTACGGCAGCCCGCAGCTCTCGAAGTAGTCGAGGGCCGGGAAGCAGTCGCGCAGCCGGCGCGTATCGGCCAGCACCAGCCCGCCGATCGCGCCCCGCACCAGGTCGTCCCACATGAACCAGAAGCGCTCCTGGCCCGGCGTCCCGTACACGTACAGGACGAGGTCGTCGGCGAGCGTGACCCGGCCGAAGTCCATGGCGACGGTGGTGGTGTTCTTGTCCGGGGTCGCGGACAGGTCGTCGGTGGGCAGGCTCGCCTGGGTCATCACCGCCTCCGTGCGCAGCGGGGTGATCTCGGAGACGGACGACACGAAGGTGGTTTTGCCGACGCCGAAACCCCCCGCGACCAGCACCTTGACGGCGACGGGCGCGCGCGAGCGGTCGTACTGCCACGGCTGGACGGGTTCGTCCTCGGCCAGGGCCCGGTCAGAGACGGCGAAGGCCATCGAGCACCCTTTCCAGCAGCGCGCGGTCGGGACGGCCGGTGCCGTGGCCCGTGCCGTAGACGCGGATCCGCCCTTGGTCGGCGAGGTCGCTGACCAGGACGCGGACCACGCCGAGCGGCAGTTTCAGCAGCGCCGCTATCTCGGCGATCGTGCGCATGCGGCGGCACACCTCGACTATGGCCGGCATCTCCGGCATCCGGTCCGCCGTCTCGGCCGGACCGGTGTCGAGGGCGGCGACGAAGGTCTCCACCAGCAGGATCTGCGCGAAGCGGGTCCGGCCGCCCGTGAGGGAGTACGGGCGGACCCGGGCGGGGCGGCGGTCGGCGCCGCGTATGGGCAGCCGGTCGGAAGCCGGACTCCTCACGGGGTGTTCTCCATCGACTGGCGCAGCTCGCTGCGGACTTCGGGGGTCAGGACGTGCCCGGCCCGCCCCACGAACAGGGCCATGTGGTAGGCGACGACGCTCATGTCGCAGTCGGGGGTGGCGTGCACGCCCAGCAGCGAGCCGTCACTGATGACCATGACGAAGACGGAGCCGTGCTCCATGGCCACCATGGTCTGCTTGACGGAGCCGAACTCCATGAGGTCGGCGGCGCCGCTGGTGAGGCTGCCGAGCCCGGAGACGATGGTGGCGAGGTCGGCGGAGGCTCCCCGGGGGCCCTTGGGACGTTCGGCCGCCGTGGCGGGCGCCGGCTCGGAGGAGAGCAGCAAGAGCCCGTCCGAGGAGACGACGGCGACGGAGTTGACTCCGGGTACCTCCTCGACCAGGTCGGTCAGCAGCCATTGCAGGTTGCGGGCCTGGGTGCTCAGTCCGTACGTACTGGGCGCGGTCATGTGCGTGCCTCCTGTGCGGTATCCCCCCGGTCGGTCTGCCCTTGCTGACGGCCCTGGTCGGGGCCCGGGTCCTGGGCCAGTTCGGCCGCGGCGACGCGCCGCCCGTCCTGGGAGCCCTGGTAGAAGCCGCCGAGCCTGCGGCGCAGCTCCTCGGCGTCCACCCGGCGGGGTTCGGGCCGTACGTCGGCGGGCCGCCCGGCCGTCGCGGTCTTGGCTGCGGGGCGCCGGGTCCGCTTCGGCAGGCCCTTGTCGGTGACGGCCTCCTCGGGGTGCCCGTGGTTGCCCTGGCGCGGGAGCCAGCTGTCCTCGGCGGCTGCCCGGCCGTGGGGGTCGGGCTCCGCCGGGGCGGCGTCGGGCCGCCCGGGCCCGGCCAGCGTTCCCTGCTGTACGACGGCCCCGTGCCCGGTCCCGGCCGGCGGCTCGGCGCTCCCCGGCTCGGGGTCGGGCACCGCGAAGGCCGCCGGGTCCGGCTCGGGCACGACCCTCGCGAGGAGCTCCTCCCCGGGGTCCACCCCGCCCGGCTCCCCGCCGGCGGGGGCGCCCACCGTGAACACCTGCGCCTGCGGGGGCGACTGCCCGGCGGAGTCCCCGAAGGCCCCGTCCCGGGACGACGGCTCCTCGCCGTGGGCCGCCTGCCCGTCCGGGTCCGCGCCCGGGGCGAGACGGTCCGCAGCGGCGTCGTCGGCGTCGGCGGAGATCCCGCTCGTCGCGTCGGCGTCATCGGCCGGGGTCCCGACCGCGGCGGCGGTGCCGGCGCCATCGGCCGGGGTCCCGACCACGGCGGCGGCGTTGGCGTCGGCGTCGGCCCCCGGGGCCGCGTCCGCGCCGGCCGCCGCCCCGCGCTCCGTACCCGGCTCGGCGGAGGACTCAGTGCCTTCGGCGCCCTCGGCCACCGGAGGGATCCTCGGGGGCAGCGTGTTCTCGTTCGCCTCCGCGATCACCCCGGGCAGCCGGTACTCCGGCAGTCCGGGCGTGGCCAGCGTGTGCACGGGCGAGGTCGGCGGCGCGACCGGCAGCAGCGCGGCCGGGACCACCACCAGGGCCTCCGTCCCGCCGTACCGGCCGGCCCGGAGCTCCGCGGTCACCCCGTGGCGTGCCGCCAGGCGGCCGGCCACGTAGAGGCCGAGGCCCAGGCCGTGTTCCGCCTCCGGCTCCTCGTCGTAGGCGTCCGGCGTCGCGAGCCGGGCGTTCAGCGTCTCCAGCCGGTCGGCGGTGACCCCGATGCCCTCGTCCACCACGGACAGCACCACTTCACCGGAGTCCAGCAGCCGTCCGGACACCTTCACCTTGGCGTCCGGCGGCGAGAACGTCGTCGCGTTCTCCAGGAGTTCCGCGAGCACGTGCGAGATGTCGTCGGCGGCGTGCCCGGCGACCTGCGTGTACGACGGCATCGCCGCCAGGTCGACCCGCTCGTAGCGTTCGATCTCGCTGACCGCGGCCCGCATGACGTCGATCAGCGGCACCGGCAGCCCCTGCCCGTGGCCGTGTTCCTGCCCGGCCAGCACCAGCAGGTTCTCGTTGTGGCGGCGCATCACGGTCGCCAGGTGGTCCAGCTTGAACAGGGTCGAGAGCCGTTCCGGGTCCTGCTCCTTGGACTCCAGCTCCTCGATGACGGCCAGCTGCCGCTCGACCAGGCCCAGGGTCCGCAGCGAGAGCGAGACGGAGGTCGTCGACATGATGCGCCGGTGCTCCTCCAGCCCCGCGCGCAGCTCCACCAGCTCTGCTTCCAGCCCGGTGCGGACCTCCGCCAGCTCCGCCTCCAGCCGGGCCCGGACCTGCGCCAGCTCCGCTTCCAGCGCGCCCCGGCCCGAGGACAGCGCCTCGTTGCGGCCGATGAGCCGGCGCCGGTCGGCGTCGAGCCCGGCGACCTTGGTGTGCAGGGCGACGGTCTGGTCCCGAACCGCGTTGAGGTGGCGCACGACCTCGGCGAACTCGTCGTTGCGGCCGGTGAACCGGACGGGCTCCACCGAGCCCTCGGGCGTCGCCAGCCGCGCCGCGCCCCGGCGCAGCACCGACAGCGGCCGGGTCAGCGAGCGGGCGACGGCCGTGGAGACGCCGACGACGAACAGGAACAGCACGCCGAGGAAGGCGACGAGCAGCTCCAGCCGCTGGACGTCGTCGTCGCGCAGGGTGGCGAGGGAGGTGGAGCGCCGGCCGGCCAGCGTGGATTCCACCGACCGCATCCGGTCGATGCGGGCGGTGAGGGCCGAACCGACCGAACCGGCGTCGGTCTTGCGGTCGGCGGTGGACAGCGTCGGCCGCTCGGTGAGGCGCCGCAGGTAGTCGTCGGCCGACTTGACCTCGGGACCGGTGACGGTGACGGTCAGCGTCTGCCGTACGTCGGGCCGTGCGGCCCGGGCGAAGTCGTCGAGGGCGGCCTGTTCCCGGACCCGGGCGCGCTGGGCGGCGGCGGTGAGTTCGTCGGCGGCGGGGGTGCCGGAGGGCTGGTCGCCACGGGGGACGGCGAGGGCGGCGAGCAGCAGCCCCCGGGTGGCCGAGGCCTGTTCGACGGCCTGGCCGAGGGGGGCGAGCGGGCGGGTGGTGGCCAGGGCGGCCTCCGCGCGCGGCGGGGTCAGTTCGGCGAGCCGGTCGCCCGGAGCGAGCAGTTCCGCGATGACGGCGCTGTAGGCCTGGTGCGCGGCGAGGGCGCCGCCCTTGCCGTCGACGGCCTCGGTGCGCACGGCCGGGATCCGGCCGAGCACCCCGGCGAGTTGTTCGTCCGCGTCGGGCCGGACCTCGGACAGCTGCCGGTCGGTGCCGGCGACGCGCTCCTGCACGGCGGCCTTGGCGCCCGCGGGGCGGCCCTTGGCGGCGTACTCGACGACGGCGTCCCGCTCGTCGCCGAGGAGGTGCGCCAGGGTGAGGCTCGCCTGCGCCTGCTCGGCGAGGGTCACCAGCCGCTGGGAGTCGTTGAGTTCTCTGGTTGCGGAGACGACGGCGGGAGCGCCTGCCGCGAGGACGGTGAGGCCCGCGACGGCCACGCCGACCACCAGCCTGCTGCGCACGCGGACGCGACGTCCTGCGGGGGCGGGTCCGTCTGCGCTGGCGGTGCCGTTCTTCCGAGACCGCTTCTTCTGCACCGGTGCTCGCAATCCTGTACGTGTGCTCGTGCTCGTCTACTCGTGTGGCCGAGGTAACGGCCGGTCAACAAGTAAACGCCCCCTGCCCCCTCGTACCGCCTCAGACCTTCGCAGTGCGATGGGAACAGAGCCGCACATCGCCCACCCCGCCACTCGAAGGAGTGAACATCACAGAGGAGTGGCCGACCAACTCGGGCCGCGTGTGCCAGGTGCCGTCCGTGGACGGGTGGTTGAAAGAACGCGGCGCGCTTTGGCAAGATGCCCCGCCCTCCCGTCCGGCGGGCTTCGCGCGGGGCCGTCCCGCCCCTCCCGACTTGGTACGTACCTGGCCTGGCCGGGGGTCCGTCCGCGGCCGCCGAGGCGGGGCAGAATGTCCGCATGCGCATCGACTTGGCCTCGGTGGCCGGCAGCCCGGAACGCCCCAACGAGGACTGGGTCTCAGCTGCGATACCCGCGTTGGGCGGCGGAGTTGTGGTGCTTCTCGACGGAGTCACGCCCCCGCGCGGCGACGACGGCTGTGTGCACGGGGTGCCGTGGTTCACGGCCCGCCTCGGCGGCCGGCTGGCCGAACTGTCGGGCTCGCGGCGGGACATGCCGCTGGACCGGATCCTGGCGGAGGCCATCGGGTCGACCGCCGCGGCCCACGGCAGCGGCTGTGACCTTTCTCACGTGCGCACACCGCAGGCGACGGTGGTCATGGCCCGCTGGGACGAGACGCACGTGGAGCATCTGGTGCTGTCGGACTCCGTACTGCTGCTGCAGGCACCCGGCGGTCGGGTCACGGCGGTGGTGGACGACCGGCTGGACCGGGTGCCGCCGGCGGCGCTGCGCTCGGCGGCGACGGCTGACGCGCTGCGCAACGCGGAGGGCGGCTTCTTCACGGCGGCCGCGGACCCGGCCGTGGCGGCCCGGGCGGTGACCGGGCGTACCCCGCGCGGTCAGGTGCGGGCGGTGGCCGCCCTCACGGACGGCGCCAGCCGGTGGACGGACACCTTCCGGGAAGGCGACTGGGCGGACTGCATGGCCGTGCTGCGCAAGGAGGGCGCCGAGGGCCTGATCGGCCGGGTCCGCGCGGCCGAGTCCGACCCGGGCCGCCCGCCGGCCCGCCACAAGCGCCACGACGACGCGTCGGCGGTCTACGCGGAGCTGTGACCCGCGCGGCCCACCCGGCCTACTCGGCGCCCTGGTTGAGCTGGTGGAGCAGCCGGGCCAGCTCGGCGACCTCGCCGCGGTCCCAGTCGGCCAGCTTGCGCATGTACTGCTCGCGCCGGGCGCCCCGGACCCGCAGGAACCGGGCCCGGCCCTCGTCGGTGAGCCCGACGAGGAAGGCCCGCCCGTCGGCGGGGTCCGGCTCGCGGGCCACCAGGCCGAGCACCTCCAGGGCGCGCAGCTGGCGGCTCATGGTGGCCTTGCCGACGCCGAAGTAGGCGGCGAGCTCGGTGGCCCGCTGCCGGCCCGCGGCCTCCAGCCGGACGAGGAGCCCGTACGCGGCGGGCTCCAGCTCGGGGTGGAGGGCGCGGGCCATCTCGCCGGACGAGGCCCGGGCGCGCCGGAGGAAGACGGACAGCTCCCGCTCCAGGGCAAGGAACTCCTGGTCTTCTCTCCCGTGCACGTCCGGCTCCCGTCGATGGTGTGGTCACACGCTGCGTACACCCAGTATTTCGCAGCGCACCTCCCACCCGGCACGACGCCCCGCGGTTGCGGCCCGCGGCTGCGCCTCCCGGCGGCGGCGCGGGCGGATCGAGATGCGGGGACCGGTCCGGGTCAGGCGGCGGTGACGGCCGCCACCGCCGCCTGGGCCAGCGCCAGCTCCAGCACCTGCCGCACGTCCGTGACCGGGTGCACCTCCAGCCCCTCCAGCACCTCCGCCGGCACGTCGTCGAGGTCCGCCTCGTTCCGCTTCGGGATGATCACCGTCGTCAGCCCTGCCCGGTGCGCGGCCAGCAGCTTCTGCTTGACCCCGCCGATCGGCAGCACCCGCCCGGTCAGCGAGACCTCGCCGGTCATGGCCACATCCGTCCGCACCTGCCGCCCGGACAGCAGCGACGCCAGCGCGGTCGTCATCGTGATGCCCGCGCTCGGACCGTCCTTCGGCACCGCCCCCGCCGGGAAGTGGATGTGCACGCCCCGGTCCTTGAGGTCGGCCACCGGGAGCTCCAGCTCCGCGCCGTGCGAGCGCAGGAAGCTGAGGGCGATCTGCGCCGACTCCTTCATGACATCGCCGAGCTGCCCGGTCAGGGTCAGCCCGGCCGCCCCGGTCTCCGGATCGGCCAGGGACGCCTCCACGAACAGCACGTCGCCGCCGGCTCCCGTCACGGCGAGGCCGGTGGCCACGCCCGGTACGGCGGTGCGCCGCTCGGCCGGGTCCTGAGCCGACTCCGGGACGTGGTGCGGCCGCCCGATGAGCGCCCGCAGGTCGTCCGCGCCGATGGTGAACGGCAGCTCCCGCTCCCCCAGCTCGTGCTGCGAGGCGACCTTGCGCAGCAGTCGCGCCAGCGACCGTTCCAGGGTGCGCACGCCCGCCTCGCGGGTGTACTCCCCGGCCAGCTTGCGCAGCGCGCCCTCCTCCAGGACCACCTCGTCGGCCGCGAGCCCGGCCCGCTCCAGCTGGCGCGGCAGCAGGTGGTCACGGGCGATGACGATCTTCTCGTCCTCGGTGTAGCCGTCGAGCCTGACCAGTTCCATGCGGTCGGCGAGCGCCTCGGGGATGGCTTCGAGCACGTTCGCGGTGGCCAGGAACACCACGTCGCTCAGGTCCAGCTCCACCTCCAGGTAGTGGTCGCGGAAGGTGTGGTTCTGCGCGGGGTCCAGCACCTCCAGCAGCGCGGCCGCCGGGTCGCCGCGGAAGTCGGACCCGACCTTGTCGATCTCGTCCAGGAGCACGACCGGGTTCATCGACCCGGCCTCCTTGATGGCCCGCACGATGCGGCCGGGCAGCGCGCCCACGTACGTCCGCCGGTGGCCGCGGATCTCGGCCTCGTCCCGTACGCCGCCCAGCGCGACCCGGACGAACTTGCGGCCCATGGCGTGCGCGACCGATTCGCCGAGGGAGGTCTTTCCGACACCGGGGGGCCCGACCAGGGCCAGTACGGCGCCGCCGCGGCGGCCTCCGATGACACCCATGCCGCGCTCGGAGCGCCGCTTGCGGACGGCGAGGTACTCGGTGATGCGGTCCTTCACGTCGCTCAGCCCGGCGTGTTCGGCGTCGAGCACCGCGCGGGCGCCGCGGATGTCGTACTCGTCCTCGGTGCGCTCGTTCCAAGGCAGTTCCAGGACGGTGTCGAGCCAGGTCCGGATCCAGGAGCCCTCGGGGGACTGGTCGCTGGCCCGCTCCAGCTTCTCGACTTCCTTGAGCGCGGCCTCCCGTACCTTCTCGGGCAGGTCGGCGGCCTCGACGCGGGCCCGGTAGTCGTCGGACTCCTCGCCGTCCTTCTCCCCGTTCAGTTCGCGCAGTTCCTTGCGGACGGCCTCCAGCTGGCGGCGGAGCAGGAACTCGCGCTGCTGCTTGTCGACGCCGTCCTGGACGTCCTTGGCGATGGATTCGGCGACGTCCTGTTCGGCGAGGTGGTCGCTGAGCGCCTTGATGGCGAGCCTCAGCCGGGCCACGGGGTCGGCCGTCTCCAGCAGCTCCACCTTCTGGGCCACCGTCAGGAACGGCGAGTACCCGGAGTTGTCGGCGAGCGCGGAGACCCCTTCGATCTGCTGGACCCGGTCCACGACCTGCCAGGCGCCGCGCTTCTTGAGCCAGCTGGTGGCGAGGGCCTTGTACTCCTTGACGAGCTCGGCGACGGCCCCCGGCAGCGGGTCGGGCACCTGTTCGTCGACGGTCTCCCCCTCCACCCACAGCGCGGCCCCCGGGCCGGTGGTCCCGGCGCCGATGCGGACGCGGCCGCGGCCGCGGATCAGCGCGCCGGGGTCACCGTCGGAGAGCCGTCCCACCTGCTCGACGGTGCCGAGCACACCCGTCGCGGCGTACTTCCCGTCGATGCGCGGTACGAGCAGCACCCGCGGCTTCCCGCTGCCCGCGGCGGCCTGCGCGGCCTCCACGGCTCCGCGCACCTCGGCGTCGGACAGGTCCAGCGGTACCACCATCCCGGGCAGCACGACCTCGTCATCGAGCGGCAACACGGGCAGGGTGAGCGTTACGGACGTCGAAGCCATGATCTTCCCTCCGGCAGTCAAGTTGAGCTATGCCGACTCAATGTCCCGGAGCCCGGCAATGTTCCCCCACCTGAGTTCGCCGGCGGCGAACACGTGCGCCGGGGTCAGTCTGCCGAGAGGTGGACGTCGCCCGAGGTGGTCTTCACGGAGAGGCTCGACGGGGCGGCCGGGTCGGCGGGGAGGCTGATGTCACGGGTGCCGGAGGAGGAGGTGGCCGCGATCCGGTAGGCGCCCCGGGGCACCCGGAGCGTCACGTCGCCCGAGCCGGTGTCGGCCGTGACCGAGGCCGGGTGCGTGGCGAAGGCCAGGCGGGCGTCGCCCGAACGGGAGTGGACCTCGGCCTGCGTGCCGGAAAGCTCCGCCGCCCGGATGTCGCCCGAGGAGGTACGGATCCTCAGCGGGCCCGCTATGCGCCCGGCCCCGACCTCGCCGGAGGAGGTACGGACCGTCAGGGGGCCCGCGACGCGTTCGGCCGTGACGGTGCCCGAGGAGGAGGTGAGGTCGGCGGCCGCGACGCCGGTGACCGTGAGGCGGCCGCTGTCGGTGCGCAGCTTCACCGTCGCCGAGGCGGGCACCTCCAGCCGGTAGTCGACGTAGCAGCTGCCGGAGCAGCCGGCGGTGAAGGTGAGCACGCCCGACGTGACCCGCTGGTCCGGCCTGGGCGGGGTGCCACCGCGGTAGTGGACCGTGCGGTGGACGGTGACGCCCGGGCCGCTGCCCGGGACGACCTCGACGGAGCCGTGCCGTCCGTCCGCCACCTCGACGGCGCGGACGGCCTCGGTCACGGTGGCGTCGTCGGTCGCCGTCTTCTGGCCTCCCTGGGCGAGGCGGCCGAGGGTGCAGCCGGTCAGGAGCAGTGCCGACGTGACGGCGAGGGCGGGTAACGCGAGGGCCGGCCGGGCGGGGAAGGTGCGGGAGCGGGACGTCATGTGCGGAAGTCTGACGGGCCCCGCCCCCTCGCGACGATGGGGCCGCTACCCGCACGGGCCGGGGGTTATCCCCCCGTCGCCACCGGGCGCTCCAGGGGCCGGCCCGGGAGCTCCGGGAGGCCCCATTCGCCCCAGGAGCCGTCGTACACGGCCGTCTCCCGGTAGCCGGCCAGCTCCGCGCCGAGCGCGAGGACGCAGGCCGTCACCCCCGAGCCGCAGCTGAGGTAGAGGCGCTCCCGGTCCCCCGCCGCCGCGCGGAAAGCCTCCCGGAGTTCCTCCGCGGGCCGCATCAGGCCGCCGGGAGACTGGAGTTCCGCGAAGGGGAGGCTGACCGCGCCCGGCACGTGGCCGCCGCGCAGGCCCGGCCGGGGTTCCGGGGCGGTGCCCGCGAACCGCTCCCGGGTGCGGGCGTCGAGCACCGCGGCGGCCGGGTCCGCCAGGGCCCCGGCCACGGTGGCGGCGTCCACCAGCAGCCCGGGCCGCGGCCGGGCGGTGAAGGAGCCGCGCGGGCCCTCGTACGCCGGGGCGGTGTTCTCCAGCGGCAGCCCGGCGGCGGTCCACGCGGGCAGCCCGCCGTCCAGGACGGCGGCCCGGTCGAAGCCCATCGCGCGCAGCATCCACCAGGCCCGGGCGCTGGAGTAGATCCCGGCGCCGTCGTACACGACCACCGTGTCGTCGTCGCGGAGCCCGAGGCCGCGCATCTCCTCCTCGAACGCCGAGGCGGCGGGCATGGTGTGCGGGACGGGTGCGCGGTGGTCGGACAGGGCCCCGTCGAGGTCGAAGGGGCGGGCCCCCGGGATCCGCCGGTCCGCTCCGCGCAGCGCGCCGACGGAGGCGTCGAACAGCACCAGGTCCGGTTCCAGGAGCAGCACGGCGAGTCGCTCGGCCCCGATCAGGGGTCCGAAGGGGGCTTCTGGCGCGCTCATCGGGGGTTCCTCCGGCGTCCGGGTCCGCGTCGGGATCGACCCGCCCATCCAACCACCGCCTCCGGACGGCCCTTTCAGGGGCAGTCGGCCCCCGTACGGCCGTACACCGCGACCCTCGCCCCCCGCACCTGCGCGAGCGAGCACAGCCGGAACCCGTCCGCGAGGGCCTCCCGCTTCGCGGCCTCCGCCGGGTACGGGTCCAGCGGCTGCCCCCGCGGATCGAGCAGGGCCACCACCCTCGGCGTCCGGGCCAGCCGGGCGCGTATCTCCCGCGCGGGCAGTTCGGTCCCCCACAGGCTGCGCGAGGCCGCCGGGGTCCGGGCCAGGGCCAGGTCCCGCAGGGGCGCGTACGTGCCGGGTGAGGACAGCAGCCACTCGCGCCGCCGCGACGGCATGAACAGCACGGCGTCCCCCGGCCGGGCCCGCTCCCGTACGGCCGCGGCGACCGCCAGGACGTCGTCCTTGCGGCTCTCGGGGGTCCGCAGCCACCCCGACCACCACCCCCAGGGCGCCAGCAGTGCCCCTGCCAGCACCCAGGGCCACACCGCGCGCCGCGCCCGCGCCGCGTCGGCCCGCGCGAGCCGCAGCCCGATCAGCAGGGCGAGTCCGGCCAGCGCGTAGAGCACGTACCGGTCGACGTACCAGGGGTGCACCAGCGAGAGCGCCATCAGCAGCCCCGGCGGCAGCAGCGCGAGCGGCACCGCGACCCGCAGCGCCCGCCGCTCGTCGCGGACGCCCCGCGCCAGGAGCACCACGGCGAGCACGAGCACCCCGTAGGCCGTCCAGTCCTGCCAGCCCGGCCGCCCGAGCCAGCCGAGCTGCTGCTGCGCCTGCCGGGCGCTGACGACGGCCAGCGGCGCCAGCGCGGCCAGGACTGCCGCGGCGCTCCACCGCCAGCCGCGCGAGCGCCCGGCGGCGCAGCCGTGCGCGAGCAGGGCCAGTACCGCGAACTCGTGCAGCCAGCAGCCGAGCAGCAGCACCACCGCGTACGCCACCCACCGCTCGGCCAGCAACAGGTAGGTGGCCCACACCACGGCGCAGGCGACGAGGGCGTACGAGCGCCCCTCCTGGGAGTACATCTGCACGGGCGGCAGCAGGGCGTAGGCGGTTCCGGCGATCACCGCGGCCCGCGGCCCGGCGAGCCGGTGCGCCACCGCGGCCACTCCGGCGGCGGCCAGGGCGGTGGCGGCGACGGAGGGCAGGCGCAGCGCCCACAGGCCGCCGTCCCACAGGCCGTAGACCCCGTGCATCAGCAGGTAGTACAGCCCGTGGACGGCGTCGACACGCCCGAGGAGCTCCGCGAGGGCGGCGAGCGGGCGGTGCGCCACCTGGACGGTGACGGATTCGTCGCGCCACATGCTGCCGCCGCCCGGGCCGCGTTCCAGGCCCCAGAGGCCGAGGACGACGGCGATGAGCGGCGGCAGCCCGCGCCACAGGGCTGTGCGGCTGATGTCGGCCTCCGGGTGCTTCCGTGCGGGTGGTGCGGACTCCATACTCGGGGTTCGGGTCGGCCCCCGTTCCAGCGGAGGTGGGTTGTGGATGCGTTCAGGGCGATGGCGGCGGCACTGCTGGGCGCGGTGGTCCTGAGCGGATGCGGTCTCGCCAGACCCGACCACTCGCTGGTGACCTTCAGCACGGAGGCGTCGGCCGGCGCGAGCCTGCCCTCCGCGCAGGACCCGCCCTCCCCCGGCGCCGGTCCGCCCTCGCAGCCCGCGCCCGGGGCCTCCTCGCGGCCGCCCGCCGCCACGGAGACCCTGGTCACAGTCACCCGCAGCGGCGGCTTCGCCGGCCGGACGCACACCCTGACCGTCGCCTCCGACGGCGCCTGGACCCGCCAGGGCGTCCGCGCCGAGCCAGAGGGCGCGGGCCGCCTCTCCGAGGCCCAGCTCACCCGGCTGCGCACGGCGGTCCGGGAAGCCGACTTCGCGCACCTGCCCCGGCCGACCAAGAGTGGCGGGACGGTCTTCGACGGGTTCACGTACACCTTCGTGCGCGGCACGACCAAGGTCGTCACCGACGACGGCTCCGTGCCGCCCGCCCTGACGAAGGTGCTGGACGCCCTGCCCCCCTTCGAGGGCTGAGCCGGGCCGAGCCCCTTCGAGCCGGCAGGGCGGGTTCCGGACGCCCGCGCCGGTCCGTGGGAACCCCACATGGCCGCGGGCCGGTGCCTCCTCTACGCTGCACCCCATCACGCGGGATCTTCAGGGGCGGGACATGGAACAGACACACACCACCCACAGCGGCGCCGCGGCCACCCCCGGTGCCCAGCGGCGCGTGCTCGTGGTCGAGGACGACCGCACCATCGCCGACGCCATCTCGGCCCGGCTGCGCGCCGAGGGATTCCAGGTGCAGACGGCGTACGACGGCCCGGCCGCGGTCGCGGCCGCCGAGAGCTGGCTGCCCGAACTGCTGGTGCTGGACGTCATGCTGCCCGGCTTCGACGGGCTGGAGGTCTGCCGCCGGGTCCAGGCGCAGCGGCCGGTCCCGGTCCTGATGCTCACCGCGCGGGACGACGAGACCGACATGCTGGTCGGGCTCGGGGTCGGCGCGGACGACTACATGACGAAGCCGTTCTCGATGCGGGAGCTGGCCGCGCGGGTCCACGTACTGCTGCGGCGGGTGGAGCGGGCCACGCAGGCGGCGACCGCCCCCCGCGGGGCGACGCTGCGCCTGGGTGACCTGGAGATCGACCACGCGCAGCGCAGGGTGCGGGTGCAGGCCGAGGACGTGCACCTGACGCCGACCGAGTTCGACCTGCTGGTGTGCCTGGCGGGGACGCCGCGCGCGGTGCTCTCCCGCGAACAGCTGCTGGCGGAGGTGTGGGACTGGGCGGACGCCTCCGGGACCCGTACGGTCGACAGCCACATCAAGGCGCTGCGCCGCAAGATCGGCGCCGAGCGGATCCGTACGGTCCACGGCGTCGGGTACGCCCTGGAGACCCCGGCCCAGCCGTGAGCGGCGCCCGCCCCGGCCGGGGGCGCGGCTCCGGCCGCACCGGCACGGCGGGTGACCGCCCCGGTGACCGCGGTGACCGGCCCGGTGACCGCGCCGGCGGGCTGCGCCCGTTCTCGCCGTTCTCGATCAAGACGAAGCTGGGCTCGCTCGTCGTGGTGTCGGTGTTCATCACGACGGGGCTGCTGATGGTGGCCCTGCGCACCGACACGGAGCTGCGGTTCATCACCGTGTTCTCGGTGATCGCCTCGATGTTGATCACGCAGTTCGTGGCGCACAGCCTGACGGCGCCGCTGGACGACATGACGACGGTGGCCGGGGCGATCTCCCGCGGGGACTACACGCGCCGGGTGCGCGGGGCCGGGCGTCGCGACGAGCTGGGCGACCTCGCCTCGACGATCAACCTGATGGCGGACGACCTGGAGGCGGTGGACCGCCACCGCAAGGAACTCGTCGCCAACGTCTCGCACGAGCTGCGCACCCCGATCGCGGCGCTGCGCGCGGTGCTGGAGAACGTGGTGGACGGTGTCTCGCAGGCCGATCCGGAGACCATGCGGACGGCGCTCAAGCAGACCGAGCGGCTGGGCCGGCTGGTGGAGACCCTGCTGGACCTGTCCCGGGTGGACAACGGGGTGGTGCCGCTGCGGGCGCGCCGCTTCGAGGTGTGGCCGTACCTGTCCGGGGTGCTCAAGGAGTCGGGGCTCGCGGCGGCGGGCCGGCCGGGGCTGGCCACGGGCTCGGGCGGCCACACCCGCAACGACGTCCACCTCCACCTGGACGTGCACCCGTCGGAACTGACCGCGTACGCGGACGCGGAGCGGCTGCACCAGGTGGTGGCGAACCTGATCGACAACGCGGTCAAGCACAGCCCGCCACACGGCCGGGTCACGGTCCGCGCGCGGGCCGGCGACGCGCCCGACAGCCTGGTGGTCGAGGTCCGGGACGAAGGCCCTGGAATCCCGGAAGAGGAACGCCACAGGGTCTTCGAGCGCTTCAACCGGGGCAGCGCGGGAGGCGGAGACGGCGGTACGGGGCTGGGCCTCGCCATCGCCCGCTGGGCCGTAGGCCTGCACGGGGGCGACATCCGCGTGGCCGAATCGTCACGGGGCTGCCGCATCCTCGTCACGCTTCCGGGCAGTTCCCGGGCGCCGCGTTGACGTAGGGTTCGAGTGGGAGAAGACATGATCTCGGCCACACCAGGCAGGGATCGTAAGGGGTGCGAAGCCAAGGGGGCCGCAACCTCGGTGCCCCCTACCCGAACCACGCTTGTTTCCCGCCATTCCCGGCGGTGAAACCCGCCGTTCGATGTGACCTGCGCGACGTAAGTCCCGCCCGGCCTGCATCACCCCTCCCGGGAGGCGTAGCCTTTATTCCCGCTGTCCATACCTTGTGAAGCGGAAGAGGGCGGTTGCCGCCGTGTCGCCACAGTCCCCCAGTAACCCGAGCACCACGACCGAAGCAGCAGAGGGCGGGAAGACCCCTGCCTCAGGCTTCGGTGCCAACGAGTGGCTCGTCGACGAGATCTATCAGCAGTACCTCCAGGACCCCCACTCGGTCGACCGGGCCTGGTGGGACTTCTTCGCCGACTACAGGCCGGGGGGCGCTGCCGCTCCCGTCAAGGCGGACGGTCCCGAGAAGTCCGCGACGACGGACGGCGCCTCCGCACAGGCCGCCGCCACCGTCCCCGCCGAGGTCCCGCGGGCCGGCGTCGCAGCCGCCACGGGGGCGGCGAGCGCCGCACCTCCCGTGGCGGACACCGGCTCCACCGGAGCCCCTGCCGCCGCCGCGCCCGTGTCAGCTCCTGCCCCTGCTCCTGCCACCCCCTCTGGTGCCCCTGCTGTGACTGTCACCTCCCAGGCTCCGGCCGCCGCACCGGCCGCGCCCTCCTCCCAGGCCGCCGCTCCGGTCGCCCCGCAGAAGTCCGCGCCCACCGCCGAGGCCCCCGCCGGGCCCGAGCTGGTGACGCTCCGCGGTCCGGCGGCGGCCGTCGCCAAGAACATGAACGCCTCCCTCGACGTCCCGACGGCCACGTCCGTCCGCGCCGTCCCGGTGAAGCTGCTCTTCGACAACCGCATCGTCATCAACAACCACCTCAAGCGCGCCCGGGGCGGGAAGATCTCCTTCACCCACCTCATCGGCTACGCGATGGTGCAGGCCATCAAGGCCATGCCGTCCATGAACTACTCCTTCGCGGAGAAGGACGGCAAGCCGACCCTGGTCAAGCCGGAGCACGTGAACTTCGGCCTCGCGATCGACCTGGTGAAGGCCAACGGCGACCGGCAGCTCGTCGTCGCCGGCATCAAGAAGGCCGAGACCCTCAACTTCTTCGAGTTCTGGCAGGCGTACGAGGACATCGTCCGCCGCGCCCGCGTCGGCAAGCTGACGATGGACGACTTCACCGGCGTCACCGTCTCGCTGACCAACCCCGGCGGCCTGGGCACCGTCCACTCCGTGCCGCGTCTGATGCCCGGTCAGTCGGTCATCATGGGCGTCGGCTCGATGGACTACCCCGCCGAGTTCCAGGGCACCTCGCAGGACACCCTGAACAAGCTGGGCATCTCCAAGGTCATGACCCTGACCTCGACCTACGACCACCGGGTCATCCAGGGCGCGGCCTCCGGCGAGTTCCTGCGCATCGTCGCGAACCTGCTGCTCGGCGAGAACGGCTTCTACGACGACGTCTTCGAGGCGCTGCGCATCCCCTACGAGCCGGTCCGCTGGCTCAGGGACATCGACGCCTCCCACGACGACGACGTCACCAAGGCCGCCCGCGTCTTCGAGCTGATCCACTCCTACCGGGTCCGCGGCCACGTCATGGCCGACACCGACCCGCTGGAGTACAAGCAGCGCAAGCACCCCGACCTCGACATCACCGAGCACGGCCTCACCCTGTGGGACCTGGAGCGCGAGTTCGCGGTCGGCGGCTTCTCCGGCAAGTCGATGATGAAGCTGCGCGACATCCTCGGCGTGCTGCGCGACTCGTACTGCCGCACCACCGGCGTCGAGTTCATGCACATCCAGGACCCCAAGCAGCGCAAGTGGATCCAGGACCGCATCGAGCGCCCGCACTCCAAGCCGGAGCGCGAGGAGCAGCTGCGCATCCTGCGCCGCCTGAACGCGGCGGAGGCCTTCGAGACCTTCCTGCAGACGAAGTACGTCGGCCAGAAGCGCTTCTCCCTCGAGGGCGGCGAGTCCGTCATCCCGCTGCTGGACGCCGTCATCGACTCGGCCGCCGAGGCCCGCCTCGAAGAGGTCGTCATCGGCATGGCCCACCGCGGCCGCCTGAACGTCCTCGCGAACATCGTCGGCAAGTCCTACGCGCAGATCTTCCGCGAGTTCGAGGGCAACCTCGACCCGAAGTCGATGCACGGCTCCGGCGACGTCAAGTACCACCTGGGCGCCGAGGGCACCTTCACGGGCCTGGACGGGGAGCAGATCAAGGTCTCGCTCGTCGCGAACCCCTCGCACCTGGAGGCCGTCGACCCGGTCCTGGAGGGTGTCGCCCGCGCCAAGCAGGACGTCATCAACAAGGGCGGCACGGACTTCACGGTCCTGCCCCTGGCCCTGCACGGCGACGCGGCCTTCGCCGGCCAGGGCGTCGTCGCCGAGACGCTGAACATGTCGCAGCTGCGCGGCTACCGCACCGGCGGTACCGTCCACGTCGTCATCAACAACCAGGTCGGCTTCACCGCCGCCCCCGAGTCCTCGCGTTCGTCCATGTACGCGACCGACGTGGCCCGCATGATCGAGGCCCCGATCTTCCACGTGAACGGTGACGACCCGGAGGCCGTGGTCCGCGTCGCGCGGCTCGCCTTCGAGTTCCGCCAGGCGTTCAACAAGGACGTGGTCATCGACCTCATCTGCTACCGCCGTCGCGGCCACAACGAGTCCGACAACCCGGCGTTCACGCAGCCGCTGATGTACGACCTGATCGACAAGAAGCGCTCGGTGCGCAAGCTGTACACCGAGTCCCTCATCGGTCGCGGCGACATCACCCTGGAAGAGGCCGAGCAGGCGCTCCAGGACTTCCAGGGCCAGCTGGAGAAGGTCTTCGCGGAGGTCCGCGAAGCCGCCACGCAGCCCGCCATCGGCACGCCGGCCCCGGTCGCGCAGCAGCAGTTCCCCGTCCCGGTGAACACCGCGGTCTCCCAGGAGGTCGTCAAGCGGATCGCCGAGGCGCAGGTCAACATCCCGGAGAACGTCACCGTCCACCCGCGTCTGCTGCCGCAGCTCCAGCGCCGGGCGGCGATGATCGACGAGGGCACCATCGACTGGGGCATGGGCGAGACCCTCGCCTTCGGCTCGCTGCTGATGGAGGGCACCCCGGTCCGCCTGTCGGGCCAGGACTCCCGCCGCGGCACGTTCGGCCAGCGCCACGCGGTCCTGATCGACCGGGAGACGGGCGAGGACTACACCCCGCTGCAGTACCTGTCGGACGACCAGGCCCGTTACAACGTCTACGACTCGCTGCTCTCCGAGTACGCGGCCATGGGCTTCGAGTACGGCTACTCGCTGGCCCGTCCGGACGCGCTGGTCCTCTGGGAGGCCCAGTTCGGTGACTTCGTCAACGGCGCGCAGACCGTCGTCGACGAGTTCATCTCCTCGGCCGAGCAGAAGTGGGGCCAGACCTCCGGCGTCACGCTGCTCCTGCCGCACGGCTACGAGGGCCAGGGCCCGGACCACTCGTCCGCCCGCCCGGAGCGCTTCCTGCAGATGTGCGCGCAGGACAACATGACGGTCGCGATGCCGACCCTGCCGTCGAACTACTTCCACCTGCTGCGCTGGCAGGTCCACAACCCGCACCACAAGCCGCTGATCGTCTTCACGCCGAAGTCGATGCTGCGTCTCAAGGCGGCGGCGTCGAAGGCGGAGGAGTTCACGACCGGTTCGTTCCGTCCGGTCATCGGCGACAGCACGGTGGACCCGAACGCGGTCCGCAAGGTCGTCTTCTGCGCGGGCAAGGTCTACTACGACCTGGAGGCCGAGCGGGAGAAGCGCGGCATCACGGACACGGCGATCATCCGCATCGAGCGGCTGTACCCGCTGCCGGGCGCGGAGCTCCAGGCGGAGATCGCCAAGTTCCCGAACGCGGCGAAGTACATCTGGGCGCAGGAGGAGCCGGCGAACCAGGGTGCGTGGCCGTTCATCGCGCTGAACCTGATCGACCACCTCGACCTGGCGGTCGGCGCGGACATCCCGGCGGGCGAGCGCCTGCGGCGCATCTCGCGCCCGCACGGCTCCTCCCCGGCGGTGGGCTCCGCGAAGCGCCACCAGGCGGAGCAGCAGCTGCTGCTGAACGAGGTCTTCGAGGCGTAGTCGCTCCGGCGGCCCGACCACGACCGGAAGGCCCGGCCCCGAAAGGGGCCGGGCCTTCCGGCTGTCCGGGGGCGGGGCGGGTGTTACGGCTGGGGTTCGAAGTCCCAGTAGGGGCGGGTTTGCTGGCGGGCCGAGACCGTGTGGACGTGCTGGGCGCCCAGGGTGCGGGTCAGGGCCTTGAGGCCCGCGTCCTCGTGCTTGGCCGCCTCCGCGTCCTCCCGCACCGCCCTCAGGTCCGCGGCCAGGGCGATCTGCGCGCTCAGCGTCATCGGGTGGTCCGGGCCCAGCACCTGTTCCGCACCCCGCAGCGTCTCCCGGCTCAGCTCCACCGCGTCCTCCAGCCGCCCGGTGATGTTCCGGTGGCCGCTGGCGTTGAGGGCGCAGCCCAGCGTCCAGGGGTGCCGGTCGCCCAGCGCGCCCCGCATGCCGACCAGCGCCTGCTCCGCGAGGCTCAGCGCCTCCACCCGCTCGCCCTGCGCCCTCAGCACCAGCCCGAGGTTGCCGACCGTGCCGATGCTGTACGGGTGGGCCAGGCCCAGCTGCGACTGGTAGCCCCGCACGACGTCCTCCGAGATCCGCCGGGCCTCGTCCACGTCGCCGTACTCGCGCAGGTAGGTGGCGTAGTCGGAGGCCACCATCAGCGTCCAGGGGAATTCCGCGCCGAACACCCGCGTCGAGCGTTCCAGCACGCTGCGCAGCCGGGCCCCGGCGCCGGGGATGTCCCCGGAGCGGCGCAGGCACATGCCGAGGTTGTGTTCGGCGCGCAGGGTCTGCGGGTGGTTGGTGCCCAGTACCTGGGCGTTGACCTTGAGGCCTTGCTCCTGGCGGGCCAGGGCCTCCCGGTAGCGGCCCATCAGGCGCAGGCCCATCGCGCAGCCGATGCCGGACGACAGGGTGGCGATGTGCCGTACCCGCAGGACGCGTTCGCGGCGGCGCAGGGTGTCGAGGTCGGTGTCGTAGGCCTCCTGGTAGCGCCCGAGGAGGCGCAGGACGACGGCGACGTTGTTCTGCGCGGCCAAGGTGGTGGCGTCGTCCTCGCCGAGCAGCTCACGGTAGCTGGTGAAGGCGTGTTCCAGCAGTTCGCGGGCCCGCTCGAACTTGGCGGTGTTGAGCAGGACCCCGGCGTACGAGCTGGTGGCGCGCAGCGATTCGAGGTCGCGCGGGCCGCGTTCGGCCACCAATCGCTCGGCCCGGGACTTGGCGAGGCTCTCGGCCTGGCGGAAGTGGCCGAGCATCCGCAGCGCGCCGCCGTAGTGGTAGCTGAGCTCGCGGACCTGGTCGTGGTCCTCGCCGAGCATGGCCCGCCAGATCCCGTCGGTCTGTTCGGCCAGCCGCAGGCATGTGCGGTACTCGCCGGCGCGCAGCAGGTAGCGCAGGCAGTGCAGCAGGAAGTTCTGGATGCGCGGGTTGGAGCTGCGCAGGACCCCGGCGGGTTCCAGGTGCGGGACGAGTTCGGCGTAGCGGGGCCACAGGCGGGAGTCGGAGGGGCGGCCGGGGTCGGCGGCGGCGAGGACCTGGCGTACGACGCGGGACAGTTCCTCGGCCTCGTCGTCGCCGAGGTCTCCGCGGACGATGTTGTGGACCATGCGGTGCAGTTGGACGGTCTCCAGGCCGCCGCCCTCCTCGACGGCGAGGTCGGAGTACTCCAGCCGGACGACGGAGAACTGCACGAGTTTGTTGAGGGCGGCGTTCCACCGGATCTGGTCGTTGATCAGCCCGGCGAGCTGCTCGGGCACGTCGTCCGCGGGGAACTCGCTCAGCAGCCGCAGCGGGACCCGGCCGGGGGCGAAGAAGACGAACAGCCGCAGCAGGGCGAGGGCGTCCGGGAAGTTCTCCCGCACGTTGTTGAGGAGTATCGCCAGGGCGGTGGGGAAGGGCAGCGGGTAGTCGTCGGAGAGGGTGACGGCCTCGTGCGAGTCGAGCCGGCTCTGCAGCAGGTGCAGGTACTCGCCGACGCCGATCGGTGAGTCGGCGAGCCAGCCGGCGGTCTGGTCGAGGGCGAGCGGGTAGTCCTCCAGCGCCTCGGCGAGCTGGTCGGCCTCGGCGGCGGTGAGCCGTCCGGCCCGGCGGCGGATGAAGGTCACCGACTCGGGGCGCGCGTACAGCGGGACTTCGACGAGGCTGGTGTGGCGGGCCGCCCACTCCCGGTTGCGGGAGGTGATGATGACGTCGCCGGCGCCGGAGGGCAGCAGGTCGGTGAGGTCGTCGGGGTTGTCGCAGCCGTCGAAGACCAGCAGCCAGCGGTAGTACGGGTTGCCGCGCCGCAGCGCTTCCAGCACGGCCCGGATCTGCTCGCCGTAGCTGCCGGCGCCTTCGGGCAGCCCGAGCGCGGGCGCCAGGTCCGCGAGCCGCTCGCGCAGGGTGGGCCGGTCCTCGGCCGGGACCCACCACACCACGTCGTACTCGGAGGCGAAGCGGTAGGCGTACTCGGTGGCGACCTGTGTCTTGCCCACCCCGGACAGGCCGAGCAGGGTGACCGTGGACGCCCCGGGCGGGGCTTCGGTGAGGGCGGCGCGCAGACGGCCGATGACGTCGTTGCGGCCGGTGAAGCGCGGGTTGCGGCGCGGTACCCGGCCCCAGATCTCGGGCGGGTCGTTGGGGAAGCGGGGGCCGCGGCGGCCGCTCTCGATGCCGATCCGGTCGGTGGGCAGTTCCAGCCGGCGCAGCACCCGGTACTCGGCCTCGTAGGCGTCCAGGCCCCACAGGTCGGTCTTCTCCAGGGCGGCCACGGCGCTCGGGAGCGGGGCATCGGTGAGGCACACGGCGGCGAACCGGTCGGGGTGGTGCTCGGTGACGGTGCGCAGGGCCGTGTTCCACTCCTCCTCGGTGTGGGTGCCGGCGGAGAAGTACCGTTCGCTGAGGACGACGAGGACCTTGCCCCCGGCCCGGGCCAGGTCGTCGAGGGCTTCGGTGACTCCGGGGCTGCTCTGCGGGTCCCATCGCTGGAGGGCCACGCGGTGGCCGTGTTCCTCCAGGCGGTGGGCGATCCAGACGGCCCAGGGGCGGTTGAATCCCGCGAAGCTGATGACGAAGCGCTGCGGCGGCTGCGCCGCTCCGTCGCGGTCCTGCCGAATGGCGGTGGTCATGCGGCCGTCTCCCTGGAACCGGGCGGTGGACGGGGTTGAAAAGGTACCGCAACGGACGGTCCGTCAGGGCCCCTCAGGAACCGGCGAACTCGGCGAGTTCGGGATGCTTCTCGCACCAGGCGCGGCGTTCGCGTTCCAGGGCGCGGCGGGCGGTGGCGTGCTGGTCGCCGGGCGGTGGCAGTTCGTCCATGGCCCGCTCCGCCGCCGCCATGGCGTCGGTGAACTCACGCCCCGTGCCGGTCAGTTGCGGGTGGGCGCGGATGGCGGGCAGTACGGCCGCCACCTGGGCGCGCAGCCGTGCGTGCCGGGCCCAGGCGCCGCGCGCCCCGTAGAGGGCGGCGCGCTGCCAGTAGCCGGCGAGGGCCAGGTGGGCGTACGCGCCGTGCAGCAGCCCGTCGAGCGGCCGGGGGTCGCTGCGCCAGGGCGCCCAGTGGCGCGGCGTGCGGTCGGCGGTGTGCAGGGTCAGGACGTCGGCGAGGGCGGTGAGCTTCCCGTGCTGGACCTCGTGGACGAGGGTCGCCGCCAGGGCGGGCGGGGCCTGCGCCCGGGCCAGGACGGATCCGGCGGCTGCGGGCAGGGTCGCTCCGCTGGAGCGCGCTCCGCCGGCCAGCGGGACGACGGAGCGCAGCAGGCGGCCGATCTCGTCCGCGCGGGCGGAGTCGTAGCGCCGCAGCAGGGTGAGGGCGCCGGACCACTGGGTGTCCCAGCGCTTGTGCCCCTTGGGGGTGAGCCGCCGGGCGGGGCGCACGTGGGCGGGCTCGTCGCGGGCGGGCGCTCGGTAGGGGTCGAGGTCGTCGAGGGCGGTACGGCCGTCGGGCAGGGCGTGCAGCGGGAGCGGATCGGGGGCGGTGGCCCAGGACCGCTCGGTCACGGCGAGGAGGCCGGGCCGGTCGGGCCGCAGCAGTCCGAGGGTGGGCAGGACGAGCCGGCCTCCCGCGGGGCGCAGGGTGACCTTGAAGGTGATCCCGGCGCGCAGCGCGGCGGCGGCGGCCAGCGCCCCCAGGTGCCCGAGGTCGGCGGGGGGACCGTCCGGCTCGTGCAGCCGGCGCAGGGTCTCCTCGGCCCACACCCCGGTGGCGGGGTAGTGCAGTACGTCCCGTACCGCGCCGGGGTCGTGCCGTTCCGCCTCCTCCAGCAGCGCCCAGTGCTCGGCGGTCTCGGCGCCGGGGGCCCGGTCGAGCACGGCGCGCAGCAGGAGCAGCCGCTTGGAGCGGCGTACGTCGCGCACGAGCCGGGTGCCTTCCGGCGAGGGTTCGGTGGAGGCGAGGGCGCTCAGGGTCGGGGAGGTGACGGCGAAGGGGGCGAGGGCGGCCGGTGCTTCGCTCATGAGGCGGCCCGCCCGGTGGCGGCGGCCGCGTGCAGGGCGCGCGCGACGTGCCGGATGAGGGCCTGGAGGTCGGCGCAGTACACGGAGGGCCGGCGGAACCCCTCGCCGGCGCGGTAGCGGTGCGGGTAGTGGCCGCCGCCGCACACTTCGACGAGCTCGCAGGCGCGGCATTCGGCGGCCAGGGCGTCCCGTCCGAGCTGGCGGGCGGCGAACCCGGGGTGTTCCAGGAGCCGGTCGAAGCCGTCGGTGTCGATGTGGAGGCCGGTCGCGGCCGCGCCCTCGTAGGCGGATTTCAGCGAATCGGCCTGCTCGATGCTGCCGTCCGTCTCGATGACGGCGGTCGCGGCGGGGGCCAGGCCGAGGGTCTCGGTGGCGGTGGGCAGTCCGAGCAGCAGGGCGATGATCTCCTCGAAGATGCGTACGCGGGTGCGGCGCTCCCCGTCGTGCCACCAGCGTTCGAAGACGGCGATCAGCCAGTCGGCGTACGGGGTCGCGTGCGGGCGGTGGGCGGGCGGCGGGTCGCTCCAGTTGGCCAGGGGCAGGAGCAGGCCGAGGGCGGGCGGGGCGAAGTCGAGCAGCGACTCGTACACCTCGACGGGGTCCTGGGCGAGGTCGATGACGCAGAGCACGCCCGCGTATCCGGCGGGGTTCCGGGCGAGCAGCCGCAGCCCGCGCGCCGCGGCCGCGAATCCGGGGCGTCCGGCGTGGTCGGCGCGGCGGGCGTTGTGCGCGGGCAGGCCGCCGTCGAGGCTGACGCCGACGCGGATGCCGGCGGCGGTGAGCGCGTCGAGCCGGCCGCGGGTGAGGAGGGTGGCGTTGGTCTGGACGGTGGCGGTGACCCGGGTGCCGGGCCCGACGGCGGCCCGTACCGCCTCGACGGGCGCGGCGAGCGCAGCGGGGCCGGTGAGCAGGGGCTCGCCGCCGTGCAGGACGAGGTCGACCCGGGTCAGCCGGTGGGCGGCGGCGTGTTCGGCGATCCGCTCGGCGGCGCGGCGGACGGTGGCGGCGGACATCACGGCGGGGCGGTCGCGCCAGGACTGGTCGGCCATTTCGTACACGTAGCAGTAGGTGCAGGCGAGGTTGCAGCGGCTGTGCGTCTTCAGCACGAACTGCCGGACGGGCGAGGCGAGGTGACCGGCGGCGCGCAGGGCGGCCACGTCGAGCCGGGCGTAGGGCCAGGGGGCGTGACGCACGTGCGGGTCACCGGGGTCCGCCGTCGCCGCCGCCGGTAACGGCCGGTGGGCGGGCAGCGCGTGCGGGGCGCCGGGGTCCGCCGCCGCCGCCGGTAACGGCCGGTGCGCAGGCAGCACGTGCGGGGCGCCGGGGTCCGCCGCCGCCGGTGGCGGCCGGTGGGCGGGCAGCACGGCGTCGCTCGTGATCGCTTGCGTCATCGGCCTGCGCCTCCCTCCCCCGCCGCCTCCCCGGAGGTACCCCGGCGGACGGTGCATCCCTGCCCTGCGGACGAGCCGGACTAACGGCCAAAAGTGGTCAACTCCCCCCGCTCACACCACCCCCGAGTCGAAGGCGTTGAGTATCTCGGCGGGGTGCGTGACCCGCTCCACCAGGCCTTCGATCACCTCGGCGAGCACCGGGTGCCCGATCCCGCGCAGCCCGGCCAGATCCAGTCCGGACAGGTCCGGCAACCGCCCGCCGCACTCCCGCCGGGCCGTCGGAACTTCCTGATCCTGAGTCACCATGGCTCGCCCGTCCCCCTCTTGGCCGTATGGTCCACTGCCCCTTCCCTTCCCGTGGCCGCCGGAAACGGCCGCGGCGGTACCCGGCCCCCGGCCGGTCACGGGCCCGGCTCCAGGGCGCGGATGCGTTCGCCCACCCATGTCACGCGGGCTGCCGGCGCGCCTGCCCGCAGCCACAGCTCCAGCGCCGCCCGGTAGGCCTCCAGCGCGCCCCTGGGCCGCTCCAGCCGTTCCAGCACCTCGCCGCGCAGCTCCTGCACCCGCGCGGCCAGTTCCACGGCCACCTGCTCCAGGTCGTCACCGCCCGCGGCCAGGGCCGCGCGCCACGCCCTGCGGTAGGAGTCGGCCGCCCGGTCGAGCCGGTCCACGCCCCGCGTGTGGGCGTGGATCTCCTGCTGGACGTCCCCGTGCTCCCGCCACGCCCGGGCCTGCTCCAGGGGGTCGCGGCTCTGCCGTGCGGCCAGCTCCAGCAGGTGCTCGGCCTCCCGCAGGTCCACCAGGTCGCCCTCGTAGGAGTGGCGCAGCCGCAGCCCCGCCGCCAGCCGCAGCAGCCTCCGCGCCGAGCGGGGGTCCGACTGGGGCACCGCGGCCCGGCTCTCGCGCAGCACCCGTACGGCGGTGGACGTGTACCGCCGCCCGTCGGCGCCGGCGGCCGCCGCCCGGTCCAGGAGTACGTCGCCCCACTCGGGCAGCAGCTCCCCGTAGACGTCCCCGTCCCTGGGGATCAGCCTGCGGGCCCGCGCGTACGCCGCGGCCGCGTCGTCCAGGGCCGCCGGGTCCCCGTCCCGCGCGTACCGCGCCCGGTGCACCCGCGCCAGGCACACCAGCGCCGCCAGCCGCAGCTGCGGCTCCCCGCTCTCCTCGGGCCCGGAGCCCTCTCCCGTCTCCTCGGCCTCCTCGTCCTCCTCGTCCTCCTCCAGGGCCAGGGCCAGCTGCCCGGCCGCCTCCTCCAGCCGCGCGGGCAGGTACCGCAGCGCCGTGGCCTGCTCCACCCTGGCCCGGGCCCGTTCCCGCGGGCCGGCGTATGGGTCCACGAGCAGCCGGCCCGCGGCCAGTTCCGCCAGGGCGGAGCGTTCCGCCGGGTCGGTGGTGTGCGGCAGCAGGGCGAGCAGGACCCGCCCGAGGGCCGGGCCGACGCCGGGCTCGGCCTCCCCGGCGGCCTCCAGCGCGGCCCTGGCCTCCCGCAGCGGCCCCGGGTCGCCGCGCAGCTCGCCGAGGCGGACCAGGGCCCGGGTCCGCCGTACCACGCAGTCGAGCCGGAACTCCCGGTCCGGGCCGGGAGCGGCCGCGACCGCCGCGAACTCCCGCTCGGCCGCGGCCAGGAGCTCCGCGTCCGGTACGTCCCCGGCCAGGGCCCGCTCGTACAGCACCTTGCCCCGCGCCGCCCGGGCCGCCGGGCCGCCCAGCCCGGTCAGGGCCCGCTCGGCCTCCGCGAGGAGCTCCGGGTCCCGCTGGAGCGCCCACAGCCGCAGCAGCGCCCCCGCGAGTTCGAGCTCGGCCTCCTCCGCCGCGTCGGCGGGGCCGGGCGGCGCCGACACGGCCCGGCGCAGCAGGGTGACGGCCTCGTACAGGCCGCGCCGGCCGCCCTCGGCGATCCGGGCCCGGGCCGTGCGTACGGCCCACTCCCGGGCGGGCGCGGCCGGCGGCGGTTCGGTGTCCGCCTCGGGCGGCGGCCCGGGCAGGTAGCGGCGCACCACCTTCGCCGAGACCTGGGCGAAGGCCTGCGGGAGCCGCCCGGCGGGCACCCGTTCGCCGTCGGCCTCCAGGGGGGCGCCGGTCAGCTGCGAGACGGCGAGGGCGGGGAAGTTGCGCACGCCCCGCCCGAAGTGGGCCCGTACGTATTCGGAGCAGTGCTTGAGCACCAGCGCGGCCTCGTCCCGGCCGAGCGGCCCCAGCAGCACGTCCTGCACGCCGGGGGTGAACTCGTACCACCCGGCCTCCGGCGCCCGCCGCAGCAGCCCGCTCAGCAGCACCTCGGCGAGGTCGGAGGGTTCCGAGTCGGGCAGCATCGTGCGCTGTACGAGCCGCATCACGGGCAGCGTCAGGGGGGCCGCCGCGAGGTACAGGGCGAGTCGCACCGCGCCGGGCGCGGCCGAGGAGCGGAAGCGGCGCACCAGCTCCCGCGGCGGCCGTGCGGCCCGGGGCGGGGGTTCGGCCCCCGCGGGGTGTCGCGGCAGTACCCGCCCGACCTCGGCCGGTACGGGCCCGGTCCCGAGCCCGGCGACGAGGCGGGCCCAGGCGCCGAGCGCGGCGGCGTTCGGCGGGAGCACGGGCACGGTCAGCCCGCCGGTGGGCCGCCCGGGCCGGGGCGGCCGGTCCGGGCGGAACTCCAGCTTGCGCGGGCCTCCTTCCGTACGGGTCAGCACCCCGCGCTCGGTCGGCAGCCGGCTGCGGTTCCACAGGCGCTGCGGCAGCGGCTGCACCACCGCGCAGGGGGTGCACTGGGCCCACCGGTACAGCAGGCGCTGCGCCCGGCCCTCGCGCCACACGGGCCCGGCGCAGTCGGAGACGACCATGGTCAGCGCCCGGCCGGTGGGGTCGCGCACCTGGTCGCCGGAGCGGAGCCCGGCGGCGGGGTGCGGGCCCCGGCCGACGGCGGCGGTGCCGTCCGCCAACCGGTGCAGGTAGTAGACCTGGACGTCGCGGAAGGCCCCCAGCCGTTCGCACACGGACCGCAGTTCCTCGAACATGTCGTGCCACACCGCCATCGACGGCGAGGCGTCCATGACGAGGCGTACGGTCGCCTCGCGCCGGCTCTCCGGCCGGAACACGGGGACGACCAGCCCGAGGGCCCGTGCGCTGGCCTCGGCGGTGGCGGCCTCGTCGAGGACGGTCCGGGTGGGCGGTCCGGGCGGCCGGTGCCGCTGGAGGGCGCGCAGGGCCCGCTGGATCTCCAGGATCCGGGGCAGCGCCGCCGCGCCGGGCACCCGCACGGGTACCCCGCCCGCGGCCGGGAGTTCGGCGTCGGCGTCCGCCGTACCGCCGCCGCGCGGGGCGTACAGCCGGACCGCGTCGCGCGGCTCGGGCTCTTCCCGTACGGGGTCCTCCGCGCGCGGGGCCTCCTCCTGCGGGCCCGCCTGCGGCCCGGGCCGCGGTTCCGGCTCCCGGGCCGGCCCGTCCGTCCCGTTCGGCGCCCCGGCCGGCCCCCTGGTCCGGCCGGCGAGCCACAGCGCGTCGGCGAGCTCCTCGGCGGACGGGTCGAGCCCCGCTCCCCGCAGCAGCGCGGCGAGGTCGCGTATGGGCTCGGAGGGGGGCACGGGTGCGGGGACCACGGGGGTCACCTCGGCCGGTCGAGGCGCTGGATGAGCAGGTCGGCGAGGTCCTCCCGGGTGGGCGGGGCGGCGTAGTGGGTCAGGTAGATGGCGTTGAGCAGCTGGTCGGCGGCGACCAGCTCGGACTGCGAGCGGCTGAGGAACTCCCGGATCAGCTCGGCGCCCAGCTGGGCGGCCTCCTCCCCCAGGTGCGCCCGCACCATGGTGGCGAGCCGTTTCTCGCCGGGCTGGCCGAGCTTGAGCTGGATGCACCGCCTGAGCAGCGCGGCGGGGAAGTCCCGCTCGCCGTTGCTGGTCAAGATGATGAAGGGGAAGGCCCGGCAGCGGATGCGGCCGTCCCGGACGGTCACTTTGGTGCCGTCGTCGGTGAGGACGCGCACCTCGGGTTCGGTGTCCGCCACCCGTTCCAGCTCGGGGAGGGTGAACTCCCCTTCCTCCAGCACGTTGAGGAGGTCGTTGGGAAGGTCTATGTCGCTCTTGTCGAGTTCGTCGATGAGGAGCACCCGGGGGCGCGTGGTGGGCAGCAGCGCCGTTCCCAGCGGTCCGAGCCGGATGTACTTGCCGATGCCGGGCGCCGCGGCGGCGGGCGTTCCGCCACTGGCGGCGATCTGTACGTCCTGGAGGCGCGCTATGGCGTCGTAGCGGTAGAGCCCCTCCTGGAGGACGGTGCGCGAGACGACGGGCCAGCGCAGGACGCGGCCCAGTTTCAGTTCGTGGGCGACGGCGTGGGCGAGGGTGGACTTGCCCGTCCCGGGATAGCCGGTCACGAGCAGCGGCCGCCGCAGGTACAGCGCGGCGTTGATGGCCTCCAGCTCCTCCGGTTCGGGGCGGTGCAGCTCGGCGGCCTGCCGGTGCGCGCCGAGGCGGCGGGCCACGTTCTCGTCGGGGGCGCCCGCGGCTCCGGGGCCGTCCGCGGCGGGGCCGCCGTCGAAGTCCCGCCAGGGCGGCGGGTCCGGCAGGGCGTCGATCCCGTCGTGGGGGTCCCCGACGCCCCGGTAGATGAGCCACTCCTCGGTCATGTGCCCGCCCCCTCGGTCGTGTGCGCGTGCCGTCGGTCGTTCCCGTGCCCGGTCGTGTGGCCGGGGCCTCGGCCGTTCCCGTGCGCGCCGCAACCGTGGCCGTTCCCCTGCGCGGTCCTGCGGCCGGGCCCCCGGTCGTGCGCCCCCGCTCGGTCATGCCCATGGCCGGTGCGGCGGAGTGCCGCCGGACACGCCCTCACAGGTCCCCCTGGAGCGGTTCGTCCTCGGGGAGCGGTCGCCGGGGGTCCTGCCACAGCAGCGCCGTCCCCACCGCCCAGTAGGCGTCCGGGTCCGCCCCGTACGCCCGTCCCCGCAGCGTCTGGAGCCGGGCCGGGAGCACCGCCCCGCGCCCGGCGTCGGCCAGTTCCTCGCGCAGGCCGCGGTGGAACGGCTCGCAGGACGCCCTGGGGTCGGCCGGGGGCCGCCGGCACACCACCACCCCGTACCCGGCCTCCCGGGCGTCGTGCAGCATCGCGAGCGTCGGGTCCTCGCCCGCGTCCCGGCACAGCACCGGCACCGTGTGGTCCACCAGGGCGGCCAGCCACCCCGGCGCCGGGCGCCACTTGCGGCCCCGTGAGCAGTCGGCGCGCCGGCCCAGCAGCGGGCCCGCCTGCACCCTCGCCCACCGCTCGGCGGCTTCCGCAGGCGGGTCGCCGCCCGGGTGGCGCAGCACCACGGGCCGCTGCACGCCGACCGGGACCCCGCCCGACACCGTCCACTCGTCCACCGGGAGCCGGAACAGCTCCTGTGCCACGACCACCTCCAGCAGCGCGGCCGCCTCGTGGGTGTCGCACCGCCGGAACCCCTCGGCGAGCGGCGCCCGTACGGCCTCGGGCAGGGCCGCCAGGGTGACCCGGGTTCCGGAGGCCAGGGGGGTCGCCTCCCCGGGGCGGTCCGGGCCGGCCAGGACCGAGACCCGCCAGTCGTAGACGTCCTCCCACACCTGGGCCCAGGCCTCCAGCAGGACCGACGGCCCCGGGGGCGGCGCTCCCACCGCCGGCCGGAAGGGGCCGTGCACCATCTGCCCGGCGGAGGTCCGCCGGCGCCGTTCGCGTTCCGCGAGGCCGCGCTCGTGGCGCTCGCCCAGTTCGCGGCGCAGCGGCCGCCACAGCCGCGCCGCGGTCGCCCGTACCCAGTCCCACAGTTCCTCGTCGGCGCCGGGCGCGGGCGGTTCGCGGTGGTCGGCGACGCTGACGTCGGTGGCGTAGCGGAGCATCGCCGCGGCCTCGCCGCCGGTGCCCGGCGGGTCGTGGAGCAGGCCGAGGCCGTCGCGCCAGGTCAGCGGGGCGGGTAAGCCCGTGTCGGGTTCCTCGCCGCGGGCGGCTTCGGCGAGGGCGCGGACGGCCTCGGAGGAGCCGGGCGGCGGCAGTTCGGCGAGCAGCCCGCACAGGGTGGTGCGCTCACCCGGGGTGAGGCGGGTGAGACGGCCGAGGCGGGTGGGGCGCTCCGGTCCGCCGTTGGTGTCCTCGTCCTCCGAGGGCAGCTCGTCGTGGACGTCGGTCCAGGTCCGGCGGCTGTCCAGGTCGCTGACGTGCTGGTCGTAGTGGTACAGGTCGTGGCCCTGCATCACCCTCCGGTACAGGCCGACCTGTCCGGCCGCTCCCATGGGCAGGGTCCGCAGCTGCGCGACCGACACGGCGATGCCCCCGCCGCCCGCCTGCCGGCGGGCCTTGACGATCCCGATGACCTCGCCGCGCGCCAGGTCCACCAGAGGTCCGCCGGACATGCCGGGTTCGATCTCGTCGTCGTCGCCGAGGCGGATCGCCGCGCCGTTCGCGGCGGTGCCGCGCAGCCGGGTGGTGCGGCCGGTGATCTCCCGTACCCCGAGGTCTTCGGTGACGCCGAAGTACGCGGCTTCGTCCAGGCGGGGCCTGGCCCGGTCGGTCAGCCAGACGCAGGCGTGCGAAATCGGCGCGAGCACCCGTACCAGGGCCAGGTCCGGCAGGTCCCACAGGGCGCGCGGCGCGGGCCGGCGTTCCTCCAGCCGTTCCGGCAGTACGCATTCCACGCGGCCGGCGACCGTGCCCGTGGCTCCCGCCGCCCCGGGGGAGCCGGCGACGGAGAAGGTGATGCCGACCTCCCGGCCCGCCAGACGCACCGCAGCACCCCCTTCGCCGATCACGTGCGCGCACGTGAGGACCCACCCGGGGGCGATGAAGAAGCCGCTGCCCCAGGTCGGACCGGTCCCAGGGGTTCCATACCCGTCCGCGGGCGCGTGGACGCGTACGGTGGCGGCCTTGACGAGGGGTTCCAGAAGCTCGAAGGCGCGCGCGGAGCCGCCCGTGCGCCCGTCCGGCATCCGCTGCCCCCCTCAGGTCGAGTCGGTCAAGGCTAGCGCCGGGTGCAGGGAGGACGGGAGGTGTCTGTGATACGCGGATTATCCTGGCGGGAAACACCCCATCACGTCTTACGGAGCCGGACTTGTACTTCACCGATCGCGGCATCGAGGAGCTGGAGAAGCGGCGCGGCGAGGAGGAGGTCACCTTCGAGTGGCTCGCCGAACAGCTCCGCACCTTCGTCGACCTCAACCCGGACTTCGAGGTCCCGGTGGAGCGCCTGGCGACCTGGCTGGCCCGCCTCGACGACGCCGAGGACGACGAGTAGCCACCCCCGCGTACGCCGAAGGGGCCCGACCGTCAGCGGTCGGGCCCCTTCTGCATCGGGCTGCTCCATCGGGCCGGGGCCCGGATCAGGCGGCCTTGGTCTCCCAGAAGATGCGGTCGATCTCGGCGATGAGTTCGAGGGCCTTCTGGCCGGTCGCCGGGTCGTTGGACGCCTTCGCGGCCGAGAGGGCCTTGAGGGTGTCGTTGACCAGGGTGTGCAGCTGGGGGTACTTCTCGAAGTGCGGCGGCTTGAAGTAGTCGCTCCACAGCACCGAGACGTGGTGCTTGGCGAGCTCGGCGCGCTGCTCCTTGATGGTGATGGCGCGCGCGCGGAAGTCGGCGTCCTCGTTGGCCTGGTACTTCTCCTGAACGGCCTTGACCGACTCGGCCTCGATGCGGGCCTGGGCCGGGTCGTACACGCCGCACGGCAGGTCACAGTGGGCGGAGACCTTCGCCTTGGGGGCGAAGAGGCGGGTAAGCATGGAGTTGGTCCTCCTCGTGATCGTCTTCTCAAGGGCGAGATTACTCGCTCGGCATGCGGAATTCGCGGGCGGCCCCGTGGGCTTCGGACAAAAGTCCAGCGTCGTACCGGCGGCGGTGAGCGAACCTACGGCGGTGTGCGGCAGCATGCGGGAGGAACGAGGAGGTCGTACATGGTGGACAGGGCGCGCCGGGGCGGGCAGTTCGGGCTGGCCGAGGTGTCGGGGCCCTCGATGGTCCCCACCCTGCTGCACGGGGACCGGTTGCTGGTCCGCTACGGGGCGCCCGTGCGACCGGGAGCCGTCGTGGTGCTGCGCCACCCCTTCCAGCAGGACCTGCTGGTGGTCAAGCGGGCGGTGGAGCGGCGGCCGGGCGGCTGGTGGGTGCTCGGCGACAACCCGTACAACGAGACCGGTGACAGCACCGACTACGGGACGGTGCCCGAGGAGCTGGTGCTGGCGACGGCCGTGCTGCGGCTGCGGCCGCTCCCCGCAGGTCAGCGTTCGCTGAGGGCGCGGCTGTCCTGGGCGGTTTCGGCGCTGCGGCCGCTGCGCGCGGACTCCTCGGCCTCCAGGCGCTTGCGGGCCCGGTAGGCCGCCACGTTCGCCCGGGTGGCGCAGCGGTCGGAGCAGTAGCGCCGGGACCGGTTGGTGGAGGTGTCGAGGTAGGCGTTGCGGCAGGGCGCCGCCCGGCACAGGCCCAGGCGGTCGGGGCCGTGCTCGGTGAGGTGGAAGGCCAGCCCGAAGGAGGCGAGGGCGGCGTATCCCGCGGAGGCGTTCGAGGGGTGGTCCGCGAGGTGGATGTGCCAGTGGGGGCGGCCGTCCTCGCCGAGCGAGTCGTGGCCGGTCACCTGGGGGCTGACGGGGAACTCCATCAGCAGGGAGTTCAGCAGGTCGACGGCGAGTACGTGGTCGCCGCCGTCGGCGGCCTCGAAGACCGAGCGCAGCCGGCCCCGGACGTTGCGGAAGCGGGTGACGTCAGCGTCCGTGACGCGGCGTGCGGCCTGCACCCCGGCGCCGAAGAGGGCGCGTACGGCGTCCACCGAGGTGAGGGAGTCCTTGTTGCGGGCCGGCTCCTCGGTGTTGACCAGGCGCACGGCGTAGTCCGAGTAATGGGCCAGTTCCACGTCGAGTCCTTACGGCTGCGGATGAGGTCCCGGTAACGGCTGAGACAGCTACAAGGGTATTACGGTCGCGGGGGTGCGCCGGGCAGCGCGGAGGGGCGGTACGGGAATCCGTACCGCCCCTCGCACAGCGCTCGTAAAGCGCTCGGTGATCCGGCGGCCGCCGAAGCGCCCGGCGCAGTTACAGCACCTTGGACAGGAACGCCTTCGTCCGGTCGTGCTGCGGGTTGCCGAGGACCTCGCGCGGGTGGCCGGATTCGACCACCACACCGCCGTCCATGAAGACGAGGTTGTCGCCGACCTCGCGGGCGAAGCCCATCTCGTGGGTCACGACGATCATCGTCATGCCCGATTCGGCCAGGTCCCGCATGACGTCCAGGACGTCGCCGACGAGCTCCGGGTCGAGCGCCGAGGTGGGCTCGTCGAAGAGCATCAGCTTGGGCTCCATGGCCAGCGCGCGGGCGATCGCCACGCGCTGCTGCTGGCCGCCGGACAGCTGGGAGGGGTAGTTCCCGCCCTTGTCGCCGAGGCCGACGCGGTCGAGCAGCTTGACGGCGCGCTCGCGCGCCACCGCCTTGCTCTCGCCCTTGACCTGGACGGGCGCCTCCATGACGTTCTCTATGGCCGTCATGTGCGGGAACAGGTTGAAGCGCTGGAAGACCATGCCGATCTCGCGGCGCTGCGCTGCGACCTCGCTGTCCTTGAGCTCGTAGAGCTTGTCGCCCTTCTGGCGGTAGCCCACCAGCTGCCCGTCCACCGACAGGCGCCCGGAGTTGATGCGCTCCAGGTGGTTGATGCACCGCAGGAAGGTCGACTTGCCGGAGCCGGACGGACCGACCAGGCAGAAGACCTCGCGCGGGGCGACTTCGAGGTCGATGCCCCGGAGGATGTGGGCGGCGCCGTACGACTTGTGGACGCCTTCTGCCTTGACCATCGGCTGGGCGGTCATCGCGCGACCTCCGTACGGCGGAACATGTTGAGGTTGGCACGCAGGCGCTGGAACGGCGTCGGCGGCAGGCTCCGCGTGGAACCTCGGGCGAAGCGGCGCTCCAGGTAGTACTGGCCGACGCTGAACACGCTGGTCAGGGCCAGGTACCAGACGGATGCCACGAACAGCATCTCCATGATGGCACCGGCCGTGTTGCCGATGTTGGACGAGGCCCGCAGGAGTTCCGTGTACTGCACCGCCGAGACCAGTGAGGAGGTTTTCAGCATGTTGATGAACTCGTTGCCGGTCGGCGGGATGATCACCCGCATCGCCTGCGGCAGCACGACACGGCGCATCGTCTTCGTCTGGGGCATGCCGAGCGCGTGCGCGGCCTCGGTCTGGCCCTCGTCGACGGACTGGATGCCGGCCCGGACGATCTCCGCCATGTAGGCACCCTCGTTCAGGCCCAGGCCCAGCAGGGCGACCATGAACGGGGTCATGACGGCGACGGTGTAGTTCTTGTAGATCGGCCCGAGGTTGATGTACTCGAAGATCAGCGACAGGTTGAACCACACCAGCAGCTGGACGTACACCGGGGTGCCGCGGAAGAACCAGATGTAGAGCCAGGAGACGGCACTGGTCACCGGGTTCTTCGAGAGGCGCATCACCGCGAACACGATGCCGAGCACCAGGCCCAGCGCCATGGCGGCGACGCTGATGAGGATGGTGTTCCACAGGCCGCCGAGGATGGCCGGGTCGAACAGCTTGTCCCCGACCGTCCCCCAGATGACGTTGCCCTGGGAGAAGGCGTAGACGAGCCACGCCAGGAGCGCGACGACGATGACACCGCTGACCCAGCGGCCGTAGTGCCGTACGGGAATTGCCTTGATCGCCTCGTACGGGGTTCCCGAGGCGCCGGGTCCGGCCGGCGGGGTTGCGGCCGGACCCTTGTCGATCTTGTCAGTCACAATGACTGCCCTTCAGTGGAGCGTGGAGCGCGGGACTTACTGACCGGCGTTGACCGTGGCGGACTTCACGGCACTGTCCTGCACGTTCCACTTCTCCAGGGCCTTGGCGTAGGAGCCGTCCTTGATGGTGGCGTCGAGGGCCTGCTTGAGGGCGTCGCGCAGCTGCGTGTTGTCCTTGCTCACGCCGATGCCGAAGAGGCCGACGCCGGTCTGCTGGCCGGCGATCTCGAAGTCGTTGCCGCCGCCCGAGGTCTTCACGGTGTACGCGGCGACCGGGTAGTCGTTCAGGTCGGCGACGGCGCCGCCGGCCTTGACGCGGGTCTGCGCCTCGGCGTCGGTGTCGAAGGCCTGGATGGTGAGCTTCTTGTCACCGCACTTCTCGGCCTGCTTCTTGAACTCGTCCTCGTACGTCGTTCCGCGCTGGACGGCGACGGTCTTGCCGCACAGGTCGTCGAGGGTCTTGATGCCCTCGGGGTTGCCCTTCTTGACGAGGAGCGAGAGACCGGAGGAGAAGTAGTCGACAAAGTCGATCCCCTTGCCGATCTTCTGGCCCTTGTCGTCCAGGCCCTCCTGGCGCACCTTGTTGTCCGTGATGGAGGACATGATCGCGTCCTCGCGGCCCGTGTAGATCGAGGTGATCAGGCCGTCGAAGGTGCCGGCGGTGAACTGGACCTTCACACCGAGCTGCTTGGCGAGCGCGTCCGCGATATCGGGGTCGACACCGACGATCTTGCCGTTTTCGACGAACTCCATCGGGGCGTACGCGGAGTCGGTGCCGATCTTGAGGACACCGGCGTCCTGGATCTTCTTCGGCAGGGCCGAGAAGAGCGGGGCGCTGCTGGACTTGGTGCCCGAGGAGGCGGAGTTCCCGGAGCCGCTCTTGGTCTGGTCGCCACAGCCGGTGAGGATCAGGGCGCCGGCGACCGCGATCGCGCCGACCGCGGCGATCCGGGACCGTGCGGCGGTCGTACGACGGGTGGTGCTTGCGGTCATGAGCTGGTTCCTCCGGCAGTGGGGAAAAAAGCATCCGAGAACGGTCGGGGCACGCACCATCGAGTGCAGCGACCTGTGTGATTACGGCATCTTGCCATTCGGACTGCGACATTCAGGGTGGTCGTCAGGTCAAAATCGGATAACGGGCCACCCGGGGTTCCGATCAGGACTGCGGCTGCGGGGCCGTGCGGCCGCACTATGCACTGCGGACCGGGTGTTTGGCCGCAGTTTTTACGGTGGGTCTCGTCTATCGGACAGTAACGTCCGGACTTTTCGGTGAAACCGGGGCAAGAGACCTGCGAACGTGAGGCAATCGACTCGTCCGGGGGCCCGTTTTTCAGGTAGAACAGATCCTTACACCCCTCATCCGGGGCTCAGGGCGCGTGTGCGGCGCGCCCGCGCGTACGAAACCTCCCCTTCGCGGAGGCGGGACGAACCCGTCGATGCGGAGACGGACGCGGTGCCCGCCCACCCCTTAACCAGGAGTGGCCACCCTCAACGATTAAAGACTTAAGGGGTCAAACAAGTGGCAGCGGAGATCGTCAATCCTCGCAGCGACAGCGTGACGGACAACAACCCCGACGCGGTGTTCGCACTGCACCGGGGCGGCAAGATGGCCGTGCAGGCCACCGTGCCGGTCCGCGACAAGGACGACTTGTCCCTCGCCTACACGCCCGGCGTGGCGAAGGTCTGCAGCGCCATCGCGGAGAACCCGGAACTCGTCAACGAGTACACGTGGAAGTCCAACGTGGTCGCCGTCGTCACCGACGGCACGGCCGTGCTCGGCCTCGGGGACATCGGTCCCGAGGCCTCCCTCCCGGTGATGGAGGGCAAGGCCATCCTGTTCAAGCAGTTCGGTGGAGTGGACGCGGTCCCGATCGCGCTCGCCACCAAGGACACGGACGAGATCATCGAGACGGTCATCCGTCTCGCGCCGTCCTTCGGCGGGGTCAACCTGGAGGACATCTCCGCGCCCCGCTGCTTCGAGATCGAGCGCCGGCTCCAGGAAGCCCTGGACATCCCGATCTTCCACGACGACCAGCACGGCACGGCCATCGTGACGCTGGCCGCCCTGCGCAACGCGGCGAAGCTCACCGGCCGCACCCTCGGCGACCTGCGCGCCGTGATCTCGGGTGCGGGCGCGGCCGGCATCGCCATCGCCAAGATCCTCGTGGACGCGGGCATCGGCGACGTGTGCGTCACCGACCGCAAGGGCGTCGTCTCGGCGGACCGCTCGGACCTGACGGACGTCAAGGCCGAGATCGCGGGCCTGACGAACAAGACCGGTCAGTCCGGCCCCCTGGAAGCGGCCCTGTCCGGCGCGGACGTCTTCATCGGCGTCTCCGGCGGCACGGTCCCCGAGGAGGCGGTGGCGACCATGGCGAAGGACTGCTTCGTCTTCGCCATGGCCAACCCGAACCCGGAGGTCCACCCCGACGTCGCGCACAAGTACGCGGCGGTCGTGGCCACCGGCCGGTCGGACTTCCCGAACCAGATCAACAACGTGCTGGCCTTCCCGGGCATCTTCGCGGGCGCCCTCAAGGTGCGCGCGACCCGGATCACCGAGGGCATGAAGATCGCCGCCGCCGACGCCATCGCGGGCGTCGTGGGTGACGAGCTCGCCGCCGACTACGTGATCCCCTCCCCGTTCGACGAGCGCGTCGCCGAGGCCGTCGCGGCCGCGGTCGCCGCGGCGGCGAAGGCGGACGGCGTGGCCCGCCTGGCCTGATCGCCGCTCCGGCGCGAAGCACGACCCACGGGCAAGGGCCCGGTCGGATGATTTCCATCCGACCGGGCCCTTCCCGTTGCACTCGGACCTGTCGCGGACGCACCCTCCTGGCCCCCGAACCGGGAGGGGTCGCCGCGCCTGTCGTGTGGCCGGGCGCACGGCGGAGCGGCGTACGGCCACACGAAGAGGACCGCGGCGCAGATGACAGGCTGCAGACGACAGCCCGCAGATGACAGGCTCATGGCGAGCGCGCCGCATGGCCAGAATGTTACCCCCGCCGACGGGCTCGAATGGCATTCCGGTTGACCACCGGCCACCCCCAAACCGACTGGTACGAGTGGAAGTTGAGGGATGGACTACTCCTTCCGCCTGGATACGGCGGATGGCCCGTTCCAGACGCGTGAAACCCCCTGTTCGGTTCCCGCGAGTGGCGAGGGGTGTTCACGGTCACTGCGACGAAGGCCTCACCCGCCGCGCCCCGACGGGGGTGGCCCCTCGCGCTACCGGGCGGTAGCGTCGCGGCATGTTCGCTGCCTATGCCGCCCGAATCGACCGCGACCAGCCGCTGAACGGCCTTGAACTGGGCGAACGCCCGGCTCCCGGGGCCCGCCCCGGCTGGGTGACCGTCAACGTCAAGGCCGCCTCCCTCAACCACCACGACCTGTGGTCACTGCGCGGGGTGGGCCTCGGCGAGGACAAACTCCCCATGATCCTCGGCTGCGACGCCGCCGGGACCGACCAGGACGGCAACGAGGTCGTCCTGCACTCCGTCATCGGCCAGAGCGGCCACGGGGTCGGCCCGGACGAGCCGCGGTCGATCCTGACCGAGCGCTACCAGGGGACCTTCGCGGAGCAGGTGACCGTCCCCGCCTGGAACGTGCTGCGCAAGCCCGCCGAGCTGTCCTTCGAGGAGGCCGCCTGCCTGCCGACGGCGTGGCTGACGGCCTACCGGATGCTGTTCACCAACGCGGGCGTGCGGCCGGGGGACTCGGTCCTCGTCCAGGGCGCGGGCGGCGGTGTCGCCACCGCCGCGATCGTCCTCGGCAAGGCGGCCGGCCTGCGGGTCTTCGCCACGAGCCGGGACGAGGCGAAGCGCAAGCGCGCGGTGGAACTGGGCGCGGTGGAGGCGTACGAGCCGGGTGCGCGGCTGCCGCAGCGGGTGGACGCCGTCATCGAGACGGTGGGCGCGGCCACCTGGTCGCACTCGGTCAAGTCCCTGCGCCCCGGCGGCACGCTGGTCATCTCGGGCGCGACGAGCGGGGACCGGCCGGCGCACGCCGAACTGACGCGGATCTTCTTCCTGGAACTGCGGGTGGTCGGCTCGACGATGGGCTCGAAGGACGAGCTGGAGGACCTGCTGGCGTTCTGCGCGGCCACCGGTGTACGGCCCGTCATCGACGAGGTCCTCCCCCTGGACCGCGCCCGCGAAGGCTTCGGAAAACTCGCCTCGGGCGACCTCTTCGGCAAGATCGTCCTCACGGTCTGACGCCCCCGCTGCCGGAGCGGCCCCGCCGACCGCCACCGGCTCACGGCCGGGGCGGAGCCGCCGCTACCGGCTCCGCGCCAACCCGGCCCCGCCGGGCGGTCGAGGCGCCGGACCCCTGGCGGACCGCCCGCCGGACCCCGGCCGACTGGAGCCCCGTGGGGGCCCCGGACGGAGTCCGGGCGGGAGTGGGTCCAGGAAGCCGCGAGGGCGGCGATGGGGCACCCGCCGGGGCTTGCCCGAGCCGGGGCGGCCGGAGCCGGGGCTTGCCCGAGCCGGGGCGGCCGGAGCCGGGGCTCTACCCCGCAGCCGCGGGAGGTGCCTCCACCGTCGGCAGGGGTACGCGGGACCCTCTCGTCGCGGCACCGGACGGCGCGGGCCGGGCCGGTGGGGTCCGCACGGGCCGGCCCGGACCGGGGGGACGCCCGGTCGGCGGCTACGCCCGGTCGGGGGCTACCGGTCGGCGGCTACGCCCGGTCGGGGCGGAGCGCCGCCGTGACGCGGGCCGCCGCCGCGGCCAGGTGGGCGCGGGCCTCGGCCAGCTGCGCCGGCGACACCCCGTGGTCCCGCGCCGCGTCGCGGACGTCGTCGCGGAAGCGGTCCAGCAGCCGGTCCAGGTCCCGCACCGGATCGGCCGTCGGGGCCAGGTCATCGGCCCACCCCGCCTCCGCCGACGGAGCGCTCGGCCGCCCGGCCTGCGCACCCGCACCTCCGTGGCCACCGGCGCCACCCGCGCCGCCCAGCCACGCCCCCGCGAGACTTCCCAGCACGCCGCCCGACTTGGCGAACTGCTCCTGGAGCTGGCTCGCGATGCGCTGGACCTCCTCGCGCGCCCGCTCCTGCGCCTCCTTCGCCTGGCGGCGCGCCTGCTGCGCCTCCTCGCGCGCCCGGCGGCTCTCGTCCTTCGCCCGCCGCGCCTGCTCCTTCCACTCCGCCTTGGCCTTGCGGAGTTCCTCCTTGGCCGCCTTCCAGCCCTCGTCCTCGCCGTGCGTGGCCGTCGCCGAGGCCGCCGCGGCCCGCATCTCGCGCCGCAGATCCCCCGCCGCGCCCCGGACGTCGTCCCGGATCTCCGCGGCCAGTTCGGAGACGGAGTCGCGGATCTCCAGTTCCAGGTCGGCGAGTTCGCCGCCCCGGTCGGCGAGTTCGGCGCGGCCCGCATCGGTGATGGAGTACACCTTTCGCCCGCCTTCGGTAGCGTGCGTGACCAGTCCCTCCGCCTCCAGCTTGGCGAGTCGCGGGTACACGGTGCCCGCGGAGGGCGCGTACAGCCCCTGGAAGCGTTCCTCCAGCAGCCGGATCACCTCGTACCCGTGGCGCGGGGCCTCGTCCAGCAGCTTGAGGAGGTACAGGCGCAGGCGTCCGTGAGCGAAGACGGGCGGCATGTCAGAGCACCTTCTTGTCGAGCGCGAGCGGGGTGGGGGCCTCGGGGCCGTCGGCCGCCGGGCGGCGCAGCAGGGCGATGGCACCGGAGACGGTGGTGGCGCGCAGCGTCCCGGTGCCGGCGCCGAGCGTGCCGGTGATCCGCTTGGCGGCCCACTGGCCGGTGACCCGCAGGTCCTCGAAGGCGTTGGAGACGCCGCCGGTGGCGGTGTTGGCCTCCACGCGGGCGTCGGCGGGGTGCGGGAGGCGGATCGCCACCTGTCCGGAGACGGAGTTCAAGGTGATGTCGACGGGCCGCGTGTCGGCGGGGTCGAGCACGAGGTCGATGAGCATGTCACCGCTGACCGAGTCGGCCCGTACGCTGCCGCCCGCGCCGTCGACGACGGTCAGGCCGCCGGAGACGGAGTGGAAGCCGAGCTCGCCGTGCACGGACTGCGCCTCGACGCTGCCGGACACGGTGTTGGCCTTGACCTTGCCGGAGAGCCCGACCAGCGTCGTGTCGCCGCTGACGCCGTTGACGTCGGTGGCGCCGCTGATACCGGAGACGAAGACGGCCGCGCTGACGGTGGCCAGCTGGACGACGGTGGCGGCGGGCACGGTCAGGGTGACGGTGGCGCTGCGCTCCCAGGCCTTGCGGCCGTCGGCGGAGCCGGTCCAGGCCTTCCAGGGCTTGCCCTCGAACCACTTCTTGAAGCCCTGGGAACCGTTCCAGGGCAGGTCTTCGTAGGAGAGGGTGAGGGTGCCGCCGTCCTGTACGACGTGCAGGGGCGGCCCCTCGACCTCCGCCACTTCGAGGCGGGCCGGGCCGTCGTCCGCCGCGGCGACAACGTTCACGGTGCCGCCGACGACGCGGACGCGGAGTTCGGTCACCGGCTGCTCGAAGGTGAGCTTCTGCGGTTCGGCGACGGACCACGTCATCTGCTCTGCCATGGTTCTGATCCTCCTCGGGGGCGCACCAACGGGGCTCGACGCTCGCAACATATCGCGTCTTCTAAGAACACGATATATCGCGGATCGGGGAAGTCAAGCAGCCGACACGCGGATCCGCCGCTACCCGGGCACGGGTGCACGCCAATACGCCCGCACGCCGGTACGCCCGCACGCCGGTACGCCGACACGCGCACGGGCAGCCCGAGGGCCGGACGGAGTCCGGGGAAGCGGGAGGGGAGTGCGGGGAGTGCGGGATGCGGGAAGGAACGGGCCTACGCGGCCAGCAGCGGGCTCGCGTGGTGGTGCAGCCACGCCCGGTAGGGCGGGGTCCGCAGGGCGGCTTCGCGATAGGCGGCGCGAAGGTCCTCGTACACCTCGGCATGGGCGCCCGGCCGGCTCGCCAGCAGCAGCCGCACGGCGAGCGGGTCGCCGGACAGTGGCCGGATCGCCATGTCGTCGCGGGGGCCGGAGGTCGGCTGGCAGGGGGCTACGGCCTCACCGGAGATGATCAGCGAGGTGGCGGTGTGGTAGTCGGCGTGCAGCACCGGCGGGTCCACCCCGGCGCCGGCGAAGACCCTCCGCAGCCCGTCCCACTCGCCGTCCACGGACGGGTCGACCGTCCAGCGGTCGGCGGCGAGCTCCCGTAACTCCACCACCGGCCGCCGCGCGGCGGGATGGTCCCGGGACATGGACACGAACTGCGGCTCCCGCTCCATCAGCACGCGCAGTTCCAGCCCTGGCGGCACCCGCAGCGGACACCCCTCGACCTCGTGCACGAACGCCACGTCCAGCTGCCCCGCGTCCACCATCCGCAGCAGGGCGTTGGCCGACACGTCGACCACCAGCGACGTCTCCGTCTCGGGCGAGCGCCGGTGCAGTCGGCGCAGCCACCCGGGCAGGGCCCGGCTGGCCGTGGAGCCGATCCGCAGGCGCGGCCCGCGGGCCACCGCGCGGGCGTCGGCCACCAGGGCGGCCATCTCGGCCAGCAGCGGGCGCGCCCGCCCCAGTACGGTGCGCCCGAACGGCGTGGGCCGGCAGCCGGTCCGTTCGCGGAGGAACAGCTCCCCCTCCAGGGCCCGTTCGATCCGGCGGAGCTGGGTGGTCAGGGAGGGCTGACTCACGCCGAGCTCCCGCGCGGCCTTGTGCAGGCTGCCGGCGTCGGCGATGGCGCACAGTGCGCGCAGATGCCTGACCTCAAGCTCCATGACCAGAGGGTAGGGCGGCCCCGGTCGGCCGCACCAGCCACCGGTATCCCCCCGAATCCCGCCAATTTCGCGGAAGTTGGCCTACCGAAAACCTACCGATAGCCCGGTGTTATCGGTGGCTGACATCATCCGCCGAGCGGTGACGCTCCCGCAGACTCCGGTACCGAACGACCCACCCCCCACACCGGATGAGTAGGAGCTCCCCCACATGCGCCACTCCCGTACGGCCGTTCCGGCCGCCGCCGCAGGTCTCGTGCTGGCCGCCGCCCTGGCCGGTATCGCCCCCACCGCCAGCGCCGCCCCCGCCCCGTCCGGCAACACCGCGAGCTACGCCGCGTACGAGCGGTCGCCCGAGAACCAGGCCGCCAACCGGGCCTTCTTCGAGGCCGTGCAGCGCTCGGTGGCCGAGCAGCGTGCCGCGAACCCCGGCCTCATGTCCGTGACCGTCACCTACAACACCCGCAACGCGCCGAGCTTCCGCACCGTCATAGCCCGTTCCACCCAGATCTGGAACGGCTCCGTGTCCAACGTCAAGCTCCAGGAGGTGTCCTCGGGCGGGAACTTCTCGTACTACGAGGGCAACGACTCCCGGGGTTCGTACGCGAGCACCGACGGCCACGGCCGGGGCTACATCTTCCTCGACTACGCGCAGAACCAGCAGTACGACTCCACCCGCGTGACGGCCCACGAGACCGGGCACGTGCTGGGGCTGCCGGACCACTACTCGGGCCCGTGCAGCGAGCTGATGTCGGGCGGCGGGCCGGGCACCTCGTGCACCAACCCGTACCCGAACAGCACCGAGCGCTCCCGCGTGAACCAGCTCTGGGCGAACGGCCTCGTCGCCTCGGGCCTGGGCACCAAGAGCTGACCCGCCGGGCCGACCCGCCGACGCGACCCGCTGGACCGACCCGCCGGGCGAACCCCTCGGGCTGACCCGCCGGGCTAACCCGCCGAGCCCTGGTACCGGGGGCAGTCGGGGTCCGCGCACGGCCCCGGCCCCCAGTCCGGTACGAAGATCCCGAGGGACTTGCGCCGCCCGACGATCACCCGCTCGACGGGGCGCCCGCAGACCGGGCACGACTCCTGCTCGTGCCCGGCCTGCGCGGCGTCCGCCGCACCCGCACGCTGTCGTTCTTCACCGGCCATACCTCCACGGTAGGCCGGTTCGGCGCATCCGTCGGGGCGGGCGCCGACGGGGGCGGCGCGGGGCTCCTCACGGCTGCGGCTTGCGCCACATCGGCCACATCAGCGGCCCGTCCGGCAGCCGTACCGCCGTGCCCGTGAACCGCCACCCGAGCCGCTCGTACAGCGCCTTGCTGCGCTCGCTGCTGGCTTCCAGGTACGCCGGTACGCCCTCGCGGTCGCACCGCTCCAGCACCGGCCGCATCAGTTCCGTACCGAGCCCCTCGCCCTGCCGCCCCGGCGCCACCGCGATCATCAGCAGGTACTCGTGCTCCTCGGAGGTGGGGTGCACCTCGCCCGTCAGCCGGCCGACCAGCTCGCAGCGCTCGTTGTCCGGGTCGGCCACCGCGCGCATCATCGCCGGGACGTCGTCCTCGGCGTCCCCCTCGTGGTCCCCGGCCGGGACCCGCAGCCACAGCGCCGCCGCCGAGCCGTCGGCCGCGTAGTCGATCCGGCCCTCGGCCAGCGCGACGTCCACGAACACGCCGAGGAACTTCCCGTGCACCGCCGCCCGGTGCGCCGGGTCCGGGAAGACCCAGCTGCTCACCGGGTCGTCGCGGAACGCCTCGTCCAGCAGCCGGGCCACCGCGTCCCGGTCCGACTGACCCGCCCTGCGTATCTCCAGCACCACGGAACCCACCCCTCGCTCACGTTTCAACAACAGTGAGTGATCCTAGAGTTGGGCCCCGAACGCGGACAGGGCTGTTCCGGCACCATGCGGTGCCGGAACAGGCCTGTCCCCCTGCGGGTCCTACGAAGCCACCTGGGGGGACGGAGTCACCTGGTGCCGCCGGGTCACCTGGTGCGGCGCGTGACGAACTCCGCCAGTGCCAGCAGGCCGCCCGCCGCCCCGAGGTCCGGTACGGCCCGCGACAGCTGCTGCACCGCCCGGCCCATCCGGTCGGCCGCGTGGGCCTGCGCCCAGTCGCGGCCGCCCGCCCGCTCCACCGCGTCGGCGGCCCTGCGTACGTCGTCCCCGGTCATGGGGCCGGCGTACAGATCGGCGAGCTCCGCCCCGGCCGCGGTGCCCGAGGTGAGGGCGGCCACGACGGGCAGCGACTTCTTGCGGGCCATCAGGTCGGCCCCGGCGGGCTTGCCGGTGTGCCCGGGGTCGCCCCAGATGCCGATCAGGTCGTCGATCAGCTGGAAGGCCAGCCCGGCCTCCCTGCCGAAGCCGTCCATCGCGTCGGCCTCGTCCGGCCCCGCCCCCGCGTACAGGGCGCCCAGCGCGCAGGCGCAGCCCAGCAGGGCCCCGGTCTTGGCGGTGGCCATCGTCAGGCACTCGTCGAGGGAGACGTCCGCTCGCTGTTCGAAGGCGCAGTCCGCCTGCTGCCCCGCGCACAGCTCGATGACGCAGGCCGCGAGGCGGGCGGCCGCCGCCGCCGAGGCCGGGTGCGGGTCCTCCGCGAGCTGTTTCAGCGCGAGCGCCATCATGGCGTCGCCCGTGATGAGCGCGTCCGGTATGCCGAACACGGTCCAGGCCGTGGGCCGGCCGCGCCGCCTGGCGTCCTTGTCGATGATGTCGTCGTGCAGGAGCGTGAAGTTGTGCGCGAGTTCCACGGCCACCGCCGCGCGGACGACGTCCTCCTCCTCGCCGCCCGGCCCGCGCAGGGCCCGCATCGCCGCGAGGACCAGGGCGGGGCGGATGGCCTTGCCCGGGTTGCCCACGGCGGGGGTGCCGTCCGCGTGCTCCCAGCCGAAGTGGTACATCGCCACGCGCCGCATGGAGCCGGGCAGGAGCTCGACCGTCCGGCGCAGTCGCGGGTTGACCGTCTCCCTCGTCCGTTCCAGCAGGGCCGCCGCTTCCTGGCCCTCGCCCGTGGTGACCGCACTGGTCGTCGCCATGGTGTGTCCCGCCGTACCCCGAGCCGGCCGGCTCAGCGCCAGCGGCCGATCTCGACGTTCTCGAGGATGCCGAGCGCGTCCGGCACCAGGACCGCGGCGGAGAAGTACGCGGTCACGAGGTAGGAGATGATCGCCTGCTCGTTGATCCCCATGAACCGCACCGACATGCTCGGCTCGATCTCGTCCGGGATGCCCGGCTGGTGGAGGCCGATCACGCCGGAGGCGTCCTCGCCGGTACGCATGCACAGGATCGAGGTCGTGCGGGCGTCACTGACCGGGATCTTGCTGCACGGGAAGATCGGTACTCCGCGCCAGGACGGCACGCGGTGGCCGCCGATGTCGACCGCCTCGGGGTAGAGGCCGCGCTTGTTGCACTCGCGCCCGAAGGCCGCGATGGCCTTGGGGTGGGCCAGGAAGAGGTTGGAGTCGCGCCGCATGCTGAGCAGCTGATCCATGTCGTCCGGGCTGGGCGCGCCGTCGTGCGGCTGGATGCGCTGGTCGTAGTCGGCGTTGTGGAGCAGGCCGAAGTCCGGGTTGTTGACCATCTCGTGTTCCTGGCGCTCGCGCAGCGCCTCGACCGTGAGCCGCAACTGCTGCTCGGTCTGGTTCATCGGCTGGTTGTACAGGTCGGCGACGCGCGTGTGGACCCGGAGAACCGTTTGTGCGATGGAGAGTTCGTACTCGCGCGGGCGCGCCTCGTAGTCCACGAAGGTGCCGGGGAGGACGGCTTCGCCCTGGTGTCCGGAGGAGAGCTCGATGGCGGCTTCACCGTGCGTGTTGGTGCGCTGGGGCGGCAGCGAGCGCTGCGTGTCCACGTGCGCGCGCAGCGAGTCGACGCGGTCGGCGAGGAGCTGGAAGTCCTGGCGGGTCAGGACGAGCGCGGTACCGGAGGTGACCGCTCGGGCGGTGTACTCCCAGATCGCCTCCTCGTCGACGAGGGCGTCCTCGCCGAAGAAGGCGCCGTCGGCGACGGTGCGCAGCACCGCGTCCTCGCCGTAGGGGCCGGGGCCGACCTGTTCGATGCGGCCGTGGGCGAGGAGGAAGACCTTGTCGGAGGGGCTGCCGAAGGAGGTCAGCTCCTGGCCGGGCGCGAAGTCGACCTGCTGGCAGCGGGCGGCGAGTTCGGTCAGGACGTCGAGGTCCTCGTAGTCGCGCAGGAGCGGCAGTTCGCCGAGCTCGGCCGGGATCACCTGGACCTGGGTGCCGGTCTTGATGAACTCCACGATGCCGTTGCCGACGGAGTAGCTGAGGCGGCGGTTGACGCGGTACGTGCCGCCCTGTACCGACACCCACGGGAGCATCTTCAGCAGCCACCGTGAGGTGATCTCCTGCATCTGCGGCGCGGACTTGGTCGTGGTTGCCAAGTTCCGCGCGGCCGAGGTGCCGAGGCTCCGCTGGGGGCTCTGCGCCTGGACCTCGGACTCGGAACCTGCCTGGACCGACATGTGTTTCCCTTTCGATCACTCCATGGATCTGCGGGTCCAGCTTTCAGCACAGGACGTAGTGGGACCATTACACAAAAGGGTGGGACTACTCCGTCCGCGGGATGGGCACTGTCATGGGCCGTTCCGGCGCACGCACCGCCGCGCGCCCGCACCGCCGTACCGCGGCGGTCGGGACGGTTGGCCGGATCCGCTCGCTCGCCGTACGAAGCCCCTAGCCCGGAAGGAACGCTTCCATTACACCGGTAAGTGACGGTGCGCGCACGCAAGGTGACCGCACCGCGCGTACTGCGAAGGAGGCGGCCATGTCCGCACCCATGTCCGCGGACCGGTTCATCGAAGCATTGCGGGACGAGGGCCTGACCGTGGTGGAGGTCGGAGCCTGGCGCACCCACAACCGCAACCACAAGGGGCCCTGGGGCCCGGTGCACGGCGTGATGATCCACCACACCGTCACGCACGGCACCGCGTACACCGTCTCGCTCTGCCGCGACGGCGACGAGGAGCTTCCCGGCCCCCTGTGCCACGGCGTGATCACCAAGGACGGCCGCGTCCACCTGGTCGGCTACGGCCGCGCCAACCACGCGGGCGCGGGCGACTCCGACGTCCTGGCGGCGGTGATCGCGGAGAAGCGCCTCCCGCCGGACCACCAGGCCGACACCGACGGCAACCGCTACTTCTACGGCTTCGAGTGCGAGAACCTCGGCAGCGGCGACGACCCGTGGCCGCAGGTCCAGCTGGACGCGATGGTCAAGGCGGCGGCCGCGGTGTGCCGGGTGCACGGCTGGCACGAGGGCTCGGTGATCGGCCACCTCGAATGGCAACCCGGCAAGATCGACCCGAAGGGCTTCACGATGAACTGGTTCCGCGCCCGCGTGGCGGACCGGCTCACGTAGGCGCCCCCAAGGGCCGTCCCGTCACCGGAGCGGCCACGCGGCGCCGGCCCCTGGTCGTGTGACTCACGGCATGGGCGGGGCACCCCACACGCGGAAGCGCAGCAGGGTCCCTGAACCCTGGCGAGCAGCTGTCGGGGCACGGTCAGCCGAGGTACGGCGGGACGGCGCTCCAAGAAGTCTCGGAGGCGCAGGCGTTGGGTGTGGTGCATGGGCAGCGCGTCGAGATCGGCCGGCGCCACGAACCGCAGTTCCGTGCTCTCGTCGGAGAGGGACAGTTCCCCGCCCGTGACGCGGGCCGTGAAGCAGACGTTGAACTGTCGCCTGACCTCGCCGTCGCTGTACTCGATGATGTGCCGGGGGTCCCTGTACGTGCCGACCAGCCCCGTGATCTCCACGTCGAGGCCGGTCTCCTCCCTGACCTCGCGGACGGCCGTGCCGGGCAGCGAATCGCCCAGGTCCATCCCTCCGCCGGGCAGCGCCCCCAGGTCGTTGTCCCGTCGCCGTTGCAGCAGGATGCAGCCCTCGCTGTCGCAGACCACCGCCGATGCGGCCACGACCATGCTGTTCGGCTCGGGCGCATGAGGATCGTCGTACTACTCGGTCCGGGCCATCGGGTCACTCCTCCACGGGACGGGCCGTCTCCCACACCGCGTCGATATACAGGCTGCCGGGCGACGGCGGGAAAGGCGGTCCAGCGGGTCGGCTTGGGCGCCGCTCATACGGCGCGGGGCGGGTGGGCGGGGGACGTCACAATGGGAGGTGTGAACCGCTCCGAGGATCCCCATGCGCTGTTGCGGCCGCGGCCGCCGTCTCCGGTGCAGGAGGTCCGCGACGAGCGGTTCGAGCGGTACGGGGTGCGCCTGGTGGTCAAGCGGGACGACCTGGTGCATCCGGAGCTGCCCGGGAACAAGTGGCGCAAGCTGGCGCCCAACCTGCGGGCCGCCGTGGAGGGCGGGTACTCCGGGCTGGTCACTTTCGGCGGGGCGTACTCCAACCACCTGCGGGCCACCGCCGCGGCCGGGCGGTTGCTGGGGATGGCGACCGTCGGGGTGGTGCGCGGGGACGAGCTGGCCGCGCGGCCGCTCAACGCTTCGCTGGCCCGCTGCGCCGCCGACGGAATGCGGCTGCACTTCGTCTCCCGCGCCGAGTACCGCCGCAAGGCCGAGCCCGAGGTGCTGGCCGGGTTGCTCACGGAGGCCGGCGCGGACGGCGCGTACCTGATCCCGGAGGGCGGCAGCAACGCCCTCGCCCTGCACGGCTGCGCGGAGCTCGGCCGGGAGCTGCGCGGGGCGGCCGACGTCGTCGCCGTCGCCTGCGGTACCGGCGGCACCCTGGCCGGCCTGGCGGCGGGGCTCGGGCCCGGCAGGCGGGCCATCGGCGTCCCGGTGCTGGCGGGCGGCTTCCTGGACGCGGAGATACGTTCCCTCCAGCGACGGGCCTTCGGCGGCCCGGCGGGCGACTGGACGCTGGCCGAGGGCTTCCACCACGGCGGCTACGCCCGGATCCCCGCCGAGCTGGAGGCCTTCGCCGCCGGGTTCGAGGCCCGGCACGGCATCCCCGTCGAGCGGGTCTACGTCGCGAAGCTGCTCTGGGCCCTGACCGCGCTGACCGGGTCGGGCGCCTTCCCCCGCGGCGCCACCCTCGCCGCGGTCGTCACCGGAGCCCCGGAGCCGACAGCCCCGGAGCCGACGGCCCCGGAACCCAGGGCCTGAGCCGTCACCGCCCAAGCCGTCAGCCCCGCTGCCGTCACCACCCGGGCCGACGGCGCCTGCGGCGCCCGCGCCGTCCGCCCCGGAGCCCGCCCCCGGCCCCTCCCGCACGGCTCAGCCCGACTCCTCCCGGTAGGCCGCGGCCTCCTCCAGGTCCAGCCGGCGCAGCAGCACCCGCAGCATCTCGTCGTCGATCTGCCGCCGGTCGCGCAGCGTCACGAACACCTCCCGCTCGGCCTCGATCATCTCCCCGGCCAGCCGCCGGTAGATGTCGTCCGCGGATTCCCCCGTCACGGGGTTGACCTCACCGAGCCGCTCCCACACCGCGTTGCGCCGCCGCTCCAGCACCGTCCGCAGCCGGTCCGCCAGCGGCCCCGGCAGAGCGTTGCGCGGCTCGGCCAGCAGTTCGTCCAGCCGGTCCTCCGCCGCCCGCGAGGCCTCGCTCTGGGCCTGGGCCTCCGCCAGCGTCTCCGCCTGGACGTCGCGCGGCGGCAGCCGCAGCAACCGGATCAGCGGCGGCAGGGTCAGTCCCTGCACCACCAGCGTCGCGATGACGGTCGTGAAGGTCAGGAACAGGATCAGGTTCCGGTGCGGCACGCTCATCGGCACGGAGAAGGCGATGGCCAGCGAGACCACCCCGCGCATCCCCGCCCAGCCCACGATGACGGGCGCCTTCCAGTTCGTCTCGGGCTCCCGCCTGCGGATCCGCTCGGACAGCGCCCTGGGCAGGAACGTCGCCGGGAACACCCAGACGTACCGCGCCACGACCACGGCCAGGAACACCGCCAGTGCGTACCAGGCCGCGCGCACACCCTCGTACTCGGCCAGCCCCTTGAGGACCACCGGCAGCTGGAGGCCGATCAGCGCGAAGACCACCGACTCCAGCACGAAGGAGACCATCTTCCACACCGCGGCTTCCTGGAGCCTCGTCGCGAAGTCGACCTGCCAGCTGCGGTGCCCGAGGTACAGCGCGACCACCACGACGGCGAGCACGCCCGAGGCGTGCACCCGCTCGGCCGCCGCGTACGCCACGAACGGGATCAGCAGCGACAGGGTGTTCTGCAGCAGCGGCTCACGCAGCCGCTTGCGCAGCAGGTGGATCGGCACCATCAGCACCAGCCCGACCCCGACGCCGCCCACGGACGCGAGCAGGAATTCCGCGATCCCGCCGGCCCAGCCCGAGCTGAGGCCTACGGCGGCGGCCAGCGCCACCTTGTAGGCCGTGATCGCGGTGGCGTCGTTGACCAGCGACTCGCCCTGCAGGATGGTCGTGATCCGGCTCGGCAGTCCGAGCCGGCGGGCGATCGCCGTCGCCGCGACCGCGTCGGGCGGTGCGATCACCGCGCCCAGCACCAGCGCCACGGGCAGCGACAGCCCCGGCACCACCAGGTAGGCCGCGTACCCCACGGCGAGCGTCGCGAAGAGCACGTACCCCACGGAGAGCAGCGCGACGGGCCGTACGTTGGCCCGCAGGTCCAGGTACGAGCTCTCCACGGCGGCCGTGTACAGCAGCGGCGGCAGCAGCAGGGGCAGCACGATGTGGGGGTCGAGGGCGTACGAGGGCACGCCCGGGACGTACGAGGCGATCAGGCCGACGGCGACGAGGAGCAGCGGCGCGGGCACGGGCGTCCGGCGGGCCGCCCCGGCGACGACCGCGCTGCCCGCCACCAGGGCCACCAGCGGCAATACCTCCATCGAAGATCCATCCTCCTCGGTATCTACCGTCCAGCGGGCCCGCACGTCAGTACGCTGGCCATCATGAGCGAGTGCACCCACGTTGCCGAACTGCCGCGCCCCGAGCCGGTCCCGCTTGCACCGACCTGCCCGGAATGTCTGGCACTCGGCAGTCATCCGGTGCAACTGCGGATGTGTCTGGGGTGCGGATACGTGGCCTGCTGCGATTCCTCGCCCTACCGGCACGCCACGGCGCACCACCACGAGACCGGCCATCCGGTGATGCGCAGCTTCGAACCGGGCGAGGGTTGGCGGTGGTGTTTTGTCGACGGTTCGATCGTCTGAGGCGGGGTAGGTCAACCCTCCGCCGGTTCCCCCGAATTGGGCCCGCAGACCCCTAGCCACTGTGTGTACCCGTGGGCTTACCATCGGTCACCGGCCGCGGGAACGGCGGGTGTCCCGGGCACTCCCAGCGGGTGCCGTGAGGGGTGCCGCGACACGATCACCCGGATCGCGATAGCGTCACCGGCGAACAGAGCTCGTACCACCTTGGAGGTGAGGGTGTCCCAGATCGCAGGCGAGCCCGCGACCCAGGACTTCGTCGAAGTCCGGCTGCCGGCTGCGGGTGCCTACCTGTCGGTGCTGCGCACGGCGACAGCCGGTCTCGCGGCACGGTTGGACTTCACCCTCGACGAGATCGAGGACCTCCGCATCGCGGTGGACGAGGCGTGCGCGATCCTGCTCCAGCAGGCCGTGCCCGGCTCCGTCCTCAGCTGTGTGTTCCGGCTGATCGACGATTCGCTGGAAGTCACCGTTTCGGCGCCGACCACGGACGGCCGCGCTCCCGAGCGCGACACGTTCGCGTGGACGGTGCTGTCCGCCCTGGCCGGCAAGGTCGAGGCGACGGTCGAGGAGAACCGCACGGTGTGCATCAGCCTTTACAAACAGCGCGGCGCGGGACCAGGCCCGGCGTGAGCGGCGGGGAGATCCCGGTGCGGGGCGGGGATCGGCCCCGGGTACGGCATGAGGTCGACGGCGGCATCCCGGAGCAGCAGCACGCCCGGCCGCACCCGGCTGACGCGGATGCGGAAAGCGGCTTTTTGGACTCGGCGGAGCGACGGGCGGGCCCTATGAGCGAGAACCAGCACGACGAACCACAATCCTCACAGCCACCCGCGGCCCTGGCCCAGGCGGCTCCGGCGCTGCCGGATCCGCGCGACCGCAGTGGCGCGCGGGCCCTGTTCTTCGAACTGCGGGAGCTGCCCGACGGGTCCCCGGAGCGGGCGGAGCTGCGCAACCGGCTGGTGCGGATGCACCTGCCGCTGGTCGAGCACCTGGCCCGGCGGTTCCGCAACCGCGGCGAGCCGCTCGACGACCTGACCCAGGTGGCGACGATCGGCCTGATCAAGTCGGTGGACCGGTTCGACCCGGACCGGGGGGTGGAGTTCTCCACGTACGCCACGCCCACGGTCGTCGGCGAGATCAAGCGGCACTTCCGCGACAAGGGCTGGGCGGTACGCGTACCCCGGCGCCTGCAGGAGCTGCGGCTCTCGCTGACCACGGCCACGGCGGAACTTTCGCAGCAGCACGGCCGCTCCCCCACCGTCCACGAACTGGCGGAACGGCTCGGGATCTCCGAGGAGGAGGTGCTGGAGGGGCTGGAATCGGCCAATGCCTACAGCACGCTCTCGCTGGACGTCCCGGACACGGACGACGAGTCGCCGGCGGTCGCGGACACACTGGGCTCGGAGGACGAGGCACTGGAGGGGGTCGAGTACCGCGAGTCCCTCAAGCCGCTGCTGGAGGGACTGCCACCCAGGGAGAAGCGGATTCTGTTGCTCCGGTTCTTCGGCAACATGACGCAGTCGCAGATCGCCCAGGAGGTCGGCATCTCCCAGATGCACGTCTCCCGCCTGCTGGCCCGCACCCTGGCCCAGCTGCGCGACAAGCTCCTCGTGGAGGAATGAGCGGGGAACCCGGGGGGAGTCAGGCGGCGGGCCCGATGCCCAGCGCCTCGGTCGCCGTCGGGTTCACCAGCAGCACCACGACCGCCAGCGCGGCCGCCGCCAGGGCCACCGCGGCGGCGGTCAGCGCCCCGCCGGCGGTCCACAGCGTCCACGCCACCGGCACTGCCATCAGCTGGGTGATCAACGCCGGGCCCCGGCTCCACCGGCGCGCCAGGCGCAGCCCGCGCGCCGCGATCAGCGGCAGCGCGGCGAGCGCGAGCACGGTCAGGCCACCGGTCTCGGACTGCTGCGCGGAGTCGACGTGCCCGGCGACCCCGGCGAAGAGCAGGTAGCCGCCGAGGCCGGCCAGGGCCAGGCCCTGGAGCGCGCAGAGAACGGCGGCGGCGGTCAGCCGGCCGGGCAGTGCGGCGGAGGGCGCATCGGAGGTCGGGGCGTTCGGGGTCGGCTTCTCACTCACTCCAGCAGGGTAGCCGCGTACCGCACGCGCCGGGGCGGACGGTGCCCGGAGGCGGGCAGTATGGGCCGCTTCCGAGCGGGTGGGTAGGCTGGCGCTCATGCGTGCACTTCTCGTGGCCAATCCAGCAGCGACGACCACCAGTGCGCGTACGCGTGACGTCCTGACCCACGCCCTCGCCAGTGAGATGAAGCTGGAGGCGGTGACCACCGAGTACCGGGGGCACGCCCGTGACCTGGGACGCAAGGCGGCCCACGAGGGCCTGGACCTGGTGGTGGCCCTCGGCGGGGACGGCACGGTCAACGAGGTGGTCAACGGCCTCCTGCACGACGGCCCCGACCCGGACCGGCTGCCGGGGCTCGCGGTGGTCCCGGGCGGTTCGACGAACGTGTTCGCCCGCGCGCTCGGCCTGCCCAACGACGCGGTCGAGGCGACCGGCGCCCTGCTGGACGCCCTGCGGCAGCGGCGCGAGCGGACGGTGGGCCTGGGGCTCGCGGCCGGGACCCCCGGCACGGAGGACGAGTCGGTCCCGGCGCGCTGGTTCACCTTCTGCGCGGGCTTCGGTTTCGACGCGGGGGTGGTGGGCCGGGTCGAGCAGCAGCGCGAGCGCGGCAAGCGTTCGACGCATGCCCTGTACGTACGACAGCTCGTGCGCCAGTTCCTCGACGAGCCCAACCGCCGGCACGGGACGGTCACCCTGGAGCGGCCCGGCGCGGATCCCGTGAGGGACCTGGTGCTGTCGATAGTCTGCAACACCTCCCCCTGGACCTACCTCGGCAACCGTCCCCTGTACGCCTCCCCCGACGCGTCGTTCGATACCGCACTTGACGTATTGGCGCTGGACCGTTTGTCAACTCCGGCGGTCGCCAAGTACGCCACACAGCTCCTGACCTCGACTCCTGAGCGCGGTCCACAGGGCAAGCACGCGGTGAGTCTGCACGATCTGACCGACTTCACCTTGCATTCGAAGGTTCCGCTCCCCTTCCAGATGGACGGGGACCACCTGGGATTGCGCACCAGCGTTCGGTTCACAGGCGTTCGCCGTGCACTGCGTGTGATTGTGTGAGTAGAAGAGCTAAAAATCCTTTCACTCGAACGTTTACACGCCGGTACACCCCCAGGAACTAGGGCTGTGACCTAGTCGACACCGACGAATCCAAAAAAACTTTCCGGAAGGGGTTGTATCCCCGTCCGAGGTTTGCGAATCTCTACATGGCGATCGGGACAGCCCGCAGGACCCGGCACCCACACAGACCGCCAGAACCCCACCACGAATCTTCGGACCCCCCAGTCGCCATCCGGGGGCCAGCCCTTCCCTCACGGGGGGATTCGTGAAAGCGTTCACATTCACAAGCAACCTGTTCGCAATACAAGGAGATGGAGCAGCCATGGACTGGCGTCACAACGCCGTTTGCCGCGAGGAAGACCCGGAGCTCTTCTTCCCCATCGGCAACACCGGTCCTGCGCTGCTGCAGATCGAGGAAGCCAAGGCCGTCTGCCGCCGCTGCCCCGTCATGGAGCAGTGCCTGCAGTGGGCGCTCGAGTCCGGTCAGGACTCCGGCGTCTGGGGCGGTCTCAGCGAGGACGAGCGCCGCGCCATGAAGCGCCGCGCCGCTCGCAACCGGGCGCGCAACGCCAGCGCCTGACATCGACTTTCGAGCCTCGAGCCGCAGCGCGTAGAACCCTGAGAAGCGCTCAGCAACGTGCTCTTGAGCCCCGGACCGGGAACCATCGGTCCGGGGCTCAGTGCTGCGCGGGGCAGGTTCCGTGACCCTGCGTGAAGGACCGGTCGCTGCGCTGTGTCACCGCCGGTCGCCTACTTCTGCGGACTGGCCGGGATGTCGAGGACGACCCGGGTGCCGTGCGGCTCGACCCGGACCATGTCGAACGTACCGCCGAGCTCTCCCTCGACCAGGGTGCGGACGATCTGGAGCCCGAGGTTGCCGGCCCGCTGCGGGTCGAAGCCCTCGGGCAGACCGCAGCCGTCGTCCAGCACCTTGATCAGCAGCCGCGCGTCGGCGCGGCCGGTGCCGGAGCGGGCGGCGGACACCTCGACCGTGCCGCCCTCCCCCTGGGTGAAGGCGTGCTCCAGGGCGTTCTGCAGGATCTCGGTCAGCACCATCGACAGCGGGGTGGCGACCTCCGCGTCCAGGATCCCGAACCGGCCGGTACGCCGGCAGGCCACCTTGCCCGGCGAGATCTCGGCGACCATCGCGATGACCCGGTCGGCGATCTCGTCGAACTCCACGCGCTCGTCCAGGTTCTGAGAGAGCGTCTCGTGCACGATCGCGATCGAACCGACGCGCCGCACCGCCTCGTTCAGCGCCTCGCGCCCCTGCGGGGAATCCATCCGGCGGGCCTGGAGGCGCAGGAGCGCGGCCACCGTCTGGAGGTTGTTCTTCACCCGGTGGTGGATCTCCCGGATGGTCGCGTCCTTGGTGATCAGTTCACGTTCGCGACGGCGCAGTTCGGTGACGTCGCGGCACAGCACCAGGGAGCCGATGCGGGTGCCCTTGGGCTTGAGCGGGATCGCGCGCAGCTGGATCACCCCGCCGTTGCCCTCGATCTCCGTCTCGCGCGGGGCCCAGCCGCTGGCCAGCTTCACCAGGGCCTCGTCGACCGGGCCGCGCGAGGGCGCCAGTTCGGCGGTGGTGGTGCCGAGGTGCTGCCCGACCAGGTCGGAGGCGAGCCCGAGGCGGTGGTAGGCGGAGAGCGCGTTCGGGGACGCGTACGTCACCACGCCCTCGGCGTCGAGCCGGATCAGCCCGTCCCCGACGCGCGGGGAGGCGTCCATGTCGACCTGCTGGCCGGGGAAGGGGAAGGAGCCCGCCGCGATCATCTGGGCCAGGTCGGAGGCGGACTGGAGATAGGTCAGCTCCAGCCGGCTCGGTGTACGCACGGTGAGCAGGTTGGTGTTGCGCGCGATCACTCCGAGTACCCGGCCTTCGCGCCGGACGGGAATCGACTCGACGCGCACCGGGACCTCCTCGCGCCACTCCGGGTCGCCCTCGCGGACGATCCGGCCCTCGTCGAGGGCGGCGTCCAGGAGCGGGCGGCGGCCGCGCGGTACCAGGTGGCCCACCATGTCGTCCTGGTACGAGGTGGGGCCGGTGTTCGGGCGCATCTGCGCGACCGACACGTACCGGGTGCCGTCGAGGGTGGGGACCCAGAGCACGAGGTCCGCGAAGGACAGGTCGGAGAGCAGTTGCCACTCCGAGACCAGCAGGTGCAGCCACTCCAGGTCGGTTTCACCGAGAGCGGTGTGCTGGCGTACGAGGTCGTTCATGGAGGGCACGGGCCGAGCGTACCCCGGGTACGGCCATGACTTTCCCCACGGCGGATACCAGGGAGTATCCAGGAGGCCCCTGCTCCGCGTACTGTTGGAGGAAGTGACGGGATTGCAACCCCTGTCCTTGGATGGACAGGACAGATTGGTCTAGTCCACAATGGTTTAAGCTTCCGCCCTCCCCGCACAGGAGGACGGATCGAGGTAAGCCGCGCGCTCTGCCCTGACCGCGCAGGCCCCTCCCACCGGCCGCCGGGAACCGCACACCCGCCGGCCGTAAGTACTCCGGGCTACGGTGCCGGACGGGCTGAGGGTCCCGTCCTGCACCGTGGCCCAGAGGAAACAGCCGGTCGAAACATCTCCCCGTGAAGAGTCCGGGGAAGCGCCCCTACGGGATACGTACGGGTTGCCCATCGCCTCCCAGGCCACGTCGCCGCCTCAGCGGGCACTCCCCTCCCCTGGACGCCTCGGACGGCTCCCTGCCCGCGCCGCTCCGGCACCGGCCGAGAGGCCGCGGAGCGGCGATCGGACCACCATGGAAGAGGGGCGCAAGGCCCGCCGCCGACGGGCCGGTTCTGCTAGATTGGTCTATACCACACCACCTCTCCAGATCGGCAGGCCCCGCGTGGAAGTTGTCATCGTCCCCAACGCCAAGGCAGGCGGCGAGCTCATCGCGGAGGCCATGGCCGCCCTGGTTCGCCGCAAGGCCGACGCCCTGCTCGGGGTGGCGACCGGTTCCACCCCGCTGCCCGTCTACGAGGCCCTCGCCGCCAAGGTCAAGGCGGGGGAAGCCGACGTCTCCAGGGCCCGCATCTGCCAGCTCGACGAGTACGTCGGCCTGCCGGCCGGGCACCCGGAGTCCTACCGCGCCGTCGTGCTGCGGGAGGTCGTCGAGCCGCTCGGGCTGTCCGAGGCGTCCTTCATGGGCCCCGACGGTTCGGCGGACGACCTCGTGGCGGCCTGCGACGCGTACGACCGCGCCCTCGCCGAAGCGGGCGGCGTCGACCTCCAGCTGCTCGGCATCGGCACGGACGGTCACATCGGGTTCAACGAGCCCTGCTCCTCGCTCGCCTCGCGCACGCGGATCAAGACGCTGACGCACCAGACGCGCGTCGACAACGCCCGCTTCTTCGACGACGACATAGACCAGGTCCCGCACCACGTCATCACCCAGGGCATCGGCACCATCCTCGACGCCCGCCACCTGGTGCTGCTCGCCACCGGCGAAGGCAAGGCGGAGGCGGTCGCGCAGACCGTCGAGGGACCGCTGTCCGCGCTGGTCCCGGCCTCCGCGCTGCAGCTGCACCGGCACGCCACGGTGGTCGTGGACGAGGCCGCGGCGTCGAAGCTCAAGCTGGCCGACTACTTCCGGCAGACCTACGCCGACAAGCCGGCCTGGCAGGGGCTCTAGGCGGCACCACCCCACGCACCCCGAGGGGCCGGGCACCCGATCCGGTGCCCGGCCCCTCGCCGTTTCCCGGCGCCCGCCCCGCGCTACGCCCCTGCGATGACCTCCGCCGCCGCACGCCCGCACACCCGGGACGCGCCGTGCGTGGCGATGTGCAGGGCGCCGCGCGGCTCCGCACGGGGCAGGCCCATCTCGACCACCACGGTGTCCGGCCGGGCCGCGACCAGCGCGTCCAGCGCCCGCGTCATCCAGCGGTGCCGGTGCGCGTCCCGGACCACCGCGACGACCGTGCGGTCCCCCGCGGCGGCCAGGATCTCCCCCGCGCCGGCCCCCTCCCGGTAGACGCCGGCCGCGGTCTGGGGGAGCAGCGCCGCGAGTTCGGCGGCCACGCCCCACGGGGTCTCGTCCCCGACCGCGATGTTCGCGACGGGCGCGAGCGTGGCCACGTACGGGGCTTCGACCGCGCTCGCCCGGCCGGTCAGGACCAGGGCCCGGCGGGCCGCCGTCAGGCCGATGCCGGGCGCGCTCCCCTCCGGCGCGCCCGGCACCGCGGCGGCCCGCTTCCCGCGGGTCCATTCGGCGAGGTCACGGACCCGGGCGGCTGCGTCCGCGAGCCGTTCCTCGGGCAGCGCGCCCTCGCGTACGGCCGCGACCAGCGCGTCCCGCAGCCGCAGGACGGTGGCCTCGTCGGCGAGGCCGCCGCCCACGCAGATCGCGTCGGCGCCGGCGGCGATGGCGAGGACGGAGCCGCGCTCGATCCCGTACGTCCCCGCGATGGCGTTCATCTCCATGCCGTCGGTGACGATCAGGCCCTCGTAGCCGAGTTCCTCCCGCAGCAGCCCGGTGAGGATCCGCGGGCTGAGCGTGGCCGGGCGGGTGGCGTCGAGGGCGGGCACCAGGATGTGCGCGCTCATCACGGCCTTGGTCCCGGCCGCCACGGCCGCCTTGAACGGTACGAGTTCCCGGGCCGCCAGGGTGTCCGGATCGGCGTCGATGCGCGGCAGGGCGAGGTGCGAGTCGACGTTGGTGTCGCCGTGTCCGGGGAAGTGCTTGGTGCAGGCGGCGACCCCGGCGGCTTGCAGGCCCTCGACGTAGGCGGCGGTGTGCCGGGCGGCGAGGCGGGTGTCGGCCCCGAAGGACCGTACGCCGATGACCGGGTTGTCGGGGTTGGAGTTCACGTCCGCGGAGGGCGCCCAGTTGAGGTTGACCCCGCAGGCGGCGAGGCGCCGGCCCAGTTCGCGGGCGACGTCCCGGGTCAGGCCGGTGTCGTCGACGGTGCCCAGGGCCAGGTTGCCGGGGAAGGAGGAGCCTTCGCGGACCTCCAGGCGGGTGACGTCGCCACCCTCCTCGTCGATGGCGACCAGGACGTCGTCGCGCTCGGCGCGCAGTTGGGCGGTGAGCCGGGCGAGTTGTCCGGGGGAGGTGATGTTGCGGCCGAACAGGCCCACGGAGTGCAGGCCTTCGCCGAGCCTGCGCAGCAGCCAGGCGGGGGCGGTGGTGCCCTCGAAGCCGGGCTGGAGGACCGCGAGGGCGTCGCGGGTGAGGGTGTCCGTGTGGTGCGCAAGGACAGTCATGGGCCGTTATCCCTTCACGGCGCCGGCCGTGAGGCCCGCGGCCATCTTGCGCTGGACGATGAGGAAGAGGACGACGATGGGCAGCGCCATCATGGTGGAGCCGGCCATCATCGGGGCGAACTCGGTGCCGTTCTTGGTGGTGAAGTTGCCGAGCCAGACGGTGGCCGTCTGGTTCTGCTGGCTCATCAGCATCAGGGCGTAGAGGTACTCGTTCCACGCCTGGATGAATCCGTAGACGGACGTGGCGACCATGCCCGGTGCCAGCAGCGGGAAGACCACGCGCAGGAAGGCGCCGGTGGGCGTGCAGCCGTCGACCATGGCCGCTTCCTCCAGCTCCTTGGGGATGTTGACGATGAAGCCGCGCAGCGTCCAGACGGTGAAGGGCAGGATGAAGGTCAGGTAGGTGATGATCAGGCCGCTGAGCTTGTCGTACTGGCCGAGGTCGTTGAGCAGCAGGAAGACCGGGATGATCATCGCGACGAGCGGGATCATTTGGACGGCGAGGATGCCGACGATCACGATCTTGCGGCCGCGGAAGGCGAACCGGGAAATGGCCAGGGCGGCCAGCATGCCGACGGCGATGCCGATGACGACCACGCTGAGCGAGACGATCAGGCTGCGGCCGACCGGTCCCCAGAAGTCGGAGATCTGCAGCGCGCGCCGGAAGTTGTCCAGCGTGAAGGTGGTCGGGAAGAAGTGCGGGTGCGGGTCGATCGCGTCCTTGGCCGGCTTGAGGGCTGTGTTCAGCATCCAGTAGACCGGGAACCCGGCGGTCACGAAGACCAGCAGGCCGAGGAGGTTCCAGCCGAGCCGGGACTTCCTCCTCTGCTTGGAGCGGGGGGCTCTGGGGGACGCGGTGGCCGGGGCGGCCGCGGTGGTCGAGGTCACTCCACCTCTCCGATCTTGAGCATCTGGCGCATGTAGACGGCGACCACGCCGAGCAGCAGCAGGACGGTCACGAGGGCGATCGCGGAGCCGCCCGAGTAGTCGTTGACGACGAACGCCTGCTTGTACGAGTAGGTGGTCAGCAGCTGGAACTCGGCCTCGGGGTTGCCGTTGCGCATCACGAACACCTGCGGGAAGACACCCATGTCCCAGATGACCGACAGGGTCGTCAGCATGACGATGACCGGCTTGAGGATGGGGAGGGTGACGTGGCGGAACACGCCCCAGGCGCCCGCGCCGTCGAGGCGCGCGGCCTCTTCCAGCTCCTGGGGCACCTGGGTCAGGCCGGCGCTGAGGGTGATGACGACGAAGGGCACCGCGCCCCAGACCACGAGCAGCATGATCACGGCGAGGCCCTGGGGGCCGCTGGCGAACCAGTTGTGGCCGATCATGTCGACGCCGGGGAGCCTGCTCATCAGGTAGTTGAGGACGCCGTAGTCGGCGTCGAAGATCCACTTGAAGATGGCGGTGGCCACGATGATGGGCATGCCCCAGCTCGCGACCAGCGCGATGCTGATGAGTGCCTTGACCCAGCCGGAGACCTTCTGGAGCAGCAGGGCGACGAGCATCCCGATGACCATGGTCAGGGTGACCGCGCCGGCCGCGAAGACGATGGTGCGCAGCACGACGGACCAGAACACGCCGTCGCCGAGGACCTTGGTGAAGTTGTCGAGACCGACGAACTGCGCGTCCTTGAAGCCCCAGAGCTCGGACTTGCCGAAGCTCTGGAAGGAGAGGGACACCAGCCTGAACAGCGGGTAGCCCATGACGAGGACGATGATCAGCAGGCAGGGGGCCAGCAGCAGCCAGGGGGTCGCGCCGGGGCCCTTGCGGCCGCGCCGCCCCGGCGTGGAGGTCTTGCCCGTCCCGGGGCCGGGGGAAGTCCGCTGCCGTGCCGGCGGCAGATCGGCGGTGGTTGTCTGTGCGGCACTCATCGCGTGCTCCTCGGAGGTCCCTCTCTTGACGGGAAGCGGGCCCCGCCGGTCCGGCGGGGCCCCTCACTCAGGTCACTTGGTGTTGATGACCTTGTCGATCTCGGCGTCGGCGGCCTTGGCCGCGTCCTCGACCGACTTCTTGCCGGTGGCGATGTCCTGGAGCATCGTCTGGAGGACCTTGCCCTTCTCGACCTGACCCCATCCGGGCGCGGTCGGGACGAACCAGGAGGACTCGGCGGCGGTGGCCGGGACCTGGGTCTTGGGGTCGGCCTTGAGCGGGCCGAGGTCCGTCTTGTTGTTGGGCAGGTTGCCCTTGGCGATCAGCCCCTTCTGGCCCTGGGAGCCGGTGAAGGCGTTGATCCACTCGGAGGCGATGTCCTTCGCCTTGGACTTCGAGGGGACCGCGAGGTCCGAACCGCCGAGGAAGACGGGGAGGTTCTTGCCGTTCGGGCCGGGCATCACGAAGTTTTCGAGCTTGTCCTTGAGCCCGCCGACCTTGTCGCTCTTCGGGTCGGCCGCGGTGGAGCCCTCCCAGGCGGCGGCGAAGATCGCGGCGGAGTTGCCCTGGCCGAAGACGACCGGGCGGTCGGCCTCGTCCTTGGTCTTGTCCGCGTGCATGTACTTGTCGAGGAGTTCCTTGTACTGCTTGAGCCCCTTGACCGACTCGGGGGAGGACAGGGAGCCCTTCCAGGAGCCGCCGTCCTTCTTGGCGATGGCGCCGCCGTTGTCGTAGACGAAGGACATCGCGCCGTACCAGTCCGGCGAGGGCTGGTAGAGGGCGCTGAACTTGTCGCCCTTCGCGGCCTGGATCTTGTCGAGGGCGGAGGTCAGCTCGGCCCAGCTCTTGGGAGCGGCGGTGACGCCGACCTCGGCGGCCAGGTCCTTGCGCCAGGTGCCGACGCGGCCGCCGGCGTAGTACGGGACGCCGTAGGTCTTGCCGTCGTAGGTGACGGACTGCTTCAAGGCGTCGAGCCAGGCGGCGGAGTTGTCGAACTTCGACGGGTCGATCTCGGAGAAGGCACCGGTCGACATGTAGCCGATCATCTCGGAGTTGCCCATCTCGACCACGTCGGGGGCCTTGTCCGTGGCGAGGACGGCGTCGAGCTTGGCGTTCTTGTCCGGCCAGCCGTAGTACTCGTGCTTGACCGTCAGCCCGGGGTGCTTGGCGACTATCGCGTCGTCGGCCGCCTTGACGAGCTCCGGCCAGTTGTTCTGGGCGTCGACCGTCAGCCAGACGGTCAGCTCCTTGGCGCCGGACGCCTTGTCGGCCGTGTCGCCGCCCTTGCTGTCCGAGCCACCGCACGCCGCCAGGCCGATCACCATGCCCGCGACTCCAACCGCCGCGATGAGCTTGCGCTTCACGCCACCCTCCTCAGGGATGCCTTCCTGCACTTCCCTTGCCCGCCGCGGTGACATACGCGAAGTACTGAGCGTGGGGCCGGGATCCGATCCATATTGGTGTAGACCAGTAACCGGAGCTTGGCCTAGACCTTTAGGGGTGTCAAGGGTCTAATGAGCGGGTGATCGGTCCGTTACCGGACCGACACCTGGGGGAGGGAGGAGGCCTGTCCTCCCACCCGTGTCACGATGTGACCGCACATATCGGAGGAGCCGGTGACGGCAGCGAAACTGGAGTCGGGAAGGCGGGCGGCGATGGCCACCGAAGGGGCGACCACGGAGCCGGAAGGCGGGCCGGCCACTCGCACGGCGCGGGTTCCCAAGTACTACCGACTCAAGCGGCACTTGCTCGACATGACCGAGACCATGCCGCCCGGCACGCCGGTACCGCCGGAGCGCACGCTCGCGGCCGAGTTCGACACCTCGCGGACCACCGTCCGCCAGGCCCTGCAAGAGCTGGTCGTGGAGGGCCGGCTCGAACGCATCCAGGGCAAGGGGACCTTCGTCGCCAAGCCCAAGGTCTCCCAGCCGCTGCAACTGTCCTCCTACACGGAGGACATGCGCGCCCAGGGCCTGGAACCGGCCTCCCAGCTCCTGGACATCGGCTACGTGACGGCCGACGACACCCTCGCCGGCCTCCTCAAGATCTCCGCCGGCGGGCGCGTCCTGCGCATCGAACGGCTGCGCCTGGCCAGCGGCGAGCCGATGGCCATCGAGACCACCCACCTGTCGGCCAAGCGCTTCCCCGCGCTGCGCCGTTCGCTGGCCAAGTACACCTCCCTCTACACCGCCCTCGCCGAGGTGTACGACGTGCGCCTCGCCGAGGCCGAGGAGACCATCGAGACCTCGCTGGCCACCCCGCGCGAGGCCGGACTGCTCGGCACGGACGTCGGCCTGCCGATGCTGATGCTCTCCCGGCACTCGCTGGACGCCGACGGCGAGCCGGTCGAATGGGTACGTTCGGTGTATCGCGGCGACCGTTACAAGTTCGTTGCCCGCCTCAAGCGACCTGCCCTGTGACACCTCATTGACTCTTGATCGACCCTCGGTGGACGCTCGTACCGCTATACGGACGGGGGCTTACGTCCACCGGTCGGGCCCCCGTAGATTCCCTGCGCTCAGCAGTGATCAACGAGGGGACGAGGATCATGCCGGAACCGGAAGCAACAGGCACGACACGGGACACGGCGGGAGCCTCGTCAGGGGGGCTCTCGCCCAAGTCGATCGCCGTGTGGGTGCTCGTCGCCCTCATCGGGGCCATCGGCTGGGGCGTGCTCGCGCTCTCGCGCGGTGAGGAGATCTCGGCGGCCTGGCTGCTCGCCGCCGCCCTGGGCTCGTACGCCATCGGCTACCGCTTCTACGCGCGCTTCATCGCCGAACGCGTCCTGAGGGTCGACAAGACCCGGGCCACCCCCGCCGAACGCCTCGACAACGGTGTCGACTTCCACCCCACCGACCGCCGCGTGCTCTTCGGCCACCACTTCGCCGCCGTCGCCGGCGCGGGCCCGCTGGTCGGTCCCGTGCTCGCCTCGCAGATGGGCTACCTGCCGGGGACCATCTGGATCGTGGCGGGCGTGATCTTCGCCGGCGCCGTCCAGGACATGGTGACGCTGTTCTTCTCCACCCGCCGCAACGGCCGTTCGCTCGGCCAGATGGCGCGTGACGAGATCGGCCCCGTCGGCGGAGCGGCCGCACTGGTCGCCGTCTTCGTCATCATGATCATCCTGCTGGCGGTGCTGGCCCTGGTCATCGTCAACGCGCTGGCCGACTCCCCCTGGGGCGTCTTCTCCATCGGCATGACCATCCCCATCGCCCTCTTCATGGGTTTCTACCTGCGCGTGCTGCGCCCGGGCCGGATCACCGAGGTCTCCCTGATCGGCGTCGCCCTGCTGCTGCTCGCCATCGTCGCGGGCGGCTGGGTCGCCGACTCCTCCCTCGCCGGCGTCTTCACCCTGGACAAGCAGACCCTGGTCATCTGGATGGTCGCCTACGGCTTCGTGGCCTCCGTGCTGCCCGTGTGGATGCTGCTCGCCCCGCGCGACTACCTCTCCACCTTCATGAAGGTCGGCACCATCGCCCTGCTGGCGGTCGGCGTGGTCATCGCGATGCCCGTGCTCAAGATGCCCTCCGTCACCGACTTCGCCTCGCGCGGCGACGGGCCCGTCTTCTCCGGCTCGATGTTCCCGTTCGTCTTCATCACCATCGCGTGCGGCGCGCTGTCCGGGTTCCACGCGCTGGTCTCCTCGGGGACCACCCCGAAGATGATCCAGAAGGAGACCCAGGTCCGGGTCATCGGCTACGGCGCGATGCTCACCGAGTCGTTCGTCGCCGTCATGGCCGTGATCGCGGCCTGCATCATCGAGCCGGGCCTGTTCTTCGCGGTGAACTCCCCCGCCGGGGTCGTCGGCGCCACCGTGGAGAGCGCCTCGCAGGCGGTCACGCACTTCGGGTTCGCCATCTCCCCCGACGCCCTCGCCCAAGCCGCGAAGGACGTCGAGGAGACCACCCTGCTGTCCCGTACGGGCGGTGCGCCGACCTTCGCACTCGGAATGTCGCAGATCTTCTCCTCCGTCATCGGCGGCGCCGGGATGAAGGCGTTCTGGTACCACTTCGCCATCATGTTCGAGGCCCTGTTCATCCTCACCACCGTCGACGCGGGCACCCGCGTCGGCCGCTTCATGCTCCAGGACACCCTCGGGAACGTGCACAAGTCCTTCAAGGACGTCAGCTGGAAGCCGGGCGTGTGGATCGCGAGCGCGGTCGTCGTCGGCGGCTGGGGCTACTTCCTGTGGGTGGGCGTGGAGGACCCGCTGGGCGGCATCAACCAGCTCTTCCCGCTGTTCGGGATCGCGAACCAGCTGCTCGCGGCGGTCGCCCTGGCGGTCTGCACCACGCTCCTGGTCAAGTCCGGCCGGCTCAAGTGGGCGTGGGTGACGGGCGTCCCGCTGGCCTGGGACGTGGCGGTGACCCTCACCGCCAGCTACCAGAAGGTCTTCTCCGACAACCCGAAGATCGGCTTCTTCGCGCAGCGCGACCTGTACCAGAACGGCATCGACGCCGGGAAGGTCATCAAGCCGGCCAAGGACCTGGACCAGATGTACACCGTGGTCACCAACGCCACGGTGGACGGCGTGCTGTCCGTGCTGTTCGCCCTGCTGATCGTCATCGTGCTGATCGACGCAGCCCGGACCTGCGTCAAGGCGGTCCGCGCGCCCCAGACCGTCACCCTCACCGAAGTCCCCTGGACCGAGTCGAAGATCGTCGCCCCGGCGGGCCTGATCGCGACTGCCGAGGAACGGGCGGAGCTTGCCGCCGCCGGCCTCGACTCGGGCGGCGGCAAGGCCAAGGAGCCGGTGGCGTGAGCGGCGTCCGGCAGGCGCTGGCCAAGGCCCGCCACTACGTACGGGAGTTCTCCGGCGAGGCCGCCTACGACCGTTACGTGGCCCACACCCGCTCCCACGACCCGGACGCCGAGGTCCTCACCCGGCGCGCCTTCGAACGCGCCCGCACGGACGCCCGCGAAGCCGACCCGCGCGAGGGCTTCCGCTGCTGCTGAACCGGTGAAGGGCCGCCGCGTCTCCCCCGGGAAACGCGGCGGCCCTTCGCGCGCCCCGGGGGCACACTCGGTGCCATGGACATCAGCATCAGGCGGGCCCTGCCGGCCGAGTACGAGACGCTCGGGGACATCACCGCCCGCGCCTACCTCGACGACGGACTGCTCACGTACGGGGAGGACGACCCGTACCTCGCCAGGCTCCGGGACGTGGCCGGCCGCGCCGCGGCGGCCGAGGTGCTCGTCGCCGTGCTCGGCGACGGGCGCGTGGTCGGAGGTGTGACCTTCGCCGCGCCGGGCAGCGCGCTCTGTGACATCGCCCGGGCGGACGAAGCCGAGTTCCGGATGCTGGCGGTCGCCCGCGAGGGGCGTGGCCGGGGCGCGGGAGAGGCGCTCGTACGGGCCTGCGTGGACCGCGCCCGGGCCCTGGAGGGCGTGCGGCGGCTCGTGCTGTCGACCACCCCGGACATGCCGGCCGCGCACCGGATCTACGAGCGCCTGGGCTTCGTACGGTCGCCGGAACGGGACTGGGAGCCCGTCCCCGAACTCGGTTTGCTCACGTACGGTCTCGCGCTGTAGTCGCCGCGCGACACAACATCTAGGGGGTCCCCCAGGAGGGGGCCCCCACATGTATGCTCGTGCTCGCTGTCGCCGCAGGGGAATCCGGTGTGAATCCGGAACTGTCCCGCAACGGTATGAAAGGCACCCATAGGTGCGTCCGAAGTCCGAGGACCTGCCGACAGCGCGCCCGGCTCGACCGAACCGGGTACAGCCACGTCCGGGCCTCGCGGTTGGGCCGGTGGACGCCGCGCGGCGCAAGCGTGCCCTGTTGGGGGACGGCCCGTGCGCGCCCACTCGCGCCCCGCACCGAAGGTGCCCCGGAGCCGAGTGAGGGAGAGCTCCCCCCGTGACCATCGCGCCCGCCGCACCGCGCGCCGAGTCCGACCCGTCCGACAGCGGAACCACCGGCGGGGGCCATGGGGCCGCGCTGCTGCGTACCCTCACCGAGCTGACGGCCGATCTCCCCGACACCGACCCCGGCCGGGTCGCCGCCGCCGCCCTGCGCGGCCGCAGCGCCACCGCGGACGAGGCCGAACTGCGCTCGCTGGCCACCGAGGCCGCCGCCGGGCTGATCTCCGAGGACCCGGCGTACTCCCGGCTGGCCGCGCGCCTGCTCACGCTGGCCGTGCGCGACGAGGCCGCGGGCCAGGGCTCCACCTCCTTCGCCGCGTCCGTCGCGGTCGGCCACCGCGAGGGCCTGATCGCCGACCGCACGGCCGAGTTCGTGGCCGCCCACGCGAACCGCCTCGACGCGCTGGTCGAGCACGCGCTCGCCGAGGGCGCCGACGACCGCTTCGGCTTCTTCGGCCTGCGCACCCTGCACAGCCGCTACCTGCTGCGCCACCCCATCACCCGTCAGGTGATCGAGACCCCGCAGTACTTCATGCTGCGCGTGGCCTGCGGTCTGGCCGCGGACGAGAGCGTGACGGCGGTCGAGGAAGTGGCCTCGCTGTACCGGCTGATGAGCCGCCTGGACTACCTGCCGTCCTCCCCCACCCTCTTCAACTCCGGCACCCGGCACCCGCAGATGTCCTCCTGCTACCTGCTGGACTCCCCGCTGGACGAGCTCGACTCGATCTACGACCGCTACCACCAGGTCGCCCGCCTCTCCAAGCACGCCGGCGGCATCGGCCTGTCGTACTCCCGCATCCGCGCCCGCGGTTCGCTGATCCGCGGCACCAACGGCCACTCCAACGGCATCGTCCCGTTCCTCAAGACGCTCGACGCCTCCGTCGCCGCGGTCAACCAGGGCGGCCGCCGCAAGGGTGCGGCCGCCGTCTACCTGGAGACCTGGCACGCGGACATCGAGGAGTTCCTGGAGCTGCGCGACAACACCGGTGAGGACCAGCGCCGTACGCACAACCTGAACCTGGCGCACTGGGTGCCGGACGAGTTCATGCGCCGCGTCAACGCCGACGCCGACTGGTCGCTGTTCTCCCCGGCCGACGTGCCCGAGCTGGTCGACCTGTGGGGCGACGACTTCGACGCCGCGTACCGCAAGGCCGAGGCGGCCGGCCTGGCCCGCAAGACCATGCCCGCCCGCGACCTGTACGGCCGGATGATGCGCACCCTCGCGCAGACCGGCCAGGGCTGGATGACCTTCAAGGACGCCTCCAACCGGACGGCGAACCAGACCGCCGAGCCCGGCACGGTCGTCCACTCCTCGAACCTCTGCACCGAGATCATCGAGGTCACCAACGACGGCGAGACGGCCGTCTGCAACCTGGGCTCGGTCAACCTGGGCGCCTTCGTCCTCGCCGAGTCGGGTGAGATCGACTGGGAGCGGCTGGACGAGACCGTCCGCACCGCCGTCACCTTCCTCGACCGCGTCGTGGACATCAACTTCTACCCGACCGAGCAGGCCGGCCGCTCCAACGCCCGCTGGCGCCCGGTCGGTCTGGGCGCGATGGGCCTCCAGGACGTCTTCTTCCAGTTGAAGCTTCCCTTCGACTCCCCCGAGGCGAAGGCCCTGTCCACGAAGCTCTCCGAGCGGATCATGCTGGCCGCGTACGAGGCCTCCTGCGACCTCGCCGAGCGGAGCGGCCCGCTCCCCGCCTGGGAGCAGACCCGTACCGCCCGCGGCGTCCTGCACCCCGACCACTACGACGTCGAGCTGAACTGGCCGGAGCGCTGGACCGCGCTGCGCGCCCGCGTCGCCGAGACCGGCATGCGCAACTCGCTGCTGCTGGCCATTGCCCCGACGGCGACGATCGCCTCGATCGCGGGCGTGTACGAGTGCATCGAGCCGCAGGTGTCGAACCTCTTCAAGCGCGAGACGCTGAGCGGGGAGTTCCTCCAGGTCAACGCCTACCTGGTGGACGAGCTCAAGAAGCTCGGCGTGTGGGACGCGCAGACCCGCGAGGCGCTGCGCGAGGCCAGCGGCTCCGTGCAGGGCTTCGGCTGGATCCCCGCCGAGGTGCGCGAGCTGTACCGCACGGCGTGGGAGATCCCGCAGCGCGGCCTGATCGACATGGCGGCGGCCCGTACGCCGTTCCTGGACCAGTCGCAGTCGCTGAACCTGTTCCTGGAGACGCCGACCATCGGGAAGCTGTCCTCGATGTACGCGTACGCCTGGAAGCAGGGCCTCAAGACCACGTACTACCTGCGCTCGCGCCCGGCGACGAGGATCGCGCGCGCGGCCTCCGCCAGCGCCGTGCCGGCCGCCACCCCCCTCCCGCAGGCCGTCGACGCCGATGCCCTGGCCTGCTCCCTTGAGAACCCCGAGTCCTGCGAGGCCTGCCAGTGATGAGCTCCACCGACGCGACGTCCGCACCGAAGAAGAACCTGCTCGACCCGGGCTTCGAGCTGACCCTGCGCCCCATGCGCTACCCGGACTTCTACGAGCGCTACCGGGACGCGATCAAGAACACCTGGACGGTCGAGGAGGTCGACCTCCACTCGGACGTCGCCGACCTCGCCAAGCTGACGCCGGGCGAGCAGCACATGATCGGCCGTCTGGTCGCGTTCTTCGCGACGGGTGACTCGATCGTCTCGAACAACCTCGTGCTGACCCTGTACAAGCACATCAACTCCCCGGAGGCGCGCCTGTACCTGTCGCGCCAGCTGTTCGAGGAGGCCGTGCACGTCCAGTTCTACCTGACGCTGCTCGACACCTACCTGCCCGACCCGGACGACCGTGCGGCCGCCTTCGACGCGGTCGAGGAGATCCCGTCGATCCGCGAGAAGGCGCAGTTCTGCTTCAAGTGGATGGACTCGGTCGAGAAGATCGAGCGGCTGGAGACGCAGGCCGACCGGCGCCGCTTCCTGCTGAACCTGATCTGCTTCGCGGCGTGCATCGAGGGCCTGTTCTTCTACGGCGCGTTCGCGTACGTGTACTGGTTCCGTTCGCGCGGCCTGCTGCACGGTCTGGCGACCGGCACCAACTGGGTGTTCCGCGACGAGACCATGCACATGAACTTCGCGTTCGAGGTCGTGGACACGGTCCGCAAGGAAGAGCCGGAGCTCTTCGACGACGCGCTCCAGCAGCAGGTCACCGACATGCTCAAGGAGGCCGTGGAGGCGGAGCTGCAGTTCGGCCGCGACCTGTGCGGTGACGGCCTGCCGGGCATGAACACGGAGTCGATGCGCGAGTACCTGGAGTGCGTCGCGGACCAGCGCCTGGTCCGTCTCGGCTTCCCGCCGGTGTACGGCTCGCAGAACCCGTTCTCGTTCATGGAGCTCCAGGGCGTCCAGGAGCTGACGAACTTCTTCGAGCGCCGCCCGTCGGCCTACCAGGTCGCGGTCGAGGGCACGGTCGACCTGGACGAGGACTTCTGAGTCCCTGCCCCAGCGGCTTGATAGCGTCCCCGCCCATGGGGAGAACGACGACTCGGGTGACCGGGTTCCCGGGCGGGGGCGCTTCGTCGTGCCCGGGTCCGGCGGCATGAGCGCCTCCGGGTGGGCGGGGCGGGTCCGGCTGCGGCCCGGCGGCCTGCTGTACGGGGGCGCCGTCGGGGCCGCGACCGCGCACGCGCACCACTCCGTGCAGGTCATCGCCGCGCTGGACGGGGACGGGCTGCTGATGGCCGGTCCCGGCGGGGAGCCCTTCCGGTGCCGGGCGTACGTGATTGCGGCCGGGGTGCGTCATCGCGTGCTGGCCGGCACCCCGCGCGGGGTGGTGCTGCACTACGACCCGCTCTCCTCGGCCGGTCGCGCGCTCACGGCCCTGGCCGGGGACGCGGCGGGCCTCGTACCGGCCGCCGCGGACCTGCCCGCCGATCCCTTCGAGGCGGCGTGCGCGCTGGACCGCGTACTCCCCGGCGGCCCGGCGGCGGACGCCGCCGCGCATCCGGGGCTGGCGCGGGTGCTGGCGTGGTTGCCCGGGCGGGACCGCGTACGGCTGTCCCAGGCGGCCGAGGTGGCCTGCCTGTCGGAGAGCCGCCTCGCGCACCTGTTCCGGGCCGAACTGGGGCTGCCGTTCCGCCCGTACGTCCTGTGGCTGCGGCTGATGCGGGCCGCCGAACTCGCCTCCCGGGGGCACTCCCTGACGGACGCGGCGCACGGCGCGGGCTTCGCCGACGGGGCCCACCTCAGCCGGGTGTGGCGGCGCATGTTCGGGATCCCGCCGTCGGACTTCACCCGCACCATCCAGTGGATGTAGCAGGTTCGTTCCGGATGTAGCAGGTTCGTTCAAGCGCCGGCGGGCCTTGTGGCCGCACCGTTGACGCATGACGAACTTGCTGAGGACCTGCGTCGCCGCGTGCACGCCCACGTCCATGCCGGCCGCCGTGCGCGCGGCCTTCGAGGCCGAGCTGCGCCACGCCCGCGACGCCGCGCCCGACACCGACGCCATGTGGGACGCCCTGGAGCGGGCGCACATCATCTCCCAGGCCTGGGCCTGGCCCCACACCCGTGCCCACTGGCACATGTTCCGGCTCGCGGTGCGCTGCCGGGACCGGGCGGAGACGGTGGGGCAGGTGGTGCGGATCCTGGTGGCGGGGGCGGGGTCGGTGACCGGGCGCGTGCCGTACGGCAACACGGGGCGTACGGCGGCGGGACTGCTCACGCCGATGCCCCTGCCGGAGGACCTGCGGGTGCTGCTGGGCCGCGACCGGGCGCGGCCCGCGGCCGGTCAGTCGTTGGGGACGGTCTCGTAGCGCGGGGTGCCCTCTTCCATCTGGCGCAGGGCGTCCTTGCGGTCGCGCTTCGAGAGGCGGTCGATGTAGAGGTACCCGTAGAGGTGATCCGTCTCGTGCTGGAGGCAGCGGGCGAAGTAGCCCGTACCGCGGACCTTGATCGGGTTGCCCTGGGCGTCCTGGCCCGTGACCTCCGCGTAGTCCGGGCGGGCCAGCGACGCGTAGGCGGTGGGGACCGACAGGCAGCCCTCGTTCGAGTCGTCCAGCACCCGCGTGGAGGCGGGCAGTTCGACCAGCTTCGGGTTGACCACGACACCGGTGTGGCGCACGCCCTCGTCGTCGGGGCAGTCGTAGACGAAGACCTTGGCGTCCACGCCGATCTGGTTCGCGGCCAGGCCGACGCCCTCGGCGGTCTTCTGGCTGGCGAACATGTCGTCGATCAGCTGCGCCAGTTCGTCGCCGAACTCGGTGACGTCCTTGCACTCCCGGTGCAGGACCGGGTTGCCGACCACCGTGATCGGGCGGGAGGTGCCGCGCTCGCGGTGGGCGAGCTCGCGCGCCTCACAGTCCTGCGTGTCCACGACGTAGCCTTCGTCGTCGACCGGGACCACCTGGTTCTCCTGCTGCGCCATGTCCGCCGTACGCCTTCCGTAAGTCTGCGAGTCACCGATGTGACCGGTACAGCCTACGGCCCCGGCTCAGCAGACTTCTTCGAGATCGCGCCACTCGCGGCTGTCCGGACTGTCCGCGACCCACCCGTCCAGGAGTCCGCGGACCAGACCGGCCGGCGCGGCGATGCCGCATTCCCGCTCGGGCACCCACAGGGATCCGGACCCGGCCGTACGGTGCCCCAGCGGGCCGGGATGGCCGGGTTCGCTGTGGTCGTGGGGGTCCAGGTGCTCGCCGTCGCCCTCGTCGCTCGGCATCGCGCTCTCGGAGCAGGTCCGGCACAGCAGGCGTACCGACGAGGACCAGTCCTCGGCGGCGAAGCCCGCGTCCGAGGCCAGCTGCTCCAGCGCGTCCCGGTCGGTCTCGGTCGCCGCTTCCAGCAGGACCACCCAGGTCGGCACCGGCGAAGGGGCCCACAGCTCGATCTCGTCGAAGACCGGGTACGAGGGTCCGGCGGCGGTGATCCGCTCGCCGTGCGGGACGCCGTCGTGCAGGACGACCTCGCCCCAGCGCCGCCCCGAGGAGGGCAGCGGGATCGAGAGGACCTCTATCCGTGCCGGATCGAGCCTGCGGCCCCACACCACCTCGGCCTCGCCCTCCGGCGAGAGCCGTACGGCGGCGCTGCCCAGCTCCATCCCCACGGGCTCGCCCGCTCCGGCGGCGTCGCCCGGCACCTTGAGACCGTAGGCCTGCCAGGCCCGCCGGGCCAGCGGCCAGTCCTGGAGGGCGGTCGCCGCGATCCCCACGTTCCACCAGTCCGGGGCTCCGGTCTCGCGGTCCAGCAGGGCCACCGCGCGCAGCCCGGCGGCCCGCGCCTGCTCCCAGTCGTGGCGGAACTTGTGCAGCAGGGCCAGGTTGAACCACGACTCGGACAGCCAGGGTTCCAGGTCCGCCGCTCTGGTCAGGAGCGCGCCCGCGTCCTCGTACCGCCCGTCGCCGATCAGCGTGAACGCGCGGTCGGTGGCCTGCCGCCACGAGGCGGAGGGCCGATGCCGTACCTTCCCGAAGATCCTCACAATTCCCGCCTGCCTGGGGGCACCTCCCAGCGGTGGCTGGGGGACTACGGTGCAGCCTTGCGGACACTCCTACTCGCATCCAACCATGCCCACTCGGACGGCCGCTCATTACCCATGGGTTACCCCGGTGGGAGCGGCCCGACTCCGGCCCGTCCGTCCCTGGCCAGAACCCTTGCCAGGCACTCCACGACCTCCGGCTGGAAGTCGCACCCGGTCCCCAGGCGAAGCCGTTCCAGAGCGGCCAGTGAGCCGCCCGGGTGACCGTCCCCGCCGCACAGGTCCTCGTACGCGTTCACCGCGCGCACGATCCGCGCGGCGACGGGCTGCTCCCGGTAGGGGTCCGCCTGGCGCTCCACGACGACGGCGACCTCCGCCGGCACCCCCGTCTGCCGGGCCACCTCCCCGCCGAGCCCCGCGATCCGGCGGGCCTGGGCGGCGGGCAGCGGGGCCGTCGCCCCGTCCGGGACGGGGTCGACGAGCGAGAGCTGGCCGATGTCGTGCATCAGGGCGGCGTACTCCAGCACGGTGAGCTCCCGCTCCGAGAGCCCCAGCTCCCGCCCGACCGCGCAGCTCAGGGCGGCCACCCGGCGGGAGTGCCCGGGGCGGGTGCAGCCGGCGATCTCGGTGGCGCGGGCGAGGGAGGTGATGGTCTGGCGGTAGGTGGTGCGCACGGCGGTGATCCGGTGGAAGGACATCTGGGTCAGCAGCAGCGGCACGCTGAACACCGGCAGCGCCCACAGACCGGCCACGGCCGTCCCCAGCGCCATCACCAGGCCGGTCGCGCAGATCGCGGCGCCGATCCCGGCCGGCGCGCGCAGCCCGTCGCGGAGCAGGCTGCCGTAGGGGCGGCCGGTGCGGGTCCCCGCCAGCGCGGCGGCGAGAACGGCGTCGCACAGGGCGGTGAGGCCGAGCAGCAGCACCAGGAACAGCACCAGGTACGGGCCCTGCCCGACCCGTCCCTCCAGCCGGCCGGAGTTGTGGAGGGGCTGGAAGCAGGCTCCGGCGAAGGCGACGGCCAGGACCCGCCGGGCCACGTGGTCGAAGGCGGGCCCGTGGCCCCGGGCGATGTGCGGGACGCTCCCCACGAGGGCCGCGGCGACGACGACGGCCACGACCTGGAGCACCCCGTGGTGGGTGGGGTGCCCGGCGGCCCGGCCGAGCAGCGCGTAGGCGAGGGCCCCCGCGGAGCCCAGCGGCGCGGGCAGGCGGTCCAGCGGGCGGTCGCGGTCCGATGGGCGGTCCTCGGCCGGGGCGGCCGCGTCGCGGTGGTCGCTGCGCGCGAGTTCGCCGATGCCGATGAGGGTGCCGAACGCGAGGGCGGTGGCGCCTTCGACGACCCCGTTCCACAGGGTGTGGCCGAGCGCCGCGAGGGCGAGCAGCGCGGCCGCCGCCCGGACGGCCGCGGCGGCAAGATCCCTCACGCCCCGCCCCCGGCGCCCCGGGCGGGGGCGGGCGCGCCGCTGCGCGGGGCCGCCACCTGCACGTCGTCGTCGGAGGTCACCACCGGGTGCCAGCCGTGCCGCCCGATGGCGTCGACCAGGGCCCGCACCATGGCGGGGTCGAAGTGCGTCCCGGCGCAGCGTTCCAGCTCGGCCAGGGCGACGGGGACCGGCCGGGCCCGGCTGTAGGAGCGGGTCGAGGTCATCGCGTCGAAGGCGTCGGCCACCGCCACGACCCTGGCCGGCTCCGGAATCTGCTCTCCGGCCAGGCCGTACGGGTACCCGGAGCCGTCGACCCGCTCGTGGTGGTGCAGGATCGCGGACCGGGCCTCGCCCAGGAAACCGATGCCGCGCACCATCTCGTGCCCGTACTCGGGGTGCAGTTCGATGACCCGGCGCTCCTCGGGGGTCAGCGGCCCGTTCTTGCGCAGCAGCCGGGTGGGGACGCCGAGCTTGCCGACGTCGTGCAGGATCCCGGCGATCCGGACGACCTCCATCCGCTCGTCGGGCATGCCCAGCTCGCGGGCGATCATCGCGGAGGCCTGCCCGACGCGCTCGCTGTGCCCGCGCGTGTAGCGGTCCTTGATGTCGACGGCCTGCACCAGCGCCCGGATCGTGGCCTGGTGGGCGGTGCGCTCGCGGGTGTACTGGGCGAAGCCCCGGGAGGAGATGTACATCGGCAGCAGCACCAGCAGGGCGGCCGGCACCCCGTAGGGGCTGCGCCACATCACGGCCGTCATCAGCCCGGCCAGGCCGTGGACGCAGTACGGGGCGAGGGAGCGGCCCGGCAGTCCGCGCCAGGCGGTGGCCGCGGGGCGGCGTTCGGCGGTGGCGAGGATGCCCCCGTCGAGGGCGGTGAGCACCAGGCAGAAGGCGATGGCGGCGGCCCCCGCGGGGAGCACGGCGTACGGGAAGTCCGCGACCCGGTATCCGGCGCCGGGTCCGGCGCCGCCGAGCGTGGCCGGCCCGTCCAGCAGCCGGTAGACCTGCCCGGCCGCCCAGGCGGCGTTCGCCTGCTGGGCGGCGTGCCAGGTCCGGCGCACCCGGACGGGCCGCTGCACCACGGCCGCGGCGAATCCGCCGGGCAGCGCCACGAGGGCGGCTGCCGCCGGAGACAGCAGGAACACGGCGGCCGGCACGACGGGGAAGAAGGCACCCGTGCCCTCGGGCACCCGGCTGCCGGGCCGTCGCCGGCTCCCCGTGAGTTCGCAGCCGACGCACAGGAGGCAGAGCAGGGCCACGGCGGGCCACGGCGTACCGGAGTCGACGACGGCCGGTGCGGCGCAGGCGCAGGCGGCCAGCACGGCGCACAGGATGAGGGCACGCGCCCCCGGCGGAAGCACCCGCATGGCACCCTCCTCCCCTGCACGGGCCGGTCCGGCACCGAAACCGATCGCTACCGGAAGGGGAGGATAAGTGGGGGCCGCGGCGCAGCGGGCCGCATTCGCGAATTGGGGCATACGGACGCCCCCGGATTAGCACCTTCGAGTGAACGAAGGGTGCTTCCGGGGGCGGTTGTCGCCGTTCGGCTCGTCGCCGCTCAGCCGGAGGACGGGTCCGCGGTGACGTCGTGGTCCGGGACGGCCTGTCCCGAACGGATCAGTTCGATGCGTCCCATGACCTTCGAGCGCAGGTCGCTCGGCACGTCGTCCGACCCGCAGCACCGCTTGACCAGCTTCTTCACGGCCTGCTCCAGGCCGTACTTCTCAAGACAGGGATTGCACTCGCCGAAGTGGGTCTCGAACTTCGTGCAGTCGCTGTCGGGCATCTCGTGGTCCAGGAACTCGTACAGGTGGTCCAGGACCTCGGCGCACTCCGTCTCGTGCGGCTCTCCGCAGCTCATGAGCCCGAGCCTTTCAGGTCGTTCGACTCTCCCGCTCCGGCCGGGACCAGCCCGCGCTCGCGGGCGTAGTCCTCCAGCATTCCGCGGAGTTGACGGCGGCCACGGTGCAGCCGGGACATGACCGTACCGATGGGTGTACCCATGATGTCCGCGATCTCCTTGTACGCAAAGCCCTCTACGTCGGCAAGATAGACCGCGATGCGGAATTCCTCCGGAATGGCCTGGAGCGCTTCCTTCACGTCCGAATCGGGCAGGTGGTCGAGCGCCTGCGATTCGGCGGAGCGCAGCCCGGTCGACATGTGCGACTCGGCGCGCGCCAGCTGCCAGTCCTCGATCTCCTCCGCCGCACTGCGCTGGGGCTCGCGCTGCTTCTTGCGGTAGGAGTTGATGAACGTGTTGGTCAGGATGCGGTACAGCCACGCCTTGAGGTTGGTGCCCTCGCGGAACTGGTGGAAGGACGCGTACGCCTTCGCGTACGTCTCCTGGACCAGGTCCTCGGCGTCGGCCGGGTTGCGCGTCATGCGCAGCGCGGCGGAGTACATCTGGTCGAGGTAGCCGAGGGCGTCCCGCTCGAAGCGCGCGTTGCGCTCCGGGGTCGTCTCCTCCGCGTGGCCTTCGTCGGTCCCAGCGACAGGACCCACCTCCTCCGACAGCGTGGCGGCTCCGAAAGCGGATCCGCTCGAATCGGAGAATAGTCGACCTTCCCGGCCCTCCGCCGCCCGAAGCGTTCCGCGCTTGGGCGCGGGCAGCACCGTCCAGTCCAGGTCAGCGGCCTGCCGACGGTTATGGCTGATGACCTGGGTCATGCGCTCCCTCTCCTCCGCGAAGTTCCCGTACGTACCGACACCCGGTTAACGACGGGTCCGGGCACCGCATTCCCGGGCGGGACAAGGGTTTGGGGCCCGCGGGGCGGACCGCGGCGGCCGGCGGGCGGGGAGTGAGCGGGATCACCCGGGAATCCGTCAGATCGCCCCCCGGGCGGGGAGCCGGCCGAGCCATCCGGCCACCGCCCCGGTGATCACCGCCAGCGCCTCCTCCTGCGTCGTGCCGGCCCGTTTCGGCACCGCGAAGCCGTGATCGCCGTGCGGGACGGCGACCAGTTCGTACGGGGTGTGCGGGCCGGGCGGCGGGAACTCACCGGGGTGTCCGAAGGGGTCCCGGCCGCCTTGGACCACCAGGGTGGGCCGCCCGGCGCCCAGCAGTTCCTCGGCCCGGGACTTCTCGGGCCGGCCCGGCGGGTGCAGCGGGAACGCCAGGGCCAGTACCCCGGCCGCGTCCAGCTCGCCGGCGGTCCGGCAGGCCACGCGGGCGCCGGCGCTGCGCCCGCCCGCGACGACGGGCAGCCCCGGCGCCCGCAGGGCGGGCCACAGGGCGCGCCAGCCCTCGTCCAGGACCTTGGGCGCGGCGGCGACCTTCTTCCCCGCGACCCGCCAGGGCTGTTCGACCAGTGCGACGGTGACCCCCTCGCCGGGCAGGGCGGCGGCCAGCGCCCGGAGGTCCCGGGCCTCGATCCCGCCACCCGCGCCGTGACCGAGGGCGAGTACGAGCCGGGCCGCGCGGCCGGTGGCGGGATGCCAGGTGATCCGGGCCTCACCGGCCGGGGTGTCGACGCTTTCGGTACGCGTGGTCATGGCGCCCATCCTGCCCCGGCGGGGAGCGCGGGCCAGTGCGGTGACCGGAAAGGTCCACCGGGTGGCGGCGCCCGGCACGGCACTAGAACAGCGTGGCCTCTTCCGGCGCGGCGAGCTCGGTCAGCAGCTCCGGCCCGTTGTTGCGCACGTTGCTCACCGCGGTGGAGACCGGGTAGGCCCGCATCAGACCGCCGGGCGGCGGCGCCAGCAGCAGGCGGAGTTCGTCCACGTCGCCGGCGGCCGGGTCCAGCCAGGGGTCCCACTTGTCGGGGGTCAGCATCAGCGGCATCCGGGGATGGATGTCGGCGAGCGAGCGCGGGCCCTCGTCGGGCGCCACGGCCAGCGGCCCGGTCTCGGCCTCGGTGGTGATCACCGAGCAGGTGGCCCACCAGGCGTCCGGGTGGCCGTCGGGCAGGGTCCGGTCACGCCAGAACTCGTATATGCCCGCCATGGCGAAGGCGGTCCCGTCGGCGGGGAGCACGAAGTACGGCTGTTTGCGCGCCCGCTTCTTCTTCCCCTCGACCTCCAGCTGCCGCTCGTCGTGGGCGGTGACCCACTCGAAGTAGCCGTCGGCCGGGATGATGCAGCGGCGCTGCGCGAAGGGGCGGCGGAAGGAGGGCTTCTCGGCGACCGTCTCGGCCCTGGCGTTGATCATCCGGGCGGCGCCCTCCGGGCTGCTCGCCCAGGAGGGGACGAGCCCCCACCTCAGTACCCGCAGCTGGCGAACCGGACGCCGGCTCGGCGCGTCCTTCACAGGACGGTCGAGGACGACGTGGACCTCTTTCGTCGGTGCCACGTTGAAGTCGGGGGCCAGGGACTCCTCGGGCTCCCACCGCTCGACGCCGAAGATCCGCGCCAGTTCCTCGGGCGCCCGGCTCGCTGCATACCTTCCGCACATGGCTGACACACTGCCATGGCCCTCTCCCCCTACCGCAAGGAGTCCGCCACTCCATGGACAGCACGATGACGGCCGGTCTGTGGGACCGGCTGAGCGGTATACAGACCGAGCCGGCGTGGTGGCTGGTGGTCGCGACGGGGCTCGCCGCGCTGGCCGCCGTGGCGCCCCGGCCCGTGTGGCGGCTGGCCCGCAACGCGATCACCATCGCGCACGAGGGCGGGCACGGGCTGCTGGCGCTGCTGACCGGGCGCCGGCTCGACGGGATCCGGCTGCACTCGGACACCAGCGGCGTCACGGTCAGCCGGGGCAAGCCCAGCGGTATCGGGATGGTGCTGACCGCCGCCGCCGGGTACACGGCGCCCTCGCTGCTCGGGCTCGGCGGGGCCGCCCTGCTGTCCGCGCACCGGATCACGCTCCTGCTGTGGGCGGCGACCGCGCTGCTGCTCGCGATGCTGGTGATGATCCGCAACGCCTACGGGCTGCTGACGGTGGTGCTGACCGGCGCGGTCTTCGTCCTGGTCTCCTGGCTGACGCCGGCCGAGGTGCAGGCGGTGTTCGCGTACGCGGTGGTGTGGTTCCTCCTGCTGGGCGGGGTCCGGCCGGTGTTCGAGCTCCAGGCCAAACGCCGCCACGGCGGCGCCCCCGACTCCGACGCGGACCAGCTGGGGCGGCTCACGCACGTGCACCCGGTGGTGTGGCTGCTGTTCTTCCACGCCGTCGGGCTGTGCGCGCTGACCGGCGGGGCACGCTGGCTTCTCGGTCTCTGAGACGGCGCCGGTGGCGCCCCGGTGGCGGGTCCCCCGACGGGCCCCGGCCACGATCCGGGCTTGGTCGAAGCCACTAAAGTGGAGGCCATGACCGAGACCCCCGCGCCCCACGCCCTCTGGCCCGCCCCGCTCGCGGACGGCGCCGTCCACGCCACCGTCACCGTGCCGGGCTCCAAGTCGGTCACCAACCGGGCCCTCGTGCTGGCCGCACTGGCCTCCGAGCCGGGCTGGGTACGCCGTCCGCTGCGCTCGCGCGACTCCCAGCTGATGTCGGACGCGCTGCGCGCGATGGGCGTCGGCATCGAGGAGACCGTCTCCTCCAGCTCCGCCGGCGAGGGCGCGGGCGGCGAGGCCTGGCGGGTCATCCCTGCGGCCCTGCACGGCCCGGCCACCGTCGACGTCGGCAACGCGGGCACGGTCATGCGCTTCCTGCCGCCCGTCGCCACCCTCGCCTCCGGCGACATCCGCTTCGACGGCGACCCGCGCTCCTACGAACGGCCGCTGGGCGAGGTCATCAACGCCCTGCGCGTGCTCGGCGCCCGGATCGACGACGACGGCCGGGGCGCACTGCCCCTGACCGTCCAGGGCGGCGGGGCCCTCGAGGGCGGCACGGTCGAGATCGACGCCTCCAACTCCTCGCAGTTCGTCTCGGCGCTGCTGCTGTCCGCGCCGCGCTTCAACCAGGGGGTCGAGGTCCGCCACACCGGGGACAACCTGCCCTCCATGCCGCACATCCGGATGACGGTGGAGATGCTGCGCGCGGCGGGCGCCCAGGTCGACACCCCCGAGGCGGGCGGCGAGAAGAACGTGTGGCGGGTCACCCCCGGCGCTCTCCTGGGCCGCGACCTGGTGGTGGAGCCGGACCTCTCCAACGCCCAGCCCTTCCTGGCCGCGGCGCTGATCACCGGCGGCACGGTGACCATCCCCGACTGGCCGCGCCGCACCACCCAGCCCGGTGACGCGCTGCGCCGGATCTTCACCGAGATGGGCGGCTCCTGCGAGCTGACCGACGCGGGCCTGGTCTTCACCGGCAGCGGCAAGATCCACGGCATCGACGTGGACCTGGGCGAGGTCGGCGAGCTGACGCCGGGCATCGCGGCGATCGCGGCGCTGGCGGACTCCGAGTCCGTGCTCCGGGGCGTACGCCACCTGCGGCTGCACGAGACGGACCGGCTGGCGGCGCTCACCGCCGAGATCAACGGCCTGGGCGGCGACGTCACCGAGACCGAGGACGGCCTGCGCATCCGCCCGCGCCCGCTGCACGGCGGCGTGTTCCACACGTACGACGACCACCGGATGGCGACGGCCGGCGCGGTGATCGGCCTGGCGGTGGAGGGCGTACTGATCGAGAACGTGGCGACGACCGCGAAGACCCTGCCGGACTTCCCCTCGATGTGGGCCGGGATGCTGGGCCTTGCGTCGCGCGGCGCGGGAGCGTAGGGCCCGTCATGCGCAGGTACGGCAAGCACACCGACGAAGACGACATCCGCTCGCGCCCCAACCCCAAGGGCAACCGGCCGCGTACGAACATCCGCCCCAAGCACGAGGACGCGGCCGAGGGCTTCGTCCTGACCGTCGACCGGGGCCGGCTGACCTGCCTGGTCGGCGACCGCACGGTGCACGCGATGAAGGCCCGCGAACTGGGCCGCAAGGCGGCGGTGGTCGGTGACCGCGTCTGGATCGTCGGCGACCTGACCGGCAAGAAGGACACCCTCGCCCGCATCGTACGGATCGAGGAGCGCAAGTCCGTCCTGCGGCGCACCGCGGACGACGACGACCCGTACGAGCGGGTGGTCGTCGCCAACGCCGACCAGCTGGCCATCGTCACGGCGCTGGCCGATCCGGAGCCGCGGCCCCGGATGATCGACCGCTGCCTGGTGGCCGCGTACGACGCCGGTCTGGAGCCGTTGCTGGTGCTCACCAAGTCGGACCTGACCTCCGCGGAGAAGATCCTGGAGATCTATTCGACGCTCGGCGTGAACTACGTCGTCACCAACCGCGAGGAGCTGGCGGCCGGCGACGCGGCCGAGCGGGTGCGCGAGCGCCTGAACGGTCGGATCACCGCCTTCGTCGGGCACTCGGGCGTCGGCAAGACCACCCTGGTGAACTCGCTCGTCGCCAAGGGCCGCCAGCGCGCGACCGGACACGTCAACGCGGTCACCGGCCGGGGCCGGCACACCACCACCTCCGCGCTCGCGCTGCCGCTGCCCGGCGGGGACGGCTGGGTCATCGACACCCCCGGCGTGCGCTCGTTCGGCCTGCACCACGTCGACCCGTCCCGGGTCATCCTGGCGTTCCCGGACCTGGTCGGCGGCACGGAGGAGTGTCCGCGCGCCTGCAGCCACGACGAGCCGGACTGCGCGCTCGACCAGTGGGTGGCGGACGGGCACGCGGACCCGGCGCGGCTGTACTCGCTGCGGCGGCTGCTGGAGACGCGGGAGCGCCGCGAGGGCGACTGACCGGCGCACGCGGCCCACCGGCCCGGCGGGGCGCTCGTGTTTGCCGAAGATCGCGTCGGGATAAATGCATAATCGCACCAGGTGACGCGACGTCACGTGACGCGGGACGCGGGGAGGCACATGCGATGGCGTGGCTGCTGGTCGTGGTCGCCGGGATCCTGGAGACCGGTTTCGCGGTGTGCCTCAAGCTCTCCCACGGGTTCACCCGGCTGTGGCCCACGATCGCCTTCGCGTCCTTCGCGCTCGGCAGCTTCGGCCTGCTGACCCTGGCGCTCAAGAAGCTCGACGTGGGCCCCGCGTACGCCGTGTGGACCGGCATCGGCGCGGCCGGCACGGCCATCTACGGCATGGTCTTCCTCGGCGACCTGGTCTCCACGCTGAAACTCGTCTCGATCTCGCTGGTCATCCTCGGCGTCATCGGGCTCCAGCTGTCGGGTTCGGCGCACTGACCAGCCCGAGCAGCGCGGCCGCCGACGGCTCCTCGCCCGGGCCGGTGGGGGCGACCACGTAGGACAGCGCCAGCCGTACGACCAGCTCGCACCGCTGCGCCGGCTCCGCCGGGAGTGCGGCTGACGCGCGGTCCCGGACGGCGCGCACCAGCTCGCCCGGCCCGAGCGCGGGCAGCCCCGGCCGGGCGCCCCGTGCGGGCGGGGCGGGCAGGCCGCCGTTCCACGACCCCGTCAGCAGGGCCCGTACGAGGGGACGCGCGCGGGCCGCCCGTACGGTCCAGTCGGCGACGGCCGTCAGCCGTTCGGCGGTGTCCTGCGAGCCCTCCAGGGCGCGGTCCACGCCCGTCAGGTACCAGTCGGCCTCCCGGCGCACCAGGGCGCGCCCCAGGCCCGCCTTCCCGCCGAACTCGTTGTACAGCGTCTGCCGGGACACCCCGGCCGCCGCCGCCACCTCGACCATCCGCACGGCGGGCCAGGCGCGCGCCGCCAGCGCCGCTCCCGCCGCTTCCAGCAAGGACTCCCGCGCCGCCGCCATCGTCGCCTCCCCCGCTCCCCTCCCCCGGTCGTCCTCCCGTCAGAGTTGACGGGGTGCCAGGTCCTGTCAAGGGCGCCCGTCGGCCGCACCGTGGACGGCGTTCGCCGGCCGGCCGCGGTCTCGATACTGTTCGGCCATGCCCGAGTATGACGATGACCTCCGCCTCGCCCTCGAACTCGCCGACGCCGCCGACGCCGCCACCACGCAGCGTTTCCGCGCCCTCGACCTCCAGGTGGAGACGAAGCCGGACATGACCCCGGTGAGCGAGGCCGACAAGGCCGCCGAGGAGATCATCCGCGCCGGGATCCTGGCCGCGCGGCCGGGCGACGCCATCCTGGGCGAGGAGTACGGGCTCAAGGGCGACGGCCCGCGCCGCTGGGTCGTGGACCCGATCGACGGGACGAAGAACTACGTGCGGGGCGTCCCGGTGTGGGCGACGCTGATCTCGCTGATGGCCGAGGGCGCGGACGGGGTGTTCCGGCCGGTGGTCGGGGTGGTCTCCGCGCCGGCGCTGGGTCGGCGCTGGTGGGCGGCGAAGGGCAGCGGCGCCTGGGCGGGCGGCGCGCTGGGCGAGACCACGGCGATCGGCGTCTCGAAGGTCGCGGCCCTGGGCGACGCCTCGTTCGCGTACTCCTCGCTGACGGGCTGGGAGGAGCAGGGCCGGCTGCCCGGCTTCCTGGACCTGACCCGCGCCTGCTGGCGCACCCGGGGCTACGGCGACTTCTGGCCGTACATGATGGTCGCCGAGGGCTCGCTCGACCTGTGCGCCGAGCCGGAGCTGAACCTGTGGGACATGGCCGCCATCGCGGTGGTCGTCGAGGAGGCGGGCGGCCGTTTCACCAGCCTCGACGGGGTCGACGGCGTCCACGGCGGCAACGCGGCCGCCTCCAACGGCCTGCTGCACGAGGAGATGCTGACGCGCCTGCGTCCGCGCCCCTGAGGCGCGCTGACGCGCCGTCGGTGCGCTCGGCCGGGCGGGTGTTGCCGGGCGCGCCCCTCTTGATGACCCTGCGTGCGCGTGGGAATCTGGGACTCCCCCGCTTGTGCGCTTGTGAAGCCCTTCTCTTGAGGCGGCCCCTCACCCGGCGCACCCACCCAGGCGGGGGCTCACCCAGGAGGTGGCTCCCTTCATGCTCGTCCGCGACGCCATGAGCACCGTGATCCTCACCCTCGGACCCGCCCACACCCTCCGTCAGGCGGCCTGCCTGATGTCCGGCCGGCGCGTCGGCGCGGCCGTCGTCCTCGATCCCGACCACAGCGGCATCGGCATCTTGACCGAGCGCGACATCCTCAACTCCCTCGGCGCCGGCCACGACCCCGACCGGGAGTCGGTGGGCGCCCACACCACCAACAACGTCGTCTTCTGCACCCCCGACGCGACGGTGCAGGAAGCCGCCGAGGCCATGGCGCACGGCGGCTTCCGCCATCTGATCGTGCTGGAGGACGGCGGCCCGGTGGGCATCGTCTCGGTGCGCGACGTCATCCGCTGCTGGGCACCGGCGCGGCGCAGCGCCGTACTCGCGTAGCGACTCCCCGTGGCAGGTACGGCGACGGGCCGGCGCTCCGAGGAGTGCCGGCCCGTCGTCTCGCTACGACAAGCGCCCGTCAGCCGCGCAGGGCCTGGACCGCGACGTCCAGCCGCTTGCCGAAGTCACCGTCCGCCTGGCGGAAGTTGTTGATCGCGCGGTCGACTATGTCGTCACGGGAGACCTTGGCGATGAAGCCGGAGAGGTTCTCGACCAGACGGCCCTTCTCGTCTTCCGACATCAGGCGGTAGAGGTTGCCCGCCTGGACGAAGTCGTTGTCCTCGCGGTGGACCGCGGTGGCGTGGTTGCCCGTGCCACCCGTCAGCGGGACGGGCTGCCACAGCGGGCGGTCCGTCTGGAACGGTCCGCCGAAGCTGTTCGGCTCGTAGTTCTTCGCACCCTTGTGGCGGCCGTCGTACAGGGCGCCGTCGCGGGAGTTGGTGCGCGCCTCGGTGGCGTGCGGACGGTTCACCGGCAGGTGGTCGGCGTTGATGCCGACGCGGTAGCGGTGGGCGTCGCCGTACGCGAAGAGGCGGCCCTGGAGCATCTTGTCCGGGGACGGACCGATTCCGGGGACGAAGTGGGCCGGGCTGAAGATGCTCTGCTCGACCTCGGCGAAGATGTTCTCCGGGTTGCGGTTGAGCTCCAGCTTGCCGATCTCGATCGGCGGGTAGTCCGCGTGCGGCCACACCTTGGTGAGGTCGAACGGGTTGAAGCGGTATTCCGCCGCCTCGGCCGCCGGCATGATCTGGACCTGCACGGTCCAGCTGGGGAAGTCGCCGCGCTCGATGGACTCGCGCAGGTCGCGCTGGTGGGAGTCGGGGTCCTCACCGGCGAGCAGGTTGGCCTCGGCCTGGGTGAGGTTCTTGATCCCCTGGTCGGTCTTGAAGTGGTACTTGACCCAGAAGACCTCGCCGGCCTCGTTGTTCCACTGGAAGGTGTGCGAGCCGAAGCCGTCCATGTGCCGGTAGGAGGCCGGGATGCCGCGGTCGCCGAAGAGCCAGGTCACCTGGTGCGTCGACTCGGGGCTCAGGCTCCAGAAGTCCCACACGTTGTCGGCTTCCTGCGAGCCCGTGTACGGGTCGCGCTTCTGCGTGTGAATGAAGTCCGGGAACTTGATCGCGTCGCGGATGAAGAAGACCGGGGTGTTGTTGCCGACGAGGTCGTAGTTGCCCTCTTCGGTGTAGAACTTGAGCGCCCAGCCGCGCGGGTCGCGGCGCGCGTCGGCGCCGCCGAGGCTGTCCGCGACGGTGGAGAAGCGCAGGAAGGTCTCGGTCTGCTTGCCGACCTCGGACAGGAACTTCGCGCGGGTCCACCGGGAGACGTCACGGGTGAGCGTGAAGGTGCCGTACGCACCGGCACCGCGGGCGTGCACGACGCGCTCCGGGATGCGCTCGCGGTTGAAGTGGGCGAGCTTCTCCAGCAGGAGCTGGTCCTGGACGAGTACGGGGCCACCGACGCCGGCGGTCTCACTGTTCTGGTTGTCCGCGACCGGGGCTCCGGCCTCCGTGGTGAGCGGTCCCTGCGTCACGTGCGCCTCCTGCGTCATTTCCTGCGTGTCCTGTCCTCATGGTCAGCCGTACTCGATCCTACAATGGACTTTGTCTAAGTCAAGCAGCCATCCAACTCCGCACTTGTTCGGGAGTTACACCGAATCAGCCGCACTGTTAGGCTTGGACTCATGAGTGACCTGCTGGAACGACTTCGCGGACGCGGATGGCGCATGACCGCACAGCGGCGCGTCGTGGCCGAGGTGCTCGACGGTGACCACGTTCACCTGACGGCCGACGAGGTGCACGCGCGCGCGGTGGCCAAGCTGCCGGAGATCTCCCGGGCGACGGTGTACAACACCCTGGGCGAGCTGGTCAGCCTGGGCGAGGTGCTGGAGGTCTCCACGGACCGCCGCGCCAAGCGGTACGACCCGAACGCCCACCGCGCGCACCAGCACCTGGTGTGTGCGCAGTGCGGCGCGATCCGCGACGTCCACCCGTCGGGCGACCCGCTGGCCGACCTGCCGGACGCGGAGCGGTTCGGCTTCGTGGTCTCCGCGGTCGAGGTGACGTACCGGGGTGTGTGCCCGAACTGCGCGGGGGCGTAGCCGCAAGGGAACGCAAGAGAAGAGGAGGGGCCCGGAACCGGTCGGTTCCGGGCCCCTTCGGCCTGTGCGCTTCGCTTCCGTTTCCGCTCGCGAAATGACCGAAGGCCCGGATCCATGGGATCCGGGCCTTCGGTTTCAGTAGCGGGGACAGGATTTGAACCTGCGACCTCTGGGTTATGAGCCCAGCGAGCTACCGAGCTGCTCCACCCCGCGTCGGTAAACACGACTTTACGTGACGCCCCCCGGCAGATGCAAATCGCTTAACGATCCACCCGCTCGGGCCCGCGGTGGGGTGCGGGCTCCGGGGCGGAGGCCCGGGAGCCCGGCGCGGCCGCGGCCGCGGGGCCCGCCGGGCCGGTGCCCGACGGCGCCGCGGACGACCCCGCCGTACCCCGCCCTACCGCCGCCGGACCCCCCCTACCGCCGCCGGATCCCCGGTCGGGGTTACGCCGAGAGTTCCTCGGCCAAGGCGTCCCGCAGCCGCGCCGCCCGCTCGGAGACCTCCGCCGGCCCCAGCTCCATGGCCCGCACGCACCACTTCTGCCCCTCGTTGAGGTCCCCCTGCCGCGCGGCCAGCAGCCCGAGCCGCAGCGCCGCCCGGCCGTGGCCGGCCACCGCCGCCCGCGTCCACCACAGCGCCGCCTCCGGTTCGTTCCCCTCCCGGGCCAGCAGCAGCCCCAGGTTGAACGCCCCGTTGCGCGAGCCGGCCTCCGCCGCCTCCCGGTACCACCGCGCGGCCGCCGCCAGGTCGCCCCGCGCAGCCGCCAGCATCCCGACCCGGACCTGGGCCCGCCGGTGGCCCTGCTCGGCCGCGCGCTCGTACCACTCCTCGCTCTCGGTCCGCGCCGCCCCGCCGACCGGCTCGCCCAGCGCCACCGGCTCCGGCGGCGGGGCCAGCGACTCCAGGAGCGCGGCCAGCCTGAACGCCGCCTCCGCGCTGCCGCCGCCCGCCGCGCAGCGCAGGTGCCGTTCCGCCGCCCGCTCCTCGCCGTCCCGCACCAGTGCGATGCCGACCTGGAGTGCCGCGTCGGTGTGGCCGGCCGACGCGGCCCGCTCGTACCACTTGAGCGCCGTGCGGTCCTCGTCCCGGCTGGCGAACAGGATCCCGAGGTTGAAGGCGGCGTCCACGCTGCCCGCCTCGGCCGCCTTGGAGAACCACGGCTCGGCGCCTTCCGCGTCGCCGCCCTGGAGGAGCAGGATCGCCAGGGCGTTGGCCGCCTCGCGGTGGCCCGCGTAGGCCGCCCGGCGGTACCACTGCTCGGCCTGCGCCGTCCGTTCCTGCGCGGCGCACAGCAGCGCGAGGTTGTACGCCCCGTTGTGGTCACCGGCGTCCATCGCGACCCGGTACCACTTCTCGGCCGTCTGGGTCTCGCCCCGGGCCGCGTGCAGGGCGCCGAGGGCGTTGGCCGCGTTGCCGTCGCCGTCCTCGGCGGCCCGGCGCCACCAGGCCGCCGCGCTCTCCTCGTCCCCGGCGTCGCGCAGCAGGAAGCCGAGGGCGCACGCGGCCCGCGCCTCCCCCTGCTTCGCCGAGGTCAGGTACCAGCGCCCCGCCTCCTTGAGCTCACCGCGGGCCTCCAGCAGCGCGCCCAGGTGCAGCGCGGCCCGGCGGTGCCCGCGTGCGGCGGCCTGCCGGTACCACTGCTCGGCCTCGACGGGGTCGCCCTTCCTCAGGTGGCGGGCGAGCCGGTACGCGGCTTCGCGGTGCCCCTGTTCCGCCGCGGCGCGGAACCACCGCTCGACGCCCTTGTCCCCCCGGTGTTCCAGCAGGTCGGCCAGCCCGTAGGCGCCCAGGGCGTGGCCGGACTCCGCCGCCTGGCGCATCCAGTACTCGGCCGCGGGCTCATCACCCCGCTCACGGTAGTGCCGGCCCAGGGCGTGCGCGGCCGGCGCGGAGCCGGCGACGGCGGCGACCCGCCACCAGCCGGCCGCCTCGTCGGGGTAGCCGCGCTGGTGCAGCAGCACCCCGAGGTTGTTGGCGGCGGCGCGGTCCCCCTCGGCGGTGGCTCCCCGCAGGTACGGCTCGGCCCCGGCCAGGTCGCCGCGGCGCAGCAGCAGGGCCCCGAGCACGCTCATGGCGCCGGGGTCCCCCTTGTCGGCGGCCACGCGGTGCCGGGCCTCCAGCTCCGCGTCACTGGCCACGTCGGCTTCGGCGAACGCTTCGTCCGCGAAATCCGCATCGGTCAATGCGGTCTGCGCGTTAACGGTCTGAGCCCCCTTCTCGGCTTCGCTGCCCGACTCGACCCCCGACCTCACAAACCGCCCTGTCTCCAGCAGAGTTGACCTGTCCCCCATAAATCCCATCGTCGCATCACCTGCTACCCGCGTACACCTGGTATGTCGCAGCCAGTGAGGTCACTACAGCGTTTTGTCGACATGCCCACAGAGAGACAAGTCAAACACGCTCCCATCCCAACTCACCCGCCCCAGTGACCCCGTGTGCCGGCGGTCGCCTCCCCCGGACATGACGAAGGCCCGGATCCCATGGATCCGGGCCTTCGTTTTCAGTAGCGGGGACAGGATTTGAACCTGCGACCTCTGGGTTATGAGCCCAGCGAGCTACCGAGCTGCTCCACCCCGCGTCGGTGAAACCACAGTATCACGACGCGGGGCCGGGCCATTACCCAGTGATCATCAGCTGCCCGGCTTGGGGGCCGTCAGCTTCGCCTCGGCGTCCACCGCACGCTGCAGCGCTGCCTTGATGTCGTCCTGGGCCTTGCCGAACGCCGTCCAGTCGCCCGCCTGGCGCGCCTTCTCCGCCGCCTCGATGGCCTTCTGCGCGTCCGACAGGGCCGCCTTGACCGTCGGGTCCTGCGTACCCGGCGGCGTGGTGGTGCCTTCGCCGGGCGGGGTGGTGGGGGTGGTCGGCGTCGTCGGCGCGCTCGGCGCCTCCGCCCCGAACACCACGTTCAGCGCCTTCTCCAGCGTGTCCTCGAAGGCCGTCTGGCCGCCGTAGGTCACCAGGACCTTGCGCAGCGTCGGGTACTTGAGGCCGCCGCCCTTGACGTACACCGGCTCGACGTTCAGCACTCCGTCGTCCAGCGGCACCGTCAGCAGGTTTCCGTACTCCACCTGGGAGTCGCCCCGGCTCAGGATGTTGATCTCCTGGGCGATCTCCGGCTTGGAGTTGAACTTGCTCTGGACCTGCTTGGGTCCGTCGACCGGGGTACTGGTCGGCAGTTTCAGGATGCGGATCTTGCCGTAGTCCGGGGTGCCCGGATCGGCGTTGACCGCCATGAAGGCGCTCAGGTTGTCCCGGCCGTTCGGCGTGAAGGTCGTCGTGAGCGAGAACGCCTGCTCCTTCTGGCCCGGCATCTTCATCGACAGGTAGTACGGCGGCACCGCGCTGCCCGTCTTGGTGGTCGGGTCGTCCGGGACGGCCCAGACCTCCGAACCGCTGAGGAACGTCTGCGCGTCCGTGACGTGGTAGCGGGTCAGCAGTTCGCGCTGCACCTTGTAGAGGTCCTGCGGGTAGCGCATGTGGTCGATGAGCGCCTTGGGGATCTCGCTCTTGGCCTTGACGGTGCCGGGGAACGCCTTCATCCAGGTCTTGAGGACCGGGTCCTGGGTGTCCCACTGGTACAGCTTGATCGTGCCGTCGTAGGCGTCGACGGTGGCCTTCACCGAGTTCCGGATGTAGTTGACCCGGTTCTCCTGCGCCACGACCGCGCGCTGGCTGTTGGTGAGCGAGTCCGCCGTGGAGTCGCCGAGCGTGGTGCGCGAGGCGTACGGGTAGCCGTTCGTCGTCGTGTAGGCGTCCACGATCCACTGGATGCGGCCGTCGACCACGGCCGGGTAGGCCGCGCCGTCGATGGTCAGCCAGGGGGCGACGGCCTCGACGCGCTCCTTGGGCGTGCGGTTGTACAGGATCCGCGAACCGTCGCCGATGGCACCGGAGTAGAGGATCTGCGGCTCGCTGAACGCGAGGGCGTAGGCGGCCCGGTTGACCGGGTTGTCGAGGCTGACACCGCTCTTGCCGGTGTAGCTCGTCTCCTTCTCGCCCTTGTCGTCGGAGTAGTCGAGCTCCTTCTGCGGACCGCCGACGATCGAGTACTGCTTCGTCTGCTCGCCGTAGTAGATCTGCTGCTTGAAGGCGTTCCCGGTGCCGAACTCGCCCTTGGAGGGCAGGTCGGACTGGATGAAGACCGGGTCGCCGTTCTTCGTGACCTCGGTGCCCTTGGCGGCGACCACGCCGTAGCCGTGCGTGTACCGGAAGTGGTCGTTGATCCAGTTGTTCTTGGGGATGCCCGCGAGGTTCAGCTCGCGCAGGCCGATGACGGTGTCCTGGCCCTTGTAGCGGTCGACGGCGAGGGTCGCCGGGAAACCGTAGTAGCCCTTGACCTGCTGGAGCTGCTGGAAGGCCGGCGAGACGATGTTCGGGTCGAGCAGGCGGATGCTCGCGGTGCTGTCCGCGTTGGCCCGCAGCTTGGCCCGGTCGGTGTTGGACCCGGTTCCCGGGTAGTCCTTCACCTCGGCGTCGTCGATGCCGTAGGCGTTCCGCGTCGCCTCGATGTTCTTCTCGACGTACGGGGACTCCTTGGCCTGCTCGTTCGGCTGGACCTGGAACTTCTGCACGATCGCCGGGTACAGCCCGCCGATGAGGATCGCCGAGAGGACCATCAGGCCGAAGCCGATGACCGGCAGCTGCCAGGTCCGGCGCCACAGCGTGGCGAAGAACAGCAGGGCGCAGATCGCGGCGATGGCGACGAGGATCGTCTTCGCCGGGAGGTAGGCGTTGGCGTCGACGTACCGCAGGCCGGTCCAGTTGTCGGCGGCCTTGAAGTCACTCGACTTCACCGCGAGGCCGTACCGGTCGAGCCAGTACGCGACCGCCTTCAAGGTCACGAACAGGCCGAGCAGCACCGACAGGTGACCGGTGGCGGCGGCGGTGGCCCGGGCGCCGGGGCTGGTCACGCGCAGCCCGCCGTACAGGTAGTGCACGACGACGGCGGCGATCACCGACAGCACGACCGCCGCGAACCCGAAGCCCAGCAGGAAGCGGTACCAGGGCAGATCGAAGGTGTAGAAGGACACGTCCAGACCGAACTGGGGGTCCTTCTGCCCGAAGGGCACCCCGTTCACGTACATCAGCCAGGTCTTCCACTGGCCGGCTGCCGACGCCCCCGCGATCAGCCCGACGATCGCGGCGATGCCCAGGAGCAGCCACTTCTTGTAGGGGGCGACGCTCATCCGGTAGCGGTCGAGGCTCTGCTGCTCCATCGACATCGCGCTGAGCGGCGGCCTCAGCCGGTGCGCCAGCCAGATGTTGAACCCGACGGCTCCCGCCATCAGCAGTCCGAACACCGCGAAAAGGCCGATCTTGGTCCACAGAGTGGTGGTGAACACACTGGAGAACGCGACGGAGCGGAACCAGAGCCAGTCGGTCCAGAAGCCCGCGAACATGATGAACGCCATGGCCAGCACGGCCAGAACGCCCAGAGTCATCAGAAGAGTGCGGGCACGCCGGGAGGGGCGGCCGACTCTCATCCGTGGCCCGGAGGGGCCTGCGCCGCGGTCCGGCATCTGGAAAGCCAAGGTGCGCACCTCTGAAAGTCGCTGGGGCTGGTCATCAACGGGCCCCCGATCGTAGAGCCCACTCATGCAACTTACTGAGGCTTTAGTCAGTTCCCGCTATCCGGTCCGAAGGAGGCAGGATGTTGTCCATGTCCAACCTTTCGCCTTCCGGCACTCCCATGGCGGCCAGCCCGCTGACCCGCGCCTGCCTCGAGATCGACGAGTACGCGGCCGGCCTCGGCTGGGACCGGCCGGCCCGGCTGTTCGCCCTCGTAGACACCGCCCGCCTGCGCAGGCAGGAGCCCCGTCTGGCCGGCCAGCTCGGTCTCGACCAGGACGACACCGGCAAGTCCTCCCTGACCCCGATCGAGCAGGAGGAGGTGCCCGCCAACACCCCGCTCGACAAGTTCCTGGGCACCATCGCCTGGCCCGACGCGGTCGTGGGCTGCGCGCTGACCGTGGAGCGGCTGATGCTGCCGCCGTCCGCGGAGGCCTCCGTACCGGAGGGGCTGAGCGACAAGCAGCTGGCGAAGTGGGTCGCCTCGCACCCGGAGCGGCAGGAGGTCCGCCTCACGGTGGCGGTGCTGCGGGACGGGTCGCGCGAGTCGGCGGTCCGGCTGCGGGAGAAGGACTCCTCCAGCGAGGTCCTCACCGGCGAGGGGCTGGTGCCCGGGCTGGCGGAGGCGCTGGCGGCGACCTTCGCGTAGCCGCCGGGGCCGCGGGCCCGGTCAGGACGTGGTGCAGCTCGGCAGCCCGGCCGTGTCCCCCTTGGCGATCTTCTCCAGTGCCTGTTCCGCGTCGCCGATGGTGGAGACCTTGACCAGGGTCAGGCCGTCGGGGACGTGCGCGGCGGCGGAGGCGCAGTTCTCGGCGGGCGTGAGGAAGTACCGGGCGCCCGCCTTGCGGGCCCCGATGGTCTTCAACTGGATGCCGCCGATCGGGCCGACCTTGCCGGCGTCGTCGATGGTGCCGGTGCCCGCGATGAACTTCCCTCCGGTCAGGTCGGCGGGGGTGAGCTTGTCGACGATGCCGAGCGCGAACATCAGGCCTGCGCTGGGGCCGCCGACGTCGGCGAGCTTGATGTCGATGGGGAACGGGAAGGTGTGGTCGACGCCGGCGCGGATGCCGACGATGGCGTGGCCGTCGTCCTCCGCCTTCCCTGCGACGATCGTGACCTTGACCGTGGTGCTCGGCTCGCGGCCCGCCTTCTCGGCCTCGGCCGCGTCGGCGGCGGGCACGATGGTGAACTCGACCGGCTCTCCGGGCTTGTGCTTGGTGACGAGCTTGGCCACGTCGCCGGGTTCCGCCACGGGGGCGCCGTCCACGGACTTGATCACGTCACCGGCGTGCAGCTTGCCTTCGGAGGGACTGCCCTTGACCACGGTGGAGACGACGACCCGGACCGGGACCTCGATGCCCAGCTGCTTGAGGGCCGCGACCTTGGCGCTCTCCTGCGACTGGCTGAACTCCTCGGCGTTCTCCTGGGTGGACTGCTTGTCCGTCTTGCCGTCGGGATAGAGGTTCTCGTGCGGCACCACGATGGTGTCCCCGGCCAGCCAGCCGTACACCGCTTCCAGCAGGTTCATGTCGTAGTCCGCCCCGGTGACGCGGACCGTCGTCATGTTGAGGTGCCCGGTGGTGGGGTAGGTCTTGTGCCCCGAGATGTTCAGGACGGGCTCGCCGTGCGACTCGCCGAGCGTGTTCACGGTGGGGCCGGGGCTCATCTCGGAGTACGGGACCTTGAGGAAAACCCCTGCGCAGAGCAGTGCGAACAGCATGAGGGTGGAAGCGAGCATCGTCGCAGTGCGGCGTGGCATGGACCGACAGTACGGGACGCCTCTGACGGGCGGCCCGTGGGGCCGGTCCGTACGGGGTTCGTCCGCGGACTTCTCAGGGGATTCTCAGGCGGACCTCGCGGGACGCGTCAGACGGCGTCGGAACCGGAGTGCGCCTTCTCCCTCGTCTCGATGCCGCTCGTCGTGGTGAGGTGCGTCGTCATGGGGTGCGTGGTGGTGAGGTTCGTCGTGGTGAGCTTCGTTCCGGGCCGGATCTGCTCGGACTGATCCATGGCCTCGCGGAAGCGTGCGTAGCCGGTGAGCTCGGATATGTCGCCGGTCGTGCGGTCGCGCGCCGCCCAGCTGCCCCATATCGCCGCTCCGATGGCGGCGAACAGCGGAATCAGCAACCACGCCAGTGACGCCATGGACGTGCCTCCCTGCCCCGAAAGTACGTGTCGTCGGTGGCTTCAACGCTCGTGCCCGGAAGGGGGTTACGCAAACCGAGGGCGTGTTGCGCGGCCGAACGGGTGTGAGGTTACCCCCTTGCGGGGGCTGTACCGGGGCCGGGGGTTCAGCAGGCCCCGACCCACTCCTGCGTGCCGTCGGCGAAGGTCTGGTGCTTCCAGATCGGGACCTCGTGCTTGAGGTCGTCGATCAGCATCCGGCAGGCTTCGAAGGCCTCGCCGCGGTGCGGGCAGGACACGGCCACGACCACCGCCAGGTCACCCACCGACAGGTCGCCGACGCGGTGCACGGCGGCGAGGGCGCGCACGGGGTACTTCTCCACGACGCGCTCGGCGATGCGGCGCATCTCGGCCTCGGCCGTGGGGTGGCAGGAGTAGCCGAGGGAGTCGACGTCGGCCCCGCCGTCGTGGTTGCGCACCGTGCCGACGAAGAGGGTCGTGCCGCCCGTCGCGTCGTCGCCGACCGCCGTGAAGACCTCGTCGATCGAGAGCGGGGTCTCGCGGATCGCGAGCAGCCGGATCGGATCCTGGGCGGCCTGCTCGCCGGGGTGGTCGAAGTGCGGTGCCATACCGCCCATCGTGCCCTAGCGGGGGCCGCCGCGAAATAGCCGATTCACCCTGCCCTCTGCGGCCGCCTTGGGAGCCTCCTACAGGAAGCCGTGCCGCCGCCCTCCGGCGAGGCGACCGGGCCGGACTCCGAAGCGACGCTGCCGGGCCGGGCCGGGGCGGGGCGGGCGGGGCCGGGACCGGACGGGCCAGCGAAGTGACGTGGCCGGGCCGCGGGCGGTCCCGCACGGCCATCGCCGCCGCGACCGGGCCGGACTCCGAAGCGACGCTGCCGGGCCGGGCCGGGCGGGGCCGGGACCGGACGGGCCAGCGAAGTGACGTGGCCGGGCCGCGGGCGGTCCCGCACGGCCATCGCCGCCGCGACCTGCCCGTCCCGTCGGATACCGCGACGGTCTGCCGGGCCCGAACGCCCAGGAGGGCGGGGTGGGCCGGCCCGGGGCGAGACAGGACGGGCCGGGACGAGCCGGGCCGAGCCGGGACGGGACAGGCCGGGACGAGCCGGGCCGGCCCGGGGCGGGATGGGGCGGGGGCGGGACGAGCCGGGCCGGCGAAGTGACCTGGCCGGGCCGCGGGCCGCCCTGGCGCCCCGCGGCCCGCCCCGGGCGGTCCCGCGCGGGCATCGCCGCCGCGACCTGTTCGTCCCGTCGGATACCGCGACGGTCTGGCGGGCCCGAACGCCCAGGAGGGCGGGGTGGGCCGGAGGCCGAGGAGGCCCGGCAAGCCCGAAGGCTGGCGGGTCCGGCGGGCTCGCCACCCCGCCCCCTCGCGGGCCCCGGACGGGGAACCCGCCGGGGCAGCGAGCGGCCCAGTGCCCGCGCCCGAAGGCCGCTACGCCCCGCTGGCGCCCGGAGGGCCCAGGCCCGGCGCTCCATGGCGGCGGCCCTGCGCGCCTCGGCCGGCAGGCCCGGGAAGCCCGCAGGTCTGGAAACCCAGGCGGCCCGGGACGGCCAAGGGGGACCGGACAGCCCGGCAGGCCGGGAGCCCCGGAGGCCGGGAAGCCCAGGCGGCCCAGGAGGGCCGGGGCGGGAGGCCCGGGAAACGCAGGAAGCCCGGCAAGCCCGCAGGGCTCAGGCGGCCCGGGAGGGCAAGGGGGCCCGGCAAGCCCCGCAGGCTTGGAGGCCGGAAAGCCCATGCGGTCCAGAACGGCCGGGACGGCCGGGACGGCCGGGACGGCCGGGACGGCCGGGACGGCCGGGACGGCCGGGACGGCCGGGACGCCCGGGACGGCCGGGACGGCCGGGACGCCCGGGACGCCCGGGACGGCCGGGACGCCCGGGAAGCCCAGGAAGCCCAGGAGGCCCGGGACGGCCGGGACGCCCGGGAAGCCCAGGAAGCCCAGGAGGCCCGGGAGGCCCAGGAAGCTCGGGAGGCCCAGGAAGGCCGCAGGCCCAGGCGGTCCGGGACGGCAAGGGGGCCCGGCAAGCCCCGCAGGCCCGGACCCCGGAAAGCCCAGGCGGCCCGGGAAGCCCGGGAAACGCAGGAAGCCCGGCAAGCCCCGCAGGCCCAAGCGGCCCGGACAGCCCGGCAGGCCCGGGAGCCCCGGAGGCCAGGCCGCCCAGGAAGCCGAGGCGGTCCGGGACGGCCGAGGGGGCCCAGGGCCGGGTGGTCCGGGAGGCCCGGGCCCCGGAGACCGAGGGTCGGTCAGATGCCGCGGCGTTTGCGGGCACGGCGGACGGCGGCGGCGGCGCCGAGCAGGGCGACCGTCGCACCCGCCGCGCCGGCGGCCGTGGCGGCGTCCTTGCGGCCCAGACGGCGGCCCGCGACCGTGTGGCGCCCCGCGACCTCCTGGAGCAGTTCGGCGAGCACCTCCTCGTTGGTCCAGCGCGGCCGCCAGCCCGCGGCGTGCAGCGCGCTCACGCTGACCACCCACGGGTGCATCGTGTACGCGAGGTCGCCCGCCGGGGACGGGGTCAGCCCGATCCGGTGCAGCCGGGCCGCGGCCCCCAGGGCGACGGCGGAGGGGAGCTCCATGCGGCGGATGCCGCTCAGCTCCTCGACCTCCTCCTGCTCCAGCCAGCCCTCGCAGCCCACGGCCAGCTCCCCGTCGACCTTCTCCAGGGCGGCGTACTCCAGGGCGCTGACCAGGTCCTCCACGTGACAGAACTGCCAGGTGGGCCGGGATCCCGCGACGACCAGCAGCCGGGGCGACTCGAAGTACCGGGTCAGGGCGGTGTCGGTGCCGCCGACCAGGACCGCGGGGCGGACCACGGTGACGTTGAGCCCGGGGTGCGCCCGGGGGGCGCGCCGGCCGAGGCGCTCGATCTCCAGCAGGTCGCCGACGCCGGTGGCCTCGGCGGTGGCCCGCAGCTCGGAGTCCTCCGCCAGCGGGATGTCGTTGTCGGGCAGCGCCCCGTAGACCATCGCGGAGGTGCAGAGCACGACGCGGTGCACCCCGGCCGCAGCGGCGGCGGTCAGCACGGTCTGTGTGCCGCGCACGTTGTACGCCGTGCGGGCCGCCGGGTCGGTCTCCAGGTCCAGGTCCAGCGCGAGGTGGACGACCACGTCGGCGCCCCGCAGCTTCTCGGCGATCGCCGGGTCCCGTACGTCCAGGACGTGCCAGGTCGCCGACGCGCACTCGCCGCGCCGCTCGTCGATGGCCACGACCTGCTTGACCTCGTCCGATGCGGCGAGGCGGCTCACCAGCGCCGCGCCGACCCCCGACGCGGCGCCGGTCACCGCGATCACCGGGCCCCGTACCGCCGGGTTTCGCGGCGGGCGAACGCCGCTTTCGCCGGGCTCGGGGTGGCCTTCGGCGTGCGGCACGGGATCGGGCTCGTGCGGGCCGTCTTTGTCCAAAGCGTGCGGATCTGGGGAACTCACCGGGCGTCTCCAGCGGTTGTCTTCAGTGGGGACGCGCCGTGACGCGTACCCACCAGGTGATGTCCATCCTGCCGCAGCCCAGGACCCGGCGGAGCACCGAGCCCGGAAGCGGGTGGGGTGTCTACGCTGGGTGGTGTTGTCGGACCACTGCCCGTCGGCACCCGCCGGCGGCCCTACGAGCCGAGGAAACCCGTGAGCGACACCCCATTCGGATTCGGCCTTCCGCCGGAGGAGCCGGAGAACGGCGACGAAGGCAAGAAGAAGGGCGGCCAGGGCGGCCCGAATCCGTTCGGGTTCGCCGGCACGGGGCTGCCGGGCGGCGCCGGTACCCCGGGCGGCGCGGACAATCCGTTCGCCGCGATGTTCGGCGCGATGAACCCGAACGACCTGGGTGCCGCCTTCCAGCAGCTCGGCCAGATGCTGAGCTACGAGGGCGGTCCCGTGAACTGGGACATGGCCAAGGACATCGCCCGCCAGACCGTCGCCCAGGGCACGGCGGACGGCGTCAAGGACGCCAGCGTCGGCATCGCCGAGAAGTCGGCCGTCGAGGAGGCCCTGCGCCTCGCCGACCACTGGCTGGACGGGGTCACCTCGCTGCCCTCGGGCGCGACGACCGCCGTGGCCTGGAGCCGGGCCGAGTGGGTCGAGGCCACCCTGCCGGTGTGGAAGGAGCTCGTCGACCCGGTCGCCGAGCGCGTCGGCGTCGCCATGGGCAGTGTGCTGCCCGAGGAGATGCAGGCGATGGCGGGCCCGCTGCTCGGCATGATGCGGTCCATGGGCGGGGCCATGTTCGGCCAGCAGATCGGCCAGGCCGTGGGCGTGCTCGCGGGTGAGGTCGTCGGCTCGACCGACATCGGGCTGCCGCTGGGCCCGGCCGGCAAGGCCGCGCTGCTCCCCCTGAACATCCAGAGCTTCGGCAAGGACCTGGGCGTCCCCTCCGACGAGGTGCGGCTGTACCTGGCGCTGCGCGAGGCGGCGCACGCCCGTCTGTTCGCGCACGTGCCGTGGCTGCGCTCGCACCTGTTCGGTGCGGTCGAGGGCTACGCGCGCGGCATCAAGGTCGACACTTCGAAGCTCGAGGACGTGGTCGGTCAGATCGATCCCTCGAACCCGGAGCAGCTCCAGGAGGCCCTCCAGGGCGGCATGTTCCAGCCGCAGGACACCCCTGAGCAGAAGGCGGCGCTGGCGCGGCTGGAGACGGCGCTCGCGCTGGTCGAAGGCTGGGTGGATGCCGTGGTGCACGAGGCGGCCAAGCCCCGGCTGTCCTCGGCGGACGCCATGCGCGAGACGATGCGCCGGCGGCGCGCCTCGGGCGGCCCGGCGGAGCAGACCTTCGCGAAGCTGATCGGGCTGGAGCTGCGCCCGCGCCGGCTGCGCGACGCGTCGCGGCTGTGGGCCTCGCTGACCGACGCCCGCGGGATGGACGGCCGCGACGGGCTCTGGGAGCACCCGGACATGCTGCCCACGGCCTCCGACCTGGACGACCCGGACGGGTTCGTGCACCGGGAGCAGTTGGACTTCTCCGAGATCGACAAGATGCTCGGCGAGGCCGCCGAGAAGCGCGAGCAGGGCGAGCAGGGTTCCCAGGGCGAAACCGGCGGCTCTGCCGGTTCCGACGGCTCTGCCGGTGCCGACGGCTCCGACGGCGAGGGTGAAGAGAAGAAGTGAGCCTGTACGACGACGCGGTGCTCGTCCTCAAGGAGTACGAGGACCAGCCCGAACTGCGCGACCTGTACCTGGAGCACCTCGCCGCACATCCGGACGGGGTCTACAAGCCGTGCCGGGCGGGGCACATCACCGGCAGCGCGCTGGTGATCGACCCGTCGCGCGAGCGGGTGCTGCTGACCCTGCACAAGAAGCTCGGCATGTGGCTGCAGATGGGCGGCCACTGCGAGCCGGGCGACGCGACCCTCGCGGAGGCGGCGCTGCGCGAGGCGCGCGAGGAGTCGGGGATCCCGGCGGGGCTGACCCTGCTGGCGGGTGGACCCGTACGACTGGACCGGCATCCGATCCCGACGCCGTGCAACTGGCACCTGGACGTGCAGTACGCGGCGCTGGCTCCGGCCGACGCGGTGGCGGCGATCAGCGAGGAGTCGCTGGACCTGCGCTGGTTCCCGTACGACCAGGTGGCGGCGGTGGCCGACGCCTCGGTGGTGCGGCTGCTGGAGGCCGCGCGGGCCCGCCTGTTGACCGTGTGAGGCGTTGTGCGGGAACGGGAAGGGGCGGTCCCTCGGGGGCCGCCCCTTCCGTATGACCCCCTGTCGGGCCTGCCGGATCAGTTCCAGGCGTTGTTCTGGTTCTGGGCGTGGACGCCGTGCTGGCCCATGCCGTACTGGGCTGCCAGGCCCTGCCCGAGCTGGGCGTTCTGCGGCGGCAGAAGCTCGCTGGGCTGCACCAGCGCGAAGCCGGTGCCGAGGAAGCTGAGCTCCCAGCCCTCGCCGGTGTTGCCGCGCCGCCGCCACACACCGCTGGAGTGCGTCTGGGCCTGCATCTGCACGCGCAGCGAGGTGGACCAGGCGACGATGGCGTCCGCGTCGGCGTTGACGTACTTATCGGGCGTGACCTGCATCATGAGCGGCTGCCCCGAGGTCATGAGGGCGACCTTGCCGCGGCCGGTGATGTTGAGCTGGTACTTGCCCGAGCCCGAGATCCCGTACTGGCTGTCCACCGCGACGGCCTCGGTGTGCAGGGTGGAGTCCAGGGCCAGCACGTAGCTGCTGTCGACGGTGAGCCCGTCCTGGTCGACGTCCACGACATGGACGTACTGGGCGAGGTTGGCCAGGTAGACCGTGCCCTGCCCCGAGCAGCGCATGAGGTCCAGGCCCTCGCCGGTGCGGGCGCGGGCGGTGCGCTGGGTGGTGCTCTGGTACTCGCCGTCGAAGTCGATGATCCCCTGGTAGGCGACCATCGCCCCCTTGCGGGCGAGCACGTCGTCGGAGCCGCTCAGGGAGACCCGCAGCAGCTGCGGGTTCTGGACGGTGTACCGGTCCTGGGACTGCGCCTCGGCGTGGGCGAAAAGTGAACTCTGCATGATGGTGTCCGCTCCCCCTCAGCCCCGGGCCCGGAGCCGGTCGGTGCTGTCCTCGCTGGGCTGTACGACGACGATGCCCTGCCCTGAGAAGGCCATCTGGTAGGCCTCCCCGCTGCCCCGGCCGATCATCGACGAGGCCTTGAAGCTGCGCTTGCCCTTGACCTTGAGGTTGGGGGACCAGGCGACGAGCGCGTCCGGGTCGACGTACGTCTCGTCCTCGCCGCGGCCGCAGTCGACCACGACCGGGGTGCCGCGCGAGGTGATGGCGACCCAGCCGGTGCCGGAGATCTGTACGTTGAACAGGCCCTGGCCGGCGAACTTGGCCATGCCCTTGACCCGCTCGACGCCCCACTGGAGCTGGGCGTCGAAGGCCAGCAGGTTGGTGCCGTTGACGGAGAGCGCGTCGTTGTTGAGGTTGATGACGACGACGTCCGCGCCGTAGTCGGCGAGGTAGAGCAGGCCGTCGCCCGTGCACTTCATCAGCGGGGCGCCTTCGCCGGTGAGCCACTGCGAGGCCATCTGGCGCACGGCGGGCGGGTTGGGCTCGTACTGCACGAAACCCTCGTAGGCGACCATCGAGCCGGTGCGCGCGAAGAGGTCGTGGCCGCTTTGCATGGCGACCTTGAGCATGGCCGGGCCGTGGTTCTCCATGCGGGCCGTGACGGGGGTCGGGGCGTAGCCCGCGAGCTGCTGGTTCATTGCGTTCATGGCGTTCATGTGGGGCTCCCTCAGACCTCGTACGGCTGGACGACGATGAAGTTGCCGGGGGCTCCGCGGAACTGGAGGTTCACGGTCTCCCCGCTGTGGCCGGGGTAGGCGTTGCGGCGGAGCCGGACCTGGCTGGAAATGATCACCTGAGAGGCCGCGGACCAGGCGACGATGGCGTTGCTGTCGGCGAAGGTGGTCGGGGTGACGGGCAGCACCACGGGGGTGCCGTGCGTCTTGACGACCACGGTGCCGGTGCCTTGGAACAGCATGGTGAACAAGGCTCCGCCCGGGATGCCGTGGCCCTCGATCCGGCGGACCTCGTGCTGGAGGGACTCGTCGAAGGCGAGGACGCTCTCGGCGGAGACGCAGATGCCGTCGCCCTGGAGCTCGATGGTGTGCAGGTGGGCGCCGTTCTCCGCGAGGAAGACCTGGCCGCGGCCGGTGCAGCGCATGAGCTGCATCTCCTGGCCGGTGGCGTTGCCGACGATGCGGCCGGCGAAACCGGCGCCCTTGTAGCTGAAATCGACCTTGCCCTGGTAGAGGACCATGCTGCCCTGACGGGCGAGGACGGGCTGGCCGCCGCCCGAGGCGAGGTCGACCCGCATCAGCTGGTGGTTCTGCGGGGTCCAGCGGGCGCCGGTGGGGGCTTCCTTGTACCGGCTGAGCGCGGAGGTGAGTCCTGGGGCGGCTGCGGCGGCGGCCGGCTGGGGGTAGCCGGGCTGCTGGGTGTAGGGGGCGGGCTGGCCGTACGGGGCCTGCTGGGGGTAGCCCGGCTGCCGGCCGTAGGGGGCCGGCTGGCCGTGCGGCGCGGGGACCGGGCCGGGCGGGGGCACCTGGCCGCCGTACGAGGGCTGCTGGTTCGGGACCTGGCCGTACGAGGGCGGCCCGGGCGGCTGCGGAGCGTGCGGCGGCCGGCCGTAGGGAGTCGTCGGGGGCGCGGGCACCAGCGGGCCGACCATGGTGGGGGCCGAGTGCACCGGCTGGTGCGGGGCGGGCGCGGGGACGTGGCCGCCGAAGGCCGGCTGCGGGGGCGCGGGCGGAGCCGGGGGCTGGGGCGCGTGCGGAGCCGGGGGCTGGGGCGCGTGCGGGGCCTGGGGCGCGGGCGCGCCGAAGGCGGGGGCCGGGGCCTGCGGGGGCGGGGCGAAACCGGGCGCGGCGGCCGGGGGCTGCTGCTGGTGCTGTGGCTGCGAGGCGGGCTGGGGCTCGGGCTGGGGCTCCTCTTCGGCGACCTCGCCGCCGAAGTGTTGGAGCAGGGCGGCGAGCCCGCCGTCGAAGCCCTGCCCGACGGCGGCGAAGCGCCACACGTCCTTGAGGTAGAAGTCACCGATCATCAGGGCGCGCTCGGTGCTGAACTCCGAGCCCGTGAACGAGTACCGCACGACTTCCTCGCCGCCCGCCACGACCCGGATGTAGCCAGGACCGATCTGCGACATCTGTCCGGCGCCGTCGATGGAGGCGGCGAAGGACAGCTTGTGGATGTGCGCGGGCACGCGGTCGAGCGTCACCCGGAAGGACTCGGTGTCGCCGGCCTGGGCACCGAGCTGCTGGATGGACTCCTCGGGCGACTTCGGCTGGTTGTAGAAGACGAAGTACCGGTCGTCCGAAAGCTGCTCGTTGGCGTCGAGGCCGAAGCAGCTGATGTCGATGGAGAGGCCCGCACCGGCGATCTGCACGCCCACGTACAGATCGGTGCCCGCCGTCAGATCGCTGATCCTGGCCTTGTGGCCGCGTTGGAATTCCCTGGCCATGCGTACGACCGTCCCCCATCCCGACTGTGAATGCGTGCACCCGGTCCCGAATGCGTGCCGCTCAGGCTAACGGCTGGGGCGGACATCCGGCCAAGTCGGTACCGAGCCGGTACACATCGCGCTCGTACCGCCCTGGAGGGGGCGCGGCGCGACCCGCCGGCGGGGTCATTCCTCGCGGGAGGCGGGTACTGCCGGGGCGGCGGGGCCGGCCGGGGCGGCGGGGAGGCGTTCGGCCGCGACGACCCCTTCCAGGTATCCGCGGGCGCGCTCGGTCTTGGGGTACGCCTCCAGCAACTGCCAGAAACGGGCGCCGTGTCCGGGTACCAGGAGGTGGGCGAGCTCGTGCAGCAGTACGTAGTCGACGACGTACTCGGGCATGCCCTGGAGGCGGTGCGAGAGCCGGATGCTGCCCTCGGCGGGGGTGCAGGAGCCCCAGCGGGTGTTCTGGTTGGTGACCCAGCGCACCGAGCGGGGACGGGCGCGGGAGCCGAAGTACTGCTCGGACAAACGCTCGGCGCGCTCGGTGAGTTCCGTGTCGCCGAGGGTGCGCTTGCTTTCCTGGGCGGCGAGTTTGTCGAGCATCACGCCCACCCAGCGCTTCTCCTCCGCCTCGGACATGCGGGCGGGGATGAGGACGACCGTCCGCTCGCCTTCGCGGTAGGCGGACACGGTCCTGCGGCGGCGCGCGCTCCGGCGTACTTCGACGGCGCGCTGCGTGGGGTCGGCTGACACGCATCGACGGTACCCGGTCGCCGGGGCGGCCGTGCCGTCCGTCCGGGGTTCGAACATGATCGATTCGTTGCCGGCCCGGTAACACCCCTTTTCTGCATCTCATACGCCTAATACCCCTTGCCTGTGGACAAATTTCCGCACGCTTTTCGCGGGGCGGGCACTGTGGCGGAAGACGCGAAGGAATCGCGGAAGAAGAACCGAGGGGAATCGGGGGGACTGTCATGTATCCGAAGGTGAAGCCGGCGCTGGCGCGGGCCTGGCGGGATCTGCTCACCGTGCAGTGCGGGGTGACCCCGGCCCACGCGGTGGCGCTGGGCCCGGTGGACACGGCGACCGCATCGCTGATCGACCGGATCGACGGGACGCGCGGCATGGAGCTGCTGCGCGAGGAGGCCGGGAGGATCGGACTGCCCCGGGGCCGGGCGGACGAACTGGTCCGGCGCCTGGCGGGAGCCGGGCTGCTCGATGACGCCACCGCGGGCGGCCCCGGGGCACAGGCGGTGCGCAAGCGGCCGGAGACCCTGGAGCGGCTGGGGCCGGATCTGGCCTCGCTGTCCCTGGTCCACCGTGAGCCCGGCGGGGAGTTACGGGCGGTCGCGGCCCGGCGGGCGATACGGGTACAGGTGCGCGGGAGCGGCCGGGTGGGCGGGGTGATCGCCGCCGTCCTGGCGGGAGCCGGAGTGGGCCGGGTCGAGGTGCTCGACGGGGGGCGGGTGCAGCCGGGCGATGTGGCGCCGGGCGGGCTGGGTCCGGCCAGCGTGGGGCGGCTGCGGGCCGAAGCCGCGGCGGCGGTGGTCCGTGAGGCGGCGCCCGGGCGGCCACCACGGGCCGGGCAGGGCAGCGGGCCCGAACCGGGGCTGGCCCTGGTGGTGGTCGCGCCCCGGGACGGGCTCCAGGCGTGGGCCCCCGATCCCGAGGCGGCCGCCGACTGGGTGGCGGCCGGCATCCCGCACCTGTACGCGGGGGTGCTGGAGGGCACGGGGGTGGTCGGACCGCTGGTGCTGCCGGGGGCCGCGGCCTGCGCGGGGTGCATGGAGCGCGAGCGCATCGGGCGGGATCCGGCCTGGCCCCGGATGCTGGTCCAGTGGCGGTCGGCACACCGCCGCAGAGCCGTCGCCGCCTGCGACCTGGGTCTGGCCACGGCGGTGGCCGGTCTCGCCGCCGCGCACGCCCTGTCGTTCCTCGACGGCCGGCTGCCCGCTTCGACCGCCGCCCGCTGGGAGGTGGCCCTGCCGGGCCTGCACTGGGAGCGCTCCGAAGTGCTGCCCCATCCGGACTGCCCTTGTGCGGCCGGTGCGGTGGGCCGGGTCGGCACCGGGAGCGGTCCAGCGGTACTGGACGGGCGGGAGGCAGGATCGGGCTGACTCGCGTACAGAGGGCCATGACAGGATGCGGTGACCGAGGGCCAGAGGGGACACCCCCCGAACCGCCGCTGGCGGCGCAGCTGTCTGGGAACTGGAGGGGCGCATGTCTGATCTTCCCCGGAAGGCGGTCACCCGCACCGTCAAGCTGGCCGCGCTGCCGCTGGGCATGGCCGGCCGGGCCACGTGGGGACTGGGCAAGCTGATCGGCGGCAAGTCCGCGGAGATCGTCGCCCGCGAGCTGCAACAGCGCACCGCCGACCAGCTGTTCCGCACTCTCGGGGAACTGAAGGGCGGTGCCATGAAGTTCGGGCAGGCGCTGTCGGTCTTCGAGTCGGCACTGCCCGAGGAGGTCGCGGGCCCCTACCGGGCGGCGCTGACCAAACTCCAGGAGGCGGCCCCGCCCCTGCCCGTGGCGACGGTGCACCAGGTGCTGGCGGAGCGGCTGGGTGAGGACTGGCGGGAGCTGTTCGAGGAGTTTGAGGACAAGCCGGCCGCGGCGGCCTCGATCGGGCAGGTGCACCGGGCGGTGTGGCACGACGGCCGGCAGGTGGCGGTCAAGGTCCAGTACCCCGGGGCCGGGGAGGCGCTGCTCTCCGACCTCAAGCAGTTGGGCCGGTTCGCCGGGCTGCTGGGGCCGCTGATCCCGGGTATGGACATCAAGCCGCTGATCAGCGAGCTGCGTGAGCGGGTGGCGGAGGAGCTGGACTACGAACTGGAGGCCGAGGCGCAGCGGACGCACGCCGACGCGTTCGAGGGTGACGAGGACGTGGTGGTGCCGGCCGTCGTGCACCAGGGCGACCAGGTCCTGGTGAGCGAGTGGATGGAAGGGACCCCGCTGTCGGAGGTGATAGCCGACGGCACCCAGGAGGAGCGCGACCGTGCGGGGCAGTTGCTGGCCCGGTTCCTCTTCTCCGGGCCGGCGCGCACCGGGCTCCTGCACGCAGATCCGCACCCGGGGAACTTCCGGCTGATCCAGGCCGCCGACGGGACGGCACGGCTGGGGGTGCTGGACTTCGGCACGGTCGACCGGCTGCCGGGAGGCTGGCCCGAGCCCATCGGCCGGTCGCTGCGGATGACGCTGGAGGGTGACGCCGAGGGGGTGTACGGGCACCTGTGCGCGGAGGGCTTCGTGAAGAAGTCCATAGAACTCGACCCGGCTGAGGTGCTGGACTACCTCCAGCCGATCATCGAGCCGGCGGAGGCGGAGGAGTTCACCTTCACCCGCCCGTGGCTGCGCGGCCAGGCGGCCCGGATCGCCGATCCCCGCTCCCCCGCCCACCAGTTGGGCCGGCAGATCAACCTGCCGCCCTCGTACCTGCTGATCCACCGGGTGACGCTGAGCACCATCGGCGTCCTGTGCCAGCTCGGCGCGACGGTGCGCCTGCGCGACGAACTGGAGTCCTGGCTCCCCGGGTTCCTCCCCGAGGGCCAGGGCCAGAGCCAGGGCTAGCCGGGGCGGGAGGGCCGGGCGGGGTCACCACCAAGAGGAGTCGAGGCGGCCCTCGATCGCCCTGAGGTTGGCGCGCGCGCAGGCGACGCAGAAGTACTGGCGGGTCCCGTTCTCCACCGAGCACGTCCAGGTGGGCGGGGCGCCGTCGGGGGACAGGGTGCCGCAGCGCGCACACACGACGGGCTGGGCCTTGGGCCCCGGCTGGGTGGGGCGGGGGGTCGGCTGGTCCACCTCCCGACGATATCCCCGTCCGGCGCCCGGGGCGCGTCCGCAACGCCCCGGGGGGACCGGTCCGTGCGGACCGGTCCCCCCGGGGGTGCCTGTAGGGCTGTGCCTGTGGGCTGTCAGTGCATGACGGCCATGGCCAGCGCGCGCCGGGCGCGCATGGAGACGCGCTCGGCTCGACGCTGCATGCGCCGGGCGGAGACCAGGCGCAGGGCGTGACGCTCGGCGTCGGCCTCACGCATGCGGTCGTCCATATGGGCACGAGCCATGGCTTCTGGGATGAGTTGCATTTCGCGGGTCCTGTTCTGACGCGAGGTGATCGCGCCTGCGGTGATGAAGTCTGCGGTGGCGGAGCCGTGCGGCTGCTCGCTCGTGGTGGCGAAGGGGGACATGGGGGCCTGCTTCAAGGGGTCGTGCGTCAGGGGGCGGTCGATGGTGCCGATGGCGGTCATGCCGCGACAACCGGGTTCTTGCGCGGGCGGCCACGGGGCCGCTTCCGGGCGACGACCACACCCTGGACGAAGAGCTCTCCGCCCCAGACGCCCCAGGGCTCGCGGCGCTCCTTCGCGCCGGCGAGGCAGGCCTCGACCAGCGGGCAGGTGCCGCAGAGGGACTTGGCGTACTCGACGTCGGCCGGGGACTCGGCGAAGAAGACCTCGGGGTCGAAGGTGCGGCAGGGGACGGGCACGCCGAGGTTCTCGATGGCGTCGTCGAGCGCGGTCAGCGCGGTGAGGGGAGTCAAGGTGGAGTCCTCCGGGACTGCGGGCGGGGAGATCGTTTGGGTCTGCGGTACGGACGGGGCGTGCGCTTCGAGTTGCACGGTGGTTTCTTCCTCGTCTTTGTTGACTAGTCGTTCCGGCCGGGGTCGGCCGGGGTCGGCTGGTACCTGTTCTTGCCAGTCCCGAGGCCCCTTCGCTCTGTCGTGTCCCCGTTCGGGGACAAACAGAAGGGCCGCGGATCCCGGGTGGGGTTCCGCGGCCCTGAAGGCGCCGGCCTGATCTTGCGAATCAGGCTGGATCACTCCAGGGTTCGAGCCCACGGAAGGCCCACATCAGGTGGTGCTGCTGCTTCGTCTGCGTCGTCTGGGATCCGGCACCGGCCGCGGCGGCGAAGCCATAGGCGCCATGCGCCTGGGCTTCCGCAGCCTTTACTGCCACCGGTGCCTGGGTCGGTCGCTCATTGCGGTCGCTGACGAGCAGCGCGCAGGGCGCGGCCGTCAGGGCAGGGCTGTCCGCGGAAATCCGGGACAGACCGGTCGCCAGGACCGGAACGAGCGAGGAGGAGCCGAGCGTGCAGGAAGCGGCGACCGAGCGATCGGTCATTTTGGTGAAGGTCATGAAGCTGGTCACTGGTCTCGCCTCCTCTCGGCGTCTCGGGGACCCGGCCCGAGGGCCCTGTCCCATGCGTATTCGGATAAGTACAGCACGGATCAGGGGCTTCGGAGAAGCCACCGTTTCCGTTGCTAAGAACCTATGGGGATCCGCTGGGCATGTGCAAACTATTTTTCCGACGAGTTTCTACGCGTCGTCAGAATCCTCGCCCTCGGGCTCCTGGCCTGCGCAGATGGCCAGGACGTCGGCTCCGTACCGCTCAAGCTTGCGACCGCCCACTCCGGAGATCATCGAGAGCTCGCCCTCCTCGGACGGCCCGGCCTCCGCGATCGCCATCAGTGTCTTGTCGGTGAAGACGCAGTAGGCCGGCAGGCCCTGCTCCTTCGCCTGGGCGGCACGCCACTCCCGCAGCCGCTCGTAGAGGCCCTCGTCCATGTCGGACGGGCAGTCCTCGCAGCGCATCAGCTTGAGTTCGCCCGCCTCGGTGAGGGTCTTGCCGCAGACCCGGCACAGCACCGGGCCGCGGCGGCCGCGCTTGCGGGCCGCCCGCTCGCCCGGAGCGCCCGTCTTGGCCCCGGGGGCCGCCGAGCCGGGCCGCAGGCCGTTCAGGAACCGGCTGGGGCGCCGGGAGGCCCGGCCGCCGGGGGCGCGGGACAGGCCCCAGGAAAGCGTCAGGTGCAGCCGCGCCCGGGTGACGCCGACGTACAGCAGCCGGCGTTCCTCCTCGACCTGCTCGTCGGTCTTGGCGTATGTGATCGGCATCATGCCGTCGGTGAGGCCCACGAGGAACACCGCGTCCCACTCCAGGCCCTTCGCGGCATGCAGCGAGGCGAGGGTGACGCCCTGCACGGTCGGCGCGTGCTGGGCGGCCTTGCGCTCCTCCAGCTCGACGGTGAGCTCGGCCAGGGTGGCGCCGGGGCGGCTGCGGGCGAAGTCCTCGGCGAGGCGGACCAGCGCGGCCACCGATTCCCACTGGTCGCGGACGGCTCCGGAGCCGGCGGGCGGCTCGCTGGTCCAGCCGGTGGAGCTGAGTACGGCCCGGACCTGGGAGCCCAGCTCCACGACGTCTTCGAGCAGCGGGTCGTTGCCGCCGGAGCGGGCGGCTCCGCGCAGCGCGAGGATCGCCTTCTGCACCTCGGCCCGCTCGAAGAAGCGTTCGGCGCCGCGCAGCTGGTAGGGCACCCCGGCGTCGGCGAGGGCCTGCTCGTAGACCTCGGACTGGGCGTTGATGCGGTAGAGGACCGCGATCTCGCCGGCCGGGACCCCGGCGGCGATCAGGTCACGGATGCGAGCGGCGACGCCCTCGGCCTCGGCGGGCTCGTCGGGGTACTCGGCGTAGACCGGGTCGGGGCCGGGCTCGCGCTGGGAGACCAGCTCCAGCCTGTGTTCCGCGGCCCGGCCCTTGGCCTGGTTGAGCAGGCCGTTGGCGAGGTGGACCACCTGGGGGGTCGAGCGGTAGTCGCGGATCAGCTTGACCAGGGTGGCCTGCGGGTACTTGGTGCGGAAGTTCAGCAGGTGGTCGGGGGTGGCGCCGGTGAAGGAGTAGATGGTCTGGCTGGCGTCGCCGACGACGCAGAGGCTGTCGCGGTCGCCGAGCCACAGGTCCAGCAGGCGCTGCTGGAGCGGGCTGACGTCCTGGTACTCGTCCACCACGAAGTGCTGGTACTGGGCGCGGATCTGCGCGGCGATGTCGTGGCGGTCCTGGAGGATGCCGACGGTGAGGAGCAGCACGTCCTCGAAGTCGATCATGTTCCGGTCGCGCTTGAGCTGCTCGTAGGTGCCGTAGATCTGGGCGATCTCCGCCATGTCCCGGGGCGCCTCGCGGCCCGCCTTGAGGGCGGCCGCCGGATAGTCGGCGGGGACGGTCTGGGTGACCTTGGCCCACTCGATCTCGCCGGTGACGTCGCGCAGCTCGCCCCGGTCGAGGCGGATGCGGCAGCGCGACCCCGCCTCGGCCACCAACTGGATCTTGCGTTCCAGCAGCCGGGGCACCTCTCCGCCGATGGCGCGGGGCCAGAAGTACTGGAGCTGGCGTAGGGCGGCGGCATGGAAGGTCCGGGCCTGCACCCCGCCCGCGCCCAGGGTGCGCAGTCGGCCGCGCATCTCGCCGGCCGCGCGGTTGGTGAAGGTGACGGCCAGCACGCTGGCGGGCATGAGCTGTCCCGAGGCGACGCCGTAGGCGATGCGGTGGGTGATGGCCCGGGTCTTGCCCGTGCCGGCTCCGGCGAGCACGCACACCGGCCCGCGCAGGGTCGTCGCGACCTCGCGCTGCTCCGGGTCGAGGCCCTGGAGCACCGCGTCGGCCGAGTCGGCGCCGGACGGGAAGGATGAGGAGTGCGTTGCTGATGTCACCCCGCCATGCTGCCAGGTCCGGTGTGCCGGGCGGGAACGTTGTCCACAGGCCGCCGGTATACGTCGTACTTATCCGCCAACGCACCCGCGGCCTCACCCGCAGTGTCACCGCCCCCCACCCGCAGCGGGCCGGCAGGACGCCGGTCCGGGAATGGCGGGGAGGTCGCGTACGTTCGAGTACTCGGACCACCGAGCCTCACGAAGGAGAGCGCAGCATGCAGGACACGGGTTCCGTCACGATGTACAGCACGACCTGGTGCGGCTACTGCCGCCGGCTGAAGACCCAGCTGGACCGGGAAGGCATCGCGTACGACGAGATCAACATCGAGCTCGACCCGGCGTCCGCGGCGTTCGTGGAGCAGGCGAACGGTGGCAACCAGACGGTCCCGACCGTGCTCGTGAAGTCCGCCGCGGGCAACGAGTCCGTCATGACGAACCCGAGCCTGGCCCAGGTCAAGCAGGCCCTCGCCGTCTGACCGGACCGCGCGGCGCACGCAGGAAGGCCCCCGCCGCGGCGGGGGCCTTCCGCTGTGACGAACGTTACGCCCGGACCGCGGGCCTCGGCAGCGGCTCGCCGTACCAGAGCTCGACCAGCCGGGCCGCGATGGAGATGCCCGACGGCGGCAGCACCTCGCCCGACTCGATCGCCTCCCGCAGGTCCTCGCGGGAGAACCAGCGGGCCTCCTGGATCTCCTCCCCGTCCACCGTGATCTCCGAGGTGACGGCGCGCGCCGTGAACCCGAGCATCAGGCTGTACGGGAACGGCCAGGGCTGGCTGGCGACGTACTCGACCTCGCCGACCTTGACGCCCGCCTCCTCCCACACCTCGCGGATCACCGACTGCTCGATGGACTCGCCCGGCTCCACGAACCCGGCCAGCGTCGAGAAACGGCCCTCCGGCCAGTGCACCTGGCGGCCCAGCAGCGCACGGTCCTGCTCGTCGGTGACCAGCATGATCACCGCGGGGTCGGTGCGGGGGTAGTGCTCGGCGCCGCAGCCCGGGCAGCGCCGGATGTGACCGGCAGCCGCGACGACGGTGCGCTCGCCACAGCGGGAGCAGAAACGATGCATCCGCTGCCAGTTCTCCAGCGCCACCGCGTGCACCATCAGCCCGGCGTCGCGCGGCGACAGCAGCAGCCCCGCCTCCCGCAGCCCGGCGGCGCGCGCCGACTGGTCCATGCGGCCCGGCAGTGAGTCCTTCTGCAGCGCGAAGTACCGTACGCCGTCCTCGTCGGTGCCCAGGAAGTAGCGGTGGGTCTGGGTGACGGGGGCCTCGAAGGCGGGGGTCATCACGATGCCCGTGCCGCCGTCGGGGGTGTCGTCGATCAGGACCTGGCCGCCGGAGACGACGAAGACGCGGGTCGTCGGGTGGCTCCAGGCCGCGGCGAGCCAGGCCTCGTCGAGACGGTGGTCCGCGGCGCGGTCGATGCCGCTGGGCGCGGCGAGCGAGAGCGGGCGCTCGGTACGGGTGCTCACAGGTACTTCCAACTCCCCCGGTGGTGGACAGACGGGCTGGGCGGGCGGCGGACGCGTCGGTGTGCTCCGGTCCGGCCTCAGGGCTTCCAGTGGACGGCGAGGTCTCCCCACAGGTAGGCGGCCGTCTCCACGCCCTTGAGGAGCAGGTCCAGTTCGACCTTCTCGTTGGGCGAGTGCCAGCCGTCCGACGGGACGGAGATGCCGAGGAAGAGGACCGGGGCGTCCAGGACGTCCTGGAGGTCGGCGGCGGGACCGGAGCCGCCCTCGCGCGTGAAGCGGACCGGCTGCCCGAAGGCGCGGCCCATGGCCCGTACGACGGACTGCAGGGCCGGGTGGTCCAGCGGGGTCAGGCACGGCCGGGTCGGGGCGCCGAAGACGATGGAGTGCCGGATCCCCTCGGGGACCCGGGCCGCGACCCAGTCCCGTACGGCCGCCTCGACCTCGTACGGGTCCTGCCCCGACACCAGGCGGAACGACAGCTTCACGTGCGCGGAGGCGGGCACGATGGTCTTGCCGCCGGGGCCCTGGTAGCCGCCGCCGATGCCGTTGACCTCGGCGGTCGGGCGGGTCCAGACGCGCTCCAGCGTCGAGTAGCCCTTTTCGCCGGCGGCCGCGTGCGACTTGGCGGTACGCAGCCACTCGGCCTCGTCGAAGGGCAGCTCGGCGATCAGCCGGCGTTCGGCGTCGTCGAGCTCGGCGACGCCGGCGTAGAAGCCGGGGATGGTGACCCGGCCGTCGGCGTCGTGCAGCGCGGCGACGAGGCGGGCGGCGGCGGTGGCCGGGTTGGGCACGGCCCCGCCGAAGGCGCCGGAGTGGATGTCCTGGTCGGGCCCGTGGAAGTCGATCTCGCAGTCGGCGACGCCGCGCATGCCGGTGCAGACGGTGGGAGTGGTCTCGGACCACATGCCGGTGTCGGAGACGATCACGACATCGGCGGCGAGGCGGGCGGTCTCGCGCTCGACCAGGGCCCGGAAGTTGACGGAGCCGGACTCCTCCTCGCCCTCGATGAGGAGCTTGAGGTGCACGGCGGGGGCGTCGGCGCCGGTGGCGGCGAGGTGGGCGCGCACCCCGAGGGTGTGGAAGAACACCTGGCCCTTGTCGTCGGCCGCGCCGCGCGCGTACATCCGGCCGTCCTTGACGACCGGCTCGAACGGGTCGGTGTGCCAGCCGTCCTCGCGGGCGGCGGGCTGCACGTCGTGGTGCCCGTAGACGAGGACGGTGGGGGCGGCCGGGTCGGCGCTCGGCCACTCGGCGAAGACGGCGGGGGCGCCGGGGGTCTCCAGGACCTCGGCGACCGGGAAGCCGGTCTCCTTGAGCTTGGCGGCGAGCCATTCGGCGCTGGCGCGTACATCGCCCGCGTGCTCGGGCTGAGCCGAGACGGACGGGATGCGCAGCCACTCCGCGAGGTCCGCGAGGAAAGCGGCGCGGTGGGTGTCGATGTACGTGCGGACGACGCTGTCCGCCGGGGTTTCGCTCATGCCTACGAGCCTAACCGTCCGCCTGGGGGGCGCTGTCCGTGCCCGATTTGCCTTGGAGGATCCGCTCAAGACGGGCCCGGTCGGGCAGGTCGCGGGGGCGGATCACGCGGCCGCTGCGGACGTGGAGGAACGCGGCCGAGACCTGGTCCAGCGGGGTCCGGGTGGCTTCGGCCCAGGCCAGGCGGTAGACGGCAAGCTGGAGGGGGTCGGCCTCGGTGGTGCGGCCGGTCTTCCAGTCGACGATCTCGTACGAGCCGTCGGGGTTCTTGTACACGGCGTCGATCCGGCCGCGGACGACCCGGCCGGCGAGGGTGAGCTGGACCGGGGCCTCCATCCGGTGCGGGGTGCGGTCGGCGAACTCGCTGCGCTCGAAGGCGGCCTTGAGGGAGGCGAGGTCGGCCTCGTCGGCGATGTCCTGGTCGAAGGCCGCGCCGGGGAGCTCGGTGGCGGGGTCGAGGACGTCGAGGAGGGGGAGCGGGAGCTCGTCGAAGCGGGACTCGACCCAGGCGTGGAAGCGGGTGCCTTGGCGCGCCGCGGGCTGGGGGGGCTTGGGCATGGGCCGGGCGAGCTCGCGGGCGAAGCCCTCCTCGTCGGCGGCGAGGCGCAGCAGCTGACTGGCGGAGAGGGAGGCCGGCAGCTCGACGTCGCGGACCGCCGTACGGGCACGGCGGAGCTCGCCTTCGAGCGCGTCGAGATCCCGGTCCCACGAGGCCACGACCCGCGCCTCTTCGGCCCCCAGCATCTCCCCGCCGCCCCCGCCGGGCACGCCAGCCCAGGCGTCGGCCTCCGGCCAGAGGTCCTCGTCAGGTACGCCGGGGCGGGCCTCCGGCCAGAGGCCCCGGTCGGGTACGCCGGAACGGGCCTGCGGCCCAGGGCCTTGCGCGGGTACGGCGGAGCCGGGCCGCGGCTCCCAGCCGTGCGCGGCACGGGCCGACGGCCCCGCCGGGTCGGACTCCGGGCGCGGGGCGTCGGCCTGCGCGGCGGCCCAGGCGTCGTCGGTCGGCCAGGGGGCCTCGGGTGGGGCGGGGCGGGGGGCCGGGAGGGCGGGGGCGTCCAGGTCGTCCGGCCACGGGGGGTCGTCGTAGGACGGTTCCTCGCAGTGCGGGGGCCAGAGGTGCGGGGTCGGAGGATGCGGGGTCGAGAGGTGGGACTCGACCAGGGCCGCCGCGCGGCGGCGGAGGGTGAGGGAGGCCGGGTCCAGCGGAAGCGGCCAGGCGTGGTCCGCGCTCGCGGCAGCGGCCAGGGCCGGGTTCTCGGCATCGGGCTCCGGCTCGTCCGCCCACGCCTCGATCTCCCCGTGGCCCGCCTCGCAGTGCGCGTACAGGGCCTCCAGGAACGGCGACGGCCCCCGCCGCTTCTTCTGCGTCGGCCCCCACCAGTGGCCGGACGCCAGCAGGAGCGAGCGCGGCCGCGTGAACGTCACGTAGCCCAGGCGGAGTTCCTCCACCGCCTTGTGCTCTTTCAGCCCGGCCTTGAACGACTTGAGGCCCGCCGAGGTCCACGCCGGATCCCCCGGCAGGGTCTCGGCGTCCCCGCGCAGCGCGTACGGCAGGACCTTCGCGTACGAGGTCCAGGCCTCCGGCGGCTTCTCCTTCGGGAACGACCCCGCGCACAGGCCGGGTACGACCACCACGTCCCACTCCAGCCCCTTGGACTTGTGGGCCGTCAGCACCTTGACCGTGTTCTCCCCGCCCGGCAGGGCGTGGTCCAGGCCCTTCTCGTACTGCGCGGCCGTGCGCAGGAAGGCGAGGAACGCCAGCAGCGACGCCTCCCCGTCCAGCGAGGCGAACCCGGCCGCGACGTCCAGGAACCCGGACAGCGTCTCGCGCCGCCGGGCGGCCAGGGCGTGCGGGGAGGCCGACAGCTCCACCTCCAGCCCGGTCACCGCCAGCACCCGGTGCAGTACGTCCATCAGCGGGTCGGCGAGCGAACGCCGCAGGTCACGCAGCTCCTGCGCGAGGTACGCGAAGCGGACCCGGGCCTCCGCCGAGAACGGCAGGTCCTCGCCCGGGACGGCCCCGGCGGAGTCCAGGAACGTCTCCAGCGCGTCCGCGAGCGAGATGACCTCCACCGGGTCCACGCCCTCGACGGCCGCCGCGAGGCGCTCGTCCGGAGCCACCTCGCCGGGCGTGCGGCCGATCAGCTGCCGGGCCCGCCGGCCCAGCAGCGCCAGGTCGCGGGCGCCGATCCGCCAGCGCGGGCCGGTCAGCAGCCGCACCAGCGAGGCGTTGGCCCCCGGGTCCTGGAGCACCTCGCACACCGCGACCAGGTCCGCGACCTCGGGCAGGTGCAGCAGGCCGGACAGCCCGACCACCTCGACCGGCACCTCGCGGGCCACCAGCACCGCCTGGATCTGTGCGAAGTCCCCGGCGGAGCGGCACAGCACCGCGATCTCGCCCGGCGCCGTCCCGGTGCGCACCAGGTGCGCGACGGAGTCGCCGAGCCACTCCAGTTCCTCGGCGTGCGTGGGCAGCAGGGCGCAGCGGACCGAGCCGGCCCGCTCCTCCCCCGGCGCGGGCCGCAGCGCCTCGACGCCCTCGTGCATGGCGCGCAGGGGCGCGGCGAGGCCGTTGGCCAGGTCCAGCAGCCGGCCGCCGCTGCGCCGGTTCTCGCTGAGGGAGTACCGGGTGGCGGGGCTGCCGTCGGCGTTCGGGAAGTGCTCGGGGAAGTCGTCGAGGTTGGCTACGGAGGCGCCGCGCCAGCCGTAGATCGCCTGGCAGGGGTCGCCGACGGCGGTCACGGCGTGGCCCGTGCCCGCGCCGAACAGGCCCGACAGCAGCAGCCGCTGCGCGACGGAGGTGTCCTGGTACTCGTCGAGCAGGACGACCCGGAACTCCTCGCGCAGCAGCGCCCCCACCTCGGGCCGGGTGGTGGCGAGCCGCGCGGAGAGGGCTATCTGGTCGCTGAAGTCGAACAGGTCGCGGGAGCGTTTGGCGTCCCGGTAGCGCTCGGTCAGCTCCAGCAGTTCGAGCCGGCCGCGCACCGCCTCGGGGACCTTGCGCAGGTCGTCGTTGGTGAGCTTGGTGGCGGCGAGTTCGTCCAGGAGCCGGGTGTCGTACCTGCGCAGTTCCTCCGGGTCGACCAGGTGTTCGGACAGTTCGGCGTCGAGCGCGAGCACGTCGCTGACCAGGTCGGGGAGGGACTTCGTCAGCGAGGGGTACGGTCCGGGGGCCTCGCGCAGCACGCGGGCGGCGAGCTGGAAGCGGGTGGCGTCGGCGAGCAGCCGGGAGCTGGGCTCCAGGCCGATGCGCAGGCCGTGGTCCTTGAGGAGCTGTCCGGCGAAGGCGTGGTAGGTGGAGATGCGGGGCTCGCCGACGGCCGCGCCGCCCCCGGCCGGGGCGGAGCCGGGGAGGGAGGCGGGGAACGGATCCGGGGAGGGGTCCGGGTCGCTGATGCCGGCGCGGGCGAGGGCCTTGCGCACGCGCTCGGCGAGCTCGCCGGCGGCCTTGTTGGTGAAGGTCAGGCCGAGGACCTGTTCGGGGGCGACCGCCCCGGTGCCGACCAGCCACACCACGCGCGCGGCCATGACGGTGGTCTTGCCGGAGCCGGCTCCCGCGACGATGACCTGGGGGGCGGCCGGGGCGGTCGCGCAGGCCAGCTGTTCCGGCGTGAAGGGGATCCCGAGGAGCTCCTTGAGCTGCTCGGGATCGGTGAGGGCCGGGGGGCCGGCCGGACGCGCGGACACCCCGAAAGGCTAGCCGCCCGCACCGACAGCCCCCGCCGCGCCGACCGTCATTCCACCGTGTGACGGCCCTCCGGGCGGGCGCTGCACGCGCTGCGGAAGGAGCAGTGGTCGCAGTGCTGCCCGGTGGTGGGGGTGAAGCGCTCGTCCAGGACCCGGCCGGCGGCGGTGGCGAGCAGGTCGGCGGCCCACTCGCCGTCCGGTGGCGGCTGCGCCTGGACCTTCGGCACCTCGTCGCCGCCGTCGCGCTTGGCGGCGCCCTGGCGCAGCTGCACGAGTTCGGCGCCGCCCGGTTCGGGGCGCCGGCCGTCGAAGACCTCGTCGACGGCGCCTTCGCGCACCGCGAGCTGGTACACGGCGAGCTGGGGGTGCCGCGCGACCTCGTCCTTGGTGGGCGCGGCCTTGCCGGTCTTGAAGTCGACGACGTACGCACGCCCCTGGGGGTCGGATTCGACCCGGTCCATGGAACCCCGGATGCGCACGGCGAAGTCCCCCGCTTCGAGCGTGACGTCGAACTCGTGCTCCGTGGCCACGGCCGCCCGGCCTCCCCGGTCGGTGGCGTGCCAGCGCAGGAAGCGTTCCAGGGCGGCGCGGGCGTTGTCCTTCTCCTGGCGGGACTTCCAGGGGGCGTCGAAGGCGAGGGCGTCCCAGACGGAGTCGAGGCGTTCCATCAGGACGGCGAGGTCGGCGGGGGTCCGGCCGGAGGCGACCTCGTCGGCGAGGACGTGCACGACGTTGCCGAAGCCCTGGGCGGCGGTGGAGGGGGCGTCGGCCTTGACCTCGCGGCCGAGGAACCACTGGAGGGAGCAGGTGTTGGCGAGCTGGTCCAGGGCGCTGCCGGACAGGGCGACGGGCCGGTCGCGGTCGCGCAGCGGGACGCTGCTGCGGGTGGGTTCGTACAGGCCCCACCAGCGCTGCGGGTGCGCGGCGGGGACCAGGGGGCGGTCCTCGTCGTCGGTGAGCGCGGCGAGGCGGGCCAGGCGCCGGGCGGCGGCGTCGCGCATCGCCTCGGAGGCCGAGGGGTCGACGGTGGTGGCGCGCAGTTCCGCGACGAGCGCGGGGACGGAGAGAGGGCGGCGGGGCCGGCCGGTGACGTCCCTGACCGGTACGCCGAGTTCCCCGAGGAAACGGGAGGGCTGGTCGCCGTCCTCGGCGGGGGCCTTGACGGCGGTGACGACGAGGCGGTGGCGGGCGCGGGTGGTGGCGACGTAGAAGAGCCGGCGTTCCTCGGCGAGGAGCGCGCCGGGGGTGAGGGGGTCGGCGAGGCCGTCGCGGCCGATGCGGTCGGCCTCCAGGAGGGAGCCGCGGCGGCGGAGGTCGGGCCAGAGCCCCTCCTGGACGCCGGCGACGACGACGAGGCCCCATTCGAGGCCCTTGGAGCGGTGGGCGGTCATCAGCCGGACGGCGTCGGAGCGGTGGGCCTTGCGGGTGAGGGTGTCGGCGGCGATGTCCTCGGCTTCGAGCTGTTCGAGGAAGTTGAGGGCGCCGCGGCCGCCGGTACGTTCCTCCGCGCGGGCGGCGGTGTCGAAGAGGGCGCAGACGGCGTCGAGGTCGCGGTCGGCGTTGCGGCCGGCGGCGCCGCCGCGGCGGGCGCTGCGTTCGAGGCGCTGGGGCCAGGGGGTGCCGTCCCAGAGGAGCCAGAGGGCCTCCTCGGCGGTGCCGCCGCCTTCGAGGAGTTCGCGGGTCTTGCGCAGGAGCAGGCCGAGGCGTTGCGCTCCGCGGGCGTAGGCGGGGTCGTGGGCGACGAGCCGCTCGGGTTCGGCGAGGGCGCGCGCGAGCAGCACGTCGGAGGGTGCGGGCACGGTGACACCGGCGGCCCGCTCCTCGTCCCGCAGGGCGCGCCCGAGCCGCCGCAGATCGGCGGCGTCCATCCCGCCGAGCGGCGACGCCAGCAACGCCACGGCCGCCTCGACCCCGACCCACCCCTCGCCCCCGCCCGACGGGGCGGAGCCGTCCCCCTGCCCGCCCCCGGAACGGACCGGCTCACCCGACGACCCCGCGCCGGGATCGGCTTCCACCTCGGCGGGGGCCACGCCGGACACGACTGCGGCCCCGGACCCCGCCTCGGCGGCTGCGGCTGCGGCTGCGGCTGCGGCTGCGGCTGCGGCTGCGGAGCCGGAACCCGGGGCCGCGCCGGGACCGGACGCGGCCGGAGCGACAGCCCCCGTCGGCTGACCCGACAGCGCCGGGACGGCGGGACCCGGCGTCCGGGCGGGATCGTCACCCTTCCCGCCCCCGGAACCGGCCGGCTCACCGGAGCCGACCGCCACGGCGGACCGCGCGCCGGCGTCAGCGGGCTCGGCCGGGGCTCCGCCCGGCACCGCCGAGACGGCCTCGTCGGCCGACCCGGCCCCCGCCGGCACCGCCGGGCCGGGGGCGCCCGAACCGGCGTCTCCCGCCAGGGCGGATGCGTCGGCGGGCTCGGAAACCGGGGCCAGTGCTTCGGCAGAGCCGGCCCTGGGAGTGGCGGCGGCACCCGGGGCGTCGGCGGGCTCGGCCTGGGCTCCGCCCGGCACCGCCGAGACGGCCTCGTCGGCCGACCCGGCCCCCGCCGGCACCGCCGGGCCGGGGGCGCCCGAACCGGCGTCTCCCGCC
>NZ_JBITDH010000001.1:1641381-1968157 GCF_044454045.1 Streptomyces sp. NPDC051578
CCAGGGCGGATGCGTCGGCGGGCTCGGAAACCGGGGCCAGTGCTTCGGCAGAGCCGGCCCCGGAGAGGGCCGCGGTACCCGGGGCGTCGGCGGGCTCGGCCGGGGCTCCGCCCGGCACCGCCGAGACGGCCTCGTCGGCCGACCCGGCCCCCGCCGGCAGCGCGGGGCCGGGGGCGCCCGAACCGGCGTCTCCCGCCAGGGCGGATGCGTCGGCGGGCTCGGAAACCGGGGCCGGTGCTTCGGCGGAGCCGGCCCTGGGAGTGGCGGCGGCACCCGGGGCTCGGGCGGGCAGCGCCGGCGCGTCGGCAGGGTCGGACGGGGCTTGGGCGGACAGCGCCGGGGCATCGGCGGGCTCGGAAACCGGGGCCGGTGCCTCGGCGGAGCCGGCCCCTGAGAGGGCCGCGGTACCCGGGGCGTCGGCGGGCTCGGACGGGGCTTGGGTGGGCAGCGTAGGGGGGGAGGTGGCGGCCGTCGCCGTGAGGCGGAGGGCGGTCAGGAGGGGGGCGACGGCGGGCTCGTGGCGGAGGGGGGTGTCCGTGCCGTCCGTCTCCGCCGGGACTCCGGCCGAGATCAGCGCGCGCCGCATCGCCGGGAGCGTGCGGCCGCCGGCGCGGACCAGGACGGCCATGTCCCGCCACGGCACGCCGTCCTCGAGGTGGGCGCGCCGCAGGATGTCGGCGATGTTGTCGAGCTCGGCGCCGGCCGTCGGGTAGGTGTACACCTCCACCCGGCCCCCCTCCCGTACGGGCTCCAGCGCCCGGTGCGCCCGGACGGCGGCCGACGGCAGGCGCGGCACCGGCATGCGGGTGGTCAGCAGGCGGGTGGCGGCCAGCAGGGCGGCGGCCGAGCGCCGGCCGACCGTCAGGGCCCGTACCTGCGCGCCCGGGAAGGAGCCCTCGAAGTCGAGGATGTTGTTGATGTCGGCGCCCCGGAACGCGTAGATCGACTGGTCCGGGTCGCCGAAGGCGACCAGCGTGCCGCCCGGCCCGTTCAGCGCGCGCAGCAGCCGCAGCTGCGAGGCGTCCGTGTCCTGGTACTCGTCGACGTAGATCACGTCGTACGCGGAGGCCAGGGCGGGCGTGCGCTCGGCGAGGAGCACCGCGCGGTGCAGGAGCTCCGCGTAGTCCAGGGCGCCCTGGAGGTCCAGGACGTCGAGGTACTCGGAGAGGAACGCGGCCGCCGCCTTCCAGTCGGGGCGGCCGATGCGGTCGGCGAAGTCCGACAGGGCGTCCGGTCCCAGGCCCAGCTCTCGTGCGCGGGCCAGGACGGCCCGGACCTCGTCCGCGAAACCCCGGGTGGTCAGCGCGGCCCGCAGGTCGTCCGGCCAGCGGATGGAGCGGATCCGGCGCTGGCCCTCCAGCAGGGCGCGGACCATCACGTCCTGCTCCGGTCCGGACAGCAGCCGCAGCGGGTCGGCGAAGAGGTCGGTGTCCTGGTGGGCGCGGACCAGGCCGTAGCAGAAGGAGTGGAAGGTGGTGGCCTGCGGGGCGCGGGCACCGCCCAGCCGCAGGGCGGCCCGGTCGCGCAGTTCGACGGCCGCCTTGCGGCTGAAGGTCAGGATCAGGATGCGGGCCGGGTCGGTCCCCGCCTCGACCCGGGCGGCCGCCGCCTCGATGAGCGTGGTGGTCTTGCCGGTACCCGGCCCGGCCAGCACCAGCAGAGGTCCGCCGGTGTGCTCAACCACCGCCCGTTGCGCTGCGTCCAGGACAGGGGGAGCCACCCGTTCCGGCCCGGTGCGCACCAGGCGGTACGCGTCGGAGGTACGCGTACGCCGCTCTGAGCGGTCGGAGGGGGAGGTGATCACGTGGGGTGCCGGTCCTGGTGGGTCTGCGGGTGGTACGGGTGTTTCGGCTGGTACGGGTGCGTCGGGCGCGCGGGGCGGTGCGCCCGGGGCGTCGCTCGCGGCCGCACCGGGCGGGACGGCCGAAGAGGCAACGCTACGCCACCGGCACCGCCCGCCGCAGTCGTCCCGCAGCCCTCGGCGGGGACCGGACATCGCCCCGCGGGCCCCTCGTGTCGTCCCCCGTACGAGGCTTCGGCCTCCCGCCAGGGCCATCAATGGCCGAAGCTGTCAGATGTGAGCCTCGTCGCCTCCGTCACGTCCGTCCCGGCCGTCCCAGCGCGCCCGCCGCATCACCAGCCGCGGCTCGCCGCCGGCGCTCTCGCGCAGCGGTGTGCCCTCGGCCCGGTAGTGCTCCAGGGCCCGGTGCTCGCTGCCCGGCAGCGGCCGTCCGTCCGCGCGCACCACGCGCCACCAGGGCACGGCGCCGCCGTACAGGGCCATGACGCGGCCGACTTGGCGTGGTCCGCCCGCGCCGAGCCACTCCGCGACGTCCCCGTACGTCATCACCCGGCCGGGCGGAATCCGCTCGGCCACCTCCAGCACCCGCTCCGCGTACTCGGGCAGTTCTGCGCTCATCCGGACCATGGTGCCGCACGCCACCGACAGCACCGTGGAAGGTTTCCTTCCGCACCGGCGCGCACCCTGCTGCCCCGCGCGTACGCCGGTCCGTGCCACCATCTTCCGGGCGGTGACTGGTGATACGTGATCAAGAAGAGACGGAAGTGACGGCGAAGGAGCAGGGTGTGAGCCCTCCCGACGGCGCGACGTCGGACGACGGCGCACGCCCAGACACGCCCCGCGACGACCGCCGGGAGCCGGGCCCGGAGCCCGTCGGCAAGGGTGGCGACCGCGGCCTCGACGGCGGTGACGGCCGACCCGGCGAGGTCGACGACGTCCCCGGCGCCAAGGACAAGCCCAAAGCCGAGGCCGAGGCCGAGGCCGACGGTCTCGACAGCCCCGAGCGTCCGCACGGCCACACCCCGACGGACGCCGACCGCGTGGAGGTCGACGAGCCGCTCCTCGCCGCCCGCGTCCACCGGCCCTCCGACCTCGTCCGGCTCCTGGTCGGCATCCTCGGCATCGCCGTCGTCCTCGGCATCTCCGCCTTCGCCCACGGCACCACCGCCGGCCTCGAACAGGACATCTCCAACGGCACCGGCCAGGCACCCGACGTACTGATCAAGGTCGCCGGTCTGGTGTCGAGCATCGCCGTACTGCTCGTGCCCGTCGCCTTCGCCATCGAACGGCTGATCAAGCGCGACGGTCTGCGCATCGCCGACGGCGTACTCGCCGCGGTCCTCGCGCACGGCGTGACCCTCGCCACCGACCTCTGGGTCTCCCAGGCCGCCCCCGGGACGATCCAGGACGCCCTGACCCGCGCCACCGGCGTCGGCGGCACCCTCACCGACCCGGTGCACGGCTACCTCGCGCCCGTCATCGCCTACATGACCGCCGTCGGGATGACCCGCCGCCCCCGCTGGCGGGTCGCGCTGTGGGTCGTCCTGCTGCTCGACGCCTTCGCGATGCTGGTCAGCGGTTACACGACGCCCTTCTCGATCATCCTGACCGTGCTGATCGGCTGGAGCGTCGCGTACGGGACGCTGTACGCGGTCGGCTCCCCGAACGTCCGCCCCACCGGGCAGAACCTGCTCGCCGGGCTCCGCCGGGTCGGCTTCCAGCCGGTGAGCGCGATGCGCGCCGAGGCGCCGGACAGCGCCGAGACCTCCGAGGTCAGCGACCGGGGCCGCCGGTACCACGTGACGCTGGAGGACGGGCCGCCGCTGGACGTCACCGTCGTCGACCGGGAGCAGCAGGCGCAGGGCTTCTTCTACCGGGTCTGGCGCCGGCTCACCCTGCGCGGCATCACGACCCGGCGCAGCCTGCAGTCGCTGCGCCAGGCGCTGGAGCAGGAGGCCCTCCTCGCGTACGCCGCCATCGCGGCCGGGGCCAACGCGCCGAAGCTGATCGCGACCTCCGAACTCGGGCCGGACGCCGTGATGCTCGTGTACGAGCACCTGGGCGGCCGGACGCTGGACTCCCTCCACGACGAGGAGATCACCGACGAGCTGACGCGCAACGCGTGGGAGCAGGTGCGGGCGCTGCAGTCGCGGCGGATCGCGCACCGGCGGCTCACCGGGGACGCCCTGGTGGTGGATCGTTCCGGCAATGTGATCCTCACCGACCTGCGGGGCGGTGAGATCGCGGCCGGCGACCTGGTCCTGCGGATGGACATCGCACAGCTGCTGACCACGCTCGGCCTGCGGGTCGGCGCGGAGCGGTCGGTCGCCTCGGCGGTGTCGGTGCTCGGCCCGGACGCGGTGGCGGACTGCCTGCCGCTGCTCCAGCCGATCGCGCTGAGCCGCTCGACGCGGGCGACGCTGCGCAGGCTGGCGCGGGAGCGGGCCGACCGGGAGCGGGAGGCGGTACTGGAGTCCTCGCGGGCGGCGAAGGCGGCGCGCGAGGCGGACTCCGCCGCGAGCCCGGCGGCCGACCGGAAGGCGGAGAAGCGGGCGCTGGACGACGCGCTCGACGGGGCCCGCGAGGAGGACCTGCTGAGCCAGATCCGCCGGCAGGTGCTGCTGATCCGCCCGCAGGCGCCGGTGGAGCCGGCCCGGCTGGAGCGGATCCGGCCGCGCACGCTGGTCTCGTTCATCGCGGGGGCGTTCGGGGCGTACTTCCTGCTCACGCAGCTGGCCCACGTCGACTTCGCGACCATCGTCGGGCAGGCCCAGTGGGGCTGGGTGGGGGCGGCTCTGGCCTTCTCGGCGCTCAGCTACTTCGCCGCGGCGATGAGCCTGCTGGGCTTCGTACCGGAGCGGGTGTCGTTCCGGCGGACGGTGGTGGCTCAGGTGGCCGGGTCGTTCGTGAAGCTGGTGGCCCCGGCGGCGGTGGGCGGTGTCGCGCTGAACACGCGCTTCCTCCAGCGGGCCGGTGTGCGGCCGGGGCTGGCGGTGGCGAGTGTGGGTGCCTCGCAGCTGTTCGGCCTGGCCAGCCACGTCCTGCTGCTGCTGTCCTTCGGTTACCTGACGGGGACGGAGAAGACCCCGGAGATGACGCCGTCGAGGACGGTCATCGCGGGTCTGCTGACGGTCGCGGTGCTGGTGCTGGTGGTGACGGCGGTGCCGTTCCTGCGGAAGTTCGTCGTGACGCGGGTACGGGCGCTGTTCGCGGGCGTGGTGCCGCGGATGCTGGACGTGCTCCAGCGGCCGCAGAAGCTGATGACGGGCATCGGCGGGATGCTGCTGCTGACGGCGTGCTTCGTGATGTGCCTGGACGCGTCGATCCGCGCGTTCGGCGGCGGGCAGGCCATCAGCTACGCGAGCATCGCGGTGGTCTTCCTGGCGGGCAACGCGCTGGGGTCGGCGGCGCCGACGCCGGGCGGCATCGGCGCCGTGGAGACGACGCTGACGCTGGGCCTGATCGCGGCGGGGCTGGAGAAGGAGGTCGCCATCTCGGCGGTGCTCCTGTTCCGCCTGATGACCTTCTGGCTCCCGGTCCTGCCGGGCTGGCTGTCGTTCAACTTCCTGACCCGCAAGGAAGCCATCTAGCTCCGCGGGTCGTACGGATCCTCCCCGGGCCGGGACCATCGGCTCGCCCGCGCCCGCCCCGGCCCCTGCGCTCCCCCGGCAACGCGTCCGGCGCGACGGGCCCCGGTCGGCCGGGGCCCCGACGGCCACGGTCCGCTTCAGCCTGGGTCCCCGGGGCGCCCGGGGTCCCGGGCGGCCACGTCCCGGTCAGCCTGAGTCCCCGCGCCGGCCGGAGTCCCCGTCGGCCACGGTCCCGGGCGGCCGGAAGTCCCCGGGCGGCCGGAGTCCCCTGTCAGCCGGGGTCCCGGGCGGCCGGGGAGTGGTGGGAGGTGAGGAGTTGGGCCAGGCGGGACAGGGCCGGGGACATCGTGGGCGGCAGGGGGAGGGAAGCCGGCAGCGGGGTGGCGGGGCCGGGCGGGGAGTCGATGAAGTCCGGCTCCGGGAAGTCCGCCGCGCGTTCCGCCGCCTCCAGGGCCAGCAGGTGGACCGAGAAGTCGTGGGCCAGCGCGACGACGCGCGGGTCGTCCGGCGGGAACTGCGGGTCGGAGAGCACCTCGATCTCCAGCTCCAGCCGGCGCTGCTCCGCCTGCAGCCGCGGGTGCAGGGCGGTCGCGCGGTGCCCCCTCGCCGGCGACGGGGGCTGGGACGACGCCAGTCGCAGGTCGCTTCCGCAGGCGCGCAGGCGGCGTACCGTCGACAGCAGCGTGCGGGCCCGTTCCCGCTGCCGCTCCAGCGCCGCCTCCAGCTCCGCCAGCAGATCGCCCCGCCCGGCCGCCGCGCGCTCCATGGCCGCCCGGACCTCGGTCGGCGGCGTCCCCAGTTCGGTCATCCCCCGCACCCACATGATGCGGACGACGTCCTCGTACCCGTACCGCCGGCGCTCGCCCGGGCCCCGCTCGGGCTCCGGCAGCAGCCCGCTCCGGTGCAGGTGCCGGATGACGTTCGGCGTCGTACCGGTCAGGGCGGCGGCTTCGCCGATCCCGACCCACTGGGCGTGTTCCATGGATACAGGTGACCACGTCCGGCCCCGCCCCGCACACCCCCGAACGGCCCATCACCCGCGCGCCGCGGCCCGTCCGACCACAGGATGGGGTACATGCCGACCAACGCACTGCGGGTCACCGCCGCCGCAGCCGTCACCGCCGCGCTGCTCACCGCCAGCGCCTGTTCCTCCGGCGACGGCAAGGAGAAGGACAAGCCGACCTCAGGCAGCAACGCCCCCAAGGCCCTGAAATGGGGGGAGTGCGACGCCCCCACCGCCGCCGAGGGCGGCGGGCAGGCCCCCGGCAAGGACTGGCAGTGCGCCACCATCGACGTGCCCCTCGATTACGCCAAACCCGAGGGAGAAACGATTCAACTGGCCCTGATCCGAGCCAAGGCGCGCGACAAGGACAAGCGCATCGGCTCCCTCCTCTTCAACTTCGGCGGCCCCGGCGGCTCCGGCATCACCACCCTTCCGGGCGCCGCCAAGGAGTACGAGGCGCTGCGCTCCCGCTACGACCTGGTCAGCTTCGACCCGCGCGGCGTGGGCCGCAGCGCCCCCGTGCGCTGCGAGGACGACCGGCAGCTGGACGCGTACTACGCCTCGGACTCCACGCCCGCGACGCCGCAGCAGGAGAAGACGTTCGTCGACAACATCCAGCGGTACCGGCAGGCCTGCGAGCGCAACTCCGGCAAGGTCCTGCCTCACGTCGGCACCGAGAACGCCGCCCGCGACATGGACCGGATCCGCCAGGCGCTCGGCGACGAGAAGCTGAACTACTTCGGCATCTCCTACGGGACCGAACTCGGCGGGGTCTACGCCCACCTCTTCCCGAAGAACGTCGGCCGGGCCGTCTTCGACGCCGTGGTGGACCCGAGCCAGACCTCGGAGCAGGGAGCGCTCGGCCAGGCAAAGGGCTTCCAGCTGGCGCTCGACAACTTCGCTCAGGACTGTGTGAACCGCGGTGACGCCTGCCGCCTCCAGGGCAGCACCGCGAAGGAGATCGAGGAGAACGTCACCCGGCTCCAGAAGCAGCTGGCGGCCAAGCCGATCCCCGGCCTCCCCGGCCGGCAGCTCACCGATTCCGCCGCCACCAACGGCATCGCCCAGGCGCTCTACTCCAAGGAGCTCTGGCCCCTGCTGGAACAGGGGCTGGACGAGGCCGAGGGCGGGCAGGGGCAGTTGCTGATGGCGCTGTCGGACGCCCTCAACGGCCGTGACCAGCAGGGCCGCTACAGCAACATCGGGGCGGCGAACACGGCGATCAACTGCGCCGACTCCAAGCAGCGCTTCACGCTGGCGCAGACGAAGTCGAAGCTGCCGCAGTTCCGTTCGGCTTCGCCCGTCTTCGGCGACTTCCTCGGCTGGGCGCTGATGAGCTGCACGGACTGGCCGGTCGCGGGTGCCTGGGACACTCCGGACGTCTCCGCCCGCGGTTCCGCCCCGATCCTGGTGATCGGCAACACCGGCGACCCGGCGACGCCGTACGAGGGCGCGCGCAAGATGGTGGAGCGGCTCGGCCCCGGCGTCGGCGTGGAGCTGACGTACAAGGGCCAGGGGCACGGCGCGTACAACAGCGGCGACCCGTGCGTGCAGCAGACGACGAACGCCTACCTGCTGGACGGGAAGGTGCCGGGCGCGGGCAAGGTCTGCACCCCGAGCCAGAACCCGTCGGCCCGGCCGTCGCTGCCGGAGCAGCCGGGCGACGCCGGCGACGCCTGAGCAGCAACGGCCGCCGCCGCGACCGCAGCTGCCACGGCCGCGGCCGTACACGCCGAGGGGGCCGCACCGCGCGCGTGCGCGGTACGGCCCCTCGGCGTGTGGACGGATCAGTAGACCGGCTTCTCCGGCTCGATCTGGTGGACCCAGCCGATGACTCCGCCGCCGACGTGCACCGCGTCGGAGAAGCCCGCGGACTTCAAGACCGCGAGGACTTCCGCACTGCGGACACCCGTCTTGCAATGCAAGACGATGCGCTTGTCCTGCGGGAGGTCCTGGAGGGCCGTGCCCATCAGGAACTCGCCCTTGGGGATCAGCCTCGCGCCCGGGATCGAGACGATCTCGTACTCGTTCTTCTCGCGGACGTCGATGATCTCGATCGGCTCGTCGCTGTCGATCCACTCCTTGAGCTGCTTGGGAGTGATCGTCGAACCGGCCGCCGCCTCCTGGGCCTCCTCCGACACGACGCCGCAGAAGGCCTCGTAGTCGATGAGCTCGGTGACGGTCGCGTTCGGACCGCAGACGGCGCAGTCGGGGTCCTTGCGGACCTTGACCTGGCGGTACTGCATCTCCAGGGCGTCGTAGATCATCAGGCGGCCGACCAGCGGCTCGCCGACACCCGTGAGGACCTTGATCGCCTCGGTGACCTGGATGGAGCCGATGGACGCGCAGAGCACGCCCAGCACGCCGCCCTCGGCGCAGCTCGGGACCATGCCCGGCGGCGGCGGCTCCGGGTACAGGCAGCGGTAGCAGGGCCCGTGCTCGGACCAGAAGACGGAGGCCTGGCCGTCGAAGCGGTAGATGGAGCCCCACACGTACGGCTTGTTCAGCAGCACGCAGGCGTCGTTGACCAGGTAGCGGGTGGCGAAGTTGTCCGTGCCGTCGACGATGAGGTCGTACTGGCTGAAGATCTCCATCACGTTCTCGGCTTCGAGCCGCTCTTCGTGAAGGACCACGTTCACGTACGGGTTGATGCCCAGCACGCTGTCACGGGCCGACTCGGCCTTCGAACGGCCGATGTCCGCCTGGCTGTGGATGATCTGGCGCTGGAGGTTCGACTCGTCGACCTCGTCGAACTCCACGATGCCCAGCGTGCCGACGCCGGCCGCGGCCAGGTACATGAGGGCGGGCGAGCCGAGGCCGCCGGCGCCGACGGCCAGCACCTTGGCGTTCTTGAGGCGCTTCTGGCCGTCCATCCCGACGTCGGGGATGATCAGGTGACGCGAGTACCGGCGGACCTCGTCAACGGTGAGCTCAGCTGCTGGCTCGACCAGGGGTGGCAGCGACACGGGGACTCCAGGGTCATCCCCGCGGACGCGGGGAGCATTTGTAGGCTGTTCTCTCCCGTAACACTGCCACGCCCTTCTTCATTCCGAGACACCCGGTCCGATCCGCGAGACGATTTCGTCCCAGTACCCGGGCATCGACGCCCAGGGGTCACGGTCGCAGGCCCCGCGCCGGTCGGTGAACCAGACCGTCCCGGCGCCCTGCCAGCGGGCGATCCGCAGCGCCTCGTCCAGGTGGGTGCGCGGCACCCCGTGCACCAGGTGGCAGAAGAGCTCCGGCGGGTACTCGGCCGTCCACTCCGCCACCAGCGACCAGCGGTAATCGGCCCAGGCACCGGAGAAGGTGACCAGCTGGTCGGCGGTCTCCGCGAACCCCTCGTAGGGGTGGGTGCCGTGGTCCAGCACGATACGGAGACCCTCGCCGAGGCCGCGCAGGGCGTCCACCACGCGGCGCACCGAGGGCAGGTCCTCCCGGTCCGCCGGGGTGTCGGCCAGGTAGAAGCCGCCGACCCCGTACCAGTCCCGGAAGCGGTGGGCGTCGCCGATCAGCTCCGCGAACGACCGCGCCCCGTCCCGCATGGCGAGACGGCCGAGGAGACGGCGTCCCGGGCCGGCCGAGCCTCCCGAGCCGGCCGGGTCGCCCGCGTCGCGCAGCCGCGCGGCCGCCTCCGCGCAGTGCGCGTCGGGCCGGCCGCCCGGGCCGTCCGCGACGTTGAGCACCGCCCAGTGCAGCGGCGTCCCGGGCCGGGTCAGCTCGGCCCACTCCACGGGGGCGAGCAGCGGGTGCGCGTAGCCGGGGGTGCCCAGGCCCAGGCGGGCCGCCCCGGTCGCGGCGGCCTGGGGCGGCGTCGTCAGATGCGGCACGCCGCCTCCATCCAGATGTCGGCCAGGGACTCCTCCAGGTTGATCCGGGGCCGCCAGCCGAGCCGGTCGCGGGCGGTGCGGACGTCGGCCTGCTGCCAGCTCCCGCAGCCGTCGGGGTACGGGGCCTGGGGGGCGGCGGCGAGCTGCTCGGCCGTGGCCTCGGCGCGCGGGGAGCCGATGGCGGGCAGGCCCTGCGGGCGTCCCGGGTGCCCGTGCGAGAGCGGGTGCTGCGCGCCGCCGTGCGGTACGTCCAGTTCGTGCAGGGAGCCGCCGTATCCCGCGACCCGGGCCAGTACGGCCGCCGCGTCGCGCAGCCGGACCGCACGGCCGGTGCCGATGTTGACGACGCCCTGGGCGGCGGAGAGGGAGGCCGCGTGCACCGCCCGGGCCACGTCGCGCACGTCGACGAAGTCGCGCTGCACCCCGAGCCCACTGAGCTTGAGCTCCCCGTCGCCGGACTGCATGGCCCGCCGCATGGCCTCGGCGAGCCGGCCGAGGGGGGATCCGGCGGGCGTGCCGGGGCCGACGGGCGAGAAGATCCGCAGTACGACAGCGTCCAGCCCGGAGCCGAGCACCAGCTCGGTCGCGGCGAGCTTGCTGACGCCGTACGGTCCGCCCGGTCTCGGGACGGCGTCCTCGGCCGTGGAGGATCCGGGCTGGCTGGGCCCGTACTCGGCGGCGCAGCCCAGCTGGACGAGCCGGGCCCCGCAGCCGCTGCGGCGCAGCGACTCGCAGATGGTGGCGACGGCCACGGTGTTGTGACGGGTCAGCTCGCGGGCGCCGCCGCGGGTGGCGCCCGCGCAGTTGATGACGACGCCCGGGTGGACGGCGTCCAGGAACCGGGTGAGGGCCCCCGGGCTGCCGGTGGCGAGGTCGAAGCGGACGTCGGCGTCGTCGCCCCGGCCGAGCGCGGTGAGCTGTACGGCGGGGTCGGCGAGCAGCCGGTCGGCGACGTAGCGGCCGAGGTATCCGTTGGCTCCGATCAGCAGCACCCTCATCGCGCGGCCCCTTGGTTGGTTGGCTGGCCGGTCATCCTGTTTCTCCTTGGGTCTGGGTGGGGTGGTAGGGGTACGGCGCTCCGGCGTCGGTGTCCGAAGGGCTCAGGGACGCGCGTGTGCGGACGCACGGGACAGCGCGAAGACGGCGTGTACGAGGAGTCCCGCGGCGGCGGCGAGCGGGGCCGCCGGGACCGGTACGAGGGCCACCGCCAGGGCGGCCGCGACGGGCGCCCGGTGCGCACCGTGGGCGAGCAGCACCCGGGTCAGGAAGAGCAGCGCCGCGAGGGGGACGGCCACGGCCGGCGGTGCCGAGGCGAGTACGGCGGCCCCCGCGGCGGCCGCGGTGAAAGCGGCGACGGCGGCGACCAGCAGCGGCCGCACCCCGGCGGCGAAGTCCTCCAGGACCCGGCTCCCGGCCAGGCCGCGCCGGGCACGCGCCGCGAAGGCGGTGGCGGCCAGGTGCCCGGGGGCCACGGCCAGGGCGAGGGCGACGCCGAGGGCGGGGCCGTGCCGCTGGACGGCCCAGCCGACGGCGGCCGCCGCGAGCAGGTGCGACAGGCCGGGGAACCGCCCCCCGGCGGTCCGCCCGGGCCACACGAGCGCGGCGACGGTGACGGCCACCGCGACGGCGCCGGCCCACGGCAGGCGGGCGGCGACGGCCCCGAGCGCGACGGCTCCGGGCAGCAGGGCGCAGCCGAAGCGGCGCAGCGCGCCCGGGGTGACGGCGCCGGCCGGGGCCCGCACGGCCCGGGTCTCGCCGCGCGGGGTGCGGGCGTAGAGCTCCTCGGCGAGGGAGAAGACGTCCCGGTGCCGAAAGCGCGCGGCGGTGCGGTCGGTGATGCCGTGGGCTTCGAGCCCGGCGGCGATCTCCAGCGGGTCGACGGCGCGTTCGCACAGGTCGCGGTGGCTGTGCAGCAGCGCCTTGACGGGGTCCCCGGCGGCCCGCCGGCGCGGGGCGGCCGCAGGGTCGGGCCGCAGCCCGGTGTCGTCGAGGGTCATGCCGCCGCCTCCGCAGCCGACGCGGACCCGGCCAGAGGGGCGGGCAGGGGCTCGGGCACAGCGTCCCGTCCCGGCACGGGAGCGGGCGGAGCCGCGGACGCCGGCGCGGGCCCGGACGCCGGCGCGGGCGCGGGCTCCGGCGGCGGTTCCGCGGCGGCTTCGGGCACCGTCGCCCAGGTCGGCGTCGTCCAGTGCCCCGGGACCCGCGCCTCCGGCGGCTGGGCGAAGGGGATCCCCCCTCCGGACCGGGCCGGGCCCTGGGCGAGCAGGAGCAGGTAGAGGTCGCTGAACGCGGCCACGTTCTGCTCGACGGTGAACAGTTCCAGGGCCCGCGCCCGGGCGGCCGCTCCGAGCCGCTGCGCCCGCTCGGGGTCCCGGAGCAGCGACAGGCAGGCCTCGGCCAGGGCCTTGGGGTTGCGCGGCGGTACCACCAGGCCGGTCCCGCCGATGACCTCGCACACCGCGCCCACGTCGGTGGAGACGGTGGCCCGGCCGCAGAACATCGCTTCGGCGAGGGTGAGCGGGAACCCCTCGATCACCGAGGACAGCAGCACCACCCGCCCCGCCCCGTAGGCGTCGGCCGCCGACGGGGCCTCGGGTCCGCCGATCCCCTCGAAGGTGACCGGACTCTCCCCCATCGTGATCGCGTCGGCGGCCTCGTCGGGGAAGAGCTGCGCGGCCAGGGAGCGGCATTCGGCCAGGTAGCCGGGGACCGCGGCGGTGGCGAAGATCCGCAGCCGCGTTTGCGGCTCGGCCCTGCGCACCTCGGCGAAGGCGTGCAGCAGGGCGACGAGGTCCTTGGCCGGCTCTATCCGGCCGACCCACACGAGCGTGTCCGGGTCTCCGCAGCCGGGGTCCTCCCCGACGGTGGCGAATCGGTCCGCCTCCATCCCCGGGTGGACCGTGCGCACCCGCTCCCGTGCGGCCCCGCACCGCTCCTGCCAGCGGCGTGCGTGGGCGTTCCCGGGGGTGAGCAGGTCGGCCCGGGCATAGATCTCGGCGGCCAGGCGGCCGTGGAAGGCCGCCAGGAGGGCGCGTACGGCGGGGCGCTGGTCCGGGGAGTGCTCCAGGTAGTGGGCCCGCAGCCGCACCCCGTACTCGGTGACCAGCAGCGGGACCCCGAAGAAGCGTTTGGTCAGCAGTCCGGGGAGCGCCGCGGTCCCGCCGGCGGTGGCGTGGCACACGTCGACCCGGCCGAGGTCCCCGTACCAGTCGAGGGACAAGGGCCGCAGGAGGCGCTCCAGTTCGTCCACGAACTCCAGCAGGTCCGGGACCCGGGCGGCCTGAAGGGCGCGGCCCGCACCCGGTGCGCGGCAGCCCGCCTCCACCGCCCGTACGGCGGTTTCCGAGCGCAGGGCGGCGGACAGCCCGCCCTGCTCGCGGGCGAGTTCGGCCAGTCCGTACAGCCCGGCGGCGAAGGGGCCGGCCTCGCCCGCGCAGATCCCGCGGACCAGGTCGCCGAAGCAGTCGGCGAACCGACGGCGCTCGCGCCGGGAGGGGCGGCGCCCGTCGTCGGCGGGGGCCCACAGCGAGGCGGTCCGCACCAGGGTGGCGTTGCCGGGCAGCGGCACGCGGCCGCGCCCTTCCTGTTCGGCGCTGCGGCTCAGCGCGTAGAGCTCGAACGCGTGCTGCGGCAGTCCGCGCACGAGCCGGTCGCACCACGCTCCGGCCTCTCCTGACGCATACGGATAACCACCTTCCGTGAGCAGTCCGATCCGCACGAGTGGCACCCCCGATCTCCCGTTACAGGCGGTCTCCGTCGGTCCGTCGACCCGCCGCGGGAGAACTCAAGCCGATATGCCGAAGGCGCGACGGACGGTTGTCCATCGCGCCACCGGAAGGGGTGAAGAGTCGTAACTTTCGCCTGCGGACCGCGTTCGAGCGCGCTAAAAAGGCACCGGCCGCGCCCGGTCCGTCGTTCGGCGGGCGTCAATTGCCGGGATACACCCAGGGGTTGGGTTTGCAGGCGATGTTGTCGATGTCGAGGGACTTCGTCTGCTGCTGCATGATCGGGGCGAGCGCTCCCGGCGTGCGGCAGTTGACGTGACCGTGTCCCAGTCGGTGCCCGACCTCGTGGTTGATGAGCATCTGGCGGTAGGCGAACATCTGGTCCGCGCCGTAGGTCGGGGAACCCTGGGCCCAGCGGAACGCGTTGATCATCACGCGTTCGGTCGCCGCGGAGTCGCAGGAGACGTTGTCGACGGTGGTGTCCAGCCCGGATTTGGCGCACCACACACCGGTGGTGCCGGGGCTCGCGAGGGTGATCACGAAGTCGGCCTCGCCGCCCGGGACCCGCTCGAAGGTCATCTCCCCGTTGTGCGCCCAGCTGCGCGGGTCGTTGAGGGTGCGTTGCACCGCCTCCGCGAACAACTGGGGGTCCAGGCCCAGCCCCTGCTCCACGTCGACCCGGTACCGCATCAGCTTCCCCTTGCCCGGGGCCTTGGCGATGCCCGGGACGGTGTCGAAGAGGCCCGTACCGGTCAGCTTCGCGTCGATCGGCAGCTGCTGGGCCATCTTCTGCTCGTAGGTCAGCTCCGCCGGGACCACCTCGGGCGTTGCCCGGCCCTCGGAGCGTGACGCCGGCGACTGCCCGGCGACCGGCCGGTCCTTGGCGCTGCCCGCGGCGGCCCGGACCGGACCGGTGTCGCCGTCGCTCCGGCCGGCCACCTGCCCGGCCACGACGACGGCGAGCACGGTGGTCACGGCCGCCGCGGCCATGCCGGTGTAGGTACGGATCTTCGTGCCGCGGCCGGACCCGGGCGCGGGCTCCGGCTCGGGCGCCGTCAGCGGTTCCGGCCGGGTCTGCGGTTCGGGCGTCTGCGGTTCGGGCGTCCGCGGTTCGGGTCCGCGCTCCGGCGCGACGGGCGGGGTACGGGGCCCGGGGAAGACGACCACGGGGGTGCCGAACGCCGGGGTGTCGCCGTCCCGTCCGGCAGGCGGCGCCACCACGCGCACCCGCGGCACCCCGCGCCAGTCCCCGTACGCGATGCCGGTGCCGGTCGACGGCCCGGAGCCCCATGCGCCACCGGGCTCCCGCTGTTCGGGATGCCCGGCCGGCCGCTCCTCGCGGGGCGGTGCGACGGAGCCGAACGCGTCGAAGGCGGCGCCGTGCGCCGGGCCCCGGACGGATTCCCGCGGGCGCTCGTCCGGCGCGGACTCCACCGACGGCGCGGGCCTGGTGGGGGCGGAGCCCTTGCGACTATGTCGTCCCACTCGTCTCAGCCTCTGCCGTCTTCGATGTCTGCCGTGTCTGCCGTGTCTTCGCTCTGCTCGCTCTGTTCGCGCTGCTCGTTCGGTCCGCGCGGGCCGGGTTCTTCCGGCCGCCCGGCCGTGAGCCCGGCCGTCTGCTTCCCGGCAGCAGTCTGGCGCGCGCGTTCGGTGTCCCGCATCAGTTCCCGGAAGGCCGTGGCAACCACCTCCGGGTACTCCATCATCGCCACGTGGCCCGCCTCGGGCAGACTCAGCAGCCGTGAACCGCGGAAGGCCGCGGCCGCCTTGTGCGCCTTGCGGAACGAGACGAGCTGGTCGCGGCCGCCGTAGATCAGCAGGGTCGGCGCGAGCACCCGCTGCGCCTGCCGCCACAGTCCGTGCTGGCCACCGAGGGTGTAGGCGTCGACGATGCCGCGCGACGAGCGGGTCATCGCGTCCCAGAAGTACGGCAGGGCCATCCGCCGTTCCATCTCCTCGACGGCGGCCTCGAAGCCCTCCGACGTCACCCGTGAGGGGTCTCCGTAACAGAGGGCCGTCACCCCCCTGGTGCGCTGTTCCGCGCTCATGCCGCGGGTGAGGCGGCCGAACAGGGTGGCGACTCCGGGCAGCGCCAGCAGGGCGGTGGGCACCGCCGACCGCTGTACGCGCAGCTCCGGCAGCGCGGGCGAAACCAGCGTCAGGGTCCGTACGAGGTCGGGCCGCACGGCCGCCACCCGGGTGGAGACGGCGCCGCCCAGGGAGTTCCCGAACAGGTGCACCGGCCCGCGTCCGGCGGCGTCCAGGTAGCGGATGACCACGCGGGCCAGGCCGGTGACGGAGTAGTCCCGGTCGGCGGGCGGCGGTGACCAGCCGAACCCGGGCAGGTCGACCGCTTCGCAGTCCACGTCGCCGGCCAGCTGCTCCATGAGCGCCGACCAGTTCTGCGAGGAACCGCCGAGCCCGTGCACGAACAGGGCGGGCGGCAGTCCTTCCCGTACAGGTGGCCGGAAACGTACGTTCAGCTCCAGGCCGGACAGCGGGGCCGTGCGCAGCCGCTCCCCCTCGGCCACCCGGGCGCCCCCCACCTGGGAGGTCAGCTCGGCTGCGGCCTTCACACCCGGCAGCTCCGTCGAAGACATGGGGGCAATGTTACGAGACGATCACACCCGGCCCCTTGTGTCGGCGGTCACAGGACCACCTGGCGGCGTAACCGCGATCCTCCTAGGCTCATAGGGAGACGAGCGAAGGCGAGGGGAGCGGTATGACGGTCGATCCTGCCGAACCGGACAGTTTCCAGGAGGAGCTCCGGGAGTTTCCCGACCCGGAGACGCCCGAGGCGGATGCCGCGGAGCAGCACACCGACGTCCAGCCGCACGACGACGACCGGCCGACCGGTGTGGACCGGGACGAGGCCACCGACGGAGACGCCTTCGAGCAGGCACGGGTGGTCCCGCTGGACGAGGACGACTACCGCTGACCAGCGTGTCCGGTCGGTCGGGAGTGGTCCGTACAGCGAGAAAACTCGGCCTGAACCCACCAGATTCGGTTACCGAAAAGTACGATGGCGGCGCGGCGCAGAGCGCAGTGTGTTCTTAGAGAAAGTGGGAGGCGGCGTGACAGCCATCGAGCAGACGGACGCAGCGCGTCCCCGGGGCACGCGACTGCCGCGCCGCGCCCGACGCAACCAGCTCCTGGGCGCGGCCCAGGAGGTTTTCGTCGCGCAGGGGTACCACGCGGCGGCGATGGACGACATCGCCGAGCGCGCGGGTGTCAGCAAGCCAGTCCTCTACCAGCACTTCCCCGGCAAGCTCGACCTCTACCTCGCGCTGCTGGACCAGCACTGCGAGGCGCTGCTGCTGGCGGTGCGCACGGCGCTGGAGTCGACGACCGACAACAAGCTGCGCGTCGAGGCGACCATGGACGCCTACTTCGCGTACGTGGAGGACGAGGGCGGCGCGTTCCGGCTGGTGTTCGAGTCGGACCTGACGAACGAGCCGGCGGTGCGCGAGCGCGTCGACCGGGTCTCGCTCCAGTGCGCCGAGGCGATCTCCGACGTCATCGCGGAGGACACCGGCCTGTCGAAGGACGAGTCGATGCTGCTGGCGGTGGGTCTGGGCGGTGTCTCGCAGGTCGTGGCCCGGTACTGGCTGTCGAGCGAGAGCCCGGTCGCCCGCGACACCGCGGTGGGTCTGCTGACCTCGCTCGCCTGGCGCGGCATCGCCGGTTTCCCGCTGCACGGCACCGAGGGCTGAGGCCGGGGCGCGGGCCTGCCGCGCCGGGGGCCGCTGTTCGCTGCGAGCGTGTCCGCCGCGAGCCGATCGTGTCCCCTCTCCGGGCTAATGTGGACCGGGTACGGCGCGGCTGATCGCGCGAACCGGATCGTCGGAGGGACAAAGCCGTGGAGGTCAAGATCGGCGTGCAGCACGCACCCCGGGAGATCGTGCTGGAGAGCGACCTGAGCGCCGAGGAGCTGGAGGGCATCGTCACGGCGGCGCTGTCCGGCACGGTGCCGCTGCTGAGCCTGACCGACGCCAAGGGCCGCAAGGTCCTGGTGCCGTCCGACCGCCTGTCGTACGTCGACCTGGGCGAGCCGAGCGGGCGCAGGGTGGGCTTCGGCGCGCTCTGAGGGGCGTGACCCCGGTTCCAGGCAGACCGAGAGTGACGGCCCGGCGGATGGATCCGCCGGGCCGTTTCCCTTTCTTCCGCTTCGGGTAGGAGCGCACTGCTGCACCCCGGAAACGCCCGCCGACGTAGGGAAGGGACCTCATGCTGCTGATGGAAGCGCTCGGCTCCGGTCTGCTGGGACTAGCTCTTGCCGGGGCGGCCGTGCGCGCGCTCGGGGAGCGGTTGCCTTCTTCCAGAACGGTGCTGGTGAGCGGGGTGGCGGGGGCGCTGTTCGGGGCGTACCTGACGCACATGTCGCTGGGCCCCGGGCACAACACGCTGGCGGCGACGCTGCTGGGGTCCGTGATGGTGTCCGCGGTGGTGCTGTCGCTGCTGCTCCGGCCCGCCGGGGGATCCGGCCGGTCCCGCAGGCGGCCTCCGTTTTCGCTTCCTACGCGGGGCTGACCCGCGACCGCGCGGGGCCGGTCCGCAGGCCACGCGGGGCTGACCCGCAGGCCACGCGGGACTGACCCGCAGACCGCCGGGCACCGCACGAGCACGTCGGCCCCGGGCGGGGATCCCGCTCTGGGGCCGGGCGCGTTCTCGGGCGGCTCAGGCGGCGAGGCCGAGGGCCGCCATCCGCTTGGTGTGGGCCTTGGTGATACGGGTGAACATCTCGCCGACCGCCGCGAGGTCGAAGCCGGCCGCCATCCCGTCGACACCGCCGACCAGCATGGTCGACAGCGCGTCGCGTTCGGCGACCACGCGCTGGGCCTGCGAGAGCGCCTCGCCCATCAGCCGGCGGGCCCACAGCGCGAGCCGGCCGCCGACGCGCGGGTCGGCCTCGATCGCGGCGCGCACCTTCTCGACGGCGAAGCCGCCGTGGCCGGTGTCGTCGAGCACGCCGACCACGAGGGCGCGGGTGTCGGTGTCCAGGTGGGTGGCGACCTCGCGGTAGAAGTCGCTGGCGATGGAGTCGCCGACGTACGCCTTGACCAGGCCTTCCAGCCAGTCCGAAGGGGCGGTCTGGCGGTGGAAGTCGTCGACGCCCTTGGCGAAGGGCTCCATCGCGGCGGTGGGCTCGGCGTCGATCGCCGACAGCCGGTCGCGGAGCCGCTCGAAGTGGTGGAACTCGGCGGAGGCCATCTTGGCCAGTTCGGCCTTGTCGGAAAGCGTGGGCGCGAGCTTCGCGTCCTCGGCCAGGCGCTCGAACGCCGCGAGTTCTCCGTACGCGAGCGCGCCGAGCAGGTCCACGACGGCTGCCCGGTACTGCGGTGAGGCCGAGGCGGTAGCCCAGTCCTGGGCGGCGATTCCGGCCGCCTCCGCGGGGGTGCCGTCGTCGGCGGGCGATGCGTTTTCTACGGTCGACATGCACCGCACAATAGCCCGCCGAAACCCGCCGTGAACCACCTGCTCAGTCCACCTAAACGCGACTACCAGGTGAATTCACCCGACACAGCTGCGCGATTCCGGGGTACAGTGGTAATGCGCCTGCCGGAAACTCGGCGGGCCATCCGAATGAGGATGCCCGGTCGGTGGCCCGATCGGCTCCACCCGACCGCCCTCTGTGTGGTGCGTACGTTCATACGTACCGCCTGCACGAGGGGCCCCCTCAGCGGCAGAAGCGCTTGAGCGAAGGCTAGTGGTCCCGCGCAGCTTTGTACGGCCCGCCCGAACGTGGGTGGGTGTAGTACTGCAAGCCCGGCACGGTACGACCCCCCTCGCCGCCTCGCGCCGCGTCTCACAGAAGAGGCAGCACCCTGACTACGTTCCGTGAACTCGGGATCCTCCCCGAGACCGCCGAAGCCCTTGAGGCCGTCGGCATCGTGACCCCCTTCCCGATCCAGGAGATGACCCTCCCCGTAGCCCTTTCCGGCTCGGACGTCATCGGCCAGGCCAAGACCGGAACCGGCAAGACGCTCGGTTTCGGCCTTCCGCTGCTGGAGCGCGTCACCGTCCCCGCCGACGTCGAGGCGGGCCGGGCCCGGCCCGACCAGCTGACCGACGCCCCGCAGGCGCTCGTGGTGGTTCCCACCCGCGAGCTGTGCACGCAGGTCACCAACGACCTGCTGACCGCGGGCAAGGTCCGTAACGTCCGCGTCCTCGCCATATACGGCGGCCGCGCGTACGAGCCGCAGGTCGAGGCCCTCAAGAAGGGCGTCGACATCATCGTCGGCACCCCGGGCCGTCTCCTCGACCTGGCCGGCCAGCGCAAGCTGGACCTGTCCCACGTCAAGGCCCTCGTCCTGGACGAGGCCGACGAGATGCTCGACCTGGGCTTCCTGCCCGATGTCGAGAAGATCATCAACTACCTGCCGCCGAAGCGCCAGACCATGCTGTTCTCGGCGACCATGCCGGGCGCGGTCATCGGCCTGGCCCGCCGGTACATGTCGCAGCCGACGCACATCCGCGCCACCTCCCCCGAGGGCGAGGGCGTGACCGTCGCCAACATCAAGCAGCACGTCTTCCGTGCGCACAACATGGACAAGCCGGAGCTCGTCTCCCGCATCCTCCAGGCCGAGGGCCGTGGCCTGGCCATGATCTTCTGCCGTACGAAGCGCACGGCGGCCGACATCGCCGAGCAGCTGGAGAAGCGCGGCTTCGCCTCCGGCGCCGTCCACGGCGACCTGGGCCAGGGCGCCCGCGAGCAGGCGCTGCGGGCGTTCCGCAACGGCAAGGTCGACGTGCTGGTGTGCACCGACGTGGCCGCGCGCGGCATCGACGTCGAGGGTGTGACCCACGTCATCAACTACCAGGCGCCGGAGGACGAGAAGACCTTCCTGCACCGCGTCGGCCGTACCGGTCGCGCGGGCAACAAGGGCATCGCCGTCACCCTGGTCGACTGGGACGACATCCCGCGCTGGCAGCTGATCAACAAGGCGCTGGAGCTGGACTTCCACGAGCCGGTCGAGACGTACTCCACGTCCCCGCACCTGTTCGAGGAGCTGAACATCCCGGCCGGGACCAAGGGCGTCCTGCCGCGTGCCGAGCGCACCCGGGAGGGCTTGAAGGCCGAGCAGCTGGAGGACCTGGGCGAGACCGGCGGCCGCGGTGGTCGTGGCGGTCGCGGCCCGGCCGCGGCCGCGCCGGCCGAGGAGCGTCCGGCCCGTACGCGGACCCCGCGCCAGCGCCGCCGTACGCGCGGTGGTGCCGAGACGGGCGCCGCCGAGACGGTGGCCGCGGCCGCCGCGGTGACCCCCGTCGCTGAGGCGCCCGCCGCTTCGGCCCCCGCCGCCGCGGCTCCGGCCGTTGCCACTCCGGCCGCCGATGAGCCGCGCAGGCCGCGTCGGCGCCGGACCCGTGCGGCCGCGCCTTCGGCGAACGCCGCCGCGGCGACCCCGGTCGCCGAGGCGCCCACCGCCGCCCCGGAGCCGGACTTCCAGATGGCTGCGGCCGTCGAGCCCGTCCGGCCGGCGCGCCGCCCGGTCCGCCGGGCCGTGGCCCCGTCCGCCGCGGAGCCCGACTTCCAGATGGCCCCGCCGGTGGAGCCTGCCCCGGCCCGCCGCACCCGGACCCGCAAGGCCGTGGCTCCGGTGGCCGAGGCCGTCGCCGAAGCCGTCGTGGTCAGCGCTCCGGCCGCGGTCGCGGAGGAGGCTCCGGTCAAGCCGAAGCGCACCCGGACCCGCAAGGTCGCCGAGGCCGCCCCCGTGGCGACCGAAGCGGCGCCCGAGGCCGCTGCGGTGGCCGAGGAGGCCCCGGTCAAGCCCAAGCGCACCCGGACCCGCAAGGTCGCCGAGGCCGCCCCCGTGGCGACCGAGGCGGCGCCCGAGGCCGCTGCGGTGGCCGAGGAGGCCCCGGTCAAGCCCAAGCGCACCCGGACCCGCAAGGCCGCCGCCGTGGAGGCGCCCGCCGGCGCCGCCGCGGAGGAGGCTCCCGCCAAGCCGAAGCGCACGCGGACCCGCAAGGCCGTCGCGCCGACGCCGGAGGCGTAATACCGCTCCACGGCCCCGGTCCCCTCTTCGGAGGGGACCGGGGCCGTTCGCGTACCAGGGGCTGTACCGGACACTACGGGCCGGTAACCTCGGGCCCATGAGCAAGCCGCCCCGCCTGACCCTGCCGTCCGTCGCCCGCGCGTACCGCCTCGGGACCGCGCGCGGGGAGTTCGCCGTGCACGAGGCGGGCGAGCCGCTGAACGGCACGGCCCTGCTGGTCCCCGGCTTCACGGGCAGCAAGGAGGACTTCATCGGCCTGCTGGAGCCGCTGGCCGCCGCCGGGTACCGGGTGATCGCGGTCGACGGGCGGGGCCAGCACGAGAGTCCGGGCCCGCGCGACGAGGCCGCGTACGGGTGCGAGGAGCTGGCCCGGGACCTGCTGGCCCAGGCCCAGGCGCTGGACACCGGGCCGGTGCACCTCGTCGGCCATTCGCTCGGCGGTCTGATCTCCCGCGCGGCCGTGCTGCGCGACGCCGCGCCCTTCGCCTCCCTCACCCTGATGAGCAGCGGGCCGGCCGCGATCAACGAGCACCAGCAGGCCCGTACGAAGCTGCTGATCGCGGCGTTGGAGACGCTGCGCGACGACATGGCGGCGGTGTGGGACGCGATGCGCGCCCAGGACCCGCCGAACGCCACGCCCGACGCCCCCGAGCTGGCGGGCTTCCTGCGTGAGCGGTGGCTGGCGACGGTGCCCGAGCAGCTGATCGGCACGGGGCGGGTGCTGATCTCCGAACCCGACCGGGTGGCGGAGCTGGCGCAGGTGCCGCTGCGCAAGCTGGTCCTGTCGGGGGAGGTCGACTACGCCTGGCCGGTGCCGCTGATGGACGAGATGGCGCGGCGCTTGAGGGCGGCGCGAGTCGTCGTCGAGGACGCGGAACACTCCCCTAATGCCGAGAACCCGCAGGTCACGGCGGGTGCATTGGCCGCCTTCTGGGGTGCGGACCCGGCAGGGACGGCATCCGGTCGTTAGCGAGTGAAAAAATTTCCTTAGCGTAGGGAATGTTTGCGGCTTACACTTCGTTATGCCAGTGCAAGAGAAACACTGACGAAGGGAGAAGCCCGTGCGCTTCGAGATTCTGCGCCTGGACGATGTCAACGGAAGCGCCGTGGACAGCACCGTCGTGGACGCGGCCTCCGTCAACCGGATCGTGCAGCACGCCGCCTCTGTGGGCCAGCGCATTCTGATCCGACCGGCCGAGACCGCGTCCAACTGAGCCGCTCGCGCGATTGCCCACTGTTACGCGACAGACGACGTAATGCCCCGCACCGGACCGGTGCGGGGCATTCGCATGTGCGGGGCGGCGCGCTGCGGGCCGCCGGAGCCTCAGGCGTGCACGACCTGGAGCACGCCGTTGATGATCTGCTGGACGGCGATCGCCGACAGCATCATGCCGGCGAGGCGCGTCACCAGGACCACGCCGCCGTCCTTGATCACTCGGATGATCACCAGCGAGTAGCGCATGGTGATCCACAGAACGACGTGCATGGCGATGATCGCCGACCAGACCGAGACCTGCCCGCCGAAGCCGCCGGCCTTCTGGACGGCCAGGATGACGGAGACGATCGCACCCGGCCCCGCCAGCAGCGGCATGCCGAGCGGCACGAGCGCCACGTTCACGTCCTTGGTCTGCTTGGGCTCGTCCGTCTTGCCGGTGAGCAGGTCCAGCGCGATGAGCAGGAGGAGCAGCCCGCCCGCGATCATCAGCGCCGGCACGGAGACGTGCAGGTAGTCGAGGATCTGCTGACCGCAGATACCGAACACGGCGATGACTCCGAAGGCCACGCAGACGGCCTGCCAGGCCATGCGGCGCTGCACCTTGGCGGCGCGGCCGGAGGTCAGGGCGAGGAAGATCGGCGTGATCCCCGGGGGGTCCATAATCACGAAAAGCGTGAGAAATAGGGATCCGAAGACGGCGAAATCAAACACAGTGGTGCCTTGCAGGAGAGAGGGGTGTAGCGAAGAAGAGTGGGGAGGGGCGAGGGCTCAGCCCTCGTGGCGCCGTCCACCGGCACCGGGGACGGGGAACGCCCCGGTGGCGCGGCGCGTGATCTCGCCGTAGATCTCGGGGTCGGTGGTGTACTCGCCGAGGCGGCAGGTCTTGCGGCTGCCGTGGTAGTCGCTGGACCCGGTCGTCAGCAGGCCCAGGTCGTCCGCGAGGCCCCGCAGCCGGGCGCGCGTCGCGGCGTCGTGGTCCATGTGGTCGACCTCTATGCCGTCCAGTCCGGCCGCCGCCAGTTCGGCGAGGGCGCTCTCCGGCACGCAGACGCCGCGCTTGACGGCGGCGGGGTGGGCGAGGACGGTGACCCCGCCGGCCGCCTTCACCAGGCGGATCGCGTCGAAGGGGTCGAGCTCGTGCTTCTCCGCGTACGCGCGGCCGCCGTCGGCGAGCCAGTCGGGCGTGAACGCGTCGGAGACGGTGGGCACGACGCCGAGTTCGACGAGGGCGGTGGCGATGTGCGGCCGGCCCACGGAGCCGGCGCCGGCGATCCGGGCGACCTGCTCCCAGGTGATGTCCACGCCGAGCGCCCGGAGCTTGCCGATCATGGCCTGGGCGCGGGGGGTGCGGTCGTCGTGGACCAACTCCCGCTCGGCGTGCAGCTCGGGCTCTTCGGGGTCGAAGAGGTAGGCGAGCATGTGCACCCCGGTGCCGTCGAGCCGGCAGCTGAGCTCGGCGCCGGTGACGAGGGTGAGCCCCTGTGGCAGGGCCGCGATGGCCTCGGCGTACCCGCCGACGGTGTCGTGGTCGGTCAGCGCGACGACGTCCAGCCCGGCGGCGGCCGCGTTCCGCACCAGCTCGGCGGGGGTGTCGGTGCCGTCCGAAGCCGTGGAGTGGGCGTGCAGGTCGATGCGCACAGCCAAGCTCCAGGGTTCGGGACGTACGGGGGACACTCAAGGGTACCCCCGCCCCTGGCCGGGCCTTGACGTGCGCGAACGCGGGACGGGGCGGGTGTCGGCTGCCGGGCCGCCGGGGCGGGGCAGGGCGCCCCCGGCTGCCGCGGGGCCCCGGGCGGCCGGGGCGGGGCGGCCCCGGCCGCCCGGGGCTGCGGGTGGGCCGCTGCGCGGGGCGGTCCCCTACCCGCCCTTCCTCCGTTCCCCGGGGCTCCGCCCCGGACCCCGAGCCCCGCTCGTACGGCCGGCCCGGGGGCATCCTGCTGTTCGCGCCGGCGCGCGGGCTCCGGCCAAGGGCTGGGGGTCGGCGCTCGCGCTGGCGCGTGCCGCTGGCCCCGACGAACGCCGGGCCGGAGTTGCCGGGCAGACCCTGGGGCTTTCCCGCATCGCGCGGCCGCGCCGGACTACGACCGTCGGCCAAGGGCCCGGGTCGGCGCTCGCGGTGGTGCCTGCCACTGGCTCTCGCGGGCCTCCCGTGGGGGTGGGCGTGGGGGGCACGCGTGCCCTGAGCGTCGATGCGGGCCTGGGAAACCGGCAGCCGGTGCGCCATCCGGCCGGGGGTGCCGGGGAGTCCCCGGGGGCGAGTCGGGCGGGCGGTGCGTCAGGAGGAGAGGATGCGGGGGCTCAGTGCGCCGCAGGGGACCAGTTCGACCTCGGCGCCCGCCTCGCGCAGGTCCGTGAGGACGAGTTCGTCGTACATGAGCAGACCCGTCTGCTCCGGCCAGACCACCGCCCACAGCCACAGCCCGCGCGCCTCGCCCGCGAACACGGCCCGGTCGTCGGGGGCACCCTTGACGTGCCACAGCGGGGTCGGCCGGCCGGCCGCGACGACCTTGGCGTGCGGCGGCGCGGAGACGTCCATGTAGGGGCCGGGGTCGGGTGCGTCGATCCCGGCGTACCGCGCGCCGAGGCCGACCCCGAGTTCCTCGGCGACGAGCACCAGCTCCCCCATTCCGCCGAGCGGCCCGGGACCCGAGCAGGCGACGGCGGTGGCGCGGCCCCCGCTGCGGTCGTCCCCCGCGGCGGCGACGCCGGTGAACAGCCACCCCACCGGCAGGGGCCACGGCATCCACACCGGTACGTGCGCCCGGTGCACTATGACGCCCAGGCCTTCGACGCTGGGCGGAATCACAGGCTGTAGGGGATGGACGGCGCCGTGCACCGCGCACTGCCAGGAGTCGGCGAAAAGACCGGGCGCTCGGACCCGGCCACCGCACTTCGGGCAACTCGGTTCGCCCCTCATAAGAAGCACGCTCCTCCCCGCCCGGCGCCCCGTCAAGGCACGCTCACCCGTCCGGATGCCATCCATCCGTACCCCGGGCGGCGGGAGCTCAGTCCAGTGCGACGGCCGTACGCAGAGGATCCCGCAGATCCGTGCCGCGCGCGAGCCAGCGTTCCTGGAGGGCGGCCGCGCCGTGCACCCGCTTCCAGGCGGCCTCGTTGGCCGTCATCGGGAGCAGCGGCAGGAACCGCACCGGCTCCAGCGGTTCGTCCAGTACGAGGTCCTCCACCAGCCCGCCCGGTTCGGCGACCAGGACCGAGCTGAACGGCGCGCCCTCCCACAGTGGTTCGCCCACGTCCAGCGAGGCGCCGGGCGCCACGACCAGCCCCTCGACCATCGGGGACGCGGCCAGCACGGCGAGCGGGCGCAGCAGCTTGTCGGTGGGCGCCAGCCCCGCCCGCACGGTCAGCACCAGCTCGGCGCGCGGGCCGCGCAGCGGGTCGGCGACCACGGCGGTCGGGTCGGTCATCGGGTGCGCGGACATGCCGAGGGTCGCGTACCGCACGAGGTCGCCCTCGGCGAAACGGAGTACCTCGATGCGGTCGGTGCCGAGGAAGGTGACGGCGGCGCGGGCGTCGGGTTCGCCGAACGCGGTGCGCAGCCGGGCCTCCACAAGGGCGAGAATTTCTGCCATGGAGCGAGCATAGAACTCGTATCCGGCGGGTAAAGGCGCGGTCCTGACCATCCGTCGGCTGATAGTGTTGACAGCTGGTCGGGACCGCACGCAGACGCGTTGTTTCCAGGGTCCGGGCGACAGGACGTCCCTCACGGGGGACCGGCCGGAGGAGGTGGGGCTGCGATGGATCGAAGTCGATCGTGCAGTACCAATCGCTCTTCCACTTCTATGCCGGGCGTTCCGCGCCCCCTGTGATCTTCCCCCGGTGACCTTCCGGGCGCCGGAAGGTCAGTAGAAGAGCGACGGCAGAACGTTTGTCCTCTCCGTCCTGTTTCCCTCCGTCTGCCCGGGGCTGACTGCCCGTGCGCAGCTACGGAGGGCCTCCCACCCGTACGGTCCGCAGCCGTGCGCGCGAAGGAGCCTGCCATGTCGATGCTGCCCTACCTCCGTGCCGCCGTCCGTCCGGCCCTGCGCCGGTCCACTCCCGCACAGCCCGGCTACGACACCACCCGTGACCCGTCCGCGAGCAGCGCGGTGGTCGACTGCGCCGTCTACCGTGACGGACGGCGCGAACCGCGCGAGCCCGGCACGGCGTGCCTGACGCCCCGTGAGGCGATCCGCCGGGTCCGCGAGGACGGCGGCTTCGCCTGGATCGGCCTGCACGAGCCCACCGAGGCGGAGTTCGCCGGGATCGCCGCCACCTTCGGGCTGCACCCGCTCGCCGTGGAGGACGCCGTGCACGCGCACCAGCGGCCGAAGCTGGAGCGCTACGACGACACCCTGTTCACCGTCTTCAAGACGATCCACTACGTCGAGCACACCGAACTGACCGCCACCAGCGAGGTCGTGGAGACCGGCGAGGTGATGTGCTTCACCGGCCCGGACTTCGTCATCACCGTCCGGCACGGTGGCCAGGGCTCCCTCAGGGGCCTGCGCCACCGCCTCCAGGACGACACCGAACTGCTGGCCCGGGGCCCTTCGGCGGTGCTGCACTCCCTCGCCGACCACGTCGTCGACGGCTACATCGCGGTCGCGGCGGCCGTGCAGGACGACATCGACGAGGTGGAGAGCGCGGTCTTCGCGGCGCCCGCCAAGGGCAGCGGCCGCGGCGGCGACGCGGGCCGCATCTACCAGCTCAAGCGCGAGGTGCTGGAGTTCAAGCGGGCGGTCTCCCCGCTGCTGCGGCCGATGGAACTGCTCAGCGAGCGCCCGATGCGGCTGGTGGACCCCGGCATCCAGAAGTACTTCCGCGACGTCGCCGACCACCTGGCGCGGGTGCACGAGCAGGTCGTCGGCTTCGACGAGCTGCTGAACTCGATCCTCCAGGCCAGCCTCGCGCAGGCGTCGGTCGCGCAGAACGAGGACATGCGCAAGATCACCTCGTGGGCGGCGATCATCGCGGTGCCGACGATGATCTGCGGCGTGTACGGGATGAACTTCGAGCACATGCCGGAGCTGCACTGGCGCTACGGCTATCCGATGGTGATGACCGCCATCGCGGGGGCCTGCCTCACCATCCACCGCGCCCTGCGCCGCAACGGCTGGCTGTAGCGGCCCCCGCGGGCCTGGCTACCCTGTGCGCATGACTCTCAGCGCGCTCGACCTGGCCCTCGTCGAGGAGGCCACCAAGAAGTCCGGGCTCATCTGGGTCCGGGGCTCCGGGGCCGACCGGGCCCTGTGGCACGCCTGGGTGGACGGCGCCGCCCACGTCGTGGGCGACGGCCCCGGCGAGCAGCCGTTCCCGGGGCTCGCGGACGGCGGTTCCGCCGAGGTGACGGTGCGCAGCAAGGACAAGGGCGGCCGGCTGGTCGCTTGGACGGCCACGGTCCGGGAGCTCGCTCCGGGCGGCGAGGCGTGGCAGGCGGCGGTCGCGGAGCTCAAGGGCAAGCGGCTGAACGCGCCTGACGCCGAGCGGATGACGGAGCGGTGGGCGCGGGAGTGCCGGCTGCTGCGGCTGGAGCCGGCAGCGGTACGGGACGCCCTGCCGGGCGGGTCGCTGGCCGCGCCCCCGCTGCCCACCCCGGCGATCACACGCCGGGAGATCCCGGCCGGGCTGCCGAAGCTCCTGCTCAAGCGGAAGAGGGCGGCCCGCTAGGAGCACGCCCTTCCGGGCCGGCCGGAGACGCGGGGCCGGGGCGCGACTGCCGGGTCGCGGGGCGGGTCGCCGGGGCACGGCTGCCGGTCGCGGGGCGGACGGCCCGGGCTCGGCGGGTCAGCCCCCAGTGGGGTCGGAGCCCTGACCGGAGCTCTTGCCCGGTGCGGGCGTGGCGCCGCTCGCGTCCTTGGTGGTGGGCAGCTGGGAACCGTAATCCACCGTCTGGTCCTGCGCGGGCGCGCTCAGCTGGAAGCTCTGGCCCCACTCCGCGAGTTCCACCCGCCCGGCGCCGCCCGCGCGTTCCATGAGGAGCGGGTACGGGGTCCCCTCCAGGGACACCGAGAGCCGCCCGCCCTTGCCGCCCGCCGCGAGGACCGGCACCACGCGGCCGTGCCCGACCTTGCCGTAGGGGGCTTTGGTGAGCTTGCCGTCGAGGCCGAGGAGCCCGTCGAGCAGGACGTGCATGTCGGTGAAGCCGCGGAACTGCTTGTACGTGGGGTCGCTCTGGGGCACCTTCACGAACTTGTCGCCGAGCTTCCCGGCCGAGTCGGACTTCCCCCAGAAGGCGGCGTTCGCCTTCAAGTACAGCTGCTCGCCGATGCGCAGCACCTGGAAGGTGTCCTGCTGGGACTTGACCTCGCCGGAACCGCCGTCGCCCTTGAGGCGCATGTCGAGGGTGAAGGTCTTGCCGCCGGTGACCACCGAGCCCGACAGGTGCACCGAGCTCGCCGCTGTGGCCGCCGCCTTCGCCTTCGCCTCGATCTGGTCGGCGGGCAGCTTGCCGACGCCGTTGGTGCCCTTGTCGGGGTCCTCGCTGCCGCCGCAGCCCGTGACGGTGACGGTGAGGCCCGCGCACAGCGCGCCGATGAAGGCGGCCCGGCGCAGGCGCGCGGCGGGGAAGTAGGCGGTCACGTGCGGGTGCCTCCCGGTCGGTCGTCTGGGGCAGCAGGCAGCGTACCCGCCCCTCCCGCGACGGCCGCGCCCGCGGGCGCCACCCCGGCCGCCCGGCCCCGTACGGACGCCGTCCGACGGCCCCACCAGGACGCCTTCCGGGCCCACGGGCTAGCCTGAGGCTCGGCAGGACTGTTGATCGACGGTCGGTACTCGTTCTAGGAGGCGCTCGGATGGCTGCTGGCGCCCCGCGGATCTTCGTTTCGCATCTGTCGGGGGTGCCCGTCTTCGACCCCAACGGCGACCAGGTGGGCCGGGTGCGCGACCTCGTCGCCATGCTGCGCGTCGGCGGGCGGCCCCCGCGGCTGCTGGGCCTGGTGGTCGAGGTGGTCAGCCGACGGCGGATCTTCCTGCCCATGACCCGGGTGACGGGCGTGGAGTCCGGGCAGGTCATCACGACCGGGGTCGTCAACATGCGGCGCTTCGAGCAGCGCCCCACCGAGCGGCTGATCCTCGGCGAGCTGCTGGACCGCCGGGTGAAGCTGGTGTCGACCGGCGAGGAGGTCACCGTCCTGGACGTGGCCATCCAGCAGCTGCCGGCCCGCCGCGACTGGGAGATCGACCGCATCTTCGTCCGCAAGGGCAAGAGCGGCGCGCTGCGCCGCCGCGGCGAGACCCTGACCGTCGAGTGGTCGGCGGTGACCGGGTTCTCCCTGGAGGAGGAGGGTCAGGGCGCCGAGAACCTGGTCGCCACCTTCGAGCAGATGCGCCCGGCGGACGTGGCGAACGTCCTGCACCACCTGACGCCGAAGCGGCGCGCCGAGGTGGCCAGCGCCCTGGACGACGACCGGCTCGCCGATGTCATGGAGGAGCTGCCGGAGGACGAGCAGGTGGAGATCCTCGGCAAGCTCAAGGAGGAGCGGGCGGCCGACGTCCTGGAGGCGATGGACCCGGACGACGCGGCGGACCTGCTGTCCGAGCTCCCCGAGGACGACAAGGAGCGGCTGCTGACGCTCATGAAGCCGGACGACGCGGCGGACGTGCGGCGCCTGATGTCGTACGAGGAGCGCACGGCGGGCGGTCTGATGACCACGGAGCCGATCGTGCTCCGCCCGGACGCGACGGTCGCGGACGCGCTGGCCCGGGTCCGGCAGTCGGACCTCTCCCCCGCGCTGGCGGCGCAGGTGTACGTGTGCCGGCCGCCGGACGAGACGCCGACGGGCAAGTACCTGGGGACGGTGCACTTCCAGCGGCTGCTGCGCGATCCGCCGTTCACCCTGATCAGCTCGATCGTGGACACGGACCTGCCGCCGCTGCGGCCGGACGCCTCGCTGCCGGTGGTCACCAGCTACCTGGCCGCGTACAACATGGTCGCGGTGCCCGTGGTGGACGAGAGCGGCTCGCTGCTGGGCGCGGTGACCGTGGACGACGTGCTCGACCACCTGCTGCCGGACGACTGGCGGGAGACGGACTTCCACTCCGAGGAGGCCGTACGTGGGCACTGAACGGCGGCGTGACCCGGCGCGCGAACGGCGCCGTGAGCAGACGCGCGTGCGGCGCGAGCTGGCGCGCGAGCACGCCCGCGAGTACGCGCGCGAACAGGGCCTGACGGGGCGGGAGGAAGAGATCACCGAGCGGCTGCGGGCCAAGACGGCCGCATCCGCGACCGGGGCGAGCGCGCTGACGCGCTCACCGCGGGCGCGGCTGGACCAGCCGCGCAGCGACCGGCGGCGGCTGCTGCCCGTGTACGACCCGGAGGCGTTCGGGCGGCTCTCGGAGCGGGTCGCCCGGTTCCTCGGCACGGGCCGCTTCATCGTCTGGATGACGATCGTCATCATCGCCTGGGTGCTGTGGAACGTCTTCGCGCCGGACCACCTGCGCTTCGACAAGTACCCCTTCATCTTCCTGACGCTGATGCTCTCCCTCCAGGCCTCGTACGCGGCCCCGCTGATCCTGCTCGCGCAGAACCGGCAGGACGACCGGGACCGGGTCAACCTGGAGCAGGACCGCAAACAGAACGAGCGCTCCATCGCCGACACGGAGTACCTGACGCGCGAGATCGCCTCGCTGCGGATGGGCCTCGGCGAGGTCGCGACGCGCGACTGGATCCGCTCGGAGTTCCAGGACCTGATCAAGGAGATGGACGAGCGGCGGCTGCTCCCGCCCGAACGTGACGAAGGCGACCGCTGACGGGCTTACCGGCGGCGTGCTACCGAGCCGTACCATCGGGGCATGGCTACCGACACAAGCTCCGCCGCTGCGCCTGGGCAGGACGCGATCCTGGACGCGCTGGCGACGGTGAACGACCCCGAGATCCACAAGCCGATCACCGACCTCGGCATGGTCAAATCGGTGGAGATCGGCGACGGCGGCGCGGTCGCGGTCACGGTCTACCTGACGGTGTCGGGCTGTCCCATGCGCGAGACCATCACCAAGAACGTCACCGAGGCCGTCGAGCGCGTCGAGGGCGTCACCTCCGTCGCGGTCACCCTCGACGTGATGAGCGACGAGCAGCGCAAGGACCTCGCCGCCACCCTGCGCGGCGGCACCGCCGAGCGGGAGGTGCCCTTCGCCAAGCCGGGTTCGCTGACCCGCGTGTACGCGGTCGCGTCCGGCAAGGGCGGCGTCGGCAAGTCCTCCGTCACCGTCAACCTGGCCGCGGCGATGGCTGCGGACGGCCTCAAGGTCGGCGTCGTGGACGCGGACATCTACGGCCACAGCGTGCCGCGCATGCTGGGCGTGGACGGCCGGCCCACCCAGGTCGAGAACATGATCATGCCGCCGTCGGCGCACGGCGTGAAGGTCATCTCCATCGGCATGTTCACCCCGGGCAACGCGCCGGTCGTCTGGCGCGGTCCGATGCTGCACCGGGCGCTCCAGCAGTTCCTCGCGGACGTCTTCTGGGGCGACCTGGACGTCCTGCTGCTCGACCTGCCGCCGGGCACGGGTGACATCGCGATCTCCGTGGCGCAGCTGGTGCCGAACGCCGAGATCCTGGTCGTGACCACGCCGCAGCAGGCCGCGGCCGAGGTCGCCGAGCGGGCCGGCTCGATCGCCGTGCAGACCCACCAGAAGATCGTCGGTGTCGTCGAGAACATGTCGGGCCTGCCCTGCCCGCACTGCGACGAGATGGTCGACGTGTTCGGCTCCGGCGGCGGCCAGAAGGTGGCCGACGGCCTCACGAAGACGGTCGGCGCGAGCGTGCCGGTGCTGGGCACCATCCCGATCGACGTGCGGCTGCGCGAGGGCGGCGACGACGGCAAGCCCGTCGTCCTGTCCGACCCCGACTCGCCGGCGGGTGCGGCGCTGCGCGCGATCGCCGGGAAGCTGGGCGGGCGCGCCCGCGGCCTGTCGGGCATGTCGCTGGGGATCACGCCGCGCAACAAGTTCTGAGGCGGGGCCGCGAGGCCGTATGCCGTAAGGCCCGAAGCAGTGGGGCCTTGAGGCGGTGAGACGTGTGGACGCGGCACCGCGGACTCCGGTCCGCGGTGCCGCTCGTCTTCCGCTCGTCTTCCGCGCGGCTACGCGTACGCGCCGAGGTCGGAGATGGCCGAGAAGCCGAGGCCGTACGCGCTCATCCCGCGCCCGTACGCGCCCAGGTGCACGCCCGCCCTGGTAGAGCCGGCGAGCACCCAGCCGAATTCGGACTCGCGGTAGTGGAAGGTGGTCGGCTCCCCGTCGACCGGCAGCGACAGCGTCGACCAGTCGGCGCCGTCGAGGTCGTCGGCGAGTTCCCAGGCCGCTTCGGTCTGCTGGTCGAGCCAGTCGTTGCGCAGGGTGTGGTCCATCTGGCCGGGCCAGCTGTACGCGAGCAGGCCCGAGCCGGCCAGCCAGGCGGCGGAGGCGACCGAGGTGGCCTCCAGGACGCCGGTGCCGTCGCCGCTGCGGCGCAGGGGGTTGCTCGCCACGGTGATCACCACCGCGAAGCGTTCCTTCTCTCCGGTGGCGATCTCGCCCCGGGCGGAGGGCTCGTCCCCGTGGCCGGTGGAGCCGTGTTCGACGGTGCCGTCGGCGGCCGCCCCCACCTGCATGAGCCAGCGGGGGCCGGTGAAGGCCCCGTCCAGCCCGTACCAGGGGAAGTCGGCCCTCAGGTAGCCGTCGACCGCCCGGCGGGCCGCCGGCTGGGGCGCGGGCTGCTCCTGGGACTGCGGTGCGGGGGGCCGCTCGGGCTCCGGGGTGGGTTGTGGTGCGGCGGCGGGGGCCTCGGCGGTGGCTTCCGCGGGCTGTGCCCCTACGCGGCTGCTGGTCGTCTCCATCTGGGCGCCTCTCGTTCCGTGGGGTCCGGAACGGCCCTCCCCTCGCTTCGCGGGGGGATCCCATCCTCGGGTGCCCTGCGTCCGGACAGATGGAGAGAATAGCCATCCGGTCCCGGATCACCGGGCAGGCAGTGGCCCGGCACGGCCTACGTGGCGTCGGCGTCGAAAGGCGTGCGCTGTTCGGCGGCGGGCGCGGCGGGCTTCTTGAGCAGGTCCGGACCGGTGCCGGCGACGGGCGTGGCGGCGGCCGCGGAGGCGGCCGGGCCGGGCTGCGTGTCCTTGCCGTTGACGGCGTCCGTGACCTCGCTCAGCTCCTTGCGGAGGTCGAAGCTGGTGCGGATCTCCCGGAGGTCCTCGTTCTCCGCCAGATGCTTGCGGATGAAGGTCTTGGGGTTGAGGTCCTCGAACTCGAAGTCCTTGAACTCCGGGCCCAGTTCGGAGCGGATGTCCTGCTTGGCGCTGTCCGAGAACGACCGGATCTTGCGGATGACCCCGCTGACGTCCTGGATCACCTTCGGCAGCTTGTCCGGGCCGAAGACGAGGATGGCGAGCACCACGATCGTGACCACTTCGAGTGCGCCTATGTCGTTGAACACCTTGCCGCTCCTCGGCTCTTTCCACGTCCGGCCCCACAACGGTACCCGGCCCCGCCCCGATGCCCCTACGTCAGGAGGCCCCCGATCGCGTCGGGCGGCCCCCCGGGTCCTGCTTTCGGCCCCGTGCGCCGTGTCCCGGCGCCCCGGCGGTCACGATCCGGCGGACGAGCCGAGGACCACCTCCAGCGTGTGCTCCTGGCCCGCGCGCAGCACCGTGAGGCCCAGCGCGTCACCGGGGCGGTGGGCGCGGATCTTGATGATCAGCTCGTCACCGCCGTGCACGCGCTGTCCGTCCACCTTGGTGATCACGTCGCCCGCCTTGATCCCGGCCCGGGCGCCCGGGCCGCCCGCGACGACCGACGGCTTGCCGTCCTCGCCCTTGGTCCCGACCCGCGCTCCGTCGCCGGTGTACTGCATGTCCAGGGTGACGCCGATGACGGGGTGCGTGGCGCGGCCGGTGCGGATCAGTTCCTCGGCCACCCGCTTGCCCTGGTTGACGGGGATGGCGAAGCCGAGGCCGATGCTGCCGCTCTGGCGGGCGCCCTCGTCCCCGTCCTGGGCCTTGTCCGCGCCGCGGATGGCGCTGTTGATGCCGATCACGTGGGCCTGCGAGTCCAGGAGCGGGCCGCCGGAGTTCCCGGGGTTGATGGGGGCGTCCGTCTGGAGGGCGTCGACGTAGCTGACGTCGCTGCCGTCGCCCTTGTCTCCGCCGGCGGTGATGGGGCGCCCGGTGGCGCTGATGATCCCGGCGGTGACGGTGTTGGAGAGGTCGAACGGCGCGCCGATGGCCACCACCGGGTCGCCGACCCGCACGCTCTCGGAGTTGCCGAGGGCCAGTGGGCGCAGCCCCCGTACTCCGCTGACCTTGACCACGGCCAGGTCGTAGCCGCCGTCGCGGCCCACCAGTTCGGCGGGAACACTGTCGCCCGTACTGAAAGTGACCGTTATGTCCTTGGCGTCGGCGACGACGTGGTTGTTGGTGAGGATGTGGCCCTCGCCGTCGAGTACGAAGCCGGTACCCGTACTGCCGCTGCCGCCGGCGCTGCTGACGTGCAGGGTGACCACGCCGGGCAGGGCGGTGGCGGCGATCCCGGCCACGCTCTCGGGGGCGCGGCCCTTGTGGTCGGCGGCGGCCTGCGGGAGTTGGAGGCGGGTGTTGCCGCGGCGTTCCGTGAGGACGCCGACGTAGCCGCCGATGCCTCCGGCGAGGAGCGCCGTGATGACGCCGACGGCCACGAGCTGCCACATCCGCGGCCCGGGGCGGGGGGCCCGCCCCGGATCGGCCGGCTGCAAGGGGACGGCCGCCCACGGGTCGTAGCGGGGCCCGGCGGCCGGTACGGGCGCCTGCTCCCGCCCGGCGGCCGGTACGGGCGCCTGCTCCCGCCCGGCGGCCGGTACGGATGCCTGCTGCGGCTCGGCCGAGCGCGCCGCCGGCACCTCCGCTCGGCCCTCGGGGCGGCTCCACCAGCGGGGCGCCGCCGGGACCGGATCGGTGTGCTGGCTGTCGGACATGGGCGCTCCCCCGCGGCTGGCGGACTTCCACAAGCTGTCGCACCGCCGGACGGCGCCACTGGCGCCGATTCAACCAGGTCCGCCCTCGGCCCGACGCCTGCGGCCCCGCCGTCAGTGCGCCAGGGACACGGCCGGTCGGGCCGAGACCGGCGCGGAGGGGTTCAGCACCCCCCTGGGCGCGAAGGTGGGCAGCACACCGGCGCTCGGGAGCCGGTCGCGGACCACCGCGTCGGTCAGCGGCACGTACGGCTCGGGCCGCGCGGCGGGAGCCTCGCCCCGCGAGCCGCCCGGCTCGACGGGATCCAGCGGCAGGGCGCCGCCCAGCGCGAGCGCGGCGAGCGAGACCGCGCCGGCCGCGACGAACGCGAACCGGCGTCTGGGGCGGCCCGGCTCGTGGGCGCGGCCGACCTCATGGATACGGAGCGCTTCGCGCGGCGCGGCCGGAGCCACGTACCCGAAGGTCGCCGTGGGGGCGCCGCCACCCGGCGCCCCGGAGGAAGGGCCCCCGGGATCACCACCGGGCAGGCCCTGCAGCCGGGCGAGCAGCCCCGCGGACAGCGGCGGGGGCGCGCTCTCCACGAACATGGTCTTGAGCCGGCGCTGGGCGTCGGCTTCGGCCTTGCACTTGGGACAGGTCGCCAGATGCGCGAGCACCCGCTCGCGGGCGTCGTGGCTCAGCTCCCCGTCGACCAGGGCGGCGAGACGGTCGCCCAGGTGCTGTTCGGCGGGGGAAGGTCGTTCTCCGCTCACTCGGTTCCGCCCTCTCCCCCGGCGCCGGGGGCGCCCACCGCCGCGCCCGCCAGCGCGCGCTGCTCCGCGCGGGCCTCGGGAGACCGGTGCTTGAGCGCCTTGCGCAGGTGCGAGCGGCCTCGGTGGATACGGCTGCGCACGGTGCCGAGCTTCACGCCGAGCGTCGCGGCGATCTCCTCGTACGACAGGCCCTCGATGTCGCAGAGCACGACGGCCGCGCGGAACTCGGGCGCGAGGGTGTCCAGCGCCTGCTGCACGTCCGCGTCGAAGTGGGTGTCGTGGAGCACCTGCTGGGGGGACGGCTCACGGCTGGGCAGCCGCTCGGCGGCGTCGTCGGCGAGCGCGTCGAACCGGATCCGCTGCTTGCGGCGGACCATGTCCAGGAAGAGGTTGGTGGTGATGCGGTGCAGCCAGCCCTCGAACGTGCCGGGCGTGTACGTGGACAGCGAGCGGAAGACGCGGACGAAGACCTCCTGCGTCAGGTCCTCGGCGTCGTGCTGGTTGCCCGTCAGGCGGTAGGCGAGGCGGTAGACCCGCGCGCTGTGCGTGCTGACGATCTCCTCCCAGGAGGGAGGCGTCCACGGCTGCGGTCCCGCTTCGGCGGCAAAGGTCGCGGTGGTTGCGGTGTCGGCGGTGTGGAAGCGGTCAGCAGTCTCGGTCACGGATTTCGGCTCACCTGCCGACCAGAAGAGACGTCGGAATACGCCTCCACGATCCGTAGGCGCAGCCGCACCTCCCCTATCGGCTCTGGTGGTGTCCAGTGGAGCCCCTACCATAGCCACCCCTCCCGTCAGCTCCGGATAAGTATTTTTGCAGTAACTTTGCACGAGTCTTATGGGTCCGCGGGCTCCCCGATTGCCGATCTGCCCTCCGCCGTCCCCTCTATCCCGCATGCGTCCCGCGTCTACTCCTCCCAACGCCCGGTCCCATCTGCGGGTTCCCGACGTCAACGGATACAGTCACCGTTGCGCCAACTATGGGGACAGGAGAGGGTCATTAGCGGCAACCGGCAGACGAGCTGGGCGTTCGCCGACGCGTTTGTCGCCGAGGACGACGCTCTGCGATGGGCCCGCGACCGGTCCAGGGAAGCGGGGCTGCGCTCCGTCTCCCCGGGCACCGGGGCCGCGCTGCGCCTGCTGGCCGCGACCGCCGACGCCAAGGCGGTGGCGGAGATCGGCACCGGGACCGGGGTCTCCGGCATCCACCTCCTGTACGGGATGCGCCCGGACGGGGTGCTGACCACCGTCGACCCGGAGCCGGACCGGCAGGCGTTCGCCCGCCAGGCCTTCCGTGCCGCCGGCTTCGCGGGCAACCGGGCCCGCTTCATCCCGGGCCGCGCCCTGGACGTACTGCCGCGGCTCGCCGACGGCGGCTACGACCTCGTCTTCTGCGACGGGGACCCCACCGAGTCCCTCGACTACCTCGCCGAATCGTTGCGGCTGCTGCGGCCGGGCGGCCTGGTGTGCTTCGAAGGCGTCTTCTCCGACGGCCGCACCGTCGACTCCGCCGCCCAGCCGGTGGAGGTGCTCCGGGTCCGCGAGCTGCTGCGCAGCGTGCGCGAGAGCCCGGCCCTGGAGGCCGCGCTGCTCCCGGTGGGTGACGGCCTGCTGTGCGCGGTCCGCCGCTGACCCGCGGCCCGTGGGCGGGTACGACACCGCCCCGGCCGCACGAGGCGGCCGGGGCGGTGTGGAGTCTCGTCAGGCGAAGTGCCTGTCAGCGTCCTCGGGGGATCAGCCGACGACCTTCTTCAGGGCGTCACCCAGGGCGTCCGCCTCGTCCGGAGTCAGCTCGACGACGAGCCGACCGCCGCCTTCGAGCGGTACGCGCATGACGATGCCTCGCCCCTCCTTGGTGACCTCGAGCGGGCCGTCGCCCGTCCGCGGCTTCATGGCCGCCATGCTCGTTCCCCTTCCTGAAACCAGCTCATCGTCGCCGACGGCCCCATTCAGGCGCCTAGTACCCGGCATCGAACACATTGCTTCCCAGCCATTATCCCGCATGTCAGCACCCGATGACCAACATCGGCGGGGAACGCTTGTGCAACGCGCTTGACCAAAACCACTCATTTCGGGGATCCGCCTGCGATACTTCGCCGCTGCGCCCGGCGGGCGGCCCCCTCCTTCTTTGACGCACATCACATGCCCGGTGCGCGCCCGGTCCGCCATGCTGGCCCTTGCACCGGCCGGTACCGGCCGGTAGCCAAGCCCGCGACGAAGGGGGACCCCCGCCATGGCCGACAGCGTGCTCTACGAAGTGACCGACGGACTCGCCACCATCACGATCAACCGTCCCGACGCGATGAACGCGATGAACACGGAGGCCAAGGTCGCCCTGCGCGACGCGGTCCGGGCGGCCGCGGCCGATCCGCAGGTACGGGCGGTCCTGCTCACGGCGGCCGGGAACCGGGCCTTCTGCGTCGGCCAGGACCTCAAGGAGCACATCGGAAACCTCGCGGCCGACCGCGACAGCGGCTCCTCGCTGACGATGAGCACGGTCGCCGAGCACTACAACCCGATCGTGCGGGCCCTGACGGAGATGCCCAAGCCCGTGGTGGCGGGCGTGAACGGGGTCGCGGCGGGGGCCGGCTTCGGATTCGCGCTCGCGGCGGACTTCCGGGTCGTGGCCGACACGGCGTCCTTCAACACCTCCTTCGCCGGGGTGGCGCTGACCGCCGACTCGGGCGTCTCCTGGACCCTGCCGCGGCTGATCGGCGCCTCCCGCGCCTCGGACCTGCTGCTGTTCCCGCGCTCGGTCAAGGCGCAGGAGGCGTACGAGCTCGGCATCGCGAACCGCGTCGTCCCGTCGGAGGCGCTGGCCGCGGAGGCGGAGTCGGTGGCGCGGACCCTCGCCTCGGGCCCGACCGTCGCCTACGCGGCCCTCAAGGAGTCCCTCGCCTACGGGGCGTCCCACTCGCTGGCGGAGGCCCTGGCCCACGAGGACGTGCTCCAGACCCGCGCGGGCGCCTCCGCGGACCACGCCATCGCGGTCGAGGCGTTCCTCGCGAAGCAGCCCCCGAAGTACCTGGGCCGCTGACGCGGGCGTCCGGGCGGCCGCCGTCGGCCGCCCGGACGGTCAGGTCAGGTCAGGTCAGGTCAGGTCGCTTACGTCACGTCACGTGCCGGAAACCGCAGGCCGCGAGGTGGTCGTCGACCAGGCCGCAGGCCTGCATCAGTGCGTACGCCGTCGTCGGCCCGACGAAGCGGATACCCGCCTTCTTGAGCGCCTTGGCGAGCGCCGTGGACTGCGGGGTCACCGCCGGGACGTCCGCGAGCGTCTTGGGCGCCTTGCCCGGCTCGGGGGCGTGCGACCAGATCAGCGCCTCCAACTCGCCCGGCGCCCACTGCGCGAGCACCTTCGCGTTCGCGAGCGTCGCCTCGATCTTCATCCGGTTGCGGATGATCCCGGCGTCCAGCATCAGCCGCTCCGCGTCGCTCCCGTCGAACCGCGCGACCTCCTCGATCCGGAAGTCGGCGAAGGCCTTCCGGAAGCCCTCGCGCCGCCGCAGGATCGTGATCCAGGACAGCCCCGACTGGAACGCCTCCAGGCACAGCCGCTCGTACAGCGCGTCGTCCCCGTGGACCGGGCGGCCCCACTCCGTGTCGTGGTAGGCGATGTACTCCGGCGCCGACAGCGCCCACGGGCAGCGCAGGATCCCGTCCGGGCCGGCCGTCGCCGGAGCGCCGCTCACCGGTCCTCCTTCGTGAGGTCGACGCGGCCGTGGGCCGAGACGGCGGCGGTCAGCTCCGCGATCCGCGCGTCCCGCTCGGCCAGCTCGGCCGCCAGCCGGTCCAGTACGTCGTCCACCTCGGCCATCCGGTAGCCGCGCGGCGCGACCGGCAGCCGCAGGGCGTCGATGTCGGCCCGTACCACCGGCCGGGATTCCGGCAGGGAGTCGGCCACCCGGTCCGGCTCCGCCTCGGGCAGCACGGCCTGCGAACCTCCGCCGACCACCGCGAGGGTGACCGCGGCGACGACCACGACCAGCGCGATCAGCAAGAACCAGAACACGATCAACTCCCCTGAGAGACTCCGGCCACCAGGTTAAGGTCGCAGGCGAGGCGCGAGGGCCGCCGAAGGAGGAAAGACCAGGATGCTGCGACTGGGCAGGCGCGAGTTCGACACCCACGAGCCGGTGATCATGGCCATCGTGAACCGGACCCCGGACTCCTTCTACGACCAGGGCGCAACGTTCCACGACGAGCCCGCGCTGGAGCGGGTCGCGCAGGCGGTGGCCGAGGGAGCGGCGATCATCGACATCGGCGGGGTCAAGGCGGGCCCCGGCGAGCACGTCGACGCGGCCGAGGAGGCCCGCCGTACGGTCGGCTTCGTGGCCGAGGTGCGCCGCCGCCACCCCGAGGTGGTGATCAGTGTGGACACCTGGCGGCACGAGGTCGGCGAAGCGGTGTGCGAGGCCGGCGCCGACGTCCTGAACGACGCGTGGGGCGGGGTCGACCCCAAGCTGGCAGAGGTCGCGGCCCGTTACGGCGCCGGGCTGGTCTGCACCCACGCGGGCGGGGTCGAGCCGCGTACCCGGCCGCACCGGATCGCGTACGACGACGTGATGGCGGACGTCCTGCGGGTCACGGTCGGCCTCGCCGAGCGGGCCGCCGCGCTCGGCGTGCGCCGCGACGCCATCATGATCGACCCGGGTCACGACTTCGGGAAGAACACCCGCCACTCCCTGGAGGCGACCCGGCGGCTCGGCGAGATGACCGCTACGGGCTGGCCGGTGCTGGTGTCGCTGTCCAACAAGGACTTCGTCGGCGAGACCCTCGACAAGCCGGTGAAGGAACGTCTGCTCGGCACCCTCGCCACCACGGCCGTCTCGGCCTGGCTCGGCGCGCAGGTCTACCGCGTGCACGAGGTCGCCGAGACCCGGCAGGTCCTCGACATGGTGGCGTCCATCCAGGGCCACCGGCCCCCGGCGGTCGCCCGCCGGGGACTCGCCTGAGCGGCCATGCGGCCGGATCCGGCGTCCGGGGCGGCTAGTCGCCCGCCTCCCGGGCGGCCTCTTCGGTCGCGGCGCGGGCGGCGCGTTCGTTCGTACCCTCGCCGACCTCCTTGCTGACCAGCGTCACGGCCTCCTCCACGTCGTCCGTCACGTGGAAGAGGCACAGGTCGTACTCGGACGCCTTGCCCTGCGCGATGACGGTGTTCCGGAGCCAGTCGACCAGTCCGCCCCAGTACTCCGTGCCGAAGAGCACGATCGGGAAGCGGGTGATCTTCTGCGTCTGGACCAGGGTCAGCGCCTCGAACATCTCGTCCAGCGTGCCGAGCCCGCCGGGCAGCACCACGAAGCCCTGGCTGTACTTCACGAACATCGTCTTGCGCACGAAGAAGTACCGGAAGTTCAGCCCCAGGTCGACGTGCTGGTTCAGCCCCTGCTCGAAGGGCAGCTCGATGCCCAGCCCGACCGAGATCCCGCCCGCCTCCCGGGCGCCCTTGTTGGCCGCCTCCATCGCGCCCGGGCCGCCGCCGGTGATGACGGCGAAGCCGGCGTCGACGAGCGCGTGCCCGATCCGCACGCCCGCCTCGTACTCCGGCGAGTCCTCCGGGGTGCGGGCCGATCCGAACACGCTGATCGCCGGCGGCAGCTCCGCCAGCGTGCCGAACCCCTCGATGAACTCCGACTGGATGCGCAGGACCCGCCAGGGATCGGTGTGCACCCACTCGGAGGGCCCGGCGGAGTCCAGCAGCCGCTGGTCCGTCGTACTTCCCGCCTGCACCTGGCTCCGCCTGCGCAGCACCGGCCCGAGCTGCTGCTCCTCGGGCCGACGAGCGGAACGTTCGGGGTTGCCCATGATGTGCTCCCTCCAGCTGATCGTTCGATCAGGTTAGGCGCACGAAGGTGACGGCAAGCGGAATTCAGGAGGTCAGCCAGGCGCGGAGTCGCTCCTCGCAGTGCAGGATCGCCTTCGTCTCGACCCGCTCGTCGACCTTGTGCGCCAGCAGCGCGTCGCCCGGCCCGTAGTTGACCGCCGGGACGCCCAGCGCGCTGAACCGGGCCACGTCCGTCCAGCCGAACTTGGGCATGGCGCGTCCGCCGACCGCCTCCATGAAGGCCGCGGCCGCCGGGTGGGACAGGCCCGGGAGGGCGCCGCCGGAGAAGTCGTCGACCACGAACTCGGCGATGTCGCAGCCTTCGAAGACCTCCTTCACGTGCGCCAGCGCCTCTTCCTTGCTCCGGTCCGGCGCATAGCGGAAGTTGACCGTCACCGTGCAGGAGTCCGGGATGACGTTGTTGGCGACGCCGCCCTCGATGCGCACCGCGTTGAGGCCCTCGTGGTACTCCAGGCCGTCGATGACCGGCCTGCGCGCCTCGTACGCCGCGAGCCGCGCGAGGATCGGGGCCGCGCCGTGGATGGCGTTGGAGCCCATCCAGCTGCGCGCGGAGTGGGCGCGCTCGCCGGCGGTGCGCAGCAGCACGCGCAGGGTGCCCTGGCAGCCGCCCTCGACCTCGGCGTTCGACGGCTCCAGCAGGACCGCGAAGTCGCCGCGCAGCCAGTCGGGGTGGGCCTCGGCGACCTTGCCGAGACCGTTGAGGTCGGCGGCCACCTCCTCCTGGTCGTAGAACACGAAGGTGAGGTCCCGGTTGGGCCGGGGCACGGTCGCCGCGATGCGCAGCTGGACGGCTACGCCGGACTTCATGTCCGTGGTGCCGCAGCCCCACAGGACGTCGTTCTCGTCCAGGCGGGAGGGCACGTTGTCGGCGATCGGGACCGTGTCGAGGTGGCCGGCGAGCACGACGCGCTCGGCGCGGCCGAGGTTCGTGCGGGCCACGACGTTGTTCCCGAAGCGGTCGACCGTCAGGTGCGGCAGGCCGCGCAGCGCGTGCTCCACGAGGTCGGCGAGGACCTTCTCGTCGCCGCTCACGGAAGGGATGTCGACGAGCCGGGCGGTCAGCTCGGCAGCGTCCAGGGTGAGGTCCAGCTCGGATTCGGACATGAGCCGACCCTAACGCGCGGGCGGTGGGGCGGCCCGGCCGGTCCGGCGGGTGGACGGGTCCGGCGAGGGCCCGGTGATCATGTCGCGCGGCTCAAGTACGGTGGGCCGCGTGTCCCCCACCGATCACCCCAGCCCGCGCCGCCGCCGACCGCTGCTCAAGGTCGCCGGTCTGCTCGTTCTGCTCGCGCTCGGCGGCTACCTCGTCGTGCAGTACGAGTCCAACGGCGGTGGTGGCGCCCCGCACTGCACGGCCGGCGCGCCCGGGGAGCAGGGCGGCAGCGGTACGTACGAGATGTCGCCGGAGCAGGCCGGGAACGCGGCGACGATAGCCGCCGTCGGCGTGGCGAAGGGCGTCCCGGACCGGGCGGTCACCATCGCGCTGGCCACCGCCATGCAGGAGTCAGGGCTGCGCAACCTCGACCACGGCGACCGGGACTCGCTCGGGCTGTTCCAGCAGCGTCCCTCGCAGGGGTGGGGCACGCCGCAGGAGATCCGCGACCCGGTGTACGCGGCGGGGATCTTCTACGACCGGCTGCTGGAGGTGAGGGGCTGGGCGCAGCTGCCGCTGACGGAGGCCGCGCAGGAGGTGCAGCTCAGCGGTTTCCCGCAGGCGTACGCGAAGCACGAGCCGAACGCGACCGTCCTGACGGCGGCCTTCGCGGGTGGCGGTTCCGTCATCTGCGGCGGGCCGGCGCCCACCGGGCCCGGACGGCCGGAGCAGGTGCGGGCGGAGTTGGTGCGGATCTTCGGCAAGCAGGTGCGGGTGGACGCCGCCGGCGCACCCGCCCCCGCGAAGGAGGGCGCGGGCGCCCCGGAGGCGGAGATCACCGTCGGGCAGCCGCAGGGCTCCGCCGAAGCGGCGTTCCGGCGCGCGCGGGTGGTGGCGTACTGGGCGGTGGCGCACTCCGGCGACATGGGCATCGCCCGGGTCTCGTACGCCTCCCGGGGCTGGACGGCGGGCGAGGCGCAGGGCAAGTGGCAGCAGGAGCGCGCCGCGTCCACGCGGCCCGGTGCGCCGCAGCCGCGCACCACGCAGGCGGACGAGGTACGGATCTTCGTGCACCGCTGATCCCCGCTGTGAACCGCCCCCCGGCCCGGATACCGCTCGGGTGTGCGGCACGTCCCCCGCCCGGGGGTGACCGGCGCGGGGGCGCCCGGGGGCGCGGACGGGGCGGAAGGCCTGGTCGGCGCGCGTCCGATGCGGTTGTCGCGGAACCCGATTAAACGATGCGTTACCGATCCTTTACCCACCGGGTCCGCAACTTGGGCCGCCCCGGGAGCGGTTGTACCGGCGTACTCAGCCGCTACCGCTTAGGAGCATCATGTCCCTCCCCCTGACCCGTCGGATCGCCCGTGCCGCGCTGCTTCTCGCAGCCGGGACAGCTCCCGTGGTCGGTGCGGCCGGCGCGGCGAGCGCCGCGGGCCTGGAGTCCGTGCCGCAGCTGGGCGCGCTCACCTCTCCGGACGCCGCCACCGCCACCGTGGGCGACGCCGCCGGTGACGCCACCGCCACGGCCACGGGCACCGCGGCGAAGGCCGCCCCCGCCCAGCTGACCGAGGCGGCCGGCCCGCTGCTGGCCGGCCTGCCGACCTCGGGCCTGCCGACCTCGGCCCTCCCCGCGGCGCCCACCTCGGGGCTGCCCGCCGCGCCGGAGCTGCCGCTGAACGCCGTGCCGCTGGGCGGTCTCGGCCACTGACCCGCCGCCGCGGGAACGCCGAGGGGCCGGGAGTGCGCACTCCCGGCCCCTCGGGCTGTTCCGGCCCGGATCCGGACCTGGTGGTCCGGTTCCGGGCCTTTGCCTACGCGCCGAGCCGCTTGACGGCGGCCTCGACCCGCTCGTCGGTGGCGGTGAAGGCGACGCGGACGAAGTTCGCGCCCGCCTCTCCGTAGAAGTCGCCCGGCGCGACCAGGATGCCCAGCCCGGCGAGGTAGGCCACCGTCTGCCAGCAGGGCTCGTCGCGGGTCGCCCACAGGTACAGGCTGGCCTCGCTGTGCTCGATGCGGAAGCCGTGGGCCTCCAGGGCCCCGCGCAGCGCCTCGCGGCGGGCGGCGTAGCGCCCCCGCTGCTCCTCCACGTGCGCGTCGTCGCCCAGCGCCGCGACGACGGCGGCCTGGACCGGCGCCGGGGTCATCATGCCGCCGTGCTTGCGGATCTCCAGCAGCTCGCCGAGCACGTCCGCGTCACCGGCGATGAACGCCGCCCGGTAGCCCGCCAGGTTGGACCGCTTGGACAGCGAGTGGACGGCGACGATGCCCTCGTAGGAGCCGCCGCACACCTCGTCGTGCAGGACGGAGACGGGGTCGGCCTCCCAGCCCAGCTCCAGGTAGCACTCGTCGCTGAAGACGAGGATCCCGTGCTCGCGCGCCCAGGCCACGATCCGGATCAGCTCTTCCTTCGGAAGGACCCGGCCGGTGGGGTTGGAGGGGGAGTTGAGCCACAGCAGCTTCACGCCCGCCGGGTCGAGCTCGGTCGGGTCGTCGTAGACCACCGGCTCCGCTCCGCACAGCCGCGCGCCGACCTCGTAGGTCGGGTAGGCGAGGCGGGGGTAGGCGACCTTGTCGCCGGCGCCCAGCCCCAGCTGGGTCGGCAGCCACGCCACGAGCTCCTTGGAGCCGACCACCGGCAGGACGTTGCGGTGCCCGGCGGCGCTCGCCCCGAGGCGCCCGCGCAGCCAGCCCGTGATCGCGTCGCGCAGTGCGGCCGTCCCCCACACCGTCGGGTAGCCCGGGGAGTCGGCGGCGGCGACGAGCGCGCTGCGGATCAGCTCGGGCACCGGGTCGACGGGAGTGCCGACCGACAGGTCGACGATGCCGTCCGCGTGGGCGGCCGCCGTCGCCTTGTACGGCTCCAGCTTGTCCCAGGGGAAGGCGGGAAGACGGGCGGAAACTGCGGCCACGGTGCTCTCTGCTCTCTGCTCGCTACTTGTCCTGCTGCCTGCCGGCTGCTGACGGCTGCCTGCCCGCGGCAGGTCCGCGCCACCGGCCCGTGTACGGACCGCGGCGCGCGAAACGGCTCGGTCCCGCGCGGCACGGGGCCGTACGGGACCGAAGCTCACCGCGCCGGGGCGACGGCCGTCAGTGGCCCTCGCCCATCGGCGGCAGCGCTGCGATGAAGGGGTGGTCCCGCTCGATCAGGCCGAGCTTCGAGGCGCCACCGGGCGAACCGAGCTCGTCGAAGAACTCGACGTTCGCCTTGTAGTAGTCCTTCCACTCCTCCGGGGTGTCGTCCTCGTAGAAGATGGCCTCGACCGGGCAGACCGGCTCACACGCACCACAGTCGACGCATTCGTCCGGGTGGATGTACAAGGACCGCTGGCCCTCGTAGATGCAGTCGACGGGGCACTCTTCGATGCATGCCTTGTCCTTGACGTCGACACAAGGCTCCGCGATGACGTAGGTCACGCTCTCGTTCCTCCTCGGTAGGGCTTTCCATATCGCGCGGGAGCGCGGCGTCGTCGATGCCCACGCCTAGTATCTCCGTTCCCGGGCACGATCCGAACAGGAGGGGCGGACAGAGCTGTGGAAATCACTGCCGGTGGACTGCTGGAGATTCGTATTACCCCGGCTGACGTGGGTAAACGGGTTTCTGTGCGACGGGTGGAGGCGGACCGGAGCGAGCTCCCCTCGTTCATGGACACGGTCGGGGTTCTCACATCCTGGACCGGGGGTGTGCTCACGATCACACGCAAGGACGGGCGGTCCGTCCACATCGCGGAATCGACGCTGGTAGCAGGCAAGATCGTCCCTCCGGCGCCCGCCCGGCGCAAGGGGCCTAAAGCGTCTTTCGAGGAGTTGTCCCGGGTCACCGCACGGGCCTGGCAGGCGCTGGAGAACGAGCCGCTGGGCGAGTGGACCTTGCGGGCGGCCGCGGGATTCACCCGGCGGGCCAACTCCGCCCTCGCGCTGGGTGACCCCGGGATACCCCTGGGCGAAGCACTCGCGCGAGTGACCTCCTGGTACGCGGAACGTCGCCTTCCGGCGTACGTGCAGGCCGCGACCGGCGCGCTCGGCACCCAGGAGCGGCTGTGCGCGGAGCTGGAGCGCCGGGGCTGGGTGAACGAGGTCTCGGCGGAGGTCCGCACCGCGGCGCTGGCCCCGATCGCGGACGTGGAGGCCGCCGCCGCGTGCGCGGTACGGCTGACCCGCGCGCCCGACGAGGAGTGGCTCGGGCGGTACGGGCGGGTCGACGACCCCGAGGTGGCCCGGAGGGTGCTGGTCGCCGGGCCCTCGGTGTGGTTCGCGACGCTGCCCGGACGGGCGATCGGGCGCGTGGTCGTGGACGGCCGCTGGGCCGGGTTCGCGGCGGTCGAGGTCGATCCCGCTCAGCGGCGCGGGGGCCTCGCGACGGCGGTGATGACGGCGCTGGCCCGGCGGGCGCTGGACGAGGGCGCCTCGGCGGCATGGCTCCAGGTGGAGGCCGGCAACGCGGGGGCGCGGGCCCTGTACGACGGGATGGGCTTCGCGACGCACCATTCCTACCACCACTTCCGGGCGGCGGCGTGAGCGCCGAAGGGCGGGCCCGGTTCGCCGCAGAGGCCCGCTCGGAGCGGCCGGACCTAGCGCTGCTGTGCCTGCTGCTGGCGACCGAGGCGGACCCGGAGCTGGACGAACGGGCCATGGACCGGGCGCAGATCGAGCTGGACCGGCTCGCGGGGATGCTGCCGTACGGGCTGCAGGGCGGGGCGGCGTGGGCGTCCGCGGTGGCGGAACTGCTGGGCGGCCGGCTCGGTTTCCACGGCACTCCGGCTGACTACGACCGGCTGTCGTCCTCGCTGCTGCACGAGGTGCTGCTGCGCCGCCGGGGCCTGCCGATCCTGCTGTCCGTCGTGTGGCTGGAGGTGGCGCGGCGCGCGGGTGCTCCCGTGTACGGGCTGGGGCTGCCGGGCCACTTCGTGGTGGGTTTCGGGGATCCGGAGGAGGGGGTCGTGGTGGACCCGTTCGCGGGCGGCGCCCCGCTCGGGGCGGGTCCGGCGGAGCCGGCGGGCGGGCCGCGGACGCCGGCCCGGACGCTGGACATCGTGCTGCGGATCCTGAACAACATCCGGGCCTGGGCCGCCACCCGGCCCGAGCAGTCGGGGGTCGCGCTGTGGGCGCTGGACCTGTCGCTGCTCCTGCCCTCCCACCCGGCTTCGCTGCGGTACGAGCGGGCCCGGGTGCTGGTGGAGCGGGGGCAGTTCGTGGCGGGCGCGGCGGAGCTGGAAGCGTACGCGGAGGTGGTCGGCGCCGTGGACGCGGCTGCGGCGGCCCGCGTCCGCGCGGAGGCCCTCTCGGCCCGCGCACTGCTGAACTGACCCGCCGCACCGGCCGTCCGCGCTCCGGCGGCTGCTACAGCCAGCCCTTCTCGCGGGCCACGCGGACGGCTTCGGCGCGGTTGCGGGCGGCCAGCTTCTGGATCGCCGTCGAGAGGTAGTTGCGCACGGTGCCCTGCGACAGGTGCAGCCGGGCCGCGAGTTCCGCGTTGGTCGCGCCGAACTCCGCCGCGCGCAGCACCTCCCGCTCGCGGTCGGTCAGCGGGTTCGCCCCTTCGGCGAGGGCTGCCGCCGCCAGGGTCGGGTCGATGACGCGCTCGCCCGTGAGGACCTTGCGCACCGCCTCCGCCAACTGTGCGGCCGGGGCGTCCTTCACGAGGAACGCCGACGCCCCCGCCTCCATCGCCCCGCGGAGGTAGCCGGGGCGGCCGAAGGTGGTCAGGATGACGATCCGCAGGTCCGGCAGGGCGTCCCGCAGGACGGCGGCCGCCTCGATGCCGGTCATGCCCGGCATCTCGATGTCGAGCAGCGCCACGTTCACGTCGTGTGCGCGGGCCGCCGGAAGCACCTCGTCCCCGCGGGCGACTTGGGCCAGCACCTCGATGTCCGGCTCCAGGCCGAGCAGCGCGGCGAGGGCCTCACGAACCATGGACTGGTCCTCGGCGAGGAGGATCCGGATGGGCCGTGGCGTCATGATTCAGATCCTAGTGCTGTGGCCGGGAAGGTTTGCCGGGTCGCGGTGTTCGGTGCGGCGCATCGCAAGGCGGAGGGCCGCGGCTCGTACTGGACGTACCTCCGTGGTCCGACAACGCGGAGAGGTGCCGTGCCGGGCGCCGCGACCCGGTTGACCTTTCCGGTCACAGCACCAGGGGGACGCGGGCCAGCAGCCGGAAGCCGGTCCTGCCCACCGGGCCCGCCTCCAGGGTGCCGCCCACGGCCTGCAGGCGCTCCGTCAGGCCGGTCAGGCCGTTGCCGGGGACTGCCGCGCCGCCCGCGCCGTCGTCGAAGACGGTCAGTTCGACCATCTTGCCGGCGAGGGTCTGGCGGACGCCGAGGGTGATCGTGCAGCGTTTGGCGCCGCTGTGCCGTACCGCGTTCGTCACCGCCTCGCGCAATGACCACGCGAGCGCCGATTCCACCTCCTGCGGGAGGTCGTCCGGGACGTCCGTGGGCAGGTCGGCGAGGACGCCCGCCGCGGTCAGGGCGGTGCGCGCCCCGGCCAGTTCGCCCGGCAGGGTCGGCCGCCGGTAGCCGCTCACCGCTTCCCGTACGTCGACCAGCGCCTGCCGGCTGACCTGCTCGATGTCGGCCACCTGCTGGGCGGCGAGCTCGGGGCGGTCCGGCAGCATCCGGCCCGCCAGTTCGCTCTTGAGCGTGATCAGCGACAGCGAGTGCCCGAGCAGGTCGTGCAGGTCCCGGGCCATCCGCAGGCGTTCCTCGTTGGCCGCGAGCTGCGCCACGGTCGCCCGGGCCTCGCGCAGTTCGATGGTGGTACGGATCATCGCGCGGATGCCGACCATCGCGTAGCCGCCCATCACGGCCGGGATCAGCAGGCCGGCCAGGTACGCGTCGCCGCCCGGCACCGCGAGGGACGTCGCCGTCAGCAGCGCGGTCGCGGCCGGCACCGTCCAGCGGGAGATGCCTCCCGGCAGGGCGGCGCCGGAGGAGATGGAGACGTAGACGAAGAGGACGAGCCACTCGCGGCCCAGGCTCAGCGACAGGATCGTCGCCTGGGCGGAGAGGGCGGCGACCGAGATCAGCAGCCAGCGCACCTCGCTCTCCCGGGCGGTGCGGAAGACCAGGGCCAGGTACCAGGCGACGAAGGCCGCGAGGCCCAGGCCGCCGAGCAGCCGGGCCTGCAGGCTGTGTCCGCCGCTGACCAGATCGGTGACGGGGGCGCTGAGGTAGAACAGCCACAGGCTGATCCACATCGACTTGACGATCTTGTGGCGCCGGGTCTCGGGGCGCATGCCCACCCTCGGGCCGGCGTCCACGCCCGTCATGCTGTCGTTCATGAATCTGGCCGCTCTGGTCACTTGCGTCGTCACGCCTTCAACGAGTCCTTCCGGTACAGCCAGGCGGCAGCACCAGTGAACAGTACGAAGTAGACCGCGAGTATCGCCACGTCCTTCATGTGGGGCGCGCCACCCAGTTCTATCGCCTGGCCGAGCCCGGCATAGGCGTGGGTCGGCAGCCACTCGCAGATGTCGCGCAGCCACTGCGGGAAGGCGGCGGTCGGCATCCACAGGCCGCCGAGGATGGAGAGGCCGAAGTAGAACAGCATGGTGATGGGGCGGACGGTGTCGCCGCTGGCCAGGTAGCCGAGGGCCACGCCGAGGGCGGCGAAGACGAGGCTGCCGGCCCAGATGGAGCCCGTGAGGGCCAGCCACTGCCAGGCGTCGAACCGTACTCCCTTGACCAGGGCGGCCACGGCGAAGACGACGAGGATGGCGGGCAGGGACAGCACGCCGGCGCTGGCGGTCTTGGCCAGGACGTAGCCGCGGCCCGGCAGGGAGGTCAGGCGCAGCTGGCGGACCCAGCCCGCCTCACGCTCCTTGGCTATTCGCTCGCTGTTGCCCATGAGGACGGCGGTCAGGGCGCCGAAGGAGGCCATGGCGACCATGTAGAAGGCGGGCATGGCCAGGTTCGTGCCCATGACCTTGGTCGTGCCGTTCAGGGTGCCGCCGAGCATCAGGAAGAGCGCGGCCGGATAGAGGACGGTGAAGAACAGGTACTTCTTGTTGCGCAGGGCGCGGGTGACTTCGAGCTTGACGAGCTTGAGCGTTCCGGTGGTCATGATGCGTCGGCCTCCTCGGCCTCGGTGAGGGCGATGAAGGCCTGTTCCAGGCCCAGCCCGGCGACTTCCAGGTTCCGTGGGTAGAGCCCCAGGGAGTAGACGGCGTGCACGGTCGCGTCGGCGTCGCGTGACTGGAGCTTCACGGTTTCGCCGTGCCGCTCGTAGGAGGTGAGGTGCGGCAGGGCGCGCAGCGCCTGCTCGTCGACCTGGCCGTCCGCGAGGTCGAAGGCGATCCGGCGGGCGCCGGCCTTGGCCTTGATCTCGGCGGCGGTGCCGTCGGCGAGGAGCCGGCCCTTGCTGAGGACCAGGACGCGGTCGGCTATCGCGTCCGCCTCCTCCAGGTAGTGCGTGGCGAAGAGGACGGTGCGGCCCCGCGCGGCCTGTTCCCGCATGGTGGCCCAGAAGGCCTGGCGGGAGGTGACGTCCATGCCGGTCGTCGGTTCGTCCAGCACGATCAGCTCGTTGTCCCCGGCGGTGGCGAGAGCGAAGCGCACGCGCTGCTCCTGGCCACCGGAGAGCTTGTTGACGAGGCGGCCCGCTATGTCGGAGATCCCGGCGCGGCTGAGCACGTCTTCGACCGGGTACGGGCGGGGGTGCAGCGCACAGGTGAGGGCGACTATCTCGCGGACGGTCACTTCCTCCATCAGCCCGCCGGTCTGGAGCATGGCCCCGACCCGCCCGGCGGCTATCGCCTCGCGGGGCGTGGTCCCGAACAGCCGGACGGCCCCGGAGTCGGCCGGGCGCAGCCCCAGCAGGAGGTCGAGGGTGGAGGACTTGCCGGCGCCGTTGGGGCCGAGCAGAGCGACGGTCTCGCCCGGGTGCAGGTCGAGGGACAGGCCGTCGACTGCACGGACGGCGCCGTAGCTCTTGGTCACGTTCTGGAAGCTCACCACGGAACCGGTGGCGGCTCCGGGGCCCGTGGCGGCGGCTGTGTGCGTCGCGGTCGTCGTCTTCATGGCTCAAGATTGGCCCGCCGCGCGGTGTCCGCGTCAGTGTCTCCCGTCGTGACTGCCGCATGACAGCTGTCATGCGGCAGATGTGACGGTGCGCCGGGCCCACGCCGAAGCCCCTGCCGGCCCTCTCGTGCGAGAGGGCCGGCAGGGGCTTCGGCCTTGCGGTTTCAGCAGTCCGGGTTCAGTTGGCGTCCGTGTCGATGACCGCGATCCGCTCCGCGGGCGTCTTGCCGCGCAGGGCCTTGCCGAGGGCGCCCGCGACGTCCTGCGGGGTGACGGCGGTCTTCGCGCCGTTGCCCCGGGCGATCTGGATCCCGTCGAAGGTGTCGCTGTAGGCGGCCTTCAACGCTTCGAGGTCGTACTTCTCGACGAGGTGCCCCTGGACGGGCGACATGCTGAGGATCTTGGGCAGCGTCTTGGCGCCGAACGCGATGGACTTGCTGCCCGCCTTGACGGTGGCGATGCCGGACATCGCGGGTTCCGCGAACTCCTTCATGGCCCGGTTCAGTTCGGCCTGGTCGATGGACGGTTCCCGGGTGGCGGTGGGCAGTTCGACGGGGGTGGCCTTGCCGCTGGCGATGGTGTTGCGGAAGGCCTTGATCACCGGGTCGATGGAACCGTCGACGTCCAGGCTGGTGCCCGCCTGTCCGGGGACGGCTACGGGCTTGCCGGTGTCGAACTTGATCGTGCCCTCGGTGGCCGTGCCCGCGCTGCCCGCCAGTTGCTGGAGCGCGACCCGCAGCTTCTCCTCGTCCACGGGCATCACCGCTTCTGCGGTGCGTGACCGGCCGAGCAGGGAGCCGATGACGGTGACGGGGTTGTAGTCGCTGCCCGTGGCGTTGCGGACGGTGGTCTGGGTGTCGAGGGTCAGCCCGGCCTTGTCGGGTTTCAGCTCGACCTGCTTGCCGCCGACCGTGAACTGGAGCGGGGCGGAGGCGCGCGTGCCGAAGACGGCCTGGAGCCTGGTGACGGCCTCGTCACGGCTGCCGCTGATGTCGACGCCGAGGACGGTGGTGCCCTTGGGGACGTCGGAGTGGTTCAGGAGCAGCCCGGCGCCGTAGGCCACGCCGAGCAGGGCGATGAGGCCGCCGCCGGCCATGACGAGCTTGGAGCGCTTCTTGGCGGGCTTCGCGGGGGCCTTGGGGGCCGGCCTCGCCTGCTTCGGCGGCTGCGGGGCAGCCGTCGGCACGACCGGTCCGGGGCCACCGGGGAACGCGCCGCCGGGCAGCGGAGGGGTCCCCTCGGGCCGCGGGCCGGGGAACGTGCCGCCGGGGAACGCATCCCCGGGCGCCGGGCCGTCGGACCCGGGCCCACCGGCGAAGGGGTCCCCGGCGAACGGGTCCCCGGGCACCGGGGACCCCTGCTGCGGGCCGCCCGGGTACGGGCCGCCCGCCGGCGGCGCCTCCGGCCCGGGCCAGCGCGGCGCGTCGTCGGCGCGCACGGGGGCGGTACCGAACGCGGGGCCACTGGTCGGCCCGGCGGGCCCGGCCTGCGGCGCGGGTTCCTCGTAGGCCGGGAACGCCTCGGTGGACGGGCCGTTGTCGAACTCCGGGTACCCCTGGGGCGATCCCGGGGCGGCCGGACCGGGCGGGAACCCCCGGTCGGAGCCGTAGCCGGACGCGGGGCCCTGCGGCCGCGGCACTCCTCCGGACCGGGGCCCTTCGGGCGCGCCGGACCCCGCCGGACCCGCCCCCGCGGACCCGGACCCGACCGACCCGGACGCCACCGGACCGGCCTGCCCCGCGGGCGCGCCGCCGGAAGCCGGGCCGTAGCCCGCGCCCCCCGGCGTCGGCCCGGATTCGGTCCGTACGCCCGCCGGCGGGGTCGCGCCCGTCTTGCGCGGCGCGAACCAGTTGCTGGAGGTCTCGTCCGAGCCGCCGCCCTGGGCCTGCGCCCGGCCGGCCTGGGAGGCCGCGGGGTTGCGCACGGGCAGCGGCGCGGGCGGCGACTGCGCCCCGGCCCCCGCTCCTGCTCCTGCCCCGCCCTGCGGACCGGCGGACGGCGCCGGGGCCGGGCCGGACGCCTGACCGGCCGCGTCCTCGGGCGCGCCGGACCGCGACGGCGCGGACCCCTCGGCGTCCTTCACCGGCTTGCGCACGACGACGGGCGGGATCGGCCGCGACCCGGGGATGTTGATCCGGATCCGGGTCGTCAGGGTGGTCTCGGTCTTCGGCCCGTCGGAGTCGGGCGTGGACGGCTTCGAAGTCACAGGGTTCTCCTCCGTGGCGGTCGCCGCGCCAGGCCCGGGTGGCTCGGTCGTGGACGGATTCCGGCCGGTTCCATACGGCGGCGTGCCCGAAGGGTAGGCGGCTCCACCGTGCCCTTGGGGCCCGGGGGACGAACTGTCAGTTTCACGACTCAAGGCAGGTTCTCCCGGTTGGCTCCGCCGCCCGTCAACCTTGCGCGGGCAGCTCGGCGGCCCGTCCACCATACTGGCCGCCCGGCGCGCGCAACTGTCCGTCGGGAATCAGGGATTCCTCTTGCGCTTCCGGGGGCCACCCTTACACGGACCGTCAAACCGCCTCAAGCCGTCCCCGATCAGAGCCCGGCCGAGTCCGACAGCACGTCAGCGCCTGCCGCCCGCGGCCGAAACCGGCCGGTCGGGGCCGCCCTTCATCGTGGCGCAGATCACAGCGACGACGACCCCGCCCAAAAGGTAGGCGTACAGCCCGATTCCGGACGAACCGAGCAGGAAGTCCCCTTCGGGGCGCGGCAGGCTGAGCAGTACGTACACCAGGAACCAGCCGGCCGCCGCCGCGCCCACCCCCAGCCCGGTCCCGGTCGCGAGCCGCCCGGCGAGGAACACCCCGAAGAGGGCGAGCAGCGCCAGCAGCAGCCCGCCGGGGAACCAGAGGTCGACCACGAGCCATCCGGCCGCACCCGTCACCGCCCCGGCGGCGAGCAGGCCGAGGAGAGCGGCGATCCGCCCGGGGGTCAGCGTCCCGGTCATGCCGTCACCCCCGCGAACAGGTCGTGCTCCCGCTCGCCTTCCGGGGCGCCCGGCTCCCCCGCGACGAGTTCGTAGTACTCGCGCGCGAAGAGCGGCTGGGCCAGGTCGTTCGACAGGGCGAAGAAGGGGCCGTCCACGGTGATCTGCGTGGCGTGCGCCCGCATCGCGGCGGCCTTGGCCCGCACGAACGCGTCCCGGCCGTCCTCGTCGCCGATCTCGGCGGTGATCCGCTCGTCCGGGACGACGCCCGGCACGTCCTGCGGGGACGCGACACCCGGGAAGGGCACCGCCGCACCGGCCGCGCGGAGCCGCTCGAAGCCCTCCTCGACCACGGACCGCGGCACCCGGTTCCAGTAGACCTTGCGGATCTCGTACGGATCCCCGAGGTCACGCCGGTACGTGGTCTCCGCCGCGAGTTCGGCGGCGCGCGTGGCGACCCGGTGCGCCTGGATGTGGTCGGGGTGGCCGTATCCGCCGTCGGGGTCGTAGGTGACGAGCACCTGCGGCCGCAGCTCGCGGATGACCTCCACGAGGAACGCGGCGGCCTCGTCCACTTCGGTGGACCAGAAGGCGCCGGGCCGGTGGTTCTGCTCGGCGCCCATCATCCCGGAGTCCCGGAAGCGGCCCGGGCCGCCGAGGAACCTGTGGTCGCTGACGCCCAGTTCCTTCATGGCGGCGGCGAGCTCGCCGACCCGGTGCGCGCCGAGGGTGTCGTCGCGGTCGGGCGCCAGGTGGGCGACGGCGGGCGGGATGACCTCGCCCTCCTCGCCGAGGGTGCAGGTCACCAGCGCGACGTGGACGCCCTCGGCCGCGTACTTGGCCATGGTGACGCCGTTGTTGATCGACTCGTCGTCCGGGTGCGCGTGCACGAGGAGCAGACGACGGGCGGGAAGACCGTTCATGGGGTCAGCCTACGAGCTGGGCCCTACAGCTTGAGGCCACTGATCATGCTCGCCACGTTGGACGTCAGCTGGCTGAGGGTGGGCGCGATGGTCGAACTCGCCAGGTAGAAGCCGAGGAGCACACAGACGAAGGCGTGTCCCGCCTTCAACCCCGACCTCCGCACCAGCAGGAAGACGACGATCGCCAGCAGCACCACGGCCGAGATCGAGAGTGCCACGGCGTTTCACCTCCACGTCGAGCGGACATCGGGTACGCGTACTCGTGCACAGCTGACTCATACCCACCGTGCGCTACGGATCATAACTATCCGTACCAGCGCATCGATCGAATTCCGGCAGCACGAAAGGCGCACGCCGCGCACGGGCAGGGGCACGGGGAGCCCGCCCGGGCGGGCCGTACGCCCGCCCGGTCGGCCGCCCCGGCCCCCGCGGCCACACGGGCAACAGGCCACCGGGCCGATATCTCGGGGCAGATGCGCTCAAGTCGCCCCGAATCAAGCGGAGTTGCGGCGACCGGAGAGATATTCGGACGTACGCTCGGGGGTGGCCTGAAATCATCGGTCCTCGGGGGGCTGCTCCCCCTTCGTGAGCCCCGTCCGCGGCGCGACCGGCGGCGGGCTCGGCGGCGGGGCCGTCACCGGAACCACCTGCTTCTCCGCCGCGAAGTGACAGGCCGACGGATGCGCCCTCGGCCCGGACGCGAACCACTCGGGCACCGCGAGCGGCGGCACCTCCACCGCGCACCGCTCCTGGGCCTTCCAGCAGCGCGTGCGGAAGCGGCACCCCGACGGCGGGTTGGCCGGGGACGGGACGTCGCCGCTCAGGATGATCCGCTCGCGCACCGCCCGGGCGCGCGGGTCGGGCACGGGCACGGCCGAGAGCAGCGCCTGCGTGTAGGGGTGGGTGGGGTGCTCGTAGATCTCGGTGTCGGTGCCGATCTCCACGATGCGGCCCAGGTACATGACACCGACCCGGTCCGAGATGTGCCGGACGATCGACAGGTCGTGCGCGATGAACACGTAGGACAGGCTGAATTCGTCTTGGAGGCGCTCCAGCAGGTTGACGACCTGCGCCTGGACCGAGACGTCCAGGGCGGAGACGGGCTCGTCCGCGACGATGACCTCCGGCCGCAGGGCCAGGCCGCGGGCGATGCCGATGCGCTGGCGCTGGCCGCCGGAGAACTGGTGCGGGTACCGGTTGATGTACTCCGGGTTCAGGCCGACCACGTCCAGGAGTTCCCGCACTTTGCGGCGCCGGTCTCCCTTGGGGGCCACCTCGGGGTGGATCTCGAACGGCTCGCCGATGATGTCGCCGACCGTCATGCGCGGGTTCAGCGAGGTGTATGGGTCCTGGAACACCATCTGGATGTTGCGGCGCACGGCCTTGAGGGCGCGCGCCGAGAGCCGGGTGATGTCCTCGCCCTTGTACGAGATCGTCCCGGCTGTCGGCCGCTCCAGGTTGACCAGCATCTTGGCGACGGTGGACTTGCCGCAGCCCGACTCGCCGACGATGCCGAGGGTCTCGCCCTGGTGCAGGTCGAAGGAGACGCCGTCCACCGCCCTGACCGCGCCGATCTGCCGCTTGAAGAGGATGCCCTGGGTCAGCGGGTAGTGCTTGACCAGCTCCTTCACCTCCAGGATCGGCTCAGGCATGCAGGCATTCCTTCCAGAAGTGGCAGGCGGTGGTGCGCGGCACGGGCGACTCGGTGACCTCGTACAGCGGCGGGACGTCGGTGCGGCAGACGGGCTGCGCCATGGGGCAGCGCGGGTTGAAGGCGCAGCCGGGCGGGATGTGCAGCAGGTTGGGCGGCAGCCCCTTGATGGCGTAGAGCTCCTGGCCCTTCTGGTCCAGGCGCGGGATCGAGTCCAGCAGCCCCCGGGTGTACGGATGGGCGGGGGCGGCGTAGATCTCGTGGACGGGGGCCGATTCGACGATCCGGCCGGCGTACATGACGGCGATCTTGTCGGCCACGTCGGCGACGACGCCGAGGTCGTGGGTGATCAGGATGAGCCCCATGTTCAGTTCGCGCTGGAGCTCCGCGAGCAGGTCCATGACCTGGGCCTGGACCGTGACGTCCAGGGCGGTGGTGGGCTCGTCCGCGATGATCAGCGCGGGTTCCAGGGCCAGCGCCATGGCGATCATGATGCGCTGGCGCATGCCGCCGGAGAACTGGTGCGGGTAGTCGCCCACTCGCTCCCTGGCCGCCGGGATCTTCACCCGGTCCATCAGCTCGACCGCCTTGGCCCTGGCGGCCTTGCGCGAGAGGCCGCGGTGGACCTCGTACATCTCGCCGAGCTGGGCGCCGACGCTCAGTACGGGGTTCAGGGAGGAGAGGGCGTCCTGGAAGATCATGGCCATTTCGTTCCCGCGGATCTTGCGGCGCTCCTCCTCCTTCATCCTGAGCAGGTCCTTGCCCCGGAAGAGGATCTCGCCGCCCGCGATCCGGCCCGGCGGCATGTCGAGGATGCCCATGACGGCCTGCGCGGTCACCGACTTGCCGGAGCCGGACTCGCCGAGCACGGCGAGGGTCTCGCCCGCGTCCACCGAGTAGTCGACGCCGTTGACGGCTTTGGCGACCCCGTCGCGGGTCGTGAACTCCACGTGCAGGTCGCGCACTTCGAGCAGCATGGGTGGGGCTCCTCAGCGCAGCTTGGGGTCGAGGGCGTCGCGCACCGCGTCGCCGAGCATGATGAAGGCCAGCACGGTCAGGCTCAGCGCTCCCGCCGGGTAGAGCAGCATGTGCGGGGCGTTGCGGATCTGCGAGGCGGCGTTGGAGATGTCGATGCCCCAGGAGACGGTCGGCGGGCGCAGGCCCACCCCGAGGAACGACAGGGTGGCTTCCAGGGCGATGTAGGTGCCCAGGGCGATGGTGGCGACGACGATGACGGGGGCCACGGCGTTGGGCGCGACGTGCCGCAGCAGCATCCGCGTGTTGCCGGCGCCGAGGGCCCGGGCGGCCTGCACGTAGTCGTTCTGCTTGGCGGTGATCACCGATCCGCGGGCGATACGGGCGAGCTGGGGCCAGCCGAGCAGCACGATGAATCCGACGACGGGCCACACCGTGGTGCTGGTGACGACGGACAGGAAGACCAGGCCGCCGAGCACGACGGGGATGCCGAAGAAGATGTCGGCGGTCCGGGACAGCAGCGCGTCGCCCCAGCCGCCGAAGAAGCCGGCCAGCCCGCCGAGCGCCGAGCCGAGCAGCGCGGCCCCGAGGGTGGCGCAGACGCCGACGGTGATGGAGGCGCGGGCCCCGTAGACGGTACGGGTGTACACGTCGCAGCCCTGGGTGTCGTAGCCGAAGGGGTGGCCGGGGGCGGGGCCCTGCTGCGACTTCGACAGCTCGCAGTGCAGCGGGTCGCCGCTCGCGATGAGCTGCGGCCAGATCGCGATGAGGACGAGGAACAGGATCAGCAGCGCGGAGACCACGAAGACGGGGTTGCGGCGAAGCTGGTGCCAGGCGTCCGACCACAGGGAGCGGGCCGGCTCCTGCGGGCCGCTGCCCGCGCCGGTACCGCTGTCGCCCGGCGGCCTCTCCAGGCTTTCGCCCTCTTCCAGGGCCAGGTCCATGGCTCCTCCCTGTCCGGTCGGCGCGATGACTTCGTTGTCGCCGGGCTGGAGCGGGTCGTAGTGCTCAGGCATAACGGATCCTCGGGTCCAGGACCGCGTAGAGCAGGTCGACGAGCAGGTTGGCGAGCAGGAAGACGATGACGAGGATCGTCACGAAGCCGACCACAGTCGGGGAGTTGTTGCGCAGGATGCCCTGGTAGAGCTGGTAGCCGACGCCGTGGATGTTGAAGATCCGCTCCGTGACGATGGCGCCGCCCATCAGGGCGCCGATGTCGGTGCCGATGAAGGTGACGACGGGGATGAGCGAGTTGCGCAGCAGGTGCCGGGTGATGACGCGCCTGCGCGGCAGGCCCTTGGCGACGGCCGTGCGGACGTAGTCGGCCTTGACGTTCTCGGCGATGGAGGTGCGCGAGAGCCGGGTGACGTAGGCGAGGGAGACGAGCGCGAGGACGACCCCGGGCAGGATCAGCTCGTCGAAGGGGGCATCGGCGGAGACGGTGGGCCGGACCCAGCCCCATTGGACACCGAGGAGGAACTGCAGGAGGTAGCCCGTCACGAAGGTGGGCACGGAGATCACGACCAGGGTGAGCACCAGCAGGCTGGTGTCGACGGCCTTGCCCCGGCGCAGTCCGCTGACCACGCCGAGGCCGATCCCGACGATGATCTCGATGACGATGGCGACGATGGTCAGGCGCAGGGTGACGGGGAACGCCGTGGACATCAGCTCGGTGACCTTCTGGCCGTTGAAGGCGGTGCCGAAGTCGCCCTGGAAGATCTGCCCCATGTAGTGCAGGTACTGCTTCCACAGGGGCTGGTCGAGGAAGAGGTCCTTGCGGATGCGGGCGGCGGTGGCGGGGTCGGGCGCCTTGTCGCCGAAGAGGGCGGCGACGGGGTCACCGAGCGCGTACACCATGAAGAAGATCAGGAACGTGCTGCCGATGAACACCGGGATCATCTGGAGCAGCCGCCGGATCACATAACGTCCCATGGACTGCTCCAGGATCGGTCCGAAGGCGGGTCAGCTGACCTTGATCTCGTTGTAGACCGGGACGCTGAACTGGTTGAGGGTGACGTCGGAGATCCGCTCCGAGTGCCCGGCGCTGCCGTTCTGGTACCAGAGCGGGATGGACGGCATCTGCTCGCCGAGGATCTTCTCGGCGTCCTGGAACTTGGTGATGGCCTTGGCCGTGTCGCTCTCCTGGTTGGCCTCGTCGATCAGCTTGTCGAACTCCGGGTTGCTGAACTTGCCGTAGTTCGAGGAGGCGCCGGTGAAGTAGAGCGGCTGGAGGAAGTTCTGGATCAGCGGGTAGTCGGCCTGCCAGCCGGAGCGGAAGGGGCCGGTCAGCTTGAAGGCGCTCTGCTGGTTGCGGAAGTCGGCGAAGGTGCCGACCGGGTTGACGGTGCAGACCGGGCCTTCGCCGAGGGCGTTGTTGATGCTGTTGCAGACGGCGTCCATCCACTCGCGGTGGGAGCCGGTGTCGACGTTGGAGGTCAGCGTGATCTTGCCGCCCGGCACCCCGCCGGCGTCCTGGACCATCTTCTTGGCCGCAGCGGGGTCGTACATGCACAGGTTGCCGCAGACGTCCTTGAAGCCGCCCTTGGCGCCGAGGGCCGGGGAGGTCCAGTCCTTGGCGGGGGTGCGGGTCTCGCGGAAGATCTGCTTGGTGATCTCGTCGCGGTTGATGGCGCGGGAGATGCCCTGGCGGACCTTCTCCATCCCCGGCTTGCCCCAGTTCTCGTCGTACAGCGGGAAGGTGAGGGTCTGGATGATGAGGGCCGGCTGGTTGATGTAGCGGTCCCCGAGGTCGTTCTTGACGTTCTTGAGCTGCTGCGCGGGCACGTCGTCGACGAGGTCGAGGTTGCCGGAGATCAGGTCGGTGTAGGCGGTGTTGTTGTCGGTGTAGACCTTGAGGTCCACACCGCCGTTCTGCGCCTTGTCCGGGCCCGGGTAGCCGTCCCACTTGCGCAGCTTCATGCCGGTGCCCTTGGTGTAGGAGTCCACCGTGTACGGGCCGTTGCCCACGGGCTTGTCCAGCCAGGCCGCGTGGTCGGTGAAGAAGGACTTGGGCAGCGGGGAGAAGGCCTGGTAGCCGAGGGTCTCGGGCCAGGTGGAGAACTTCGCCTTCAAGGCGACCGTGAAGGTCTTGGGATCCTTGACGACCAGCCCGGACATCGTCTTGGCCTTCGGTTCGCCGGAGGCGGGGTGCAGGTCGGCGTATCCGACGATGTCGGCGAAGAAGGGCGCGTTGTTCTGCTTGTTGCGCACGTCCGCCGCGTAGTTCCAGGCGTCGACGAAGGACTGGGCGGTGACCGGCTCGTCGTTGCTGAACTTCCAGCCGTCCTTCAAGGTGATGGTGAAGTGCTGGCTGTCGGTCGTGTCGATCTTGTCGGCGAGCATGTTGACGGCCTCGCCCGTCTTCGGGTCGTACCGCTTGAGGCCCCGGAAGAGCATGTCGAGGACCTTGCCGCCCTGCACCTCGTTGGTGTTGGCCGGCTCCAGCGGGTTCTGCGGGTCACCCCAGGAGGAGCTGACGATGCCCGCGTCTCCGCCGCCCCCGCCGCTGTCGCTTCCGCCGCCGCAGGCCGTCGCCGCGAGGGCGACGGCCGCCGCGCATGCGGCCCACTTGACGTGGGTGGCTCCGCGCATGGAGTGCCTCCTAGGTCCCAAGACTCACGTAGGCCCCAATGTCACCCCAGGTGGGGCCCTGTGCACTCATGGTTGGACCGATTGCACCCGGGCGATACGCGCGCGTCACCCCTGTGGGTGCAAACGGAGCTCCCACGTGTCGTCGGCGTAGTGCAGCCGCATGCCGTGCGCCTCGTAGAGCTCCAACGCGCCGGTCTCGTTGCCGGTGTCGACGCCGAGGCCTATGGTGTTCCGGCCGCGGCGGGCGTAGGCGGCGAAGGCGTGGCGCAGCAGGAAGCCGCCGATGCCCCGCCCCCGTACGTCCTCGCGTACGCCCAGGTGGTTGATCCAGGCCATGCCGGTGCGGTCGTCGCGGGTGAGGAGGACGGCTACGTCGCCCAGCGCGGGCAGGGCCGCGATCCAGACCAGGCTCCAGTCCAGCTCGCGGGCGTCCAGGTGGTCCAACCAGGGCCCGTACGCCCGCTCCACGTGCCCGAAGTGCGCGGCGAAGGTCTCCTCCACCAGGGCGTGGGCCCGCCGCCGGTCGGCCTCGTCCGTGCCGCAGTGACGCAGCGTCAGCCCGGCCGGGGGCCGTGGCGCCGGGTCCGCGGCCCGGTCCAGCCGGCGGGTCAAGACCTGGTGGCGGCGCACCGTGCGATAGCCGCGCCGGGCGAGGACGCCGGGGTGGAGGGTGGGTTCCGCGTTCAGCCGGATGTGCAGGACGGCGTCCCGGTCGGCGCCCGCCATCCGGCGCGCCCGGACCTCCATCAGTTCCAACAGCCGCACGGCCGCCCCGGTGTGGCCGGGCAGGACGGAGTGGTCGCCCTCGACCCTGCCGGGCCCTGAGTCGGCCCGGACCAGCGCGTAGGCGACGGGCCGGCCGCCCCGGAAGGCGAGCCAGGAGTCGGTGGCGAGGTGCATTCGGGGGTGGTGGAGGTCGGCCTCGACACTGCCGAGGTCCGTCTCCGGTCTGCCGATCTCGATCACGTCGACGGCGTTGAGCAGCGCGCAGATGTCGGCGGCGTCCCCCGGCCCGGCGGGGCGGACGGTCAGCGTGTCGGTCATCCGGACACTCTCGGCCGGACCCCGGCGCGGCCGCAACCGCCTTCGCCCGAGTACCCGGGCCGCGAACGCGGGCGCGCCCGGCGCCGGAGGATTCCGGTGCCGGGCGCGCCCGGTGAACGTACGCCTCGCGGGATCAGACGGCCAGGACGGCCTTCTCCTCCGCGAAGTGGCAGGCCGACTCGTGTGCGGCCGGGCTGTCCACGCTCTTGAAGCGCTGCGGGATCGCCAGCAGCGGCTCCTCGGTCGCGCACTTGTCCTCGGCCTTCCAGCAGCGGGTGCGGAAGCGGCAGCCCGACGGCGGGTTGGCCGGCGACGGGACGTCACCGGTGAGGATGATCCGCTCGCGGCCCTCGCGGGCCTCCGGGTCGGGGACCGGGACGGCCGACAGCAGCGCCTGCGTGTACGGGTGCGTCGGGTGGTCGTAGATCTGGGTGTCGGTGCCGATCTCGGCCATCTTGCCCAGGTACATGACGCCGACGCGGTCCGAGATGTGCCGGACGATCGACAGGTCGTGCGCGATGAAGATGTAGGAGAGGTTGAACTCGTCCTGCAGCTTCGCCATCAGGTTGATGACCTGCGCCTGCACCGACACGTCGAGCGCGGAGACCGGCTCGTCGCAGATGATGATCTCCGGGTTGAGCGCGAGGCCGCGGGCGATGCCGATGCGCTGGCGCTGGCCGCCGGAGAACTGGTGCGGGTACCGGTTGATGTACTCCGGGTTCAGGCCGACCACGTCCAGGAGTTCCTGGACCTTGCGGCGCCGGTCTCCCTTGGGGGCCACCTCGGGGTGGATCTCGAACGGCTCGCCGATGATGTCGCCGACCGTCATGCGCGGGTTCAGCGAGGTGTACGGGTCCTGGAACACCATCTGGATGTTGCGGCGCACGGCCTTGAGGGCCCTGCCCGACAGCTTGGTGATGTCCGTGCCCTTGTAGAAGACCTCGCCGGACGTCGCCGTCTCCAGCAGCATCAGGAGCTTGGCGACGGTCGACTTGCCGCAGCCCGACTCGCCGACGATGCCGAGGGTCTCGCCCTGGTGCAGGTCGAAGGAGACCCCGTCGACCGCGCGGACGGCGCCGATCTGCTTCTTGAACAGGATGCCCTGGGTCAGCGGGAAGTGCTTGACCAGGTTGCGCACCTGCAGGATCGGCTCGCCCCGGTCGACGGGCGCCTCGATGGCGGCCAGGGCCGCCGTCTCGCTCGCCGCGTCGACGACGTCGACCTCGCTGATGCCGGGGGTCGCGTCCACGGCGTCATCCTTCTTGTCCAACTCAGCCATGGAGCTGCTCCTCCCGGAAGTGGCAGGCGCTGCCGCGACCGACCAGTTCGGTGCCGTCCCGCTCGGTCACCGGCAGCAGGGCCGGGACCTCGGTGCGGCAGATGTCCTGCGCCTTCGGGCAGCGCGGGTTGAAGGCGCAGCCGGAGGGGGTCTTGAGCAGGTTGGGCGGCAGACCCTTGATCGCGTAGAGCTCCTGGCCCTTCTGGTCCAGGCGCGGGATCGAGTCCAGCAGCCCTCGGGTGTACGGGTGCGCGGGGCGCTTGTACAGCTCGTGGATCGGAGCCTGCTCGACGATGCGGCCCGCGTACATCACGGCGATCTTGTCCGCCACGTCGGCGACGACGCCGAGGTCGTGGGTGATCAGGATCAGACCCATGTTGTACTCGCGCTGCAGGTCCGCCAGCAGGTCCATGACCTGGGCCTGGACCGTCACGTCGAGCGCCGTGGTGGGCTCGTCCGCGATGATCAGGTCCGGCTCCAGGGCCAGCGCCATGGCGATCATGATGCGCTGACGCATACCGCCGGAGAACTGGTGCGGGTAGTCGTTGACCCGGCTGCGGGCCGCCGGGATCTTCACCCGGTCCATCAGCTCGATGGCCTTGGCCTTGGCGTCCTTCTTCGACATGCCCTGGTGGACGCGGAACATCTCGCCCAGCTGGTTGCCGACGGAGAAGACCGGGTTCAGTGCCGACAGCGCGTCCTGGAAGATCATCGCCATCTTGGGACCGCGCAGCTTGCGCCGCTCGCTCTCCGGGAGCTGGAGGATGTCCTGACCGTGGAAGAGGATCTCTCCCTTGGAGACCCGCCCGGGGGGCGAGTCGAGGATGCCCATGATCGCCTGCGCGGTGACGGACTTGCCGGAGCCGGACTCGCCGAGCACGGCCAGCGTCTCGCCCGAGGACACGCTGTAGTTGACGCCGTTGACGGCCCTGACGACGCCTTCGCGGGTCTTGAACTCGACGTGCAGGTCGCGCACTTCGAGAACGGGACCCTCGGCGCCCTCACCCCTCTGGCGGGGCACTTCTGCGGTGATGCTTGAAGTAGTCATGTGATGGTGCCGCCCTTCTAGCGCAGCTTCGGGTCAAGGGCGTCGCGGAGCCCGTCACCAACGAAAACGAAGCCGAGAACCGTCAGCACGATCGCGATGCTGGGGTACGTCCAGAGGTAGTCCTTGACGCCCATGAAGTCCTTGGCGGCGGCGAGCATGTTGCCCCACTCCGGGACCTCCGGGCTCACGCCCACGCCCAGGAAGGACAGCGAGGCCTCGGCCACGATGGCGCCGCCGACGTTGAAGGCGGCGTAGGCCATCACGGCGGCGATGGAGTTGGGAAGGATGTGACGCAGGATGATCCGGCGGGTGTTGGCACCCAGGGCGCGCGCCGCCAGCACGTAGTCGGCCTCACGGACCGACAGGATCGAGCTGCGCAGCAGTCGCGAGACCGTCGGCCACGAGAACACGGCCAACGAGATGATCACCGGTGTCACTCCGCGGCCCATCACGATGATGATCACGATGGCGCCGATGAGCAGCGGGAAGGCGAAGAAGACGTCGGCGATGCGCATCAGCACCGAGTCGGTGCCGCGGCCGAAGTAACCGGCCAGCGCGCCGACGACGATGCCGATGACGCAGGCCAGGAAGATCGAGGCGAGACCGACGACGACGGCGATGCGGCTGCCGTAGAGGATGCGCGAGAGCTGGTCGCGGCCGAGCGCGTCGGTGCCGAGCAGGTGGTCGCCGCCCGGGCCCTGCAGCGTGTTGGTCAGGTCCTGGGCGTACGGGTCGTGCGGGGACAGCAGGGGGGCGAATATCGCCGTGAGGAAGAGCAGCGCGACCAGTACGAGGCCGATGACTGCGAGCTTGTTGGCCAGGAAGCGGTGGCGGATCTCGCCCCACTGCGTGACGCGGGCGATCGCCGGCTCGGCGGGGGCTGCCGGCGCCGTTTGAGCGGGCCCCGCCCCAGCTGTGCTCTTGGTGAGCTCGGACATGGGTGTGACTCCTAGAACAGGCTGCCTGGAATCAGGCGAGACGGATGCGCGGGTCGAGGACCGCGTACAAGAGGTCGACGATCAGGTTGAGCAGAACGAACACGGCGACGCCGAAGCTCACCACGCCGATGATGATCGGGTTGTTCTGCTGCTGGACCGCTTGCACGAGCGCGAGTCCGATGCCGTCCCAGTTGAAGATCGCCTCGGTGATGAGCGCACCGCCGAGCAGCGTTCCGAACGAGATGCCCAGGTAGGTGACGACCGGGATGATCGAGTTGCGCATCACATGCTTGAAGAGCACCGTCCGCCGGGGCAGACCCTTGGCGATGGCCGTCTTGACGTAGTCGGCGCGCAGCACCTCCAGCATGGTGCCGCGCATGAGGCGGGCGACCAGTGCGGCGTCGAGGATCGCCAGGGTGAAGGCGGGAAGGATCAGGGAGTTGAACGATCCGTCGGAGATCAGGGGGAACCAGGGCAGCTCCACCACGAACGCCTTCTGCAGCACCATGCCGATGACGAAGGACGGGAATCCGACGGCCATCGTCGTGAGCAACGTGATCAGCACGTCCCAGAACGAGTATCTGAACAGCGCCGCGACCAGGCCCGCCAGGAGGCCGATCACGATGTCGATGACGATGGCGGTGACGGCCAGCTCGGCGGTGTTGACGAGCTTGGGCTGCAGGATCTCCGTCACCGGTCGGCGCTGGGTGAAGTCCTCGCCGAGGTCACCCTGGGCCAGGTTCTTCACGAAGTTCCCGTACTGGACGGGGAGCGGATCGTTGAGTCCGTAGCGCTCCCTGAGCTGTTCGACGACAGCCGGGTCGCGGGCCTTGTCACCGCCGAGCGAACCCACGGGGTCGCCGGGGAGGACGAACAGACAGCAGAAGAGCACAACCGTCGCACCGAAGAGGACGACCACCATCTGCCCGAGCCGGCGGATCACATATCTGCCCACGATGCCTCCTTCACATACTGAGCGTGGGAATGGGCGGCATCATCCGATCGGGAGAGGGGCCGCCGCCGGGCGCCGGTAGAGGGGTGCGCCCGTGACTGAACGAAGGCCGTGGAGAGAGGAATGTGCTCCGCCCCCACGGCCTTCGCTTACCTGCTGTGTGTGGAGGGGCCGCTACTTGAGCGAGATCTCCGCGAGGTTCGGGTCCTCGTAGAAGTCCATCTTGATGTTCTTGAACTTCTTGCTGTTGACCAGGCGGTACTGCGAGCGCTGCCACAGCGGGATGACGCCCTGGTCGGTGTCGACCGCGAGCTTCTCGGCCTGCTTGTACAGCGCGGCGCGCGCGGCGTCGTCCTTGGTGGCCTTGGCCGTGACGAGCAGCTTGTCGAACTCCGGGTTGGAGTAACGGCCGCGGTTGTCGCCCTGCGCCTTGCCGGTCGCCGGGTCCTCGCCGATGCCGGTGGTGCTCAGCAGCGGGGTCATGAAGTTGTCCGCGGTCGGGTAGTCGGCGGTCCACGCCTGACGCCACAGACCGGAGGTCGCCTTGTCCTGCTGGGTGGCGAGCGCCTCCTTGAACGGCTTGCCGTCCAGCTTGACCTCGAGGCCGAGGACGTCCTTGAGCTGCTGCGCGACGGCCTGGACCCACTCTTCGTGGCCGGCGCCGGTGTTGTAGCCGAAGTTGACGACGGTGCCCGGCTTGAGGCCGCCCTTCTCGGCGTACTCCTTGGCCTTCGCCACGTCCTGCTTGACGCAGGAGGTGCAGACACCGGCCTGGTAGACGTCGGCGAACGACGGCGGCAGGAAGGCCGTGGCCGGCTTCTGCAGACCCTGGAAGACGCCCTTGGCGATCGCCTCGCGGTCGATCGCGTACGAGATCGCCTTGCGCGCGTCCGCGTTGTTGAACGGCGGGTTCTGGTTGAAGATGTTCAGGTAGTTGATGCCGGAGAAGTCACCGGAGATCCACTCGCCCTGCGGGTCGTACTTGGCCTTGGCCGCGGTCAGCTGCGGCGTGGGCATACGGGCGTAGTCGAACTGACCCGACTGGAAGCCCTGGTACTCCAGGGTGGAGCCGTTGGCCGGGTTCAGGATCTTCGCCTCGACCTTGGCGAGGTGCGCCTTCTCCAGGCCGTAGTCGTCGTTGCGGACCAGCGTGATCGACGTGTTGTGCTGCCACGGGCTCGTCATCTTGAACGCGCCGTTGCCGATGGGCTGGTCGTTGAACGCCTTGTTGTCGCCGGCGCCGGCCACCTTCGGCACGGGGCTGAAGACGGAGTGCGCGGTCTTCTTGACGAACTCGAAGTCCGGGATGGACAGCTCCACCTTGAGGGTGGTCGCGTCCACGGCCGTCAGGCCCGCGAACTTGTCGCTCTTGCCGCTGTGCAGGTCCTCGTAACCGACGATGTCGGCCATGTGGTACGAGACGTCGGAGGCGGACGCCTTGGCGGTGACGCGGGTCCAGCCACGGACGAAGGCCTCGGCGTCGACCGGCTCACCGTTGGTGAACTTGGTGCCGCCCTTGATCTTGAACGTCCAGGTCTTGCCGTCGTCGCTCGGCGTGCCGGACTCGGCCAGCTTCGGGATCAGCTTGCCGTCGTTGGACGTGTCGTACAGCCCGGTGAAGAGCGCGCGGGCGATGACGATGCCCTCCGACTCCTGTGCGTTCACGGGGTCGATGGCGGTCGGCTCGGTGATGCCGAAGCGGAACGTACCGCCTGACTCGCCACCGGCCTTGTTGTCGCCACCGCCACACGCCGTGGCAGACATCGCCACGATGACGGCACCCACGACCCACTTGGCGCTCGTTGCTCCGCGCATGGGTAATTGCCTCCTCAGGAGTCACTGTCGATAGTGAAGGGCCCGTCCCCCGCTGACACCCCTGACAGCGAATTCCGGTCCCATCGGTGTGCTCGTGAGTCGACGCTCCCCACAGCGTGTGACCCATTGACCCGAGCTCAATGGAGCCATCCTCGGCGACACCCAGACCGTAAACCACACTTACGGGGTCTCGTTTTCACAACATCACCGCATGGCGAAAACCCGAAATCCGGACAAACGGATAGGAGACAGACACGTGCGAAACGGACGGTTGGCTCACCATCCGGTGTGTCGCGGTCGGTATGCGGACGCCGGGGGCGGCAAATCCGCTTGACAAAAGCGAACAGCCCCTCCCCTCACGGACATGTGAGGGAAGGGGCCGGTCGACCGATCGGCTTTCAGCCGCCGCAGCGGGGCTCCGCCAATCGCGGTGTCACTTACCGGACTTGGCGCGCGACGCGGTGCGCGAGCGCTCCTTCTGGTCCAGGACGACCTTGCGGATGCGGACCGCCTCCGGGGTCACCTCGACGCACTCGTCGTCGCGGCAGAACTCCAGGGACTGCTCCAGGGAGAGCTTGCGGGGCGGCACCACGTTCTCGGTGTTGTCCGCGGAAGCCGCACGCATGTTGGTGAGCTTCTTCTCCTTGGTGATGTTCACGTCCATGTCGTCGGAGCGCGAGTTCTCACCGACGATCATGCCCTCGTACACCTCGGTGCCCGGCTCGGTGAACAGCACACCGCGCTCCTGGAGGTTGATCATCGCGAAGGGCGTGACCGCACCGGCGCGGTCGGCGACCAGCGAACCGTTGTTGCGGGTCACCAGCGGGCCGAACCACGGCTCGTGGCCCTCGTGGATCGAGTGGGCGATACCCGTACCGCGGGTGTTCGTCAGGAACTCCGTGCGGAAGCCGATGAGGCCGCGCGACGGGACGACGAACTCCATGCGCACCCAGCCGGAGCCGTGGTTCGACATGTTGTCCATGCGGCCCTTGCGGATGCCCATGAGCTGCGTGACGGCGCCCATGTGCTCCTCGGGGACGTCGATCGTCATGCGCTCGACCGGCTCGTGCACCTTGCCGTCGATCACCTGCGTGACGACCTGCGGCTTGCCGATGGTCAGCTCGAAGCCCTCGCGGCGCATCTGCTCGACCAGGATGGCGAGCGCGAGCTCACCACGGCCCTGGACCTCCCAGGCGTCCGGGCGCTCGGTGTCGAGGACGCGGAGCGAGACGTTGCCGACCAGCTCGCGGTCCAGACGGTCCTTGACCTGACGGGCGGTGACCTTGCGGTCCTTGACCGCGGACTTCGCGTCCGCGCCCTTGCCCGTGCCGCCGCGGCCGACCAGCGGGGAGGTGTTCGTACCGATGGTCATCGAGATCGCCGGCTCGTCGACCGAGATCAGCGGCAGCGCGATCGGGTTCTCCGGGTCGGCCAGCGTCTCGCCGATCATGATGTCCGGAATACCGGCGACGGCGCAGATGTCACCGGGGCCCGCCACCTCGGCCGGCTTGCGGGTGAGCGCCTCGGTCATCATCAGCTCGGTGATGCGGACGTTCGACTGGGTGCCGTCACGCTTGATCCACGTGACGGTCTGGCCCTTGCGCAGCTCGCCCTGCTCGACGCGCAGGAGCGCGATGCGGCCGAGGAAGTTGTCGGCGTCCAGGTTGGTGACGTGGGCCTGGAGGGGGGCCTCCTCGTCGTACACCGGGGCGGGGACGTGCTCCAGGATGGTGGAGAAGAACGGCTCCAGGCTGTCGCTGTCCGCGGGGACGGTGCCGTCCTCCGGCTTGGTCAGCGAGGCGATGCCGTCACGGCCGCAGGCGTAGACGATCGGGAACTCGATCTGCTCCTCGGTGGCGTCCAGGTCCAGGAAGAGGTCGTACGTCTCGTTGACGACGTCGTCGATCCGGGAGTCCGGGCGGTCGGTCTTGTTGATGCAGAGGATGACCGGCATCTTCGCCTGCAGGGCCTTGCGCAGGACGAAACGGGTCTGGGGCAGCGGACCCTCGGAGGCGTCCACCAGCAGGACGACCGCGTCCACCATCGACAGACCGCGCTCGACCTCACCACCGAAGTCGGCGTGGCCGGGGGTGTCGATGATGTTGATCGTGATGGGCGCCCCGCCGTCCTTGGGGTGGTACTTCACCGCCGTGTTCTTGGCGAGGATCGTGATGCCCTTCTCACGCTCCAGGTCGTTCGAGTCCATCATGCGGTCGTCGAGGTGCTGGTGGGCGGCGAAGGCACCGGCCTGCTTGAGCATGGCATCGACGATGGTCGTCTTGCCATGGTCGACGTGGGCGACGATGGCGACGTTACGGATGTCGTGGCGCGTGGGCACTTCGGCGCTTCTCCCGGGATCGTGGATGGCGACGCGTACGGTCCGGCACGCGAGCCTTGAGCCGGGCGGAAACCTGCCACGGCCTTACCCCATCGTACGTCGAATGGCGGGAACCGCCTGCCGTGGGGTCTGTCAAGAGGCCGGACGACTGAGCGGGGCCGGGTGTGGAGTGGGGTGCCGCGGCCTCGGCAGTCGCCCGCATCCACCTGGGATTTATGCGGGTCAACGGGTATGCACGACCTTGCCCGCCGGGTGTCCGGCGGGCAAGGCAATTGAGTCACATCTGAGCTTGTGACCCGCGGGTCAACCCGCTCGGCACCTCTTTGTCACCACTTCTTCCCCGTGTGCTCCCGGCTGGTTCCCGTACCTTCCTACTTCTTGTCCTTCGCGCCGGAGGCGTCCGGCTTCTTCCACCCGATGTCCTGGAAGCGGGGGGTGCCGAGGCCGAAGGCGCCCGCGTTGACCAGGTTCGGCTTGACGGCCACCAGCTCCGGGCGCTGGTAGAGCGGGATGGATCCCGCGGCGGCCCAGATCCGGGCGTCCGCCTTGCGGATCAGCTCGCGGGACTGGTCCTCGTCCAGCTCGCCCAGCGCCTGGTCGAAGAGCTGGTCGATGTGGTCGGTGCCCACCCGGGTGTAGTTCTGCTCCACGAGCAGCGATCCGTCCGCGGCCGGGGCCGGCTTGGCGAAGATGGGCCGGGCGTCGGTGGCGGGGTAGGCGGTCGCGGGCCAGGAGTAGAGGGCCAGGTCGTACTGGCCCGAGGCGATGTGGTCCTTGAAGAAGCTCTCGTCGGCGACCTTGGTCAGCTCGGTCTGGATGCCGACCTTCTGGAGCATCTGGGAGATCCGCTCGCCCACCGTCCGCAGGGCCTGCGAACCGGGGCCCGAGGGGAGCACGAACCGCAGGGTCAGCGGCTTGCCGTCCTTGACGAGCGGGGCTCCGGCCCGGTTCTGCCTGGCCGGGGCCGCCGGGGCGGGGCTGACCTTCGCCGGGGCCTGCCCGGGGTCCTTCGCATCGGCCGAGCCCTTCGCGTCCGCGCCGTCGGCGGGGTCCTTGGCGTCAGCGCCCTCCTCGCCGTCCCGGGCCGCCGCCGCCCGCTTCGCGTCGTCCACCACCTTCGCCGCCTGGGCCAGCAGGGCCTGCTCCTGCTGGGCCGCGAGCGGGGCCGGGGCCAGCACCGGCGAGGGCCGGCCGGCGGTGGCGTCCGGTGCGAAGCGGTCCGCGTCCGCGATCTCCCCGTCCGGGGCGTAGAGGCCCTCGGGCAGACTCGCCTCGGCGGGCAGCATGCCCGCGCGCCGCAGGCCGCCGTGGGTCCGGTGGTCGCCGGGGCCGCCGGCCCGGGCCCGGCCGGCGGCCGCGGGCCTGTCGTCCCCGTTGCGGTCGTCCTGGCCGACGATGTACAGGCCGTCGTTGCCGGTGCCCGGCCCGGCGGGGGTCTTGCCGTCGTCCTTCACGACCCCCTCCTCGCCCTCCGGGCCGGCCTTGGCCGCCGGCTCCTTGATCTTCCCGCCCCGGTGCCAGCCGGCGTCGGCGAGCAGCGCCTGCGCGGCCTGGGTGTCCTGGCCGCCGAGGGCGTCGCTGTTGTCGGCGTACGCGCGCTGCCCGGCCAGCGCCAGGTGGCTGCCGACGGGCTTCGCGGGCAGTCCGAGCGGCTTGAGCACGGTCTCGGCGAGGGCCTTGCGGTCGATGGCCCGGGCCACCGCGCGCCTGACCCGCTCGTCGGACAGGGGCCCGGAGGCTCCGTTCATGGCCAGCTGCGTGTAGGCCGGCTCCAGGGACTTGCGGACGGTGAAGCCGCGCAGGGCCGCCTGCTCGTCGGCGTACTTCTTGGCCGCGTCCGCGTTCCTGGCCCGGTTCTCCTGTTCCTCCCGGGCCCGGTTCTCATCGGCGCCGTAGGCGATCGCCCAGGACAAGGTGGCCTCCGCGGCCGTCACGGAGGCGCCGGGGCCGTGGGCGCCGCCCGGGTTGCCCGCGTCCCGGTGGGCGAGGGCGATCCGGTCGGCGCCCGCGCGGTCGATCTCCGCCAGGTCGAGGCGGCCCGCGGCCAGGGCGGCCGGACGCTCGGAGCGCGGCACGGCGGTCAGCACGAGGCTGTCCAGCTTGGCCGGCCGGCCCCACCAGCGGGCGTTGCGGGTCAGCGCCGCGGTGCCGGTCTTCTTGTCGATGGTGCCGAGGTTGAAGGGTCCGGCGGTGACCTTGAGGGCGCCGCGCGCACCCTCGTTGAAGGACTCGGGGGTGCCGGTGACCTGCTTCGGGTAGAGCGGGCTGAACAGCGAGCGCCAGTCGGTGTACGGCTTGGCGAAGGTGACCTTCACCTCCAGGTCGCTCTTGCCGCGCTCGATCTTCTCGATCCGGTCGTAGCCCGCGTTGCGCGCGGTCCAGTACGCCGAGTCCTTGCCGTTCAAGGCCCGCCACTGGGCGACGAAGTCGGCGGCGCCGATCTCCCGGCCGTCGCTCCACACCGCCTGCTGGTTCAGCTTGTACAGGACGACCTGCTTGGGCTCGCGGGCGACGATCTCCGCCTTCTCCAGGTAGTCGGGATCGGCCACCGGCCGTCCCTTGTCGTCGAGCGTGAACAGCTGCGGCAGCACCGCCCCCGCGATCCTGGAGGTGGTGGCGTCGGCGTCGGCCTGGAAGGTGTTCAGGGTGTCCGGCAGGGTGTCGACGGCCCAGCGCAGCACCCCGCCGTCGGCGACCCGGTCGCGGGCCGTCGCGGCGATGTCCTGGCCGGCCGCCACCGGACCGCCCTCGTCTTCACCCGCGCCGCAGCCCGCGAGCAGCGGCAGTGCGAGGACTCCCGAGGTCAGGAGCGCCAAGGACCTGCGCCTTCTCTGGGTCATGGGTGGTACCTCCGGGGCGGGGCGTGGGGGTGAGCCTGAGCGTGGGGCTTGATCAATTTGGCGGTATATGGAGCTGATCACACTGCGTGCGAAACCCACTGAAATCGACGGCGCTCCGAGTGCCCCGGAGGGGACCCGCGCCACGCCGCGAACCCCACCCGTGCGGACCAATCCGGCTTGCGTCAGGGGGGTGATCCCGGCGATCGCCGCACGGGCGTTCCCCCGTTCGAGGGATGAGAATGGGGGCAGGGAGGGGCGCACACATCGCGCCTGTGCGCCCGCAATCGCTGCACGTCCCTTCACAACGGGGGACGGGAAGGGCGACACTCGCAGGCGCCCAGGAGCAATGCCACCGCACGCGCGGAAGTGAGGGCACCTCATGTCCCTGCAAGACGATTTGACCGCCGTACGACGGAACCTGAACGAGCTGGTCCGCTCGGTCGAGCGGCTGGAGCGCGACGTCGCCCGCCAGGGCCCGGCCGCCTCCGGGCCCGCCGCCCGGGAGGGCATGGTCACCGTCCCGGACACCCCGTACGACAGCTCGCTGTGGACGGATTCCGACGACGAGGGCCTCGGCGCCCGTGACCGCCGGGCGCCCTGACCCGGCATACTCCCCCGCACATCCACACCCCATCCGACCCGGCCGACGCAGCGCGCGGCCGGGTCTCCCGGGCCACCCCTCATCACTCCACCCGGAGTCCCCCTTGGCCACAGGCACGGACTTGCCCCCATCCCACCGGCCCCCGCGGGCCGGCGGCGTCCACGGACCCTCGCGGGCCGCGATCGCGGCCCGCCACCTGCGGACCGACCGGTGGTGGCTCTCACCCGCCGGCACCGCCGCCGGACTGCTCGCCTTCATCGCGTACTCGACCTGGCGGGCGTTCGCGAACGCCGACTACTACGCGGCCCCGTACGTCTCGCCCTTCTACTCCCCCTGCCTGGCGGAGAACTGCAAGGTGATGCGCGGCGGGCCCAACCTGGACGTGTTCGGCAGCTGGTGGGGCCTGTCCCCCGCCCTGCTGATCCTGATCTTCCCGCTCGGCTTCCGGCTGACCTGCTACTACTACCGCAAGGCCTACTACCGGGGCTTCTGGGCCTCGCCGCCGGCCTGCGCCGTCGCCGAGCCGCACAGCGCGTACACGGGCGAGACCCGGTTCCCGCTGATCCTGCAGAACCTGCACCGGTACTTCTTCTACGCGGCGCTGCCGGTCGCGGCGATCCTCACGTACGACACGGCGCTGACCTTCCGCAACGACCGCTACGAGTGGGGCCACATGGGCCTCGGCACACTGGTGTTCCTCGTCAACATCGTGCTGATCTGGGCCTACACCCTCTCGTGCCACTCCTGCCGGCACATCATCGGCGGCCGTCTCAAGCACTTCTCCAAGCATCCCGTCCGCTACCGGCTGTGGGGCTGGGTGAGCCGGCTGAACGCCCGCCACATGCAGCTGGCGTGGGCCTCGCTGATCAGCGTCGCCCTGTGCGACCTGTACGTCTACCTGGTGGCCAGCGGCGCCTTCACCGACCCGAGGATCTTCTGACATGGCTCAAGTCGACCGGCAGCAGTGGGACGTGGTCGTGGTCGGCGCGGGCGGCGCCGGGCTGCGGGCCGCGATCGAGGCCCGCGAACGCGGCGCCCGCACGGCCGTGATCTGCAAGTCCCTCTTCGGCAAGGCCCACACCGTGATGGCGGAGGGCGGGATCGCCGCCTCCATGGGCAACGTCAACGAGGGCGACAACTGGCAGGTGCACTTCCGCGACACCATGCGCGGGGGAAAGTTCCTCAACCAGTGGCGCATGGCGGAGCTGCACGCGAAGGAGGCGCCCGACCGGGTCTGGGAGCTGGAGACCTGGGGCGCCCTGTTCGACCGGACGCCCGACGGCAAGATCTCGCAGCGCAACTTCGGCGGCCACGAGTACCCGCGCCTCGCCCACGTAGGGGACCGCACCGGCCTGGAGCTGATCCGCACCCTCCAGCAGAAGATCGTGGCGCTCCAGCAGGAGGACTTCAAGGAGTACGGGGATTACGAGGCCCGGCTCAAGGTCTTCCAGGAGTGCACGGTCACCCGGGTCTTGAAGACCGGGTCCGCCGGCGGCTCCGACGCCGGGCCGAGGGTCTCGGGGGCCTTCTGCTACGAGCGCGAGACGGGCCGGTTCTTCGTGCTGGAGGCCCCGGCGGTGGTACTGGCCACGGGCGGGATCGGCAAGTCCTTCAAGACGACCTCCAACTCCTGGGAGTACACCGGGGACGGCCACGCGCTGGCCCTGCTCGCCGGGGCGCCGCTGCTGAACATGGAGTTCGTGCAGTTCCACCCGACCGGAATGGTCTGGCCGCCCTCGGTGAAGGGCATCCTCGTCACCGAGTCGGTGCGCGGCGACGGCGGGGTGCTGCGCAACAGCGAGGGCAAGCGGTTCATGTTCGACTACATCCCGGACGTCTTCAAGGAGAAGTACGCGCAGACCGAGGACGAGGGCGACCGCTGGTACGAGGACCCGGACAACAACCGGCGCCCGCCCGAGCTGCTGCCGCGCGACGAGGTGGCCCGGGCCATCAACTCCGAGGTCAAGGCCGGCCGCGGGTCGCCGCACGGCGGGGTGTTCCTGGACGTGTCCACGCGGATGCCCGCCGAGACCATCAAGCGGCGGCTGCCGTCGATGTACCACCAGTTCAAGGAGCTGGCGGACGTGGACATCACCGCCGAGGCGATGGAGGTCGGCCCGACCTGCCACTACGTGATGGGCGGGATCGCCGTCGAGTCGGACACCGCCGCCACCCCGGGCGTACCGGGCCTGTTCGCCGCCGGCGAGGTCGCGGGCGGCATGCACGGCTCGAACCGGCTCGGCGGCAACTCCCTCTCCGACCTGCTGGTGTTCGGCCGGCGGGCGGGGCTGCACGCGGCGCAGTACGCCTCCGCCCTGGCCGCTCCCCCGGTTGTCTCCCAGGCGGACGTGGACGCCGCGGCCGCCGAGGCGCTGGCGCCCTTCCACGCCGACGAGGGCGCGGAGAACCCGTACACGCTCCACCAGGAGCTCCAGACGACGATGAACGACCTGGTCGGCATCATCCGCCGCGAGGGCGAGATGGCCGAGGCGCTGGAGCGGCTGCGCGGTCTGCGGGCGCGGGCCGCCCGGGCCGGGGTCGAGGGACACCGCCAGTTCAACCCGGGCTGGCACCTGGCGCTGGACCTGCGGAACATGCTGCTGGTCAGCGAGTGCGTGGCCCGGGCCGCCCTGGAGCGCACGGAGAGCCGCGGCGGGCACACCCGCGAGGACTGCCCGTCGATGGAGCGGGACTGGCGGCCGGTGAACCTGCTGTGCCGGCTCGTGGAACCCGCGCCCGACGACGGCCCGGACGCGGACCGGATCCGGCTGGAGCGGACCCGTACCGAACCCATCCGCCCTGATCTGCTCGCCCTCTTCGAGAAGGACGAGCTGGCCAAGTACCTCGCCGAAGAGGAGCTCTACGAGTGACTACCTACGACGCCCGCTTCCGGATCTGGCGGGGCGACGCGGAGGGCGGTGGGCTGCGGGACTTCACCGTCGAGGTGAACGACGGCGAGGTGGTGCTGGACATCGTCCACCGCTTGCAGGCCACGCAGGCCTCGGACCTCGCCGTCCGCTGGAACTGCAAGGCGGGCAAGTGCGGCTCGTGCAGCGCGGAGGTCAACGGCCGGCCGCGGCTGATGTGCATGACCCGCATGTCGACCTTCTCGCGGGAGGAGACCATCACGGTGACCCCGCTGCGGGCCTTCCCTGTGATCCGCGACCTGGTGACGGACGTGTCCTTCAACTACTCCAAGGCGCGGGAGGTCCCGGCCTTCGTGCCGCCGCCCGGGGTCGCCGCGGGTGCGTACCGGATGCAGCAGGTGGACGTGGAGCGCTCGCAGGAGTTCCGCAAGTGCATCGAGTGCTTCCTGTGCCAGGACACCTGCCATGTGGTGCGTGACCACGAGGAGAACAAGAGCGCCTTCGCCGGCCCGCGGTTCCTGATGCGGGTCGCGGAGCTGGACATGCATCCGCTGGACGCGGCCGCCGGGGAGGGACTGGACCGCAAGCGCACGGCGCAGGAGGAACACGGGCTGGGCTACTGCAACATCACCAAGTGCTGTACGGAGGTCTGCCCCGAGGGCATCAAGATCACCGACAACGCGCTGATCCCGTTGAAGGAGCGGGCGGTGGACCGCAAGTACGACCCGCTGGTGTGGCTGGGCAACAAGATCCGCAGGCGCTCGGAGGCCTAGGCCGTCTCTTTCGGCCCAGGGCCCCGCTGTTCACTCGGCAGGACCACACGCCCCCTGGGGAAACGTCGTCGACGTGGAGTCAGGGGGCACCCGCGGTGCGGGCGGGGTCACCCGCGGTGCGGGCGGGGGTCACCCGTACCCGCTCACCCGTACATGCCGAGCAGCTGCTCCGCCGACAGCTCGGTCACCGGTTCCGCGGCCGCGCCGGGCAGCGGGAGTTCGAACCACACCGTCTTGCCCCGGTGGGTCCGCCGCGTGCCCCACCCGGCGGACAGCAGCCCGACGAGCTGGAGCCCGCGACCGCCCTCGTCGGTGTCGCGGGCCCGGCGCCGGCGCGGCTGCGCCAGGTTCGCGTCCCACACCTCGCAGACCAGGGTGCGGTCCAGCAGCAGCCGCAGCCGGATCTCCCCCTCCCCGTACCGCAGGGCGTTGGTCACCAGCTCGCTCACCAGCAGCTCGGTGGTGTCCAGCAGCCCCTCCAGGCCCCACGCCGGCAGCTTCGCCCGCGCCAGTTCCCGGGCGCGTCCCACCGACCGGGCCTCGCGCGGCAGCTGCCAGTCCCCGACGGCGTCCACGGGAAGCCCCTGCACCCGTGCCATCAGCAGCGCGATGTCGTCCTCGCCGTGCCGGGTCTCCAGGGTGTTCAGCACGTGGTCGCAGACCTCCTCCAGCGGGCGCGCCGGGTCGGCCAGCGCCTCGCGCAGCCCGCTCAGGCCCTCTTCCAGCGGGTGGTCCCGCGATTCGACGAGCCCGTCGGTGTACAGGGCGAGCAGCGACCCCTCGGGGAGGTCGATCTCCACCTCCTCGAACGGTTCGCCACCCACGCCCAGCGGCATCCCGGGCGGCACCTCCAGCAGCAGCCCGGGCCGGGGCGCGACGCCCTCCTCGGGGGGTTCGACCAGGACCGGGGGCATGTGGCCGGCGTTGGCGATGGTGCAGCGCCTGGTCACCGGGTCGTAGACGGCGTAGACGCAGGTGGCGAGGTAGACCTCCGAACGGTCGGCGTCGCGCGAGTGCAGCGCCGCGCGCGAGGCCTGCTGTGCCCCTCCGGGTGCGCCGAGGCCGCGGGCGACCTCGTCCAGTGCGGAGAGCACCTCGGCCGGCTCCAGGTCCAGCAGGGCCAGTGTCCGTACGGCGGTCCGCAGTTCGCCCATCGCGACGGCGGCGCGCAGCCCCCGGCCCATCACGTCCCCGACGACCAGCGCCGTGCGGTGCCCGGGCAGTTCGATGACGTCGAACCAGTCGCCGCCGACCTCGGTCGCCGCGTTGCCGGGCAGGTAGCGGCAGGCGATGTCCAGGCCGGCCGCCTCGGGGTCGCCGGGGGGCAGCAGGCTCCGCTGGAGGATCAGTGCCCGTTCGTGCTCGCGCCGGTAGAGGCGGGCGTTGTCGATGCAGACGGCGGCCCGCGCGGCGAGTTCCACCGCGACGGCCCGGTCGCGTTCGCCGAAGGGTTCGCTGCCCTTGGCACGGGAGAACTGGGCGAGTCCGACCACCGTGTCGTGGGCGAGCATCGGAACGACCAGCGTCGACTGCACGAGGTCCTCGCTCCCGCCGCCCTCGACGAGACGGGGCCTGGCCGTCCGCAGGGCCAGCGCGCCCGGCGACCCGGCCGGGTAGCGGTGGATCTCGCCCACGCAGACCGGCGCCCCCGGCCCCGACAGCGGGGCGTCGGACACGGCGGAGGCGAAGGCCACCCGCCGCAGCGGCGCGGACGGCGCACGCCCGGAGCCCTGCCCGGGCACGGCCGGCAGCTCCCGCCGCCGCCCCTGCGGCCGGGCGGGGCGGTCGTCGTCGCCGAGCAGCAGCCCTTGGTAGAGGTCGACCGCGGCCAGGTCGCAGAAGCCGGGGACGGTGACGTCGAGGAGTTCGCGGGCGGTGGTCTCCAGGTCGAGGGAGTTGCCGATCCGGTGCCCGGCCTCGTTGAGGAGGGCGAGGTTGCGCCGGACCCCGGCGGCTTCACGGGCGGCGAGGTGGCGGCGGGTGACGTCGATGCCGATCCCCGCGACACCGATGGGGGCGCCGGTGCCGTCGTGCACCCGGTAGAGGTTGATCGACCAGTGGCGGTCCTCGCGGCTGCGCGGGGTGGCGCCGGTGATCCGCAGGTCGTTGACGGACTCGCCGGTCTCCAGCACCCGCCGCAGGGCCTCGGCCATCCGGTCGGCCTCGTGCGGCGGCAGGTAGTCGTGGACCGTGCGGCCCCGGTGCTCCTCGGCCGCGCCGCCGAAGACGGTCGCGAAGCGGCGGTTCGCCCGCTGCACCGTGAGGTCCGTGCCGAACAGCAGGAAGCCGAAGGGAGATTGACCGAATATGGCCTGTGAGGCGGCGAGATCGGATTCGATCCGGCGCAGCGCGCGTACGTCGACGACGACGCACAGGGCGGCCCGCCGGCCCGTCTCCGTGCGGGTGGGCATCACGTAGATCTCGGCGACGCCGTGCGCACCGTCCCCGCCGGGGACGCGGAAGGGGATGAGGCCGGTCCACTCCTCGCCGTCGAGGATCTCGGCGACCTTGCGGTGACCGCCGGCCCGCAGCTCCGGCGGCATGAAGGCGTCGACCGGGTCGCGTCCCACCGCCTGGGCGGCGGTCAGGCCGAACAGCTCCTCGGCGCGCAGACTCCACTGGTCGATGAGACCGTCCGGCCCGATCGAGAAGGAGGCGACCCTTATGTAGTCATATATCGAGCCAGGCGGGCTGCTGTGCCACAGGGAGTCGTGCCACGTCTCCCCGCGCTCGCGGGCCTGATGTGCCTGTGCAGGTATCTCGCTCACGCGACCGTCCCCTCCAGCTCACCGCAACCGGACCGGCCATGACCGAAGTATTCAGCACCACGGCCCGGGACGGCACGGCGTTCACGATCACAAAAAGGTCCCGTTGTTTTTGAGCCATTGTGGATGGTGGTCGGCCACCCTTCTCCTTGTTACTCACCAGGAAGTGCCAACTCGAACCACACGGTCTTGCCCGACTTCCCGTGCCGGGTGCCCCAGCGCTGCGCCGAGACGGCAACGAGGTGCAGCCCCCGGCCTCCCTCGTCGTCGGGGTCGGCGACCCGTTCGCGGGGCGGATCCGGAAGCGGATCGGAAACCTCCACGATAAGCGCCGGGCCCGCGGCGGTGTCGCCCGCGTCGGGTCCGCGCCGCTCCAGGCGGACGCCGATGGGGCCGGATGCGTAGCGCAGCGAGTTGGTCACCAGCTCGCTGACCAGCAGGACGGTCACGTCGCCCACGGAGTCCAGACCCCAGGCTCGGAGCTTTCCGCGCACGGCGTGGCGAGCGGTGCGGACGGAACCGGGCTCGGCCGGGAAGGCCCACTCGGCGCACTCACCGTCTGTGTCGATCACGCCGATCACTTCCCGGGCCGCGGCGACCCCAGTCGGGTTCAGCAGGGACGTTTCGGAGACGAGATAGGGATTAATAGCGACATACCCGATATCCGAGGCGTCGTACCACCCGTTCCTCCACCCACCGGCGCACTGTGGCGCAGACGGCCTACAGCGTGAGCCGCCGTGCGCCCCTCGGCGAAGGGAAGCCCCCGAAGTGCCCTCAGTCGCGCCCGCGGAGGGACAGGCGGCGGCCGGCTTCCGCGACGGCCGGGCGGTCCTGGTCGAGCCAGTCCACCGAGTCCAGCTCGTCCGGGCCTAGCCAGCGCAGTTCGTCGTGGTCCTCCAGCGGCTCCGGGACCCCGGACAGCAGCCGGGCCGTCCACACGTGCAGGACCAGGCCGGGCCTGACCGGCCACTCTCCCGGGATCCGCTCCAGCGCCTCGGTCTCCACGCCGAGCTCCTCGCGCAGTTCGCGCACCAGCGCCTCGGGGACCGTCTCGCCCGGTTCGGCCTTCCCGCCCGGGAGTTCCCACCGGCCGGCCACCTCGGGGGGCGCACTGCGCCGGGCCGCCAGCAGGCGCCCGTCATGACAGAGGGCTCCGCCCACGACCACGCGTACAGTCATGGGCGGAGCCTATGTCAGGGCGCCGACATGGCCGGCACCCGGTTCGCCACCGGTTCCCGCCCGTTCCTCGTTCGGTCCGCCGCTCAGTTCGCCACTCAGTTCGTCGTGGCGGTCGGGGTGTCCTGACCGACCCGCTCGACCCAGTAGAGCTGCTTGTGTCCTCGGTCTTCGAGGCTGTCGGCCACCTTCTGGGCCTCGGCCTCGGAGGCGTACCGGCCCACCCGGTAGCGGTTGCCGTTGTCGTCCTGACGTATGACCAGCCATGAGAGCAGGGCACCGCTGTCGTTCATCGCGTTTCACCCTCCGCCGATGTGCCTGCCCGGGAAACCGCACTGCGCATATGCCGGAGCTTACGCCCGACCTTTACTGAGCGGATACGGTTTTTCACGAAGAGGCACCTGGCGGGCGTACGCATCCGGCCACGCGTACGAACACACCGCGCGTGCACCGGCGCACGTCCAGTACCGCGGAGTCACACGGCGCACCACCCGGCGGTGTCGCGCGCGGAGCGCGAGCCGGGCCGCGGGCTACCGCACGGGCAGGTGGTAGGCCAGCCGGTAGCGGTCCGCAGGGACCACCACGTCGGCGGTCTCGACGGCCAGCCCGGAGGCGTAGTAGGTGCGGCCCACCACCAGGACCACGTGCCCCGGGACGCCGCCCAGCAGGGCGATCTCCTCCGCGAGGCCCGGCCGCGCCCCGACCTCCTCCACCACGTTGTCCACGACCACGTCGATCGCGGCCATCCGCTCCACCACCCCGGACCCGGCCAGCGGGCCCTCCTCGGGCAGCATCACCGGGGTCCGGCCGGTCACGGCCAGCGGCTCCCAGGAGGTGGAGAGCATCATCGCCTCCCCCGCATCGCGGAAGACGTACCGCGTCCGCATGACCCTGTCCCCCGGCGCGACGCCCAGCCGCTTGGCGATCTCCGGCGGGGCGTCCGCCTGTTCGCTGCTCGATTCCCACGTGCCGCGGGCCCCCGCGTCCGCCTGCTCCTGGCGGAACGGAGTGGACGGGCCGCCGGTCCGGTAGCCGGAGCGGGCGACCCGGCGCGGCACCGGCTGTTCGCGCACGTACGTCCCGGAGCCGGAGCGGCCCTCCACGAGCCCCTCCGCCATCAGCACCTTGCGGGCCTCCAGCGCGACGGTGTCGGACACCCCGTACTCCTCGCGGATACGGGCCTGCGAGGGGAGCCGGGCGTGCGGGGGCAGGGACCCATCGACGATCTTCTGTCGCAGATCCCCGGCGACGCGCAGATAGGCCGGCTGCTCACCGAAAGTCACTGGCCACTCCCATCAGGTTGACAGACAGCTACAGCCTGGCAACCGATGGTTGTGCGCCGCAACCAAGGGCCAGAGTTTCACCCGAAGTGATGAAGCCTGGTCACTCAAACCCATTACCGTGCGTTACGCACCGGCGCGCTGTCACACCCGCTCGGACGACGGACCCCTCGCGGGACCGCCGCCACCCGGACCGCCCGGGCCCGGCCGCAGCCACTGCGGAACCTCCGTCGAGAGCCCGTATGCCCCGCGCAACGCCTTCTCCGAGTCGATCGTCATCACCTCGACCGCCCGGTCCCACGCCTCCTGGAACTGGTCCGGGGTCGTCGCCGCCCCCGCCCGCCGCCACTCCTTGCGCGCCGCCTCGACCTCCCGGAGCCGCACCGCGGCCGCGGCGGCCGCCTCCGGGCGCGCCGACGGGACGGCACCGAGCATCCGCGCCTCCTCGCCCAGCGCCGCCTCGACCTCCCGCGCCCAGCTCCGGTACTGCGCGAAGGCGCCGTCGACGTCTTCCTCGGGCTCGCGCCCCATCGCCTGGTCGGCCGCGTTCATCGCCCGCAGGAACGTCACCTGGTCCGGCCTCAGGACCCTCTCGTCCATGCGCAGGCTGCCCCGGTGCTCCTGGGACGAGGTGCCGATGACGCACACCAGCCGCCGGTCGCCGAGCCGCCACGCCTCGCGCGAAGGGGCGAAGTAGTACATCTCGGCATAGTCGGGCACCGCCCAGCTGTCCATGGCGTACGCGTCCTGCGCCTTCCAGCACGCGGCCGTGGCCTGCTCCTTGAGCCGCTCCGCACCGGGGAACGAGCCGTCCTGCAGGGGGCCCGAGGACGTCACCTCCGCGTGGTGCACGCCCGCGCAGGCCGTCCGGTACGCGACGGTGCGCTCGGCGAGCAGGTCTCCGCCGGGGACGTTGAAACAGTCGCCGGCCCGCAGCGCGTCCATGTCCGTCAGCCGGCCCTCGACGTGCGCGCGGGCACTCGCCGAGCCCAGGCGCCGGAAGAAGGGGTCGGCGTAGCGGCCCGTGGCGTACACCAGAGCCGCGCTCATCACCAGGGACACCACCAGGCCCACCACGGCCAACGCCCTGCCGCGGTCGCCCTTGCGCGCGATCTGCACCAGCGCGACGACGGCGAGGACCACGCCCAGCGGCGGCAGGCAGAGCAGGCCGACCGGCAGCGAGGCGGCCGCGAAGCCGTTGAGGGCGGGCGGCAGCGGGGCCGCCGCGGGCGAGCCCCACACCGACGGCGGGGACGGCGGGGGCCAGTGGTGACCCGGACCGGTGGGCGGGAACGGCGGGGGCGGAGTGGTCACGGGGTGCGGGTGCTCCATACACAAGGGCGCGCGGGGTGCGAACGAATGCGCGCATCGTACGAGGCCGGGCGACCGCGGTCGGCGGTGGGGCGGCCGCCGACACGTAGCATCCTCACATGACCCCTGAACTGCCGGGCTACGTATGCCCCTTGGACGGAACACGGGCGGACGTGGAGAGCGCGCGCTGGTGCTGCCCGGCGTGCGGCGGCCCCTGGGACCTCGACTTCACGCCGGACCCGGCCGCACCTTTGGAACCGGCGGCCGGTCCGTGGTCGTTGTGGCGGTACGGGCCCGCGCTGCCGCTGTCGGGGCAGATCCCCGTCTCGCTCGGCGAGGGGCACACCCCGCTGGTGCCGCTGACGGACCGGATCCAGGCGAAGCTCGACTTCCTGATGCCGACGCTGTCCTTCAAGGACCGGGGCGCGGTGATGCTGGTGGAACTGGCCCGCAGGCTCGGTCCGCAGCGGGTGGTCGCGGACAGCAGCGGCAACGCGGGCACGGCGTTCGCCGCGTACTGCGCGCGCGCCGGGCTGAGGTGTGAGGTCTTCGTGCCGGAGGGCACCTCGCAGAAGAAGACCGAGAGGATGCGGGCGCACGGCGCGGCCGTCCGGGTCGTGCCGGGCGGGCGCGAGGCCGCGGCGCGGGCGGCGCGGGAAGCCGCCGACGAGCCGGGAGTCTTCTACGCGAGCCATGTCTTCAACCCGTACTTCCTGCACGGGACGAAGACGTACGTGTACGAGGTCTGGGAGCAGCTCGGGGGGCGGCTCCCCGAGGTGCTGGTGGTTCCGGTGGGCAACGGCACGCTGCTGCTGGGCGCGGCGCTGGCGGTGGCGGAGCTGTCGCGGCGCGGGGTGCGGCCGCCGGCGCTGATCGGGGTGCAGGCCGAGGCCGTGGCCCCGCTGGCGGCGGCGTTCGCGGCGGGCGCGCAGGAGGCGGAACCCGTGGCGCAGCGGCCGACCCTGGCGGAGGGCATCGCGATCCCGGCCCCGCCGCGGGCCCGGCAGATCCTGGCGGCGGTCCGCGAGTCGGGCGGCGCCATCGTGACGGTGCCGGACGACCGGCTCCGCGCGGCCCGCGCCGACCTCGCCCGGCGAGGCCTCTCGGTCGAACCCACGGCGGCCGCCTGCTGGGCGGCGGTCTCCTCCCCCGCCGGCCCCCTCCGGTCCCGCACGGCGGTCCTCCCCCTCTGCGGGGCAGCCACCTCCGGTCCGGCCGAGCCGCCCGCCTCCGCCTGAGGCGCGGCCGGCCCGGCCCCGCGTGCCCGACTCGGGTCCGCTGGGGCACCTCCAGCCGTCGCCGGGGCAGAGCGAGGCGGGGCACTCCCCGCCGGAGCCGCCCGGCTGCCTCCCCCGGAGCCCGGGGCGGCCCGGGGTGCCGCCCCGGGCGGCGGCGCGGCACCCCGGGCGGCACCCCGACGACTCCGTCCGAAAATGGCCAGCCCCCGCCGCCCGCCCTCTGGTGGACTGGCCCCATGACAGCCACCACCGCCACCGCCACCGCGTTCGCCGCTCTCCACACCCCCGCCGCCCCGCTGGCCCTCGCCAACGCCTGGGACGTCGCCAGCGCCCGCATCGTCGAGGCCGCCGGGGCCGCGGCCGTGGCCACCACCAGCGCCGGCGTCGCCTGGTCCCTCGGCGCGCCCGACGGCGACGCCCTCGCCCGCGACCGCGCGCTCGACCTCATCGCCCGCGTGGCCGCCGCCGTCTCCGTGCCCGTCACCGCCGACATCGAGGGCGGCTTCGCCGCCGACCCCGCCGGCATCGGCGAGACCGTCACCGGCGTCCTGGCCGCCGGCGCGGTCGGGATCAACATCGAGGACGGCAACCGCGCCCCCGCCGACCACGCCGACCGCATCGCCGCCGCCCGCGCCGCCGCCGAAGCCGCCGGGATCCCGCTCTTCATCAACGCCCGCGTGGACACGTACCTCTTCGGCCTCGGCGAACCGCACACCCGCCTCGACGAGACCCTCACCCGCGCCGCCGCCTACCTCCGCGCCGGCGCCTCCGGCATCTTCGTCCCGGGCGTCACCGACCCCGCCACCATCGCCGAACTCGCCAAGGGCATCGACGCCCCGCTCAACGTCCTCGTCGGCCCCGGCGCCCCGACCGTCGCCGAGCTGGGCGCCCTCGGCGCGGCCCGCGTCAGCCTCGGGTCCGGCGTGGCCGAGGCCGCGTACGCCGTCGTCCGCCGCGCCACCGAGGAACTGCTCGCCGCCGGCACCTACGACACGCTCTCCGGCTCCCTCCCGTACGGCGAGCTGAACGCCCTGCTCAAGGGCTGAACCCCGGGCGCAGCACCGTAGGCTCGCGACGTGCGCACATCGAAGATCTCCGGCTCGGTCTGGATCGCCCTCACCCTCGTGTACGTCCTGTGGGGGTCGACCTACCTCGCCATCCGCGTCGTCGTGCAGACGATGCCGCCGTTCCTCTCGGCCGGGGCCCGGTTCATCACGGCCGGGCTCCTGCTGACCGGCATCGTCGTCTGGCGCTTCGGCCCGTCCGCGCTGCGCGTCACCCGTGCGCAGCTCGGTTCGGCGGTGCTGGTGGGGCTCCTGCTGGTCCTCGGCGGCAACGGCCTGGTCGTGCTCGGTGAGACCTGGGTCCCCTCCGGCCTCGCCGCCCTGCTGATCGCCGCCGTGCCGGTGTGGCTCGTGGTGCTGCGGGCCGCCACCGGGGACCGGCCGCCGGTCCGCACCGTGGCCGGGGTGCTGCTGGGGCTGGCCGGCCTGGCGGTGCTGACCAGCCCCGCGTTCGGAGGGGAGGTCCGTCCGGCGGGGGTGCTGCTGGTGCTGACCGCCTCGGTGCTGTGGGCGCTCGGCTCGTTCTCCTCCTCCAAGCTTGCGCTGCCCGCCAATCCGTTCGCGGGCAGCGCGTACCAGATGCTCGCGGGCGGGACCGGCGGCGTCCTCACCGGTCTCGCCAGGGGTGAGCAGCACGCCCTGAGCCCGTCGGAGTTCTCCACCGCCTCGTGGCTGGCACTCGGCTACCTCGTGGTCTTCGGCTCGCTCGTCGCCTTCACCTCGTACGTGTGGCTGCTCGGCTCGGCGCCGCTGTCGCTGGTGGCCACGTACGCCTACGTCAATCCGGTCGTCGCCGTCGCGCTGGGCTCGCTGATCCTGGACGAGCCGCTGACCTGGCCGATCGTGACCGGCGGGGCGATCGTGGTGGCGGGGGTGGGCCTGATCGTGAGCACCGAACGCGGCTGAGGCGCGGGTCAGCCGCGCGCCGCCCGGTCGTACAGGGCCTTCGCCCGTTCGTCGTACAGCGCGGCCGTGGAGTCCACGTCCGTGTCGCCGCCGCTGAGCACCCCGATCAGGCGGCCCGGGCGGCCGGGACCGCCCCGGTCCGCGATCCAGGGACTGCCGCTGGTGCCCGTCCAGAAGCCCGAGCAGCTGATGTACAGCATGGCGGGGTCGTCCTCGTCGTGGCGGGTCTGCGTCGTGCAGGAGACCGGCTTGTTCTGCGGGTTGCGGTCGGGCTCCGGGTAGCCGACGACGGTGACCTCCCGTTCGTACCCGGAGGTCCAGTCGGGCTTCGGCGCCTCGGCGCGGCCGACCCGGTCCTGGACGCTGCGGCCGTCCTCGTCGGGCTCGACGGTGAGGAAGGCGAAGTCGGCGGTCTCGTCGCCCCATTTCGTCCAGCGGTCGTCGACGTGGACGGACCGCACCTTCCACAGCCCGAGGGGCTGGGTGCCCCGGCCCGCGCCGTAGAAGGCGGGGGCGAAGGCGAGCTCACCGATGGCCAGGCCGTCGTGCGCGACCTCGCCCGGCTGTCCGTCCTCGCCGGCGGGGGCCACGCAGTGCGCGGCGGTGGCGACGACGTTGCCCTTGGGGCTGTCGACGACGCTGGCCGTGCACCAGTGCTCCCCGTTGGCCATCAGGACCCCGACGGCGGGGAAGGGGAGCACCGCCCGGTCGCCCGTCGCCTCGACGAACGCGACGCCGAACACCGCCGCGAGCCCGGCGGCGGCCAGCGCGGCGACGACGGCGCGTCCCTTCACCGCCGGGCTCACGGCACGTAGGGGTCGGGGGTCGGCGCAAGCATCACCTTGCTGATCCACTCCAAGGAACCCTCCCGCATGCCGCGCACGTACGACTTGCCATTGTGCTCGCCATCCTGGATCACCTGGAGCCGGGTGTGCACGGGGCCCTTCCCGTACTGCCGCATGAACTTCTCGACGAGGTCGCGGCCGCTCTCCTTGGTGCCGATCTGAAAGTTGACGTAGACGTCCGGGCCGCCCGCCTCGATCAGCTCCTGGGCGAGCTTCTCGGGGTTGTTCTCGTCCATCTCCGCCTGGTGGCCCTTCCAGAGCGGGGAGTCGGGCACGATGTCCACGCCGCTCGCGATGGCGGCCTTGAAGCGGTCGGGGTACTTGAGGACGTGCTTGAAGGCGCCGAAGCCGCCCGAGGAGGAGCCCATGAAGGCCCACCCGTCGCGGGAGGTGAAGGTGCGGAAATTGGCCTTGGTGAAGTCCGGGACGTCATCGGCCATCCAGGTGCCCATCTTGGGCTGGCCGGGGATGTCGGAGCCGTCGTAGTGGTGCTTGGTGTCGGCGTTGATCACCGGCATGACCAGGATGAACGGCAGGCTGGTGCCGGCCTTCGCCCCGTCGGCGACGGCCTTCTGGAGGCCGAGGCCCGGGCCGGTGCCCCAGTAGTTGGTGGGGTAGCCGCGGCCGCCGGGCAGCGAGATCAGGACCGGGAAGGCGCTCTTGGCGTACCTCGGCTCGTCGTACTCCTTCGGCACCCACACCCACACGTCGCCCGTGAAGCCGGACTTCGCGCCGGTCAGGGTGGTCTTGGCGATCTGGGTGCCGTCGGGCAGCCGGGCGGCGCGTACGAACGCGGCCTTCGGGCCGGTGGGCATGCGGACCCCCTTGGGCATGTCCACGACGGCCGCGGCGGTCTCCTGGGTCTTGCCGAAGGCGACCGGTTCGCCCACGCCGGAGAAGAAGCCGGTCTCGTACGCCGCCACGCCGCCCCCCGCGACGAGGGCGAGGGCCAGGCCGCCGCCCAGGAGGATCAGCCGGCGGCGCCGACGGGCGATCCCGCTCGGGGCCGCACCGGTGGTCGTCGGGCCGCTCGTGACCGTTCCGCTCGTGGCCGCACCGCTCGTGACCGTTCCGCTGGTGGCCGCACCGATGGTCGTCGGGCCGGCGGTCGTCGGGCCGGCGTCGCCTTGCTGGTCTTGCTGCACGGATTCTTGTCCCGTTCCCTCTCCGGCGCCCGTCGCGAGCGCGGGTCGGACCGATAGGTCCCCCTTACACCCCTTACAGAGGTGTGAACGACGCTATGGGTTGCCTGGGACGGTTGCGACGTGGTGAGAGCCACGCGGGGGACGGACGCCCGCGTGCGGGCCCCGGGTGCCGGCGCCGGGCCGCGAGACCGCCCCCCGGGAGCGGCACGGCGGCCATTTGCGCTGGCAGCGGGTGGTGGAGCGGAGTCCGACCGGCCGACTAGCCCGCCGCGGGCTCGGGGCCCTTGAGCACCTTGCTGATCCACTCCAGGGAGCTTTCCTTCATCCCCCTGACGTAATGCCAGCCGTTGTGTTCGCCGTTCTGGATGTCGTGGATGGTCGTCTTGACCGGGCCCGTGCCGAACTCGCGCTGGAAGCGCAGCATCCGGTCCTTGCCGGTCTCCTTCGTGCCGACCTGGAAGTTGATGTAGACGTCCGGTCCGTTGCTGTCGATCAGCTTCTTGGCGAGCTTCTCCGGGTTGTTCTCGTCCATCTCCGCCTGGTGGCCCTTCCAGAGCGGGGAGTCGGGAACTATCTCCCCGCCGCTGGCGATCACGGCCTTGAACCGGTCCGGGTGCTGGAGGACCTGCTTCATGCCCACGAAACCGCCCGAGGAGGAGCCCATGAAGGCCCAGCCGTCGCGGGACTTGTACGTGCGGAAGTTGGCGCGGGTGAAGTCCGGGACGTCCTCGGCGAGCCAGGTGCCCATCTTCGGCTGACCGGGGATGTCCGAGCCGTCGTAGTAGTACTTGTTGTCCGGGTTGAGCACCGGCATGATCAGGATGAACGGCAGGCTGGTGCCGGCGGCCACCCCCTCCTCGATCGCCTTCTGGAGGCCGAGGCTGCGGTCGGACCAGTAGTTGGTGGGGAAGCCGTTGCCGCCGGGCAGCGAGATCAGGACCGGGAAGGCGCTCTTGGCGTACTTCGGGTCGCTGTACTCCTTGGGCGTCCAGACCCAGACGTCGCCCTCGAACCCGGACTTGGCGCCCGCGAGGCGCGTCTTGGCGATGACCGTCCCGTCGTCCAGCTTGGCGGTCTGCTTGAAGCCCGACCGCGGGCCGGCCTCCATGAGCACGTCCGGGTCGCCGGTGGGCACCGCCGGGGCCGACGGGGCCTGCGGGGCCTGCGGGGCCTGCGGCTGCGGGCTCTGCCGCGCCTTGCCGTCGCCGTTCCCTGCGGACGGGGCGGTCCTGCCGAAGGTGACGGCCCGCCCGTTGCCGGAGAACCACTCGAACTTCCAGGCGGCGAAGCCGCCGCCCCCGAGGACCAGGGCGAAGGCGAGGCCGGCGCTGATCCACACCGCGCGACGGGACCGCTCGGGCGCGGGGGCCTCGGCGGCCGCGTCCAGGGACCGCGGGCTCTGGGGGTACTGGGGCACGGTCTTCGCTCCGAACGCCGAACGGGGTGGGCAGGCCCGGGCCGACCCGGGCTCACCTCGTGCTGATGTACGCATCCTGCCGGGGGTTGCGGCACGATCAAAAACCGGGGAACCGCAGCCGCCGGCCGCCCCTCGGGGGGCGCCTCACTTCAAGGCGTCGAGGACCTGTGCGCACCGCCCCAGCAGCTCGATGAGCCGCTCCCGCTCCTCACCGCTGAACTCGGCCGCCAACACCCGCTCCACCCGCACCGCGCCGGCGTCCGCCAGCTCCATCGCGGTCCGGCCCTGCTCGGTGAGCCGGGTCTCCAGCACGTTGCCGTGCCACTCGTGCGGCGTCCGCTCGATGAACCCGCGTTCCTGGAGGTTCTTCAGCACGGTGTTCATCGTCGGCGGCGTCACCCCGCACAGGCGCGAGAGCGCGGCGGCGGAGATGCCCGGCTTCTCCGCGAGCCAGAGCAGGGCGGCGTACTGCGGAACCGTTACTGCGGCGGGCTTGCACGCCGTGTTCTTCGCCGCGAGGAGCGCCTGCTCGGCGCGCTTGATGTGCGAGCCGATGCGCTCCTGGGCGGGCATGGACGTCATCCCCACATCCTAGGCCCCTTGCACTCATTAGAGCTCTAACTTAGATTCGTTCCCACACGATCAGTCGAGTGCACACAGAAGAGGACACGCGCAGATGCGCTTCTCCGCACGGTTCATCTCCAAGGCCGCACCCCTCGCCGCCGCCCTCACCACGGTCCTCGCCCTGGGCGCGGCCCCTGCCGACGCTGCCCCTGCTGCCGCTGCCCCGGCCGACGCCGCCCCGGCCGACGCGGCCCCCGCTTCCCGGCTCTCCACCGCCTTCGTCCTGCCCGGCGCCAAGGTCTACCCCGAGGGCATAACCTCCGACCCCCGTACGGGCACGGTCTACGTCGGCTCGTACGCGGACGGCACCGTCTACCGCGCCCGCCCCGGCCAGGGCACGGCCGAGGTCTTCCTCCCGGCCGGGACCGACGGGCGCCACACCGCGAACGGCCTCTCCGTCGACGCCCGCGGCCGCCTGTGGGTCACCGACTCCACCAAGGGCGTCGCGGTGTACGACACCCGTACCGGGACCCGCCTCGCCCACTTCGAGACCCCGGCCGGCGCCCCGTCGTTCGTCAACGACCTCGCGCTCACCCCGGACGGCACGGCCTACCTCACCGACAGCCTCCGCGCGGTGGTCTACCGGGTCACCCCGGCACGGCTGGCCGCCGGGTCCGGCCCCCTGGAGGTGGCGTACGACCTGAGCGGCCGGATCGACCCGTCGTCGGCGGGCAGTACCTCGCTGAACGGCATCGTCGCCGACCCGGCGGGCCGATTCCTGCTGACCGTCGACATGACCGCCGGAGACCTCCACCGCATCGACCTCCTCACGGGCGCCCTGTCCCGCGTGACCCTGCACGGCGGCGACCTCAAGCACGGGGACGGCCTCCAGCTCTCCCCCGGCGGCGTCCTGCGCGTGGCCCACAACGTCACCAACACCCTGACCCGCTGGCAGCTCACCCCGGCCGGCACGGCGGCCCGCCTCACCCGCACCCTGACGGACCCCGCCCTCCAGATCCCGACCACCCTCACCCACACCGCGGGCCGCACCCTGGTCGTCCGCTCCCAGTTCGACAAGGACGGCCCCATGACCCCCTCGACCGGCACCCCCACCACGTTCACGGTGGCCTCGATCCGCGGCCTCTGACCTGCCGTGCCGGCGCGAGGCGGCGCGCCCGACCGCTCGTGGTGATCAAGCCTCGCGGTGCTCTGGCGGGAGGTAGGGGCCGAAGTGGTCGGCGACGAGCTCCGCGACCGCGGCGGCACCGCGGGAACCGTCGACCTCGATCACGCGGATGCCGAGCCGGCGGGCAGCGCGGACGGCGTCCTCCGCGACGAGGCGGTCCCGGGCGAGGCGGTTGGCCTGGGCCCGGACCGGATCGCTGACGCGGTGCCCGAGCGAGGCAGCTCGGGGCAGTTCGCGGACCTGGTGCCGCCGGAACTCCGGCGTGGGCACCATGACGACCATCCGACGCGGTGAGTCGATGACGGGTGCGACCAGCTCGGGCCGCAGTCCCCACCCCTCGGCGATGATCGGGTGGCCCGAGACGAGCGCGCGCAGGTCGTCCAGGGCCCACTCGAACCGGCCCGGGAAGCCGGCCAGGGTCTCGGCTGCCATCTCTTCCGGGGAGGAGTGGACCCACACCGCGTCGGGGTCGGGTTCGGTGGCGGGCTCACCGAGGGCGACGCGACGGGCGATCCGGCGATCGTTGTGACCGCGCGCGTCGTGGTAGTCGTAGTGATACGCGGTGACGCCGTATCGGACGGCCAGGAGCCGGGCCACGGTCGACTTTCCGGCCCACTGCCCGCCGCCGATCCACAGTGCGCGCCGCACCGTGTCGAAGGGGTCCCGGATCCCGCCGTCCGCGAAGGAGTCATGGCTGGTCACTTGCTGTCCTCCTGCGTCGAGGTGCGGCAACCGACTCCGCCGGCACGGGCGGTCAGTAGCGGTACCGGGCCGCGAAGATGATGATCTCCTTGTCCGTCACCGGGTAAACGAGGCGGTGCTCGTCGTCGATCCGCCGCGACCACGCCCCGGGCAAGTGGTACTTCAACGGCTCAGGCTTGCCGATACCCGTGAACGGGTCGCGCCTGACGTCCTCGATGAGCTGGTTGATCCGGGCGGGCATCTTGCGGTCGTTCTTGAGCCAGGACGTGTAGTCCTCCCAGCCCTGATCCGCAAAGACAAGCCTCACGCGGCACCCGCACCCGCGTCTGCCGAATCCGGATCGATCAGCTCCCGCTCCGACACTTTGACGCGGGCCAGGGCGTTCTCGTACGCCTTGAGCAACCGGCGAGCGTTCGCCGGCGAGCGCAGCAGGTACGAGCCCTCGCACAGCGCCGCATAGTCCTCGGCTGAGACCTGACGGACTGTCGGCTACCCCAGCACCATCCCGGCATGGGAAAAAGCCCAGGGCCCGTCTCCGAGGAGGCGGGCCCTACCAAGGTTGTGTACACATGGCACACTCGGTGCGCTTGAGCGCATGACGCAGCCGCTGCCCGTAGAGTCCATCCGCGACGTGCGCGCCCATCTGGCGGAAGTCGTGGAGCGTGCGGACCGCGACGACGTACCCACGGTCATCACGCGTCGGGGCAAGGAAGTCGCCGCCGTCGTCTCCATCGAGGTGCTGCGCGAGTACCAGGAGTGGGAAGAGCGCGAGATCAACCGGATCATCGACGAGCGCATGGCCAACCCGGCGCTGGGCATCCCGATCGAGGACATCATGAGGGAGACGCTGGCGCGCGGTGAGTGAGTACCGGACCGTCTTCCGACCGGAGGCGCAGGCCGAGCTTCGGAAGATCCCTCGCGACATGGCGCTGCGCATCCTGGCCAAGCTGACCGAGCTGGAGAGCGATCCCCTCGGGTTCAACACCACCGCGCTCGTGTCACAGCCGGAACGCCGCCGGCTGCGAGTCGGCGACTACCGGGTCGTCTACACGATCGACAACGGAGAGCTCGTGGTGTGGGCCATCCATGCGGGACACAGGTCTACCGTTTACGAGACCTGATTGCCGCTGACCCTGCGTCAGAACATCCAGCACCCATCCGGCACGGTGACGGCGAAGGGGTCGGACTCGACAGCGTCCGACCCCTTCTGACCCGCATGTTTACCCGTCAATGACGTGGTGTTACTTCACCCGCTCAGACGTTGAAGCGGAACTCGACCACGTCGCCGTCCTGCATGACGTAGTCCTTGCCCTCCATGCGGGCCTTGCCCTTGGCGCGGGCTTCGGTGACCGAGCCGCATTCGACCAGGTCGGCGAAGGAGATGACCTCCGCCTTGATGAAGCCGCGCTGGAAGTCGGTGTGGATGACGCCGGCCGCCTCCGGGGCGGTGGCGCCCTTCTTGATGGTCCAGGCGCGGGTTTCCTTCGGGCCGGCCGTCAGGTAGGTCTGCAGGCCGAGGGTGTCGAAGCCGACGCGGCCGAGGGTGGCGAGGCCGGGCTCCTGCTGGCCCACCGACTGGAGGAGCTCCAGGGCTTCGTCCTCGTCCAGCTCCGAGAGGTCCTGCTCCAGCTTCGCGTTCAGGAAGATGGCCTCGGCCGGGGCGACCAGGGCGCTCTGCTCCGCCTTGAAGGCGTCGTCCGTCAGCTCGTCCTCGTCGACGTTGAAGACGTACAGGAACGGCTTCGTGGTCAGCAGGTGCAGCTCGTGGAGGAGGTCGCCCTTCTCGGTGCCCTTGGTGATGCCCTTCGAGAAGAGGGTGTCGCCGGCTTCGAGGATCTTCTGCGCCTCGGTGACCGCGGCCAGGACCGCGACCTTCTCCTTCTGGAGGCGGGACTCCTTCGTCAGGCGCGGCACCGCCTTCTCGATCGACTGGAGGTCGGCGAGGATCAGCTCCGTGTTGATCGTCTCGATGTCGTCCTTGGGCGACACCTTGCCGTCGACGTGGACGACGTTCTCGTCCTTGAAGGCGCGGATGACCTGGCAGATCGCGTCCGACTCGCGGATGTTCGCGAGGAACTTGTTGCCGAGGCCCTCGCCCTCCGACGCGCCGCGCACGATGCCCGCGATGTCGACGAAGTCGACCGTCGCCGGGAGGACCTTCTGCGAGCCGAAGATGCCCGCGAGGACGGCCAGACGGGGGTCCGGGACACCGACGACGCCGACGTTCGGCTCGATGGTGGCGAACGGGTAGTTGGCCGCCAGCACGTCGTTCTTGGTCAGGGCGTTGAACAGGGTCGACTTGCCGACATTCGGCAGGCCGACGATTCCGATCGTGAGCGACACGTTGGCGACTTCCCGTAGCTGGAGGGGGCGGCGGCCCGGGGATGGGCCACCTGACAGTTTACTTTCCGCTGAGTGGCACTCGATGTACGCGTGTCCAGGCCGCCCGGGAGGGCCCCTCCCGCCTAGTTTGGTGGGGTGGAGCCATACAGGGTGGAGCAGTACGGAAGCGCGAAGCGGTACGGCAGCGGGGAGCGGTACGGGACGAAGCGCCCCGTGCGCCGGCCCCGGACGTCCCCGTCTCCGCGGCCGGCGCCCGTACGACGGCTGCCCCGGCCCCGGCTGACCGGACTCGGCGGGGGGCTGTTCGCCTGCGCCGCGATGGTGCTGGTCGGGGGGATCGACTGGCTGCTGTTCGGCTCCTCGCTGTTCGCGTACGGGCTGCTGTTCCTGCCCGTTGCCGCCGCCACCGCGCTCTGGGTGCGCCCGGCGGACCTGATCACCGCGCCGGTGTCCGTGCCGATCGCCTTCGCCGTGGGGGTCTGGCCCGTCTCGGGGGGCTCGGGCGGCTTCGGCGGGGAGCTGATGGGCATCGTGTCGGCCCTGTCCCTGCACGCCGGCTGGCTGTACGCGGGCACCGTGATCGCCGCGCTGATCGCGCTGGTGCGCAAGGCCGTGCTGATCGGGAAGCGGCGGTTGCCCAGGCGCACGGCCTAGACGGGTCCCGGGCAACCGCCCCCGATGCCGGCCTACGCCGCCGGCCGGGCCGGCCGGGCCGCCATCGCCGCGCCGACGATGCCTGCGTTGTTCTGCAGCTGCGCCGGGACGATCTCCGCCCGGATGCCCTCGATCAGCGGGAGGAACTTGTCGGGCTTGCGGCTGACGCCGCCGCCGATGATGAACAGCTGCGGCGAGAACAGCATCTCCACGTGCGCCAGGTACTTCTGTACGCGCCGCGCCCAGCGCTCCCAGGTCATGTCCGCGTCCTCCTTGGCCTTCACCGAGGCCCGCTTCTCCGCGTCGTGCCCGTGCAGCTCCAGGTGCCCCAGCTCGGTGTTCGCCACCAGCCGGCCGTCCGTGAAGAGGGCGCTGCCGATGCCCGTGCCCAGCGTCAGCAGGATGACCGTGCCGCCCCGGCCGCGGCCGGCGCCGTACGTCATCTCGGCGACCCCGGCCGCGTCCGCGTCGTTCAGCACCGTCACCGGGCGGCCGCCGAGCCGGCTCGTGAGCAGGCCCGCCGTGTCCATGCCGACCCAGGCGGGGTCCATGTTGGCCGCGGTGCGCGTGACGCCGTCCGTGACGACGCCCGGGAAGGTGACGCCGACCGGGCCGTCCCACTCGAAGTGGCGGACGACCTCGACCACGACGTCGGCCACCCCCTCGGGGGTGGCCGGGTGCGGTGTCGGAAGTTTGAGGCGTTCGTGCACCGGCTCGCCGCGGTCCAGGTCCACGGGAGCGCCCTTGATGCCGGTTCCGCCGATGTCCACGCCGAAGATCTCCATGGGACCACCGTAGAGAACGGCGCGGCCCGTGGCCTACTCGTCGGCGGTCTTCGCGGCCCCGCCGCGTCCGGCGATCAGCTCGGCCGCTTCGGCGCGCAGATCACGGCGCAGCTCCTTCGGCAGCGAGAAGACGATCGACTCCTCGGCCGTCTTGACGATCTCCACGTCGCCGAAGCCGCGCTGCGCCAGCCACTCCAGCACCTCTTCGACCAGTACCTCCGGCACCGAGGCGCCCGAGGTCAGACCGACCGTGGTGACGCCCTCCAGCCAGGCCTCGTCGATCTCGCTGGCGAAGTCCACGAGGTACGCGGCGCCCGCGCCCGCGTCCAGGGCGACCTCGACCAGGCGGATGGAGTTCGAGGAGTTCTTGGAGCCGACGACGATGACCAGGTCGGAGTCGGCGCCCATCTGCTTCACGGCGGCCTGCCGGTTGGAGGTGGCGTAGCAGATGTCGTCGCTCGGCGGCGAGACCAGCAGCGGGAACTTGGTCTTGAGCGCGTCGACCGTCTCCATCGTCTCGTCCACCGAGAGGGTGGTCTGCGACAGCCAGACGACCTTCGACTCGTCCCGGACGGTCACCTTCTCCACGTCGTGCGGGCCGTCCACGATCGTGATGTGGTCGGGGGCCTCGCCGGAGGTGCCGATGACCTCCTCGTGGCCCTCGTGGCCGATGAGGAGGATGTCGAAGTCCTCGTTCGCGTACCGGATGGCTTCCTTGTGCACCTTGGTGACCAGCGGGCAGGTCGCGTCGATCGTCGCGAGCTTGCCGCGCGCCGCCTCCTCGTGGACCACGGGGGCCACGCCGTGCGCGGAGAACATGACGATGGAGCCCTCGGGTACCTCCTCCGTCCGCTCGACGAAGATGGCGCCCTTCTTCTCCAGCGTCTGCACCACGTACTTGTTGTGCACGATCTCGTGGCGTACGTAGACCGGCGCGCCGTACTGCTCAAGGGCTTTCTCGACGGCGATCACGGCTCGGTCGACTCCCGCGCAGTAGCCGCGCGGGGCGGCGAGCAGGACGCGGCGGGAAGCGGGAGCAGGGGCGGGAGCAGTCATGTGCTCCATCGTACGGGGGTCTCCGGCAGGCCGGTCGTCGCCCGTTCGGCACAGACTGGGTCGCACGTACGTACCGGCTATCCCCCGGAGGAACGATGGCGTCCGCGACGGGCACCCCCACGGCCCCCACCGCCCTGCGGCGGACCCTCGGCTTCCGGGACCTGGTCGTCTACGGGCTGCTCTTCATCGCCCCGATGGCACCGGTCGGGGTCTTCGGGACGCTCGACGCCACGTCGCACGGCGCGGTCGCCCTGGTCTACCTCGCCGCGACCGTCGCGATGGCCTTCACCGCCTCCTCCTACGCTCAGATGGTGCGGGTGGCGCCGCGGGCCGGGTCGGTGTTCACGTACGCCCGCCGGGGGCTGGGCGAGGGGGCCGGGCTGATCGCGGGGTGGATGGCGATGCTGGACTACCTGCTGATCCCGGCGGTCGCCTACCTCTTCTCCGGGATCGCGATGAACGCCCTGGTCCCGGAGGTCTCCCGGTGGGTGTGGACGGCGCTGGCGGTGGTGGTGACGACCCTGCTGAACCTGTGGGGCGTACGGGCGGCCGCGCGCGTCGGCTTCGCCGTGCTGGCGATGGAGATCCTGGTGCTGCTGGTGTTCGTGGTCGCGGCGGTGACGGTGCTGGCCGGGGGCGGGGCGCGGCGTGGCTGGCTGTCCCCGCTGACGGGGGACGGCTCGCTGGGCTTCTCGGCGGCCGCGGTGCTGGGCGCGGTGTCGGTCGCCGTCCTGTCGTACCTGGGCTTCGACGCCATCGCCTCCTTCGCGGAGGAGGTGACCGGGGGCTCGGAGCGGGTCGCGCGGGCGGTGCTGTTCTGCCTGGCGCTGGCCGGGGTGCTGTTCGTGGTGCAGAGCTACCTGGCGGCGCTGCTGATGCCCGTGTCGTCCGCGGAGCTGGCGGCCGACCCGTCGCTGCAGGGGACGGCGTTCTACACCGCGGTGGAGTCGGCGGCCGGAACCTGGCTGCACGACCTGGTCGCGGCGAGCAAGGCGATCGGGGCCGCCTTCGCGGCGCTGGCGGGGCAGGCGGCCGCGGGCCGGCTGGTGTTCGCGATGGCCCGGGAGCGGCGGCTGCCGCGGGCCCTGGCGGGGACCTCGGACGGGACGCCCCGGGCGGCCCTGCTGGTGGCGGCGACGGTGACGCTGGTGGCGGCGGTGTGGGCGGCCCGGCGTGACGACGGCCTGGACCAGCTGGTGTCGGTGGTGGACATCGGGGCGCTGGTGGCGTTCACGCTGCTGCACGCCTCGGTGGTGGGGTGGTTCGTCGTACGCCGCGCATCCGGGGCCCCGAACTGGTGGGTGCACCTGGTGGTCCCGGTGCTCGGCGCGGCGGTGACCGTCGCGGTGATCGTCGAGGCGGCCTGGACGGCGCAGCTGGTGGGGGCCGTGTGGCTGGTGGTGGGGCTGGGGGTACTGGTGGCCCAGAGGGGCCGGCGCGGGCGGCAGGGGGCGGCGGGCCCCGGGCCCGGCGCGGGTGCCGGTCCGGGCCCCGGTGTCGGCGCGGGCGGCTAGCCTGCCTGCATGGGTCTGAATACGTCGGCCGAGGCGCCGCTGCCGGTCGGTCAGGTGTCCCGGCTCATCGGGGGCTGGATCGACCGGCTCGGTCAGGTGTGGGTGGAGGGGCAGATCACGCAGCTGTCCCGGCGGCCGGGGGCGGGGGTGGTCTTCCTGACGCTGCGCGACCCGTCGCACGACATCTCGCTCAGCGTCACCTGCTTCCGGCAGGTCTACGACGACGTCGCGGACATCGTTTCCGAGGGCGCGCGCGTCGTCGTACGGGCCAAGCCGGAGTGGTACGCGCCGCGCGGGCAGCTGTCGCTGCGGGCGACGGAGATACGGCCGGTCGGCATCGGTGAGCTGCTGGCGCGCCTGGAGAAGCTCAAGCGCTCGCTGGCCTCCGAGGGCCTGTTCGCGCCGGACCGCAAGCGGCCGCTGCCGTTCCTGCCGCAGCTGATCGGGCTGGTGGTGGGCCGGGCGTCGGCGGCCGAGCGGGACGTGCTGGAGAACGCGCGGCGCCGGTGGCCGGCGGTCCGCTTCGAGGTGCGCAACGTCGCCGTCCAGGGGGTGAACGCGGTGCCCCAGGTGATCCGGGCGGTCAGGGAACTCGACGCCATGGACGAGGTCGACGTGATCATCGTGGCGCGCGGCGGCGGGAGCGTGGAGGACCTGCTGCCCTTCTCCGACGAAGAGGTCGTGCGGACGGTCGCGGCCGCCCGGACCCCCGTCGTGTCGGCGATCGGGCACGAGCCGGACTCCCCCCTGCTGGACCTGGTCGCGGACCTGCGGGCCTCCACGCCCACCGACGCGGCGAAGAAGGTGGTCCCGGACGTCGGCGAGGAGCTGGAGCGGGTACGCCAGCTCCAGGGCCGGGGGCTGCGCGCGCTGCGCGGGCTGCTCGACCGGGAGGAGCGCGGGCTCGCCCACGCCCTCGGCCGGCCGGTGTTCGTGCACCCGCGGCGGATGGTGGAGACCCGTGAGGCGGAGGTGGAGGCGCTGCTGGCGCGCAGCCGGCGAACGCTGGGGCACCTGCTGGACCGGGCGGACTCGGAGCTCACCCACACCCGGGCCCGGGTGGTGGCGCTGTCCCCGGCGGCGACCCTGGAGCGCGGGTACGCGGTGCTCCAGCGGGCCGACGGGCACGTGGTGCGTTCGCCGGAGGAGGTCGGACCGGGGGACGCCCTGCGCGCCAGGGTGGCGGCCGGGGAGTTCTCCGTACGCGTGGCAGCCGGGGCGGGGGCCGACCGAGGGGCCCCGGCGGACGCCGATTGACGGGGCGTCGGCTCACCGCACGATCCGCTGCACCGGAATTCAAGCAGGACCCGAGTTGATGCACAGAAGGTGGTACGGGAATGACTGAGGCCGACACGGCGCTGGGTTACGAGCAGGCCCGGGACGAGCTCATCGAGGTCGTCCGCAAGCTGGAGGCCGGCGGGACCTCGCTGGAGGACTCGCTCGCGCTCTGGGAACGGGGCGAGGAGCTGGCGAAGGTGTGCCGGCACTGGCTGGAAGGCGCGCGGGCGCGCCTGGATTCGGCCCTCGCCGAGCGGGACCGGAGCGAGGAGGACGCCGAGTGATCCCGGTCACCCCGACAGATTTAGTTGAAAATTCATCTATCTCTGGGTAGAGTCGCAGATATCGCGCTCCACCTCCGCATAGAAGAAGGCTTTCCGATGTCTCTCGTTCTCGACGCCGCCGCTCAGGACCTGCTGTTCCGCGAGGCCCGTACCGCCAACACCTTCTCGGACGAGCCGGTGACCGAGGAGCAGGTCCAGGCGATCTACGACCTGGTGAAGTACGGCCCCACCGCCTTCAACCAGACGCCCCTGCGCATCACCCTGGTCCGCTCCCCCGAGGCCCGCCAGCGCCTGGTGAAGCACATGGCCGAGGGCAACCAGGCCAAGACCGCCTCCGCCCCGCTGGTCGCGATCCTCTCCGCCGACAACGAGTTCCACGAGGAGCTGCCGCAGCTGCTCCCGCACTTCCCGCAGGCCAAGGACGCGTTCTTCTCCGAGCGCCCGGTCCGCGAGCAGGCCGCCCTGCTGAACGCCGCGCTGCAGGCCGGCTACTTCATCATCGGCGTCCGCGCCGCCGGCCTGGCCGCCGGCCCGATGACGGGTCTGGACTTCGACGGTGTCCAGAAGGAGTTCCTGGACGACGACCACACCCCGCTGATGGTCGTCAACATCGGCAAGCCGGGCGAGGACGCCTGGTTCCCGCGCTCCCCGCGCCTGGAGTTCGACCAGGTCATCACGACCGTCTGAGCCCGGCCCCCGCAGCAACGCCAGAGGCCGCCCGCCCCGGATCCCGGGGTGGGCGGCCTCTCGCATGTCCGCCGGGGCGGTTGCGTCACCGCGCGGCCGCCGCAGCGGCGGCCGCGCGGTGTCCGCCGGGCGGCTACTGACCCTGCTTGTACTCCAGCGCCGACGCCATCGCGCCGAGCTGCTCGAAGGAGACCGTCCCCGTCACCACCGTGACGTGGCCCTGCTCCTGGCGCACCAGCGCGTCGTACTTGTCGCCGTCCCAGCGCTCCCAGCTCTGGTCGCCGACCTGCTGCGACTGCCCGGTGGGCTTCGCCTGCTGGGTCACCTTGGCGATGTTCTTCGCGGACGCGTCGCTGGACTGCTCCACCGCCACGTACTGCTTGTCCGGATCGAGGAAGCCCAGGTGCCAGGCGTTCGCGTTCTTGCGCTCGAAGGACACGGAGGTCGCCCGCCACTCGGCCGGCAGCCCCACGGGCGCCGCGACCGGGTACGGGGCCGCGCGCCGGGCCGTCGCCGTCTCCACCCGGTAGTCGACCACGTGCGTCGGGTCGGCGTTCTCGTCATGCGGGACGAACATGTAGACCCCCGCCACGACGACACCGATCACCGCCAGCGACCGGACCATGTCCAAGACCGTCTGCTTGCCCTTCATACCTGCCACGGCTCCATAGTCCCGCATGAGTGGGAACGATCACCGCCGGGGTAGGGCGCGGCGCCCCGGCGGAGCCGCCGACGAGGCGCAAGATGTCCGCTCAGGCCAACAACCTGACCGATATTCCGCTCATAAGTGACCCGCTCTGCTCAATATGTCGACGTACCGATAGAGTTCGAACACCCTCACATCCCGGCCGTCGTCGTACAGAAAGGTGCGCTCCGATGACCGAGCACAACCTGCCGCCCCAGCTCGAAGTCTCCCCGGAGGCCCCCGACCGCAACCTCGCCCTGGAACTCGTCCGGGTCACCGAAGCCGCCGCCATGGCCGCCGGCCGCTGGGTGGGCCGCGGCGACAAGCTCGGCGCGGACGGCGCGGCGGTCAACGCCATGCGCACCCTGATCTCCACCGTCTCGATGAACGGCGTCGTCGTCATCGGCGAGGGCGAGAAGGACGAAGCACCGATGCTCTTCAACGGCGAGCGGGTCGGCGACGGCACCGGTGCCGAGGTCGACATCGCCGTGGACCCGATCGACGGCACCACCCTGAACGCCAAGGGCATGCCGAACGCCATCGCCGTCCTGGCCGCCGCCGACCGCGGCACCATGTTCGACCCGTCGGCGGTCTTCTACATGGAGAAGCTGGTCACCGGCCCCGAGGCCGCCGACTTCGTCGACATCAACGCGCCCGTCTCGGTCAACATCCGCCGCGTCGCCAAGGCCAAGAACATGGCCGTCGAGGACGTCACCGTGGTCATCCTGGACCGCCCCCGCCACGAGGGCATCGTCAAGGAGATCCGCGAGACCGGCGCCCGCATCAAGTTCATCTCGGACGGCGACGTCGCGGGCTCGGTCATGGCCGTGCGCGAGGGCACCGGCGTCGACCTGCTCCTCGGCATCGGCGGCACCCCCGAGGGCATCATCTCGGCCTGCGCCATCAAGTGCCTGGGCGGAACGATCCAGGGCAAGCTGTGGCCGAAGGACGACGCCGAGCGCCAGAAGGCCCTCGACGCCGGCCACGACCTGGACCGCGTCCTGCACACCAACGACCTGGTCTCCGGCGACAACGTCTTCTTCGTCGCCACCGGCATCACGGACGGCGAGCTGCTGCGCGGCGTCCACTACCGCTCGGAGACCGCGACCACGTCCTCGCTGGTCATGCGGTCGAAGTCGGGCACGATCCGGCAGATCGACTCCACCCACCGGCTGTCGAAGCTGCGCGCCTACAGCGCGATCGACTTCCACCACGCCCGGTAGGAGCACGCCTCAGGGGCGGGCTCGGGGCGGCCCGGGAGCGGGCTGCCGCGTCCTCGCCCGGCCGGCAACGCGCGTGGGGCGGTCCTCCTGGTGGAGGACCGCCCCACGCGCGTTCTGTCCGCTCACGTTCTTCGTACGCAGCCGTACGGAGGGGCCCACCGCGCCGGCGGCCCCTGCTCAGCCCGCGGCCGCGACCGGTCCCGCCCCGCCGGCCTGGCGGAGCTCCGCGGCCCGGCGCCGGCGCCGGGCGAGCACGACGCGCCGCTCGGCGGCGGTCAGTCCGCCCCAGACCCCGTAGGGCTCGGGCTGTAGAAGTGCGTGCTCGCGGCAGGCGACCATCACCGGGCACCGCGCGCAGACCCGCTTGGCGGCTTCCTCACGGGCGAGCCGCGCCGCGGTGGGCTCCTTGGAGGGGGCGAAGAACAGCCCCGCCTCGTCCCTGCGGCACACCGCCTCCGCATGCCATGGGCCGTCCTCTTCCCTCGCCGGCACCCGCGGCCTCGGCACGGCGGACGGACGCGCCTGGAGCGTCTTGACGGCGGCTACCTGCAGGGACTGATGCGGCGGATGCGGCACGGTCTACTCCTGACGACGTAACGCGAGCGAGAGACGATGCGTCAGTCCCTACCCGCTGTGCGTGCCCCTAAGCACTGCGTGCCGCGCGTCGGCCGCTCCACCGAACTTCGACCGAAACGCGTCCCTCCGCCCCCACGCCTGCCGGTCACCGGGCCGCGGCGTCCGGCAGTCCGGGCGCCCCCGCGCGCGGGCGCCCGAGCCTTCGGACGCCCCCGCGTTCAGGCGCCCGCGCGGTCAGGCGCCCGGCCGCCCGCGCAGCTTGCGCGCCAGGTCCGCGACCCGCGAGCCGCGCTTGGGCCGGGCCTCGATGTTGCCCAGCAGTGCGAAGCCGCGCACGATCACCACCGGCGCCTGCGGGTCGGCCCCCGCGGAACTCTCGTCGGTCACCTCGAAGTTGCCGAGCACGCCGCCGCCGTAGCCGCGCAGCGTCACGTTCTCCGGGACGATGATGTCGACGTTGCCGAGGACGCAGTTCACGTTGATCTCGGTGACCTGCTGCGCGAACACCGCCTCGGTCAGGTCGAGGGAGACGTCGCCGAGGACCGAGATCGCCCGGATGTGCGCCCCCGGGCGCCAGCGGCCCTTGCGCGCGGCGGAACTGCAGACGGCCAGCACCGTCTCCGCCGCGGCGCCCGGCGGCCCGGCGGCGGGCACCGGCGCGGGCGCGCTCGCGGCGGGCGCCCAGGCGGCGCCGTGGGCCGCGGGGAGGTCGCGTACGAGCACGTCCAGTTCCCCGACCGTCTTCACGGCGTAGAGGGAGTCCAGGCGGTCGGAGTGCTCCTCGGCGGTCAGCCGGCCTTCGGCCAGGGCGTCGGCGAGGATCTGTGCGATCCGGTCCCGGTCGGCGTCGGAGGCGCGCAGCTCGACGACCGGGGGGACGGCGGGCGCGGCAGGGGCGGCGGGGTGCTTTTCCAAGTCCACACCGCCAGCATAGCGAAACACGATAGATCGCGATACTCCCCCGGCTCGCGGGCGCCGGCCCGAACCAGTGAGCCTTACCTCACAAGCACAGCCGTCCGGGGAGGTCCTACGCTGGTGGACTGCGCTGCCAATAGTTCGTCAGTGCTGTCTGCCGAGTGAGGAATGGCCACGATGCCGGAGTTCGCGTACACCGACCTGCTGCCCTTGGGCGAGGACACCACCCCCTACCGGCTGGTGACCTCCGAAGGCGTCTCCACCTTCGAGGCCGACGGCCGTACGTTCCTCAAGGTCGAGCCCGAGGCGCTGCGCAAGCTGGCCGAAGAGGCCATCCACGACATCCAGCACTTCCTGCGCCCCGCGCACCTCGCGCAGCTGCGCCGGATCATCGACGACCCCGAGGCCTCCTCGAACGACAAGTTCGTCGCCCTCGACCTGCTCAAGAACGCGAACATCGCGGCCGCCGGCGTGCTCCCGATGTGCCAGGACACGGGCACCGCGATCGTGATGGGCAAGCGCGGCCAGAACGTCCTGACCGAGGGCGGCGACGAGGCGGCCCTCTCGCGCGGGATCTACGACGCGTACACGCGACTGAACCTGCGCTACTCGCAGATGGCCCCGCTGACCATGTGGGAGGAGAAGAACACCGGCTCGAACCTGCCCGCGCAGATCGAGCTGTACGCGACCGACGGCGGCGCGTACAAGTTCCTCTTCATGGCGAAGGGCGGCGGCAGCGCCAACAAGTCCTTCCTGTACCAGGAGACGAAGGCGGTCCTCAACGAGGGCTCCATGATGAAGTTCCTGGAGGAGAAGATCCGCTCGCTGGGCACGGCTGCCTGCCCGCCCTACCACCTCGCGATCGTGGTCGGCGGCACCTCGGCGGAACACGCGCTCAAGACGGCCAAGTACGCCTCGGCCCACTACCTCGACGAGCTGCCCACGGAGGGCTCCCCCCTCGGCCACGGCTTCCGCGACCTCGACCTCGAACAGCAGGTCTTCGAGCTGACGCAGAAGATCGGCATCGGCGCGCAGTTCGGCGGCAAGTACTTCTGCCACGACGTGCGCGTGGTCCGCCTGCCGCGCCACGGCGCGTCCCTGCCGGTCGCCATCGCCGTCTCCTGCTCGGCCGACCGCCAGGCGGTCGCCAAGATCACCGCCGAGGGCGTCTTCCTGGAGCAGCTGGAGCGCGACCCCGCCCGCTTCCTGCCGGACACCACCGACGAGCACCTCGCCGAATCGGCGGACGTCGTCTCCATCGACCTGAACCAGCCGATGGACGAGATCCTGGCGACCCTGACCAAGCACCCGGTCAAGACCCGCCTGAGCCTGACCGGACCGCTGGTCGTGGCGCGCGACATCGCGCACGCCAAGATCAAGGAGCGGCTGGACGCGGGCGAGGGCATGCCGCAGTACCTCAAGGACCACCCGGTCTACTACGCCGGCCCCGCCAAGACCCCCGAGGGCTACGCCTCCGGCTCCTTCGGCCCGACCACCGCCGGACGCATGGACTCCTACGTCGAGCAGTTCCAGGCGGCGGGCGGCTCCAAGGTCATGCTGGCCAAGGGCAACCGCTCGCAGCAGGTGACGGACGCCTGCGGTGCGCACGGCGGCTTCTACCTCGGCTCGATCGGCGGCCCGGCCGCGCGCCTCGCCCAGGACTGCATCAAGAAGGTCGAGGTCCTGGAGTACGAGGAGCTCGGCATGGAGGCGGTCTGGAAGATCGAGGTCGAGGACTTCCCGGCCTTCATCGTCGTCGACGACAAGGGCAACGACTTCTTCCAGAACCCGGCCCCGGAGCCCACCTTCACCCACATCCCGGTCCGCGGCCCGGGCCTCGGCTGAGCGGAGCGGGACGCCCCGCCCGGTGCGGGCGGGGCGCGGCCGTGGGGCGGGGCGCGGGTCGGTTAACGTCGGGGTGGCGGGGAGGTGGCTTCCCGTTCACTCCGGTTCGCAAGGATCCCCGTATGACTGTGACGTCCCCCCTCCGCACCGGCCGCACGGTACGCGTCATCGCCCATCGCGGGGCCTCGTCCGAGCACCCCGAGCACACGCTGGCCGCGTACCGGCAGGCCATCGCCGACGGGGCCGACGCACTGGAGTGCGACGTACGGCTGAGCGCCGACGGGCGGCTGGTGTGCGTGCACGACCGGCGGGTGGAGCGGACCTCGGACGGGCGCGGGGTCGTCTCCGCCATGACCTACGAGGAGCTGGCCGCGCTCGACTTCGGCGGGTGGAAGGGTGAGGAGCACCGCGGGGCGCAGGTGCTGCTCTTCGAGGACCTGCTCAAGGAGGCGCTTTCCGCCGGCCGGCCCGTCGGACTGGCCGTGGAGACCAAGCACCCGACCCGCGCGGGCGGCCGGCTGGAGGCCGAGCTCGTACGGGTGCTCAAGGAGCACGGGCTCGCCGACGGCAAGGACGGCCTCGTCGAGGTGATGAGCTTCTCGCGGACCGCCCTGGCCCGGTTGCACCGGCTCGCGCCCGGCCTGCCCGCCGTGTACCTGATCGAGCGGACGCTTCGCCCCCCGCGCCCGCCGTACGCCACGCACGCGGGCCCGGGCATCGACCTGGTGCGGCGTGACCCGGGGCTGGTGGGGCGGTTGCAGGCCAAGGGGCTCGCGGTGCGGGTGTGGACGGTGGACGAGCCCGAGGACGTGGAGCTGTGCCTGCGTCTGGGCGTCGACACGCTGATCACCAACCGGCCCCGGCAGGTACGTGACCTCGTGGGCCGGCCGGCTCGGCCGCGGTAGCCGGTGCGGCCGCAGCGGCGTTGAGGGGCGGCGATGAGGACACCCGGCCGGGGACCGGCCGGGTGTGGGGGGTGTACGGGGCGGTCAGACGAAGCGCTGGTTGGGCGAGCCGTTGCAGGTCTGCAGGCGCAGCGGTTCGTGCGGGGCGGCGACGGTCAGGCACATGCCGGTTGCGGCCGCGGGGCGCAGGGTGGCGCCGTCGCGGACGAACTGCTGGTTCGCCCCGCCGTGGCAGTTGTAGATGATCAGGGCGGTGCCGTTGCCGTAGTTGGCTCCGGGTGCGTCCAGGCAGCGGTCCTGGGTCAGTTCGGTGTGCAGGGCCTTGCGCGTGGTGTCGTACCACCAGCCCTGGTTGCGGCCGCCGTGGCAGTCCCAGCCGACCACCTTGGTGTCGTTGGCGCTGGAGCCGCCGAAGGTGTCCAGGCAGTTGCCGGTGGCCTCGTTCTTGAGGGGCTTGTAGAGGGAGTCCCAGGCGCCGGCGGTCAGGACCGGGGTGCCCGTGCTCGCCGGGTCGGCGCAGGAGGCTTCGCGCAGGCCGGAGTCGTAGAGCTGGGTCAGGCAGGAGGCGAAGGCTCCGTGGCCGCGGTAGTTGGGGTGGAAGGACTGCCGGGCGGTGTTCTCGTCCCAGGGGAAGTGGTCCCCGAGGTCGAGGTAGAGGCCGCGGGCCCAGGTGTCCTCCATGCACACCTCGTGGCCGTGGAAGAGCCGCGAGTCGTCCAGGTAGACGGCGCCGGAGGCGAGGGCCGCCTCGCGCATGCCCTTCTCGAACGTGGGTACCGCGTAGTTGCGGCCCCAGGCGGCGTCGGAGTCGTAGCCGGCGCAGCCTCCCGGGAGTTTGCCGGGGAAGCCCGGGTTGTCGTTGAAGTCGGGGCCGATGGGGCTCGGGTAGCCCATGACGACCAGTTTGTAGTCGGAGTCGGCGTAACCGGCTTCGCGCATGACCGTCTTGAGGTCCGCGACGGTCGCCTCCACCTTGGGCTTCAGACCGTCGACGCGGGCCTGCCAGCCGGGGCCGTACTTGGGCTCGCAGGTGCCCTGGCTGAGGACCCAGCGGGTGACGCAGTCCGTCATGACGGGGCCGAACTGGAGGTCGTCGTTGGCGCCGGCGACCAGCAGCACCATCTTGATCCGGGTGTTGCGGGCCTTGATGGCGAGGTTGTCGCTCTGGACCAGCTCGTCGGGGTACTGCTTGGTGCCGCCGATCCGGATGTTTCCGGTGTACCCGCCGGAGCAGGCGACGTTGAAGGTGAGGTCGGCCGGGATGCCGGTGCGGTGGATCGCGGAGTCGGGCGAGCGGTGGCACTGGTTGGTGGACGTGTTGGTGGCGGGGTCGTAGTTGCCGACGCCCTCGCCCGAGATCTCGCTGTCCCCGAGCGAGATCAGGCCGGTCTTGCGGTCGGCGACCGGGCGGATGGCCGGGTCCCCGTAGATCTTGGTGGCCTCGGCCGCCCGGATGGCTTCCAGTTCGGGCGAGAGGGGGGTGGCGGCCGCTCCGGCGGCGGGTGCGGCCTGGGCCATGGGGGTGATGGCGGTGACGCCCCCGAGGGCGGCCGCGATCGCCGCGACGGCGGCGAAGGTAGATCTGAGCCTGGGTTTCGTACGTGCACGTGCCATGAACGCCTCCCCGATATCAGTGTTACCCCCGGTATTTACTGGCCGGTAGGGGAGTTGGGAACACTTCTAACAAGACAATTGCTCAACTTTTTGAGGAGGCACCGAACATGACCGATGATCAGAAGCCCCAGGAGCGTCCGGCCGAGTTCCGGATCGAGCACGACTCCATGGGCGAGGTACGGGTCCCCGCGCACGCCAAATGGCGGGCCCAGACCCAGCGCGCGGTGGAGAACTTCCCCGTGTCCGGCCAGCGGCTGGAGCGCGCCCACATCGCCGCGCTGGCCCGCGTGAAGGCGGCGGCCGCGCTGGTGAACGCCCGGCTCGGCGTCCTGGACGAGGACGTCGCCCAGGCGATCCGCTCCGCCGCCGAGGAGGTCGCCGACGGCCGCTGGGACGAGCACTTCCCCGTCGACGTGTTCCAGACCGGGTCGGGGACCTCGTCCAACATGAACACCAACGAGGTGATCGCCACGCTGGCGAGCGAGCGGCTCGGCCGCCCGGTGCACCCGAACGACGACGTCAACGCCTCGCAGAGCTCCAACGACGTCTTCCCCTCCTCCGTGCACATCGCGGCGACCGCCGCCGTCACCGGTGAGCTGATCCCGGCGCTGGAACACCTCGCCGCCGCGCTGGAGCGGAAGTCCGCCGAGTTCGCGGAGGTGGTCAAGGCCGGGCGCACCCACCTGATGGACGCGACGCCGGTCACCCTCGGCCAGGAGTTCGGCGGATACGCGGCCCAGGTGCGCCACGGCGTCGAGCGGTTGCGCGCGGCCCTGCCCCGGCTCGCCGAACTGCCCCTGGGCGGCACGGCGGTGGGCACCGGTATCAACACCCCGCCCGGCTTCTCCGCCGCGGTGATCGCGGAGGTGGCCGCCGCGACGGGACTGCCGCTGACCGAGGCGCGGGACCACTTCGAGGCCCAGGGTGCCCGGGACGCACTGGTGGAGACCTCGGGGATGCTCCGTACGGTCGCCGTCTCCCTCACCAAGATCTGCAACGATCTGCGCTGGATGGCTTCGGGTCCGCGCACCGGATTGGCCGAAATCAATCTCCCGGATCTCCAGCCGGGGTCCTCGATCATGCCGGGGAAGGTCAATCCGGTCATCCCGGAGGCCGTCCTGATGGTGGCCGCGCAGGTGACGGGCAACGACGCGGCGGTCGCCGTCGCGGGCGCGTCCGGCAACTTCGAGCTCAACGTGATGATCCCGCTGATGGCCCGGAACCTGCTCGAATCGATCCGTCTGCTGGGCAACGCGAGCCGGCTGCTGGCCGACCGGACGGTGGACGGGATCACCGCCAACTCCGAGCGGGCCAGGGAGTACGCGGAGTCCTCGCCCTCGGTGGTGACCCCGCTGAACCGCTACATCGGCTACGAGGAGGCCGCCAAGGTGGCCAAGCGGGCCCTGGCGGAGCGCAAGACGATCCGGGAGGTCGTGCTCGAATCCGGCTACGTCGAACAGGGCGCGCTCACCCTCGCCCAGATGGACGAGGCGCTGGACGTGCTGCGCATGACCCGGCCCTGAACGCCCGGGGGACGGGGGCCGGATCCGGTCGATTCCCGTCCCCGGACGAGGCCGTGACCTGCACCGCAGCACAAGGAGGGGCCCCCGCCCTAAGATCTGCGCATGACAGGTACCGGAGGCCGCGGGGACGGCGACGCACAGGGCGGCACGCACGACGGGGCGCCGGACACGCGCTGGGCGCCCGGGGAGCAGATCCTGTGGCGCTACCGCGACCCCGCCCCGGGCCGCACGGGCCCGGTGCACATCTGCCGGCCGGTGACGGTGGTGCGGGACACGGCCGAGCTGCTGGCGGTGTGGATGGCGCCCGGCACCGAATGCGTCAAGCCGGTGCTCGCCGACGGGACGCCCGTGCACGAGGAGCCCCTCGCCACCCGCTACACCGCGCCCCGGACCACCGTGCGCTCGCGCTGGTTCGGGGCCGGGGTGCTGAAACTGGCCCGGCCCGGGGAGCCGTGGTCGGTGTGGCTGTTCTGGGAGCACGGCTGGCGGTTCAAGAACTGGTACGTCAACCTGGAGGAACCCCGGACCCGGTGGGCGGCCGGGGTGGACTCCGTGGACCATTTCCTCGACATCTGCGTGTACCCCGACCGCAGCTGGGTGTGGCGCGACGAGGACGAGTTCGCGCAGGCGCGGCGGGTCGGGCTGGTGGACCCCCCGCTGGCGCGCCGGGTGCAGGATGCGGGCCGCGCGGCCGTGGAGGCCGTCAAGGAGTGGGGCCCGCCGTTCCGCGACGGCTGGCAGGACTGGCGCCCCGATCCACGTTGGCCGGTTCCGGTACTGCCGGAGGACTGGGACCGCACCCCGGCGCATATGACGTCATGAGACCCTTGATGCGCCCCCGGGGTTCAACCGTAGGATCGTCCTCCGCCGGGCTCGACAGCCGTAATCGACGTGCAGCGCAGGGGACTTGGTGCCGGACCGACGCGAGGTGAGGTAACGAGCGGGACGCGGAACCGCGGGGCGGTGGTGCCCCTGCCGCTGAGCGGGTATACCGCGACTGAACCGAGTTGAGTGCAGCGCACATCGAGCGCAAACGGACGGAAATCCACGCGTGACGGAGTACCCCACCTCCCAGGAGGGCCCGCAGCCCGTCGCCTCCGGCGGAGGTACGGATGACGCCGGCCACGGCAAGGCCCCGATCGTGGCCGCCGAGGCCGTGCGCACGCATGCCCAGAACGCGGCCGGTGACCCGGACGGCGCCCGAGCGCCCGGCCGGTCCGCCGGACTGCCCCGGCCGCGGGGCGGCGTCGCCGGCAAGGGCGGCGGCAGCGGTGCGGGAAGCGGCATCGGTGCGGGAAGCGGCAGCGGTGCGAGCGGCGGCATCGGTGCGGGAAGCGGGATCGGTGCGGGCGGCGGCGCCCGTCCGGCCGTCGACGGGACGCCCGCGGTGGGCGGCGCGGGAGGCGCCCCGGCCGGTTCCGGCGGCCCGGGCGGCGCCGCCTCGGCGGAGGTCACCGCATCGCGCCGCGAGGGCGACCGGCTGCGCTTCGTCGGCGCGGCCACCCGCCGGATCGCGCGCGGCATCGACCTGGACGAGATCGTGCTCGGCCTGTGCCGGGCCACCGTGCCGACCTTCTCCGACGCCATCCTCGTCTACCTGCGCGATCCGCTGCCGGTCGGTGACGAGCGTCCCGTCGGCCCGGTCGTCTTAAGGCTGCGCCGCACCGACCGGCTCCGGCCCCTGGACGACCTGACGGCCGGCGAGTTCGCCGGGGCCGCCGGGTCGGGCGGGGAACTCGACTTCAGCCGGCTGCCGCTGGTCGGCCCGCAGGGCGACCTGCCCGCCTCCGAGCTGTGCGAGATCCGGCCGGGCGGCCCGCTCGCCGAGGTGCTGCGCGGCGTCCGCCCCGTGTTCGGGTCCTCCGTCGCCGCGACGGACGCCCTGTCGGAGCTGCTGGGCGGCGACCACCCCGTACCGCGCGGGCAGCGGGCGATCCTCGCGCCGTTGCGCGGACGGCGCCGGGTGATCGGCGCGGCGGTGTTCCTGCGCACCCCGGAGCGGCCCGCCTTCGAGACCAACGACCTGCTGGTGGCGGCGCAGCTGGCCACGCACACGGCGCTCGGCATCGACAAGGCGGTGCTGTACGGCCGCGAGGCGTACATCGCCGACGAACTCCAGCGCACCATGCTCCCCGACAGCCTCCCCCAGCCCACCGGGGTCCGCCTCGCCTCCCGTTACCTGCCGGCCGCCGAGACGGCCCGGGTGGGCGGCGACTGGTACGACGCCATACCGCTGCCCGGCAGCCGGGTCGCGCTGGTCGTCGGCGACGTCATGGGCCACTCCATGACCTCCGCCGCGATCATGGGGCAGCTGCGCACCACCGCGCAGACCCTCGCGCAGCTCGACCTGCCGCCCGCGGAGGTCCTGCACCACCTGGACGAGCAGGCCCAGCGCCTGGGTTCCGACCGGATGGCGACCTGCCTGTACGCGGTCTACGACCCCGTCTCGCACCGGATCACCATCGCCAACGCCGGCCACCCCCCGCCGGTGCTCCTGCACCTGGGCGGCCGCGCCGAGGTGCTGCGCGTACCGCCGGGCGCCCCCATCGGCGTCGGCGGCGTGGACTTCGAGGCGGTGGAGCTGGACGCCCCGGCGGGCGCCACCCTGCTGCTGTACACCGACGGGCTGGTGGAGTCCCGGCTCCGCGACGTCTGGACCGGCATCGAGCAGCTGCGGGAGCGGCTGGCCACCACGGCGCAGCTGACCGGCGTGGACCACCCGCCGCCGCTGGAGGCGCTGTGCGACGACGTGCTGGACATGCTCGGTCCCGGTGACCGGGACGACGACATCGCGCTGCTGGCGGCCCGCTTCGACGGGATCGCGCCCAGTGACGTGGCGTACTGGTTCCTGGACCCGGAGGAGACCGCTCCCGGCCGGGCCCGCCGCTTCGCCCGCCGGGCACTGGCCCGTTGGGGCCTGGAGGAGCTGCAGGACTCCCTCGAACTGCTGGTCAGCGAGGTGGTCACCAACGCCGTCCGGTACGCGGAGCGGCCCGTGACCCTGCGTCTGCTCAGGACGGACGTGCTGCGCTGCGAGGTCGGCGACGACTCCCCGCAGCTGCCCCGCCAGCGCCGGGCCCGGGAGACGGACGAGGGCGGCCGTGGCCTGTTCCTCGTCAACCGTATGGCCCGCCGGTGGGGTGCCACCCGGCTGAGCAGCGGGAAGGTCGTGTGGTTCGAACTCACGCTGCCCCGCGGCGACTCCGGCTGAGGCAGTCCGGCCGGGAAACGCAGCCGCCCCGCGACGATCACGTCACGGGGCGGTTTTCCGTTGTCCGCTCTCCGGCCCGTCAGGGCTGTCGCTGCTGCTCCTGCGGAGGCGGCGGGAAGAGGAACGACTTCGTCGGATCCGCGGTCTTCGTCGGGTCCTTCGTCGGCTTGGTCGGGTCGGCCGTCTTCGTCGGGTCCTTGGTGTGGCCGGTCGGGTCGGCGGTCTTCGTCGGGCTGACGGTGTTCGTCGGCGACTTGGTGGCCCCGGTGGTGCCGGCGGTCGGGCTCGGGTCCTTGGTGGGCGCGGCGCTGCGGGTGGGCGCCTGGACGGGGCCCATGTCCGCGTCCGACAGGTCGAACTCGTCCGTGCTCACACCGCTGAGGACGGAGGTGGTGTACGCCTTCCAGATCTCGGCGGGGAAGCTGGAGCCACCGGCGCGGCCACCGCCGGCGGTACCGGTCAGGGTGACCTGGCCGTGGCTGTTGGGGTCCTCGCCGAACATCGCGACGACGGTCACGAGCTCCGGCGTGTAGCCCGTGAACCAGGCCGCCACATTGGACTCGGTGGTACCGGTCTTGCCCGCGGCCTCGTAGGCATCGCTCTTCACGGCGTTGCCGGAGCCGTTGTCGACCACTCCGGTGAGCACCTTCGTGACGGTGTCGGCGGTCTTGCGGCTGAGGACCTGGCCGCCGATGGGGCTGCCCGGGTTGTAGGTGGCGTCCTTGCGCTCGGCCTTCTTGACGATGGTCGGGGTGACCTTCTTGCCGTGGTTGTCGAAGGTGGCGTAGACGCCGGCCATCTCCACGGTGTCGGCGCTCATGGTGCCCAGCGACATGGCCGGCTTGTCCTCGGGCCAGCCCTCGCGGTCCTGCATGCCGAGGGCGAGCGCCTGCTTCTTCACGCTGGCCGGCTTGGTGTCCACGATCATCTGGGCGTAGACGGAGTTCACGGAGGAGTTGGTGGCCTCCTGGACCGTGAGCATCGGGTTGCCGTAGTTGTGGTCGTCCTGGTTCTGCGGGGCGAAGGGGACCGAACTGCCGACGACCGGGCGCTTGCTGGTGCCGTCGTAGAGCGTGTTCGGGGTGATCTTGCGGCCGTCCTGGGTGGTCGCCCCGGTCTCCAGCGCGGTGGCCAGCACGATCGGCTTGAAGGTCGAGCCGGGCTGGTAGTCCTTGCGCAGCGCGTTGCTGTTGTACTTCTCGTTCAGGCCCGTGCCGCCGTACATGGCCACGATCGCGCCGGTCTTCGGGTCCACCGAGGTGGCACCGGCCTGCACGCTCTGGTCCTGGGGCCGCTCCTCGACGTTCTTGCGCTGGAGCTGGGACTCCAGCTTGTCCTGGACCGCCTTCTCCAGGGCGGCCTGCTTCTTCTTGTCGATGTTGAGCGTGAGGGTCCAGCCGCCGGCCGCGATCGCTTCGTCCTTGACGCCGTGGGCGTTCAGCTCGGCGTTGGCGGCCTGGATCAGGTAGCCCTTCTGGCCGTCCATCCCGGGGGCGGGCCTGGGCTTGATGGGCTCCGGCAGCTGGATCGTCTTGCGCGTGGCGGGGTCCAGCTTGCCCATCTCGACCATGTTGTCGAGCACGGCGTTGAAGCGGACGTTCACCAGGTGCCTGCCGTTGGGGCCCGCGAACGCCAGGTCGTACTGGCTGGGGGCCTGGATGACGGCGGCGAGGTACGCGCCCTGCGCGAGGGTCAGCTTGTCGGCGTCGACGCCGTAGAAGGCCTGGGCCGCGGCCTGGATGCCGTAGGCGTTGCGGCCGTAGAAGTTGGTGTTGAGGTAGCCGGCGAGGATGTCGTCCTTCGACATGCGCTGGTCGACCTTGATGGCGATCACCAGCTCGCGGAGCTTACGGGACGCCGACTGGTCCTGGGTGAGGTAGTAGTTCTTGACGTACTGCTGGGTGATCGTCGAACCGCCGGCCGTGCCCTTGCCGCGCAGGGTGTTGAACAGGCCGCGGCCCACGCCCATCAGGTCGACGCCGCTGTCCTTGTAGAAGGACTTGTTCTCGATGGCGATGAACGCCGTCCGCACGTCCTCGGGGATCTTGTCGAGCGGGACGATGACACGGTTCTTCTCACCCGTGCGCGCCATGATCGAGCCGTCGGCGTACTTGTAGGTGTTGCTCTGGAGCACCGCGTCGTTGCGCGGGTCCGGCGGCTCCACCATGAAGTAGGCGGCGACCGCCCCCGCCACCAGGAGCAGGATCGTCCCGAAGAAGGCGCCGAGGATCTTCTTCCACGTGAAGAAGCGGCGTATGCCGGTGCGTTTACCGGACGCCTTGCCCGCGCGCCCGCTTGGGCGCCCGCTCGGTGCCTTCCGCGCACCGCGCTGCTGCTGCGCCCGTCGCGCTTCTGCTCGGCCCATCGCTCCCGCTCCGCTCGATTACCCCCCCGACGTCAGCTCAGAAAACTAACACCGCAGGCTGTGACAAAGGTTGGCTAACCCTGATCAATTCCGGTCATTTCGGACGTGAGAATCAGCACCCACATCACTGGAACCGACGCACTTGAGGCCCCGAGGGTTGCGGCGGAGGAAAAAAGTGATATCACTTTGCTAGAAGCTCCGGTCGAACCGGGCCGGGCATCACCGACAAACGGGGGCGTACCATGACCACTGCACCGGCCACTGGATCCGGCGCGATCGACGGATCACCCAGCGGGATAAGGGAGTTCACCGCTCACAGCATCGGCGGCGGGCCGGCCCTGCTGCTCGGTCTCGCAGGCCTCGCGGGCGGTGTCGGCCTGGTGGTCCTCGGCTCGATGACGCAAGCGGACGCCCTCAAGGTCACGCTGATCGTGGTGGGCATCCTGCTCGGCGTCTCGGCCTTCTTCGCGATGAGCGGGCTCAACACGATCGCCCCCGGGCAGGCGCGGGTGGTCCAGCTCTTCGGCCGCTACCGGGGGACGATCCGGACCGAGGGGCTGCGCTGGGTCAACCCGCTGACCAGCCGGGAGAAGGTCTCCACCCGCGTCCGCAACCACGAGACGAACGTCCTCAAGGTCAACGACGCGTACGGCAACCCCATCGAGCTGGCGGCGGTCGTGGTGTGGCGGGTGGAGGACACCGCCCGCGCGGTGTTCGAGGTCCAGGACTTCACCGAGTTCGTCGAGACGCAGACCGAGACGGCCGTGCGGCACATCGCCATCGAGTACCCCTACGACGCCCACGAAGAGGGCGGTCTCTCGCTGCGCGGCAACGCCGAGGAGATCACCCGCAAACTGGCGGACGAGCTCTCGACCCGCGTGGAAGCCGCGGGCGTGCACATCATCGAGTCCCGCTTCACGCATCTCGCGTACGCTCCCGAGATCGCCTCCGCGATGCTCCAGCGCCAGCAGGCCGGGGCCGTGGTGGCGGCCCGCCGGGAGATCGTGGAGGGTGCGGTGGGCATGGTGGAGCTGGCCCTGACCCGCCTGGCGGAGGAGGACATCGTGGACCTGGACCCGGAGCGCAAGGCCTCCATGGTGTCGAACCTGATGGTGGTCCTGTGCGGCGACCGCGCGGCCCAGCCCGTCCTCAACACCGGCACGCTCTACCAGTGAGCCCGGCCGGCGACGCGCCCCGCTCCGGACCCGGCCCGGCCGAGGAGCCGGAGCGGGGCGCGCGTGCGGGGCGCCAGGCGCGCAAGCAGGTGCTGCTGCGGCTGGACCCGCAGGTGTACGAGGCGCTGGCGCGCTGGGCGGGCGAGGAGCTGCGCAGCGCCAACGCCCAGATCGAGTTCCTACTCCGGCGCGCCCTCGCCGAGTCGGGCCGGCTGCCGGGCGGCGCGGCGCCGATCCGGCCCCGCGGCCGGCCCCGGGCCGACCCCGAGTCCTGAACGGGCCGGCGGGTGCGGGGGCCGGCTCAGGCCTGGTCGGTCGGCCAGACCGGCAGCGGTCGTACGGCTTCGCGCAGCGAGGCGGCGATCGCCGTGAACTCCTCCTGGCGGGCCGTGCCCGTCCGCATGGCCAGCGCGATGCGCCGCGAGGGGGCCGGCTCGGCGAAGTAGCCGGTGGCCAGGTATTCGTTGCGGGCGGTCTCCAGGCGCAGCGCCGTGCGCGGCAGCAGCGTCACCCCGAGCCCCCCGGCGACGAGCTGCACGAGCGTGGAGAGCCCGGCGGCGGTGGTGGTGACGTCCGCCCCGGCCGTGCGCCCGGCCTCCCGGCAGATGTCCAGGGCCTGGTCCCGCAGGCAGTGGCCCTCGTCGAGCAACAGCAGCTGGAGCTCGCGCAGTTCCTCGCGCGGGATGTCCCTGCGCCCGGCGAGGGGGTGCTCCCGGGGTGCGAGCAGCACGAAGTCCTCGTCGAAGAGCGGGAGTTCGGTGACCCCGGGGACACCGAGCGGCACCGCGAGCAGCAGCAGGTCGAGCCGTCCGCCGGCCAGCCCCTCCAGCAGCGAGGCCGTCTGCTCCTCGTGCACCTGGAGGTCCATGCCGGGGTAGCGGCGGTGGAACAGCCCGAGCACGGTCGGCAGCAGGTACGGGGCGACGGTGGGGATCACGCCGAGCCGCAGCATCCCGGTGAAGGGCGCACGCACCGCCTCGGACTCCTCCAGCAGGGCTCCCATCGCGTCGAGCACGGCGCGCGCCCGGGCGGCGATCCGCTCGCCGGCCGGGGAGAGCAGCACCTTGCGGGTGGTGCGCTCCAGCAACTGCACGCCGAGGGCCTCCTCCAGCGCGGAGACGGCCCCCGACAGGGCCGGCTGGCTCATCCCGATCGCCGCGGCGGCGTCGCGGAAGTGCAGGTGCTCGGCGACGGCCGTGAAGGCGCGCAGCTGGGCCAGCGTCGCCTGCCGGGCCGAACCGTTCTTCGGCGCGAGCTTCGCTCCCCTATTACCGATAGCCACTGATAGGTACCTCCGATCACCAGGCACAAGAGTAGCTATTTCTGTAATCAATGCAGCTGTGCCAGCATGTGAGATCCGTCCAACCCCCTTGGAAAGCCCCCAAAAGGGTTACTTTCCTGTCCGCAAGGAGAGCACGTGCTCACTGTCGGTGACAAGTTCCCCACCTACGATCTGACCGCCTGCGTCTCGCTCGAAGCCGGCAGCGAGTTCGCCCAGATCGACCACAAGACCTACGAGGGCAAGTGGCGCGTGGTGTTCTTCTGGCCGAAGGACTTCACCTTCGTCTGCCCGACCGAGATCGCCGCCTTCGGCAAGCTCAACGAGGAGTTCCAGGACCGCGACGCCCAGATCCTCGGCGTCTCCGGCGACTCCGAGTTCGTCCACCACGCCTGGCGCAAGGACCACGCCGACCTGCGTGACCTGCCCTTCCCGATGCTGGCCGACTCCAAGCACGAGCTCATGCAGGCCTGTGGCGTGCAGGGCGAGGACGGCTTCGCGCAGCGCGCGGTCTTCATCGTCGACCAGAACAACGAGATCCAGTTCACGATGGTGACCGCCGGCTCCGTGGGCCGTAACCCCAAGGAGGTCCTGCGGGTCCTCGACGCCCTGCAGACCGACGAGCTGTGCCCCTGCAACTGGAACAAGGGCGAGGGCACCCTGGACGCCGGCGCGCTGCTGGCCGGTGAGTGACGATGTCCCTCGACTCCCTCAAGGCCGCCGTCCCGGACTTCGCCAAGGACCTGAAACTGAACCTCGGTTCGGTCATCGGCAACAGCGACCTGCCGCAGCAGCAGCTGTGGGGCACCGTCCTGGCCTGCGCGATCGCCGCCCGCTCCCCGCGCGTCCTGCGTGAGCTGGAGCCGGAGGCGAAGGCGGCCCTGTCGCCGGAGGCGTACACGGCCGCCAAGTCCGCGGCCGCGGTCATGGCGATGAACAACGTCTTCTACCGGACCCGGCACCTGCTGTCCGACCCGGAGTACGGCACCCTGCGCGCGGGCCTGCGGATGAACGTCATCGGCAACCCGGGCGTGGAGAAGGTCGACTTCGAGCTGTGGTCGCTCGCGGTCTCCGCGATCAACGGCTGCGGCCAGTGCCTCGACTCGCACGAGCAGGTGCTGCGCAAGGCCGGTGTCGGCCGCGAGACGGTCCAGGAGGCCTTCAAGATCGCCTCGGTGATCCAGGCCGTCGCCGTCACCCTCGACGCCGAGGAAGCCCTCGCCGCCGAGTAGGCACCCTCGTACGCGTACGAGCCCCAGGGCCCCCGCAGCCGTCACCGGCCGCGGGGGCCCTACGCGTCGGCGCCCTCTTCCGGCTCGGCGCGCGGCAGGGCCGTGGCGCCGTGCGGGCCCGGGCCCGTCGCCGCGGTCGCCGCCCGCTGCTGGTCGCGCGAGTACGCCCGCAGGAACACCACCACGGTGTTGGTGACGGCAACCAGCGGTACGGCGACCACCGCGCCGCCGATCCCGGCGACCATCCCGCCGGCCGCCACCGCCAGCACCACCGCGAGCGGGTGCACCCGTACGGCCCGGCCCAGGATGAACGGCTGGAGCACGTGCCCCTCCAACTGCTGCACCGCCAGCACCACCGCGAGGACCATCAGCGCGATGAACGGCCCCTGCGTCACCAGGGCCACCACGACGGCCAGGGCGCCGGAGACGACCGCGCCGACGAGCGGGATGAAGGCGAACAGGAAGATGAAGACGGCGAGCGGCACCGCCATCGTGACGTCGAGGAAGTACAGCCCGAGGCCGATGAACACGGCGTCGATGAGGGCGACGAGCACGGTCCCCCGCACGTAGGCGGTCAGCGTGCGCCAGGCGCGCGGACCGGCGCCGGCGACCCCGGGGCGGGCCGCGCGCGGGACCAGGCCGAGCACCCACGTCCAGATGCGCTTGCCGTCGTAGAGCAGGAAGAGCGTCGAGAACATCGACAGCAGGATGCCCGTCAGCACCTCGACGAGCACCGTCACGCCTTGCAGACCGGCGGAGGTGATCTGCTCGGTGTTGGTGCCGATGGTGTCGGTGAGGCTCTTGGCGATGTCGTTGATCTGCTTCTCGGTGACGTGGAACGGACTGTCCAGCAACCACAGTTTGAGTTCGTCGATGCCCTCGCGCACCCGGGCGGAGAGGGTGTCGAGGTTCTCCATCACCTGCCAGACCACGAACCAGCCGACCAGGCCGATCACGACGAAGCCGAGGATCGCGGTCACGGCCGTGGCGAGCCCGCGCGGCAGCCCGAGCCGCCGCAGCCGCACCACGAAGGGCTGGAGCAGCGCGGTGACCAGCAGGGCGGCGGAGAAGGCGAGGACGACGAGACGGACCTCGCTGATCACCTTCATCAGCACCCAGAGCATCCCGGCCAGCAGCAGCAGCCGCCAGCTGGCCTCCGCGGCGACCCTCATGCCCCACGGGATGACCGTCACCGGGTCGGGCCGCTCCCGCCAGCCGGAGTCACCGCCGGGGGCGATCACGGTCGTGGGCACCGGCCCGTCGACCGCGACCGGGACGGGGACGGGCACGTCGACGGCGGTCTCCGCCTCGACTTCGGCCCGCCGTTCGTCGAGACGCGCGCCGATCTGGCTGAGCCCTCTGCCGATCCGGCCGAGCCAGCCTGCCCTGTTCGTCATGTCTTTCCCTTTCCCCCCGCCCGCGGACACACTCGCCCGACCGTACACGCGCGGGAGCCCCGCACCGTAGGACGGTGCGGGGCTTCCCGAAGTCGTTCTCCGCATCCGGGTTCCCCGGAGCGGCGTGGAGGCTCAGTACCAGCCGTTGGCCTGGTGGAAGCTCCAAGCGCTGCACGGGCTGCCGTACCGGTCGTTCATGTAGCCCAGGCCCCACTCGATCTGCGTGGCCGGGTTGGTGCGCCAGTCGGCGCCGGCCGAGGCCATCTTGGAGCCGGGCAGGGCCTGGACGAGGCCGTAGGCGCCCGAGGAGGAGTTCACGGCCTGGTAGTTCCAGGTCGATTCCTCGTTGATGATGTTGGAGAAGCACTGGAACTGGCCGGCCGGCACGATCTGCCGGGCGATCTCCTTGACCTGGGCGACCGTGTAGGAGCCCTGGACGGCGAAGTCCCCGGCGCTGCGCGTCGCGGAGCGGCTGGCGACCTGCTCCGCGTCGCGCTTCTTCGCCTCCGCTTCGGCCTGCTTCTTCTTCTCCGCGGCCTCGGCGTCCGTCTTCTTCGCCTTGGCGTCCTGCGCCGCCTGGATGCGTGCCGCTTCCTCGGCCGATCGCTTGGCGTCGGCGTCGGCGGCGTGGGCGATGGCGTCGGCCTGCTGCGTCAGGGACGCGCTCTGGACCTGCGCCTGGTCGCCGACCGGGATGTCAGTGAGGAGAGTCGTTCCGGCGGCGGTCGTTTCGAGGTCGTTCGGGGTGGCGTCGCCCGCTGCAACGCCTACGACTGCGCCGACGGTGGTGACCGCGGTGGCCGAAGCCACTGCGAACCCCCGGACCGAGATCCGGCTCACACGGTGTCCTTCCAGCAGCGTCCGCAGTGACCGCGCGGGCGCAATAGTGCCCCTCACACTGGCCTCCATGAATCTGCGGTCACTGGAGGCGCGGACCCGGGGCAACTCCCTCGCGGGGGCTGCCGTCTGACTCGGGCGGCATACGGCGACCGACTCTGGAGTTGTTGGTGTGCGCGTACCTCGCGAGAGGTACAGAAGTGCCGTATGCGGGGCCTGACGGAAAGCAGACTCTGCCGGACCGCGACGCCGCAGGGCAATTCCACGTTGCGTGGGAAAGGTCACACCTGCCCGGACGCCCCGTATTCCGGGGAAGGCCTGTGCAGCACGGCGCCGCCCGGCTAGGCTGCTGGACCTTTGCCGGGCGGCGCCAACTCATCGTGCACCTATGGGCTTTCTGCCCCTTTTGACCGTCAGGGCCGACGGGCGGCGGCCCCCGTCACAGCGCCTCCAGCATCTCGGTGACGAGCGCGGCGATCGGGGAGCGCTCGGAACGCGTCAGCGTGACGTGCGCGAACAGCGGGTGGCCCTTGAGCTTTTCAACGACCGCGACCACCCCGTCGTACCGGCCGACCCTCAAGTTGTCCCGCTGGGCGACGTCGTGGGTCAGGACGACCCGCGAGTTGGCGCCGATCCGGGACAGCACGGTCAGCAGGACGTTGCGCTCCAACGACTGCGCCTCGTCCACGATCACGAAGGCGTCGTGCAGCGAACGGCCCCGGATGTGCGTGAGCGGCAGGACCTCCAGCATCCCGCGGTTGAGCACCTCCTCGATGACCTCCCGCCCGGCGACGGAGGAGAGGGTGTCGAAGACCGCCTGCGCCCAGGGGCTCATCTTCTCGGCGGCGTCGCCCGGCAGGTAGCCGAGGTCCTGCCCGCCCACCGCGTACAGCGGCCGGAAGACCATCACCTTCTGGTGCTGCCTGCGCTCCAGCACCGCCTCCAGGCCCGCGCACAGCGCCAGCGCCGACTTGCCGGTGCCCGCCCGGCCGCCCATGGAGAGGATCCCGATCTCGGGATCGAGCAGCAGGTCCAGCGCGATGCGCTGCTCGGCGCTGCGGCCGTGCAGCCCGAAGGCCTCGCGGTCGCCGCGTACGAGGCGGACGTTGCCGTCCGCCGTGACCCGGCCGAGCGCCTTGCCGCGCTCCGACTGGAGGACGAGCCCGGTGTGCACCGGCAGTTCGGCGGCCTCCGGAACGTAGAGCCGCTCCTCCGAGAAGAGCAGGTCGACCTGCTCCCCGGAGAGCGCGAGCTCGCTCATGCCGGTCCAGCCGCTGTCGGTGATCGCGAGCTCGGCCCGGTACTCCTCGGCGAGCAGCCCCACGGAGGAGGCCTTGATGCGCAGCGGCAGGTCCTTCGAGACCACCGTGACGTCGTAGCCCTCGGCCTGGAGGTTGCGGGCGACGGCCAGGATGCGGGAGTCGTTGTCCCCGAGCCGGAAGCCCGCCGGCAGGACGCCGGGGTCGGAGTGGTTGAGTTCGACGCGCAGGGTTCCGCCCAGATCGCCCAGCGGGATGGGGGCGTCGAGGCGACCGTAGCGGACCCGGAAGTCGTCGAGCAGGCGCAGGGCCTGGCGCGCGAAGTAGCCGAGTTCGGGATGGTGCCTCTTGGCCTCCAGCTCGGTGATCACCACGATCGGGAGCACGACCTCGTGCTCCTCGAAGCGGGATACCGCGTTGGGGTCTGCCAGCAGGACGCTGGTGTCGAGGACGTAGGTCCGCCTGTCGGGCAGGCGGCGCTTTGTGCTGGTCACCACGGAAGGACGTACCCCCTCGGAAGAGGTCGGGCCATGAAGACCGGACCGGTCATCGGCACCCATGCGCGGGCCGATTTCCGGCCCTCCACTACGTCCGTGCGAACCGCACGCGCGTCCTGGTGCAAAGGGCCTCCCGGGCGGACGGCCCCATGCCGTCCGCTGAGACTCGACACCCGTGGATCGGGCGTCGACCTGCTAGGGGTATGCCCTCGAACCGGTGCGCCCATGCCATGGCATATGACGGACGCTCGGTGAACCGCTGGTGAAGGCTTCGCGACGGCGGGGGGAGTCCCCCGGACGGGCCCGAGGGGGCGTCAGGTCCCGCGGCTCAGGTGCCGTACCGGCGGTGGCGCGCGGCGTAGTCGCGCAGGGCCCGCAGGAAGTCGACCTTGCGGAAGGCCGGCCAGAAGACCTCGCAGAAGTAGTACTCCGAATGCGCGCTCTGCCACAGCATGAAACCGGACAACCGCTGCTCGCCGCTGGTGCGGATCACCAGGTCGGGGTCGGGCTGGCCGCGCGTGTAGAGGTGCTCGGCGATGTGGTCGATGTCCAGGACCTCGGCGAGCTCCTCGAACGAGGTGCCCTTCTCGGCGTGCTCCAGCAGCAGCGAACGGACCGCGTCGGCGATCTCCTGCCGGCCGCCGTAGCCCACCGCGACGTTGACGAGTATCCCGTCGACGTCGTGCGTGGCCTGCTCGGCCTCCTTGAGCACCGTCTGGGTCCCGGCGGGGAGGATGTCCAGGTTGCCGACGTGGTGGACCCGCCAGCGGCCGTCCGCGGCGAGGCCCCGCACCGTGTTCTCGATGATGTTGAGCAGCGGACGGAGCTCGACCTCCGGCCGGTCCAGGTTGTCCGTGGAGAGCATCCACAGGGTGACGACCTCGACGTCCGTCTCGGTGCACCAGCCGAGCATCTCCGAGATCTTGTCGGCACCGGCCTGGTGGCCCTGCTCCGTCGTGCCTCCGGACGCCTTCGCCCAGCGCCGGTTCCCGTCCAGGATCACGCCGATGTGCTTGGGCGACGCGTCGTGGTCGAGGCGGCCTTCCACCCGGCGTGCGTAGAGCCTGTACACCAGGTCGCGCAGCTTCACGATCTTCCAGCCCCTCCGTGCGTCCCCCGTGCGGATTGCGGTCCCTACCCCCGAGCCGCCACATTACTGCGCGCCGGGATCGGGTACCCAACTCGGCCGGTCACAGGTCCGTGATAGGGAGGACAACGTGACTGATACCAATCCCTATCGGGCAGAGCCCTCGCGCTACGACTCCATGGAGTACCGCCGCACCGGCCGCAGCGGCCTCAAACTCCCCGCCGTCTCCCTCGGCCTGTGGCACAACTTCGGCGACGACAAGTCGCTGGACTCGCAGCGCTCCATCCTGCGCCGCGCCTTCGACCTCGGCGTCACCCACTTCGACCTCGCCAACAACTACGGGCCGCCGCCCGGTTCGGCCGAGCTGAACTTCGGCAAGGTCTTCGCGCAGGACTTCGCGTCCCACCGCGAGGAACTGGTGCTCTCCACCAAGGCCGGCTACTTCATGCACGAAGGCCCGTACGGCGAATGGGGCAGCCGCAAGTACCTGCTCGGCTCGCTCGACGCCTCGCTGCGGCGGATGGGCGTCGACTACGTCGACATCTTCTACTCGCACCGCTTCGACCCCGAGACCCCGCTGGAGGAGACCATGGGCGCCCTGGCGTCCGCGGTGCAGCAGGGCAAGGCGCTCTACGTCGGCGTCTCCTCGTACACGGCGGAGCAGACGGCGCAGGCGGCGCGGATCCTCGTGGAGATGGGCGTACGTCCCCTCATCCACCAGCCCTCCTACTCCATGATCAACCGCTGGACGGAGGAGGACGGGCTGCTGGACGTCCTGGAGGAGGCCGGCATGGGCTGCATCTCCTTCGTGCCGCTCGCGCAGGGGCTCCTGACGGGCAAGTACCTCAAGGGCATCCCCGAGGGCTCGCGGGCCACCCAGGGCAAGTCGCTGGATCCGGGCCTGCTCTCGGACGACGTGATGCGGCGGCTCAACGGCCTGAACGACATCGCGGGCCGGCGCGGGCAGTCGCTGGCGCAGCTGGCGCTGAAGTGGGTGCTCCGGGACAGCCGGATGACCTCGGCGCTGATCGGCGCGTCGAGCGTGGCGCAGCTGGAGGAGAACGTGGCCGCGCTGGCCGGTCCGCCGCTGAGCGCGCAGGAGCTGGAGGAGATCGACTCCTACGCCGTTTCGACCCCGGGGACGAACATCTGGGCCCAGCGGGGCTGAGGCCTCCTCCTCCGCGGCACTGACCTGCGCTTTCGCGGCGGTGCCCGCGGGGGCGGCGAAAAACGAAAAACGGGCCGGTCCGTGGGGGGGATACGGACCGGCCCGAGGGGGGGGTTCCACCATAACCCTTCGTAAAGCGTCCTGCGTGCATCGGCGCGAAATGATTACGCTCCGAATCCGCCCAGCAGCATTCCGGTGAAGGCGCCGGCGGCCATGAAGGGGCCGAACGGGATGGCCGCCTTGAGTCCGCCGCGGCCGCGCAGCACAAGGGCGAGGCCGTACGCGGCGCCGTAGAGGAAGCCGAGGAAAGCCCCGGCGATCCATACCCCCCACCCGTACCACCCAAGAGCGACCCCGAGCGAGAGCGCCAGCTTGACGTCGCCGAAGCCCATCCCGGCGGGGTTGATCAGGAACAGCACGAGGTACGAGGCCCCGAGCGCCGCCCCGCCGAGCAGGGCGAGCCGCCACGACCCGGCGGCGCCGGGCAGCAGGGCCGCGCCGCCGAGCAGGGCGGCGGTGAGCGCGGCGAGCGGCAGGGTCAGCGGGTCGGGCAGCCGGTGCACGGCGAGGTCCACGAGGGCGAGCAGGACGAGCGCGGGCGCGAGCGCCACGAAGACGGCCACCTCGGGGCGCGGGCCGCCGGCCGCGGCGAGGGCGGCACAGACCGCGCCGCTCAGCGCGGCGGTGCGGACGGAGGAGGGCCCGTACGCATGCGACCGCACGGGTGCCGTCCGTACGGAGGGCGTCCGTACGGAGGGCGCCGGGGCGTCAGGGCGGACCGGTGCGGGGGTCGCCGGGGCGTCAGGGTGGGGCGGTGCGGGGGCTGCGGGGGTCTCGGGTTGGGCCGGCGGACCGGCCGGGGCGTCAGGGTGGGCCGATCCGGGGGACACGGGGGTGTCGGGGCGGACCGGTGCGGGGGCCACCGGGGCGTCAGGGTGGGGCGGTGCGGGGGCTGCGGGGGTCTCGGGTTGGGCCGGCGGACCGGCCGGGGCGCAGGGGGCTTCCGGGGCCGCCGGGCTGTCGAGGCCGCCCCGGCAGCGGGCGAGGCCGAGCCAGCCGGGCAGCGGGTGGCCTTCGGGGCAGCGGTCCCGCCAGGGCCGGTCCGGCTCCACGGACAGCCGGTAGGCGGCGCGGGGCAGCAGCAACCCCCCGGTCACACCGTAGACGGCGGCGAGGATGATCACGGCCAGGCCCATCCGCCGACCGTAGGCCCCCGCGGGCGGCGGGGACATGGGCCCGGGGGCCCATCGGCCGGGACGCATCGGCGCCTACCCTGACGGGCATGGCGATCAGGCGGCACTGGACGGACGGCGAAGCCACCCTCAAGGTCTACGGCCCGTCGGGAGCCGGGCCCGGGACCCGGCCCGCGGATCCGGCCCGCGCCGAACCGGCCCGCGCCGAACCGGGCCGCGCCGAACCGGCCCGCGCCGAACCGGGCCGGCCGGAGGTCCCGCTCCCCGAGGTCGCGCCCGGGGTCCCGCTCGAAGTCCCGCTGGAGATCGCGGCCTCGTACCGGGCCCGCACCCGCGGTCTGCTCGGCCGGGACCAGATCACCGGGGCCCTGCTGCTGACCCCCGCCGCCAGTGTCCACACCTTCCGGATGCGCTTCCCCATCGACGTGGCCCACCTCGACCGGAACCTCACCGTGATCGCCGTGACCACGATGCCCCCCGGCCGCCTCGGCCTGCCCCGCCTGCGCTCCCGGCACGTCCTGGAGGCCGCGGCCGGCGCCATGACGGAGTGGAACCTGCGCCCCGGCACCCGGCTGGAAGTCGAGACCCCCGAGCGGGGCGACCGCTAGGCGACGCGACGCCCCGGGGGTAGGTTGGGGCGGTTGAGCTGGGGTGGCAGGGGAGCGGCATGACGGAGAACGTTGCGGTCAAGGCGCTGGAGCAGATCATGCCCGCGACCCATGGCGCCGACGAGGACATCGACTGGCCCGCCGCGGAGGCGGCCTGGGGGACCCGGTTCCCGGCCGATTTCATCGCGTTCATGGGCCGTTTCGGCTCCGGCTCCATCAACGGCGAGGCGGGCATCCTGCTGCCGCTCCCGAAGCCCGGTCTCCAGTGGGCCCCCGCAGAGATGGCCGAGGAGACCGAGAACGCCCGGCAGGTGTGGGAGGCCGAGGGCGGCCGGGCCGCCTTCGACGTGGACCCCGAGTCGATCATCGCCTGGGGCGTGACCGGCGGCTCCGACATCCTGTGCTGGCTGACCGACGACCCCGACCCGGACCGGTGGCCGGTCCTCGTCGTCGGACGGCACACCGCGGACCCGTTCGCCCTCTACCCGTACGGAATGGCCGAATTCCTCTACCGGCTCTGCTCCGACGAGTTCGACGTCAGCCCCGTGAGCATCACCTTCTGGGACAGCGGGCACCTCAGCTTCGTGCACTGGCGCAAGGCCCAGCGCCGCTGGCAGGAGGGCCGCAACCCCGAGACGGGCGAGCCCGACCCGTACGCGGGCGACTTCGCCGACTAGTCCCCGCCACCCTTCCCTTTTCCGCCCCGTCCGGCCCGTTTCCCCTCGGAAACGGGCTTTTCGCCATGTCTACGCGCGTCCAGATTCCGGATGGCATATCGGAAAACACCATAAGGAATAAGGCCAGTTGGAGCATTGCCCACAACTGCCGCCCCAATGGGACCAACCACCCTGCCGTCAGGAGAGAATTCCGGCCAACGGGCCATGAAGGGACACCTCGGCCCGGAGTAACTCATAAGTAACACCGGGAATCAGAAGAAACTCAGGGGAATCCACCCGTGCGACGAAGAATGTTCGGCCCAGCCGCCGGTGCGGCCGTAATCGGCCTATTGATACCTCTCGCAGGCTGTGGCAGCTCCGACGGCGGCGCAGGTGACAGCGGCACGCTGCGCCTGGTCGCCGCGGAATACGGCGACAGTCCGGCCACGAGTTCCAAGGTGTACTGGGACAAGGTGACGCACGACTTCACCGCCGCCAATCCCGGCATCAAGGTCGAGGTGCAGCTGCTTCCGTGGGCCGACATCGACCGCGAGGTCTCCCGCATGGTCAAGGCCGGCAATGCGCCGGACATGGCACTCATGGGCTCGTACTCGGACTTCGCGGCGCAGGGCAAGCTCTATACCGCCGACGAACTCCTCGCCATCACCGCCGAGGCGAACTTCCTCCAGCCCCTCGCCGAGGCCGGTTCGGTCGGCAACACCCTCTACGGCCTGCCCTTCGTGGCGAGCAGCCGTCTCCTGTTCTACAACGAGGGCCTGTTCAAGCAGGCCGGCATCACGGCCCCCAAGACGTGGAACGACCTCAAGGCCGACGCCAAGGCCCTCAGGGAAAAGGGGGTGAAGGTCCCGTACGCCCTGCCGCTCGGCCCGGAGGAGGCGCACGCGGAGGCGCTGATCTGGGAGCTGAGCAACGGCGGCGGCTACGCCGACAGCAGCGGCAACTACAGCCTCGCGTCGGACCAGAACATCCAGACCTTCAAGTGGGTCAAGGACAACCTGGTCACCCCCGGTCTGACCGGACCCGTCGCTCCGTCGCAGGTCAACCGTGCCGACGCGTTCGCCGCCTTCCTGCGCGGCGAGGTCGGCATGGTCAACGGCTACCCCTCGCTCGCCTACGAGGCGCGCGCCAAGGGCATCAGCGTCGGCACCGTCCCCATGCCGGTCTCGGACACGCTCGCGTCGGGCGAGACCCCGCCGACCGTCGGCGTGGCGGACTGGATGATGGCGTTCAAGCAGAACGGCAAGGGAGCGGAGATCGGCAAGTTCCTGGACTTCGTCTACCAGGACAAGAACCTGTCGGACTTCGCGAGCCGCTACCACCTGCTCCCCGCGACCGTCAGCGCCTCCCGCACCCCGGCCGGCGGCGGTCTCGACAAGACCGACCAGGACTTCCTGACCGCGCTGCGCGGCGCCCAGCTGTACCCGGTGAACGACCCGTCCTGGGTGACGGTCAGCGACACCATCAAGCGCAACATCGGCCGTGCGGTGGAACCGACGGGTGACGCGAAGAGCGTCCTGGAGGACATCGCCGCCAAAGCGGCCGCGGCCCGCAAGAAGCACTGAGCGGGATACGCGGTCCCCACCGCGCTCTTCACCGCACGCCGCGCCGCACACCGCGCCGCACACCGCACGCCGCACGCCCCACCCACCCCATGCGGCATCATGGCTTCCACGGCCCTTGATCCGAGGCCGCGGCCCAGCCGCCCTGCGACCACCCACAAGGTGCGCGCGGGCGGCCGGCCTTCCGAACCCGGCCCGCTGCGGCCCGTTCTACTTGATGTGCCCGTTGTCGTCCGAGAACGCCGTACGGTACTGCTCGCAGCCGGAATCCCAGGGCAGCGTTCCCCGGAGCGTCCCGTAGCCGGAGCGGGTGACCGACCACTCCACCGTGTACCGACCGGTGTCGCAGGCGATCCGCTTCCCGCCCGGTACCTTGACCCGGCCCGTGGCGGGCCGGCCGGTCAACTCCTGGTCCACCTCCGCCGCCTTGGCCCGGCCGGGGGTGAGCAGCACGGCGTGCAGGACGATCGGGTGCTTCCCGTCCTTCGTCGTCACCGCCTTCTTGACGAGCTGGGAGTCGGCGACCGACCACGCGAACTCGTACGAGGGCATCCAGGCCAGCGTCTTGGGGTCGGGAACGTCGCGCTCCCACTGCTGGCCGCCCTTGGATTCGGTCCGCCTGACGGTCTTGTACTGGATGTTCGGGTAGAGGCGGAACTGGGCCTCCACCTTGTGCATGTCGTCCTTCGTCCACATCGACTTCATTGCCTTCTCGCCGCCTCCCGGGTCCTGGAGGTAGGTGCCCTGGGCGGCGGTGGCGGCGGACTGGCCGAGGGCCGGGGCGAGGGCCGCCAAGGCGGCGGAGAGAGCGAGGGCGGCGGTGCGGCTGCGGTTCATGCCCGACCAACGCAGGCCCGGGGCGGGCCGGAACGACGCCGCGCGCGCGTTCACCCGTAAGGGCCCCGGAGCCGGACGCGGGGGTGACGGATCCGCGGACACCGGGCATACCAGCCGATGAGCGCCAGTTGGGCCGCGGCGCGGTGCGGATCGTAGGTCGGGGCGCGGCCCCGGTCGCGGGTCAGGGCGCGGTGCGGGGCGCGGCCCCCGGTCGCGGGTCAGGGCGCGGTGCGGACCGGGAAGCCGGTCGGCCGGCCCTGGTCGGCGAGCCAGTCGAGCACCTGGTCGAGGGCTTGGACCGTCTGGGAGCGGTTGCCTCCGCCGTCGTGGAAGAGCAGGGTCGGCCCGTTCTTCGTCTCCCGCTTGACGGTGGCCACGATCGCCGCGACGCCCGGCTTGGCGAAGTCCTTGCTGTCGACGTTCCAGCCGAGCGGGCGCATGCCGTTCTCGGCGGCGAGACGGCGGCTCTGCGGGGTGAACGCGCCGCCGGGCGCCCGGTAGTACTCCACCTCGCCCGCACCGCCGGCCGCCCGCTCTATCTGCCGCTTCGCGGCCAGGATCTGCTCCTGCTGGTAGGCGGCGGGCTTCTTGTCCATCGCCGTGTCGTGCGAGGCGGTGTGGTCACAGAGCCGGTGGCCCGCCGCGACGACCTCCCTGACCAGGTCGGGGCGGGCCTCGGCCTGCGGCCCGATCATGCAGAAGGTGGCCTTCACGTCGTGCCGCTTGAGCACGTCGAGGACCTGCGGGGTCCAGCGGGGGTCGGGCCCGTCGTCGACGGTGATGTTGACGGCCCGCGCTCCGCCCTCGGAGGCGTGGGCTATGCCCTCGGGTACGTGCCGGGACATCTCCTGGGGGGCGGTCTGGCCTCCTGGCGCGGCGGACGGTCCCCCGTCCGCCCGGGGGCCGTCCTGGGCCGGTCCGCCGAGGGTCGTCGCGCCCCAGACCGTCGCCGCGACGGCCGCGGCCGCCGCCACCGTCGCGATGGCCGGCCGGGCCGTCGTCCTCCCCCGCCGCCGTGCGCCTGCCGTGAACCCCATGAGCCGTTTCAACTCCCCGCATCGCGTCCGCTTTGTGTGTTCCGTCCATAGATCATGACGTCCGCCGCCGCTGAGGAGTTCCGCCCGAGAGGGTGTCAGGCTCCCGCGTCCGCGGCCTTCGTCGGTGATCGTCCCTGTTCCGAAGGGGAGTTGGGCACGCAAAAAGCCCGGCCCCGGGAGATCGGCGGATCCCCGGGGCCGGGCTTTCATGAGGCCGTCCGCTCAGTGGGCGAGGGACTCCTGCGGAGCCTGGGCGGCCTTGCCGCCCTCACCGGCGCCGGCCGCGGCCGGACCCGCGCCCCGCAGCGGGACCTCCTTGACGAACCAGGCCACCAGGAAGCCCAGTACGGCGATGGCCGCGCCGAGCAGGAAGGCCGAGTGCGTACCGGCGGCGACCGCGTGCTGGTAGGCCTCGCGCATCACCGCGGGCAGCTTGGCCAGGCTGGCCGCGTCGAGCTGCGCCGAGCCCGCGTTGGCGGCAGCGGCCGGGCCAAGCCGGTCGGTCATGGTGTCGGTGACCTGCGAGGTGAACAGCGACCCCATCAGGGCCACGCCGAATGAACCGCCGAGCGTACGGAAGAGGGTGGCGGAGGACGAGGCGACGCCCATGTCCTTCATGTCCACGCTGTTCTGCGCGACCAGCATCGTGATCTGCATCAGGAAGCCGAGCCCGGCGCCGAGCACCGCCATGTACAGGCCGGAGACCAGTCGGGTGGTGTCGGTGTCCATCGTGGCGAGCAGGAAGAGCCCGACGACCATGAGCGCGCCGCCGACGATCGGGAAGATCTTGTACTTGCCGGTGCTGGTGGTGACGCGGCCCGCGATCAGCGAGACGACCATCATCGAGAGCAGCATCGGCAGGAGCAGCAGGCCCGAGTTGGTGGCGGAGGCGCCCTGCACGGCCTGCTGGAACAGCGGCAGGTAGAGCACGCCACCGAACATCGCGAAGCCGACGAGGAAGCCGATCACCGACATGAGGGTGAAGTTGCGGCTGCGGAAGATGTGCAGCGGCATGACGGGCTCGGCGGCCTTGGTTTCGGCGAAGAGGAACGCGGCGATCGCGACGACGCCGACGACGATCAGGCCGATGATCTCACCGGAACCCCAGGCGTACTCGGTCCCGCCCCAGGTGGTGACCAGCACGGTGGAGGTGATCGCGAGGGTCAGCAGGGCCGCGCCCAGGTAGTCGATCTTGCCTTGCGCCTTCTTCTTGGGCAGGTGCAGGACCGCGCTCACCATCGCCAGCGCCACGGCGCCGAGCGGGAGGTTGATGTAGAAGGACCAGCGCCAGCCCATGTGGTCGGTGATGGTGCCGCCGACCAGCGGGCCGCCGATCATGGCGAGGGCCATGACGCCGGCCATCATGCCCTGGTACTTGCCGCGCTCGCGGGGCGGGATCAGGTCGCCGATGATCGCCATGACGCCGACCATCAGACCGCCGGCGCCCAGGCCCTGGATCGCGCGGAAACCGATCAGCTGACCCATGTCCTGGGCCATGCCGCTGAGGGCGGAACCGATCAGGAAGATCACGATGGAGGTGAGGAACGAGCCCTTGCGCCCGTACATGTCGCCGACCTTGCCCCAGATGGGCGTGGAGGCCGCGGTGGCCAGCGTGTACGCCGTGACCACCCAGGACAGGTGCTCCAGCCCGCCGAGCTCGCCTACTATCGTCGGCATCGCCGTACCGATGATCATGTTGTCGAGCATGGCCAGCAGCATCGCGATCATGAGGGCCATGAGCACGACGCGGACGCTGCGGGGCTTCACCTCCCCGGAGTTCTCCGTATTTTTCGTCATCTCCACCATGTCGTCCACTCCCCTGGCACTTTCCGCACCCGGCCACTTACTTGCCGCCCGGCTAGTTCACTACACTGGTGAAGGTAGACGCGTCACTAGCCGGGCGTCAAGTAAGTTTCTTGGGGAGAGTCATGTCCAGCAGCAGTCCGCACCAGCGGCGCGGGAACACGCGCCAGCGCATCCAGGACGTCGCGCTGGAGCTCTTCGCCGAGCAGGGGTACGAGAAGACGTCGCTGCGCGAGATCGCCGAGCGGCTCGACGTCACGAAGGCGGCGCTGTACTACCACTTCAAGACCAAGGAAGACATCATCATCAGCGTCTTCGAGGACCTGACCCAGCCCATCGACGACCTGATCAGCTGGGCCGGGGGCGAGCCGCGCACGCTGGAGACCAAGCGTGAGGTGCTGCGCCGCTACAGCGAGGCGATGGCGGCGGGAACCTCGCTCTACCGCTTCATGCAGGAGAACCAGGCGACGGTGCGGGAGCTCAGCATCGGCGACACCATGAAGAAGCGGCTCTTCTCCCTGGTGGAACTCCTCAGGGCGCAGGACGCCCCCCTGGCCGACCAAGTCCGCTGCATCAGCGCGCTGTTCACCCTGCATGCCGGGATGATGTTCCTCCAGCACGTGGAGGGCGACCCCGAGGAGACCCGTAAAGCGGCCCTGGAAGTCGCGACGGACCTCATCACCCAGGCCCACCACCACCTGCCGTAGACCGCCGGAGCCCGCCGGAGCCCGCCGGAGCCCGTCAGGCGGGCTACCCCCGTCCGCACCGGCCGCGGGCGGGGACCCTACGACCGCAGGAACCCGGTGAGGGTGTCGACGTAGGCGTCCGGGTGCGTGAGGTGGGGGACGTGACCGGCGCCCACCAGGGTGACGACCCGCGACCCGCGCAGCGCTTTGCCGAGCTTGGCGACGATCCCGGGGAACCAGGGCATGCCCGCGCTGCCCCTGGTCAGCAGGGCGGGGCCGGTGTAGCAGGCGGCGAGGCGCGGGAGGTCGATCATGGCCCAGGCCGGGTCCGACTGCTCGTCGAGGAAGGTGGGGGCGTTGGCGACGAACGTCTCGCGGATCGACTCCGGCACCCTGCCCCACTCGCCCGGCCCGGAGACCACCTCTTCCACGAAGCGCCGGGCCGCGGCCGCGTGGTCGCCGCCGCGGATGTCCGCGAAGACGGCGTCCAGGCGCAGGCGGGCGGCTTGCGCCTCCTGATCGCCCTCGACCAGCCCCAGCAGCGGGGGCTCGTGGGCGGCGAGGGCGCGGAACAGGTCGGGGCGGCGGGCGGCGAGGCCGAGGACGGTGGACCCGCCGAAGGAACCTCCCGCGACGTAGGCCGGGGCGAGGTCCAGGGTCTCGATGAGCGCGGCGAGGTCGTCCTCGTCCTGGGTGCGGGTGCCCTGGCCGGGCGGGCGCTCACTGCCGCTGTGACCGCGACGGTCGTAGACCACCACCCGGTACGAGCGGGCCAGGCGCGGGGCGACCAGGCGCCAGGTGTGGTGGTCGACCCAGGACCCGTGGACCAGCACGAGGGGGTCGCCCTCGCCCGTGACCTCGTAGAACAGTTCCACGCCGTTCACCCGGGTCCGTGGCATGCCGAGTCTCCTGATCCGCCGGTAGGTCCGCCGGGACACATACCTCGGGATGCCACGGCTCACACGCGCCGTTAGCCCGTGTGGCGGCCTTCGTCAGGGGGTGGCAGGGCGACCTACTTCTCGCTGCGGGGGAAGGTGACCTCGACCCGGCGGTTCTTCTTGCGGCCCTCTTCGGTGCCGTTGTCGGCGATCGGGTAGTCCTCGCTGTAACCGCGGACGTCGAAGATGACCCCGGGACTGGTCACCGTCTTCGCGAGCTCCGCCTGCACGGCGTCTGCGCGCTGCTTGGACAGTTCCTTGCCGTGCTCGTAGGTGCCCTGGTCGTCGGTGAACCCGAAGACCCGTACGCGGGTGGCCTTCTGCTGGTTGATCTCCTGCGCGATGGCCTGGATGCGGGCGGCGGCCTGGGCGTTGAAGACGGCGCTGTCCTCGGGGAACAGCACCTCGGCCTGCAGGGCCATCATGACGGTCTGGTTGGTCTCCTGCCGCCGCTGCTCCCCGCCGAGGTCCTCGACGACCTCGGCGATGTCGAGCACCTTGACGGGGGCGAGGGTCCCGCCCTGCGGGATCTTGAGCCCGGGCGCGTTGGAGTCGATGGCCACGGGCGCGGCGGCGGAGGGCTCGGTCCCGGGCGGCACGGAGGGCTTGATGTCGTCGGCGTACGCGGTGGTCGCGCCGAGGATGTGGGCGCCGGCGATGACGAGGCCGGCGACGGCGGTCGCGGCGGAGACGCGGTGGCGTGTGGTCATGGGGTCACCCGGAGATTTTGACGGTGGCCGTGGCGAAGGTGGGGAGGTTGAAGTCCACCTCCGTGGTCGTGGACGGAGGTGCCGGGAACTGGGCGAAGAAGGGGACGGTCTGGCCGCCCTCGATCGTGGACACTCCTGTCGTGCATAGGCACCTCCCGTCCGTATCCCGTAGGACGTAGTACCGCTTCTTTCCTGCTTTGTCGGTCAACGAAACGCCAGCGATAGACGTGCCGCTGGCGGTGAGTTCATTGCCGCGCCAGGCCGTGGTGTTCACAAATGGGGTGGCCCCCATGTTCTTAAGCTGACCACTCACCGTGAGGAAGCCCCCGGCATCGCGGGTTACCGAATTGATCGATAGGACCATGCCGCCCTCCCCGTTCGCCGTGGCGATAACCTGCGTCGGAGTGGCTGTCGCCGAGGGAGCAGCGTTCTGCGAGTTGCCCGCTTGGGGTTGTGAGGCCGGTGGCGTCGACGGTCCTCTGCGGTTCTCCCCACCGCCACCGCATCCGGCCAACGTGAGAGCGAGTGCCACCGCAACCGCTACAGCAGCACCAGCACGGACCTTCACCGTGTGCCGAATCCTCATGTAGGAAGCTTCCTTGTCCGTCATTCACAGTCAGTCGGTCAGTCGCACATCGAAGAGGTCTGTCCCTAACACGCGCCACTGATCCGGTTTCGAAGGGTCGAAGCTAATCTCCTTCCCTCCCTTGCAGGCGATGTTCACAGGACCGCGCCCGGGGGCGCTCCCCTCGGCAGGCAGAGAGGATCGACCCAAGTGGCAACGCGGCTCGATTACTGCGGTCGCGTCAGCGATAGCGTGCTGCACATCAGTTCCAGGAACCACCGAGATTCCAACGGATCTCCGCGTCTCGACCACCACCATGAAGCGGAGGTCAGAAACGGTGCACGAAGAAGCCTTCGCACCGTTCTGCTCCGCGAAGCTACTGGCCTTCCCACAGGCGCCCCCCGGATCGAACAGCCTGCCGTTGAGGACCTCAGCCCAGTCCTCGGGCTGGAGATCAGCAAGAACGAGCCCCGCAGCCAAGTGATCGCGGGCGTCCTTGGCCGCCGCCAACGCCGCGGCATCGGCGGCACCCTGCGCATCGCTGCGCGTGACAGCCGCCTGTGCCACCGCGAAGAACGCGAACGCAGCGAACAACAGGCCCACCACCACGACGGCATAGATGGGAAATGCCTGCCCCCGGTCACCCAGTCTGTCCCCACTCATTTGCCGGCAGTGATACTCGCAACCTGGGACTTGATCTTGTTTGTGATGTCCTGCCCGATGCCTGTGCCAACAATCGCGCCGATGATGACCACGACCACCAGGATGATGCCCAGGTACTCGAAGGCCGTTTGGCCGCGGTCCCTTGGGGTCTTGCCGGTGTACCGCTTCCGCATCCTTGCCAGGGTGTTGTGTGACATGGGGGTTTCCTCCCGGGCCGGTGCCGCTGTCGATGGGCGGAATGTACGGGGAGTCAGCAGTGGTGACCAAGGGTCCCGGGGCCCAAATACGGACCCACTGCGTCAGGCGTCTACCCATGGCCGGTCACTCCTGGACGGGCCGTTCCCAGCCAGTGGGCTATCGCTTCGCTGCGGGTGGTGGTCCGGAGCTTCGCGAAGATGCGGTTGATGTGGTTCTTGACCGTCTTCTCGCTGATGAAACAGGCCGCCGCGATCTGCTGGTTGTTCATCCCGGACGCGATCAGATCCATGACCTCCTCCTCCCGCGAACTCAGGCCGTACGCCATGTGGTTGACGAGTCGCTGAGAAGACTGTGCCACAACTGGTTGCGTTTGCGAAGAGGCCCGGAGTTCCGCGAGGAGGGCGTTCGCCGCCGTCGGGGTGAGGTGGGCGCGGCCGGCGTGGGTGTCGTGGACGGCCCGGATCAGGTGGTCCGGGGTGAATTCGCCGTGGACGAGGTAGCCGCCCGCGCCCAGGAGCAGGGCCTCCCGGACGACCTCCGCCTCCTGGCTGTACGTCAGCATCAGGACCGGCGCCAGCCGGACGAGGTGCGGCAGGGCCGAGATGCCGTCGACGCCCGGCATCCGGACGTCGAGCAGGACCACGTCGGGCCGGTGGAGGCGGGTCAGGTTCAGCGCCTCGCGGCCGTCCGCCGCCTGGGCGGTGACCTCCAGGCCCTCGGCGGTCGCCAGCAGGGCGGCCAGGCCCGCCCGGACGACGGGGTTGTCGTCGGCGATCAGGATCCGCAGCGGGGGCATCACGGGCTCCCGAGGGGGAGGTCGAGCCGTACCCGGGTGCCCGGGCCGCCGTCCGGGCGGGGGCCGACGCGCAGGTCCGCCCCGATGGTCGCCGCGCGCTCCGTCATGCCGAGCAGACCGTAGTGGCCGGCCTGCGCCAGGGCGGGGACGTCGACCCCGCCGGGCGGCAGGCCCCGGCCGTCGTCCTCGACGGTCAGGGTCAGGGCCGGGCCGGACACCGCCGCTTCCACCACGACCCGGGACGCGCACGCGTGGCGCCGGGCGTTCTCCAGGGCCTCCGCGGCCACCGCCAGAAGGTGCCCGGCGACGGCCGACGGGAGCAGCGGCAGCGGCCCCGCGATACGGAGCTCCGCGCGCCCGGCCGCCAGCGCCCGCAGCTCCGCCGCCGGCGAGACGCCCGGGGTGTCCAGGTTCCGGCGCAGGTCCGTCAGCAGCTCCCGCGACTCGGCCGCCGCCCGGCGGGCCGCCTCCGCCACCGCCCGCGCCTGGCGGCGGGTGGTCTGCGGGTCGGCCGCGGCGGCGTCGGCGGCGGTGCGGGAGAGGGCGTCGGCGGACAGGGCCAGGCCGTGCAGGGTCTTCGACACCGAGTCGTGCATCTCGCGGGCCAGGCGCTCCCGTTCGGCCCGTACGGCTTCGGCCACCGCCAGCCGCGCCCGGGTCTGCGTCAGGGCCTGGCTCGCCGCCCCGAAGCGGAAGAGGAAGTCCCGTAGCGAGGCTCCCGCCGCGCCCGCCACCAGGCACAGCACGGCGAGCGTGAACCCGCCGGTGACGGCCGCCACCACCGCCGCCTGCGCGGCCGCGTACACCGCCGAGCCGCGCCACCCGTAGACCAGGCCGGCGAGCAGCGGTGTGCCGAGCGAGAGCGGGCCCAGCGGGGACGCGGGGGTGGCGGTGATCAGGAGCAGCGCGCTGAACGCCATGTCCACGGCCAGCAGCCAGCGGTGGCGCACCAGCAGCGGCCCGAAGCGCTCCCAGTCGCGGAACAGGACGTAGGACAGCATGAAGGTGAGCAGGACCGCGCCGCCCACCAGGTACACGGGGCCGCCGGGCGCGGTGCGGCCGAGGGCCACGGGCGCGCCCAGGCCGAGCAGCACCATCCGGAACGCGAAGACCTGGCGGCACAGCGCCTGCAGCGCGTTCACCTGGAGGGCGATCGGAGGGGCCGGTTCCGCGGTGCCTCGTGCGGCCGGGGGTGCGAAGCCGATCGTGGCGGCCATGGCTCACCCGCTCCCGAACAGGGCGCCGAAGTCGATGTCCGCCCCGTACACGAACCCGCACACGAGCAGGATCAGCGTGCCCGGCAGCATGAACATCGTGACGGTGAAGGTGGCCTTCGGGACCGCCCGCGCGGCCCGTCGGCGGGCGTTCTGCGCGTCGGTGCGGCGCATGTCCTCCGCGATCGCGATCAGCGTCTCCACGATCGGCGAGCCCAGCTCCTCGCCCTGCTGGAGCGCGGTCACGAACTGCGCCACCTGCTCGGAGTCGTTGCGCCGGCGCAGCTCGTCGAAGGCCTGGCGGCGGCTGACACCCATGTCCATCTGCTGGAGGGTGATGCGGATCTCGTCCGACCAGGGCCCCTCGTACTTGCCAGCGACCCGCTCCAGCGCCTGCCGGAAGCCGAGCCCGGCGCTGACGACGACCGCCAGCACGTCCAGGAAGTCCGGCAGTGTCCGCTCGATGTGGTCCCGGCGCACTCGGATCGCCGACCACAGGCCCGCCTCGATCCAGAACAGGCCGAAGGCGACCATGAGCAGGGCGGCCACCAGCTGCCCGTTGACCAGCATCGCGACGGCGCCGAGCGCGCCGAGGAACCCGTAGACCGCGCGCCGGGCCGCGTACCGGTCGATGGTCAGGCCGGCCGGGTTGCCCGCCATGTCGATCTGGCGGCGCTTGCGGGCCACCCGGTCCGGGCCCATCAGCCGCAGCACCAGGGGGGCCCAGCGGATGCCCATGCGGTCGACGAGGGAGCCGACGGCCGTGGTGCGGGTCGCTCCGACTTCGAGGGCGAGGGCGAGGTCGCTGGGGAGTTTGACGTCGGCGCGGTAGAGGCGGACCCCGTACAGGGCGCCGAAGACCGACAGCCCGAGGGCCGCGGCGAGCAGCAGTGCGGTCACGTCGTCCCCCTCACACGTCGATCTTCGAGAGCCGGCGGATGAGGACGAATCCGAGGGTGAACAGGCCGAGGGCGATGACGACGGCCGTCTGCCCGATGAACGCGCCCGTCATGCGGTCCAGGGCGCCCGGCATCATCATGTCCACGAGCAGCAGCGACCCGAGCCCGATCGCGGGTACGAGGTACGCCGTCACCGTCACCTGCGAGAGCTGCGTACGGATCTCCCTGCGCGTCTCCTTGCGCTGTTCCAGCGTCACCGTGAGGTTGCGCAGGCTCCCCACGAGCGCGCCGCCCGCGCGGGCGGACAGCACCAGGGTGGAGACGAGGACGACGAGTTCGCGCGAGGGCAGGCGTTCGGTCAGCTCGCCCAGGGACTCCTCGATGGAGTGGCCGACGGCGAGGCGGTCGGCGACGCGGCCGAGTTCCTCGCCCGCCGGGGCCTCCAGTTCCTCCGCCGCCATGCCGATGGCCGTACGCAGCGCCAGCCCGGCCTGCGTGGCGTTGGCGAGGATGCGGGCGAGTTCGGGCAGCTGGTTGATGAACCGCTCCGTGCGGCGCGTGCGCTGCCAGTTGAGGAAGGCGTTGCCCGCCCACAGCCCGATCAGGCCCGCCACCGGGCCGAAGAACGGGGCCAGCAGGGAAGACGAGACGAGCCAGACCCCGGCCACGGACATCAGCATGTAGACGAAGAACTCGCCCGGGGTGAGGTCCAGGCCGGTGGTCGCCAGCTTCACCTCGATCCGGCGGCCCAGCCGGGTGCGGCGCAGACGCCGGTCGACCCCGCGGAAGCGGCGCCGTCGGCCCAGGGGCTCCGGGGCGCCGCTCGCGGAGAGGCGTTCGATGAGGGCGGCGCGCTGGGCGCGGCCGGCGGCGTAGGCGTGTACGCCGAGGACCACGAGCAGGCAGGCGAGCAGCGTGGCGCCGAGGGTGAGGAGGATCAGAGGGTTCACAGGACGGTCCGGGTGGTCCGAGCGGTACGGGCGGCGAGCTGGTCGTCGGACAGGGCGACTCCGAAGGCCTGCGGGATCGGCTGGTTGTTCATGTAGAGGCGGTCGGCGATCGGGCGCGGCAGCGGGTAGTACTCGAAGTGGCCGTGCACGCGGCCGTCCGGGCCCATCGGGCGGGCGGCGAACCGGCACACGGTGATGATCCGGAAGGGTTCGCGGCCGTGCGAGTCGAGGATGGAGATCTCGGTGATGCGGCGCGAGCCGTCGCCGAAGCGGGTGAGCTGGACGACGACGTTCACCGCGCTGTTGATCTGGTCCTGGAGCGCCTCGAACGGGATCTCCACCTCGGACATGGACGCCAGGGTCTGCAGGCGCAGCAGGGCGTCCTCGGCGCTGTTGGCGTGGACGGTGGCCAGGGAGCCGTCGTGGCCGGTGGACATGGCCTGGAGCATGTCGAGGGTCTCGCCGCCACGCACCTCGCCGACGATGATGCGGTCGGGGCGCATGCGCAGGGAGTTGCGCACGAGGTCGCGGATGGTGATCCGGCCGCTGCCCTCGACGTTGGCGGGGCGGGATTCGAGGCGGATCACGTGCGCCTGCTGGAGCTGGAGTTCGGCCGAGTCCTCGATGGTGATGATCCGCTCGCCCTCGGGGATCAGGCCGGAGAGGGCGTTGAGGAGGGTGGTCTTGCCGGTGCCGGTGGCCCCGGAGACGATCACGTTCGTCTTCGCCTGCACCAGGCCGGACAGCAGGAGCAGCATCTGCTCGTCCAGCGAGCCCAGGCTGATCATCTCGTGCAGGGTGAACGCGCGCGGGAAGCGCCGGATGGTGAGCGTGGCGCCGGTGAGGGAGAGCGGCGGGATGATCACGTTGACGCGCTCACCGCTGGGCAGCCGGGCGTCGACCATCGGATTGGCCTCGTCCACGCGGCGGTTGACGGTGGAGACGATGCGCTCGATGGTCTGCATGAGCTGCTCGTGCGAGGCGAAGCGCAGCGGCAGTTGTTCGACGCGGCCGGCGCGCTCCACGAAGATCTGGTCCGGGCCGTTGACCATGATCTCGGAGATCGACGGGTCTTCGAGGAGCGGTTCGAGGACGCCGAGGCCGAGCGCTTCGTCGACGACGCGGCGGATGAGCTGGGCGCGTTCGACGGTGGAGAGGACCGGGCCCTCGCGGCTGATGATGTGGCCGAGTACGCGCTCCAGCCGGGCCCGGCGCTCGGCGGGCGCGAGCGCCGACATCTCGGCGAGGTCGATCTCCTCCAGCAGCTTCGCGCGGTAGGAGGAGACCAGCCGGCCGTCCTCGCGCGGGTTGTGGCGGTCGTCGGGGGTGCCGACCCGGGAACGCAGGCTCACGTCAGGGTCCCTTCGGGTCGTCGTTGGGCATGACGGCGGTGGCCCTGGCGGGGTCGAGCCCGAGGCCGGGGATGAGGGAGGTGACCGGGATGGAGACGGTGGCCGTGACCGCGTCCCCGCCGGAGGACACCGCGATCTCGGCCGCGAGCCCGGAGCGGATGGCCGCGTGGCCCGCCGCCTCCCCCGCCCCCGGCTTGCGGGCCTCCACCCGGGCCGCCGTGCGCGCCGCCGTCTCGGCCTGCTGGTGGACGTAGCCCACCCAGCCGAGCTGGATGCCGCACAGCGCGACGAAGAGCAGGATGGGGATGAAGCCGATGTACTCCAGGGCCACTTGGCCCCGGTCGGCCGTGCCGGCCTGCCGGGTCCGCCTCATCTCACTCCCCTCCCCTGTCCTGCTCCTGTGACGAGCCGCCCTCGCCGGTGACGGGAACGCCGGTGTCGAGTCCGGGGAACAGCACGGGGACGTGGAGCCTCACGGTCGCCTTGTAGAGGTCCCCCGCGTTCGCGCAGTCCACCTCGACGGCCCAGGCGCTCCCGATGTGCCGGCGCGCCGCCGTCTGGCAGGCGGAGTCCCCGTGCACCGCGCCCACCCGCGCCGCCTCGTCGGCCGCGTTGCCGGCCAGCGAGAACGCGTACCCGATCAGGACGCACTCCCACACCGCCGCGACGAGCAGCAGGATCAGCGGCACCACACCGACGAACTCGACGGCCACCTGTCCACGGTCCCGGCTCCGCGCGGCCACGGCCTCACCCCTCCCGGCCCCGGCGGAGCCGGGCCAGTGGTCCGGCCGCCGCCCGTACGGCCAGTTCGGCGGAGGGGGATTCGGCGGTGGCGGTGGCCGGGGCGGACAGCAGGCCGAGTTCCCCCGCCAGCTTCCACAGAGCCTGCTTGACCGTCGAGCGGTTGTCGAGGTCCTGGACGCGGCCCGCGTCCACCACCGCCTGGAGCTCCTTGAAGGCGGCGGGGACCGGGGTGCTGGTGACCCGGGTCCCGGTGATCTTCTCGATCAGGGCGGGCTGGATCTCGGTGTGCCTGCTCCAGCGGTTGACGACCATCACGGTGTCCTCGGCCTTGCGGACCTGGAGCCGCTCCCACATCCGGACCAGCCGCTTGGCGGCCCGTACCGCGACCACGTCCGGGGTGGTGACCAGGACCGCCACCTCGGCGAGTTCCACGGCGGCCGCGTTGGCCCCGGTGACCTGGGTCCCGCAGTCGATGACGACCAGCTCGTAGCGGGCGCGCAGGGCGGCGATGACGAGCCGGGCGGCCCGTTCGTCGACCTCCTCGCCCCGTTCGCCGTCGCCCGGGGCCAGCAGCAGCGCGAGCCCGGTGCGGTCGTCGTACACGGCGTCCTGGAGGACCCGGGGGGAGATGTCCTGGATCCCGGCGAGGTCGGCGACGGAGCGACGGAACTGCACGTCGAGGTACGAGCCCACGTCCCCGGCCTGGAGGTCCAGGTCCACCAGGGCCGTACGCCGCCCCGAGGCGGCCGCGGCCAGGGCGAACTGCACCGCCGCGAAGGTGGTCCCGACGCCGCCCTTGGCTCCGGCGACGGTCACCACCCGGCCGCCGGGACCGGCCGGCTGCTGCTGGCCCCCGCCCAGGTGGCGCCGTACGCCCACGGACCACTGGGCGGCGGCCTGGACGCGGGCGGCGAGTTCCTCGTAGGCGACGGGCAGTCCGATCAGGCCCCGCGCGCCGGAGTCCATGGCGGCGGAGAACAGGGCGGGCCCGGCGTCGGACGACAGCAGGACCACACCGACCGCCGGGAAGCGCAGGGCGACCTCCCGGACGAGTTCCAGGGCGGGCAGCGGGCCGATCCGCTCGTGGACGAGGACGACCTCGGGCAGTGCGTCGACGGACTCGGCGGCGAGCCGCGCCAGCGTGTCGAGCAGGGTGGTCGAGTCGGGGACGGGCCCGGCCGATTCGGCGGCGGGGAGCCGGCCCAGGAGGGTGGCGATGAGGCGGGCGGCGTCCGGGTCGCCGGCCGCGGGGAGGATTCGGGTGCTCATCCGGGCCTCACTTGTCCCCGTCGAGGGTGTACGTACGGTCGCCCGGGCCGGGGGCCGACTCGGTGCCGGGGGCCACCAGGGCCAGCCGTACGTGCTCCGCGAACGACTCGGCGTACGCGACGCGCTGGGTGTCCTTGGTGTTCAGGGCGAAGGTGATCGGGACCGCCTCGGCGGGGCCCTTCTTGTCGCTGTCCTTGTCGAGGGGGGTGAGTTTGCCGACGTTCAGGACGCGGGCGTTGGCGACGATGATCACCGAGCGGGAGGGATCGGTGTCCTTGGCGCCCTTGAAGGTGGCGATGATGTTGACCTTGGCGCCGGAGGTGATCTTGCCCGCCACCCCGGTCGCGGCGTCGATCATGATCGCGATCTCCTGCTCGCCCGGCTGGAGCTGGGGCTTGTCGACGAACATGTCCTCCTGGAGGAGGGAGCCCTTCTTGAGCGTGGTGAGGGCGATCTTTCCCTTGAGGTCGCCGAGGTCGGTGACGGCGGTCTCGGACAGCCACCGCTTGGGGACCTTCACCTCCTCGAACTGGCCCGCGCCCAGGGGGCTGTACGGGGCGATGTCCCCCTTCACGCGGTAGGCGACGACCTCGGACCCGACCTTGGAGTTGACGTCGCCGATCACCACGAGGACCCCGGCGAACGCCGCGAGCGCGCACAGGACGGACAGCAGCAGCAGGATGACGCCGCGGCGCTGGCGTGAGTTCATGAGCCGTACTACCTCGCCGTTCTTCGTTCGTTCGGGCCGGTCAGAGTCGGGATCTGGGCGGTGCGGCACCCTGCCCGGCGGCGGGCGGCGGCGCCGGTGGCGGCGCGGTCAGCGGGGCCGAGCAGAAGCCGCAGCGGTCGCCGATGAGCTCCATGCCGCACCAGCGGCACTCCTCGCGGCGGACCGAGGCGACGAGCTGGTAGAGCACGGACGGGTCCGGGATCGCGGCGGCGAACTCGACGAGCTTCGGCGTCGCCCACCAGGCGGCCGAGTCGGCGGGCAGCGGGTTCTCCATGACGCCGGCGACCTGCCAGGCGGGCGCCAGTTCGCCCGCCACCCAGTCGGAGGCGAGCTGGCCGCGGGCGAAGGTGAGGTGCGTGACGAAGCCGGGGCCGGGCGGCAGTACGGCGGCGCCGCCCGCGTGCGCGCCGGAGGAGGCCGGGGGCACCAGCCTGGCCAGATGGGGCGTGGGGTGCGCGAGTACGGCGAACTGGGCGCCGGGCGACCAGGAGCGGGCGTGCGCCTTGAGCCCGACCGGCACCCGGTCCAGTCTGGCGACGCTGCCCAGCAGGGCGCCCGCGTAGATGTAGTGGGACAGCAGCCGGGCCGCCGAGGCGATGACCCCGGGGCTGAACTCGCAGACGCTGAGCTGGCGCAGCTGACGCACCAGCAGGGCGACGGCCAGGGGCGGCAGGTCGGCCTCGACCAGTGCCATGCGGTCAGTCTCCAGGATGGCCCGTACGGTGTGCAGCCGCCGCACGGTGGCGGCCGGGAGCCAGGACGGTACGACGACCACGAGGTGGCCGTTCGCCTCCAGCAGGGCGGTGGTCTCGGCGAGCGCGCCTTCGAGGTCGACCTGTCCGGGCGGGCGCAGCACGGCGGCGCCGGGGGTGTGCCGGTCGGAGGCCGGCAGCACCAGGTCGGCGCTGGTGACAGCAATGGCGGTCGGCACGCGAATCCCCCCGTTCACCCCGTACACCGCGGCCCCGCCCGCCCGTCACGCGGCCTTCACCTCCGCGTACGAACGGCGCGACCGCACACGGCCAGCGCACTTCCCCCCTGCGTCAGCACCATATCCGCGTCGTCCGCGGCGGGGCAGGGCCTTGGTGATTCCCGTGCCGCGAGCACATGTCACAGGTGGCCGGAAACCGGGACAACGGGGACCTGACGACCGGGGGAACTGCGCTGATTTCAGGCCACATTGACAAGAGGCTTGACACCGGGATTGGTCTGGACCAACTTGGCTCCCGGGGTCCCCCACACGCCCCCGTCACCCCGTTCACATCCCCCTCTCCCCCCACCGGAGCCCTCGTGAACCGCATACGCTCCCTCGCCCTGCCCCTCGCCGCCGCGCTCGCCGCCGGCGCCCTGACCGCCGTCACCGCCGGTACGGCACAAGCCGCCGACGTCAATGTCGCCCGTAACGGAGGCTTCGAGTCCGGCCTGGCCGACTGGTCCTGCTCGGGCGGCAGCGGCGCCGCCGTCACCTCCCCCGTCTTCTCGGGCTCCGGCGCTCTGAGGGCCACCCCGGCCGGCCAGGACAACGCCCAGTGCTCCCAGACCGTCACGGTCAAGCCGAATTCCACGTACACGCTCAGCGCGCAGGTGCAGGGCTCGTACGTGTACCTCGGCGCGACCGGGACCGGCACGCAGGACGTGTCCACCTGGACCCCCGGCTCGGGCGGCGGCTGGCAGAAGCTGTCCACCACCTTCTCCACCGGACCCGGCACCACCCGCGTCACCGTCTGGACGCACGGCTGGTACGGCCAGCCGGCCTACACCGTGGACGAGTTCAGCGTCTTCGGCCCGGACGGGGGCGGCGGCACCGATCCCGGTCCCGGCGTTCCGGGGGCGCCCTCGGGGGCCGCCGTTTCCGGTCAGAGCGCGAACGCCCTCACCCTTTCGTGGAACGCGGTCAGCGGGGCGAGCGGCTATTACGTGTATCAGGACGGCGTCCGCGTCCGCACCGTCACCGCCTCCCCCGTGCAGCTCACCGGGCTCGCCGCCGCCACCTCGTACGCGCTCCAGGTGAGCGCGTACAACGCGGCGGGCGAGGGCCCGAGGTCGGCGGCGGTGACCGGGACCACGACGGGCGGCGGTAGCCCGAACCCCAACCCGGCGGTGCCCCGGCACGCCCTGACGGGCTACTGGCAGAACTTCAACAACGGCGCGACGGTCCAGAGGATCTCGGACGTCTCCGCGCAGTACGACATCATCGCCGTCTCCTTCGCCGACGCCACGACCACACCCGGCGCCATCTCCTTCACCCTGGACTCGGCCGGTCTCGGCGGGTACACGCCGGCGCAGTTCAAGGCGGACATCGCGGCGAAGAAGGCGGCCGGGAAGTCGGTCGTCCTCTCGATCGGCGGCGAGAAGGGCACCATCTCGGTCAACGACTCCGCCTCCGCGAACAACCTGGCGAACTCGGCGTACGCGCTGATGCAGGAGTACGGGTTCAGCGGCATTGACATCGACCTGGAGAACGGGCTGAACCCGACGTACATGACGCAGGCGCTGCGCTCGCTGTCCGCGAAGGCCGGGTCCTCGTTCGTGCTCACGATGGCGCCTCAGACGATCGACATGCAGTCGACGGCGGGCGGCTATTTCAAGACGGCGCTGAACGTGAAGGACATCCTGACCGTCGTCAACATGCAGTACTACAACAGCGGCTCGATGAACGGCTGTGACGGCAAGGTCTACTCCCAGGGGACGGTGGACTTCCTGACGGCCCTCGCCTGCATCCAGCTGGAGGGCGGCCTCGACCCCTCGCAGGTGGGCCTGGGGGTCCCCGCCTCGCCCAGCGGCGCGGGCAGCGGCTACGTCTCGCCGGCCGTCGTGAACAACGCCCTGGACTGCCTGGCGCGCGGCACGAACTGCGGTTCCTTCAAACCGTCGAGGACCTATCCCGGGCTGCGCGGCGCGATGACCTGGTCGACCAACTGGGACGCCAAGGCGGGTAGCGCTTGGTCCGACACGGTGGGTCCGAAGGTCCACGCGCTCCCCTAGGCGGTACGTGTGGGGGTGACCGGTGACCGACCGGCCCGACCGCTTTTGGCCGGTTTCGGATTCTTGACCCGGACATGCCATGAGAGCACGCTGTGCGCGTCCGCACGGCTACCCCCACACTCCCACCCAGGAGGACGCATGCGGCTCCACAATCCTCGCAGGGCCGCCGTCACGGCGGCCCTGCTGGCCCTCGCGCTCGGCGCACCCGCCTACGGGATGAGCGCGACGGCCGCCCCACCACCCAGCCCCTCGACCGCCACCCAGGACGAGTCCATCGCCCAGTACGAGGTCCAGGGCCCTGCCACGGCGGCCGAACGCACCGCCCTGCTGCGCACCGGCGTCTCGATCGACGAGGTGGACGCCCGCTCCGTCGTCGTCAGCGCGGACCCCGCCCAGGCCAGGAACCTGCGCGCGCTCGGCTACCGGATCACCCCGCTGCCCGGGCCGCCCGACCGCTCGCTGGGCGGCGTGGCCACGGGGGTGAACGACTTCCCGTCCGCCGACTCGAATTACCACAACTACGCCGAGGCCACGGCGGAGATCAACCAGCGCATCGCCCAGTACCCCTCGATCATGAGCAAGCAGGTCATCGGGAAGTCGTACCAGGGCCGGGACATCATCGCGATCAAGATCAGCGACAACGTCGGGACCGACGAGGCCGAGCCCGAGGTGCTCTTCACGCACCACCAGCACGCCCGTGAGCACCTGACCGTGGAAATGGCGCTGTACCTGCTCAAGGAGTTCGGCTCCAAGTACGGCTCCGACGCCCGCGTCACCAACCTGGTCAACAGCCGCGAGATCTGGATCGTCCCGGACCTCAACCCCGACGGCGGCGAGTACGACATCGCCTCCGGCTCCTACCGCTCCTGGCGCAAGAACCGGCAGCCCAACTCCGGCTCCTCCTACGTCGGCACGGACCTGAACCGGAACTGGAACTACAAGTGGGGCTGCTGCGGCGGCTCCAGCGGCAGCAAGAGCTCCGAGACCTACCGCGGCACGGCCGGCGAGTCGGCGCCCGAGGTGAAGGTCGTCGCGGACTTCGTCCGCAGCCGCGTGGTGGGCGGCAAGCAGCAGATCAAGGCCGCCATCGACTTCCACACCTACAGCGAGCTGGTCATGTGGCCGTTCGGCTGGACGTACAACGACACGGCGCCCGGCATGACCGCCGACGACCTCGCCGCCTACAAGAAGATCGGCACCGGCATGGCGGCCAGCAACGGCTACACGGCCGAGCAGTCGAGCGACCTGTACATCACGGACGGGACGATCGACGACTGGCTGTGGGGCGACCAGAAGGTCTTCGCCTACACCTTCGAGATGTACCCGAGCGACACCGGCGGCGGGGGCGGCTTCTACCCGCCCGACGAGGTGATCGACCGCGAGACGGCGCGCAACCGGGAAGCCGTGCTCCAGCTGCTGGAGAACGCGGACTGCATGTACCGCTCGATCGGCAAGGAGGCGCAGTACTGCGCCTAGCCCTTTCCGGTGCGTGACCGGAAAGGCGGGGGCGCCCCACCGCCAGGGGGGCGCCCTTCGCGCGGGCCCGTCCGGGGACGGCCTGCGGGACTAACCGAGGACGGCCAGAGCGTCGATCTCGACCAGCATCCCGGCGGGCAGGCCCACGTAGACCGTGGTGCGTGCGGCCGGGGCCTCCTTGATGCCCTGCTCCTCGAAATACGCGTCGTAGATCTCGTTCATCTCGGCGAAGTGCCCGGTGTCGGTGAGGTAGACGCGGATCATCACCGCGTCCTCCCAGCTCGCGCCGCCCGCCTCCAGGACGCTGCGGACGTTCTCCAGCGTCCGCAGCGTCTGCTCGCGCAGCGACGGGCCGGCGAGGGTGGCCGGTTGCCCCTCCACGTGCGGCAGATAGCCGACCTGGCCCGCGACCTGGAGGATGTTCCCCTTGCGCACGCCGTGCGAGAACCTCGCGGGCGGGGCGTTGTGGGTCTCGGGCGTGACGGCGGTCTTCTCGGTCATGGGGCGCCTTCCTGTGTGGCTCGTACGGTCGCTCGTAGGGTCCCGTACGGCCCTCGTGCGGCCCTCGTACGGCCCGTCGCCGCAGCGGCGTCGGGAACCGGCCCCCGTTGCCCCGTCGTCAACGGGGATGTTAGACAGCAACGGGTACCACCTGCAACGAACGTCGCGCACCACGCGACGCGAGAGGATTCCGCATGGGCAGCGACGCAGTCCGACGGCTCGCCGACGAACCGGTGGACCACCGGTTCAAGGGCCTCCCTCCGGACGCGGAGCGCTCCGCCCTGACCGTGGGTCAGCTGGCCGCCGAGCGCCGCGACCTGTTCACGGGCGGCTTCACCACCCCCGTCCTCACCCTCGACGCGGACGCGCTCGCCCACAACCTGGCCGCACTGGAGACCTACGCCCAGCGCCACGGGCTGTCCTTCGCCCCGCACGGCAAGACCTGCATGGCCCCGCAGCTGTTCCGGCGCCAGCTGGAGCACGGCGCCTGGGGCATCACGGCTGCCGTGCCGCACCAGGCCCGCGTCTACCGCGCGTTCGGCATCCGGCGGATCTTCCTCGCGAACGAGCTCGTCGACCCCGCCGCCCTGCACTGGGTCGCCGCGGAACTCGCCGCCGACCCCTCGTTCCGCTTCGTCTGCTACGTCGACTCCGTGCGCGGCGTGCGGCTGATGGACCGGGCCCTCGCGGGCCGGGGCGCCACCGTCGACGTCGTCGTGGAACTCGGCGCCGGGGAGGGTGCCCGCACGGGCGCCCGTACCGAGGACGACTGCCGCGCCGTCGCCGACGCCGTCGCGCAGAGCGAGGCCCTGCGCCTGGTCGGCGTCGCCGGGTACGAGGCGGAGGTGCCGGACGCCGGTCCGGACTCCGTGCACGCGTACCTGCGCCGGCTCACCGGCCTCGCCGTCGAGTTCGACAAGGCGGGCCGGTTCTCCGCGGACCTGGAGGAGATCGTCGTCAGCGCGGGCGGCTCGTCCTGGTTCGACGCCGTCGCCGACGTGTTCGCGGAGCTGCCGGAGCTGTCCCGGCCGACGCTGCGGCTCCTGCGCTCGGGCGCGTACGTCTCCCACGACCACGGCTGGTACACCCGCCTGACGCCCTTCAACCGCCACCCCGAGGAGGGCGGGCTGCGCCCCGCGTTCCGGCTGTGGACGCAGGTCGTCTCCCGCCCCTCCCCCACCCAGGCCTTCGTCAACGCCGGCAAGCGGGACATCGCCTACGACCTCGGGCTGCCCGAGGCGGAGCTGGTGCGGGACCCGCTCGACGGCGTGGAGCGGCCCGCCACCGGGATCCGGGTGGTCAAACTCTCCGACCAGCACGCCTGGCTGGAGACCGACTCCGCCGACGACCTCCAGGTGGGCGACTGGGTGGCGCTGGGCATGTCCCACCCCTGCACCATCTTCGAGAAGTGGCCGCTGATCCCCTTGGTGGAGTCGGACGGCACGGTCGGCGACTACGTCCGCACCTTCTTCTAGGCGCGGCGTGGACCTGGTGATCCGGGGGGCCCGCGTCGTGGACGGCACGGGCGGCCCCCCGTACACCGCGGACGTCGCCGTCCACGAGGGCCGGATCGAGGCGATCGGCCGGATCCGGGCGGGCGGCCGGCGCACCCTCGACGCCGACGGCCTGGTGCTGGCCCCGGGCTTCGTGGACATGCACGCCCACAGCGACCTGGCCCTGCTGCGCGATCCGGACCACAGCGCGAAGGCCGCCCAGGGCGTGACGCTGGAGGTCCTCGGCCAGGACGGCCTGTCCTACGCGCCCGCCGACGACCGCACCCTCGCCGGGGTCCGGGCGGCGATCGCGGGCTGGAACGGCCCCGGGGACGACATCGACTTCGACTGGCGCACCGTCGGCGGGTACCTGGACCGGCTCGACTCCACCGGCATCGCGGTCAACGCCGCCTACCTCGTGCCGCAGGGCACCGTGCGCGCGTACGCGGTCGGCTGGGACGACCGCCCGGCCACCCCCGCCGAGCTCGACCGGATGCGGACGCTCGTCGCCGAGGGCCTGGCCGAAGGCGCCGTCGGCATGTCCTCCGGTCTCACCTACACGCCCGGCATGTACGCCGACGGCGCCGAACTGGGCGAGCTGTGCCGGGTGGTGGCCCGGCACGGCGGCTACTACTGCCCACACCACCGCTCGTACGGGCGCGGCGCCCTGGCCGCCTACGCCGAGATGATCGCCCTGGCCCGCGGGACGGACTGCGCCCTGCACCTGGCGCACGCCACCATGAACTTCGCCGAGAACCGGGGCCGGGCCGGGGAGCTCCTGGCCCTCCTCGACCGGGCCTCGGCCGAGGGCGTCGACCTGACCCTCGACAGCTACCCGTACACCCCCGGCTGCACCACCCTCGCCGCCCTGCTGCCGAGCTGGGCGGGCGCGGGCGGCCCCGAAGCCGTGCTCGACCGGCTCCGCGACGACTGCGAGGCCGCACGGATCCGGCACGCGCTGGAGGTGACCGGCTCCGACGGCTGCCACGGGGTTCCGGTGGACTGGTCGGCGGTCGAGGTGTCCGGAGTGGTGAACCCCGCCTTCGGCGCGTACGTCGGCACCCGCCTGCGCGACTGGGAGCAGGCGCGCCGACTGCTGCTCGGGGACCGGCTGCGGCCCACCGTCCTGCAGCACGTGGGCCACGAGGAGAACGTCCGGGCGATCATGCGCCACCCCGCGCACACCGGCGGTTCCGACGGCATCCTCCAGGGCGCGAAGCCCCACCCGAGGGCGTACGGCACCTTCGCGCACTACCTCGGCCGGTACGTGCGCGAGCTGGGCGTGCTGTCGCTGGAGGAGTGCGTGGCGCACCTCGCGGGCCGTCCGGCGGCCCGGCTGCGCCTGCCCGACCGGGGCCTGGTCCGCGCCGGCTACCGCGCCGACCTGGTGCTCTTCGACGCGGACACGGTGGCCGCGGGGTCGACGTACGAGAACCCGCGGGTGCTGCCCACCGGAATCCCGCACGTCCTGATCGACGGCCGCTTCGTGATGCGCGACGGGCGCAGGACGGACGTGCTCGCCGGGCGCGCGATCCGCAGGACGCCGCCGTAGGGGCCGTGGCCCTGGGCCCGGGACCGTTCACCGGCGGCGCCTACGATGACCGGCATGATCGCTTTCGCCCCGGCCGCAGTGCTGTTCGTCTTCCTCTGCCTGAGTGTGCGCGAGGACAGGCGGCGCTTTCGCAACGCGGTCCTGCTGGGGCTGACATTCGTCAGCCTGGCGCTGGCGCTGCTCTCGCGGATCGCGCAGCTGCCACAGGCCCTCGCGGTGCCCCTGGTGCTCGCCGTGCTGCTGCTGCCGGCGCTCGGGGTGGTGGCGCTCGCCTGCTTCCTCCTCGCCAACGGCGTGACGATGGTGCGCAAGGAGGGCCGCAGCCTCGGCAACCTGCTGTCGCTGCTGGCCGGCCTCGCGATCTTCGGGGTGCTCGCGCTGGCACTCGTCACCGTGCTGAGCGGCTCGGGCAAGCTGGCCGGGATGACCGCGATGGTGGTCATGGTCGCCGCCTACGTCTCGTTCCTCTTCCTCTGCTTCCTCGCGTACGCCTACCTCTACGGCCGGATCAAGGTGCGCGGCGACGTCGACTACGTGGTCATGCTGGGCTCCGGCCTGGTGTGCGGCGACCGGGTGCCGCCCCTGCTGGCCTCCCGGCTGCGCAAGGGCAAGCAGATCTACGAGGCCCAGCGCGCCCGGGGCGGCCGGACGCCGGTGCTGCTGCCGTCGGGCGGGAAGGGCTCGGACGAGAAGGTCGCCGAGGCGCGCGCCATGGCGGACTGGCTGGTCGCGGAGGGCGTCCCCGCGGAGCACGTGCGGCTGGAGGACCGCTCCCGTACGACGGAGGAGAACCTCTCCCTCAGCGCGGCCATCATGGCCGGGGCCACGCCGGGGTACAGGTGCGTGGTCGTGACCAACAACTTCCACGCCTTCCGGGCGGCGATGATGGCCCGCAAGGCCGGGGTCAACGGGCAGGTGGTGGGTTCGCCGACAGCCGCGTACTTCTGGCCGAGCGCGACGATCCGCGAGTTCGCTGCGGTGTTCATGGAGCACAAGCGGGTCAACCTGGCCGTGTGCGGGTCGCTGCTCGCGCTGGGCGTGGTGCTGACGCTGGTGGTGCACTGAGGTCGGTTTCGCGCCGATTCGCCGCGATGTGTCGGTCGACGTGCGCTCATGGCGTGCCCATCGGAGGATGATGGGAAACGGGGACACCCCCGAGGAGGTACGCGATGGAACGTGAATCGGACCAGCAGCCCCAGACCGACGACCGCCCGTCCAAGCTGTGGACCGGCGGCGAGCGGCCTTACGACCCCGAGGACCTCGTCATGGCGACGGGCGCCGACCCGACTCCGGAGCGGGTCGAGAAGGCCCGGAAGATGATCGAGCGCGAGGGGCCGTCGGTGATCGAACGCTACCTGCCGTAGACACGGGGCAGGTCCACGACGCCGCTCCCGGCCCGCGCCACCCGGCCGGACCGGGGGCGGCGCTCTTGTGCGGCGCGCCGGGCGAAACCACGCGGCGCCCGGCGTCGTTAGGCCGCCGGGGGACCCCGGGGGGCCGAAGCCGGAGGACGCCGTGTTGCAGACCGTCACCCAGTCGCAGACCCTCACCGTCGACTGGGACCACCCCGCCGATCCCCGGCCGGGCCGCGCCCTGGACCACGTACGGGCCTATGTCGCTTCGGGGGGCCTCGACGGCCATCTCTGGCACGGGATCCCGACCCTGCTGCTCACCACGGTCGACCGCGAGCGGCACCGCACCGTGCGCACCCCGCTGGTCTACGCCCGCGACGGCGGCCGCCACCTGGTCGTGGCCGCCGGCCCTGTGCCGGGCGACCCGGCCCCGCAGTGGTACGCGCACCTCGTCGCGCACCCCGAGGTGCGGCTCCAGGTCGGCGCCCTCTCCTTCCAGGCGACGGCCCGCACGGCGGACGCGGTGGAGCGGGAGACGTACTGGGAGGCGCTGACCGCGCTCTGGCCCGCGTACGAGGACCACCAGGCGGCCGCGGCGCCCCGCGAGGTGCCGCTCGTGATCCTGGACCGGCTCGCCCACCCGTAGGGGTGGCCCGGCCCCCGCCGGGCGAGCGTGGCCCTGCCGGCCGCTCCCCCACCGGGCGGGGTGATCCGCGCAACACCTGCGCGGCCGGCCGGTTTCGGCGGTGGGCGTTCCGCAGGGTGGAGCGGGGGCTCGGCCAGGGTTTCCAAGGAGGGCGCGCGGCTTGGCCTCCGCATCTCCCGAAACGGGGCAAAGCGGCCGCGTAGCCGGTGCCGGAATAAAGCGGCGCGGGCGGCGCGGGGACCGTAAGCTCCCGTCATGCAGGTGATCCAGTCAACGAAACTCGCCAATGTCTGCTACGAGATCCGCGGCCCCGTCCTCGAAGAGGCGATGCGGCTCGAAGCGGCAGGTCATCGCATCCTCAAGCTGAACACCGGCAACCCCGCGGCCTTCGGCTTCGAGTGCCCGCCGGAGATCCTTGAGGACATGCTCCGCAACCTGGGCACCGCCCACGGCTACGGGGACGCGAAGGGGCTGCTCTCCGCGCGGCGCGCGGTCATGCAGCACTACCAGACCAAGGGAATCGAGCTGGACGTCGAGGACGTCTACCTCGGCAACGGCGTCTCCGAGCTGATCCAGATGTCGATGCAGGCACTGCTGGACGACGGGGACGAGGTACTGGTCCCGGCACCGGACTACCCGCTGTGGACGGCCTCGGTCAGCCTCGCCGGCGGCACGGCCGTGCACTACCGGTGCGACGAGCAGTCCGACTGGATGCCGGACCTCGCGGACATCGAGCGCAAGATCACCGACCGCACCCGCGCCCTCGTGATCATCAACCCGAACAACCCGACCGGCGCCGTCTACGACGACGAGATGCTGCGCGGCCTGACCGACATCGCGCGCCGCCACGACCTGGTCGTCTGCTCGGACGAGATCTACGACCGGATCCTGTACGACGGGGCCACCCACACCAACACCGCCGCCATCGCGCCGGACGTGCTGACCCTCACCTTCAACGGGCTCTCGAAGAACTACCGCGTCGCCGGCTACCGGGCCGGCTGGATGGCGGTCTGCGGCCCCAAGAAGCACGCCTCCTCGTACATCGAGGGTCTGACGATCCTGGCGAACATGCGGCTGTGCGCCAACATGCCCTCCCAGCACGCCGTGGCCACCGCGCTCGGCGGCCGGCAGTCGATCAACGACCTCGTGCTGCCGGGCGGCCGGCTGCGCGAACAGCGCGACGCGGCCTACGACCTGCTGACGCAGATCCCCGGCATCAGTTGCGTGAAGCCCAAGGGCGCGCTGTACCTGTTCCCGAAGCTGGACCCGGCGGTCTACAAGATCAAGGACGACCGGCAGATGGTCCTCGACCTGCTGCGGGCCGAGAAGATCATGGTCGTGCACGGCACGGGCTTCAACTGGCCCGAACCCGACCACTTCCGGATCGTCACGCTGCCGAACGCCAAGGACCTGGCGGACGCGGTCACCCGGATCGGCAACTTCCTGGACGGCTACGGGCAGCTCTGAGCGCGCCGGGGGGCCCGCTCCGGCGGGCTCCGGGACCGCACCCGCGGCTCCAGGATCGCTCCCGGCTCGCCGGAGACTCGAGTCTCGCCGGATCGAGCACAACTTTAGAACGGATCCAATGTAGGATGGTCTCCTGACCCCGCAGGAGGCCTCCTCATGTACGAGCCGATCCGCACCAAGTCGGTCGTCCACCGCATGGCCGGCGGCCGCACCGACTACCCGCACCGCAGCCGCGGCGAAGCCCTGGACATCCAGCTCGCCGGGCACCTCGCGGCGCTGCTGGCCGTCACCGACGAACTCGGGCTCGGCGACGCCGCCGCCCGCATCGCCGACCAGGTCACACGGCTGCGCGGGGCCCGCCCCGCGCGGGCGGCCCACGGGCAGCCGTCGAACCCCGCCGACCTGCACCGGCGGGCCCACGACCTCGCAGGCCGGGCGCTGCTCGTCGCCGCGTCCCGGGCCGACACCACCGTCGCGATCCTCGCCGCCGAGCGCATGGACGCCCACGCCGCCGCCCTGGAGTCCCAGGACCGGGCCGGCGCCCTCTGACGGCCCCGGTCCGGGGCCGCGGAGGCTCCGGACCGGGCGCCACGTACGTCCACGCGGCGGGGGTGCGGCGCACCCGGTCCCCCCGCGTTCCCCGTGTCCCGGCGTGCGCCGGCCGACCGTGGCCGCCGCCTTCCGGCAACGGCGGCCGGCGCCACGGGCGTTGGGCCGATCAGCTGGAGGGGCGCAGGTTCCAGGTGGTGAGTTCGCCTTCGACCAGGCCGTACGAGCCTTCGTTGGAGCGGGTCCCGGTGACCTTGAGGACACCGATCGGGGACTTCTCGTTGACCAGGCACACGACGTCCCCCTCGGCCACCGTCACGTTGGAACGCGACTGGGTCGCCAACAGGTCCCTGCAGCCCTGGGCGGTGGGGGCCTCGGCATTGGTCCACAGTGCGACGGTGCCCTTGACCTCCATCGAGCTCTCGCCGCTGCGCCCGGCCGCGGGGCGGATGCCGAAGCCGGACTTGGCGCTCTGCGGCGGGATCGTGTTGAGGTCGATGCCCTCCAGCCCGAGGACCACCTTGCCGGTCCACCGGACGGAGCCGGCCGTCGACCCGGCAGCCGAGGACCCGGCGCCCGACGAGGCGGTGCCACCGGCCGGGGGCTGGCTCGCAACGGTCACCGACGAGGCGGGCGGTACCGCCGAAGGCGCAGGCGGCGGCGAGCCGTTGGAGAAGGCGGCGATGGCGCTCGCCACACCCGCGATCGCGCTGACCACGGCGGCCCCGGCCGCCCAGAGCTTGGCATGGGAGCGGCCCGTGGACACGGGTACCGACGCGGCCGACGGCAAGTACGGCGGCGGCGCCGGATGTTGCGACGGGTATTGCGACGGATCCTGCACGATTCCCCCTGAGCGATCGACCTCCGTGACGATAGCAATTCCACCACGCCGATCCGAGCACCGTTCGGCGATCAGCCGCGCCCGGACGGTCCCCGGGACGGGCCGCCCGCAACCCCGCTCGCCGTACCCGCCGCTCACCCCGGCCCGACCCCCGCCACCCCGCACCACGGCCGGGTCGACGGGGGCCAGACCGGGCCGATGACTTCCGTGCGGGACGCGGTGTCGGGGGTGAGGCCCGGGAGGGCGGCGAGGGCGCGGGCGGTGCGGGCGTCCGGGGCGGGGGGCGGGCTGTCGCGGAACTCGACCGTGACCACGTACGAGCCCGTACCCCGGCCCTCGACCACCGCCACCACGCGCCGGCTCGGCGGGTCGATGCGGCACTCGGTGATCCGTACGTCCGGCGGCGCCACGGCCGCACGCGCACCGTCGCCGCCGCTCGCCCACACGTACAGCCCCAGCGGGGCGAACACCAGGAGTCCGGCCAGCACCACCAGGCCGACCAGCCAGCCCTGCCACTTCAACGCGCTCACGCCCATGGCCCGATCCTCCCCGGCGCCCGCCCGGCCCACCAGCACCCGCGGGCCCACACAGCATTTCGAAGCCCGCATCCGTGGGACGCGTCCTCGGCTTGCCGCATGTCCCCGAGTGCGTGCAGACGAGGCGGAACGCGTGACGGCGGGCCTCCGGGAAGCGGAGGCCCGCCGTCGGCAGACGCGTACGACGTAGCCGCAGGACCGGGGCCGGTCCTGAGCCCGCGATCACCCCTGCAAGATCAGGGGACCGCGGGGATCAGGGGCCTCAGCCCAGGCGCTCGACCAGCGCGTGGTACTGGTCCCACAGTTCCTTCGGCGTGTGGTCGCCGTAGGTGTTCAGGTGCTCGGGGACCAGGGAGGCCTCGTCGCGCCAGACCTCCTTGTCGACGGTGAGCAGGAAGTCCAGGTCGGCCTCGGGGAGGTCCAGGCCGTCCAGGTCGAGGGAGTCCTTGGTCGGCAGGATGCCAATGGGGGTCTCGACGCCGGCGGCCTTGCCGTCGAGGCGCTCGACGATCCACTTGAGGACGCGGCTGTTCTCGCCGAAGCCGGGCCACACGAACTTGCCCGCGTCGTTCTTGCGGAACCAGTTCACGTAGTAGATCTTCGGGAGCTTGGACTGGTCCTTGCCCTTGGCCACGTCGACCCAGTGGCCCATGTAGTCGCCCATGTTGTAGCCGCAGAACGGCAGCATGGCGAACGGGTCGCGGCGCAGCTCGCCGACCTTGCCCTCGGCGGCGGCGGTCTTCTCGGAGGCGATGTTCGAGCCGATGAAGACGCCGTGGTTCCAGTCGAAGGACTCGGTCACCAGCGGCACGGCGGAGGCGCGGCGGCCGCCGAAGAGGATCGCCGAGACCGGGACGCCCTTGGGGTCCTCCCACTCGGGGGCGATCGTCGGGCACTGCGAGGCCGGGACGGCGAAGCGGGCGTTGGGGTGGGCGGCCGGCGTCCCGGACGCCGGGGTCCAGGCGTTGCCCTTCCAGTCGATGAGCTCGGCCGGGGGCTCCTCGGTCATGCCCTCCCACCAGACGTCGGAGCCGTCCGGGGTGAGCGCGACGTTGGTGAAGACGGTGTTCGCGTACATCGTCTTCATCGCGTTGGCGTTGGTGTGCTCGCCGGTGCCGGGCGCGACGCCGAAGAAGCCGGCCTCGGGGTTGATCGCGTAGAGGCGGCCGTCCTCACCGAACCGCATCCAGGCGATGTCGTCGCCGATGGTCTCGACCGTCCAGCCGGGGATCGTGGGCTCCAGCATGGCGAGGTTGGTCTTGCCACAGGCGGACGGGAACGCGGCCGCGACGTACTTCGCCTCGCCCTGCGGCGGGGTGAGCTTGAGGATCAGCATGTGCTCGGCGAGCCAGCCCTCGTCGCGGGCCATGACGGAGGCGATGCGCAGCGCGTAGCACTTCTTGCCGAGCAGCGCGTTGCCGCCGTAGCCGGAGCCGTAGGACCAGATCTCGCGGGTCTCCGGGAAGTGCGAGATGTACTTGGTGGTGTTGCACGGCCACGGGACGTCGGCCTCGCCCTCGGCGAGCGGAGCGCCGAGGGTGTGGACGGCCTTGACGAAGAACCCGTCGGTGCCCAGCTCGTCGAGGACGGCCTTGCCCATGCGGGTCATGGTGCGCATGGCGACGGCGACGTAGGCGGAGTCGGTGATCTCGACGCCGATCGCGGAGAGCTCGGAGCCGAGGGGGCCCATGCAGAAGGGCACGACGTACATCGTGCGGCCCTTCATGGAACCGCGGAAGATCCCCTTCTCCCCCGCGAACAGCTCCTTCATCTCGGAAGGGGCCTTCCAGTGGTTGGTCGGGCCCGCGTCCTCCTCCTTCTCGGAGCAGATGAAGGTCCGGTCCTCGACGCGCGCGACGTCGGACGGGTCGGAGGCGGCGTAGTACGAGTTCGGGCGCTTGGCCGGGTCGAGCTTCCTGAACGTGCCCTTGGAGACGAGCTCCTCGCACAGGCGCTCGTACTCGGCCTCGGAGCCGTCGCACCAGACGACCTGGTCCGGCTCGGTGAGGGCCGCGATCTCATCGACCCAGGAAATGAGCTCCGTGTGGTTCGTCGGGACGGAAGTGGTGGGAGCCGCGTTGTCGCGCGCCACGATTGCTCCTTGTTGAGGGGTTTGTTTGGTGTATGCCCCGTGGGGGCTGCGACCCGGACGCTTCGCGCTCCGCTCATCCGGTGCCGACCGCACTCATCTGATCATCCGGTGCGTATGCGCATATGTCCAGAGGGCTTCTCACGTGAGCATCGCCACTCCCGTCAATCTTCCGTAAAGAGCATTAACGGAAACCTACGGACCCGTAGGTAGCATGTGCGGTATGACTTCTGACGCCTCCGCCGTGGCCGAAACAGCCCCTCAGGCTCCGGTGGGACCAGCGGAACTCAAGCCGCTCATGCGCGGTTGGCTGCACACCGGAATGTTCCCGGCCGTGGTCGTCGCGGGCCTCGTACTGATGGCGTTCACCGACACCACCAAGGCCCGACTGGCCTGTGGTGTCTATGTACTGACGGCCTGCCTGCTCTTCGGCGTGAGCGCCGTCTACCACCGCGGCACCTGGGGGCCGCGGGGCGAGGCCGTGCTGCGGCGGCTCGATCACGCCAACATCTTCCTGATCATCGCAGGCACCTATACCCCGCTGACGGTGCTCCTCCTCCCCGCCTCCACCGGACGGACGCTCCTGTGGGCGGTCTGGATCGCCGCGGCGGCCGGGATCGCCTTCCGCGTCTTCTGGGTCGGCGCGCCGCGGTGGCTGTACACGCCCTGCTACATAGCGATGGGCTGGGCGGCCGTCTTCTTCCTGCCCGACTTCCTGCGGACCGGCGGCATCGCGGTCCTGGTCCTCGTGATCGCCGGCGGCCTGCTCTACAGCATCGGGGGCGTCATCTACGGGATGAAGCGCCCCAACCCCTCACCCCGCTTCTTCGGCTTCCACGAGGTGTTCCACTCGCTGACGCTCGCCGCGTTCGTCGCGCACTACGTCGGCATCTCGATCGCCGCGTACCAGCACTGACGGTCATGCCCTGACGGTCGGGGCATGACCGTCAGGGCATGACCGTCGGGGCGGGACCGTCAGGGCATGACCGTCGGGGCGGGACCGTCAGGGCGTGACCGTCAGGGCGTGACCGTCAGGGCGTGACCGTCAGGGCGTGACCGGGCCCAACTGTTCCGCGAGCTCGGCCGGTTCCGTCGTGGGCCGCGCACAGACGAAGTGCCGGCACACGTACGCGGCCGGCCGGCCCTCGACCACACCCCGGCCGGTCAGCAGCGGGAACTCCCCGGCGCCGTCCGTCCCCTGGGGCGGGCCCACCGCCACCACCGCCCCCGGCGCCGTCCCCAGCAGCGCCGTCCGGTGCAGCGCGGCCGTCGCCGGATCGTCCGGCTGCCCCACGACGGCCACCTCGCGCGGCCCGTCCAGCAGCGCCTCGGCGACCGCCAGCCCGTGCCCGATGAACCGCGGCACGCGCGGCCCGAGGGCGTGCACCACACCCAGCGCCCGCTCGGCCGCCGTACGGTGCGCCTCGGATCCGGTGTGCGCGGCGTACGACAGCAGCGCCCCGGCGGCGGCCGTCCAACCGGAGGGCGCCGCGGTGTCCGTGGGGTCCTGGGGACGCCGGATCAGCTGCTCGGCGTCGTGTGCGGTGTCGTACAGGGAGCCGTCCTCCGCGGTGAAGCGGTCCAGCACCAGGTCGAGAAGGAACCCGGCGAACTCCAGCCAGACCCCCTCGCCGGTGACGGCCCCCAGCGCGAGGAAGCCCTCCGCGACGTCGCCGTAGTCCTCCAGGACCCCCGCGTTGGCGCCCACCCGGCCGTCCCTGCTGGTCCGCGCCAGACGGGCCTTGCCGTCCATGTGCACCCGCACCAGGAGGTCGGCGGCCTCGGTGGCCCGCTCGATCAGGTCGGGCCGCTCGAAGTACGCCCCGCACTCGGCGAGCGCCGCGATGGCCAGCCCGTTCCAGGCGGCGACCACCTTGTCGTCCCGGCCCGGTGCCGGACGCCGCACCCGCGCGGCGAGCAGCCGCTCCCTGATCCCGGCCGCCTTCGCCGCGTCCAGGACGGGTCCCTCCTGCGGCAGGGTCAGCACGGAGGTGCCGTGCTCGAAGTTCCCCTCGTCGCCGACCCCGAAGTACACGGCGGCCAGCGCCCCGTCGTCCTCCCCGAGCACCTCGGTCAGCTGCGCGGGGGTCCAGGCGTAGTACGCCCCCTCGACGTGCTTGCCGCTGGCCGGGTCCTCGCTGTCGGCGTCGAGCGCGGAGGCGAACCCGCCCTCGCGGGTGCGCAGCTCGCGGACCATGAAGTCGGCGGTCTCCAGCGCGACGCGCCGCGCGAGGTCCGATCCGGTGGCCCGCCACAGGTGCGCGTAGACCCGGCAGAGCAGCGCGTTGTCGTAGAGCATCTTCTCGAAGTGCGGCACGACCCAGTCCCGGTCCACCGAGTAGCGGGCGAACCCGCCGCCGAGCTGGTCGTAGATCCCGCCGCGGGCCATGGCCTCGCAGGTGTCGGCCGCCATCTGGAGGGCGCCTTCGGAGCCGGTGCGGGCGTGGTGGCGCAGCAGGAACTCCAGCACCATGGACGGCGGGAACTTCGGCGCGCCGCCGAACCCGCCGCGGGTGGCGTCGTACTCCCGCGTCAGCGCGAGCAGCGCCTGCGCCAGCTCCTCGCCACCGGGCGCGCCCGCCTTCCCGTAGTCGAGCTTGCGCCCGGCGAGGTCCCGCACGACGCGCTGGGCGACATCGGCCACCTCCTCGCGGCGATCGCCCCAGGCGGCGGACACGCCCTGGAGGATCTGCGTGAAGGAGGGCATCCCGTGCCGCGGCTCGGGCGGGTAGTAGGTGCCGAAGTAGAACGGCTCGGCGTCGGGCGTCAGGAAGACGGTCATGGGCCAGCCGCCCTGCCCGGTCGCCGCCTGCACCGCCTCCATGTAGACGGCGTCGACGTCGGGCCGCTCCTCGCGGTCCACCTTGATGTTCACGAAGTGCTCGTTCATGTACGCGGCGGTCGGCTCGTCCTCGAACGATTCGTGCGCCATCACGTGACACCAGTGGCAGCTGCTGTACCCGACGCTGAGCAGGACGGGCACCCCCCGCTCCCGCGCCTGCGCGAACGCCTCCGGGGACCAGGGCCACCAGTCGACGGGGTTGTCGGCGTGCTGCAGCAGATACGGCGAGGTCTCATGGGCGAGGCGGTTCGACATGGAGCCATCCTCGCGCACGAGGGCGACGAGTCCTGCGCGCGGCACAACGGTCCAGGCGACCACACGAGGCTGCGGGCGGTACCCGCGGCCCGGCTCCAGCAGGACGCGCACCCGGTCTCAGCAATCGGCTGCTACATCCGCGACCAGTTGGGACCGCGGCTGGGCGAACTCACCGCCTCCGCCCGATCCATTCGCGTTCGGACTCGGTCCTGGAATCCTGCGCGGCCTCGCCGACGTCGGTCCACACGACGCCGGCGAGGCTGCACGGCGGCTGTTTCAAGACCGCCGACGCGCCGGCGATCGGCTGCGAGAAGGCGCGGCTGACGTTGTAGTCGATCCCCCTTCACAGGGAGAAGCAATGAGGTACGGAGAACCTATCGCATGTAATAGAAGTTGTCTTACACTGGATCCATGAAGCCGACCCGAGCCGGGACCACCGAGAACATCTCCGTCTCCATGCCCGCCGAGCTGGTCAGTGAGCTCCGCGCTCGAACAGGTCGCCGCGGGCTGTCCAGCTACATCACCGAGGCTGTCAGGCACCAGCTCGCCATGGATGGCCTCGCCGAGATCGTGGCGTCACACGAAGAGGAACACGGCGCGCTCACAGAGCAGGAGATCGAAACTGCTCGTCGCGAACTCTTCGGTGAAGAGGACGCGCGGAACATCGCACGGGGCACCGCGTGAAGGAGCAGCCTGCCCGCTCTCTGGTGCTCGACTCGGAGGCGCTGTCCCTGCTCCTGCGCAATGACCGGAAGACGGCAGCTCGCATCGAGGCATCGCGGCAGGTCGGGGTGCCCGTCATCGTGTCTGTGCTGACCATCGTCGAAGCCGCGCAGGGGAAGACCGATCTGGCACGTTTGAGGTGGGTGCTCTCCCGGCTACGGGTGGAACCGGTCAGCCAGGAAGATTCCTTGACTGCGGTAGCGCTACTTCGGGACGCCGGCGGGCTGCACGGGCACAAGTACGCCATCGACGCCCTCGTCGCCGCACTCGCGCTCAGGGCCCCGGCCCCCGTGATCGTCCTGACATCCGACCGCGACGACTGGTCGAAGCTCTGCGGGGACCGCGTGATCATCAAAGAGGTGTGAGGCCGCGGACAGATCCGTCTGCGAATTCACTGGCACCAGTGGCAACTCGAACAGCCGACGCTCAGCAGCACCGGCACTCCCCCGCTCGGACGAGTCGGCCGCTGATGGCGCAGGGCCCGCGTCCCCGGCCCGCGGCACGGGCAGTGGGGTGGATATATGCGCGGGGTGGGGGGTGTGGGGGGCAACTGGCTCTGAAATAGCTCAGATTGCTCGCACGGGTAGGGGGCGCGCAGGAGACTTGGGGGTCGTTGCCGGAGCGCTGGGAGGGGGACGCCGATGCGGGATGGTCATCGTGGTGAGGCCGAGCGGCTGTTGGAGCGGGCCGTGGAGGAGGAGGCGCGGCGGGGGCCGGTGGACAAGGCGGCGCTCCTCGCGCGGGGGCGGGAGGCGCTGGAGCAGATCGCGGCGGCCGCAGCCGAGGAGTACGAGGCGTACGTGCGGGCGCTGGACGAGGCGGCCGCCGGGGAGGAGTCCCTGGCCGAGGCGTTCCGGCGGGCGAACACCTCCACCGCCCTGCTGGTGACCGGGGTCGCCGCGGTGGCCGCCGCCGCGGCCGACCTGGCCCTCGGCGCGGCGGCCGGGACCGCCCTCGGCGCCGGGCTGACCGCGGGCGTTGCCGGGGCCGCGGCGACGGTGGCCAAGGTGACGGCCCTGCACCTGCCGGCCGCGAACCGGCGGGCCGGCGTCCTGGGCCGGCCGGGCGGCGCCGAGCAACTGCGGTTGCAGTGGCTGTCGGTGCTGGAGGTGCGCGGGATCCGCCCGTTCCTGGAGCGGCAGCGGCTGGTGGCGGCGGCGGTGCGCACCGGCTCGCGCGGCCCGGTCGCGGCGGGCGGCGGTGTGGTGGGCCTCGCGAAGCAGCCGGGCGGGAGCGGGCCCGCGCTGCGCGGTACGGACCGCAGTGCGCAGGCCCGTCGGCGTAGCGCGCTGGAGCAGTCGTTCGGGCAGCTCCCGCAGTCGGAGGCGGTGTTCGCGGGGCGGCGGGCGGAGCTGGCCCGGATCGTGCAGTGGGTCCAGGCGGCCCGGGCCGGTACGGAGACCCGGCCGGTGGTCGTGGTGCTGCACGGCGAGCCGGGGTCGGGCCGTACGGCCCTGGCGTTGCGGGCGGCGCACGCGCTGCGGGACCAGTTCCGGGGCGCGTGCGTGGTGGACCTGCGGGGCGGGGCGGCCGAGGCGGGCCAGGCCCCGCTGCCGACGCGGGAGGCGCTGCTGCACCTGCTGAACCGGCTCGGGGCGCCGCGCGAGCAGTTGCTGTTCCGGGAGGGCGCGTCGGCGGAGCAGCAGGTGCGGCGGCTCGGCGAGCTGTACCACCAGCACCTGCAGGGGCAGCCGGTGACGGTGGTGCTGGACGACGCGGTGGATCCGGCGCAGGTCCGCGCGCTGGTCCCGGAGCGGTCGGAGAGCCTGGTGCTGGTGACGGCGCCGGGGCCGCTGGAGCTGCCGTCGGACCTCGCGGCGTGGGTGCACCAGCTGCCGGTGACGCGGCTGGCCCGGTCGGAGGCGGCCGAGCTGGTCCGGGCGGCGGCGGAGGCCGGCGGGGTCGTGCACGGCGAGGAGGCGCAGGAAGCGCAGGCGGCGCAGGAGGCGCTGCTGGAGCTCGGCGCGGGGCTGCCGCTCGCGCTGCGCGTGCTGGCCCCGCTGGGTCCGGTGACGGCGCCGGGCCCGGCGGGAGCGGGGCTCGAAGCGGCGCTGGCTGTGGCCTACGCACGCATGCCCGAGGAGCGGCGCCGGCTGCTGCGGCGCCTGACCCTGGCGGGGCGGGCCTCGCTCGGCCCGTCGGCGGCGGCCGCGCTCATCGACGCCGATCCGGCGGCGGCCGGGCGGCTGTTGCGCGAGCTGGCGGACGCCGGGCTGCTGGACCACGTACGCGGCGAGCGGTACCGGATGCACGACGCGGTGCGCGCGTACGCGGCGGCGCGGCTCGCGGCGGACGAGGACCGGGCGCAGGCCGCGGCCGCGCACGAGCGGCTGATCCGCAACTACGCGCACCTAGCGGACTCGGTGATCCGGATGGTCGACGGGAAGACGTCGACGCGCGCCCACCACTTCGGCGGTCACGGCTTCGCCTCCCTCGACGCGGCGCTGCGCTGGCTGGACGACGAGTCGAGCTTCATCACGGCCGCGCTGCGGCACTCGCAGGACGTCGACCAGCAGGCGGTACTGGACCTGCTGGGCGCGCTCTGCGACTTCTGCCTGCTGCGCGGGGACCTGTACCGGCTCGGGGAGATCAACGAGCTGGCCCGGGCGGTGGAGGCCGGCCGGCCCGGCCCGGACGGGCGGCTCGCGCGTTCGGTGCAGTGGCGTACGGGTATCGCGGCGCGCCAGCTCGGGGACCTGGACAAGGCCCGCACGACGCTGACGTCGGTGGTCGACCAGTACATGGAGGCCAGGCAGGAGGCCGGCGCGGCGATGGCGCTGGTCTCGCTCGGGATCACGCTGCACCACCAGGGCAATCTGCCGGAGGCGGCGGCCCGGCTCCGCGAGGCGCTGGCCCTGCAGGAGGGGGACGACCTGGCCGGCGACCGCGCGTGGGGTCTGCACGCGCTGGCGGCGGTGGAGCGGGACCGGGGGCTGCTGGCGGAGGCGCTGGCCCTGCTGGAGCGTTCGCTGGAGCTGCACCGGGACAGCGAGAGCGTGCACGGGGAGGCGTGGGCGCACTTGCAGCTGGGGCAGGTGCACCTGCGTCTGGGCGGGGTGGAGCGGGCGGAGGAGGAGCTGGGCCTGGCCCTGGAGCTGTACGGGCGCACCCGCGACGACCGCGGTGAGGCGTGGGCGCTGACGCAGCTGGGACGGGCCCGGGTCGTCGCGGGCGATCCGGATCCGGCGCTGGAGCGGCTGCGGGACGCGCTGTCCCGTCACCGGCTCGCCGAGGACGCGCGGGGTGAGGCGTGGACGCTGTACTACCTCGGGCAGGCGTTGGAGGAGGGCGGTCAGCGCGACGCGGCGGTGCGGGAGCTGGAGCGGGCCCGGGCGATGTTCTCGCGGATGCGGGACGTGTACGGGCTGGCGCACGCCCGGCACCACTCGGGCCGGGTGACCCGCGACCAGCGGGCGGCGCAGACGGGGAACCTGCGCAACTCCGGCTACGCCCGGCAGCTGCTGGTGGACGCGCGCGCGGACTTCCGGCGGATCGGCCTGGCGCACGGCGAGGCGTGGACGTGCCTGGAGCTGGCGGTGATCGACGCGGGCAACGCGCGGGTGCCGCAGGCCGTGGTGCTGTGCGAGGAGGCCGCGCGGCTGTTCGTGTCGTACGGGGACCTGCGCGGCGAGGACTGGGCCCGCTTCCTGCGCTGCACGCTGCTGCCGTACGCCGCTGCGGGCGATCCGCAGGAGGCGGCGGCGGAACTGGCCCGGCTGTCGGCGGCCCCGCATCCGCTGCGGGACGGCCGGCTGGCGGACTGCCTGGAGTCGTACGCGGTGATCGCGGGCCGGGGCGTGGATCCGGCGGAGGGCTGGCAGGCGTGGCGCCTGGGCCTGGTGCCGAACCTCCACTCACGGGAGGTCATGGGCGTGCGGGTGCCGTGACCCCGCCCGCCGGCGGGGCCAGGGCGCGGGGGCCCGGCGCCGCACGGGCGTCACCACCTCGCGCCGTGGTGTCCCGGCGCCCGGGCGGGCGCCGGGACACCACGGCGCGGCCGGGGGCGGCTGCCGTTACGGCGTGCGGGTCTCCGTGGCGGCGGAGGCGGCCGGCTCGGGCGCCTCCTGGAAGTCGACCCGGCCCATGTGCCGGCTCATGGACTTCATCAGGCCCCACACCCCGAGGGCGAGGGCGGCGAACACGATGAAGCCCAGGAGCCCGGGCGTCACCTTGTTCTTGTCGAAGGTGTCGGCGGCCAGCGGAAGGAGCTGGGTGACTGCTGCCTGCGTAGCGCTCATAGCTACGCATTCTCCCGGATGCCCGCGAAGAGGTCGGACTCGGGGAGGGAAGTGTCCACGAACGACTTCGCCAGCTCGTACTCCTCGGTGGGCCAGACCTCCCGCTGGATGTCCATCGGGACGCGGAACCAGCCGCCGTCGGGGTCGATCTGCGTGGCGTGCGCGATGAGCGCCTTGTCGCGGATCTCGAAGAAGTCGGCGCAGGGGACGTGGGTGGTCAGCGTCCGCTCCTTGCGCTCGAACTCCTTCCAGCGCTCCAGCCACTCCCCGTAGGGGGACTCCAGGCCGCGCGCGAGCAGCGCCTCGTGCAGGGCGATGGTGCGCGGCTTGTTGAAGCCCTGGTTGTAGTAGAGCTTCTGCGGCTGGTAGGCGGGGCCGAACTCGGCCTCGGGGAACTTCTCGGTGTCGGCCGCGCCGTCGAAGGCGACCATGGTGACCTTGTGGGTCATGATGTGGTCGGGGTGCGGGTACCCGCCGTTCTCGTCGTACGTGGTGATGACCTGCGGCCGGAAGGCGCGGATCTTCTTCACCAGGCGGCCTGCGGCCTCCTCGACGTCGGCGAGCGCGAAGCAGCCCTCGGGCAGCGGCGGCAGCGGGTCGCCCTCGGGCAGGCCGGAGTCGACGTAGCCCAGCCACTCCTGCTCGATGCCGAGGATCTCGCGTGCCTCGTCCATCTCCTTCGCGCGCACCTCGTGGATGTGCTCCTCGATGTACTTGTCACCCTGGAGCTTGGGGTTCAGGATCGAGCCGCGCTCGCCACCGGTGCAGGTCACGACGAGCACCGGCACCCCCTCGGACACGTACTTGGCCATGGTGGCCGCGCCCTTGCTCGACTCGTCGTCGGGGTGGGCATGGACGGCCATCAGTCGAAGCTGCTCGGTCAAGACAGGATCCTCTGTGATTCGTCAGGGCGAAGGCTTCTATAGTGACCGAATCGGGGGACGGAAAATTCCTGGGGTGGGATCCGGCGGCGGTGCCGCTCCCCGGCCCGCTGGGCCCTCTCGAAAGGATCGGTCGATGAGCACGGTGCGCGAGGGACTGCCCGAAGGCCGGTACGGCCGTTCGGCGGACGAGCGGGCGGACCGGAAGCTCAAGATCGTGGGCTCCGTGCTCGGGGTGGCGTTGCTGGGTGTCGTCGGCTGGATCGGCTGGGACTACGTCGCCGGTCAGAGCGTCACCGCCGAGGTGATCAAGTTCCAGATCGTCTCCGCGAGCGAGGTGAAGGTCCACCTGGAGGTCCGCAAGGATTCCGGTGTGACCGGGGTGTGCACCCTCAGCTCCCAGGACAAGGACCACAGCGAGGTCGGCCGGGCCGATTTCACCTTCGCCCAGCGCGACACGCGCGTGGACGAGGTCGTCTCGCTCAAGACCACCGGGCGCGCGACGATGGTGGAGCTGGTGGGCTGCCAGGAGGCTCCCGCGAGCTGACCCGGCGGCCGCCGCAAGGCGACGCGGCCGGTGCGCGGGGGCTTCCTGACCCCCGCGCGGACGCCCCGTGACCGGCCGCGCGGGCGGCTCGGTGACTGGCGATGACACACTTCATACGGAAGGTGTCCTCCCCCTTTTCTTCCCGAATTGTTAGGCTCGTGGTTTCGTCCGCCGCTGGCGGCTTTGTAGTCCCCTGTACCGACGAGGAGCACCCGTGACCCAGACGAGCGAGAGCGTCACCTGGCTGACCCAGGCGGCGTACGACCAGCTGAAGGCGGAGCTGGACTACCTCTCTGGTCCTGCCCGCACGGAGATCGCGGCGAAGATCGCGGCCGCGCGCGAAGAGGGCGACCTCCGGGAGAACGGCGGCTACCACGCGGCCAAGGAGGAGCAGGGCAAGCAGGAGCTGCGCGTGCGCCAGCTGACGCAGCTGCTGGAGAACGCCAAGGTCGGCACCGCGCCCGCCTCCGACGGCGTGGTGGCCCCCGGCACCCTCGTCAAGATCGCCTTCGACGGCGACGAGGACGACACCATGGAGTTCCTGCTGGCCTCGCGCGAGTACGCGTCCTCGGACTTCGAGACGTACTCCCCGCAGTCGCCGCTGGGCATGGGCGTGATGGGCAAGACGATCGGCGAGAACGCCGAGTACGAGCTGCCGAACGGCAAGAAGGCGGCCGTCAAGATCCTCGACGTCAAGCCGTTCAGCGGCTGATCACCCCCTGCCTTCATCCGGGACGTTTCGGTCCCGGGAGACGCGTGGACGCCCGGCCGGGACATTCCGGCCGGGCGTTCGCGCGTCCGGCGGGGAGCGTGCCCACGCCGTCGCCGAGCGGTACGTGCCTACGCCGTCGCCGAGCGGTACTTGCGGACGGCGAGCGTGCGGAACACCACGATGATCAGCACCGACCACAGGACGGACGCGAGGACCGCGTGCTGCATCGGCCACGCCGCGGGCGCCTGGTAGCCGGGCGGCAGGTTGCCGAACAGTTCGCGGGCCGCCTGGACGGTCGCGCTGAACGGGTTCCACTCCGCGATGTGCCGCAGGAAGGCCGGCATGTTGTCGGAGGGCACGAAGGCGTTCGAGATGAACGTGAGCGGGAAGAGCCAGATCAGCCCGCCGGAGGTGGCCGCCTCCGGGGTGCGCACGGACAGGCCGATGAGCGCGCCGATCCAGGAGAAGGCGTAGCCGAGCAGGAGCAGCAGGCCGAAGCCGGCCAGGACCTTGCCGAGGTTCTCGTGGGTGCGCCAGCCGACGATCAGGGCGACCACGGCGAGGACGATCACCGTGAGGGTGGTCTGGACGAGGTCGGCGAGGGTGCGGCCGGTCAGGACGGCGCCGCGGGCCATGGGCAGCGAGCGGAACCGGTCGATGAGGCCCTTGTGCATGTCGTCGGCGATGCCCGCGCCGGCGCCGGCCGTGGCGAAGGTGACGGTCTGGGCGAAGATGCCGGCCATGAGGAACTCGCGGTAGGCGGCGGGCGAGGTGCTGCCGCCGACGCTGATCGATCCGCCGAAGACGTAGCTGAACAGCACGACGAACATGACCGGCTGGATCACACCGAAGATGATCATCTCGGGTATGCGGGACATCCGGATGAGGTTCCGTTTGGCGATGACCAGCGAGTCCTTGACGCCCTGGACGATGCCGCCGCGCGGGCGGGGCGCCGCGAGCGGCGGAACCGGGGAGGTGGTGGCGCTCACTTCACGGCCTCCTTGCGTGCCTTGCCCTTGCGGCCCTTCGCGTCGGCGGGGTCCGCGTCGGCCGGTTCGGCGCCGTTCGCCGCCGGGTCCGCCGGGTCCGCCGGGTCCGCCGGGTCCGCCGGGTCCGCCGGGTCCGCCGGCTGGGCCGCGTGGCCGGTGAGGGAGATGAAGACGTCGTCCAGGGTGGGGCGGCGCAGGCCGATGTCGTCGATCTCGATCCCGCGTCCGTCGAGTTCGCGGATGACCTCGGCGAGCAGCTTGGCTCCGCCGGTGACCGGGACGGTCAGCTTGCGGGTGTGTTCCTCGACGGTGGTCTCGCCCTTGCCGAAGCCGGCGAGGACGGCGCGGGCCTCGGCCATGTGGTCCCGTTCGTGGACCACGACCTCGACGCGTTCGCCGCCGGTCTGCGCCTTGAGCTGGTCGGAGGTGCCGCGGGCGATGACCTTGCCGTGGTCGACCACGCAGATGTCGTGCGCGAGGTGGTCGGCCTCTTCCAGGTACTGGGTGGTGAGCAGCAATGTGGTGCCGCCGGCCACGAGTTCCTGGATGACGTCCCACAGCTGCTGGCGGTTGCGGGGGTCGAGGCCGGTGGTCGGCTCGTCCATGAACATCACCGGCGGGCGGACCACGAGTGCGGCGGCGAGGTCCAGGCGCCTGCGCATGCCGCCGGAGTAGGTCTTGGCCGTGCGGTCGGCGGCGTCGGCGAGGTGGAAGCGGTCGAGGAGTTCGGCGGCGCGGGCCTTGGCCGCCCTGGAGCTCATCTGGTAGAGCCGGCCCACCATCTGGAGGTTCTCGCGGCCGGTGAGGTACTCGTCGACGGCCGCGAACTGGCCGGAGAGGCCGATGGAGCGGCGCACTTCGTTGGGGTGCTTGAGCACGTCGATCCCGGCGACGAAGGCCTTGCCGCTGTCGGGCCGGAGCAGCGTGGTGAGGACGCGCACGGCCGTGGTCTTGCCCGCGCCGTTCGGACCGAGGAGGCCCAGAACGGTTCCTTCCGGGACATCGAGGTCCACGCCGTCCAGTGCCCGTACGTCGCCGAAGGTCTTCACCAGGCCTTCGGCGTAGATGGCGCCTGGCATAAGGAGTCTCCCTGTACGGATCAGGTGTTTCCTCGGCAAATCCTATGGTCGGGGCGCGGTCGCCGCCCGGGCTTCCGCACAAGTGGCGCCCCGGCTCAGCCGCCGATGACCGTGTAGCCCGCCGCGTGCAGCGACCGCGCGACCTCCGTGCAGTGCTCGGGTCCCTTGGTCTCCAGGTGCAGTTCGACCTCCACCTCCGTGAGACCGAGACGCGGGTCGGTCCGCACGTGGCTCACGTCCAGCACGTTCGCGTCCACCGTCGACAGCACCCCCAGCAGCCCGGCCAACGCCCCCGGCCGGTCCGCGACGCGCAACCGCAGCGACAGGTAGCGGCCCGCCGCCGCCATGCCGTGGCGCAGGATCCGCTGGAGCAGCAGCGGGTCGATGTTGCCGCCCGACAGCACGGCGACGACCGGGCCGCCGCCGTACAGTTCGGGCTCGCTCAGCAGGGCGGCGACCGGGCTGCACCCTGCCGGCTCGACGACGAGCTTGGCCCGCTCCAGGCACAGCAGCAGGGCGCTGGAGAGTGCGTCCTCCGACACCGTGCGGACCTCGTCGAGCAGTTCGCCGATGATGTGGAAGGGGACGTCGCCGGGGCGGCCGACCCTGATGCCGTCCGCCATCGTGACCGGGTTGTCGACCGACACGGGGTGCCCGGCCTTGAGCGAGGGCGGGTACGCGGCCGCGCCCGCCGCCTGTACGCCGACGACCCGCACGTCCGGGCGCAGCGCCTTCACCGCGACCGCGATCCCCGCGGCCAGCCCGCCGCCGCCGACGCCGACCAGGATGGTCCGCACCTCCGGGCACTGCTCCAGGACCTCCAGACCGACCGTGCCCTGGCCGGCGATGATGTCGCGGTGGTCGAAGGGGTGGATGAACACCGCCCCGGTGCGGTCCGCGTACTCCTGGGCGGCGGCGAGGGTCTCGTCGACGACCTGTCCGTGCAGCCGTACCTCGGCGCCGTACTCCTGGGTCGCGGCGACCTTCGGCAGGGGAGCGCCGACGGGCATGAACACCGTCGAGCGGACCCCGAGCAGGGAGGAGGCCAGGGCCACGCCCTGCGCGTGGTTGCCGGCACTGGCCGCGACGACCCCCGCCGCCCGCTGCTCGGGGCGCAGCCCGGCGATGCGCACGTACGCCCCGCGCAGCTTGAAGGAACCCGTCCGCTGGAGGTTCTCGCACTTGAAGTGCACGGGGGAGCCGGTGAGGGCGGACAGGTGGCGGCTGCCCTCCATCGGGGTCACCCGCGAGACGCCCGACAGCATCTTCTGGGCGCCCCGCACATCGTCGAGGATGACCTGCGGCACGGGCTGGGGGACGCGGTAGTTCATGCCGCCAGTCTCGCAGCACCCCGCCCGCGCGCCCTGCCTTCGCGCGGGAGACCGGGAGGAACGAGCGGTACGGGCACGTAGGACCGGTGAGTCGGGCTGCGGGCGTCCCGGAGCCGGACCGAGCCCCGGAACACGGTTCTCGGACGGGGCGTACGGGCCGCCGTGGGGCCGCGTACTCTGTCCCCCATCCTTGTCGGACCCACGCGAAGAGAGCCCACGGCCATGCCCTCCATCCCGGCCAGTTCCGACCTGTCCACGCCGGCCGAAACGCCCGCCGAAGCCGGTCTCCTCGACGCGCTCCAGCACCAGGTGGCGGTCTTCGCCCGCCGGGCGGAGCAGACCCGCCTCGGTGGGGTGGGCCAGGCCCGCAACTCGATGGACCGCGCCGCCTACCTGCTGCTGAACCGGCTGGACCTGGAAGGGCCCATGGGCGTCAAGGCGCTCGCGGGCGGCATGGGCATCGACTCCTCCACCGTCACCCGGCAGGTCGCCCCGCTCGTCGACGCCGGCCTGGTCAAGCGCACCTCCCACCCCGAGGACGGCCGGGCCGTGGTGCTCGCGCTGTCCCCGCGCGGGCTGGCGCGGCTGGAGGAGGTGCGTTCCTCGCGGCGGGAGCTGATGGCGCGGGTGACGCAGGACTGGACGGAGAAAGAACGCGAGGCGTTCACCGGGCTGCTGACCCGGTTCAACGTGTCGCTGTCGGAGCTGATGGCCTCCGTCGCGGACGCGGGCCCCGCGTCCTGAACCCGCCGGCCGGGCGCCCGCGCATCCGGCCGCGTCCCACCCCTTGACCGGGGTGGTCCCCCCGGCCGCACCATGTGGCCATGGGGGCTGTGGACCACCGGACGGGGACCTTCACGGAGTTCGAGGCGTTCGTCGCGGGCGCGGCGGGCCGGCTCCTGCATGTCGCGGTCCTGCTGACGGGCGAGCCCGAGACCGATCCGCCCACCGCGCGCCGTCTCCTCGCGGGCGCGCTGGCCCGTACGTACGCGCAGTGGCACAGGCTGCGGGCGGACGACCCGTACGAGTTCACGCGCCGCCGGTTGTGCGCCGCGTACGCCCGCACCGCCTGGCGGCAGGACGCCGGCACGGGGATCCTGGCGGCGCTGAGCCCGAAGGAGCGGCTCGTGCTGGTGCTGCGGGTCTACGAGGGCGTCGCGGAGGAGGTCACGGCCGCGCAGCTGGGGCTCTCGGCCGAGCGGGTGCAGGCGCTGCGCGCAGGGGCGCTGGCCAAGCTGCGCGCCGCCGCGGCCGGCGGGGGAACCGCGGCGTGAGCGGGTTCCCCGATCCCAAGGAGGCGCAGGTCAGGCAGCTGCTGGAGGGCCCGCACCCGCCGGTGCCGGCCGGGCTGGCGGCGGCCGCGGCGGCTCGCGGGGCCCGGCTGCTGCGCCGCTACCGGGCGGTGCGGCGGTTCGGCTGGGCGCTGCTGTTCGCGGCGGCCGCGGCCTTCACGGTGTGGGCCGTCGTGACCCGTCCGTGGGTGACGCCGCCGAGCGGTGTCTCCCCGCCCCTGGAGGGCTGGTAGCACCGCCCGGCGCCGTCGGTGACCCAGGGGTGGCCGCGCCCGGCGACTCCCCGGAGGGACTGTGGCGACAGGCCCTAGCCCAGGGCCTGCGTCAGGTCCGCGACCAGGTCGTCGGCGTTCTCGATGCCGACCGACAGGCGGATCAGGTCCGAGGGGACCTCCAGCGCCGATCCGACGACGGAGGCGTGGGTCATCCGGCCGGGGTGCTCGATGAGGGACTCGACGCCGCCGAGGGACTCGCCCAGGGTGAAGAGCTTCGCCCGGTTGCAGACGGCGACGGCCGCCTCCTCGCCGCCCTCGACCTGGAACGAGATCATGCCGCCGAAGTTGCGCATCTGCTTGGCGGCGATCTCGTGACCCGGGTGCTCGGGCAGGCCCGGGTAGAGGACCTTGGTGACCTTCGGGTGCCGCTTGAGCACCTCCACGATCTTGGCGGCGTTCTCGGCGTGCCGGTCCATGCGCACGGCGAGGGTCTTGATGCCGCGCAGCACGATCCAGGAGTCGAAGGGGCCCGCGACGGCGCCCATCGCGTTCTGGTGGTAGGCCAGTTCCTCGCCCAGCGCCGCGTCGGCGGTGACGAGCGCGCCGCCGACGACGTCGGAGTGGCCGCCCATGTACTTCGTCAGGGAGTGCACGACCACGTCGGCGCCCAGCGCCAGCGGCTGCTGCAGGTAGGGCGAGGCGAAGGTGTTGTCGACGACCAGCTTGGCCCCGGCGGTGCGCGCGATGTCGGCCACCATGGCGATGTCGGTGATGCCGAGCAGCGGGTTCGAGGGGGTCTCGACCCAGATGACCTTGGTCTTCGGGGTCAGCGCCGCGCGGATGGAGTCCGCGTCGGAGGTGTCGGCCACCGACCACTCGACGCCCCAGCGGGAGACGACCTTCGCGAAGAGGCGGAAGGTGCCGCCGTAGGCGTCGTTGGGGATGACCACGTGGTCGCCCGGGGCCAGCAGCGTACGCAGGAGGCAGTCCTCGGCGGCGAGCCCGGACGCGAAGGCCAGGCCGCGCCGGCCGCCCTCCAGTGCCGCGAGGTTCTCCTCCAGGGCGGTGCGGGTCGGGTTGGCGCTGCGGCTGTACTCGTAGCCGCCGCGCAGGCCGCCGACGCCGTCCTGCTTGTACGTGGACACCTGGTAGATCGGGGGCACGACCGCGCCGGTCAGCGGGTCCGCCGTGTTGCCCGCGTGGATCGCGCGGGTCTCGAAGCTCTGGTGCTCGTGGCTGTCGTCGCTCATGTGGCAGATGCTATGCCCCGCACGGCCCCGGGGTCCTGCCGGGCCGGGCGGCCCGGGGAGGGCATTCGCGCCGGTGCGGGTGCGTCTGGTTCGCTGGGGTCATGGAGATTCTGTGGTTCCTGATCGCGGTCGGGCTGGTCGTGGCCGCCCTCGGCCCGTACATCCGGCGCAGGCGGGGCGGTGTGCGGCTGGTCTCGCCCGCGAGCCCCGACGCCGCCGACCCCGCGGACTACGGATTCGACCGGCAGGAGGACCTCGACGTACGGGTGCCCGGGCCCGACGAGGACCTGATGGACGCCTTGGAGAACGTGGGCCGCACCGGCGGCTGGCAGGCCGCCTCGCAGCTGCTGGCCGGCACCCCGGCGGCCGGGGAGCTGCGCTGGCAGCGCGTCCAGGCCTTCGGCGGCGCGGCCGCGCTGGAGCTCGCGGAGCGTCCGGGGCAGGGCGCGCTGTGGCTCAAGGCGTGGCGGCTCGACGCCCCGAAGGACGCGGGCGGCGCGCAGGTGCACGCGGAGCTGCTGGTGCAGCAGGCGTGGCGGCACTCGGGCGGGGTGGGCTCCAGGGACCACCGGATCATCCTGGAGGAGGCCCGGGAGGCGTGCGGCCGGGCGGCGCTGCTGGCGCCGGGCGACCCGGTCCCGTTCATCACGGAGCTGGCGGTCGGCCGGGGGCTCGGGTACTCGGAGGCGGAGTACGACGCGCTGTGGGCGAAGGTCATCGACGTGGCGCCGGCGCACATGGGCGCGCACCTGGCCGCGCTGAACTACTGGTGCGAGAAGTGGCACGGCTCGCGGGAGAAGGCCGACGCGTTCGCGCACGCGGCGGCGGCCCGCGCCCCGCAGGGCTCGCTGCTGGCGGCGCTGCCGCTGTTCGCGGTGTACGAGCACCTGCCGGAGGTGCAGATGGTGTCGACGTTCTGGCGCAGCGCGGTGGTGACCCGGGCGGTGGAGGGGGCGCTGTACGCGGTGGGGTCGGCGCGCCCGGACGACCCTGTGCTGGCGCACGTACGGCACATGCTGCTGTGGTTCCTGGTGCGGATGGAGCGCTGGGCGGAGGCGATGGAGCAGGTGCGGCACGTGGACGGCTGCGTGGGCGCCCTTCCCTGGTCGGCTTCGCCGGACCCGGCGGCCGCGTACGCGATCCACCGCGCCCTGGCGGTCGCGGGCTACGAGGCCAACGGCGGCTCCCCGGCGACCCTGCCCCACTGACCGGGGAATCCCGGCCCGCCCCCGGCCGTTGAACGGAGACCACTAGGAGGGAATCCATGTTCTCGTACCGCCGTACGCCCGAGCTCCCCACCCACGAGGAGGCCCTCAAGGGCCGTCCCGAGCCCCTCTTCGACGTGCCGGCCGTGCACACGGTGCTCGGCAACCCGCTCTCCGGCCCCTACCCCGGGCACCTGGCCGTGGCCGACTTCGGGCTGGGCTGTTTCTGGGGTGCGGAGCGCAAGTTCTGGCAGACGCCCGGGGTGTGGACGACCCTGGCCGGCTACCAGGGCGGTTTCACGCAGAACCCGACGTACGAGGAGGTGTGCTCGGGCCTGACCGGCCACACCGAGGTCGTCCGGGTCGTCTTCGACCCGTCGCAGGTCTCCTACGCCGCGCTCCTCAAGCTGTTCTGGGAGTCCCACGACCCCACCCAGGGCTTCCGCCAGGGCAACGACGTCGGCACCCAGTACCGCTCGGCGATCTACACCCACTCCCCCGCCCAGCAGGCGGAGGCCGAGGCGTCCCGTGCCGCCTACCAGCGCGTCCTCACCGCCGCCGGCCACGGGGAGATCACCACGGCCGTCCTCCCGGCGTCGGAGCGCCCCTTCTGGCCCGCGGAAGCCCACCACCAGCAGTACCTCGACAAGAACCCGTCCGGCTACTGCGGGATCGGCGGCACGGGCGTGTCCTGCCCCATCGGCGTGGCCGCCGCCGACGCCTGAGTGAGGCGGCCGACGGCGGCCCGGCCGGTCAGATGGTGGAGGTGTCGATCACGAAGCGGTAGCGGACGTCGCTGGCCCGGACCCGCTCGTACGCCTCGTTGACCGCGTCGGCAGCGATGACTTCGATCTCTGCGCCGAGGCCGTGCCCGGCGCAGAAGTCGAGCATCTCCTGCGTCTCGGCGATGCCGCCGATCATGGAGCCGGCGACGGTCTTGCGGCCGCCGATGACCGAGAACAGGTTCAGCGAGACCGGCTCCTCCGGGGCTCCGACGTTCACGAAGGCGCCGTCGACCTTGAGCAGGGCGAGGTACCCGTCGAGGGCCAGCGGGGCGGAGACGGTGGAGACGATCAGGTCGAAGGTGCCGGCGAGCTCCTCGAAGGTGCGCTCGTCGTTGGTCGCGTAGTAGTGGGCGGCGCCCAGCTTGAGGCCGTCCTCCTTCTTGCGCAGGGACTGGGACAGGACGGTGACCTCCGCGCCCAGCGCGTGCGCGATCTTCACGCCCATGTGGCCCAGCCCGCCGAGGCCGACGATCGCGACCTTCTTGCCGGGGCCCGCCTGCCAGTGCCGCAGCGGCGAATAGAGGGTGATGCCCGCGCACAGCAGCGGCGCGGCGACGTCGAGGTCCAGACCGTCGGGGATGCGGACGGTGTAGTTCTCGTCCACCACGATGTGGGTGGAGTAACCGCCGTAGGTGGGCTGCCCGTCCTTGCCGAGGGCGTTGTAGGTGCCGGTCATCCCCTGGACGCAGTACTGCTCCTGGCCGCGCAGGCAGTACTCGCAGCTGCGGCAGGAGTCGACGAAGCAGCCGACGCCGACACGGTCGCCGACCGCGAACCTGGTGACTCCCGCGCCGACCTCGGTGACGACGCCGGCGATCTCGTGGCCGGGGACCATGGGGTAGATGCCCTCGCCCCAGCCGTCGGTGACCTGGTGGATGTCGGAGTGGCAGATGCCGGCGTACTTGATGTCGATGAGCACGTCGTGCTCGCCCACCGCGCGGCGCGCGATGGTGGTGCGCTCCAGCGGAGCCTTGGGTGCGGGGGCGGCGTACGCGGCGACCTGGGTGAGCGGGGTGTGCTGAGTGGCGGACATGCGCTGCTTCTCCTGAGTTCCGTGGTGCGGTGCGCTCCACGATGCCCGGGGCCGCGGCGCCCACCCAGCCCCCTGCGGAGCATAGGACCGCTGGTCCTACCACTGGCGGGGTCAGCCTGGCGGTCCGCCGCCCGGCGATACTGGCGGTATGGACCAGCTTGATCAGCGCGCCGAACTGGGCGAGTTCCTCCGCTCCCGCCGGGCCCGCCTGCGCCCCGAGGACGTGGGCCTGCCGGACTACGGGCGCCACCGCAGGGTGCCCGGCCTGCGCCGGGAGGAACTGGCGCAGCTGGCGGGCGTGTCGGTGGCGTACTACACGCGCCTGGAGCAGGGCCACGGGCAGAACGTGTCGGCGGACGTACTGGACGCGATCGCGCGGGCCCTGCGTCTGGACGGCACCGAGTCGGCGCACCTGACCCGTCTGGCAAGCCCGCGGCCGCGCCGGCGCCGCCCCTCGCGGCGCCCGGAGCAGGTCCGCCCGGAGCTGCGCGTGCTGCTGGACGCGATGGAGGGCGTACCGGCGTACCTGGTGGGCCGGCGTCAGGACGTGCTGGCCTGGAACCGGATGGCGACCGCGGTGTTCGGCGACTTCGGCGCGCTGCCCGCGCAGGAGCGGAACCTGGTCCGGATGGTGTTCCTCGATCCGGCGACGGCCGAGCTGTACGCGGAGTGGGAGTGCCGGGCCTGCCAGGTGGTGAGCTACCTGCGCCTGTACGCGGGCCGGCACCCCGAGGACGAGCAACTCTCCGCGCTCGTCGGGGAGTTGTCGGTGAAGAGCGAGGAGTTCCGGCGGCTGTGGGCCGCGCACACGGTGGCGGACGACAAGACGCACGGCGTGAAGCGGCTGCGGCACCCCCTGGTGGGCGACCTGAGCCTGGCGTTCGAGACGCTGGCCTTGCCGGACGACTCCGAGCAGTCCCTGATCACCTTCCACGCCGCGCCGGGCTCCCCGTCGGCGGACGCGCTGCGCCTGCTGTCGTCCTGGTCGGCGGCGGGCCCGGCCCCGTCGCCGGCCGTGGGGACGTCCGAGCCCGCAGGGCAGTAGCGGCCGCCCGGTCCCGTCCCGGTCGGTGTGCTCAGGGGTTTTCCGTCACCGTCACCCGCCCCTTGCGGATCGTCGCCACGCGCGGCGCCCGCTTCGCGAGCGCGCTGTCGTGCGTGACCATGACGAAGGTCAGGCCGTGTTCCTTCCACAGCCCTTCGAGCAGGTCCATGACCTCGTCGCGCATCGACTCGTCCAGGTTGCCGGTCGGCTCGTCGGCCAGCAGCACCTTCGGCCGCTTGACCAGGGCACGCGCGATCGCCACGCGCTGCTGCTGGCCGCCGGACATCTCACCGGGCAGGTGGCCCGTGCGTTCGCCGAGACCGACCGACTCCAGCGCCTCGGCCGCCCGCGCACGCCGCTCGCGCGCCCCCAGTCCGAGAGGGACGAGGGCCGTTTCGACGTTCTCCTGCGCCGTCAGTGTCGGGATCAGGTTGAAGGACTGGAAGACGAAGCCGATGGTCTCGGCGCGGACCCGGGTGAGCCGGGCCTCGGAGACGGTCGCCAGGTCCAGGCCGTCGAGGACGACCTGGCCCTCGGTCGGCCGGTCGAGGGCGCCGAGCATCTGGAGCAGGGTGGACTTGCCGCCTCCGGTGGGGCCTTGAATGACGAGCCGGCCGCCGTCCTCGATGGTGAGGTCCACGCCGGCGAGCGCGTCGACGCTCTGCTTGCCGCGCCGGTAGCGCTTGGTGACTCCGCTGAGCTGGTACATCTCGTTTGCCTCGCTCGATCAGAAAACTCGATCAGGAAGATCAGGAATGGGGGGAGGTCGGGCCTGCGGGCTGTGCGGGCCGTGCGGGCCGTGCGGGCTATTCGACGCGGCGCAGCGCGTCCGCCGGCCGCAGCCGCGACGCCCGCCAGCCGCCGAAGCCGCCCGCGATCAGGCCGCCCGCCACGGCGAGGGCAACGGCCAGGCCGATGACCGACAGGGACACGGGCGCGGTGAGGGCCACGTCGAGCGCCTTGCCGGCGCCCTGGCGGGCGGCGCGCATCCCGCCGCCGAATCCGCCCTGCCCGCCGGCCCGCATGCCCGCGCGGCCTGCGGCGCCCGCCAGCCGGGCGGTGAGGGTGGGGCTGGCCGCGGTGATCGCGTAGGCGGCGCCCAGGCCGACCCCGATGCCGAGGACCCCGCCGATCAGACCGTTGACCAGGGCTTCCCCGGCGACCTGGAGGGTGACGCGGCGGCTCTTCCAGCCGAGCGCCTTGAGGGTGCCGAACTCCCGCACGCGCCGCGAGACGGCGGAGGAGGTGAGCAGCCCGGCGACGAGGAAGGCGGCGGCGAGCACGACGTACGAGAGCCAGCTGCCGACGGTGGAGGCGAGCGAGGCGGCGGTGGACAGCGAGCCGGAGACGGTGTCGGCCAGGTCGGCGGAGGTGGTGACGGTGGTGTCGGGGACGTTCTTCTGGATGGCCTGCTTGACGGAGCCGATGGCCTGGGAGTCCTTGGCCTGGACGTAGACCGTGGTGATCTTGTCGGGGGTCTCGGCGAGCGTCTGGGCCTGGTGCAGGGGCACGTAGAGGTTGGCGGTGGCGTCCCCGCTGTCGGCGGTGGCGATGCCGAGGACCTTGAAGGGGGTGTTCTTGACGGTGAGTTCGGAGCCGACGGCCAGGTTGTTCTTCTTGGCGTAGGCGCTGTCGACGACGGTGACGGCCGCGTCCTTGTCGCCCGCCGCGAAACCGCGACCTGAGGTGATCTTGGAGGTGGTCAGCGGGCCCAGCTCCGGCTGGGTGACGTCCGTGCCGTACACGGAGAAGGAGTTGACGTCGAAGTCGGCGCCACCGCCCTCGACGGTGTTCCCGCCACCGCCCGCGCCCGGCTTGCCGGCCGTACCGCCCGCCGCCCCGCCACCCTGGCCCCTGCGGAACTCGCCGCGCTTGAACTGCCCGTTGACCTTCATCACCTGGAGGCTGAGGCCGCCGACCGCCCGGGCGACGCCGTCCTGTCCGGCCACCTTGGCCACGGTCGCGGAGTCGAGGGTCTGGAAGCCCTGGGGCATGACCAGGTCACGGCTCTGCTGGGCGTCGGCGTCCGCGTCGCCCTCGCCGCGGGCGTCGAACTTGAAGCGCGGGCGGCCGGCGTCGCCGCCCTGCCCCTGCGGCGGCTGGGCCTTGGTGACGGTCATGTCGGTGCCCAGTCCGTAGAGGGACTGCAGGACCTTGCCCTGGGCCTGGGACATGCCCGCCGAAACGGAGTTGACGACGATGACGAGGGCGATGCCGAGGGCGAGGCCGGACGCGACGACCAGCGCCGCCTTGCGGCGGCGGCGCAACTCGCGCCGCAGGTAGGTGAAGAACATGGCGCCGAACGTAGGCAGCGCCCCTGATGGCCGGGTAAGCCGCAGGTAAGAGTCGGATGAGAACGGCGAACGGCGGGGAACCCGTCAGGGTTCCCCGCCGTTCACACACGCCCAGGGCGTCTGCCCGTCCGTCCGTCCGTCAGCCGTCCGCGCATGCGCGCGGACGCGTCAGGAGGAGGAGCCGGCCTTCCACTCCGCCCAGCTCATGTTCCAGCCGTTGAGGCCGTTGTCGGGCTTGATGGTCTTGTCCGGGGAGTTGACCACGGTGACCACGTCGCCGATGAGCGAGTTGTCGAAGAACCACGCGCCCGCCGTGTTCGGGTCGTTGGCGCCCTGGGTGTCGTTCAGACCGACGCAGCCGTGGCTGGTGTTGACGCTGCCGAAGATCGAGTCCGATCCCCAGTAGTTGCCGTGGATGAACGTGCCCGAGGTCGACAGCCGCATCGCGTGCGGGACGTCCTTGATGTCGTACTCGCCCTTGCCCTCGCCGTTCTTGAAGCCGACGGTGGCGCCGTCCATCCGGGTCTCCTTGAACTTCTCGGAGATGACCATCTGGCCGTTGTACGTCGGGTTCGCCGGGGAGCCGGCCGAGATCGGGATGGTCTTGATGACCTGGCCGTCGCGGGTGACCGTCATCTTCTTGGTCTTCACGTCGACCGTGGAGACCTGGCTCCGGCCGATCTTGAAGGTGACGGTCTTGCTCTGGACGCCCTTGACGCCCGGGGCGCCCTGGACGCCGTCCAGCGCGAGCTTGAGCGTCACGGTGGAGTTCGCCTGCCAGTACTGCTCCGGGCGGAAGTCCAGGCGCTGCGCGTCGAACCAGTGGCCGACGACTTCCTGGCCGCTGCTGGAGGAGACGTTGATGGCGGCCTGGACGGCCTTCTGGTCCTTGATCGGCTTGTTGAAGGTGATCGAGACCGGCATGCCCACGCCGACGGTCTGGCCCTCGTCCGGCACGAACGAGCCGATGAAGCTGTTCTCCGGGGAGACGGTGGTGAAGGAGGCGTTCTCGTGCGCCTCGTGGCCCGCCTCGTCCTTGGCGCTCGCCGACACGGCGTACTTGGTGGAGCGCTTGAGGGCGGCGTCCGGCTTCCAGCTCTTGCCGTCGGCGGCTATCTTGCCCGGGACGTCCGCGCCGTCGGAGCTCTTGAGCTCGACCTTGGTGAGGGTGCCGTCACTGACGGTCACGCTCGTGGCGTCGTTCAGGCCGATGTTGGTGGCGCCGTCCTTGGGCGTGATGGCTATTCGGGCCTTCGAGGCGTCCTTCGCCGCCGCGGCGTCGACATCGGCCTGCGACTTGGCCGAGGCCTGGCCGCTGCCCTTTGGCTGGTCACCTCCGTCGTCACACGCCGAAAGCACCAGTACGCCACCGAGGACGGCGGAAATGGCCACCAGGGACCTCTTCCGCCGCTTGCTGTCCGTCCTCACACGCCACTCCATCGTTGCCGGAACCCCCGAGCTCCCTCCCAGCTGCCGCTGAAAGGTACCCACCGGGCAGGGGGCCATGCCCCCTGCCCACGGTTGTGACAACGCGTGAATGACCCGTTTCGGTTCCACATTCCGTTGGGATGTGTGCAACCACACGGTCAGGCGTTGCCGGTCACCTCTTCGTCGAAGTCCCCATCTTCCTCGTCCATGTCCCACTCCATGGACTCGGGGTCGTATTCGACGGGCTCACTGCTCCAGGAGGCCTGCGCCAGATCCACGCCGGGGATCTCCGCGACCAGGTCGGTGGGGTCGACCAGGTAGGCCAGGGCCTCCGACTCGTCCTCGCCCACCGCCGACTCGGCGTGGCCGCGCTCCTCGTCCGGCATGAACTCGTCGGCCTTGATGTGCGCGAGGGCGGCACCCGTGAGCGCTGTGGTGTCGGTCACTTCAAGGACCAAATCCACCCGAAGTCGTACGTACCGTGAGGTGTCAGAAGAGTTCATACGACGGAGAGTAAGCCCGGAACCTGTCCCGACTTTCCCACGACCCGCCCCTTTCACTAGCATCGGCGCACACGGCCAATTCGCTGCTGCCACAAGGGGGATCGCACCGTGTCCGCACGTCGATCGCTGCTCACCGCTCTCGGAGCGACCACCCTCCTCGCCGCCCTCTGGTTCGTGCCCTCGGCGAACGCCACCGCACCGGACCAGGCGCCGAGCCGTTCCGGCCCGTCCTACCAGCGGAGCCTTTCCGACGAGCCCGGCCAGACCGGCCAGGAAGCCCGGCCCGCCCAGGAGAACCGGGCCACGCTCACGCCCGCCGCCGCGGTCGTCAACACCTCGACGGCCCAGGAGGCCGCCGCCCTGCCCCTCTCGCTCGCCGACACCGGCAGCGTCGACACCAGCCCCTACCTGCTGGGCGGCACGCTCTTCCTGGGCGTGGGAGCCGGCTTCGTGGTCTTCTCCGTACGCCGCTCACGCACGCAGTAGCCGGCGCGGGCGACAGGCCGCCGGAGCACGCCGGAGCACGTGAAAGGGCCGCGCCCGGGAAACCCCGGGCGCGGCCCTTTCAGTCATGTCATGTCACGTCACGTCACGTCACGCTCAGGCGAGCGGACCCGTGACCGCCTCCACGGCGTCGACGAGGGCACCGGAACGCACGAACGCCTCGGCGGCGGCCAGGTCGGGCGCGAGGAAACGATCCGGCCCGGGGCCCTGGACGCCCGCCTCCCGCACCGCCGCGATGGCGGCCCGGCTGGCCGGGGACGGGGTGAGCCCGTGGCGCAGCTCGATGGCGCGGGTGGCCGCGTACAGCTCGATCGCGACGATCCGGGTCAGGTTGTCGATCGCGGTACGGAGCTTGCGCGCGCCCGACCAGCCCATGGAGACGTGGTCCTCCTGCATGGCGGAGGAGGGGATCGAGTCGGCGGAGGCGGGGACCGCGAGCCGCTTCATCTCGCTGACCAGCGCGGCCTGCGTGTACTGGGCGATCATCAGACCGGAGTCGACACCGGCGTCGTCCGCCAGGAACGGCGGCAGGCCGTGCGAGCGGTTCTTGTCGAGCAGCCGGTCGGTGCGGCGCTCGGCGATGGAGCCGAGGTCGGCGGCGGCGATGGCCAGGAAGTCCAGTACGTACGCCACGGGCGCGCCGTGGAAGTTGCCGTTGGACTCGACCCGCCCGTCGGGCAGCACCACCGGGTTGTCGACGGCCGAGGCGAGCTCGCGCGAGGCCACCAGGGCGGCGTGCGCCATGGTGTCGCGTCCGGCGCCGGCGACCTGCGGGGCGCAGCGCACCGAGTAGGCGTCCTGGACGCGCGGGGCGGTCTCCTCCTGGTAGTGGCGGACCAGGCCCGAGCCCTCCAGGACGGCGGCCATGTTGGCGGCGGAGGCGCCCTGGCCGGGGTGCGGACGGATGGCGTGCAGCTCGGGCGCGAGCACCTTCTCGGTGCCGAGCAGCGCCTCCAGGGTCAGCGCGGCGGTGATGTCGGCGGAGGTGTACAGCTTGCCGAGGTCGGCGAGGGCCATGATCAGCATGCCGAGCATGCCGTCGGTGCCGTTGAGGAGGGCCAGGCCCTCCTTCTCGCGCAGCTCGACCGGCTCGATCCCGGCTTCGGCGAGCAGCTCGCCCGCGGGGCGCACGACCCCGTCGGGGCCCTCGGCGTCGCCCTCGCCCATGAGGGTGAGGGCGCAGTGCGAGAGCGGGGCGAGGTCGCCGGAGCAGCCGAGGGAGCCGTACTCGTGCACGACCGGCGTGATCCCGGCGTTCAGTACGTCGGCCATCGTCTGCGCGACGGAGGGCCGGACGCCGGTGTACCCGGAGGCCACGGTCTTGAGGCGCAGGAACATCAGGGCGCGCACGACCTCGCGCTCGACGCGCGGGCCCATGCCGGCGGCGTGGGAGCGGACGATGTTGCGCTGGAGCTGGGCGCGCAGCTCGGGGCTGATGTGCCGGGAGGCGAGGGCACCGAAGCCGGTCGACACCCCGTAGACCGGCTCGGGCTTGGCGGCGAGCGCGTCGACGATCTCGCGGGCGCGGGCCAGGGCGTCCAGCGCCTCGCCGGACAGCTCGACCCGCGCGTTGCCGCGGGCGACGGCGATGACGTCCTCGGCGGTGGTCCCGGACGTTCCCACCACGACAGTGTGCATATCCATATTCAGCACCCTACGGACTGAATCTCTTCATGTCACTAGCGACTTGGTGGACCAGTCGTCACAGGCTGCTACGCCCTGCCGCGGAACCGGCGCCGCTCCCCCCTGCCCGCCTGGGCGGCGTCGGCGAGACGCACCACCGCGCTGTCCCGGCCGGCCACCACGGGCCCCCGGGAGCGGGCGGCCTTGGCCTTGTACTGGGCCGCGTCGGCGAGCCGGAACAACCGCCGCGAGGACTTCACCGGCCCGATCGGGTCCCCCGTCGAGGCGACCCCGCAGGCCACCCCCTCGCCCAGCTCCAGCTCGGCGGCGCGCAGGCACACCTCCTCGGTGACCCGCACCACCTCGTCCGCCGACGGACCGACGCTGACCAGGCAGAACTCGTCTCCGCCGAGCCTGGCCACGAGCGCGCCGGGCAGTATGGCCCCGCACAGGCTCAGTACGGACCCGAACCGCTCCAGCAGCCGGTCGCCCATGGCGTGCCCGAGGGTGTCATTGACCCGCTTGAGCCCGTTCAGGTCGCAGACGACGAGGCTGACCACGGCCCCGCTGCGCCGGTGCTCCTCCAGGGCCTCGTCGAGCCGCATGTCGACGGCCCGCCGGTTGGCCAGTCCCGTCAGCGGATCGGTGAACGCCAGGCGCCTGGCCTCTTCGAGGCGTTCGTTCTGCGCGAGCCCGGCGGCCACGACGGCGGCCAGTACGGTCGCGAACTCCGCGTCGTCCTCGTCGAAGTCGGGCAGGCCCTCGTCCCGGGCGACGTACAGCTCCCCCCAGGCCCGGCCGCTGAGCACGATCGGCGCGACCACGCAGGTGCCGCGTCCGCGCCGGCGCAGCGCTTCGCCGCGCCGGCCCGGGCGGCCGCCGCCCGCGGCCTCGACCCAGGCGTGGGGGCCGGCGCCGCCGACCCAGCGCTCGTGCAGGAACTCGGTGATCTCGGGGAACTCGTGGACGGGGTAGGACTCGTCCTCGGGGAACTCCTCCTCGCCCGCCCGCCGCTCGCCCTCGTTCACGAGGACGCGCAGCCGGCCGTGCTCGCGCTCCCAGGCGGAGATGGCGGCGAACGACCCGTCCATGGCCAGCCGGGCGCCCCGCGCGGCCGCCCGCACGCTGTCCCGTGGCGCGCACGCCGCCGCCATCGCCTGCGCGAGGCCCACGACGGCCCGAAGCCGCCCGTCAACTCCCATCACAACAGGTTAGGGAGTTCTATCCGATTTGGTGACAATCGCCGCGATCTACCTGTCCGGCGACGCCCCGGCGCCCGCCCGGCCCCGTCCGGGCCCGTCCGCCGCCCACGCGTCCGGCTACACGCCCGGCCACTGCGGCTTGCGCTTCTCGTTGAACGCCGCCACGCCCTCGGCCCGGTCGCCGGAGAAGGCCACCGTCCGCCACGCCGCGTCCTCGATCTCCAGACCGGCCGCCAGGTCCATCCCGTGACCCAGCCGCAGCGCCCGCTTCGCCGCCCGCAGCCCGACCGGCGAGTTCGCCGCCATCCGGGCCGCCAGCGCCAGCGCCTCCGCGCGGTCCGTGCCCGCCGCGACCACCGAGTCCACCAGACCCAGCTCCAGCGCCTCCGCGGCCTCCACCCGGCGCGCCGTGAAAACGAGCTCCGCCGCGCGGGCCGCACCGACCCGCCGGGGCAGCAGCTGCGTGCCGCCGCCGCCCGGGATCACCCCGACCGACACCTCCGGCAGGCCGACCACCGCGGTCTCGTCGGCCACGATCACGTCACAGGCCAGCGCCAGCTCGAAGCCGCCGCCGAGCGCGAAGCCGTGCACGGCCGCGATCGTCGGCATCGGGAGCTCCAGCACGCCCCCGTACGCACCCCGGGTCGTCGGCCGCTGGCGTACCAGCTCGGCGTCCGACATCGCGTTGCGCTCCTTGAGGTCGGCGCCCACGCAGAACGCCCGGTCCACCGCCGAGGACAGCACGACCACCCGTACCGAGGCGTCCGCCGCGAGCCGCGCGCACGCGTCCCCGATGGCCCGGGCCATGCCCGTGGACACCGCGTTCATCGCCTTGGGCCGGTCCAGGACCAACTCCACGACCCCGTCCTCATGCCGGCGCACGGCCAGGAACTCCGACTCCACGGTCTCCGCCGCCACGCTCTTCGACGCCACAGGACAGCCCTCCCGGTTAACGAACGTTACCCGGGGATCCTAGGGGTCCGCCGCGTCAGCGACCAGGGCTCCACGACCCCGAGCCCGCGCACCGGACGCTGCCACATCGGCTGGAGCGCGAACCGATAGGTCCCGCCGCCCTCCTCCGACTCGGACTCCTTCTCGGAGACCGGCGCGGCGCCCGTCCGGCCGAGTTCCTCGGCCATGGCCCCGTCCACCAGCACCGCGTCCTTGGGGGCTATGGACGTCAGCCGGCTGGCCAGGTTCACCGTCGTCCCGAAGACGTCGCCCATCCGGGTCGTCACCGTCCCGAAGGCGATCCCCACCCGCAGCTCGGGCATCTGCGGGTCCGCCTCCATCGTCTCGATCAGCCGCATCGCGATCTCCGCCGCCGTCGCCGCGTCGTCCGCCGCGTACAGCACCTCGTCGCCCAGCGTCTTGATCAGCCGTCCGCCGTGCGCGGCGATCAGGTCCGCCGCCGTCGTCTCGAAGGCCTCGACCAGCTCGCCGAGCTCCTCCTCCTCCAGCCGACGGGTCAGCCGGGTGAAGCCCACCAGGTCCGCGAAGCCCACCGCGAGGCGCCGGTCGACCATCTCCTCGTCGTCGGCCACCTGCACCACGCGGCCGGTCGCGGCCGCCAGCTGGCGCCGCCACACGTAGACGAGGAACTCCTCCAGCTCCGGCAGCAGCAGCTCGACCAGCGGGTACGTGACCTCCGTCCGGGTCATGCCCGGCTCCGGCGGCTCCGTCAGCCCCTCCAGGAAGGAGTCGATCTGCCATTCGGCCAGCCGGGCGGTGGTCTGTCCGGTGGACCGCGCGACCTGCACCGCCATCGGCTCGCTCAGCAGCCCGGCCTCCACCAGACCGGCGAGCCGGCGCAGCGCCAGGACGTCCGCCTCGGTGAGGGCCTTGGCCTGGCCGATGTCCGCGAAGCCCATGGCCCGCCAGAAACGGGAGGCGAGCTCCATCGACACCCCGGCGCTGCGGGCGGCCTGGAAGGGGGTGTAGCGGCGCTCGGCACCCAGGATCAGCTGCTCCAGGCGGATGGCCAGCGGGTCGGCCGTCGGCTGGACCGTGTGGTCCACCTCGTGGTGGGGAGTGTGCTGGTCCCGCCCGATCGGGGTGCCGCCCGAACCGGCCTGGGTCGCACCCGCGCCGGACCCGGACCCGGACGCGCCGGACGTAGGGTCGTCGACGGTCAAGGGCCGCCTCCTGTCCATTCCGTACGCAATTCCGACTACCGAACCGGTTGATCACCGCATGACCGGGATCTCCGCCGGCTACCGCTGGGTGCTGCCCCCAAAACCATACGGCAGGTGTGCCGTAGCTCACTCCCCGCTCGGCGCGCCCGACCGGGCCTCCGGGCCGCTACCGGATCGACCGCAGGTGGACCACGTCCCCGGCCCCCACGGCCAGCCGCTCGTCCTCCGCCGTGCGGATCACGAGCCGCCCGTCCGCGTCGACCGCTTCGGCCGTCCCGGTGATCGTGCGGCCGCCGGGCAGGTCCGCCCGGACGTGCCGGCCCAGCGTCGCGCAGCCCGCCGCGTACGTCTCCTGCAGACCGCTGGCCGCCGGGTCGCCGCCGGCCGCGCGCCAGGTCTCGTACCACTGCTCCAGGGAGCGCAGTACGGCCTTGAGCAGCGGTTCCCGGTCGGTGACGGTGGCCTTGGCCAGGGCGAGGGAGCCCGCGGTGTCGACGGGCAGCTCGTCCTCGGTGAGGGTGACGTTCAGCCCGATGCCGACGACGACCCCGTCAGCGACGCGCTCGGAGAGGATGCCGCCCGTCTTGCGTTCCTCGCCCTCGATGGTGACCAGCAGGTCGTTGGGCCACTTGAGGGCGGTGTCCACGCCCGCCGCACGCGACAGCCCGGTCGCGGTGGCCACCCCGGCGAGCAGGGTCAGCCACCCCCACCGCTCCTCGGGGACCCCGGGGCCGGGCTTGAGCAGCACCGAGAAGAACAGCCCGGACCGGGCGGGCGCCACCCAGCTCCGGTCCAGCCGCCCCCGGCCGGCGCTCTGCTCCTCGGCGACGAGCACGGCCCCCTCCTCCAGCTCCGCGGCCCGCGCGGCGAGGTCGGTGTTCGTGGACCCGGTGGACGAAACCACCTCCAGCGAACGCCACAACCCCTCCCCCACGAGATGGCGCCGCAAAACGGCGGCGTTCAACGGCGGCCGGTCCAGGCTGGACCAACGTCCCGCGGAAGCTCCCGAGGGAGTTCCTCCTGATGCATCTGTTGGCGTCATGCAACCCACAGTAGGTGTGTCAAACGCCGCACTGCCGAGCGCCATGCCCGCCGATACGCTACGCACGAGTAGCCAGCAGCAGTCCATCAATTGACCAGGCACTTGACACCACACAGGGAGCCGCGCCCCGATGTCACAACCCTCAGAGCCGATCGACATGCACACGACCGCGGGGAAGATCGCGGATCTGCAGCGCCGGATCGACGAAGCCACTCACGCCGGGTCCGCGCGGGCGGTGGAGAAGCAGCACGCCAAGGGGAAGCTGACGGCCCGTGAGCGGATCGGTCTGCTGCTGGACGAGGGGTCCTTCGTCGAGCTCGACGAGTTCGCCCGGCACCGCTCGACCAACTTCGGACTGGAGCAGACCCGCCCCTACGGCGACGGCGTCGTGACCGGCTACGGCACGGTCGACGGGCGGCCGGTGGCCGTGTTCTCGCAGGACTTCACCGTCTTCGGCGGGGCCCTCGGCGAGGTCTACGGCCAGAAGATCATCAAGGTGATGGACTTCGCGCTGAAGACGGGCTGCCCGGTCATCGGCATCAACGACTCCGGCGGCGCCCGCATCCAGGAGGGCGTCAGCGCGCTCGGCATGTACGGCGAGATCTTCCGCCGCAACGTCCACGCGTCGGGCGTCATCCCGCAGATCAGCCTCGTCGTGGGCCCCTGCGCCGGCGGCGCCGTGTACTCCCCCGCCATCACCGACTTCACCGTGATGGTCGACCAGACCTCGCACATGTTCATCACCGGCCCGGACGTCATCAAGACGGTCACCGGCGAGGACGTGGGCTTCGAGGAGCTCGGCGGCGCGCGCACCCACAACTCCACCTCGGGTGTCGCCCACCACATGGCCGGGGACGAGAAGGACGCCATCGAGTACGTCAAGTCCCTCCTCGCCTACCTGCCGTCCAACAACCTCTCCGAGGCGCCCGCCTTCCCGGAAGAGGCGGACACCGAGGTCAGCGACCTCGACCGCGAACTCGACGTACTGATCCCGGACAGCGCGAACCAGCCGTACGACATGCACACCGTGATCGAGCACGTCGTGGACGACGGCGAGTTCCTGGAGACGCAGTCGCTGTTCGCGCCGAACATCCTCACCGGCTTCGGCCGCGTCGAGGGCCACCCGGTGGGCGTCGTCGCGAACCAGCCGATGCAGTTCGCCGGCTGCCTGGACATCAACGCCTCCGAGAAGGCCGCCCGCTTCGTGCGGACCTGCGACGCCTTCAACATCCCGGTGCTGACGTTCGTCGACGTACCGGGCTTCCTGCCGGGCACCGACCAGGAGTACAACGGAATCATCCGGCGCGGCGCGAAGCTGATCTACGCCTACGCCGAGGCCACCGTCCCCCTGATCACCGTCATCACCCGCAAGGCGTTCGGCGGCGCGTACGACGTCATGGGCTCCAAGCACCTCGGCGCGGACCTGAACCTGGCCTGGCCGACCGCGCAGATCGCCGTCATGGGCGCGCAGGGCGCGGTGAACATCCTGCACCGCCGCACGATCGCCGAGGCCGAGGCCGCCGGACAGGGGGAGGAGACGCGGGCCCGGCTGATCGCCGAGTACGAGGACACCCTGCTGAACCCGTACACCGCCGCCGAGCGCGGGTACATCGACGCGGTGGCCATGCCGTCGGAGACCCGGGCACACGTGGTGAAGGGGCTGCGGCAGCTGCGGACCAAGCGGGAGTCCCTGCCCCCGAAGAAGCACGGCAACATCCCCCTCTAGGAGGTCAGTCCTGTGGTGATCAAGGTCGTCAAGGGGAATCCGACGCCGGAGGAGCTGGCCGCCGCACTGGCGGTGGTCCAAGCGCGCGCGGCGGCGCTGGCTTCCGCGCCGTCGGGCGCGCCCGGGGTCGCGGACGAGTGGTCGGCGCCCGCGCGGGTGGCGCGGCGGACGCTGCCGCAGCCGGGTCCGCGCGCCTGGGGGCGCACGTACTGGCCCGTGTGAGGGACGGGTCGCAGAGCCCGCGCAGAGGGCCGGATCGCAGGGGGCGGGTCCGCACAGGGTTCGCCGCCGCGAAGATGGCGTGAACGGACGGTGGCGCCTGAGTACGCGTACTCAGGCGCCACCGTCCTGCGTGGGGCAAGGATCGGAGGATGCTCTGGTCAGACCCGAAGGACGAGCCGCCGAAGGACATGCGCGACGCGCAAGACATGCTGCGGCGGCTGATCGTGGTGCTCGCCCTCGCCATGATCGTCGTGGTGTACGTCCTCGGCGTGGGCCCGTTCTGAGGCCCGGCCCGGGCCCCTGGGGAGCCGTCCGCGCGCCCGCCCGCAGGCCCCTACGATGGCTGGCATGACTGCTGCCGCGCCCCGCTCCGTCGTCCTCGCCTCCGCTTCGCCCGCCCGGCTGAACCTGCTGCGCCAGGCCGGGCTCGCCCCGCACGTGATCGTCAGCGGCTTCGACGAGGACGCCCTCTCCGCCGACACGCCGTCCGAGCTGGCGCTGGCGCTGGCCGAGGCGAAGGCCGCCGTGGTGGCGGCCCTGGACGAGGCCGCGGGGGCGCTGGTGATCGGCTGCGACTCCGTACTGGAGCTGGACGGGGAGGCCCTCGGCAAGCCGGCCGACGCCGAGGAGGCCACGGCCCGCTGGAAGTCGATGCGCGGCCGGGCCGGGGTGCTGCGCACCGGGCACTGCGTGATCGACACGGCGAGCGGCCGTCAGGTTTCGGCCACGGCGTCCACGACGGTCCGCTTCGGCGAGCCGACGGACGCGGAGGTGGCCGCGTACGTGGCCAGCGGCGAGCCGCTGCACGTGGCGGGCGCCTTCACCCTGGACGGCCTGTCGGCGCCCTTCATCGACGGCATCGACGGGGACCACGGCAACGTGATCGGGATCTCCCTGCCCCTGCTGCGCTCGCTGCTGGCCGAACTGGGCGTGTCCATCACGGATTTGTGGGCCTGAGCTCCCCCGGTCCGGCCGGCGGGGCGCCTTGGACGTCCTGGCCCCCCACGGGCGGCAGGGCGTAGAGCACCAGCGCCAGTACGAGCAGGCACAGGATCACCATCAAGGCGGCGAAGGCGCCCCAGCCCACCAGTCCGAGGGCGAGGGCGCCGAGCACCGCGTGGGTGACGGCGGCGACCACCAGGACGACGCGGGCGAAGCGGCCGGGCGCCCGGTCCCGTACGGCGGTGACGGCCAGCAGGACGGCGCAGAGCAGCAGGAAGGCGCCCATCACCGCCCCGAGGCCGTAGGTCGCCCGGGCCATGAGGTCGGGGTCGCTGCCGGCGATCGACATCGACTGGTTCTGCGTCGCCTTCGCCAGCACGACGTGCACGAGTACGAGCACCGCCGCTTCCACGACGAGCACGATCGCGGCCAGTGCGGCCACGAGTCTGCGCAGCACGACGCCCCCATCCCCAGAAGCCACAGGCCGGGATCCAGAAGCCTGTTCGACGCCTGGAGGCTACTCATGGGTAAACGTGTGGACAAGGGGTGCGGGCAGCTTGGTTGCGGACGGGCCCGCGTGACGGCTCTCACGCAAAGAATGCATAGGCCGTTCGTAGGGACTCCACAAAGATTCACCAGGGGCCGCTGACCCGGTGAACAGAGACCTCGGCTGCGCGACGGGGTTACTGTGCAGTCGGGGATCTCCCTGACCTGGGGCGACACAAGGGTTTCTGGGCTCGGGCAAGCCTCGCTATCACGCTCTGTGTGGGGAAGCTCACCTGCGGATAGGGGTCGAAAGGCCGTGTCAGCTGTCCCTAAACTCAGCTTGTTTCTAGGAGGAGCCATCGTGCGCAAGGTGCTCATCGCCAACCGTGGCGAAATCGCTGTCCGCGTTGCCCGTGCCTGCCGGGATGCCGGGATCGCGAGCGTAGCCGTCTACGCCGACCCGGACCGGGACGCGCTGCACGTCCGCGCGGCAGACGAAGCGTTCGCGTTGGGCGGTGACACCCCGGCCGCCAGCTACCTGGACATCAAGAAGGTCCTCCAGGCAGCAGCCGACTCCGGTGCTGACGCCATCCACCCCGGATACGGCTTCCTGTCCGAGAACGCGGACTTCGCCCAGGCCGTCATCGACGCGGGCCTGACCTGGATCGGCCCGCCGCCGCAGGCCATCCGCGACCTCGGTGACAAGGTCGCCGCCCGTCACATCGCCCAGCGCGCCGGCGCCCCGCTGGTGGCCGGCACCCCGGACCCGGTGTCCGGGGCCGACGAGGTCGTGGCCTTCGCCAAGGAGCACGGCCTGCCCATCGCGATCAAGGCCGCCTTCGGCGGCGGCGGTCGCGGTCTCAAGGTCGCCCGCACCCTCGAAGAGGTCCCGGAGCTGTACGACTCCGCCGTGCGCGAGGCCGTAGCCGCGTTCGGCCGGGGCGAGTGCTTCGTGGAGCGCTACCTCGACAAGCCGCGCCACGTCGAGACGCAGTGCCTGGCCGACTCGCACGGCAACGTGGTGGTCGTCTCCACCCGTGACTGCTCGCTCCAGCGCCGCCACCAGAAGCTCGTCGAGGAGGCGCCCGCGCCGTTCCTCACCGAGGCGCAGAACGCCGAGCTGTACGCGGCGTCCAAGGCGATCCTCAAGGAGGCCGGCTACCAGGGTGCGGGCACCGTCGAGTTCCTCGTCGGGACCGACGGCACCATCTCCTTCCTGGAGGTCAACACCCGCCTCCAGGTCGAGCACCCGGTCACCGAGGAGGTCGCCGGCATCGACCTCGTGCGCGAGATGTTCCGCATCGCCGACGGCGAGGCGCTCGGCTACGACGACCCGCAGCTGCGCGGCCACTCCTTCGAGTTCCGCATCAACGGCGAGGACCCGGGCCGCGGCTTCCTGCCGGCCCCGGGCACGGTGACGAAGTTTGCCGCGCCCTCGGGCCCCGGTGTCCGCCTGGACGCCGGTGTCGAGTCCGGCTCGGTCATCGGCCCGGCGTGGGACTCCCTGCTGGCCAAGCTGATCGTCACGGGTGCCACCCGCGAGCAGGCCCTCCAGCGTGCCGCCCGCGCCCTGGCGGAGTTCGAGGTGGAGGGCATGGCCACCGCCATCCCGTTCCACCGCGCGGTCGTCGCCGACCCGGCGTTCGCCCCGGCCGACGGCACCCCGTTCAAGATCCACACGCGGTGGATCGAGACCGAGTTCGTCAACGAGATCCCGGCCTTCACGGCGCCCGCCGCCGAGGAGGCCGACGAGGAGCCCGGCCGCGAGACCGTGGTGGTCGAGGTCGGCGGCAAGCGGCTGGAGGTCTCCCTCCCGTCCTCGCTGGGCATGACGCTGGCCCGCACGGCCGCGGCGGGCGGTGCCAAGCCGAAGCGCCGCGCCGCGAAGAAGTCGGGGCCGGCCGCCTCGGGCGACACCCTGGCGTCGCCGATGCAGGGCACGATCGTCAAGGTCGCCGTGGAAGAGGGCCAGCAGGTCAACGAGGGCGACCTGATCGTCGTCCTGGAGGCCATGAAGATGGAGCAGCCGCTGAACGCGCACCGCTCCGGCACGGTCGTCGGCCTGTCCGCCGAGGTGGGCGCCAGCCTCACCTCGGGCGCGGTGATCTGCGAGATCAAGGACTGACGCCCCATCGCGAAGGCCCCCGTCCGGTCGGGCGGGGGCCTTCGCGTGCACGGGGCCCGGGTACGGGTCCCGGGACGTGCCCCGGCACCGCCCCGGGGCAGATCACGCCGCGCCGGGGCGCCCAGGGACTGTCGGCGGGGTTCCGGGCGCGCCGTGCGGGACGTGGTCCCGCGAACGCCGGTGCGGCCGCAGGCCCTTGCACAGCGGCGAGGTAGGCGCCCACCGCACCGCCGGCCTCCCGCTCAGCGCCGGCGCATGTCCGCGACCCGGGGCCGGTCCCCGGCAGCGGCCTGCTCCAGCATCGAGGCGGGCGCGCTGCGCAGCTGCGCCGTCGGACCGCCGCGCCGCTGCACCGGGAGGGGCGACTCGCGCCGGGGCCGGCGCCCCGCCATCCCCTCGCCGCCGGAGGCCGTCGCGCCGCCCGCCACCGTGATCTGCACGCCCTGGTCGGCCAGCGCCTGGAGTTCGGTGGCGGCCCGGTCGTCGTGCGGCGGCGGCTCGTCGGTCACCAGCCGTGTCATGACGTCCGTCGGCACGGTCTGGAACATGGTGTCGGTGCCCAGCTTGGTGTGGTCGGCGAGGACCACCACCTCCGCGGCCGCCTGCACCAGTGCCCGATCCACGCTCGCGGAGAGCATGTTGGACGTGGACAGGCCGCGCTCGGCCGTCAGGCCGCTCCCGCTCAGGAAGGCCCGCGACACCCGCAGCCCCTGGAGGGACTGCTCGGCGCCGCTGCCTACGAGCGCGTAGTTGGAGCCGCGCAGGGTCCCGCCGGTCATCACCACTTCGACCCGGTTGGCATGGGCCAGCGCCTGGGCGACGAGCAGCGAGTTGGTGACCACGGTCAGCCCGGGCACCCGCGCGAGCCGGCGGGCCAGCTCCTGGGTGGTGGTACCCGCGCCGACGACGACGGCCTCGCCCTCTTCGACGAGGCCGGCCGCGACGTCCGCGATGGCTGTCTTCTCCGCGGTGGCGAGATGGGACTTTTGCGGAAAGCCGGACTCCCGCGTGAAACCGCCCGGCAAGACCGCACCGCCGTGCCGGCGGTCGAGGAGTCCTTCTGCCTCCAGTGCCCGCACGTCCCGCCGTACGGTCACTTCGGAGGTCTGGACGACGCGGGCGAGCTCACGGAGCGATACCGCTCCGTTGGCCCGCACCATTTCGAGGATCAATTGGCGACGTTCTGCAGCGAACACGAAACTGACAGTAACCCGGACGACCGACTGCTTTCAGCTCCTTCCGCCGGAATACCGAAGTTGTCCATAAGGTGGGGCGACAAGTGGTATACGCGGCCGGACAGTTGCGTGAACAGTGCGCTCCGGCCCCTCCCGTCGCCCCAAATCCCTTGTGGAACAGGGCGGTTCGCGGCGGTTACGCCTCCCCGGCGACCTTGCGGGTGTGCAACTGGCGCGCCACCTCGGCGATCGAGCCGGACAGGGAGGGGTACACCGTGAACGCGTTTGCGATCTGCTCGACCGTCAGGTTGTTGTCCACCGCGATCGAGATGGGGTGGATGAGCTCGCTGGCGCGCGGCGCGACGACCACGCCGCCGACCACGATGCCGGTGCCGGGGCGGCAGAACAGCTTCACGAAGCCGTCCCGGATGCCCTGCATCTTCGCCCGTGCGTTGCGCAGCAGCGGGAGCTTCACGACGCGGGCGTCGATCTTGCCGGCGTCCACGTCGGCCTGGGTGTAGCCGACGGTGGCGATCTCGGGGTCGGTGAAGACGTTCGAGGAGACCGTCTTGAGGTTCAGCGGGGCGACCGCGTCCCCGAGGAAGTGGTACATCGCGATCCGGCCCTGCATGGCGGCGACGGACGCCAGCGCGAAGACGCCGGTCACGTCACCGGCGGCGTACACGCCCGGCGAGGACGTGCGCGACACCTTGTCCGTCCAGATGTGCCCGGACTCCTTGAGCCGGACTCCGGACTCCTCCAGGTTCATGCCCTGGGTGTTGGGGACGGCGCCGACCGCCATCAGGCAGTGGGTGCCGCTGATGACCCGGCCGTCGGAGAGGGTGACCTCGACCCGGTCGCCGACCCGCTTGGCGGACTCGGCGCGGGAGCGGCCGATGACGTTCATGCCGCGGCGGCGGAAGACGTCCTCCAGGACGGCGGCGGCGTCGGGGTCCTCGCCCGGCAGCACCCGGTCGCGCGAGGACACCAGGGTCACGCGGGAGCCGAGGGCCTGGTAGGCGCCGGCGAACTCGGCGCCGGTCACACCGGAGCCGACGACGATGAGCTCTTCGGGGAGCTCGTCGAGGTCGTAGACCTGGGTCCAGTTGAGGATGCGCTCGCCGTCGGGCATCGCGTCGGGGATCTCGCGGGGGTGGCCGCCGGTCGCGATCAGCACCGCGTCGGCGGTCAGGATCGTCTCGGAGCCGTCGGCCGCGGTGACGATGACGTCCCTGGTGCCGTCGATGCCCTGCGGGCCGCCGAGCTTGCCGCGGCCGCGCATGACGCGTGCGCCCGCCCGGGTGACGGAGGCCGTGATGTCGTGCGACTGGGCGAGCGCGAGGCGCTTGACGCGCCGGTTCACCTTGCCGAGGTCGACGCCGACGACGCGCGCGGCCTGCTCGATGTGCGGCGTGTCATCCGCGACGACGATGCCGAGCTCCTCGTACGACGAGTCGAAGGTCGTCATGACCTCGGCGGTCGCGATGAGGGTCTTGGAGGGCACGCAGTCGGTCAGTACCGAGGCGCCGCCGAGTCCGTCGCAGTCCACGACGGTCACCTCCGCGCCGAGCTGAGCCCCTACGAGGGCCGCCTCATACCCGCCGGGTCCGCCGCCGATGATCACGATCCGGGTCACGAAAACTCCGCCTCACGTCTACCCGGCCGGCTGCCGCCCCGGCCGGGGCTTCCGGGGGGTCTCCCCGGGGGATGCATTCCGTGCCCCATTGTCCCGCACGCTTCAAGGTGCTTCACGCCCGGTCCCGCCATCGGCTCCGCCGAACCGGTCATCCTGTGGCCGGCCCCCGGTCATCCGCCTGGGCACGCCGCCCGGGCCGCCCCTCCCGTACCCTCGACCTCATGTCGCTCTACGCCGCGTACGCCGGCAACCTCGACCCGCGGCTGATGACGCGCCGCGCTCCGCATTCGCCGCTGCGCGGCACGGGCTGGATCAACGACTGGCGGCTGACCTTCGGCGGCGAGCAGATGGGCTGGGAGGGCGCCCTCGCCACGATCGTGGAAGCGCCCCGCCAGCAGGTCTTCGTCGCCCTGTACGACATCGCGCCGCTCGACGAGGACTCGATGGACCGCTGGGAGGGCGTCGGGCTCGACATCTACCGCCGGATGCGGATCCGGGTGCACACCCTGGACGGCGAGGAGGCCGCCTGGGTGTACGTGCTGAACGGCTACGAGGGCGGCCTGCCCTCCGCGCGCTACCTCGGCGAGATCGCGGACGCGGCCGAGTCGGCGGGCGCGCCGCACGACTACGTGATGGAACTGCGCAAGCGCCCCTGCTGAGGCCCCTGCGGCCACCGGGTGTCATTTCGGTGGAAACGACAAGGCAACGATCCGAACACCGTGACCTGTGCCATCTACGCGCGTAGGCCAGGAACGGTTACGCTCGTCAGCGTGAACGCATCTGTAACCGACCCCTTCGCCGACGCCACCGCCGCGGCCGCCCGCCTGCGCGAGCTGACCGGCGCCGAAACCCACGATGTCGCCCTCGTCATGGGCTCCGGCTGGGCCCCCGCCGCAGAGGCGCTCGGTGCGCCCGAGGCCGAGTTCCCGGTCACCGAGCTGCCCGGCTTCCCGCCGCCCGCCGTCGAGGGCCACGGCGGCAAGATCCGCTCGTACAAGATCGGCGACAAGCGCGCGCTGCTCTTCCTCGGCCGGACCCACTTCTACGAGGGCCGCGGCGTCGCCGCCGTCGCCCACGGCGTCCGTACCGCCGTCGCCGCCGGCTGCAAGACCGTCGTGCTGACCAACGGCTGCGGCGGCCTGCGCGAGGGCATGAAGCCCGGCCAGCCGGTCCTGATCAGCGACCACCTCAACCTGACGGCCACCTCGCCGATCGTCGGCGCCAACTTCGTGGACCTCACCGACCTCTACTCGCCGCGCCTGCGCGCGCTGTGCAAGGAGATCGACGAGACCCTCGAAGAGGGCGTCTACGTCCAGTTCCCCGGCCCGCACTACGAGACCCCGGCCGAGATCAACATGATCCGCGTCATGGGCGCGGACCTGGTCGGCATGTCCACCGTCCTGGAGGCCATCGCCGCCCGTGAGGCCGGCGCCGAGGTGCTCGGCATCTCCCTGGTCACCAACCTGGCGGCGGGCCTGTCCGGCGAGCCGCTGAACCACGAAGAGGTGCTCCAGGCCGGCCGTGACTCGGCCTCGCGCATGGGCAAGCTGCTGACCCAGGTCCTCGCCCGCATCTGAGGACCGTACGAGAGGTAAGGCGGAAGTAGTGCAGGAAGTGCAGGACGACCTGATCACCCGGGCCCGGGCGTGGCTGGCCGAGGACCCGGACCCGCAGACGGCGGCCGAACTCGCCGAGCTCGTCGAGGCGGGCGACACCGCGGAACTCGCGGACCGCTTCTCCGGCATGCTGCAGTTCGGCACCGCCGGGCTCCGCGGCGAGCTGGGCGCGGGCCCGATGCGGATGAACCGCGCCGTGGTCATCCGGGCCGCGGCGGGCCTCGCGGCCTACCTCAAGGCCCAGGGCCACGCCGGCGGCCTGGTCGTCGTCGGCTACGACGCGCGCTACAAGTCGGCGGACTTCGCCCGTGACACCGCGGCCGTCATGACCGGCGCCGGTCTGCGGGCGGCCGTCCTGCCCCGCCCCCTGCCGACGCCCGTCCTCGCGTACGCCATAAGGCACCTGGGCGCCGTCGCCGGCGTCGAGGTGACCGCGAGCCACAACCCGCCCCGGGACAACGGCTACAAGGTCTACCTCGGCGACGGCTCCCAGATCGTCTCCCCGGCGGACGCCGAGATCGCGGCGGAGATCGGGCGGATCACGACCCTCGCCTCCGTACCGCGCCCCGAGTCCGGCTGGGAGGACCTCGGCGACGAGGTCCTGGAGGCCTACCTGGCCCGTACGGACGCCGTCTTGACCCCCGGCTCCCCCCGGGGCGTGCGGACCGTCTACACGGCCATGCACGGCGTCGGCAAGGACGTCGTGACGGCCGCCTTCGCCCGGCACGGCTTCCCCACCCCGGTGCTGGTGGCCGAGCAGGCGGAACCGGACCCCGCCTTCCCGACGGTCGCCTTCCCCAACCCGGAGGAGCCGGGCGCGATGGACCTGTCCTTCGCGAAGGCCGCCGAGGTGAACCCGGACATCGTCATCGCCAACGACCCGGACGCCGACCGCTGCGCGGTGGCCGTCCCGGACGACGGCGGCTGGCGGATGCTCCGCGGCGACGAGGTCGGCGCGCTCCTGGCCGCCCACCTGGTCCACAAGGGCGTCCGCGGCGTCTTCGCCGAGTCCATCGTCTCCTCCAGCCTCCTGGGCCGGATCGCGGACGCGGCGGGCCTCCCCTACGAGGAGACGCTCACCGGCTTCAAGTGGATCTCCCGCGTCGAGGGCCTGCGCTACGGCTACGAGGAGGCGCTCGGCTACTGCGTGGACCCCGAGGGCGTCCGCGACAAGGACGGCATCACCGCCGCCCTGCTGATCGCCGAACTCGCCTCGGAGCTCAAGGAGCAGGGCCGCACCCTGAGCGACCTGCTGGACGACCTGGCGATGGCCCACGGCCTGCACGCCACCGACCAGCTCTCGGTACGGGTCTCGGACCTGTCGGTCATCGCCTCCGCGATGGCTGCCCTGCGCGCGCAGCCGCCGGTGTCCCTGGCGGGGCTGCGGGTCACCTCGGCCGAAGACCTCAGCCACGGCACGCAGGCGCTGCCCCCCACGGACGGCCTGCGCTACTACCTGGAGGGCGACTACCGGGCCCGTGTGATCGTCCGGCCGTCGGGCACGGAGCCGAAGCTCAAGTGCTACCTGGAGGTCGTGGTCCCGGTCTCCGAAGCCTCCGACCTCGCTCCGTCCCGCACCCGCGGCCAGGAGATCCTGGATGCGATCAAGAAGGACCTCTCGGCGGCCATGGGCATCTGACCCGCCCGGCGCGCCCGTCCCCCGGGCGCCCCGGCAGTCCCCGCACGCCCACCCGGCCCCCCGCGCCTCCCCGGCCCGGGGGGCCGTCGCCGTTTCATACCGGGCTCCCCGCCTGCCGGGGTCGGCCTTGCCGTCGGCGGCAGGGTCGCACGATGACGGGCGTCACGGCCGCACGCCCGGCCTCGTCGGGCCCGGGGACGCGGCGGGTCAGCCGAAGGGTCCGGGGCGGCGGGCCGGAGCGTCCCGGGGCACGGCGCGTCAGGAAGGCGACGGGCGGACCACGTCCCCCAGCGTCGGCACCGACTCCGGCCTGGAGCGGACGGCGTCACTGCACTCCCACGCCCTCGGCGGATCCGCGTCCGGCCCGCCCAGGACCACCGGCCCCGGCCCCGCCGACACCGCCTCGCTGTCCGCCATCGTGCACACGACCTGCGACAGCGCCACCGGCGGCAGGTCCTCCGGCTTCCGGCTCAGCCGCACCGTCCCCGCCGGGTCGCCCGGCCGCGTCGGCACCGCCGACAGCCCGTTCGGGACCCCGGTCGAGAATCCGGCGTCCCGCTCCTGCGCCGACGGCTCCCGCTCCAGCGCCTCCAGCAGCGCCTGCGCCGCCAGCACCACCGGGTCGCGCGCCGGCCGCTTCTCGGGCACGGGGACCACCCGTTCCACGCCCACCAGCTGGGACCCGCACACCAGCTCCACCGTGGCCCGGAACCCCGGCACCCCGCTCGGCTGCTGCCCGCCCGGCTGCGCCGGGGTGTCGCACGACACCCGCGACGGCGCCGCGCCCACGTCCACCGGCACGGTCGTCGCCCGGATCCCGCAGCCGCCGACGCCGGCCACCGTCACGGCCGCCGTCAGCAGCAGCCCCGCGGTCCGCCCCGCGCCGCGCGCCGCACCCCGCCCAGTCCTACGCCTCACCGGCGATCACCTTCCCCACGTCCACCGGCAGCCGCAGCGTGAACATCGCCCCGCCCTCGCTGCCGTTCGCGGCCGTGATGTCACCGCCGTGGATGTGCGCGTTCTCCATCGCGATGGACAGGCCCAGCCCGCTCCCGTCCGACTTCGGCCGGGACGCGCTCGCCTTGTAGAACCGGTCGAAGACGTGCGGCAGCACCTCCTCCGGAATGCCCGGGCCGTTGTCCTTGACCACGATCAGCAGCCACTCCCCCTCCACCCGCACCGACACCCGCACCGGCGAACCGCCGTGCTTGAGCGCGTTGCCGATGAGGTTGGCAAGGATCACGTCGAGCCGCCGCGGGTCGAGCCGCACCACGATCCCGCGCTCCGCGTCCAGTTCCACGGCGTCCAGCCACGCCCGCGCGTCGATACAGGCCGTGACCTGGTCGGCGACGTCCACGTCGTCCAGTACGAGGCGCGCCGTCCCCGCGTCGAAGCGGGTGACCTCCATCAGGTTCTCCACCAGGTCGTTCAGCCGCCGGGTCTCGCTGACCACCAGCGCCACCGCCGGTGCGATCATCGGATCGAGGTCGTCGACCTCCTCCTCCAGCACCTCGGCGACCGCCGTCAAGGCCGTGAGCGGTGTGCGCAGTTCGTGCGACATGTCCGCGACGAAGCGCCGGCTGGCCTCCTCCCGGGCGCTCATGTCGGCGACCTTCTTCTCCAGCGCCTCCGCCGTCTTGTTGAAGGTGTGCGACAGGTCGGCGAGTTCGTCGGTCCCCGACACGTCGAGCCGGTGGTCCAGTTCGCCCTCCCCGAGCCGGCGCGCCGCGTCCCCCAGCCGTTGTACGGGCTTGAGCACGGTCCGGGCCGCGGCCTGCGCCAGCAGCGCGGATCCGAGCAGCGCGAGACCCGTGGCGATGGTCAGCGACCAGCCGAGCGCGTTGAGGTCGTCCCGTTCCTGCGCGAGGGACTTGTACATGTAGCCCGTCGGCCCGCCGCCCACGATCCGTGTGCCGCCCACCAGGTACGGGTTGCCGTGCGGCTTCGTGCGCTGCCAGTACATGTGGTACTCGGCGTCGTTGGCGGCCGTCGTCTTCTGCCGGTCGTTCACGGCGTTCTGGAGGGATTTGGGTACGTCGCCCAGCCCGAAGGAGTCGGGGCCCGCCGCGCCGAACACCTTGCGGCCGTCTTTCCGCTCCTCCACCAGCAGCACGCTGTACCCGGGGCTGCTGCCCGCCATCAGCTCGGCGGTGCGCTGCAACTCGTCCGGCGTCGGGTCGGCGGGCAGCGCAGCGGCCCGGTTCTGCATCTCCTGGCGGAAGTCGCCGAGGGCCGCGTCCTGGGTACGGGTGAGCACCGCCTCGCGGTTGAGCCAGTAGGCGATCCCGGAGGCGGACACGGCGGCCGTCAGCGCGACGAGGGCGAACACCACGAGGAGCCGCAGCCGCAGGCTGGTCCAGCGCCGGCCCGCGAACACTCCCCGCAGGAACTGCTTGGTCACTGCGGGGAGTCCAGGCGGTAGCCGACGCCGCGGACCGTACGGATCAGCGTGGGCGAGGAGGGGACCTCCTCGACCTTCGCGCGCAGCCGCTGCACGCAGGCGTCGACGAGGCGCGAGTCACCGAGGTAGTCGTGCTCCCAGACCAGGCGCAGCAACTGCTGCCGCGACAGCGCCTGGCCGGGCCTGCGGCTGAGCTCCAGCAGCAGGCGCAGCTCGGTCGGGGTGAGTTGGAGGTCCTCGCCGTTCTTCGTCACCGTCATGGCGGCGCGGTCGATGACCAGGGACCCGAACACGGCGGAGTCACTGGCTTCGCGTTCGCCGCGGCGCAGCACGGCCCGGATGCGGGCGTCGAGCACCCGGCCCTGGACGGGTTTGACAACGTAGTCATCGGCTCCGGACTCAAGCCCGACCACCACGTCGATGTCGTCGCTGCGCGCGGTCAGCAGGATGATCGGCAGCTGGTCGGTGCGCCGGATCCGCCGGCACACCTCGAAGCCGTCGATCCCGGGCAGCATCACGTCCAGCACGATCAGGTCCGGCCGCTGCTCGCGCAGCAGTTTCAGGCCGTCCTCGCCCGTCGCCGCGGTGGCCACACGGTGGCCCTGGCGGGACAGGGAGAGTTCGAGGGCCGTGCGGATGGCGTCGTCGTCCTCGATCAGCAACAGGAAAGGCACGGGCTCATTCTGTCCCATCAGCCGTCGGGACTCGACCGTCCGCCGTACGGGGACGCGACGGCGGGCCGCTGTGACAGGGCTGTGACAGTCGCAGGACACCGCGGTTAAGTCGGCGGGGCAGGCTTCTCACCAGAGACGGACCGAAGCAGACTCCACGACGGGGGGCGCGAGATGAACACGCTGCACAGCACCACGACCAGCGCGGTCGTCACGCGGCTGCACGATGCGAACCGCCGGGCGGGTGTCCGTACGGCGACGGTCGCCCGTCAGCGGCCGACGCATCCTGTAGCCATTGACGCGAACACCTACCAGGCGGTTCCCGCTCCGGCGAAGCCGTCCTCCTCGGAGGCGGAATTCACCGCGTACGTCCAGGAACGGCGCGCGGCGCTGTTCGCGACGGCGTTCCACCTCACCGGCGACCGGTACGAGGCGGAGGACCTGCTGCAGAGCGCGCTGTTCTCGACGTACCGGGCCTGGGACCGGATCAGCGACAAGGCGGCGGTCGGCGGGTACCTGCGGCGCACGATGACGAACCTGCACATCAGCGCGTGGCGTCGGCGGAAGCTGAACGAGTACCCGACGGAGGAGCTGCCGGAGACGGCCTCGGACACGGACGCGATGCGGGGTACGGAGCTGCGGGCGGTGCTGTGGCAGGCGCTGACCCGGATCCCGGAGCCGCAGCGGACGATGCTGGTGCTGCGGTACTACGAGGGCCGCACGGACCCGGAGATCGCGGAGATCCTCGGCATCAGCGTCGGCACGGTGAAGTCCAGCATCTGGCGGTCGCTGCGGAGGCTGCGCGAGGACGACGTCCTGAGCTTCGGCCGGGACGAGGCGGAGTCCTTCGGGGAACTCGTCGCCTGACGAAGACCATCGGGCCGAGGGGGCCCGTCCCACGGGGGTGGGGCGGGGGCCGCGGGGGGAAGAGGCGGGATCAAGCGGTCGGGGGTCCGCATGATCCCGCCTCTTCGCATGCCGTGCGCCTGGCCGGCGTCCGAGCCCCACCCCGCCGCCCCGCGGCTCTGCCCGGCACGGCCGCAGCCTCCGGCCTCACAGGCCGACCGCCCCGCAGGCCAACCCGGGCCGCCGGCCAACTCCAGCCGCGCGGGGCGCCTCCCAGCGGTGGCCGGGGGAGCCTGAGGCGCGGGTCCGGGCAGAGCCCGGTGCCCGGCGGAGCCGGGTTCCCTGGGGCTCCGCCCCAGACCCCGCGCCTCAAACGCCGGCGAGGCTGAAACATGCGCCCCGGCGCCAGAACGCACCGCGGTGGAGCCGCGAGGCCGGGGTGGCGCGGCGCAGACGCCGAGGCACCGAGGCGCAGAACCGGGGTGATGCGGCGGAGCCGCGCGGGCGGGGCGGGATCGCCGGCCCGGAGGGGGCGGAGGGGGCGGCGGCGGAATCCGGACGGGGGGAGGCCGGGTGGTTCCCCGGGGCAGTGCTAGGCCGGGGTCGGGGTGCGGTGGCGGCCCGCCGCGGAGGCGGCCAGCCGGCCGAGGGCCTCGTCGCGGGAGCAGGCGTACGCGCCGAGCGCGGTGTGCCGGGCCACGATCCCCCGCTCCGCCCGCATCAGCCGCCACCCCCTGCGCAGCAGGAACGGAACCGACTTGCGCCCCTCCCGCAGGTCCCGCGCCAGCCGTCGGCGGAACGTCGTCGAAGGCCGCCCCCGCAGGCAGATCGCGTCCGCCAGCAGCCCCAGCTCCTGGCACCGGGCCACGATGTCGGCGGCGAAGATCCCCTCCGCGATGAACAGCGGCGTCCGGGCGATGTCCAGCGTCTCCGACCCCGTCCGCGAGGACGTGGCGATGGAGTACACCGGCACCTCGGTACGCCCCGCCGCGCACAGTTCCTCGATCGCGGCCACCGCCGCCTCCGCGTCCCACGACAGCGGCGAGTCCCAGTCGATGTCGGTACTGCCCTCCACCAGCGGCAGCGTCGGGTCGTCGCCCTCCTTGTAGAAGTCGTCCAGGCGCAGCACCGGCAGGCCCGAGCGGGCCGCGAGCGAGGACTTGCCGGAGCCCGAGGGTCCGGTCAGCAGGACGACGCGGGTGGGGAGGGGAGAGGAGGAGCTCACGGGACACCAGTGTGAACCATCACCTGTCGTATCGGTACATCGGTGACGGGTCCTGCGAGCACTCTCACACGCGGTGGCCCACGGCACACCCGGCCCCCGCGGACCGCCGGTTGGAAACCCGGCCCGGCCCTCCACTACGCTGCGTGCGCACGCGACTACGACAGACCAAGGCGGGATCCTCATGGCAGCACTCCGTACCGCAGGCCTGACCCTCTCGATGGCCGGTGCGGCCCTGACGATGGCCGCCGGCGGCGCTCAAGCGGGCGAACTCTCCGTCCCGGCGGCCCTGGCCGGCGTCACCGACCCGATCGCGAACCTGAAGGTGAACCCGCTCGCCCACACCGGCGTGGACCCACTCGACAACGGCGTGGGCACCAAGGTCGCGGACTTCCCGGCCGTCGGCACGACCATGGTCACCGGCGTCCTGACCCAGGGCCCCTCGGTCGGTGAACTGCCCACCGCCGCCGCGGGCTCGCTCCTGGGCCCGCTGCTGCCCGCAGGGGAGTGACGGAAAGGCCCCGGCAGCGCGGGGGACGCTGCCGGGGCCGGTTCTCGCGCGGCGCTCCGAGTACTCCCGGTGCTCCCCGTACTCCTGGGGTTCCCGGTACTCCTCGTACGCCTGGTGCTCCTAGTACGAGGAGCCCGACGCGCCCAGCGAACCCGTGGGGTGCCAGACCGTCTTGGTCTCCAGGAACGCCGTCATGCGCGACGTGCCCGGGTCCGCGGTCCAGTCGTCCACAGGCTGTGGACGCAGGACGCGCTTGAGGTTGTCGGCCGCGGCGATCTCCAGCTCCTTGGCCAGCGCCGGGTCGGCGCCCGCCAGGTCGATCGCGTTGACGTCCTGGTGGGAGGCCAGGTGCGGGCCCATCTCGGCGGCCTTGCCGGACAGGATGTTCACGACACCGCCCGGCAGGTCGGACGTCGCCAGCACCTCGCCCAGCGACAGGGCGGGCAGCGGGGACTCCTCCGAGGCGATCACCACGGCGGTGTTGCCCGTCGCGATGACCGGCGCGACCACCGAGACCAGACCCAGGAACGACGAGTCCTGGGGCGCGACGACGGTGACGACACCGGTCGGCTCCGGCGTGGACAGGTTGAAGAACGGACCCGCGACCGGGTTGGCGGCGCCCACGACCTGGCCGATCTTGTCGGTCCAGCCCGCGTACCAGACCCAGCGGTCGACGGCCGCGTCCACGACGGCAGCGGCCTTGGACTTGGACAGCCCCTCGGCCTCGCCGACCTCGCGGACGAACTGCTCCCGGCGGCCCTCCAGCATCTCGGCGATGCGGTAGAGGACCTGACCGCGGTTGTACGCGGTCGCGCCCGACCAGCCGCCGAAGGCCTTGCGGGCGGCGACGACCGCGTCGCGCGCGTCCTTGCGGGAGGACAGGGGGGCGTTGGCCAGCCACTTGCCCTTGCCACCCGACGATGTTTTCGCCGTCACTTCGTACACCCGGCCGCTCTCGGAGCGGGGGAACTTGCCCCCGACGTACAGCTTGTAGGTCTTGAAGACGTTCAGACGGGTCGTCGACTCAGACATCGAGGTAAGCCTCCAGGCCGTGGCGACCGCCCTCGCGGCCGAAGCCCGACTCCTTGTAGCCGCCGAAGGGCGAGGTCGGGTCGAACTTGTTGAACGTGTTGGCCCACACCACACCCGCGCGGAGCTTGTTCGCGACCGCGAGGATGCGGGAGCCCTTCTCCGTCCAGATGCCGGCGGACAGGCCGTACTGGCTGTTGTTGGCCTTCGCCACGGCCTCGTCGGGCGTACGGAAGGTCAGCACGGACAGCACCGGGCCGAAGATCTCGTCGCGGGCGACGGTGTGCGCCTGGGTGACGTTGGTGAACAGCGTCGGCGCGAACCAGTAGCCGGAGGACGGCAGCTCGCACGCCGGGGACCAGCGCTCGGCGCCCTCGGCCTCGCCGGTGTCGGCGAGCGCGGTGATCCGGGCCAGCTGCTCGGCGGAGTTGATCGCGCCGATGTCGGTGTTCTTGTCGAGCGGGTCGCCGAGGCGCAGCGTCGAGAGGCGGCGCTTGAGGGAGTCCAGCAGCTCGTCGTGGATCGACTCCTGGACCAGCAGGCGCGAGCCCGCGCAGCAGACCTGGCCCTGGTTGAAGAAGATGCCGGTCACGATGCCCTCGACGGCCTGGTCGATGGGGGCGTCGTCGAAGACGATGTTGGCGCCCTTGCCGCCCAGCTCCAGGGTGACCTTCTTGTCGGTGCCGGCGACGTGGCGGGCGATCTTCTTGCCCACGGCCGTGGAACCGGTGAAGGCGACCTTGTTGACGTCGGGGTGCTCGACGAGGGCCGCGCCCGCGTCGCCGTATCCGGTGAGGATGTTGACGACGCCCTTGGGCAGTCCGGCCTGGCGGCAGATGTCCGCGAAGAACAGGGCGGACAGCGGGGTGGTCTCGGCGGGCTTGAGGACGACCGTGTTGCCGGTGGCGAGCGCGGGGGCGATCTTCCACGCGAGCATCAGCAGCGGGAAGTTCCAGGGGATGACCTGGCCGGCGACGCCGAGCGGGCGCGGGTTCGCGCCGTAGCCGGCGTGGTCGAGCTTGTCGGCCCAGCCCGCGTAGTAGAAGAAGTGCGCGGCGACCAGGGGGAGGTCCGCGTCGCGGGTCTCCTTGATCGGCTTGCCGTTGTCCAGGGTCTCCAGGACGGCCAGCTCGCGGCTGCGCTCCTGGATGATCCGGGCGATGCGGAAGAGGTACTTGGCGCGCTCGGAGCCCGGCAGCGCGGACCACTTCTCGAAGGCCTTGCGGGCGGCCTTGACGGCGCGGTCGACATCGGCGGCGCCGGCCTGGGCGACCTCGGAGAGGACCTCCTCGGACGACGGCGAGACGGTCTTGAAGACCTTGCCGTCGGCGGCGTCGGTGAACTCGCCGTCGATGAAGAGCCCGTACGAGGGCGCGATGTCCACGACGGAACGCGACTCGGGGGCCGGTGCGTACTCGAAAAGGGATGCCATGGTGATCAGTCCACCGTCACGTAGTCGGGACCGGAGTAACGGCCGGTGCTCAGCTTCTGGCGCTGCATCAGCAGGTCGTTGAGCAGGCTGGAGGCGCCGAAGCGGAACCAGTGGTTGCTCAGCCAGTCCTCGCCCACGGTCTCGTTGACCAGGACCAGGAACTTGATCGCGTCCTTGGTGGTGCGGATGCCGCCGGCCGGCTTCACGCCGATCTGGATTCCAGTCTGCTCCTTGAAGTCGCGTACGGCTTCGAGCATGAGCAGGGTGTTGGCGGGGGTGGCGTTGACGCCGACCTTGCCGGTGGAGGTCTTGATGAAGTCGGCGCCCGCGAGCATGCCGATCCAGGAGGCGCGGCGGATGTTGTCGTAGGTCGACAGCTCGCCGGTCTCGAAGATGACCTTCAGCCGGGCGGCGCTGCCGTCCTCACGGACGCACGCCTCCTTGACGGCCTTGATCAGCTCGTACGTCTCCAGGTAGCGGCCGGCGAGGAAGGCGCCACGGTCGATGACCATGTCGATCTCGTCTGCCCCGGCGGCGACGGCGTCCCGGGTGTCGGCGAGCTTGACGGGCAGGGCGGCGCGGCCGGCCGGGAAGGCGGTCGCGACGGACGCCACCTTGACGTCGGCGCCGTTCAGGGCGGCCTTGGCGGTCGCCACCATGTCCGGGTAGACGCAGACCGCGGCGGTCATGGGCGTCGTCCGGTCGGTCGGGTCGGGGTTGACGGCCTTGGCGGAGAGCGCCCGCACCTTGCCCGGGGTGTCCGCACCCTCAAGCGTGGTCAGGTCGATCATCGAGATGGCCAGGTCGATGGCGTACGCCTTGGCCGTCGTCTTGATCGAGCGGGTGCCGAGGGAGGCCGCGCGGGCCTCCAGTCCGACTGCGTCTACGCCGGGCAGCCCGTGCAGGAAGCGGCGCAGCGCGCTGTCGGACGTCGTCACGTCAGCGAATGCGGTGAGGGTGGTGGGCATGGTCACCAGATGAGCATATCTACGCGCGTAGCGACCTGTCACCCCCCGCCGGTGCACCTCTGTGCGCGGCCCTCCGCAGCCGGGCGCGGTACGCGTCCGGCCGCGGGCCGCCCAGCGGACCGCTGACCTCCGCTTTTCCTGTTACACGGCGCGGACAGGAACCCCACGATCCGGTCGCACAAGATCCGTAAATTTCTCTTCAGCAGCCCGCCAGACCTCACCGGATGAAAGCCTCGGCAGAGAACCCGTAGAGAAAAAGGGGCATGCGACTCTCCACCTTCCCGCGACAATGCTTCCTGGAGTCGTTATGCGTTCCGCCGTCCGCACCTCGATCGTCACCGCCGCCCTCGCCGGCGCCCTGCTCGCGCCGGCCGCGACGGCGCTCGCCGCGCCCGCCCCGCAGACCCCTGCCGGGGCCGCGGCCACCGGGTCGGCGTCGGAAGACAGCCGCTACACGGGCGAGCCGGTCTACATCGGCAAGGGTCTGGTCGCGGTGCTGCGCAACAAGGCCGAGGGCCCCGAGGCCTGGATCCGCGTGGTCGGCCCGAACTGGAAGCCGGGAGACAACTACATCCTCCGCGTGGTGGCGGTGGTGGACCGCGCGCACCCGGCCCTGACGGCCAACGGTCTGGAACTGGCGCTCAGCAAGGCGGACACGGCCGCCCCGGTGCTCGTCGTCACCACGGACGGGGTGGCCAAGTCCTACCCGCTGCCGAAGGGCAAGGCCGGCCCGGTCTGCGGGACCGCGGCCAAGTCGGTCGCCCTCGGCGGGGCCTTCTTCGCCGACGTGTCGATGTCCACCGCGGGCCCGGCGGTCACCATCCGCACGGACGTCGACGACAACTGGCGCCACCTGGACCGCACCTTCCCGGCGCTGCGCGCGTCCGACGGCATCATCGCCCGGATCGTCAACCCGAGCGGCGCCGCGCCCACCTTCGAGTGGAAGGCCCAGGGCGGCGACACGCCGCTCGGCCACACCTCCTTCCCGGCCCTGCCCAAGGGCTGCAAGCCGGACTACAAGGTCACCGAGGACCAGGGCGCCGACGAGCCCGCGCCGAAGGCCACCCCGTCCGCCACCGCCACCGCCACGGCCGCCGCCAAGCCGGCCTCCCGGATCAGCGTCGAGCCGGTCGCCGACGTGAAGCCGCAGACGGGGGCGCAGACCGTGGTCGTGCCCCAGGGCGGGGTCGCCGCCGGAGCGGAGATCGCCGCCGAGGACACGGGCAACACCACCACCATGGCCGTCGGCGCCGGACTCGCCGCCGTGCTGGCCGCGGTCGGGGCCGCCTTCCTGATCCGCCGCCGCGCCCAGCGCTGACGCGCACGGCACGTCCCCTCGTCCTGCCCTCCGGCGGGCCACCTCCGCGGTGGCCCGCCGGCCCTCGTTTTCCCGGAGCCCCGATGAACCACCGCGTACGCCCGCTCCTGGCCGCCGCACTCCTCGCCGCCGCCCTGACCGGTTGCGGCGGCGCCACCACCGCCGCCCCCGTCCCGGCCGCGCCGCCGGCCATCACCCCCGCGGCCGCCCCGGCGGTGGGGGCACCGGCCGCGCCCCTGCCGGCTTCCGCGCCCGTACGCGTGCGCATCCCCTCGGCCGGGGTGGACGCCTCCCCCGTGCTGCGGCTCGGCCTCGCCGCCGACGGCACCGTCGAGGTGCCCTCGGTCTCCGACGGGGACAAGATCGGCTGGTACACCAAGGGCGTCACCCCCGGCGAGACCGGTCCGGCCGTGCTGATCGGGCACTTCGACACCGCCCGCGGGCCCGGCGTGCTCAAGGACGTCTCGCGCGTCCGCACCGGCGACCTGATCAGCGTCGGCCGGGCCGACGGCAGCACCGCGGTCTTCCGGGTGCGCGAGCTGGAGCAGGTCGGCAAGAAGGCCTTCCCCACCGCCAAGGTGTACGGGAACACCACCCGTCCGGAGCTGCGCGTCATCACCTGCGGCGGCGAGCTCACCGACGGCCACCGGCCCGACAACATCATCTTGTACGCCGATCTCGTCGGCTGAGACGGCGTGAGGCAGAATCGGGCGCATGAGCAGCCAGCAGCCCCCTGACGAGCCGGTCTACGCCGATCGCGTCTACCGCTCGTCCATGGCCGTCGTGACCGGGGTCCTGACCCTCGCGCTGATCGTGTGGCTGTGCGGGGACGCCGTCGTGTACGGGGACGGCAGCACGCGCTGGATCGGCCTGGCCGTCGCGCTGTGCGCCGTGCCGCTGACCGTCGCGTTCACCATCCGGCCGGCCGTCTTCGCCAACGACGACCGGATGCGGGTCCGCAACCCCTTCCGGGTCATCGAGCTGCCCTGGGCCCGCGTGGACGCGGTGCGCGCCGGATATTCGGCGGAGGTGCTGGCCGAGGGCGAGAAGTACCAGCTGTGGTCGGTCCCGGTGTCCCTGCGGGAGCGCAAGAAGGCGCAGCGCCTGCACGGCCGGGGCGTCAAGACGGCCGCCGGCGGCGCACAGCCGGCGGGCGCGGTCTCCCAGGGGCCGCAGCGGGCCCTCGCCGACAAGGTCGTGGACGAGCTGCAGGAGCTGGCCGAACGCGGGGCGGCCCGCGAGGGCGCCCAGGGCGGGGTCGAGGTGCGGTGGTCGTACGAGGTCATCGCGCCGGCGGCGGCGGGCGCGGTGCTGCTGATCGTGCTGCTGGCGCTGCGGTAGGTGGGTCCCGTCACACCGGAGCGGAGCGGAACCGCAGCCACCGGGGGCTGCGTCCTCGCAGGTGTGCAGCGTCTTGAGGCAGGCGACAACGCCGCCACAGCCATCCACCTCCGGCTCCGGCTCCTCGGCGGGGCCCTGCTGGCCGCCCACCTCCTCCTCGTCGGCTGGCTGACCCTGCGGCCGCTGGACGTGCCGTGGGCGGCGGCCGCGAACCTGACCCCGCTGGAGGGCATCCGCGCCGATCTGGCGTACGGACCCCTGGAGGCGGCCCGGCGGATCGGCGGGGGACTCGCCCTGCTGGCCCCGCTCGGGGTGCTGCTGCCGCTGGCCGGCGGGCGGCTCGCGAGGTCACCGCTGGCGGCGTGGTCCTCGCTCGCCCGTACGGGAGCCGCGGCCGCGCTGATCTCGCTGAGCATCGCGATGCTCCAGAGCGGGGTTCCGGGGCAGGTCGTCGACGTCGACTCGGTGCTGCTGAACACGGCCGGTGTACTGCTCGTGCACGCGGCGGTGGTGCCGGCCCTCAGGGCCAGGCTGCGGCGCTCTCAGGGGCCCACCCCGAGAATTACCAGGGTCGAGGTGAGCCCCTGGACCGAGGTCCTTTCGGCGGTTCCCCGCGAGTATTGAGGCATCGCAAGAAAGCGGTTCCGAGATACGAGGAGAAACCCATGAGCGCGATTACCCGCCCCCGTGACGGACGGATGATCGGTGGCGTCTGCGCCGGTCTCGCGCGACGCTTCGGAATGCGGGCCCGGACGATGCGGATCATCTTCGTCCTGTCGTGCCTGCTGCCCGGCCCGCAGTTCCTGATCTACCTGGCGCTGTGGCTGCTGCTGCCGAACGACAAGCAGGGCGCGGGCTCGGCGCAGACCGCCTGGTAGCCGGCCCCCGGCCGCCCGCGCGTCCGCTCAGCCGGCCTTGCGGACCTTTTCGAGCTGCTTGTCCGCCACCTCTTGCGGCAGCTGCGCCTTCTTCGCGGCATCGGCCACGTTCAGGGCCATCAGCCGCACGACGGTGTCGCCCTGGCGCACGACGACGAGGTGGACCTGCGCCGAGACGCCCGCGGCGACGGCGGTGGTGGTCCAGCTGACGTTCTCGTCGCCACCGGTCTTGTAGGCGACGGGCTTCACGTCGCGGTAGCTGCCGGTCTGCTTCTGGACGGTGGCGGAGAAACCCGTACCGCATTCGGCCACCGCGTCGCGCAGCCGGTCCATCAGCCGCTTGGCGTCGGCTTCGGCATAGGAGCTGACGGAGGCGGAGATGGCGAGGCCGACCTGCTTCTGCGAGCCGAGGCCGCGGTTGACGGTCTCCCGTGCGGCCGGGTCGGGCTTGTCGCCCATGACGTCGGCGAGGGGCTGGCACGCCTTCCGGTCGGCCTGGGGCTGGCCGGAAGGGGCGTTGGGGTTCTTGCCCTGCGCGGAGATCTGGTAGCCGTCGAGGTCGCCCGGTTCCAGGGCGGCGCGCTCCAGCCTGCTCGCGGCGGCCTTCGGGGAGGCCGGCGTGGCCGGGCCTGCGGGGGGCGTGGCCGTGGCGCGCGGGGCCGCGGAGCCCTTCGCGTCGGGCGCCGCGCCGGGGTCGTCCGCGGCGCCGCCGCAACCCGTGGCGGCGAGGAGCAGGGCGGGCAGTAGGACGGCGCTCGCCGTCCGTGTCCGCCGCCGTGCCGTGAACCGTGCCTTCATGCGCATGACCGAGTCCCCAAACACCTTGCTTCGGCGGGCAGTTGCCGGTGATCGTGGCACACCGCGCGACGTGGCGCACACCTGGTCGAAAGGGTGTGCGCCACGGGTGCGCCCGTGCGGATCACACGTGCGGATTACGCGTACGGGCAGGGCCTGCGCGTCAGCTGCCGAGGTTGCTGAGCGGCACACCGCCGAGGAGGCTGGTGACCGTGCCGAGCGCCTCGCCCGGGTCGCTCGCGTCCTGGCCTTCCTTGGCACCCATGTGCTGCTGGCTGGTGAGCCCCTGGACGGCGCCGGTGGCGGTGCCCAGCGCGTCGGTCAGGCCGACGGCCGGGACGGCGGCGGAGGCGGAACCGGCGGCGACGGCGGCGAAGGCGGCACCCAGGGCGGCGACACCGAGCGTCTTGGCAGCTGACTTCTTCATCAAAATCGTCCTTGCGACGGGGAATTGAGCGGCTCCGCAAACTAGTCACTTCAAACCCCGACCCGCAAACATCCTTAGATATGAGAAAGCGTCCGGGAATGACTCTTCCCGGACGCCCCGCTCATGTCACGCCCTGGCCTAAGCCGAGACGGAACCGCTGGTCGAAGCGGTCTGCCGGAACAGCCATTCGGACTTGAGCTCCGCGTAGCCCGGCTTGATCACGTCGTTGATCATCGCAAGTCGTTCATCGAAAGGAATGAACGCGGACTTCATCGCATTGACGGTGAACCACTGCATGTCCTCCAGCGTGTAACCGAACGTCTCGACCAGGTGCTCGAACTCGCGGCTCATGCTGGTACCGCTCATCAGCCGGTTGTCGGTGTTGACGGTCAGGCGGAAGTGCAGCTTGCGCAGCAGGCCGATCGGGTGCTCGGCGTACGAGGCGGCGGCGGCCGTCTGCAGGTTCGAGGTCGGGCACATCTCCAGGGGGATGCGCTTGTCCCGGACGTAGGACGCCAGGCGGCCCAGCTTCACGGAGCCGTCGGCGGAGACCTCGATGTCGTCGATGATCTTCACGCCGTGACCCAGGCGGTCGGCGCCGCACCACTGCAGGGCCTGCCAGATCGACGGCAGGCCGAAGGCCTCGCCCGCGTGGATCGTGAAGTGGTTGTTCTCGCGCTTGAGGTACTCGAAGGCGTCGAGGTGGCGGGTGGGGGGGAACCCGGCCTCGGCGCCGGCGATGTCGAAGCCGACCACGCCGTTGTCGCGGTAGCGGTTGGCCAGCTCGGCGATCTCCAGCGCGCGGGCCGCGTGGCGCATCGCGGTCAGCAGGGCCCCGATGCGGATGCGGTGGCCGTTCGCCTTCGCACGGCGCTCGCCCTCGCGGAAGCCGTCGTTCACCGCCTCGACGACCTCTTCGAGGGTCAGGCCGGCTTCCAGGTGCTGCTCGGGGGCGTAGCGGATCTCGGCGTACACGACGCCGTCCTCGGCCAGGTCCTCGGCGCACTCGGCGGCGACGCGGAAGAGCGCCGCCTTCGTCTGCATGACGGCGCAGGTGTGCGCGAACGTCTCCAGGTAGCGCGGCAGGGAGCCGGAGTCTGCGGCTTCCCGGAACCAGACGCCCAGCTTGTCGGCGTCGGTCTCGGGGAGGTTCTCGTAGCCGACCTCGCGGGCCAGCTCGATGATGGTCCCGGGGCGCAGGCCACCGTCGAGGTGGTCGTGGAGGAGCACCTTGGGGGCACGGCGGATCTGATCCGGGGTGGGCAGGTTCGGGGTGTCGCTCGTCATCTGGGCACTCTAGCTCCTACGCGCGTAGAGCGCGGGGTCGGCGTGAACCGTCGATACGTAACAGTGACCGTACGGAGGGGTGGCGTACACCTGTCAGTCTGAGACTGTTCCGCCATGGCACAGCATGCGCCGCCGGCGCGCGGTGCCCGCCTCGGGCGGGCGGCCGGCGCGAACGGCTCGGTCTCGACGGTCAGTGGTGTGGTGCTCCTGCTCCCCGGGGGGTCCAGATTCTCCCCCGGTCCGCTGCGTCCGCTCGCGCGGGCGCTGGCCCGGGCGGGCGGGGCGCAGGGCCTGGCCGCGCACCCGGTGCTGCACGGGGCGGGCGCCCGCGAGGACGACGCCCGGTGGGCGGCGGACGAGGCGGTACGCAGGTACGGGGACGTGCCGGTCTGCCTGGCGGGGTACGACGCCGGCGGCCTGGCGGCGCTGCGGGCGGCCGGGCACGAGGCCGTGCAGGCGGTGCTGGCGCTGGCCCCCTCCACCGACGGGGCCCCGGACTCCCCCGAGCCGGTGAAGCAGCTCGCCGGGCGGCAGGTGCTGATCGTGCACGGGACCGACGACGGGCGCTGCGACCCGGAGTCGTCCTTCCTGCTGGCGGCGCGGGCGAAGAAGGCGAATCGTTCCACGTGCCGGTTCGAGGTGCATTCGGACGGGCACCGGCTGCGCGAGCACCAGGCGGAAGTGGTAGCCCTGGGCGTCGACTTCGTCCTCGGCGCGATGTTCTCGGGGCGGTACTCGCGGCCGGTGACGGACGCGCTCGCCGCGCCTCCGCCGCTGGGCCTGCGGATGCCGCTGGCCTCGGGGTTCGGGCGCTCGCTGCGGGGCTGATCCGCCCGGCCCGCGGCGCCGTGCGCGCGTAAAGTGGGAAGTGGACTCGGGTGGTTGGCCTCGGGGGTTTCTTCCACGGGAGGTGACCTGGCATGGCCCAGATCCTGCGCAAGAACTTCGACGACGCGGACGAGACGCGTCCGTTCCAGGACGGCAAGGGCCGGCTGGACGTCATCCAGACGGAGGGCGGCTCGGTCGGCCGCGCCGTCTTCGAGCCCGGCTGGCGCTGGTCGGAGCACATCAAGCCGCTCGCCGGCACGGACAGCTGCCAGGCCGCGCACACCGGGTACATGGTGAGCGGCCGGATGAAGGTCGTCATGGACGACGGCGCGAGCGAGGAGTACGGCCCCGGCGACTACATGCAGATCGCGCCCGGGCACGACGCCTGGGTCGTGGGCGACGAGCCGGTGGTCGCCGTCGACTGGACCGGCTTCAAGGACTACGCGAAGCCGTCCGGCTGAAACCGACCGCAAGGCCCGCGACAACGGCCTGCCACGACGACGGGCGACGCGCCGGCCCGGCCCGGGCCCGCCGATCCGCCCCCTCACGGTCGGACGGCCACGGCCGGTCCGGCGCGTCTTCCGCTGCTTTCCCCCTGGCCCTTCCCCTCGGGCCGCACCCCACTGTGCCGTTCCGGCATGCGCCCCAGGGCCACGGCCAGGCATCGTCTTGCCGCCTTGCGGGAATACGAGGGGTTTACAAAACCCCACCCACAGGGAGAAATGGGTTCATGCCGGCCGACGACCTCGAAGGGAGCGCCCGGGGCGACGGGCTGAGTCCCGCCGCGCGGCGCCTGTACGCGTACGCCGTGGAGCGGCGCGCCTTCGCGGCCGAGGAGGCCGTCGCGGCCCTGGGTGCGCGCGCGGGTACCGCCCTCACCGAGCTGTCCGCCGCCCACCTGCTGCAACGGGCTCCCGGTCCGGGCCCGGAGCGGTGGAGCGCGGTGGCTCCCCGGGCGGCCGCGGCCCGGGCCCTGGCCCCCCTGGCGCTGCTCGTGCGGGAGACGCACGACGAGATGGACCGGCTGCGCGGACGGCTGGAGGAGCTGGTCCCGGCCTACGAGGCGGGGGCCGCGCGCCGGGACCCGAGCGGGTCGGGTCACCTGGAGCTGGTGACCGACCTCGGGGCGGTACGGGGCCTGATCGCGGAGCTCGCGGCGGGCGCCGAGTGCGAACTGCTGACCTCGCAGCCCGGCGGGGGCCGGCCGCCGGAGTCGCTGGAGGAGGCGATCGGGCGGGACGAGGCGCTGCTGGCGCGCGGGGTGCGGATGCGGACCGTCTACCAGCACACGGCCCGCTACTCGCGCCCGACCGCGGCCTACGTGGAACGGGTGACGGCGCTGGGCGCGCAGGTCCGCACCCTCGGCGACGGGCTGATGCGGATGCTGGTCTTCGACGGCCGCACGGGGCTGATGGAGGTGCCGGACCGCAGCGGGGCGGCGCTGGTGGTGCGCGAGCCGAACGTCGTGCACTTCATGAAGGCGGCGTTCGAACGGTCCTGGGTGGCGGCCGAGCCCTTCCCCGTGACGGTGGGTCCGGACGCGGCCCGCTCGCTGACGGACGAGCTGCGGCGGACGATCGTACGGCTGCTGGCGGAGGGGCTGGAGGACAAGGTGATCGCGCGCCGGCTGGGCATGTCGGAGCGGACCTGCCAACGGCACATCGCCGGGATCATGCGGGCCGTCGGCGCCAAGTCCCGCTTCCAGGCCGGGTACTTGCTGTCGACCGGGACGACGACGCGGCCGTCGGCCGGGCCGTCCGCCGGGCCGTCCGCCGGACCGGTGGCCGGGCTGCCCGCCGCGACGGCCGGGCCCCCTCCGGGCGCGGGCGTCCCCTTCACGGCTCGGGAAGCAGCCGGCCCCGACGGGACAGCAGGAACCGCTTGAACTCGGCCACCGGAGGCGTGTCCGGGTGTCCGTCGAGCCACGCGACGCCGATCTCACGGACCGCGCGGGGCGCCGTCACGGTCAGCTCCACCACGCCGGGGCGGGCCACGGCGGGCGGCGGCAGCAGGGCCACGCCGAGACCGGCGGCGACGAGACCGCGCAGGGTCTCCGCCTCCTCGCCCTCGAAGGCGACCCTCGGGGTGAACCCCGCTTCCGCGCACAGGTCGTCGGTGATGCGGCGCAGCCCGTAGCCCGGCTCCAGGGTGACGAAGGTTTCCTCGGCGGCCTCGGCGAGGCGGATGCGCTTGCGGCCCGCGAGGCGGTGGTCGTCGGGCACGACCAGGCGCAGCCGTTGTTCGTCGAGCCGGCGGGCCACCAGGTCGGGGGCGTCGGGGAGCGGGGAGGTCAGGCAGAGGTCGAGTTCCCCGGCCCGCAGCCGCTCCAGCATGGCCTCGCCGTAGTTCTGCACGAGGGAGAAGCGGATCCTCGGGTGGTCGGCGCGGAAGGCGCGGATCAGGCCGGGAACGGTCTCGGAACCCAGGGTGTGCAGGAAGCCGAAGGCGACCTTGCCGGAGGCCGGGTCGGCGTCCTGCTGCACGGATTCGGCGGCGCGGGCGATCTCACCGAGCGCCCGCCGGGCGGAGGCGAGGAAGGTGCGCCCGGCGGTGGTGAGGGCGACGGTGCGGCCCTTGCGGGCGAACAGGGTGACGGCCAGGTCCTGTTCGAGGCGGACCATGGCCCGGGACAGGGTGGACTGCGGCACTCCCAGCTCGTGTGCGGCGCGGGTGACGTGCTCGTGCCGGGCGACCGCGACGAAATACGCGAGCCGGGGGGCCAGCAGACTTGTCACGGGGATGTCTTCTTCGTAACGACTCATTGACATGCACCTCTCTGAGCTGGGTTGATGCATGAGTGGATCGATTATCGCGATTCTGTGCATTGGACGCATGAAACGGCCCGGGTCTACGGTCGTTGCATGCCTCCCGCTCATACCGGGGCACCCGTCATCCCGGGTGCCTCCACTCCGTCGTCCCCCGCACCGCAGCCCCTCTCCCCCGGCCGCCCCGGCTACCGCCGGATGAGCTTCGCGCTCTTCGCCGCGGGACTGGCGACCTTCGCCCTCCTCTACTCCACGCAGGCGCTACTGCCCGCGATCTCCGGCGACTTCGGCGTGACGGCCGGCCAGGCGAGCTGGACGGTGTCCGCCGCCACCGGCGCGCTCGCGCTGTTCGTCCTTCCGCTGAGCGCCCTGTCCGAGCGCTTCGGGCGGACCCGGATGATGACCTGCGCGATGGCCCTCGCCGTCGGGGTCGGCCTGCTCGTCCCGTTCGCCCCGAACCTGGAGTGGCTGGTGGCGCTGCGCGCGGTGCAGGGCGCGGCGATCGCCGGGATCCCCGCCTCCGCGATGGCGTACCTGGCCGAGGAGGTCAGGCCGAAGGCGCTGGTCGGCGCGATCGGCCTGTTCGTGGCGGGCAACTCGATCGGCGGGATGAGCGGCCGCATCGTCACCGGCTGGGCGGCGCAGCTGTGGGGCTGGCGGGCCGGGCTGCTGACGGTCGGGCTGATGGCTCTGGTGTGCGCGGCGGCGTTCGCGGTGCTGCTGCCCCGGGCGCGGTTCTTCCGGCCGGCGTCGCTGAACCCGCGCGCGGTGGGACGTACCGTCGCCGGGCACCTGAGGGATCCGCTGCTGCTGCGGCTCTACGGGATCGGCGCGCTGTTCATGACGGTGTTCGGGGCGGTGTACACGGTCATCGGATACCGCCTGGTGGACGAGCCGTTCTCGCTGGGGCAGGGCGTCGTCGGGTCGGTGTTCCTGGTCTACCTGGTCGGTACGGTCTCCTCGGCGGCCGCCGGGCAGCTGGTGGCCCGGATCGGCCGGCGCGGGGCGCTCTACCTGGCGGTGACCACGACCGCGCTCGGGCTGCTGCTCTCGCTGGCGGACGCGCTGGCCGCAGTGCTGGCGGGCCTGGTGCTGATCACGGCCGGGTTCTTCGCGGGCCACGCGGTGGCCTCGGCGGCGGTGAGCCGGACGGCGGCTTCGGGTCGCGCGCAGGCGTCGGCGCTCTACCAGTCGGCGTACTACCTCGGTTCGAGCGCGGGCGGCACGCTCGGTGCGCTGGCCTACCACGCCTCCGGGTGGGCGGCCACGGTCGGGATCGCGCTGGTGGCGGTGGTGGGCGTCGCGTCGATCACCCTGTACGGGTCGCGCGTGGCGCGCGCCGAGCGCCGCCCCGCCTCACTGGCCGCGATGCGCTGATACGACGGTGTGCGCACGCGCCCCTACGACATCGGTACCAGGGGATTTACGGAGCCCGGAGCCCATCACGCTCCGGGCTCCGGCACGTTCGGCCCCCGGGCAGGGAAGGAATGCGGTGGGGAGGCGCATGTGACATCCACACGGAATCGACGAACGCGTACGAGGGGCCGGACGGCGGCACTGGCGGCGGTGGCGCTGGCGGCGCCGCTGCTGGTCGTCGGGGGCGGGACGGCGCAGGCCGCTTCCTGCACCGCGACCACCGGGCCCTACCAGCGGCAGGTCGAGCAGTTCCTGGGGCGGCCGGTGGACGGGGTGCAGTCGGCGGCCGACTGCACGGCTATCAGGTCGTTCCAGGCGACGTACGGCATCACCCCGGCCGCGGGGTACGCCGGGCCGCTCACCTGGCAGACGATGAGCGTGATGCTGGCGCAGCGGGCGGCCGGCAACACCCCCAACCGGGACGGTGCGTGCCCGGTCGACCTGGGGCGGATCGCCTGCGTGGACCTGACGCGCCAGCTGAGCTGGGTCCAGGACGGCGGGAAGCTGGTGTACGGGCCGGTCCCGGTGCGCACGGGCAAGGACGGGACCGAGACGCGGACCGGCCGGAAGAAGATCTACTACCGCGACATCGACTTCTGGTCGACGCTCTACGACGTGGCGATGCCGTACGCGCAGTTCTTCGACGGCGGCATCGCCTTCCACTCCGTCGAGAAGAGCGTGTGGAGCCCGCCCGGCTCCGGCGGCTGCGTCAACATGCGCCCGGCGGACGCCAAGGCGTACTGGAACCTGCTGCGGAGCGGTGACGACGTGTTCGTGTACGGGCGCAAGCCCGGCACCTGAGCCGTCCGGCCGGGCGCGCCCGGGCCGTCCTCCGCGCGGCGCCGGGCGGTCGGGCTGCCGTTGTCAGACCCCTCCGGTAGTTTTCGACGTAGTGGAACTACTGGGGGACGGCAGCCATGAGTGACCTCGCGACCAGCCCGGAACTCGACTCGGCGATGGACCGCTACCGGGTCGAGCTCACCGGTTACTGCTACCGGATGCTCGGCTCGTCCTTCGACGCCGAGGACGCGGTGCAGGACACGTACCTGCGCGCGTGGCGCGCCTACGACAAGTTCGAGGGCCGTTCCTCGCTGCGGTCCTGGCTGTACCGGATCGCGACCAACGTCTGCCTGGACATGCTGAACGCCGGGAACAAGCGCGCCCGGCCGATGGACCTCGGCGCGCCGCAGCACCAGGCGTCGGCCGTGCTGAGCGAGCGGCCCGAGGTGACGTGGCTGGAGCCGGTGCCGGACGGGCGGGTGCTGCCGCAGACCGCCGATCCCGCTGAGGCGGCGCTGGCCAAGGAGTCCGTCCGTCTCGCCTTCGTCGCCGCGCTCCAGCACCTGCCGGCGAAGCAGCGGGCCGTGCTGATCCTGCGCGAGGTGCTGGCCTGGAAGGCGGACGAGGTCGCGACGCTGCTGGACACGACGGTGGCGTCGGTGAACAGCGCCCTCCAGCGGGCGCGGGCCACCCTCGCCGGCCGGGGGATCCGCGCGAGCGATCCGGCGGACCCGCTGGACGGGGACCAGGCGAAGCTGCTGGAGCGGTACCTGAGCGCCTTCGAGGCGTACGACATCTCCCGGCTCACCGCCCTGCTGCACGAGGACGCGGTGCTGTCGATGCCTCCGTTCGACCTGTGGCTCCAGGGGCACGCGGACATCGCCGCGTGGCACCTGAACCAGGGCATCGGCTGCAAGGGGTCCCGGCTCGTGCCGACGACGGCGAACGGCATGCCGGCCTTCGGGCAGTACCGCCCCCGGCAGGACGGCCGGCCCGGGCACGAGCCGTGGGCGCTCCAGGTGCTGGAGATCTCAGAGGGGAAGATCGTCGGCCTGAACGCCTTCCTCGACACCGCCCGGTGGTTCCCGCTGTTCGGGCTCCCCGAGCAGCTCGACGAGTCCTACGAGGTCCAGCAGGGCGCGTAGCTGCGGCGCGGCCCCGGTCACGCTGAGGCGGACCCCGGCCCGGCGGGCGGCGAGCGCGAGGCGGGCGAGGCCGTCCACTTCGGCGAGCCCGGCGGCGGCGAGCGCCCCGGCCGCGCAGACCACCCACAGGGGGCGGGGGCCGTCGCGGCACAGCGCGTCGAGCCGCCCGGCGTCCTCGCCGGTCACGCCGGGGCCGGGCAGCACCAGTCTTCTGATCTCCACGAGGGGTTGACCGGGCTCCGCCGCCGAACTCATCGGTCCCGGGTCCGCCGGCCGGACGGACAGCCGTCGGGCTCCGGACGGGGAGCCGGGCGGACAGCCGTCGGCGCGGCTCCGGACGGGGAGCCGCGCCGACGGGGTTCAGTGCCCCTTTCGGGAGGGCGGGTCAGGCGATGCGGTCGAGCACGATCGGGTTCGCGGTGAACGCGGTGCCCGCCGGGGCGATGTCGTACGAGCCTTCCAGAGCGGCCAGCGCGTACTCGAACTTCTCCGGGGTGTCGGTGTGCAGGGTCATCAATGGCTGGCCCGCGGTGACCGTCTCGCCCGGCTTGGCGTGCAGCTCGATGCCCGCGCCGGCCTGGACCGGGTCCTCCTTGCGGGCGCGGCCCGCGCCCAGGCGCCAGGCGCCGACGCCCACCGCGTAGGCGTCCAGCCGGGTCAGGACACCGGAGGCGGGGGCGGTGACGACGTGGTGCTCGCGGGCGACGGGCAGGGCCGCGTCGGGGTCGCCGCCCTGGGCCGCGATCATCCGGCGCCACACGTCCATGGCGGAGCCGTCGGCGAGGGCCTTCGCGGGATCGGCGTCCTTGATGCCCGCCGCGTCCAGCATCTCCCGGGCCAGGGCGAGGGTCAGCTCCACGACGTCGGCGGGACCGCCGCCGGCGAGGACCTCGACCGACTCGCGGACCTCCAGGGCGTTGCCCGCGGTCAGGCCGAGCGGGGTGGACATGTCGGTGAGGAGGGCGATCGTCTTGACGCCGCTGTCGGTGCCGAGGGCGACCATGGTGGAGGCGAGCTCGCGCGCGTCCTCGATGCTCTTCATGAAGGCGCCGGATCCGACCTTCACGTCCAGGACCAGCGAACCGGTGCCCTCGGCGATCTTCTTCGACATGATCGAGGAGGCGATCAGCGGGATCGCCTCGACCGTGCCGGTCACGTCGCGCAGCGCGTACAGCTTCTTGTCGGCGGGGGCCAGGCCGTCACCCGCCGCGCAGATGACCGCGCCGGTGGTGTCGAGGACGTTCAGCATCTCCTCGTTGGAGAGCAGCGCGCGCCATCCGGGGATCGACTCCAGCTTGTCCAGGGTTCCGCCGGTGTGGCCGAGGCCCCGGCCGGAGAGCTGCGGCACGGCCGCGCCGCAGGCGGCGACGAGCGGGGCGAGCGGCAGGGTGATCTTGTCGCCGACACCGCCCGTGGAGTGCTTGTCGGCGGTCGGGCGGGAGAGGGAGTCGAAGTTCATCCGCTCGCCCGAGGCGATCATCGCGGCGGTCCAGCGGGCGATCTCGGCCCGGTTCATGCCGTTCAGCAGGATGGCCATCGCCAGCGCCGACATCTGCTCGTCGGCGACGACGCCGCGCGTGTACGCGTCGATGACCCAGTCGATCTGTTCGGGGCTCAGTTCGCCGCGGTCGCGCTTGGTGCGGATGACGGAGATGACGTCCATGGAGTGCTTCCTTCTACGCGCATAGAGAGAGGGGGGAAGGATATGACGGAAAGAAAGACGACGGCCCTCCGCCCGGGAGGAGCGGAGGACCGTCGCTGCGGCTATCTCAGGTGGTCGGGCCCGAAGGCCTGCGGGAGCATCGCCGAGAGCGGCAGGACGCCTTGCGGCGTCTCCACCTGGAGTTCGGGGCCGCCGAACTCGAAGAGCAGCTGCCGACAGCGGCCGCAGGGGACGAGGATCTCGCCCTTGCCGTCCACGCACGTGAAGTGCGTGAGCCTGCCGCCGCCGGTGGCCTGGAGGGCGGACACCAGCCCGCATTCGGCGCACAGGCCCAGCCCGTAGCTGGCGTTCTCCACGTTGCAGCCCACGACCGTGCGGCCGTCGTCGACCAGTGCGGCCACGCCGACCGGGAAGCCCGAGTACGGGGCGTACGCCCGCGTCATCGCCTCCCGCGCGGCCGCCCGCAGGGCCTCCCAGTCCACGGGCCCGTGCGGGCTCACTTGCCCTGGCCCTTGCGGTACGGCAGGCCGTCCGCCTTCGGCATCCGCAGCCGCTGCGCCGACAGGGCGAGCACGAGCAGCGTCGTGACGTACGGGGCGGCGTCCACGAACTGGCTCGGGACGGAGTCGGTGAGCACGTACCAGAGGAAGAGGCCGGCGGCGCAGGCGGTGGCGATGCCGGCCTGCACGTACTTCTTCTTGTACAGCTGCCAGGCGACGACGAGCACGAGCAGGATCGCCAGCAGCAGGAGCATGGCGTGGACGTTCTCGGAGCCGCCGCGCAGCCGGAGGCTGTAGGTGAAGCCGAAGAGGCCCGAGCCGAGGGCCGTGCCGCCCGGCATCCAGTTGCCGAAGATCATCGCGGCGAGACCGATGTAGCCGCGGCCGCCGGTCTGGCCCTCCTGATAGATGCCGGTGGAGACGATCGCGAGGAACGCGCCGCCGAGACCGGCCATCGCACCGGAGACGACCACGGCGATGTACTTGTACTTGTAGACGTTGACGCCGAGGGACTCGGCGGCGATCGGGTTCTCACCGCAGGAGCGCAGGCGCAGGCCGAAGGCGGTCCGCCACAGGACCCACCACGTGGCCGGGACCAGCAGGACCGCGAGCACGGTCAGCAGCGAGAGGTTGGTGACCAGCCCGCCGAGGACTCCGGCGACGTCCGAGAGCAGGAACCAGTGCTTGCCCTGGAGCGTGGACAGCCAGTGCGAGAGCCCCGGGATGGTGATCTCGGTGATCGGCTCGATGCGCGGGGACTGCTTGGAGGAGCCGCCCGGGACGGTGTCGAAGGTGAAGTTCGACAGGTACTGGGTGAAGCCGACCGCCAGGATGTTGACGGCCACACCGGAGACGATGTGGTTGACGTTGAACGTCACGGTGATGATCGCGTGCAGCAGGCCGCCGATGGCGCCGCCGACGACGCCCATGAGGACACCGGTCCACGGACCCCACTGGTAGCCGGCCCAGGCGCCGAACCAGGTGCCCAGGATCATCATGCCTTCGAGGCCGATGTTGACGACGCCCGCCCGCTCGGCCCACAGGCCGCCGAGGCCCGCGAGGGCGATCGGCACGGCGAGCTGGAGGGCGCCGGAGACCTGACCGACGGAGGTCAGGTCGTCGGCTCCGGAAATGACCCTGACCAGGGAGATCAGGGCGATGCCGCCCGCGATCATCAGCAGGATCCAGGGCAGGGTGAGCTTGCGGCGGCCGCCGCCCTTCTTGGGCGCGGCGCTCGTCGCGGAAACGGTGCTGGTGCTCACGCCGCGACCTCCTTGTTGTCGGTCTTGAGGGCGTGGCCGGCGGCCAGCTCTTCGCCGACCTTCTGCTGCTGGCGGCGGATGCCGTAGCGGCGGACGAGCTCGTAGCTGACGACGACGGCGATCACGATCAGGCCCTGCAGGATCGTGCCGATCTCCTTGGCGTAGCCGTTCTGGTCGAGACCGGCGGAGGCCTTGTCGATGAAGGCGATCAGGAGTGCCGAGAAGAAGATGCCGAGGGGGTTGTTCCGGCCGAGCAGGGCGATGGTGATGCCGGTGAAGCCGATGCCCAGCGGGAAGGACAGGTTGTAGGTGTGCGACTCGCCGAGCAGCAGCGGCATGCCCGTCAGGCCGGCGACCCCGCCCGAGATGAGCATCGACGTCATGATCATCTTCTTGGCGTCCACGCCGGAGGCCTGGGCCGCGGTCTCGCTGGCGCCGGTGGCGCGCAGGTCGAAGCCGAAGCGGGTCCGGTTCAGCACGAACCAGTAGACGATGCCGAGGGCGAAGGCGACGAACGTGAAGCCGTAGATGTCGCCGCCGGGCAGGGAGAGCGACGGGAACCAGCCGGACTCCGGGATGTCACCGGTGGTGAGGTCGTTGGAACCGGCCGGCTGGACGCCGAAGTTCTTCGGCAGGATCAGCCAGGCGATCAGCGAGGTCGCGATGGCGTTGAGCATGATCGTGGAGACGACCTCGCTCACGCCGCGGCGCGCCTTGAGGGCGCCCGCGATGCCGGCCCAGAAGGCACCCGTGAGCATGGCCACGACCACGATCAGCAGGACGTGCAGCGGACCGGGCAGCGAGACCGCCGTGCCGACCACCGCGGACATCATCGCCGCGAGGCGGTACTGGCCGTCGACGCCGATGTTGAAGAGGTTCATCCGGAAGCCGATGGCGACGGCCAGGGCTGCCAGGTAGTAGATGCCGGCCTGGTTGATGATCAGGACCTGGATGTCCTCGTAACCGGCCTGTTCGATCATGATGCGCAGCGGGTCGATCGGGTCGACGCCCGAAGCGGCCAGCACGATCACGGTCAGCACCAGGGCGCTGACCAGCGCGAGCACCGGTCCGGCGACCGAGAGCAGCAGCCGGTCCTTGTCGAGTTTCTTCATCGGGCCTCGTCCTCCGTCGTGTCACCGTCGGCAGCGGCGGAGCCTTCAACGTGGTCGTTGTTCGCTTCCAGGTGCCCGGTGGCGGCACCCGTCATGGCGGTGCCCAGCTCCTCGGGCGTGATGGTCGCCGGATCGGCGTCCGCGACCAGGCGGCCGCGGTAGATGACGCGCAGGGTGTCGGACAGGCCGATCAGCTCGTCGAGGTCGGCGGAGATGAGCAGCACGGCCAGGCCCTCGCGCCGGGCCTCGCGGATGGCGTCCCAGATCTGCGCCTGCGCACCGACGTCCACACCACGGGTGGGGTGGGCGGCGATCAGGAACTTCGGGTTGTGGCTCATCTCGCGGCCGACGATCAGCTTCTGCTGGTTGCCGCCGGACAGCGAGGCCGCGGTGACGTCGATGCCCGGGGTGCGGACGTCGTACTCGCGCACGATGCGCTCGGTGTCCTTGCGGGCGGCCTTCGGGTCGAGGACGCCGCGCTTGGAGTTCGGCGCCTCGGTGACGTGACCGAGGATGCGGTTCTCCCACAGCGGGGCCTCCAGCAGCAGCCCGTGCCGGTGGCGGTCCTCGGGGATGTAGCCGATGCCGCCCTCGCGGCGGGCCCGCGTCGGGGCGGTGGAGATGTCCCGGCCGTCGAGGGTGATGACGCCGCCGTCGGGGATGCTCATGCCCATGAGGGCGTCGATGAGCTCCGTCTGGCCGTTGCCCTCCACACCGGCGATGCCGAGGACCTCGCCCTTGTGGATGGTGAAGTCGATGCCGGCGAGCACCTCGCGGACGATCCCGTCCGGATCGGTGGCGGCCAGGCGCAGGTCCCGGACCTGGAGCATCGGGGTGTCGGTCACCGTGGACTCGCGGGTCTCCGGCGAGGGCAGCTCGCTGCCGACCATCAGCTCGGCGAGCTGCTTGGTGGTGGCGGTGCGGGGGTCGGCGGTGCCGACCGTGGTGCCGCGGCGGATGACGGTGATGTCGTCGGCGACCTTGAGCACTTCACCCAGCTTGTGCGAGATGAAGATGACGGTCAGGCCCTCGGCCTTGAGCTCGCGCAGGTTGTCGAAGAGCGCGTCCACTTCCTGCGGCACGAGCACGGCGGTCGGCTCGTCGAGGATCAGGGTGCGGGCGCCGCGGTAGAGGACCTTGAGGATCTCCACGCGCTGGCGGTCGGCGACGCCGAGCTCCTCGACGAGGGCGTCGGGGCGGACCCCGAGGCCGTACGCGTCGGAGATCTCCATGATCTTCTTGCGGGCCCTGCCGCCGATCCCGTACAGCTTCTCGCCGCCGAGGACGACGTTCTCCAGGACGGTGAGGTTGTCGGCGAGCATGAAGTGCTGGTGCACCATGCCGATGCCGCGGGCGATGGCGTCGCCCGGGTTGGCGAAGGAGACCTGCTCCCCGTCGACGGCGATGGTGCCCTCGTCCGGCTTCTGCATGCCGTAGAGGATCTTCATCAGGGTCGACTTGCCGGCACCGTTCTCACCGATGAGGGCGTGGACCGTGCCCTTGCGGACGGTGATGGCGATGTCCTTGTTGGCGACGACGCCAGGGAAACGCTTGGTGATGCCGTGCAGTTCTACGGCGGGGGGGCTGGACGCGTTGATGACGCACTCTCCTTGGCGCGAAGGAGCGGAAGGCAGGGGGACAGGGCGGGGAGAGAAGGTACCGCGTCCACGGTTCCTCTACGCGCGTAGCACTGTCGGAAGTGAAAAGTCGTGACCAGGTGGCCACTTGACGCGGGTCGGGGCCCGGGTGACGGCAGAGCCGCTACCCGGACCCCGGAAAACCGATCGGCTGTCAGGCCGTCCCTTACGGGGCGGTCTTGACGGTGATCTTCTTGGCGATGATGTCGGCCTTGGCCTTCTCCACCGCGGCGGTGACGTCGGCCATCGCCTTGTACTGCGGGTTGGAGTCGGCCAGGGCGACGCCGTTCTTGTCGAGACCGTAGCGGACCTCGCCGGACTCCGGCTTGCCGTCCTGCACGGACTTGATCAGGTCGTACACCGAGAGGGAGACGTCCTTGGTGACCGAGGTCAGGATGTGGTCCTTGTACTTGGCGAGACCGGGCTGGTTGTACTGGTCGGAGTCGACACCGATGGCCCACTTGCCGGCGGTGGCGGCGGCCTCGATGGCACCCGAGCCCGCGAGGCCGGCGGCGGCGTAGACCACGTCGGCGCCGCCGTCGAGCTGGCCCTTGGCGGCGGCCTTGCCGAGGTCGGGCTTGGCGAAGCCCGAGAAGTCCGGCGGCTGGGTCAGGTAGGCGGACAGCACCTTGGCGTTCGGGTTGGTGTCCTTGACGCCCTGCTCGAAGCCCGCCTGGAACTTCTTGATCAGCGGGACCTCGACACCGCCGATGAAGCCGACCGTGCCGGTCTTCGACGTCTTGGCGGCGGCGACGCCGGCCAGGTAGGAGCCCTGCTCCTCGTTGAAGACCAGGTTCGCGATGTTCTTGCCGGTCTGCGAGGTGTCATCGATGATGCCGAACGTGGTGTCCGGGAACTTCGCCGCGACCTTCTTGATGGCCGGCGCGTAGGAGAAGCCGACGCCGATGACCGGGTTGTTGCCCTTGCGCGCGAGCTCGGTCAGGCGCTGGACCTTGTCGGCCTCGGACTCGCCCTCGGTGGGCTCCGCCTCGGCGGTCTTGATCTTGAGTTCGCTCTTCGCCTTCTCAAGACCGGCGTACGCGGCGTCGTTGAACGACTGGTCGCCGCGGCCGCCGACGTCGTACGCGATGGCGGCGCTGGCCTCCTTCGTCCCGGAGGAGGAGGACGAACCGGCGTCCGACGACTTCTTTCCGCCACAGGCGGTGGCCGAGAGGGCCAGCGCCGCGGACGCGAGGCCCACGGTGGCGATCCTGGTGATCCGGCGCAAGGGGAGGCTCCTTCAAAACCTGACCGAAGCGCCACGACCGGCGCTGGTTTCGCGGCGATCGTAACGCGCGTAGATGTCAGTTAAGAGCCCGTTCATGAGTCGTTATCGGATCGTCGCGAACCGGACAGTGACCGATCGGTAACTGGTCAACCGTCCAGCCCTTGCGTATCAAGGGCTGGACAGGTGCGCCGGGTGCCGCTCAGATGTTGTACAGATTTTGCCCCGGCTTTTACCGGGAAGGCCTGGCGCGCCGCCCGTCGAGCAGGGCGGCGGCCGTGAAGAACTCCACGCCCACCGTGATCGCCGACTCGTCCACGTCGAAGTCGCCGCGGTGCAGGTCACGCTTGGCCGGATCACCGGGCTTGTGCACCCCGAGCCGGGCCATGGCGCCCGGCACGTGCTCCAGGTACCAGGAGAAGTCCTCTCCGCCCAGGCTCTGCTCGGTGTCCTCGATCGCCTCCGGACCGCGCCGTGCCGCCATCGCCTCCCGCAGCAGCTCGGTGACCACCGGGTCGTTGACCACCGGCGGCACGCCCCGCACGTAGGTGATCTCGGACTTCGCCCCGTGCAGGGACGCGACCTCGTCGATCGCCGCGTGGATCTGGTCGGGGGCCCCGTGCCAGGCGTTCAGGTCCAGGCACCGCACGGTTCCGGACAGCTCCGCGTGCATCGGGATCACGTTGCAGGCGTGCCCCGCCTCGATCCGGCCCCAGGTGACCGACATGCCCGAGCGGGCGTCCATCCGCCGGGCCAGCACGGCCGGCACGTCGACCGCGACGCGGGCGGCCGCCGTGACCAGGTCGGTGGTCAGGTGGGGGCGGGCGGTGTGGCCGCCGGGGCCCGCCAGGGTGACCTCCAGCCGGTCGCAGGCCGAGGTGATGGGGCCGGGGCGCAGCCCGATCTTCCCGGCGTCGACGCGGGGGTCGCAGTGCACGGCGATGATCTGGCCGACGCCGTCCAGCACCCCGTCCTCGATGGCGTCGCTCGCACCGCCGGGCAGGACCTCCTCGGCGGGCTGGAACAGTAGCCGGACCGGGCGCGGCAGCAGACCCTGGCGGTCGAGCTCGGCCAGCACCAGGCCGGCGCCGAGCACGGTCACGGTGTGGACGTCGTGACCGCAGGCGTGCGCCCGGTCGGGGAAGGTCGAGCGGTAGGGGACGTGGGTCTTGGTGTCCGGGATGGGCAGGGCGTCGATGTCCGCGCGCAGGGCCAGCACGGGCTGTACGCCGTCCCAGGTGCCGACGTCACAGATCAGGCCGGTGCCCGTGCTCAGCACCCGTGGGCGCAGGCCGGCTTTCTCCAGCCGGGCCTTGATCGCCGCCGTGGTGCGGAACTCCTGGTGCCCGAGCTCGGGATGCATGTGCAGGTCCCGGCGGAAGGCGATCAGTTCGGCACGCAGGTGGTCCGGAAGCGTGCCGGGCAGCTCGGGCCGGTCGGGCGTGCCGGGCAGGGCGGTCTGGGACTCGCGGGACATCAACTGGTTCACCCGTTGAAGGGTAGGCGCACGGATGGGTCAACTGGCCGGAGATCACCAAAAGTTCATGCCGTTAGGGGATAGAAACCCGACCTCCGGACGCATGACCGGATGCGCCGGAGGGTAAACTCGCGCGCTCATCCGGCCGCGGGAGCCGCCTGGGCGGGGAGTCTGCGCACATCGCGGGCGGTGTCGGTGACCCCGGCGAGGAAGCCGCGGGCCCGGGGGGATGCGGCCGCCGTGAGCCAGGCCGGCTCGACGTCGCACACGGCGACGGTGACGCCCGTACCGGCCAGGGCGTACGGCAGGGTGTGGACGACCGTGGACGGGAAGCTGACGATGGTCCGGCCCACCGGCCCCCGCCGGGCGATCAGCTCCAGGGGCAGGTCCGGCCGTACGATCTCCAGCCCGGCCGCCTCGCTCAGCGTCCGCAGCTTCTCCGGTGACTCCCGCCGGTGCGCGAAGTACCGCGTCGCGCCGTGGTCCCGGGTCAGCGCGCACACGGCGTCGAGGTAGCGGGCCGGGTCCACCACGCCGGTCTCCACGAGGGAGGTGCCGACCAGGTCGGTGCTCCTGGTCAGCCGGGGCGGGCCGAAGCGGGAGCGGGTCCAGGCGAAGTCGTTGACCTTCAGCTCCATCCCGGGCAGCGCGGTGACCGGCATCGAGGTGAACACCCGTACCCGGCGGCGCCCGCCCGGGGTGAGGCGGCGCCGCGCCGTCCCGGACACCGGGGCGTACGCGAGCTCCCGCACCCGGGACGCGGCGCCGCCGCCGGTGCGGTGCCAGCGGCGCAGCCGTTCGCCGCGGCCGAGCTGCGCGACGAACTCCATGGTGGCGGTGCCGTCGTCGACGACGACCAGTTCGGCGGTGCGGGCCGCCGGGGCGAGCAGGAGCTGGACGAAGCGGGAGAAGGGGTCGCCGACCACGATCCGCTCGGCCCGGCGCACTTCGCCGGCGAGCGCCGCCAGCGCCCGCAGCGGGGCGCCCGCGCCGCCGCGCGCCTCCTGCCAGCGGACGGCGAACCCCTCGTCGCGGGCCATGGCGGCGACGCGGCGCAGCTGGCCGCGCGACATGGGGTCGGTGGGAGGCAGGACGGTGATCAGCGGGCTGTGCGCCCGGCCGGCCGCGCCGCGGGAGGCGGCGGTGGGCTGACGGGGCACGGCGCCGAGGAGCGGGACCCCGCCGGGGCTGTTCTCGGCGTGGGCCCATTCCAGGACGTTGAGCAGCTGGACCGGGCTCTCTGCGAAGGCCAGGGTCGAAGCGGGTGCGGGGGAGGGGGTCACCACGTACTCCTCCTCAGAGGCGGGCGGGATCAGACGGCGGCGGGCACCTGGCCGCGGAAGCGGCGGAGCTTCTTCATCGGGGCCAGCTCGGAGTCGTAGACGCGCTTGACGCCGTCCCCGAGGGCGGTCTCGATGGTGCGGATGTCGCGCACCAGGCGGGCGAGGCCGCCGGGCTCCACGGAGGCGGCCTGGTCGGAGCCCCACATCGCGCGGTCGAGGGTGATGTGCCGCTCGACGAACGCGGCGCCGAGGGCGACGGCGGCCAGCGTGGTCTGCAGGCCCGTCTCGTGGCCCGAGTAGCCGATCGGGACGTTGGGGTACTCCTCCCGCAGGGTGTTGATCACCCGCAGGTTGAGCTCCTCCGCCTTGGCGGGGTACGTCGAAGTGGCGTGGCAGAGGAGGATGCTGTCGCTGCCGAGCACCTCGACGGCGTGCCGGATCTGCTTCGGGGTGGACATGCCGGTGGACAGCACGACGGTCCGGCCGGTGGCGCGCAGGGAGCGCAGCAGCTCGTCGTCGGTGAGGCAGGCGGAGGCCACCTTGTGCGCGGGGAGGTCGAACTTCTCCAGGAAGGCGAGCGCCTCGGTGTCCCAGGGGGAGGCGAACCAGGCGATGCCGCGCTCGGCACAGTGCGCGTCGATGGCGCGGTAGGCGTCCTCGTCGAACTCGACGCGGTGGCGGTAGTCGATGTAGGTCATCCGGCCCCAGGGCGTGTCGCGCTCTATGTGCCACTGGTCGCGGGGGGTGCAGATCTCCGGGGTGCGCTTTTGGAACTTCACGGCGTCGCAGCCGGCGTCTGCGGCGGCGTCGATCAGGGCGAAGGCGTTGCCGAGGTCGCCGTTGTGGTTGATGCCGATCTCGCCGACGACGTAGACGGGCTGACCGGGGCCGGCGAGGCGCTCGCCGAAACCGCGCAGACGGGTGGTGGGGCTCATGGTGGGTGACGTCCTTCGTACCGGGGGCGGGAGCCTGAGGGGGGTGTCGGGCGAGGGGGTGTCGAGCAGGGGGGCGAGGAGGCGGGCGCGGGCCAGGTCGTGGGGGTCGTCGATCTCCAGGACGCGGGCCGGGTCGGTGACGACGGGACGGGTCCGCCCGAAGAAGCGGTGCCGGGCGGCGCGGAAGCCGTCGGCGGCCATGGCGTAGGCGGCGCCGGTCTCCAGCAGGTCCTCGGGGCGGTCCTGGCGGCGGGGCCGGTACGCGGCCTCGTGGTTGACACCGGCTCCGGCGCCGTCGGGCCCCGTCCGCCAGAGGAAGCCGTGGAACGGGGCCACGGTCAGGGCGGAGTCGGCGGCGCCGGAAGCGACGGCCGCGGCAACGGATTCGACGTCCGACGGGGTCAGGAAGGGGCTGGTGCACTGGACCAGGAGGACCACGTCGACGGTGACGGAGCGCAGCTCCTCGAAGGAGTCCAGCGCGTGGAGCAGGGCGGCTTCGCTGCTCGCGGTGTCGCCCGCGATGGCGGCGGGCCGGCGCAGGGCGACCGCCCCGGCGGCCCGGGCGGCGGCGGCGATGGCCTCGGAGTCGGTGGAGACGACCACGTCGGTGACGGCTGGCGCCGCCCGGCAGGCCCGCACGGCGCGGGCCACGAGCGGGATCCCCCCGACCTCGGCGAGGTTCTTGCCGGGCACCCCCTTGGACCCGCCCCGGGCCGGGATCACGGCGAGCACCCGGGGGACGGCGGGGGCGGCGGGCCGCGGTTCGGACCCCCGCCCGGGCCGCGGCCCGGACCCCGGGCGGCGGCTCACAGCTCCCCCAGGCGGCGGATCACCGGGGCCACCCGCTGGACCCCGTGCCGGTACGCCCCCCGCGCGGCCTCGCGCAGCCGGCCCCGGAGCCAGCGGCCGGCCCGGGACTCCCCGGAGCCGCGCCGCATGGCGCCGGGCTGCGGAGTCCCGTCGGGGGCGAGGTGGTGGCGGGCGAGGATCCCGGGCAGGTATCCGGGCGCGGTGGCCAGGGTGTAGTACGGGGCGACGGGCGGGAGTTGATCCCGCGCGAGCAGCTCCGCGAGGCGGGTCCGGGCGGCGGCGAAGGGCTCCCCGGCCGGGGTCACGCCCTGCCGGGCGAGCCAGGCCGGGTCGGCCTCGGGCAGGAAGCCCTCGTCCAGCCGGTCCCAGGAGGCGAGGCAACCGGAGCCGAGGAAGTGGTGGTTGCCGAGCGCCTCGCGGATGCCGAGGTCGGTCAGGACGGCGGTCGGGACGCCCCGGGCCATGGCCTCCAGGGCGGCGGTGGACGAGACCGTGACCAGCAGGTCGGCGCCGTCCAGTACCGCGCCCATGTTCCCGTACACCAGCCGGCAGTTGGGTGGCAGCCCGCCGGGCAGCCGCTCCGCCAGCCGCTGGTACGGGTGCTCCTCCAGGTGCGTGGTGTGTTCCCCGGGCCGGCTGCGCAGCTTGACCAGTACCTCGCGGCCGGGGTGGAGCCGGGCGTGGGCGGCGGCCCGCGCGAGCAGGTACGTACGGTCGGCGCGGCTCTCGGGTACGGAGGGCTGCACGGCGAAGACGACGGTGCGTGCGCCCGCGCCCGGTTCGTGCGGGGCGCCTTCCAGGAAGGGCAGCGCGGTCTCGGTGACGGAGTCCGACGCGGCGCCCACCCCGTCGTACACGGCGCGGAAGCGGGCCGCGTCGTAGGGGGAGTTCGCGAGGACCAGGTCGGCTCCGTGCCGCAGCAGCAGCCCGTCGGTGAGCTTCTCGTAGACCACGCCGACGTACCCGGTGACGAGGACGGGGCGGGTCGCCGGCTCGGGCCACAGGGCGCGCACGCCGTGCAGCACGGCCTGGACGGCGCCGCCGACGAGGGCCAGGACGATCACGTCGTAGCGCTCGGCGCCGCGTGCCCGCCCGATCTCGGCCAGGAACTGCGCGCAGGTCACCTCGGCCGGCCCGGCCGGGCCCGTCCCGATGCCGACCTCGCCGAGCTGGCGTGCGGTCGGCGTGGCTCGGCCGCGCAGCAGGAATCCGGTGGGCCGGTGGTCGGGCGCGAGGCGCCGGGCGGTGAGCGCGCCCCATTTCCATCGCGTATCGGAATCGGCGAGAACGGCGATGCGGAGATCGCCACGATTGCTGGTGGCTGGCACCCGGCAGAAGCTATTCCGCATTTCCGCTGACCGGCCCAACGACCGCACAACAGCTGGTTAACAACCCGTCGAAGCCATGCGAAAGCGCACGGGTTAACACGACCGCCCCGCGTCGTTCACACACAGTCCTCGTACGGGCCACGGTGAATGCCGGGCGGCGCCCTAACCTCACGCGGGTGCCCAAGCTCTCTGTCGTCGTGCCGTTCTACAACGTGCAGACATACGCGCCGGACGTCCTGCGGAGTCTCGAACTGAACGCCCGGGAGGATTTCGAGTTCCTGCTCGTGGACGACTGTTCGACGGACGGGACGGCCGCCCTGCTGGAGCGGGCGGCGGACCGGCTGCCCGGCGCCGTACTCCTCGCGCGGGAGGGGAACGGGGGGCTCGCCACGGCGCGCAACACCGGTCTGGACGCGGCGCGCGGGGAGTACATCGCCTTCCTGGACGGGGACGACTGGCTCGCGCCGGGTCATCTGGCCCGCACGCTGGCCGCGGTCGAGGCGTTCGGCTGCGACTTCGTGCGGACCGACCACGTGCAGGTCACGGGCCGGGCGCGCAGCGTGCAGCGGGTGCCGTTCGGGCCGCAGGGCGTCGTGGCCGACCCGCGCTCGGCGATCCTGCCCGCCTCGCGGGCGACGGCGGTCGACTATCCGTACGCCTGGGCGGGAATGTACCACCGGCGGTTGCTGGACGGTGGATTGCTGCATTTCACCGACGGGCTGCGGACGGCGGAGGACCGGCCGTGGATCTGGCGGCTGCACCGGGAGGCGAAATCCTTCGCCGCGGTCGGGGAAGCCGGAATCTTCTACCGGCGCGGCATTCCCACCTCGCTGACCCGGATCGGGGACGAGCGTCAGCTCGATTTCATTCGCGCATTCGATCAAGTCTTGTCGGAAACGGCCAAGGACCGGGAATCATCCCTGCTTCTCCCGAAAGCCGTCCGAACGTATTGCGCGATCATCGCCCATCAGATCGGATCCATCGAGAGGTTCGAACCGGCCGTGGCCCGAAAACTCCGCTCGCTGAGCGCCGCCGCGCTGACGCGCATGCCCGGCGCGCTGCTGGAGCAGGCACTGGACTCGATGGACGCCGACCGCTCGGCCCTGCTGCGGCGGCTGCGGCGCCGCGCCGCAGCACCGGGGGCCGCCGCGTGAGCGTCACCCAGGTCTTCCTCGCCTCCACCCCCTACGGGACGGCCACCCTCGCTGCGGCCCTCGACGCGGAGCGCTTCCCGCCGGCCGCCCGCCGCATCCTGCTGACCAGCAACCACTCCCCCACCGCCGAGGTCACCCCGGGGCTCGCCGCCCTGCCCGGCTTCGCCGCGCTGCGCGCCCGCTTCGACGAGGTGACGGACTGGAACGCCGTCATCGCGCCGCAGCACCCGGGCGTCTGGGCCCCGCGCGAGGAGGACGTCCCGATCTGGGAGCGGCAGTTGCGCGCGCTGTGGGGGCTCGGGGAGGACCGGGTCGAACTCGTCGTGGAGTCACTGCAGGTCCCTCCCGCGCAGAGCCTGTGCCGGCTGTTCCCCGGCGCCGCCGTCGACGTCTACGCCGACGGGCTGATGAGCTACGGGCCCACGCGCTTCCGGCTCGACCCGCAGATCGGAAGGCGGGTGCGGCGGGTGCTGCACCTGGACCTGGTGCCCGGGCTGGAGCCGCTGCTGCTGACGGAGTTCGGGGTCCCCGGGGAACTGGTGCCCACCGCCCACTTCTTGAAGGTGATGGCCGAACTCGCCCCGTACGCACAGCCGGTGCCGGCCGTCGGCGAGGCCCCGGCGCTGCTGCTCGGGCAGTACCTGTCGGCGCTGGAGCTGATGTCGGCGGCCGAGGAGGAGGACCTGCACGTGGAGATGGTGCGCGGGGCGCACGCGCGGGGCCACCGGGACCTGGTCTTCAAGCCGCATCCGAGCGCCCCGGCGCGGTACTGGCTGCGGGCGCAGGAGGAGGCGCGGCGGCTGGGCGCGCGGCTGACGGTGATCGGGGAGCCGGTACTGGCGGAGACGCTGTACGAGCGGCTGCGGCCGGCGCTGGTGGTGGGGTGCTTCTCGACGGCGCTGCTCACGGCGGCGACGCTGTACGGGATCCCGGTCGCACGGACGGGGACGCAGGCCGTGCTGGCCCGCCTGGAGCCGTACCAGAACAGCAACCGGATCCCGCTGACGCTGGTGGACGCGCTGCTGCCGGAGCTGTCGGGGGCCGAGTCCCCGGCCGTGGCGGACGTGGCCGCCCTCGTCGCGGCGGTCGGCTTCACGATGCAGCCGCGCGTCCTCGCGGCGCGGCGCGAGGACGCGCGGGCGTACCTCTCGGGCTCCCTGACCCCGCGGACCCGGCGGTACTTCACGTGCCGCCGTCTGACGGTGCTGGGGCTGCCGGGTGGTGTGCCGGCGCGGCCGGCCTTCCTGTCGCGCAGCCCGCGGCTGCGCCGGGCGGCCCACCGCGTGCTGCGCCGCCTGCGCTGACCGGCGTCGCGGGGACGACCGGCCCCGGGCGAGGGCGTGCGGGGCGACCGGCCCCGGGAGGAACGGGCCCGGACCCCGTTTCAGACCGTCAGCCGGTGGCGAGCTTGGCGGCGAAGCCGAGGAAGAGGACGCCCGCCGCCGAGGTGGCCCCGGCCGAGAGCCGCTTGCGGCGGCGGAAGGCCGCCGACAGCCGGGTCCCGGTGAATATCAGCGTCGACAGGTAGAGGAAGCTCGCCAGCTGCGACAGCGCCCCCAGCAGCAGGAACGACAGCGCCGGGTAGGCGTACCCCGGGTCCACGAACTGCACGAAGAACGAGAGCAGGAACAAGATCGCCTTCGGGTTGAACAGGCTCACCACCAGCGCCCGGCGGTACGGGCGCTCGCCCGGCACCTCCGGCTCGGCCAGGGCCTCCGCCTGCCGGGCCGCCCGGTCGCGCCACATGCCCCACGCCGCCCGCATCATGCCGAACGCGAGCCACGCCAGGTATCCGGCGCCGAGGAACTTGACCAGTGTGAACACCACCGGGCTGGCCTTGAGCACCGCCCCCGCCCCGGCGGCGGTGAGGACCATGAGGACGGTGTCACCGGTGAACACCCCGCAGGCCGCCTTGTACCCCTCGCGGACCCCCTTGCGCCCGGCGACGGACAGCACGTAGAGGGAGTTCGGCCCCGGCAGGAGGACGATGAGGACGAGGCCGGCGAGATAGGTCGGCAGATCGGTGACACCCAGCATGGGAGGGAGTGTTTCACGCCATCCGGCCGGCCGGTACACGTCCTGCGGCCCCTGGAAGCAAGGTCACAGGACGAGGTGACCGGGCGGGGCCACCAGGTCAGAAGGCGTCCGCCGGGACGTAGGTGCCCCACACCTCGCGCAACGCTCCGCACACCTCCCCCACCGTGGCCCGGGCCCGCAGCGCCTCCTTCATCGGGTAGAGCACGTTCGCCGAGGCGTCGGACGCCGCCGCCCGGAGCGCGTCCAGCGCCGCCGACACCGCCACCCCGTCGCGCTCCGCGCGCAACCGCGCCAGCGCCTCGCACTGGCGCGCCTCGATCGCCGGGTCGACCCGCAGCGGCTCGTACCGCTCCTCCTCCGCGAGCGCGAACCGGTTGACGCCGACGACGACCCGTTCGCCCGCCTCCTGCTCCCGCGCGAGGCGGTACGCGTTCCGCTCGATCTCGCCCTTCTGGAACCCGGCCTCGATCGCGGCCACCGCCCCGCCCAGGTCCTCCACGCGCCGCATGAGCGCGAGTACGGCCGCCTCCAGCTCGTCCGTCATCCGCTCCACCGCGTACGACCCCGCGAAGGGGTCCGCCGTGTGCGGCACGTCCGTCTCGTGGGCGATCACCTGCTGGGTGCGCAGCGCGAGCCGCGCCGACTTCTCCGTGGGCAGCGCGATCGCCTCGTCGAAGGCGTTGGTGTGCAGGGACTGCGTGCCGCCCAGGATCGCGGCCAGCGCCTGGACGGCCACCCGCACGAGGTTCAGCTCGGGCTGCTGCGCGGTCAGCTGGACCCCGGCGGTCTGGGTGTGGAAGCGCAGCATCAGCGACTTCGGATCCCGGGCCCCGAACTCCTCGCGCATCACCCGTGCCCAGATCCGCCGGGCGGCACGGAACTTGGCGACCTCCTCCAGCAGGGTGGTCCGGGCGACGAAGAAGAAGGACAGCCGGGGGGCGAAGTCGTCGACCGGCATGCCCGCGGCCAGGGCGGTACGGACGTACTCGATCGCGTCGGCCAGGGTGAAGGCGATCTCCTGCGCGGGCGAGGCCCCGGCCTCCGCCATGTGGTAGCCCGAGATCGAGATGGTGTTCCACTTCGGGATCTCGGCCCGGCAGTAACGGAAGATGTCCGCCGTCAGCCGCAGGGAGGGGCCGGGCGGGAAGATGTACGTCCCGCGCGCGACGTACTCCTTGAGTACGTCGTTCTGGATCGTCCCGGTGAGCCGGTCGGCCGCGATGCCCTCCTCTTCGGCCACGAGCTGGTACATCAGCAGCAGCAGCGCCGCCGGGGCGTTGATGGTCATGGAGGTCGAGACCCGGTCCAGGGGGATCCCGTGGAAGAGCAGCCGCATGTCCTCGACGGAGTCGACGGCGACGCCGACCTTGCCGACCTCGCCGTGGGCGAGCGGTGCGTCGGAGTCGTGTCCCATCTGGGTCGGCAGGTCGAAGGCCACCGACAGGCCGGTGCCACCGCCCTCGATCAGGGCGCGGTAGCGGGCGTTGGACTCGGCGGCGGTGCCGAAGCCCGCGTACTGGCGCATCGTCCAGGGCCGTCCGGTGTACATCGTGGGATAGACCCCTCGGGTGTAGGGGTAGTCCCCCGGTACGCCGAGGCTCGTGGCCGGATCCCAGTCCGCCAGGGTCTCGGGGCCGTAGACCGGCTCGATGGGGATGCCGCTTTCGGTGCGTGCTGGGGGACGAACCATGACCCGCTCCTTAGGGGTGCCGGCCGGCCGGGGGTCACCGCCCGGACCCCGCCGCGACGGCCGCTGGTCACAATGGCGCAACATCGCGGGGGCGTCCGCAACTGTCCACGCCCGTCAGGCATCACCTACATAACAACGGAGAACAACCGGGGGAAGCCATGAACCGCCAGAGAGTCATAGTCCGCACGCTGGGAATCGCCACCGCCGTCGCGCTCGCCGCGACCGCTTGCGGGCCGCAGAAGTCGGGGGCCTCGGGCTCCCCGTCCTCGGCCGCGTCCGCGCCCACGGCGGTTGCTTCCCCCACGCAGTCCGCCACCGACGACGGCAAGGCCGCCTCTCCGTCGGCGTCGGCCTCCTCTTCGACGTCCGCTTCCCCCTCCGCGTCGGCCTCGCAGTCGCCCGCCGTCAAGCCGATCATGGCCAATGGCGACGAGAGCGACCAGATCCGCGAACTCCAGGCACGGCTGCGCCAGCTCAAGCTGATGTCGGTGGCGCCGACCGGCTTCTACGGTTCGAAGACGACCGCCGCCGTCCGTACCTTCCAGTCCGGGCACGGCCTGCCGGCGACGGGTTCGGTGGACGGGGCGACCTGGAAGAAGATCGAGGCGGCCAGCAAGAAGCCGACCGAGGACGAACTTCGTCCGCCGACCACCAACGAGGTCGACGCGCCGGACCCGCGCTGCATGCAGGGCCGGGTCATGTGCATCAGCAAGGAGAGCCGCACCCTCGCCTGGATGATCGACGGCAAGATCGTCTCCACGATGGACGTGCGCTTCGGGTCGGAGAACACTCCGACGCGCGAGGGCGAGTTCAAGGTGGAGTGGAAGGCCAAGGACTGGGTGTCGACGATCTACCACACGCCGATGCCCTACTCGATGTTCTTCAGCCAGGGCCAGGCGGTGCACTACTCGTCGGACTTCGCCGCCCGCGGTTACGCCGGGGCCTCGCACGGCTGTGTGAACGTCCGGGACAAGGCGAAGCTGTCGTCCCTGTTCGACCAGGTCCAGGTCGGCGACAAGGTCGTCGTCTACTGGTGAGTCCGGCGGGCTCGGGCCGGGGCCGGCCGGCCTCGGCCGGGGTCTGGATAGAGGGCGCGGGCGGGGCCGGGGGAACGTGCCCCGCCCGCGCCGGTTGCGCAGAGCCCAGGGGTACGGGGGGAACCCCGGCTCATGCGCGGCCGATGACCAGTCGGCTCGTTATGTACTGCGCCGCCGGGTCGAAAAGTGTTACAGCCGGGTGTGCGGTGTCCGTCAGGCCGGCGTGCGAAAGCGCAGCGCCCCGCCCGGGAGCAGGGTCGGGGCCGGGAGGACGCCTCCCCTGTCACCGCCGGGGGTGGCCGCGCCGGGGCCGGCCGAGCCGCTCTTGGTGGTGCCGGCGGGTCCGTCGAGCAGGTCCGCGCAGTAGTGCGGGATCTGCGCCACGGTCTTGGCGAGCTTGATCAGCTTCTCCCGGCGGTCGCCGGTGAGCCGGCCCGCGCGGTAGTCGCCGCACAGGTCCTTCCCCTGGAGCCGCAGCTCCCCGTCCTTCTTGTCCTTGTCGGCGCCGTCGGTGGAACTGCCGTCGGGCGAGCCGGCCGTACCGCCGGTGACGTCGTTGCGGCCGCCGGAGCCGCCCGTGCCCGTGCCGGCGGTGCCGGTGCCCGCCGGGCCCAGGGTGGAGGCGGGGACGCCGGGGTCCTTGCGCCCCTCCGTGCCCGGGAGGTGCGAGGCGCCGGGCGAAGGTGCGTAGCCCTCACCCTCCCGCAGCGGGGTCGGCTGCGGCTGCGGGCCGGGCGTGGGGCCGGAAACGTCGCCGGAGGGCGTCGGATCCGCGTCGGCGCTGACCGAGACGGCCGGCCCCGGAGCCGCGGAATCGTGGGTGGATCCGTCCAGCAGGCCGCTGGCCGCCGCCGCCAGGCCGCCGACCGCGACGCTCGCCAGTGCGGCGGCGAGACCGAGCCGCAGCGGGGCGGGCCGGCGTCGCTGCGCGGGAATCCGTACGAGCGGTGCAGGCGACAGGTCGACGAGGGGTTCGCGGGCGTCGGCCGCGGCGTGCGGGTCCGGCTCCGCGAGCCGCGAGGGGGTGGCGTGGGACGTGCGGAAGGCGGCCAGCGCGGCGGCCTCGCCGGGCAGCTCCCGCCCGGCGGACGCCGGGGCCAGTGCCGCGAGGGCAGCGCGCAGCCGTGCGGCGTCGGCCCGGGTCTGCTGGTCGGCGTCCGGCCCGACCGGCGGTTCGCCGCGCAGCAGTCGTTCCGCCGCGGCTCTGTCCAGCCACCTGTTGCGCTCGTCGGCCATCACATGTCCTTCTGCGTCCGCCAACGTGAATGCGTCACACCGGTTTGTTCCACGAGACCCGCGCCCCGGCCGCGCTGCGCCGGTACGGCGTCGAGATCGCGCACGCCCGCGCCGCCCCGTGACGGGCTCCCGGCATTATGACCGAGAGGGAGGGCCGCCTCGATGTCCGCCGTGTCCCGGCCGGTTCCGCCGCCGCTCCCGTCCGCGGCGGCCACGAGTTCCGCGCCCAGCAGTTCCGCCAGTTTCTTGAGTCCCCGATGGGCCGCGGTGCGCACGGCGCCGGGCCGCTTGCCGAGCGTCTCGGCGGCGCTCTTCGCGTCCAGGCCGACGACGACGCGCAGGACGACCGCCTCGGCCTGGTCCTGCGGCAGCTGCGCTATCAGCGCCATGGTCGAGCTGGTGGAGAGCGACTCCATCGCCGCGACAGCGGTGTCGCTGTCGGCGGCGTGGCCGGTGAGCTCGCTGTCGTCCCCGCCGATCGCGGGGCGGCGGCCGCGCATGCGGATGTGGTCGAGGGCCCGGTTGCGGGCGATCCGGGCGGCCCAGCCCCGGAACCGGTCGGCGTCGCCGGTGAAGGAGTCGAGGTCGCGGGCGATCTGCAGCCAGGCCTCGGACGTGACGTCCTCCGCGTCGCCGTCGCCGACGAGCGTGCGTACGTATCCGAGCAGGCGCGGGTGCACGGCGCGGTACACAGTACGGAACGCGTTCTCGTCGCCGTCTTGTGCCGCGAGCACCGCGGCGGTCAGCTCCGCGTCGTCCCCCAGCAAAGTCCCCAACCCGTTCACTGTCCTGTACGTGTGGCGCAAATCCGCACGTTACGGCCTTCAAGTACGTCTCGTCCACGCGTTGTACAACCAGCAACCAACCCTGTGCGGAGCGGGGTGTGACAGAAAACGCATCGGGGGCGCTGACATGAGTACGGGCTTGTCGCACGAGCCCGTGTCGGACGGCGACCGGGGCCTCTCCTGTGGGGGGTGGCGGCCTCGGTCGTCTTCCCCTGTTCGTCCTGGTCATGCATGCCAGGCGTCATCCTTTCGGCTCACTTCCGGGTGAAATCCGCGAATCGGCACGCCACAGGCTGCCCGGCATCGCTAGCGTGGCGGTACACCCGCGCCGCGCCCCGAGGAGCCCCCCGCTGTCCAGCCACTTTCCGGCACAGGCCAAAGGGAGCACCTCCTCGGGGGCCCCTCCCGGAGGGAGCCCGGGGGAGAAGTCTCGGGGAAGCTCCGGCGTTCCGGTACCCGCCGGCGACCACGGTTGCGGGCTCGCTCGGTTCAACTCCCTGCCGCACGACACGGCCCGGGCGGCCCTGCTGCACTGCTGCGGCAGCGGGCGCTGGGCGCACCGGCTGGCCACCCACCGCCCCTATCCCGACCGCGCCGCGCTGCTGGCCGCGGCGGACGAGGCCTCCTACGACCTGTCCCAGAGCGACCTGACGGGCGCGCTGGCCCGCGAGTGCTCGGCGGAACTGGCGCACGGAGCCCCGTACGCCGCGCTCCTCGCGCTGGACGCGGCGCGGGCGGAGTACGAGCGGACCTTCGGTCACGCCTTCGTGATCTGCCTGGACGGATACCCGCCGGAAGAGCGGGCGGACGTCCTGCTGGCGGCGATCCGGCGGCGGATGGCCCACGAGACGGACGAGGAGCGGGCGATCTCGGCGGACGAGCTGCGGCGCCTCGCGCAGGCCCGGCTCGTGCGGCTGCTGGACCGGCTGCCGGACCTCATGACCGGGCCGCTCCCGCCCGACGGCCCGTCGGCGGCCGATTTCGGGCTATTTGCCCCTGTGGGATAGCCCGTCCGTGCCTGTTTGATCACACCGATGGACCCGGCGCAAGGGAACCGACAAAGCGTCGCTACGATGTCCGGGGCCGGTGGACCGTACCCGGCCGGGCCCGACCGACAAAGAAGCCGGCTGGCCCCCGCCCCGCTTCCGGAGGGTTTTCCGTGCCGGCTGGAACGTTGTACCGCGGCCGGGAAGGAATGTGGTCCTGGGTGGCTCATCGAGTCACCGGCGTCCTCATCTTCTTCTTCCTGTTCGTACACGTCCTCGACACCGCTCTCGTACGCGTCTCCCCCGAGGCGTACGACGATGTCGTGGCTACCTACAAGACTCCGATCGTCGCGCTGCTGGAGTACGGCCTCGTGGCCGCCATCCTCTTCCACGCGCTCAACGGTCTGCGTGTGATCGCCGTGGACTTCTGGTCCAAGGGCCCCCGTTACCAGAAGACGATGTTCTGGTGGGTCGGGGGCATCTGGATCGTGCTGATGGCCGGAGCTGTCTACCCGGTCCTGCACCACGCCTACCTCGAACTGTTCGGGAAGTGACACGCATGTCTTCTGACACTTCTTCCGCCCAGGCCATCGGCGCCGTAGAGGGCGTCTCCCTCTACGACGTCGAGAACCCGGCGCCGTACATCGAGGCCCCGCGCAAGCGCACCGGCAAGACGCCGCGCTCGACCCGCGGCAACTTCGAGATGGCCGCATGGCTCTTCATGCGCCTGTCGGGCATCGTCCTGGTGGTGCTGGTCATCGGCCACCTGCTCATCCAGCTGGTGCTGGACGGCGGCGTCACCAAGATCGGCTTCGCCTTCGTCGCGGGCCGCTGGGCGTCCCCGTTCTGGCAGGTCTGGGACCTGCTGATGCTGTGGCTGGCCATGCTGCACGGCTCGAACGGTCTGCGTACGGTCATCAACGACTACGCGGAACGTCCGGGCACGCGGCTGTGGCTGAAGGGCCTGCTCTACACCGCCACGGTGTTCACCATCCTTCTGGGCACGCTGGTGATCTTCACCTTCGACCCGAACATCCGCTAGGCACGGGCTGAGGCGAATCGACTCATGAAGATCCACAAGTACGACACCGTCATCGTCGGCGCCGGTGGCGCCGGCATGCGCGCCGCCATCGAGGCGACGAAGCGCAGCCGCACCGCCGTGCTGACGAAGCTCTACCCCACCCGCTCCCACACGGGCGCCGCGCAGGGCGGCATGGCCGCCGCGCTCGCCAACGTGGAGGACGACAACTGGGAGTGGCACACCTTCGACACGGTCAAGGGCGGTGACTACCTGGTCGACCAGGACGCCGCCGAGATCCTGGCGAAGGAGGCCATCGACGCGGTCCTCGACCTGGAGAAGATGGGCCTGCCGTTCAACCGCACCCCGGACGGCACCATCGACCAGCGCCGCTTCGGCGGCCACTCCCGCAACCACGGCGAGGCGCCGGTCCGCCGGTCCTGCTACGCCGCGGACCGCACCGGCCACATGATCCTCCAGACGCTGTACCAGAACTGCGTCAAGGAGGGCGTGGAGTTCTTCAACGAGTTCTACGTCCTGGACCAGATCCTGGTCGAGGAGGACGGCGTCAAGAAGTCGGCCGGCGTGGTCGCGTACGAGCTCGCCACCGGCGAGATCCACGTGTTCCACGCGAAGTCCGTCATCTACGCCTCCGGCGGCACCGGCAAGTTCTTCAAGGTGACCTCCAACGCGCACACCCTGACGGGTGACGGCCAGGCGGCCTGCTACCGCCGGGGCCTGCCGCTGGAGGACATGGAGTTCTTCCAGTTCCACCCGACGGGCATCTGGCGCATGGGCATCCTGCTGACGGAGGGCGCCCGTGGTGAGGGCGGCATCCTCCGCAACAAGGACGGCGAGCGCTTCATGGAGAAGTACGCGCCGGTCATGAAGGACCTCGCGTCCCGTGACGTCGTCTCGCGCTCCATCTACACCGAGATCCGCGAGGGCCGCGGCTGCGGTCCGGCCGGTGACCACGTGTACCTGGACCTGACGCACCTTCCGCCGGAGCAGCTCGACGCGAAGCTCCCGGACATCACCGAGTTCGCGCGCACGTACCTCGGCATCGAGCCCTACACGGACCCGATCCCGATCCAGCCCACCGCGCACTACGCCATGGGCGGCATCCCGACCAACGTCGAGGGTGAGGTCCTGGCGGACAACACCACCGTCGTCCCGGGTCTGTACGCGGCCGGCGAGGTCGCCTGCGTCTCCGTGCACGGCGCGAACCGTCTGGGCACCAACTCGCTGCTGGACATCAACGTCTTCGGCAAGCGCTCCGGCATCGCCGCGGCCGCGTACGCGCACGCGAACGACTACGTCGCGCTGCCCGAGAACCCGGCGCAGCAGGTCGTCGACCTGGTCGAGCAGCTGCGTTCCTCCACGGGCACCGAGCGGGTCGCGGACCTGCGCCTGGAGCTCCAGGAGACGATGGACGCGTGCGTGATGGTGTTCCGTACGGAGCAGACCATCAAGACCGCGGTCGAGAAGATCGCGGAGCTGCGCGAGCGCTACAAGAACGTGTCCGTCCAGGACAAGGGCAAGCGCTTCAACACGGACCTGCTGGAAGCCATCGAGCTGGGCAACCTGCTCGACCTGGCCGAGGTCATGGCCGTGTCCGCGCTGGCGCGCAAGGAGTCCCGCGGCGGTCACTACCGCGAGGACTACCCGAACCGCGACGACGTCAACTTCATGCGCCACACCATGGCGTACCGCGAGGTCGGCGACGACGGTAAGGACAGCGTCCGGCTGGACTACAAGCCCGTCGTCGTCACCCGCTACCAGCCGATGGAGCGTAAGTACTGATGGCCACCCCGACCCTGTCCAAGACGGACGCGATGGAGGCCGCGGCCGCGGCCTCGCCCTTCATCACGGTCACGTTCCGGATCCGCCGCTTCAACCCCGAGATCTCGGACGAGGCGCAGTGGCAGGACTTCCAGATCGAGATCGACCCGAAGGAGCGCGTGCTCGACGGTCTCCACAAGATCAAGTGGGACCTGGACGGCACGCTGACCTTCCGCCGCTCGTGCGCGCACGGCATCTGCGGCTCCGACGCGATGCGGATCAACGGCAAGAACAGGCTCGCCTGCAAGACGCTGATCAAGGACATCAACCCGGAGAAGCCCATCACCATCGAGGCCATCAAGGGCCTCACGGTGATGAAGGACCTCGTGGTCGACATGGAACCCTTCTTCCAGGCCTACCGCGACGTGATGCCGTTCCTGGTCACGACGGGCAACGAGCCGACGCGCGAGCGCCTGCAGTCCGCCGAGGACCGCGAGCGCTTCGACGACACCACCAAGTGCATCCTGTGCGCCGCGTGCACGTCCTCGTGCCCGGTGTTCTGGAACGACGGCCAGTACTTCGGCCCGGCGGCGATCGTCAACGCGCACCGCTTCATCTTCGACTCGCGTGACGAGGCCGGCGAGCAGCGGCTGGAGATCCTGAACGACAAGGACGGCGTGTGGCGCTGCCGCACGACCTTCAACTGCACCGACGCGTGCCCGCGTGGCATCGAGGTCACGAAGGCCATCCAGGAAGTCAAGCGCGCCCTGATCACGCGCCGCTTCTAGTCCTTGCCGCACCTCTTGCACCGCTCGGCCCCGGAGGGCCCCGCGGACTGCGAGGTGCCGCGCCGGACTCCGTCCGGCGGTCCCGGCCGAGGCCCGTACCCCCTTGGGGGTGCGGGCCTTTGCCGTTTCCCCTGCCGGAGCCCGGCGCGCACGCTCCCCCGCCCGATCAGGTGGAGGGAGCGCCCCGGGCCGCCGAGCCGGAGCGGGAGGGCTGGGACTGCGCCGCCAAATCGGCCCGGGCCGAACGCTTGAACCTGTTCAAAAAGAGGGCTAGAGTCATCGACGTCAGCAGTTGAACGCGTTCAAAGGGGCTGGGGCATGGACCTCACCGTGGTTGCGTACGTCATCTATCTGGTCATCAGCATCGGGCTCACCGTCTGGGTCGCCCGAACCCTGACGCGCAACGGACGGATCTTCATCGCCGATGTACTCCAGGGCAACGAGAAGCTCGCCGACGCCGTGAACCACCTGCTGGTCGTCGGGTTCTACCTGGTGAACATCGGCTTCGTGACCCTCTACCTACGCTCGGCCGACACCATCCAGGAGGCCCGCGGGCTGTTCGAGGCGCTCTCGGTGAAGCTCGGCGTCGTCCTGCTCGTGCTCGGCGTGATGCACCTCGGCAACGTGTGGGTGCTCAACAAGATGCGCCGCCGCGGGATCATGGAGCGCCAGCAGACGCCGCCGGTCGCCCCCCAGGGGTGGACCGCCCCGGCCGGGGTCTGAGGCCACCGTGGCCACCGCGCCCGCGCCGATCCGGCACCTGACCGTCCTCTACGACGCGAACTGCCCGCTGTGCGTCCACATCCGGCACTGGCTCCTCGGGCAGCGGTGGCTCGTGCCGCTGCGGCTGGTCCCCGCCGGATCGTACGAGGCACGGCAGCGGTTCCCCGGCCTGGACCACGCGGCGACGCTGCGCCGGATCACCGTGGTCGGGGACACCGGCCAGGTCTGGACGGACACCGACGCCTTCATCGTGTGCCTGTGGGCCCTGGCCGAACACCGGCCGAGGGCCAACTGGCTGGCCACCCCCGCCGGCCGCCCCTTCGCCCGCGCCGCGATGTACACCGCCTCCGCCTGGCGGGCCGCGGTCCGTACCGACGGCGGGGCGGGGCCTATGCAGGAAGAACCGGCCTGTGACGACCACTGCGCCGTACCCCGATAGGGTCGTATACCGTGACCGACCAGAAGGCTCCGAAGAGCGAACAGACCCGCACCCTCATCCTCGAAACCGCCCTCCGCCTGTTCCAGGAGCGCGGGTTCGACAAGACGACGATGCGGGTCATCGCCAAGGAGGCAGGGGTCTCGGTCGGCAACGCGTACTACTACTTCGCTTCGAAGGAACACCTGGTCCAGGGGTTCTACGACCGGATCGGCGCCGCACACCAGGCGGCGGTCCGGCCGATCCTGGACAACGAGAGCGACTTGCAGAAGCGGCTGGCGGGCGTCCTGACGAGCTGGCTGGACATCGCGGCTCCGTACCACGAGTTCGCGTCGCAGTTCTTCAAGAACGCCGCCGACCCGGAGAGCCCGCTCAGCCCCTTCTCGCCCGAATCGGAGCCCGCCCGCAAGGCGGCGATCGACATGCACCGCGAGGTGCTGGCGGGCGCGAAGACGAAGGTGCCGGAGGAACTGGCCGACGTACTGCCCGAGCTGATGTGGCTCTCGCAGATGGGGCTGGTCCTGTACTGGGTCTTCGACCGCTCGCCGGACAGCGAGAAGACCCGCCGGCTCGCCGAGCGCGGCGCGCAGCTGACGACGCGGGGCATCGTCCTCGCCCGGTTCCGGGTGCTGCGGCCGCTGGTGCGGGAGGTGCACGAACTGTTCGCGGACTTCCTGCCGGGCATGGCCCAGACGGCGGTCTCCCGCAAGAAGCGCGCCTCCGACCCCTACCCCGAGGAGAAGTCCTAGCCCGCGGGACAGGGCCTCGGCCCCCTCCGCCTAGAGCCAGTTGAGTTCCGACAGGCGCCACACGCCCGTGCCGTCGGACAGGTACTGCGCTCCGCCGACCGCCTCGCGGTACATCACGTAGTCCTTCTTCTGCCAGATCGGCAGGATCGGGACCTGCTGGGAGACGAGCTTCTGGAGCTCGCGGAAGTCGGCGGACGCCTCGCCCCGGACCGAGTGGCCCCGGGTGCGGGCGATCAGGTCGTCGACGGCCTTGTCGGAGTAGCCGTTGTTCATGCTGGAGCCGGTGGCGACGAGGGGGGCGAGGAAGTTGTCCGCGTCCGGGAAGTCGGCGATCCACCCCAGGGTGTAGGCGTCGAAGTCGCCGGCCGCGTACTCCTTCTGGTAGTCCTGGAACGCGGCGACCGCCTTGATCTTCAGCTGGAACAGGCCGGTCGCCGACAGCTGCTTGGCGATCGCGTCGGCTTCCTCGACGTTGGCGCCCCGATCGTTGACCCCCAGGGTCAACGAGACGGGCGTGGTGATCCCGGCGTCCTTGAGGATCTTCTTGGCCGTCGCCTCGTCGGGCGTGGGGTAGGTGTCGAAGAACGGCGTGCTGTGTCCCGCGACTCCGGCCGGTACGAGGGAGTAGAGCGGGGTGACCGTGCCCTTGTGGACGTCGGCGGCCAGCTTCGAGCGGTCCAGCAGGGCGGCGATCGCCTGGCGCACGGCGGGCCGGGCGGTGGTCGATCCGGGCCGCACGTTGAAGATCATGATGCGGGTCTCGGTACCGCCGGAGACCTGGTAGCGGGTGTCCTGCAGCCCCGGGCCCAGGCCCGCGAGCACCTCGGGCGGCATGTCGCGGTGGGCGACGTCGATCTTCCGGTCCGTCCAGGCCTTGTTGAGTTCGGCGGCGCCCTTGAAGTACTTGACGGTGACCGGCGCGAGGGCCGGCTTGGCCTGCCCCTTGTACGTCGGGTTGGGCCTCAGCTCGGCGCTCGTGCCGGCCTCGTAGCCGGCGAGGGTGAAGGGGCCCGAGCCGTCGACCTTTTCGCCCTCCCGCAGCGCCTTGGCGGGGTACAGGTCCTTGTCCACGATCGAGGCGGCGCCCGTCGCGATCTTGAAGGGGAAGGTGGCGTCGGGGGCCTTGAGGGTGAAGGTGACGGTGGCGCCGTCGGCCTTGACCGACGCCAGGGTGTCGAAGAGCGAGGCCGGACCCTGGTCGGCGTTGATCGCCTTGATCCGGTCGAAGGAGTACTTCACGTCCTCGGCGGTGACGGCGCGCCCGTTGGAGAACTTCACGTCCGGGCGGAGGCGGCACCGGTACGTGGTGAGTTGCTGCCCGGCGAACGCGCACTCGGAGGCCGCATCCGGCACCGGCGTGTCCGAGCCGGACTTGATGGTCAGCAGCGACTGGTAGACGTTGCTGAACAGGGCCCACGACCCGGCGTCGTACGCCCCGGCCGGGTCGAGGCTGGAGACGGAGTCGCTGGTACCGACCCTGATGGCGCCGCGGCCCTCGCCGTCGGGCAGCAGCTGCCACGCCGCGATGCCGCCGGCCGCCGCGAGGACGAGACCGGCCGCGATGATCTTAGGTCTGACAGACCCCATCCCCTGACCCCGCTGTTCAGACTAGGCGCTCCGATTATCGGTCACCCAATCACGGAATATCAGCCACCGGAAGGCCCGCGATGCCTGCTCAGGCCTGGTATGAGGCGAGTTCGACCACAGTGATGTCCGACGGAGCGCCCACCCGGACGGGCGGCCCCCAGGCACCCGCGCCGCGCGACACGTACAGCTGTGTGTCCCCGTAGCGTTCGAGTCCGGCGACGGTGGGATTGGCGAGTTCGGCGATGTAGTTGCCCGGCCAGAGCTGGCCCCCGTGGGTGTGGCCGGAGAGCTGGAGGTCGACGCCGTGCCGGACGGCGTCGTGGATCACGATCGGCTGGTGGGCGAGGAGCACGGCGGTCCGGCTGCGGTCGCGGTCGCCGAGCGCCGCCTGGAAGTCGGGGCCGTGGCCCTCGCTCTTGCCCTGGACGTCGTTGACCCCGGCGAGGTCGAAGTACGGCAGGGCGCGGCGGGCGTTCTCCAGCGGCTGGAGGCCGAGCTCGCGCACGTGGCCGATCCACTGCTCGGCGCCGGAGAAGTACTCGTGGTTGCCGGTGACGAAGAAGGAGCCGTGCCGGGCCCTGAGTCCGCGCAGCGGTTCGGCGGCCGGGCCGAGGTCGTGCACGGTGCCGTCCACGAGGTCGCCGACGACGGCAATGAGGTCGGGCTGGGTGCGGTTGACGGTCTCCACGATGCGGGCGGTGTGGGCCCGGCCGAGGATCGGGCCGAGGTGGACGTCGCTCACGACCGCGATCCGGAAGCCGTGCGCCGCGCGGGGCAGCTTGGCGAGGGGCACCTGCACGCGCTTGACGCGGGGGCCGCGCAGCACCCCGTACGTCCCGGCGCCGACGGTGGCGAGGGCCGCGGCCGCAGCGGCCCCGCCGACGGTTCGGGCGACGAACCGCCGCCGGGTGATCTCGGCGGGGGCGGGGGCGGGGGCGGGCTCCGCCCTGGGCTCCGGGCCCGGCTCGGGCTCGGGCTCCGGTGCCGGTGCCGGTGCCCGAGCGGGAGCCGGTGCCGGGGCGGGGAAGGGCCGCGGCTCCGGGGAAGCGGCGGCCGGTACGGGCTCCGGCGCGGGCGCGGGCTTCCGCGCCGCGATCCGGCGCAGCCACAGCCGGCGCACCGGCTCGGCCACCAGCATCGCCATCGTCAGGTACAGCAGCACCGCCAGCCACATGAACCCCGGCCAGGCCACCGCCCGCTGGAGCCAGAACGGCGCGCCCGCGTGCCCCGCCACCAGCGCCGCGACCGCGAGCACCGGAAGGGCGAACGCGAGCACGGTCCCCGCCCTGCGCGCGACACCGCCCGGCCGGGTGGTGTCACGGACCAGCCGGGCCCACAGCCACCGGTGCACCAGGGCCAACAGGAGCAGTACCGCGAGCGCGACCACCGCGAAGACGAATACGGTCATCGTGACGCGCGCCGCAGCGCACGCACGCCGCGCAACCCGATCACCCCAACGGCCGTCCCCAGGAGAAAGGACGTGACCGCGAGGAGAAGGTGGACCCAGAAGTACGCCGTAGGGTCACCGGCCGCGTCGAAGGACAGGCCGCTTCCGTTCTTCCACAAATTCCGGACGAAGGTCACCCAGATGAACCAGCTCCACACTCCGAAAGCGAGCAGGAACCAGGAGGAGGCGCGGCTGAGTTTCATGCCCTCAGTATCGGTTTCGTCGCCAGGACGGACGCGCCGGGGTGGGCTGTACCGGCGTCGGTTGCGGCGGTTCGGCCTCTCCGCGGCTGCCGTCAGCCCATCGGGATGTACTTTCACCTGCGTGTCTGCCAAGAAGACCGCGCTGACGGTCCTTTCCGCCGCGCTCCTGGTCCCCGCGATGCTCTCGGCCCCCGCGCACGCCCGTCCGGCGGTGCCGTCGGCGCCGCCGACGGACGGGAAGGGCAGGCTTCCCAGATCTGCCGCACCGCCCTCGTCGATGTCCAGCGTCGGCGGCGCCGCACTGGGGCAGCCCGGCACCCAGGTGAACCTGCTGCCCGGGGCGCCGGCCCTGCCGGCGAACCTCACGGGGCGGTCCTGGATCGTGGCGGACGCCGACACCGGCGAGGTGCTGGCCGCGCACAACGCGCACTGGCGGCTCCCGCCGGCCTCCACGATGAAGATGCTGTTCGCGGACACCGTGCTGCCGACCCTGCCCAAGGACCAGGTGCACAAGGTGACGGAGGGGGAGATGGCCGACGTCGGCGCGGGCAGCAGCCTCGTCGGGGTCAAGGAGGACGCCGAGTACACCGTCCACGACCTGTGGCTCGGGGTCTTCCTCCGTTCGGGCAACGACGCGGTGCACGTGCTGTCGGCGATGAACGGCGGCATCGAGAAGACCGTCAAGGACATGCAGGCGCACGCCGAGGAGCTCCAGGCCCTCGACACCCATGTGGTCTCCCCGGACGGGTACGACGCCCCCGGCCAGGTGTCGAGCGCCTACGACCTCACCCTCATCGCCCGCTCGGGACTCCAGAAGAAGGACTTCCGGGAGTACTGCGGCACGGCGAGCGCGCAGTTCCCCGGGGGCCGGCAGCTGGGCAAGGCGCGCGACTCCTTCGAGATCCAGAACACCAACCGGCTGATGACGGGCGCGGGCGGCATCACCCCGTACAAGGGCATCGCCGGGGTGAAGAACGGCAACACCAGCATGGCCGGTTCCACCTTCACCGGCATGGCGAAGCGCGGCGAGAAGAGCCTGCTGGTCACGGTGATGGACCCGGGCGCCGGTGGGATCAACTCGGTGTACGAGGAGACCGCGGACCTCTTCGACTGGGGCTTCGCGGCGGTCGGGAAGGTCAAGCCGGTCGGTGAGCTGGTGCCGCCGAAGAGCGCGGACACCAAGTCGAAGGGGGCGCCCGCCCGGTCGCACCAGCAGAGCCAGGCGGCGGCCGGCGGTGACCCCGGCGACAGCGGGCTGGGTACCGCGCTGGGCATCACGGGCGGGGCGCTGGCCGCGCTGGCGGGCGGCGCGTTCGCCTTCAACCGGCGGTGGCCGCTCGGCCGGCGCGGGCGCCGGCCGGCGGACGAGGACCTGGTGTAGGGGCCCGGTTCGCAGCAGCCCGGGTCGCAGCCCGGGTGGCATAAACCCAGGTCGCAGGCCCCCAGGCCCACAGGCCCACAGGCCCGCGGGCAGGGGGCCGGGCCCTCAGGCCCGCTCCGCCCCGGGCTCGTCGCGCGGGCCGCCCGGCTGCCCGGCGCGCTCGTCGTCCCGGGTGGCCGTCCAGGCGGCGCAGAACAGCAGCAGCTTGGCCGTGAAGTTGATCCAGAGCAGCAGGGCGATCGGCACGCCGAAGGCCCCGTACATGCTCTTCCCGGCGACCTCCCGGATGTAGCCGCTGAGCAGCAGTTTCAGCAGCTCGAAGCCGGCCGCGCCGATGAGGGCCGCCTGTATCAGGCGCCCGCGCGGCGGTTGCACGCCGGGGAGCAGCGTCAGCAGGTAGAGCAGCAGCAGGAAGGCGGCGAGGACCCCGACGAGGAAGGCCCCCGTACGCAGGACCACGCCGCCCACGCCGTGCTGGGGGACGCCGAGCAGGTCGCCGAACTTGCCGACCGCGCTGGCCCCGACGATCGAGGCGGCGGCCGAGGCCAGGCCGGCGCCGCCGAGGCCGAGCAGCACCAGAGCGTCCTTGCCCTTGCGGACGACGGGGTTGCCCTGGTCCTCGTCGTCCTTCTCCCAGACGGCGCGCAGGCAGTCGCGCATCGAGCCGACCCAGCCGATGCCGGTGAAGAGCAGCAGGGCGCCCGCCACGAGTCCGACGGTGCCCGCGTTGGCGACGAGTCCGTTGATGTCGAGCTGGTCGGAGATGCCGGGGACCTGGTGGGCGAGGTTCTTCTGGAGCCGGTCCAGCTGCTCCTGGCTGAGGAGTCCCGCGCCGATGGCGGCGGCCACCGTGATCAGCGGGAACAGCGCGAGGAAGCTGATGAAGGTGATCGCGGCGGCGAGCCGGGACCAGTGCACGCGGTCGAGCCTCTCGTACGCATGCCAGGCGTGCGTACGCATCAAGGCGGCCACCAGCGGCCCGATCACCGGGATCTTCGTCAGCCAGTCCATGGGGTCACCGTAAATGGGATGCCGGAAATAGCCGGGATTGCACTGCTTTGGGACTACGGTCGTCGATTGTGACTTTTCACCAAGCGCACTCGATGGGGCGGCCGTTTCACGCCCTGGTCCTACGGAGGCTCAGGTTCCGCACGCTCCAGGCCCTGCGGCCCCTCCGTCAGGAGCGCCGTATGACCGCCCCGGCCGCCTCGTTCGCCGGGGAACCCGACTGCGTCGGGAGGCCCGCCGGGCCGGGGCCGAAAGGGTACTCGCGCAGCTTCCGCCAGACGCCGTCCGAGCCCTGCTCGTAGAGCGCGAAGCCCTCGCACAGCCACTCGGCGCAGTAGTCGGCGAGCGTAGCGAACGCCACGTCCATCGCTTCCTCGGAGATCCCGTGGGCGACGGTGACGTGCGGGTGGTACGGGAACGCCAGCTCGCGCTCCAGCGGCCCCTCGGGGTCGCGGAGCCGGCCCTGGAGGCGGGTGCAGCCGGAGCCGCCCTCCACCACCTTGACGAACACGACCGGCGAGAGGGGGCGGAAGGTTCCCGTGCCCTCCAGCCGCATCGCGAACGCGCGGAAGTCCGCCGCGACCTCGGCGAGGTGGGCCCGGATCGCCGGGAGCCGGCCGGCGTCGACCTCGGTGGGCGGGACCAGGGTGACGTGCGTGGGGATGCCGTGCGCGGCGGCGTCCCCGAAGCCGGCGCGCAGCTCCTGGAGGCTGCTGCCGTACGGCTCCGGGACCGCGATCGAAACGCCGAGCGTTACGGTCCCCACGTGTGTCTCCTCCGTCTGTCGCTTCTGTCTGTCCCCGATCGGGTGGTGCCGCCTCAGTGTGGCGCCACCACCCCCCGGACCGCCAGGGCTCTCGTCGGTCAGTGCTTGGCGGGCAGGAAACCGAGCCGGTCGTACGCCTGGGCCAGGGTCTCGGCGGCGACCGCGCGGGCCTTCTCCGCACCCTTGGCCAGGATGGAGTCCAGCGTCTCCGGGTCGTCCAGGTATTCCTGGGTGCGCTGACGGAACGGTGTGACGAAGTCGACCATCACGCCGGCGAGGTCCGTCTTGAGCGCGCCGTAGCCCTTGCCCTCGTACGAGGCCTCCAGGGCCGGGATCGACTCGCCCGTGAGGGTGGAGTAGATCGTGAGCAGGTTGCTGACGCCGGGCTTGTTCACCGTGTCGAAGCGGATCTCGGCCTCGGTGTCGGTGACCGCGCTCTTGATCTTCTTCTCGGTGACCTTGGGCTCGTCGAGGAGGTTGATCAGGCCCTTGGGGGACGACGCCGACTTCGACATCTTGCTGGCCGGGTCCTGGAGGTCGTAGATCTTCGCGACCTCCTTGACGATGTGCGCGGCGGGCAGCGTGAAGGTCGGGCCGAACCGCTGGTTGAAGCGCTCGGCCAGGTCGCGGGTGAGCTCGATGTGCTGGCGCTGGTCCTCGCCGACGGGGACGGCGTTGGCCTGGTAGAGCAGGATGTCGGCGACCTGGAGGATCGGGTACGTGAACAGGCCGACGGTGGCGTTGTTGACGCCGCCCTTGGCGGACTTGTCCTTGAACTGGGTCATCCGGCTGGCCTCGCCGAAGCCGGTGATGCAGTTCATGACCCAGCCGAGCTGCGCGTGCTCGGGGACGTGGCTCTGGATGAAGAGCGTGCAGCGCTCGGGGTCCAGGCCGGCGGCGAGCAGCTGCGCGGCGGAGAGCCGGGTGTTCGCGCGGAGGTCCTTCGGATCCTGGGGCATGGTGATCGCGTGCAGGTCGACGACCATGTAGAAGGCGTCGTGCGTTTCCTGCAGGGCGACGTACTGGCGGATGGCTCCGAGGTAGTTCCCGAGGTGGAACGAGCCGGAGGTGGGCTGGATGCCGGAGAGCGCGCGAGGACGATCAGAAGCCATGGGTTCATTCTCTCAGGTGCGGGGGCGGGCTCGGGCCCGCCGCTGGCCGGAACCCTCCGGGTCGCGACCTCCCACCCGCCGGGGCGGCCCCGGTACCGACCGGTAGCGCCCCGACCGGATCCCGCCCAGGCCGAGCGACCGCTTTTGCGCCGCTGGGCCGCCTCCCGGCCCCCGCCGCCTCGGACCGGCCCCGGCGTCCCTCTGCGGGCCCGTCGGCGTTCGAGGCGCGGGGTCCGGGGCGGCGCCCCGGGCTGATCGGCGTCAGGAGAGGGGCAGGCCCGGGGCCGGGAAGGCGGACAGGAGGGACGAGACCTCCGCACGGATCGCGGCCAGCGCCCGCTCGTCCGCGCGAGCGGCGGCGTCCACCGCCCGGGAGATCCAGTCCGCCACCACCGGCATGTGCTCCACCGACAACCCCCGCGACGTCAGCGACGGCGTCCCGATCCGGATCCCCGACGGGTCGAACGGCTTGCGCGGATCGAACGGCACCGTGTTGTAGTTCACGACGATCCCCGCCCGGTCCAGCGCCTTCGCCGCCACCTTCCCCGGCACCCCCCGCGAGGTCAGGTCCAGCAGGATCAGGTGGTTGTCCGTACCCCCGGACACCAGGTCGAAGCCCCGCTCCAGCAACGACGCGGCCAGCGCCTTCGCGTTGGCGACGACCGCGTGCGCGTACGTGACGAACGCCGGCTGCGCCGCCTCGTGCAGGGCCACCGCGATGCCCGCGGTCGTCTGGTTGTGCGGGCCGCCCTGGAGGCCCGGGAAGACCGCCTTGTCGATGGCCTTCGCGTGCTCCTCCCGGCACATCAGCATCGCGCCGCGCGGCCCGCGCAGGGTCTTGTGGGTGGTCGTGGAGATGACGTCCACGTGGCCCGCCGGGCTGGGGTGCGCCCCTCCCGCGATCAGGCCCGCGATGTGCGCCACGTCCGCGACCAGGAGGGAGCCGGCCTCCTTGGCGATCGACGCGAAGGCCCCGAAGTCGATCGTGCGCGGCAGTGCGGTACCGCCGCAGAACATGATCTTCGGCCGCTCGGCGAGGGCGAGGTCGCGGACCGCGTCGTAGTCGATGAGCCCGGTGTCGGCGCGGACCCCGTACTGCACGCCCCGGAACCAGGAGCCCGTCGCCGAGACGCCCCAGCCGTGCGTGAGGTGCCCGCCCATCGGCAGCGCCATGCCCATCACCGTGTCGCCCGGCCGGGCGAAGGCCAGGTACACGGCCAGGTTCGCCGGGGAGCCGGAGTACGGCTGCACGTTCGCGTGGTCCACGCCGAACAGGCCCTTGGCCCGCTCGATCGCGAGGGCCTCGATCCGGTCGATGTTCTGCTGGCCCTCGTAGTAGCGGCGGCCCGGGTAGCCCTCGCTGTACTTGTTCTGCAGGACGGTGCCGGAGGCCTCCAGCACCGCCGCCGACACGTAGTTCTCGCTCGGGATGAGGCGGAGCGTCTCCGCCTGGAGGGTCTCCTCGGCCGCGACGAACGACGCCAGCTCGGGGTCGGTCGCGGAAAGGGCGGGATGGCGGCGCGCTGTCATGGCGGTCCTCCGGGGTCGATGTCTGGTCTCGTCCCCGCGAGGCCCAGGCGAGCGGCCCTGTGTGCGGTCCTGCCCGCACGACTCCCCCGGAGTCGTTTCCCCGTGCGCCAGTCGCCGTGCGTACGGCCCACCTTAGCGGGCACGCCACGAGAAAGGTTTCTCCGTCCGGTATACGAGCGAACATGGAAAGTGACGCCACCCTCGTCGACTGCCTGACGGACGATCGGAGACCCCGTGTCGAAGACTGCTGATGCCATCCGCTCCGCCGACGCGCACAGCGCGCACAACTACCACCCGCTCCCGATCGTCGTCGCCTCGGCGGAGGGCGCGTGGATGACCGACGTGGAGGGCCGCAGGTACCTCGACATGCTCGCCGGCTACTCGGCGCTCAACTTCGGCCACGGCAACCGCCGTCTGATCGACGCCGCCCGCGCGCAGCTGGAGCGGGTCACGCTCACCTCCCGCGCCTTCCACCACGACCGCTTCGCGGACTTCTGCACCGAACTCGCCGCCCTGTGCGGTAAGGAGATGGTGCTGCCGATGAACACGGGCGCGGAGGCCGTGGAGACGGCGGTCAAGACGGCCCGCAAGTGGGGGTACGAGGTCAAGGGCGTGCCGGACGGCCACGCCAAGATCGTCGTGGCGGCCGACAACTTCCACGGCCGGACCACCACCATCGTGTCCTTCTCGACCGACCACGAGGCCCGCGACCACTTCGGGCCGTACACCCCCGGCTTCGAGATCGTCCCGTACGGCGACCTCACCGCGCTCTCCCACGCCTTGACCTCGAACACCGTGGCCGTGCTGCTGGAGCCGGTCCAGGGCGAGGCGGGCGTCCTCGTCCCCCCGGCCGGCTACCTCCAGGGCGTACGGGACCTCACGCGCGAGCGGAACGTCCTGTTCATGGCGGACGAGATCCAGTCGGGCCTCGGCCGTACCGGCGAGACCTTCGCGTGCGCGCACGAGGGGGTCGTGCCGGACGTGTACATCCTCGGCAAGGCGCTGGGCGGCGGCGTCGTCCCCGTCTCCGCCGTGGTCGCCGACCGGGACGTGCTCGGGGTGTTCCGGCCCGGCGAGCACGGGTCCACCTTCGGCGGGAACCCGCTGGCCTGCGCCGTCGCCCTGGAGGTGATCGCGATGCTGCGGACCGGCGAGTACCAGCAGCGCGCCACCGAACTCGGCGACCACCTGCACCGGGAGCTGAACCTGCTGGTGGGCGGCGGCGCCGTGACGGCCGTACGGGGGCGCGGCCTGTGGGCGGGCGTCGACATCGACCCGGCGCACGGCACGGGCCGGGAGATCTCCGAGAAGCTGATGGAGCTGGGGGTGCTGGTGAAGGACACCCACGGCTCGACCATCCGGATCGCCCCGCCGCTGGTGATCAGCAAGGAGGACCTGGACTGGGGCCTGGACCAGCTGCGGACGGTGCTGGCGGTCTGACGGGACCGTCTGCGAGGGCCTAGAGGATGACGTGGGGCAGGAAGCGGGCGTACTCGTCCGTGACCGGCCCCGCCGATTCCCGGATGCCCAGCCCCGCCGCCTCCTCCTCGACGACCCACGCGCCGAGCACCACCCGGTTGCCGTCGAAGTCCGGCAGCGGGGACAGGGCCTGGAAGACGTACGTCTCGTCCTCCTCCGGCGTGAACGGCTCCCCGCCCACCGGGTGCAGGGTGACCCCCGCCCCCTCGCGGCCCAGCAGCGGCTTGGCCGCGAACCCGGTGGTGTCCGCGAGCTCGCGCGGCCCGTCGAGATAGGCGGGCAGCAGATTGGGGTGCTCGGGGAACATCTCCCACAGGATCGCCAGCAGCGCCTTGTTGGCGAGGAGCATCTTCCACAGCGGCTCGATCCAGCAGGTGCTGCCGGAGCCGCCGCCGTGGTCGTACGTGTCGAGCACCTGCGGGCCGAACGCGTCCTCGGCCAGCCACTCCCACGGGTAGAGCTTGAAGCAGCTGCGGATGAACCGGAGCCGGTCGTCCACGAAGCGGCCGGACAGGCTGTCCCAGCCGATCTGTTCCACGGACAGGGCGTGCGTGGCCAGACCCGCCTGCTCGGCGGTCTCCTGGAGGTAGGCGACCGTCATCAGGTCCTCGCCGAGCTCGTCGGTCTCGGAGTGCGCGAAGTGGACGGGCCCGGGCGGCAGCAGTTCCGCCTGCCGGCGCCACGCCTCGACGAGGCGCTCGTGCAGGGAGTTCCACTGGTCGGCGCCGGGGAAGCGTTCCTCCATCCAGAACCACTGCGGGCTCGCCGCCTCGACCAGGGAGGTGGGGGTGTCCGCGTTGTACTCCAGCAGCTTGGCCGGGGCTCCGGAGTCGTCGTAGCGCAGGTCGAAACGGCCGTACAGGGACGGCTGTTCCGCGCGGCGCCGCCAGGACTCGGCGATGCGGGCGGCGAGTCGGGGATCGTTGATGCCGAGGTCTTCGAAGCGGTCGTGCTCGACGATGTGGGCGGCCGCGGCGAGGCACATGGCGTGCAGTTCCTCGACGACGTTCTCCAGCGCCTCGACCTCGGGGAGGGAGAAGGAGTAGTACGCGCTCTCGTCCCAGTAGGGGCGCAGGGAGTCGTCGGGGTAGCGGGTCAGGGGGTAGATCAGGCCCTGTTCCTCGACGGTCCTCTGCCAGTCGGGGCGGGGCTCGATAGTGTGCCGCTTCACGTGGCCGGACCTTTCCTCAGCCGCCGCTGGAGCCGCTGTGGCCGCCGATGCCGCCGCGGGTGACGGCGGACTTGTCGAAGCTGCCGCCCTTGACCTTGCCGCTGCTGGTGGTGCCGCCGTAGTAGTACGCGCCGCGGCCGCCGCTCTTGCACTCCTTCTCGTTCAGCTTCTGCAAGGTGGCGCGGTCGGCACAGCGCTTGTCGGGCTCGCTGCTGCCGCAGGCCACGAGGGTGGCGGCGAGCAGGCCCATGCCGCCGAGGGCGACGGCGCCCGAGCGCATGCGGCGGCGGGTGGTGGCGTCGGTGGTGTCCATGTACGGGTTCGCTCCCCCTGGGTTGCGTTGCCCGACAGCCTAGAGCGGGGTGGCGGGGGATGGAATCCGGCCGTCGTCACACGCTGGTCACGACGGTGACCTACAGTCTGTTCGTGCTGATTGGGATGGTTTGCGCGCTGGGTGCGGCGGTCTGTTTCGGGACGGCGTCGGTCCTGCAGGCGGTGGCCGCGCGGGCGGCGGAGCCGGGGACGGGGTCGGGGGTGGACGCGGCCCTGCTGCTGCGGGCGGTGCGGCAGTGGCGGTACGTGGCGGGGCTGGGCCTGGACGCGATCGGGTTCGTCCTGCAGATCGTGGCGCTGCGGCACATCCCCATCTACGTGGTGGGGGCCGCGCTCGCGGCGAGCCTGGCGGTGACGGCGGTGGTCGCGGCGCGGCTGCTGCGGGTACGGCTGAGCCGGGCGGAGTGGGGGGCCGTCGCGGTGGTGTGCGGGGGGCTCGTGATGCTGGGGCTGGCCTCGGGCGAGGAGGGCACGGAGACGGGCCCGCCCGGGCTGAGGCCGGCGCTGCTGGGGGTCGCGGCGGTGGTGCTGCTCGCCGGGGCGGCGGCGGGCCGGCTCCCCGGCCGCGCCCGGGCCCTGGCGCTGGGCCTGGCGGCGGGGACCGGCTTCGGGGTGGTGGAGGTGGCGGTCCGCCTCATCGACGGCCCGGACCTCGCCAACCCGACGCTGTACGCCCTGCTGTTGGGCGGGGGCGCGGCGTTCCTGCTGCTCACGTCGGCGCTCCAGCGGGGTTCGGTGACGGCGGCGACGGCGGGGATGGTCCTGGGCGAGACGGTCGGCCCGGCGGCGGTGGGCGTGGCCTGGCTCGGGGACCGCACCCGCGAGGGCCTGACCTGGCTGGCCGTCCTCGGCTTCGCGGTGGCGGTCGCAGGCTCGCTGGCCCTGGCCCGCTTCGGCGAACCGTGACCCGACCGCGTCTCCACCCGCCGGGCCCGCCCGGGTGTCCGCCCGGTGCCCCCGCCCGGGCCGAGGGGACGGCCGGGGTCAGCCGGACCGGCGGCGCCGCCCCGGCGGGGCGCGCCGGTGTCGGCGGGGGTTGCCGCGGGGGGCGGGGTGGTGGCCGGGCGGAGTCGGGACCGCTTCGCCGGGCCGGCGGGGCGCTCCTCAGGGGAGGGCCGAAAGGAGGGCCGACAGGGTGGGGGACCAGGCGCTGTCCGGCGGGTTGCCGTAGCCGACCACCACCGCCTCCCTCGGCGGGAGGTCGGACAGGGGGTGGCGGAAGGCCGACAGGCCCTCCAGGGCCAGCCCCTGCCCGGCCGCCGCCTGGAGCACCGGCCGCTCCGTGCCCCGGGCGAGGTCCAGGACCACGTACAGCCCCGCCGCGATTCCGGCGACCCCCGTCACCGACGCCCTGCCGGACACCGCCTCGACCACCGCGTCCCGGCGTCTGCGGTACCGCGTCCGCATCCCCCGCACGTGCCGGTCGTACGCCCCGGACCGGATGAACTCGGCCAGCGTCAGGTGCTCCACCGCGCCCGAGGTCCAGTCGATCCGGCCCTTCGCCGCGAGCACCTCCTCCAGCAGCGCGTCCGGCACCACCATCCAGCCCATCCGAAGCCCCGGCGCCAGGGACTTGCTCGCCGTCCCCAGATACACCACGCGGTCCGGGTCCAGCCCCTGGAGGGCGCCGACCGGCTGGCGGTCGTAGCGGAACTCCCCGTCGTAGTCGTCCTCCAGGATCAGGCCGCCCGTGGTGCGCGCCCAGTCGATCGCCGCCGTCCGCCGCTCGGGCGTCAGCGCGACGCCCGTCGGGAACTGGTGCGCCGGGGTGAGCAGGACCGCGCCCACCGCCTTGCCGGGCAGTTCGTCCGTCCGCGCCCCGGCCCCGTCAAGCCGCAGCGGGTGCGTCCGCAGCCCGGCCTCCGTGAGCAGCTCCCGGTGTACGCCGAGCCCGTACCCCTCCACCGCCACGTCCCGTACCCGCCGCCCCCGCAGCACCTTCGACAGCAGCATCAGCCCGTGCGCGAACCCCGCGCACAGCACGATCCGTTCGGGGTCCGCGTACACGCCGCGCGCCCGCGCCAGGTACCCGGCCAGCGCCTCCCGCAACTCCACCCGGCCCCGTACGTCCACCGCGTAGCCGAACGCCTCGTTCGGGGCGCCGGCGAGCGCCCGCCGGGTCGCCGCCGCCCAGGCCGCGCGGGGGAAGCCGGCCAGGTCCGGCGAGCCGGAGAGCAGGCTGTACGCGGGCCCCCGGCGCGCGGGGGGACGCACCCGGGCGGCGGGCGCCGGAGCGCTGCGGCGCGCTCTGGCCCGCTCCGCGACCCGGGTGCCGGAGCCCTGGCGGGCCGTCAGCCAGCCCTCGGCGACGAGTTCCGCGTACGCCTCGGCGACCGTGTTGCGGGCGATGGCCAGGTCCGCCGCGAGGGACCGCGAGGACGGCAGCCGCGTCCCGGGGGCCAGCCGCCCGCTGCGCGCCGCCTCGCGCAGGGCCTCGGTCAGCCCGGCCCGCAGGCCCTTTCCGCCGGCGAGGTCGAGGTGCAGGTCGGCGCCGAAAGTGGCCCAGGATTCCATCATGGATGTGGACCATATCGGCGGGCTGCCCGCCTCCTACGGTAGGGGCATGACGACGACGAACGAAACCACCGGATACGCCCCCGAAGAGCCGGCCCGCCTGAACTGGTACAAGCACGCACCCGAGGTCTACAAGGCGATGGTCGCCCTGGAGATCGCGTCCAAGAAGGGCCTCGACCCGGTCCTGGTCGAGCTGGTCAAGACCCGGGCCTCGCAGCTCAACAACTGCGCCTTCTGCCTGGACATGCACGCCAAGGACGCCCTGGCGGCGGGCGAGCGCGTCGAACGCCTCGTCCAGCTCTCCGCCTGGCGCGAGTCGCGGCACTTCTACACCGAGAAGGAGCTGGCGGCGCTCGAACTGACGGAGTCGGTGACCGTCCTGACGGACGGCTTCGTTCCCGACGAGGTCTACGCGACCGCGGCCGGGCACTTCGAGGACGCCGAGCTGGTCCAGCTGATCGCCGTGATCACCACGATCAACGCCTGGAACCGGTTCGGCGTCACCTGCCGGCTGGTCCCGGGCCACTACAAGCCGGGCTCGCTGGCGCACTGAACGCCCCGTCGGGGGCGGTCCCGCAAGAGCACCGCCTCAGCCGCCCGGCCGGAAGGCCTCCAGCGCCGCCGAGTGGTGCCCGAGGGTGACCGTCCAGTCGGCGGCCGGGCCGGCGGTCAGGACGGCCCACTTGGCGCCGTCCTGGGTGCGCGAGACGCGCTCCACGCCCCGGCGCCGCCCGTGGGACTCCACGCTGTCGTACTCGTAGACCAGCTCCGCTGCGTCGGCGGAACCCGGCACCTGCCCGACGCGGATCTCCTCGTAGCCCGAGGTGCGGGCGCGCAGGTCGGCGGAGGCGCCTTGGACGGCCCCGAGCGGGCTGAGGTCCGCTTCGCTGACCCGGAAGACCTGGAGCAGGGAAGTCCGGTCGGGTGAGCGGTAGAAGACGCCGCTCTCGGCCTCCTCCCGGAGCCAGCCGGACGGCACGGCGATGGTGAACCCCTTCGGGTCCCGGACCGTCTCGTGCGCCGCGTCCGTACTGGGGCCGGTGCTCGCGGACGGGCTCCCCGAGGGGCTCTCGGAGGGACTCCCGGACGACTCTGCGAGCGGCGGCCGCGACCCGGACCCGCCGCCGTCCACCGGGGCGCTCGACGCCGACGCCCCCGCGTGCGGGGACGGCTGCCCGGAGCCGCGCTCGACGAACCAGACGGCGGCCGCCCCGATCGCGAGGGCGGCCACCGCGATGCCGGCCGTGGTCGGCGTCAGCCACCGCCGCCCGCCCGGCCCGTCGGGGCGCGGGGGCCCCGGCGGTACGGGCGGGGGTGGCGGCGGGCCGGGCGGCAGGTGCGGGTCGTACGGCGGCGGCACCGGCGGCAGGCCCCCGTCGTACAGCGGCGGCCGCCCCCCGTCGTACAGCGGCGGCCGGCTCCCGTCTTGGGCCTGCGGCGCGGGCGACGCACCCGCGTCGTAGGCCTGCGGCGCGGTCGGCGCCAGCGGGTCGTACGCCGGCGGTGCCTGCGGCGTCGCGGCGGGGCCGGAAGCGGGTCCCGGGGCCGGGGTGTCGGCGGGGGCGTCCCACACCCAGCGCTGCGTCCGCGCGTCCCAGCGGGGTGCGCCCTGCGGCTGCGGGGCCACGGTTCAGCCCCCCAGCGTGATCAGCAACTCGCCCAGCGCGGTCGCCGCACTGACGGACTCCACCAGCGGGGCCCAGCGCTCCAGCGCGCCGCGCAGCCGGGCGGCGAGCCCGGGCCGGATCTCCCGCGCCGTCTCCAGCTCCTCGGCCGCCCCGTCCAGTTCGGCGTCCAGCGCCGACCGGTCCTCGCCCCGCGGCAGCCGGACGAGGGCGGCGCGCAGTTCCAGTACGGCGTCGAGCAGCACCTGCGGCGTGGGCGCCTCGACGGCTGCGCCCCCGTGCCGGACGGTGTTGGTGTTGTTGCTGCCGCCGACGCTGAACGCGCTGCCGGTGATGTCGCCGAAGGTCACGGACGGCTCCGCCGGGCCGCCGCCTCCCGTGCCCGTGTTGCTCCCGTCAGTTGCCACCGCTGCTCCCCCTGCCCTTGCCGCTGTTGTGGTGACCGGTGTTGGTGTTGTTGCTGCCGCCGACGCTGAACGCGCTGCCGTTCACCGACTGGATGAACACCCCGCCCTCGGCGACGTTGACGGCGCGCTTCGCGAACTCCTCGGTGTGCCAGCCCGCTTCGTGCAAGGCGACGATAACGCCGCCGACGACGCGGTCCTGAACCGTTTTCAGGAAGCGGTCGAGATCCATCAGGTGGAACAGCGATCCGTTGTCCTCGGAGGCCAGTTCGCGCACCGACAGGCGCGGTCCCTCGGGCCGGGCCCCGCCGTGGCCGCCGGTCACGATCCGCCACCAGCTCGCGAGGCCGCGGCCCAGGGTGGTGGCGGAGGCCGCGAGGGAACCGGGGGTCTGCCGCAGGGCCCAGACGGCCTTCCCGAAGGCGTTGTTGTTGCGGTAGCGCTGGGCGTCGGCGTCCGCGTTGTGGAAGGCGACCGCCACGGGGAGCAGCACGTGCGGGGCCACTTCCAGCATCATCATGCCGCCCTGGGTGTGGACCCGTACGAAGACGGTGACGACGAGGTTCTCGTCCCATCCGCCCACCCGCACGCGCAGGAAGTGCCTGCGGCGCTCGCCGCCCTCCTCGATGGCCGCGGCCCGCTGCTGCGCGTACTGGGCGTGGATCGCCTGGGCGGCGTCCCGGTGCGGCAGCCCGTTGGCCGGCAGGAACACGCACTCGTCGACGACCAGTTCCCGCAGCCGGTCACCGACGGCCGCCTCGGCCTCCAGGGAGCCGTGCGGCGAAGGCACCCGCAGCCGCTCCAGCAGCGGCACGATCCTGGAGACGAGGTGGGCGTTGGTGACGGGCGTCGGCTTGCGGTCGGGGCCGAGGTCCTCGCGCGGGCGCAGTTCGACGGAGAGCTGCCAGGGCCGGTAGGGGTCGCCTGCGCCGCAGAACGGGTCGTTGACGTCGTACGTGATCACCGGCGCGTGCTGCTCGGCCCGGATGCGGGCGCGGACGCGCTGGAAGCGCACGCCCGGGGCCGCTTCGGCGGGGTCGCCGGCGTGGTCCGCGTAGCGGCGCTCGTTGAGGTCGGTGGCGATGGTCCGGAAGACGTGGCCGCGCTGGAGGCCGACGACGGCGACCACGGCGGCGAAGACCACGGGCACCCACCAGAAGACGGCGGTGGCCGCCGCGGTGTCCCCGAAGGACGGGGAGAAGAACAGGGCGCCGGGCCCGCCCGGGTCGCCGAGCAGGCTCATCAGGGCGAATCCGCCGAAGGCGAGGAAGAGCAGGGTGAGGGCGAGCATCGCGAAGACGTAGACGCGCAGGATCACGGCCAGCGCCCGCAGCAGCGGCGTGTTCCGGCCGCGCAGCCAGTCGGCGAAGCTCAGCAGGAGGAAGGGGAAGAGCAGCAGCATGAGGGCGCCGCCGGTGAGGAGGGAGCCGACGAACCAGGCGCCGAGCACCCCGGCCGCCCAGCCGAGTTCGGTGCGGCGGGCGCGCAGGGCGTGGGCGAGCACCCGGGAGGCGTCGAAGCCGTAGGAGGGGGCGACGATGCGCTCTTCGTGGACGTAGAGCTCGTCGATGACCCGGTCGCGGAATCCGGCGTCGAGGTAGGTACCCGCGCAGAGGAACCGGCCGGCCTCGCTGAGCGAGGGGTGCACCGGCGGGCGGCCGGCGCGGGGATCGCCCCAGTCGGCCGGACCGGTCGGCTGGCGGGGAATCGGGGTCTCGGTCACCGACCGACCTTAGGTTCCCCCTACATCAGGCGATAGGCCGAATCACGCCAAAACGCCCCGACCAGGTTTGGCCGGGGCGTTTCGTCGTTCGTACTGGTTCGAACGGGCCGGGGCCGCTCAGAGGCCCGGTCCGGCCGGTCGGATCGGACCGGTCAGATCAGCCCGAGCTCACGGACCGCGTCGCGCTCCTCGACGAGCTCCGCCACGGACGCGTCGATGCGCGCACGGGAGAACTCGTTGATGTCCAGGCCCTGGACGATCTCGTACTTGCCGTCCTTGGTGGTGACGGGGAACGAGGAGATGATGCCCTCGGGGACACCGTAGGAGCCGTCCGACGGGACACCCATCGAGGTCCAGTCGCCGGCGGCGGTGCCGTTGACCCACGTGTGGACGTGGTCGATGGCGGCGTTGGCGGCGGAGGCGGCCGAGGACGCGCCACGGGCCTCGATGATCGCGGCGCCGCGCTTGGCGACGGTCGGGATGAAGGTCTCGGCCAGCCACTGCTCGTCGTTGACGACCTCGGCGGCGTTCTTGCCGGCGATCTCCGCGTGGAAGATGTCCGGGTACTGGGTCGCCGAGTGGTTGCCCCAGATGGTGAGGCGCTTGATGTCGGAGACGGCGGCGCCGGTACGGGCGGCCAGCTGCGAGATCGCGCGGTTGTGGTCCAGGCGGGTCATCGCGGTGAACCGCTCGGCCGGTACGTCCGGGGCGGCGGCCTGGGCGATGAGCGCGTTGGTGTTGGCCGGGTTGCCCACGACCAGGACCTTGATGTCGTCCGCGGCGTGCGCGTTGATCGCGGCGCCCTGCGGCTTGAAGATGCCGCCGTTGGCGGAGAGCAGGTCACCGCGCTCCATACCCTTGGTGCGCGGGCGGGCGCCGACGAGCAGCGCGACGTTGGCACCCTCGAAGCCCTTGTTCGGGTCGTCGAAGATGTCGATGCCGCGGAGCAGCGGGAAGGCGCAGTCGTCGAGCTCCATGGCGGTTCCCTCGGCAGCCTTCATGCCCTGGGGGATCTCGAGGAGCCGGAGCTTGACCGGCACGTCCGCGCCGAGGAGGTGACCGGACGCGATGCGGAAGAGCAGCGCGTAGCCGATCTGGCCGGCGGCGCCGGTGACGGTGACATTCACGGGAGTGCGGGTCATGGCCTTCTCCGTTAGACAGCTGGCGGTGGGGCGTCCCTGCCCCATGTGCTGGAGGACGCCGCTCCCCTGTCCTCTAAATCTTGACGTGAAGAGACATCCGCGGTCAGGCTATCCGACCCCGGGGGCGGCTAACCCACAGGCCCGTGTGGTGCGTGGCACACGGACCCGGATGTTCGAAGGCCGGACGGCCGCCCGAGCCCCCATCCCGCCCCGGGAACGCGCCCGGGCCCTGCGGACAGGGGCTAGCGGACGGTGAAGCGGACCGCCGTCTCCAGGAAGGGGACGTGCAGCACGGGCTTGGGCTCCATCACCAGCGCGAGCAAGGTGATGGCCACGCCGAGCACCCCGTAGGTCACGAGGTCCGTGAACCGGGAGCGGACCGCGAGCATCCCCACCGAGGGCAGTACGCGCCGCATCACGGCAGCCGCGATCAGGGCGATCCCGATGATCAGGCAGCCCACCCGGGGGTGACCCGTCGCCGTCGTCAGCAGCCCGGCCGCCGTGGCGGCGAGCACGCTGAGCATCGGCCACTGCCGGGCGGGCGCCGGGGCGTCCCCGGGAGCGGCCCGGCCCCCGCCCTCGGGGCGGGCGGTGTCCCGGGTGACGGACGGGAACCGGCGGGACTTGGGCGCCTCGGCAGGCCCCCGGTCGCCTTCCCCGCCGGCCGGGCCGGTGGTGTGCTCAACCCGCACTGGTGATCCGTTCCGCCGCCTCGACGACATTGACGAGCAGCTGGGCGCGGGTCATCGGGCCGACACCGCCGGGGTTCGGGGACAGCCAGCCCGCCACCTCCGCCACACCCGGGTGCACGTCGCCGACGATCTTCCCGCTCTCGTCGCGGCTGACGCCGACGTCGAGCACCGCCGCGCCCGGCTTCACGTCCTCCGGCTTGACCAGGTGCGGGACCCCGGCGGCCGCGACGATGACGTCCGCCTGGCGCAGCAGGCGCGGCAGGTCGCGGGTACCGGTGTGGCACAGGGTGACGGTGGCGTTCTCGGACTTGCGGGTCAGGAGCAGCCCGATGGAGCGCCCGACGGTGACCCCGCGGCCCAGGACCACCACGTGCGCGCCGTTGATCTCCACGCCGTGGTGGCGCAGCAGCGTCACGATCCCGTACGGGGTGCAGGGCAGCGGGCCGGGCTCGTTGAGCACCAGCCGGCCGAGGGACATGGGGTGCAGCCCGTCGGCGTCCTTGAGCGGATCCATCAGCTCCAGGACGCGGTTGGTGTCGATGCCCTTGGGGAGCGGGAGTTGCACGATGTAACCCGTGCACTGCGGGTTCTCGTTGAGTTCCCGCACGACCGCCTCGATGTCCTCCTGGGAGGCGGTGGCCGGGAGTTCGCGCTGGATGGAGGCGATGCCGACCTCCGCGCAGTCCTTGTGCTTGCCGTTGACGTACCAGCGGCTGCCCGGATCGTCACCGACCAGCAGGGTGCCGAGGCCGGGGGTGACACCCCGGGCTTTCAGCGCCGACACGCGGGCCGTCAGTTCGGACTTGATCGCGGCTGCGGTGGCCTTGCCATCGAGAATCTGGGCGGTCATGCTCCCATCCTCCCGGATGGAGCGGCCCCGGTTCCACTCAAGGCTCCCGGCAGGCCTCCGGCGGCGCCCCCGGACCCTCTTGGTCATTTCATTGCACTTGCACAACAAGTCCCGGCCGCCGCGCGAACCGGCTGGACAATCCCCCTGCGCCGGGACCACGATGACGGGCAATGAGTGCCGCGGGCAGTGCCGGGGGGTGGACCGCAAAACGCAGTGTTTCCTCCGAAAGTGCCGTGCGTCCCCGCACTTCCACGGAGGAACAACCCAAAGATGAGCTTCGGCGACCCGAACAACCCGTACGGACAGCAGCAGCCGCCGCAGGGCCAGCCCGGCTACGGTTACCCGCAGCAGGCCCCCCAGGGCATCCCGCCGCAGGGCGTCCCCCCGCAGGGCCAGCCCGGCTACGGCTACCCGCAGCAGCCGGGTCAGCCGCCGTACGGCGCGATGCCCCCGGCCCCCGGCACGCTCCAGGCGAACAACGGCTACATCAACGTGGCCGGCCTCGGCACCGTCGAGGTCGCCACGATGGGCCGCCGCTTCGGCGCCCGTCTGATCGACGGCCTGGTCATCGGTGTCCTGTACTCGATCCTCAGCGCGATCGGTGTCGCGAGCGCCTTCGGCGCGTCGAAGAGCATCCAGGACTGCACCGGCCTGGACTACGCGTCTTCCGCGTACCAGAGCTGCGTCAACGACCAGGCCGAGGCCGCCGGCGGCATCATCGCCACCTTCTTCGGCGTCATCCTCGTCTTCTTCGTCGCCACCCTGCTCTACGAATGGCTGATGATCGCGTTCGTGGGCGCGACGGTCGGCAAGCTGGCCCTGGGCCTGAAGGTCGTCAAGGAGAACACGGGCCAGGTCCCGGGCATCGGCGGCGGCTTCGTCCGCTGGATCATCCCGATGGTCGGCGCGTTCCTCTGCGGCATCGGCCAGCTCCTGGTCTACCTCTCCCCCTTCTTCGACAACTCCGGCAAGCTGCAGGGCTGGCACGACCGTGCCGCCGGCACGATCGTCGTGAAGAAGTAAGCGGTACCGCCCGCAAGACGGCGAAGGCCGCGCCCCCGGACGGGGGCGCGGCCTTCGCCGTGTGCGGGGTGCGATCAGTGGAAGAAGTGGCGGGTACCGGTGAAGTACATCGTCACGCCCGCCGCCTTCGCGGCCTCGATGACCAGCTCGTCACGGACCGAACCGCCCGGCTGCACGACGGCCTTGATGCCGGCCGCCGTGAGGATCTCCAGCCCGTCCGGGAACGGGAAGAAGGCGTCGGAGGCCGCGTACGAGCCCTGCGCGCGCTCGGCGCCGGCCCGCTCGACCGCGAGCTTCGCGGAGTCGACCCGGTTGACCTGGCCCATGCCGACACCGACCGAGGCACCGTCCTTGGCGAGCAGGATCGCGTTGGACTTGACGGCCCGGCAGGCCTTCCAGGCGAAGGCGAGCTCGGCGAGCTCGTCGGCGGACAGGGCCTCGCCGGTCGCGAGGGTCCAGTTCTCCGGGTCGTCGCCCTCGGCCTGGAACACGTCCGACTGCTGGAGCAGCGCGCCGCCCGAGACGGGCTTGAGGTCACCCGGCTGGTGCGGGGTGCCGTCGACCTTCAGGACGCGGATGTTCTTCTTCTTGGCCAGGATCTCGACCGCGCCGTCCTCGTAGCCCGGGGCGGCGATGACCTCGGTGAAGATCTCCGCGACCTGCTCGGCGAGCTCGACGGTCACCGGGCGGTTGACGGCGATGACGCCGCCGAACGCCGAGAGCGGGTCACAGGCGTGGGCCTTGCGGTGGGCGGCGGCGACGTCCGCGCCCACGGCGATCCCGCACGGGTTGGCGTGCTTGATGATCGCGACACAGGGCTCTTCGTGGTCGTAGGCGGCGCGGCGGGCCGCCTCGGTGTCCACGTAGTTGTTGAAGGACATCTCCTTGCCGTGCAGCTGCTCGGCGTTCGCGATCCCGCCCGGCTGCCCGTCCGTGTAGAGGGCGGCCGCCTGGTGGGGGTTCTCGCCGTAACGGAGGGTGGACTTGCGCTGCCAGGCGCCGGCCAGGAACTCGGGCAGGACGGCCTCGGGCTCGGGGGCGTACCCGTTGGTGAACCAGGAGGCGACGGCCACGTCGTAGGCGGCGGTGTGCTGGAAGGCCTCGGCGGCGAGCCGCTTGCGGGCGGTCAGGTCGAAGCCGCCGCCCCGGGCCGCGGTCAGGACGTCGGCGTACCGCTCGGGGCTGGTCACGACGGCGACCGAGGGGTGGTTCTTGGCGGCCGCGCGGACCATCGAGGGGCCGCCGATGTCGATCTGCTCGACGCACTCGTCGGGCGTGGCACCGGACTGGACGGTGGCCAGGAAGGGGTAGAGGTTGACGACGACCAGGTCGAAGGGCTCCACGCCCAGCTCGGCCAGCTGGCGCCGGTGGTCCTCCAGGCGCAGGTCGGCAAGGATGCCCGCGTGCACGCGCGGGTGCAGGGTCTTGACCCGGCCGTCCAGGCACTCGGGGAAACCGGTCAGCTCCTCGACCTTGGTGACGGGCACCCCGGCCGCGGCGATCTTGGAGGCGGTGGAGCCGGTGGAGACGAGCGCGACGCCCGCCTCGTGCAGGCCGCGGGCCAGCTCTTCCAGTCCCGTCTTGTCGTAGACGCTGATCAGCGCACGACGGATCGGCCGCTGGGTCGTGGTCGGGTCGTTGCTGCTGTCTGCGGTCTCTACGGCGGTCACTGGATTGTTACCTTTCGTCCCTCAATGCGGTAGCCGTGCCGGGCCAGGCGCCCCACGACGTCGACGAGCAGCGTGCGCTCGACTTCCTTGATGCGCTCATGGAGAGCGGCTTCGTCTTCCCCGTCCCGGATCTCGACGACACCCTGGGCGATGATGGGGCCGGTGTCCACGCCGCTGTCCACGAAGTGGACGGTGCAGCCGGTGACCTTGGCGCCGTAGGCGAGGGCGTCGCGGACGCCGTGCGCGCCCGGGAAGGCGGGCAGCAGGGCGGGGTGGGTGTTGATGAACCGGCCGCCGAAGCGGTCCAGGAACTCCGGTCCGACGATCTTCATGAACCCGGCGGAGACCACCAGGTCCGGCTCGTGGGCGGCGGTGGCCGCGGTGAGCGCGGCGTCCCACTCCGCGCGGGTGGCGTACGCCTTGACCGGGCACACGAAGGTGGGGATCCCCGCCTTCTGCGCGCGCTCCAGGCCGACGATGCCGTCGCGGTCGGCGCCGACGGCGACGACCCGGGCGCCGAAGCCCTCGGGGCCGTCGGGGTGGGCGTCGATGGCGTCGAGCAGGGCCTGGAGGTTGGTGCCGGAACCAGAGACCAGCACGACCAGGCGGGAGGCGGCCATGGGAGGCCCTTTCTTGGGGGGCATCACTTGCACTTGTACGGTCATACGAAACTCCGGGTCCCCGATATACGGGGAACCATACGAAGCGGCGGACCGCCTGCAACGATACCGGCACACGGGACCGCCCCCGGGGGACGGGGGCACGGCCGGGCGGTAGCGTGAGGCGACGCGACGTGGCTCACGCCGCCGCGCCGACGCCACGCCCACGACACAGGGGAAGTAACGCACTCGATGCCGGACCGCCGTCAGCCCGACTCTTCGACCGACGACAACCCCTTCGCGGCGCCCCCCGAGGGCAGGCCCGACGAGCCGTGGCAGCCGCGCGGCGGCCCCGGTCACACCGGCCCCGGTGGTCCCGGTGGTCCCGGTGGTCCCGGTCAGGAGCCGGCCCCCGAGGGCCCGGCCCGCTGGGACCCGACCGACCCGCTCCAGCGCCGCGCCCGCTACGCGCTGTTCGCGGGCATGTGGGGGTTCTTCTTCGGCGTCTTCGGGATCCCGTCGGTGGGCCTCCTGCTGGGCGCGCTCGCGCTGTACTGGGGCGTCAGCGCCCTGCGCGCCGGCGTCGCCGACCTCGGCCCGGCGGCCCGCCCCCAGCGCACGGCGGCGGTCAGCGGCCTGGTCACGGCGACGCTCGCCCTACTGCTGGCGGCGAGCTCGTACGCGGTCCAGCTGGCGTACAAGGACTTCTACGTCTGCCGCGACGACGCCCTGACGCGCACGGCCGAACTCCAATGCAACACCCTCCTCCCGGACAACCTGGTGGGCAAAGTCCTCAAGGTCCGCAACTAACCCCTGCGCCCACCCCTCCCCGCCCCGGACGGAGTCTGGGCCGGGGGGCACTGCCTTGCCGGCGCCTGAGGCGCGGCGCCGGGGCGGAGCCCCGGGAGACCCGGCGCAGCCGCCCCCCGCGCGGGCACTGTGCCGCCCTGGGGGCACCTCCCGGCCCGGGCAGAGCCAGCCCCACACGGGCCCCCGGATGGAGTCTGGGGAGTTCGAGGCGCGGGCCAAGCGCCAGGAGCCCGGCGCAGCCGCACCCCGCCGCCACTTCCCTGCAGGGGGCACCTCCCGGCCCGGGGCAGACCCAGCCCCCCCGGCGTTGGAGGCGCGGGGTCTGGGGCGGGCCCCGGAAGCCCGGCGCAGCCGCACCCCATCGGCACTGCCCTGCCCTGCGGCACCTCCCGGCCCGGGGCAGACCCAGCCCCGCCAATGAGGGTCCCCCCGGACGGAGTCTGGGGAGTTCGAGGCGCGGGCGGGGGCCGGCTAACGGCGGCGGCGTCAGGCCGTCGGTCGCCGGGACAGCACCCGCGCCCCGGAAACCCCCGGCACCAACTCCGCCGCCGCAACCGGCAAAGGCACGCTCTCTTCCGACGGCACGTCACCGCCCTCGACCGCCGCCGCAACCGGCAACGGCACGCTCTCTTCCGACGGCACGTCACCGCCCTCGACCGCCGACGGCGGCGGATCGGCCACCGCCGGCGCCACCATCGGCACGGCCGCTTCCCGCAGCGCCGCCCACCTCAACTCCCGCACCCCCGAGTCGTGCCACTCGTCGGCCGCTTCCACCACTCCCGCCCCCCTCACCGGCCGCACCCGCCACCCGTGCACCGCCACAGCCACCGGCACGGCCAGCACCACCGCCCACACCACCGCCGCGCCCCCCACCTGCCACCACACCGGCCCGAACCGCACCAGCTCCCGCGACCCCAACGGCCCGGCCGCCACCGCCGCGAGCCCCGCCATCAGCACCCCGCACACCAGCGCCCCCAGCACCGCCGTCCACGCCGTCTCCCCGTACGAGACCTCCCGCGCCCGCCGCACCGCGAACCACCCCACCGCCAGCCCCGCCACCACCGGCACGGCGAACGCCGCCCACGTCAGCGGGCTCCCCGCCCCAACCGCCGGCAGCGCCGCCAGCAGCGGGAACCTCGGCAGCGCCGCATGCGATCCCACCGTGCCGAACGGTGTCGCCGTCGCCCCCGTGCCCAGCGCGAAGCCCGGCCCCAGACCGTAGGCCGCGCCCCACACCATCGCGTTCGGGATCAGCGTCACCGCCAGCAGCAGCACCGCGAACCGCCCCGACCACACCCCGGTCAGCCCCAGGAACGACCCCCGCACCTCCGCCCCGTGCCACACCAGCGACGCCCCGACCAGCAGCACGCCACCGCCCGCCAGCACCAGGGCCCCCGCCGCGCCCGAGCGCAGCGCAAGCTCGTAACGGGGGCGCGCGATGGCCCTCCGCACGCCCCCCGCCACCCAGCCCGGCACCCAGCCCGGGAACTCGCCGAGGGGCCTGCCCCGCGCCGCCCACACCCCGCTGGCCGCGGCCAGTACGGCCACCAGCGGCACGTGCCACGCCGCGCTCAGCGGGTCGGCCGGCATGGGGCCGACCGAGGCGTAGACCGTCGCCAGCGCCCCGACGCCGAGGTACCCGCAGGTCACCGCCGAGAACACGACACCGGCCGGCAGCACCTCGTCGTCGCCCGGGCCGCCCGCCGGGCCGTCGCCCGAGGCGCTGCCCAGCCTCGCGGCCCGCCGCATCAGCAGCACCGGCAGCGCCACCAGCAGCAACGGCGTCACCCCGACGGGTGCGGGCACCCCCGACAGGGTTTCGTAGCGGACGAGTTCGGTCCCGTGGGCGAGCAGCCACAACCCGGCCGCGAGGTGCAGCGCGCCGCCGGGGCCGCTGTCGGGGTAGGGGGAGCTGATCCACAGGACGATCACGAGCACGGCCAGGAAGCCGAGCCCCAGTCCTGCGGCCACGGCGCCGCCCAGCACGCACGCGGCGGCCGCCGGCGAGCGGCGCCGCACGGCGGTCTGCGGGGCCGCCGGCAACGAGGTACCGCGTTCGGTCACTTGGGTCACCCCGCCATGGTGCCAACGACACGCGCTATGGGTGGGTAACAGGCGAATGTCCGTGGTGTCGCTCAATATACGTTTATGTACTTTTTCGCGCAGAGCTACCGGGTCGCGGGGAGAGTGGCATGACACAAGGCGTCGGAACGACCTCCGCCTCAGGAGAAGAGGCCGACCTCCCCTCCCCCCAGGAACGCCGAAGGCTGCGCGAATCCGCCGAACTGACGCACCGTGAGGTGGCGGCGGACATCGGGGTCAGCCCCTCCACGGTCCGTTCGTGGGAGAACGGACGGACACAGCCGCGCGGCCGAAAACGCAAGGCCTACGCCCGGTTCCTCACCCGCCTCGCGACGTCCGCCTCCCCCGCCGGACCGGACGCCCCCGCTCCCGACGCCGCACCCCCCGGCACCGAGGCCCCCGCCGCCCCGGCCCCAGGCACCGAGGCCCCCGCCGCCCCGGCACCCGCCGCCGAGGCCTCCGCCCCCGCGGCCTCCGGCGCCCAAGCCTTCACGGCCGGCGCTCCCGACGCCTCCAAGGCCGGCGGCCCCGGTGCCGTACGGGTCCACCCGGCCCCGGCGCGGCCCATCAGCTCCCGCAAACGGCCCAAGGCGGCGGTGAAGCGGGCCCCGAAGCCGCCGACCGGCGCGGCGCGTCACGACTCCAAGACCCCCGTCAAGGCTCCCGGAAGCGACCACTCCCCGCTCCCCCCGGAGCCCCCGCAGCCCCGGCCCGGCCCCGAGCCGCACCCCGCGCCGGAGGCCCGGACCGACCCCGCCCCCGCACCGGGGCCCGCCCCCGCCCGCGAGCCCGACACGCCCACCGCCACGGCGGAGCCCGACGCCGTTGACGAGCCCGAAGCCCCCGTCGACAACGGGCCCCTGACCCCCGCCCAGGTGTACGACGCCCTGTACACCTACGCCGCCCCGGCCCTCGTCCGCCAGGCCTACCTCCTCACCGGCCGCCGCTCCCTCGCCCTGGAGGCCGTCGAGAAGGCGTTCCTCCAGGCCTGGGCGCGCTGGCCGGAGGTCGCCACCGACCCGGACCCGGTGGGGTGGGTGCGCGCGGCCTCGTACGAGTACGCCCTCTCCCCCTGGCACCGGTTCCGCCGGGCCTTCCGCCACCCCGACAAGGCCCCGGCCGAAGCCGCCGACCGGATCACGATGGACGCCCTGCTCGCGCTGCCGACCGCGTACCGCCGCGCGGTCCTGCTGTACGACGGCGTCGGCCTCGACCTCCCCGACACGGCCGCCGAGATCGAGGCGTCGACGCCCACCGCGGGCCTGCGCCTGCTGAACGCGCACGCCGCGCTCGTCGCCCGGATCCCCGAGCTGGCCGGTCTGCCGCCCGCGCAGCGGTCCGCCCGGCTGCGCGAACGCATGGGCTCGGTCCGTCCGGCCGTCTCCCTCGAACCGCGCCCGGCAGCCGACGTACGCACCTCCTGCGAGCGCCGCTCCCGCGCGCTGAGCCGGGCGGCGCTCGGGCTGACCGCGGTGATCGCGGTGGCGACGGCGTACACGGCGACCACGGCGCCCACCCAGTACGTCCCGCCGCTGGCACCGGGTTCGAGCGTCTCCGGGGTCCCCCCGCTCAGCGGGCCCCAGCGGTTCACCGAGCAGAGCAAGGAGCTGCACGACAGGCTCAGCTCCGACCCGGCTTCCGGCCCGGCCCGCCTCGCCCCGAAGGTCGAGTGAGCGCGCACGAGAAACGGGCGTGGCCCGCACCCCTGAGGGGTGCGGGCCACGCCCGTACGCACGTACGACGGCTGCTTGCCGAGTCCGCTTACTGAGCGGCGTTCAGGATCTCGCGCGCCAGCTTGGCCGTCTCGGTCGGCGTCTTGCCGACCTTGACGCCCGCGGCCTCGAGGGCCTCCTTCTTGGCCTGTGCGGTGCCAGAAGAACCGGAGACGATGGCGCCGGCGTGACCCATGGTCTTGCCCTCGGGGGCGGTGAAGCCCGCGACGTAGCCGACGACCGGCTTGGTGACGTTCTTCGCGATGAAGTCCGCCGCACGCTCCTCGGCGTCGCCGCCGATCTCGCCGATCATGACGATGAGGTCGGTCTCGGGGTCCGCCTCGAACGCCGCGAGGGCGTCGATGTGCGTGGTGCCGATGACCGGGTCGCCACCGATGCCGACGGCGGAGGAGAAGCCGATGTCACGGAGCTCGTACATCATCTGGTAGGTCAGCGTGCCGGACTTCGACACGAGACCGATGCGGCCGGGCTTGGTGATGTCGCCCGGGATGATGCCGGCGTTGGACTGGCCGGGGGTGATCAGACCCGGGCAGTTCGGGCCGATGATCCGGGTCTTGTTGCCCTTGGCGGTCGCGTACGCCCAGAAGGCGGCGGAGTCGTGCACCGCGATGCCCTCGGTGATGACGACGGCCAGCGGGATCTCGGCGTCGATGGCCTCGACGACGGCGGCCTTGGCGAAGGCCGGCGGGACGAAGAGGACGGAGACGTTGGCGCCCGTCTTCTCCATCGCCTCGGCGACCGAGCCGAAGACCGGGACCTCGGTGCCGTCGAAGTCGACGGTGGTGCCGGCCTTGCGCGGGTTCACGCCGCCGACGATGTTGGTGCCGTCAGCCAGCATCAGCTTGGTGTGCTTCATGCCCGTGGCACCGGTCATGCCCTGGACGATGACCTTGCTGTCCTTGTTGAGGAAGATAGCCATGTGAGTCTGTGACCTCTGCCCTTACTTCGCAGCCGCGAGCTCGGCGGCCTTGTCGGCCGCGCCGTCCATGGTGTCCACGCGCTGCACCAGCGGGTGGTTGGCGTCCGAGAGGATCTTGCGACCCAGCTCGGCGTTGTTGCCGTCGAGACGGACGACGAGCGGCTTGGTGACCGCCTCGCCCTTCTCCTCCAGCAGTGCCAGCGCCTGGACGATGCCGTTGGCGACCTCGTCACAGGCGGTGATGCCACCGAAGACGTTGACGAAGACGGACTTGACGTCCGGGTCGCCGAGGATGATCTCAAGGCCGTTGGCCATGACGGCGGCGGAGGCGCCACCGCCGATGTCCAGGAAGTTGGCGGGCTTGACGCCGCCGTGGTTCTCACCGGCGTAGGCGACGACGTCGAGGGTGCTCATGACGAGACCCGCGCCGTTGCCGATGATGCCGACCTCACCGTCGAGCTTGACGTAGTTGAGGTTCTTCGCCTTGGCGGCGGCCTCCAGCGGGTTCGCGGCCGCGTGGTCCACGAACTCCTCGTGGCCCGGCTGGCGGAACTCGGCGTTCTCGTCGAGCGAGACCTTGCCGTCGAGCGCGATGACGTCACCGTTGGCGACCTTCGCGAGCGGGTTGACCTCGACGAGGAGCGCGTCCTCGGCGATGAAGGTCTGCCACAGGGTCACGAGGACCTCGGCGACCTTCTCGGCGACCTCGGCCGGGAACTTCGCCTGCGCGACGATCTCGCGGGCCTTCTCGATGGTCACGCCCTCGTTGGCGTTGACCGGCACCTTCGCGAGGGCCTCGGGGGTCTTCTCCGCGACCTCCTCGATGTCCATGCCGCCCTGCACCGAGGCCATGGCCAGGAAGGTGCGGTTGGTGCGGTCGAGGAGGTACGAGACGTAGTACTCCTCGAGGATCTCGGGAGCGGTCTCGGCGATCATCACCTTGTGGACCGTGTGGCCCTTGATGTCCATGCCGAGGATGTCCGTCGCCCGGGCGACGGCCTCGTCCGGGGTGGCGGCGAGCTTGACGCCGCCGGCCTTGCCTCGGCCACCGACCTTCACCTGCGCCTTGACGACCGACTTGCCGCCCAGCCGCTCGGTGGCCTCGCGAGCCGCCTCAGGCGTGTCGATCACTTCACCGGCCAGCACCGGTACACCGTGCTTGGCGAAGAGGTCCCTCGCCTGGTACTCGAACAGGTCCACGCGCGTCCGTCCCTTGTCTTCAAAGATTCGCAGTGATTCGCGGTTGTCTGCTATCTGCGTGGGCGTGCCGCGGAGGGCAACGTGACGGCGCTGTCACAAGGAAGGCGCACACGGTGACCGTGGACGCGGCATGTCCGTCTCGCAGGTTATCCCCGTGGGACGTGGGTCCCTAAATCACAGGTCGCACCGGAGCGGTGATACCTGTCACAGATCGCCTCACGGTTGAGCTGCGCGTTCGTACGATCCGCCGACTGACGGGAGGGGGCGCGGGGCCCGGACACCGGGCGCGGCGGGGCCGTTCAGGGGACGGGCAGCGGCCGCTTCTCCAGCGCGGCGGCCATCACGTCGGGGAAGAGGTCGGGGGTGCAGGCGAAGGCGGGCGCGCCGAGCGCGGCGAGGGCCGCGGCGTGCTCGCGGTCGTAGGCGGGAGCCCCTTCGTCGGACAGCGCGAGCAGGGTCACGAACTCCACTCCGGCGGCCTTCATCGCGGCGACCCGCTTGAGCATCCCGTCGCGTATGCCGCCCTCGTAGAGATCACTGATCAGGACCACGACGGTGTCGGCCGGTCGGGTGATCTTGGACTGGCAGTAGGCGAGGGCCCGGTTGATGTCGGTGCCACCGCCGAGCTGCGTGCCGAAGAGCACGTCGACGGGATCGTCGAGCTGGTCCGTGAGGTCCACGACGGCGGTGTCGAACACCACCAGCCGGGTGGCGATCGCCCGCATCGAGGCGAGCACCGCCCCGAAGACGGAGGCGTAGACGACGGAGGCCGCCATCGAACCCGACTGGTCGATGCAGAGGACGACCTCCTTCTTCACGGACTGCGCCGCCCGGCCGTATCCGACCAGCCGCTCCGGGACGACGGTGCGGTACTCGGGGAGGTAGTTCTTGAGGTTGGCGCGGATCGTCCGGTCCCAGTCGATGTCCCGGTGGCGGGGGCGGCTGATGCGGGCGGACCGGTCGAGGGCGCCGGTCAGGGTGGCGCGGGTACGGCTCGCGAGGCGCTTCTCCAACTGCTGGACCACCTTGGCGACCACCGCGCGGGCGGTCTCGCGGGTCGTCTCCGGCATGGCCTTGTTGAGGGAGAGCAGGGTGCCGACGAGGTGGACGTCCGGTTCCACCGCCTCCAGCATCTCCGGCTCCAGCAGCAGGGAGGACAGGCCGAGCCGCTCGATGGCGTCCCGCTGCATGACCTGCACCACGGAGGCGGGGAAGTAGGTCCTGATGTCCCCGAGCCAGCGGGCCACCTGCGGCGCGGACCCGCCGAGCCCGGCCGACCGCTCCCCCGCCCTCTTGCGCGAGTCGCCGCCGCTGCGGCCGTACAGCGCGGTGAGCGCGGCGTCCATCTCCGCGTCGCGGCCGGAGAGCGGGCAGCCGGTGCCGTCGCCCTCGCCGCCGCCGAGCACCATCCGCCACCGCCGCAGCCGCTCCCCCGCGTCCGCCGGCCGTCCCGTGCTGATCTCCACCTGTCCGTCCCCCTCGTCCTGTGTCCTGAGCCGCCGGCCCTCGCCGGCGGCGCCTTCGCCGCGCCTTCTCGTCCGCGGCGCCCCCCGTCAGCGCGCGCCCGCCGTCAACCCCGCGCCCGCCGCCCCGGCGAGCAGCATGCGGACCACGTCCGCCACCGCGTCCGCGCGGACGGGGTCCAGCTCCGGGCCGAAGCCCTCGGGCGCCGGGCCGGGCCCCGAGGTGCGCGCCCGGGCGGCCGGCCCACGCCGGACCAGTTCGCCCAGGGCCCGCTTCACACCCGGCTCGTACGCCCCGAACGTCCGCCGCAGCAGGGGCAGTACGTCGATGAAGGCGCCCGCCGGCACCGACACCAGCCAGGTGTCGATCAGGCCGAGCAGCCGCTCGTCGTGGACCAGCAGGGTGCCGCCGCCCGCGCTGCCGCCGGCGAAGCCCTCGATCCAGCCCGCGGCGTCGGCCGGGGCGGCCGCCGGGGACAGCGCGAGCCCCATCAGCCGCGCCGTCTCCTCGGGCGGCAGCCGGCCGTCGTCCAGGAGCAGCCGTGCGGCCCGGCCCCTGATCGGCCCGGGCACGGTGTCCCGGCCCGCCAGCGTCCGCAGCACCGCCGCCCAGCGCCCGCGCAGCCCCTCGTCGGCGTCGGCCAGCAGGGCGATCGCCCCGTGGACGGCGTCGACGTGCCCGCGCAGCTCCGCCGCGCCGTCGGCGTCCAGCCCGGCCGCGCAGGCGGGTGGCAGGGCCACGCATATCCGCTCCGCGAGCCCGGCGGCGACGGTGGCGAGCGCCTGCGCGTCGGTGCCCCGTACGTCCCCGTATCGCAGCGAGCGGGCCAGCGCGGGCAGTGCCTTGGCGAGGCGTGCCACATCGGTGTCGAGCGCCGCCCGGTCCGCGAGGGCCCGCAGTACGGCGGGCAGTGCCTCGGAAAGCCCGGCCAGCAGGCACCGTTCCGCCAGGGCGGTGACCTCGCCCAGTTCCGCGGCGTCCGCCGCGAGCGCCTCGGCCCGGGCGGTGGCCGCACCCAGGACGTTCGTGCCCCAGATGCCCGCCTCCGCGACCCGCACCGCCAGCTCGGGCTCCCAGCGCAGCCGCCATGTCTCCCGGAAGGTGCCGGTGCTGCCGCGGGACGCGGTGGGTATGCCCCAGTCGATGCCGAGCAGCCGCAGCCGGTGCAGCAGCAGGGACTTGGCCGCGTCGGTGTCCTTGCGCAGGTCCAGTTCCAGCTCGCGCTCCTGCGCCTCCGCCTTGAGGCGCAGGGATCGCTGTCTGCGGGTGAGGTCCCGCTGGAGTGGTACGACGGGCGCCGCGTCGGGGACTTCGCCCAGTACGTCCCCGACCACCAGGCGGTCCTCGATCAGGGCGAGCGGTATGTCGGAGCCGTCGCACATGACCGCCCGGACCGCTTCGAGGGTTTCGGTGAGCCCGGGGACCGGCCGCCCCCGCACGGCGGCGAGGGTCCGGGCGAGCCGGACCGCCTCGATGACATGGGCGGAGGAGACCTGCCGGTCCTCCTCCCGGAGCAGGCCCGCGACTTTGGTCAGCCAGCGCTCGACGGGCCGGTCCCGGGCGGTGAAGAGGTGCGCGTACCAGCCGGGTGAGGTGATGCCGGCGCCGTATCCACCGGCGCGGGCGAGCCGGCGGTGGGTCCAGGGAACCCAGGTGGTCTCCACCTTGATCTTGGGCAGCCCGGTCAGCAGGGCCCTGTCGGCGGCAGCCGTGGCCGGGGCGCTCAGGGCCGGGACGTGCCAGGCCCCGCAGACCACGGCGTAGGCGTCGCCGAATTCGCGGCGCGCGGCCCGCATCTGCCGGCGCATGTACGCCTCCCGCACCAGGTCGCGCGGGTTGCCGCCGCAGCCGTACGCCTCGCGCAGCGCGCCCATTGCTTCGCCGAGGGCCTCGAACGCGGCCAGCGGGTCTTCCCGTACGGCGTCCCGGTGCTCGACGACGTCCTCCCACCAGCGCTCGGGGTCGTCGTACCCGGCGCTTTCGGCCAGCACCGCGAGCGGGTCGATCCGTACGGAGTCGGGCTGCTCCTGCTGGTCTTCGGACACGGCCAGCGAGTGCGCGGCGGGGAGGTCGATGAACCGGACGGGCACGTCCCGCGCCTGGGCCCAGCGGATGGCGGCCCATTCGGGAGAGAACCCGGCCATCGGCCAGAACGCGGCCCGGCCGGGATCGTCCGCGGCGTGGGCGAGCAGGGCCACGGGCGGCCGCATCTGCGGGTCGGCGGCGAGCGGCAGCAGCGCGTCCCCCTCCGGCGGCCCCTCTATGAGCACCGCCGTCGGCCTGGCTTCGTCCAGAGCGGCCCGCACCGCGCGGGCGGAGCCCGGCCCGTGGTGGCGGACCCCCAGCAGGAGGGGCCCGCCGGCACGCGGGTTCCGCGGGTTCATGCCGTCACCTCCCGGCAGGCGCGGTAGAAGTCCTTCCAGCCGTCCCGCTCGCGGACGACGGCTTCGAGGTACTCCTGCCAGACCACCCGGTCCGCGGCCGGGTCGCGGACGACGGCGCCGAGGATCCCCGCCGCCACGTCGGAGGGGCGCAGGACGCCGTCTCCGAAGTGCGCGGCCAGGGCCAGGCCTCCGGTGACCACGGAGATGGCCTCGGCGGTGGACAGGGTGCCGCTGGGCGACTTGACCTTGGTACGGCCGTCGCCGGTGACCCCGTCGCGCAGCTCGCGGAAGACGGTGACGACACGGCGGATCTCCTCCAGGCCCTCCGGCGCCGCCGGCAGGTCCAGGGCGCGGCCCATCTGGTCGACGCGGCGGGCGACGATGTCGACCTCGGCGTCGGCGGTGGCGGGCAGGGGCAGCACCACGGTGTTGAAGCGGCGGCGCAGCGCGCTGGAGAGCTCGTTGACCCCGCGGTCGCGGTCGTTGGCGGTGGCGATGAGGTTGAAGCCGCGCACGGCCTGCACCTCCTGTCCGAGCTCCGGTATGGGGAGCGTCTTCTCGGACAGGATGGTGATGAGGGTGTCCTGGACGTCGGCGGGGATGCGGGTGAGTTCCTCGACGCGGGCGGTCATGCCGTCGGCCATGGCCCGCATGACGGGGCTGGGGACGAGGGCTTCGCGGCTCGGGCCGTGGGCCAGGAGGCGGGCGTAGTTCCAGCCGTAGCGGATGGCTTCCTCGGGAGTGCCGGCGGTGCCTTGCACGAGGAGGGTGGAGTCCCCGCTGACGGCGGCGGCGAGGTGCTCGGACACCCAGGTCTTGGCGGTGCCGGGGACCCCGAGCAGGAGCAGCGCGCGGTCGGTGGCGAGCGTGGTGACGGCGACTTCGACGATGCGACGGGGTCCGACGTACTTGGGCGTGATCACGGTGCCGTCGTCCAGTGTGCCGCCGAGCAGGTAGGTGGCGACGGCCCACGGGGAGAGCTTCCAGCGGGTCGGGCGGGGCCGGTCGTCGGCGGCCGCCAGGGCTTTCAGTTCGTGTGCGAAGGCGTCTTCGGCGTGCGGTCGCAGTGCCTCAGCGCGGTGTTCGGTCTCGGGCGTGCTCATGGTCCCCCTCCAAGGCTCGGCAGCCGCTTCCGGCTGCTGACACCACGGTGCACCACCCCACTGACAACGACCCTTGTTCGAGGCGTTGTTGCAGGTCAGAGCGATTGTCAGTGGGGGTCTCTACGGTGGGACACATGACTGAGCAGGGGGTCCGCTGGACAGCGGAACAGGTACTGGCTCTGGCTCCTGACGACGCGTCGCGCAAGGCGGGGGGCAAGCTGGGTGGGGCGGGTCCGTGGTCGCAGACCGGAGGTTCCGCTTCCGGTGCGGTGTGGGGGTTGTGCAAGGGCAGCGGCAGGACGCCCTACCGGACGGTCGTGGATCTGACGGGCCCGGCGTACAAGTGCTCGTGCCCGAGCCGGAAGTTCCCGTGCAAGCACGCGCTCGGACTGCTGTTGCTCTGGGCGGCGGAGGGGGTGGGCGATCCGGCACGGGAGCCGGAGTGGGCCGGCGAGTGGCTGGCGGAGCGGGCGGCCAAGGCGGCCCGGCCGGCGGTCTCCAAGCCCGTGGACGAGGAGGCGGCGAGGAAGCGGGCCGCGCGGAGGGCGGCCCGGATCGGGGCGGGGGTGATGGAGCTGGACCAGCGGCTCGCGGATCTGCTGCGGGGCGGCCTGGCCGGCCAGGAGCAGGCGGGGTACGGGGCGTGGGAGGAGACGGCGGCCCGGATGGTCGACGCTCAGGCCCCCGGACTGGCCACCCGGGTACGGGAGTTGGGGACAATACCCGGTTGCGGCCCCGGCTGGCCCGCCCGGATGCTTGAGGAGTTCGCGCTGCTGCACCTGCTCGACCAGGCCTGGCTGGGGGTGACCGGGCTGCCGGAGCAGCTGGCCGCGACGGTGAGGACCCGGGTGGGGCTCGCGCCTTCGGCGGAGGGCGACGCCGTACGGGACCGCTGGCTCGTGCTGTCGCAGTACGACACGGCGTCCCCGGACGGCCGGCTCACCACCCGCCGGATATGGCTGCGCGGGCTGGCGAGCGGGCGGCCGGCGCTGGTGCTGGACTTCGGACCGCCCGGGCGGCCTCCGGGGCTGGCACTGCCGGTCGGGCTGGTACTGGAGGCGGAGGCGCGCTTCCGGCCCGGTTCGGCCGGGCTGCGGGCGGACCTGGGGGAACGGTGCGCGGCGGCGGCGCCGGGCGGGCGGGCACCGGCCGGGGTGAGCGCGCAGGCGGCGCTGGAGGCGTACGGCGCCGCACTGCGAGAGGACCCCTGGCTGGAGTCGTGGCCGGTGGTGCTGGGTCCGGTGGTTCCCGTACCGGGTGAGCCGGGCTGGCAGTTGGCGGACCTGGAAGGGACGTCGGCGCTGCCAGTTCCGCTCGCGGGGCCGGGCGGCGGATCCCGCTCGGGACTGTGGCAGCTCGCCGCGGTCTCCGGCGGGGGCCCGGTGACGGTGTTCGGGGAGGTCGGCCACCGGGGGTTCAGGCCCCTGACGGTCTGGCAGCCGGATTCGCCGCAACCGGTGGCGCTGGTCTGACGCACCGGCCGGCGGGCGCGGGAACGGCAGGAGGCGATCGACGCGGGGGAGCGTCGGCGCCGGGGAGGGAGCGGCGGCGCGGGGGCGCCGTCGTGCAGGACCGAGAAGAGCCGGGGGGCTTCGATGAACGACAACCACGCCAGCTGACGCGCGATTTGAGCCGACATTTCACCATAGCGCTCCGGTCCCGCGGAGGGGGCGGGACCGGAGCACGGCACGGCACACCACGAGGGAGGGGTCCGATGAAGACGGCTGGGGCGGAGCGCGCCGGAGGCACGGCGCACACGGGGCACGAGGGACAGGGGGCGTACGGCGACTGGGACGGGCTGGTCGGTGCGGCGCTGCTCGGCACCGAAAGGCGCCGGGGCGGCTCGCCCCGGGCGCTGCTGGACGAGGCGGCGGTCCTGACACTGCGGCGCCGGGCCGGGCTGCGGCCCGCGCGGGCGTGGGAGCGCCCCGAGCCGGCGCCGCGGGATCCGCGCCCCGAACCGCCGGAAGCGGCCCGGCGCCGGCTCGCGCAGCTGCTGGCGGGCCGCGGCGCGGGCGGCTCGGGCGGGCGGCGGGGGGCCGCCCCGGATCTGACGGAGCTGCTGCCGCAGTGGCTGACCGCCGCCGTGCGGCACGGCTACCGCGCTCCGGCGGCGCTGGTCCCGGCGCTGCTGGAGGCGGCCAGGGCCCGTACCGACCTGCGGCCGCACGCGCTGGCCCTGGCCGGGAGCCGGGGGCTGTGGCTGGCCCGGTTGAATCCGGACTGGCGGTTCGCGCTGCGCGGCGGCGCGGCCGGCACGCCGGAGCTGCCCGGCCCGGAAGACCGCGAGGGGGTCGAACGGCTGTGGCAGGAAGGCCTGTTCGCCGAGCGGGTGGCTCTCCTGGGCGCCGTACGGGCGCACGACCCGGTCGCCGCGACCGCGCTCCTCTCCACCACCTGGGCCACCGAACGGGCCGAGGACCGGCTGATGTTCCTGGACTCGCTGAGGGTGGGGCTGTCCGACCTCGACGAGCCGTTCCTGGAGGCGGCCCTGGGCGACCGCAGCCGCAACGTCCGGGCGACGGCGGCCGAGCTGCTGTCGGCGCTGACGGGTTCCGCACTGGCGGCGCGGATGGCGGAGCGGGCGCTGGCCTGCGTGGGGCCGGAGGGGATCGAACCCCCGGCGGAGTGCGACGCGGGGATGCTGCGGGACGGCGTGGTCAAGCGGCCGCCCGCGGGGCGCGGGGAGCAGGCCTGGTGGCTGGGCCAGCTGGTGGAGGCGGCTCCGCTGTCCCGCTGGCGGGAGCGGTTCGGGGGGCTCGACCCGGCGGCGATAGTGGCCCTGCCCGTGGGCGACGGCTGGGCGGAGGAACTGCATGCGGCGTGGTGCCGGGCGGCGGTGCGCCAGCGTGACCCGCAGTGGTCGAAGGCGCTGCTCGGCTCGGCCTCGGCCCCGCCCGCGGCCGGCCCGGGCACGGCATCGCTGGCGGAACGGGCGAAGCTGCTGTCGGTCCTGCCGGACGGGGAGCGGGCCGAGTGGGTGGCGGAGTTCGTAGGGGCGCACGGGCTCTCGGAGGCGTTCCAGCTGCTCGGGGTGTGTGTGGTGCCGTGGGCGGGGGCGCTGGGCCGGGCCGTGGTGGACGCGCTCGACGCGGCCCGGGAGGCGGGCAGCTACCCCTGGAGCTTCAGCGGGGTGATGGGCCTGGCCGAACGCTGCCTCGACCCTGCGGGCGCCGCACGGCTGGAGGCCCTGACCAGAGCGCCCGCGGACCCCGCCGAGGCTTCCCCGGGCGCGGCGGCGTACTGGGAGGAGGCCTTCCAACGCCTGGCCTCCACCCTCCACCTCCGCGCGACCATGCTGGCGGAGCTCATACCGCCGTCCTGAGCCGACCCGGGGTCGGCCGCCGCGGCTCAGAACCGGCCCGACACGGACAGCGGCGGGCTCAGCACCGGCCCGGCCCCACCGCGCCCCAGGACCAGCCCCGACCCCGACAGCGCGGGCTGAGGACCAGGCGGCCCACCGCTACCCGGGGCTGGCGGCGGCGGGCTCAGGACCGGCCCGGCGCCACTGCGGCTCAGGACCAGCCCCGACCCCGACAACGGCGGGCCCAAAACCGGATCGGCCCCACCGCGCCCCAGGACCGAACCGGCACGGACGGCGGTGGGCTCCACAGCAGCCCGGGCCAGCGGTGGCCAAGAACGAGCCCGGCGGCGGTCGGCTCGGTGACGCCGGGGTCAGTGCTGGCGGACGTTCGCGTTGACCCAGTCCACGATCGCGGTGGTGGTGGCGCCCGGAGTGAAGATCTCCGCGACGCCCTTCTCCTTGAGGGGGGCGATGTCGTCCTCGGGGATGATCCCGCCGCCGAAGACCTTGATGTCGTCGGCGTCGCGCTCCTTCAACAGCTCCAGCACCCGCACGAACAGCGTGTTGTGGGCGCCCGAGAGGATCGAGAGGCCGATCGCGTCGGCGTCCTCCTGGATCGCGGTGTCCACGATCTGCTCGGGGGTCTGGTGCAGGCCCGTGTAAATGACTTCCATACCCGCGTCCCGCAGCGCACGCGCGATCACCTTGGCCCCGCGGTCGTGGCCGTCGAGACCCGGCTTGGCCACCACCACACGGATCGGACCGGTCACACCCATCGCACTGCCTCCCGAGTGAACGAACGTTAAGTACAGCATCGCGCACCAGCCCGTTTCGCAGTCAAGCAGGAGGGGGAAATCACACGTGGGAGCGTGGAGCCACTGCCACTGGTTCACCGCCCCCACAACCGGTTCATGCCGACGGATACGCCACGGTGGAGCCGCACCGCGTCGTCCCGCCTCCGTGCCGACAGCCGCACGGCACGGAGGCGGGCCGTCGGCGGTACGGCCCAGTACCCAAGAGGCCCGGAGGCCGCCATGGGGCTGTCGATCACGCCGATATCCGTACCCTTACCGCTCGCCGCCTTCCGGTCGCCGGCGGCCCTTCGGGCAGCAGTCCTGGAGGCGGTGGTGCTGAGCGGGCACCTGCTCCTGTACCCCACCGGGGTGCTCGCGGAACGGCTCGCCGCCGACACGGCGGCGGGGGCCGCCGGGCAGCGCCCGCCGGTGCTGCTGCTGCACGGCTTCACCGACAACCGCTCCGTCTTCGTCCTGCTGCGCCGCGCCCTCGCGGCGGACGGCCTGCGGCGGGTGGAGACGTACAACTACTCCCCGTTCACACGCGACCTCCGCGACACCGCCCGGCAGCTGGCCCGTCGCGTCGAGGAGCTGTGCGAGCGCACCGGGCAGGAGCGGATCGACCTGGTCGGCCACAGCCTCGGCGGCCTGGTCGCCCGGTACTACATCCAGCGGCTCGGCGGCGACGCCCGTGTGCGCACCCTCGTCACGCTCGGCACCCCGCACGCCGGCACGATCGTGGCGCCCTTCATGGACGCCCACCCACTGGTCCGCCAGATGCGGCCGGGTTCCGAGGTCATGACGGAGCTGGGCGCGCCGGCTCCGGGCTGCCGGACCCGCTGCGTGGCCTTCTGGAGCGAGTTCGACGGGCTGATGTCGCCGCCCGGGACGGCCCGCCTCGACCACCCCGACCTGATCACGGAAAACGTGCTGGTCACGGGCATCGGCCACCTGGCGCTCCCGGTCCACCCCACGGTCATCAACGCGATCAGGCGCACCCTGGACGGCCCGCTCGCCGGCGCTTCGGCCGGCACCGACGGCTCCGAAGTGCGCCGCATCGCCATCTGAGGTAGGGCCAACACCCCGCGGCGTGCAGTCGAACGGATATCGAACTCAAGGCCAAGGCTCGGTGTTCAGTCGACCGAAAGACAGCCGAATGCCCGGTTCCCGTGAGGCCGAAACCCGGCGAAGATTGTCGTCGCCAGTAACCGCCGGGTACAGTCGCGCCACTGCTCTCCTCCGGGGAACCTCTCATTCCCCGGCCACCCAGGCCCCCACTGCCGAGGCGAAAGAGAAGTTGGTGAACGACCGCCCCTCGTCGGGCCAGTACCCCGAAAACGGGTACGACGGCCTCTCCACCACCACTTTCGCTGGTGACCAGGCCTACGTTTCCTACGAAACGCAGGGCCAGGGCTACAACTACGGTGCTTCTGCGGCGTATGACGCCTACGGCGCGTACCAGTCGACCGGCACCTACGACGCCACCGCCTGGACGGGACAGGAGAGTTACCTCTCCGTCCCCGGCCAGGCCGTGCCCGAGGACACCACGGGCCAGTGGGACGCCGCTGCCTGGAACGGCGCGAACACCGCCGAATACCAGCCGACTTCCTTCGGTTACGAGTCGGCGGGCTCCGAGCAGTCCCCCGAGCAGACCGCGCAGTGGAACACCTTCACCGCGTACGGGCAGCAGGACACCGGCACGTACGACGCCACCGCCTGGAACACCGGTCACGGCGACGGCGGATACGGCGACAACGGCCATGGCGACAGCGGATACGACGAGGGCGGATACGACGACACCTCGAACAGCGCGGCGCACAACGGCTACGAGACCTACGCCTACGAGGCGACCAGCGTCGTCCCCGTGATCATGACGGAAGACCTCCCCTCGGACGCCGCCGACATCCACGCCGCCGACATCCACGCCCCCGACATCCACGCCCTCGACATCCACGCCGCCGAGACCGCCGTCTTCGAGGCCCTCTCCGACGACGACGCCCCGGAGCCGTCGGCCGCCGTGCACGCCATGGCCACGCAGACGATGCCGGTCACACCCGGCGCGACGACGGAGTCCCGCGCCTCACGCCGGGCCGGGAGCGCGAAGAGCGGCAACGCGAAGACCGGCGGCACGAAAACGAACGGCGCGAAAACGGGCGGTGTGAAGTCCGCCAACGCCAAGGCGGCCGGCGGCAGTAGCCGTCGCCGCACCCCGGCGAAGCGTTCCGCCCTCCTGACCGTCGCCGTTCCCTCGGCCTGCGTCATGGGGGTCGCGGGAGTCGCGGCCGCCTCGGTCGGCGGCCTGACCGGCACCGACAAGCCCGCTCAGGACACCACCACGATGGCCGCGGCCGACCCGGCCTCGGTGAAGCCCGTCGCGGCGAACAACAAGCTCGACACCCAGCTCACCGCCCTCAGCGCGGACGCCGGCGACTTCGCGGACCGCGCGAGCCGCACCCAGGAACGCCTCGACCTGAGACAGCGCCAGGAAGAGGAGAAGAAGAAGCGGGCCGAGGAGGCCGCGGCCAAGGAGGCCGCCCGCCCCAAGTTCGCCCTTCCCGTCACCCAGCACGGCCTGAGCGCCGGGTTCGGTCAGGCCGGCGGCATGTGGATGTCCGTGCACACCGGCATCGACTTCCCGGTCTCCTACGGCACTCCGGTCATGGCCGCCACCGACGGCACCGTCCGCACGCAGTGGAACAGCGCGTACGGGAACATGGCCATAGTGACCTCGCCCGACGGCACCGAGACCTGGTACTGCCACCTCAGCAGCACGAAGATCCGGTCCGGCAAGGTCAAGGCCGGCGACGTCATCGCGTACTCCGGCAACTCCGGCAACTCCACCGGCCCGCACCTCCACTTCGAGGTGCGCCCCGGCGCCGGGTCCCCGATCGATCCCCAGGCGTGGCTGCGCAGCCACGGCCTCGACCCGACGTAGGCCCCGGGTCCGAGGCCGTCCCCCGGCTCCCCTGTACCCGGGCAACTCCGCTCCCGAGCCCGCTGTTGACCCTCGACTTGGTGGAGGGACCAGGGTTGCAGGTGTGGAGAACGAGATGCGCAGTATCGGCGAGATGGCCCGGGACAGCGGACTGGGCGTGAGCGCCCTGCGGTTCTACGACGGCGCCGGCGTACTGGTCCCGGCCCGGGTGGACCCGGTGACCGGCTACCGCTGGTACGGCCCGGAGCAGCTCGAAGAGTCCCGGTTGCTGGCCCGACTGCGGCGCACCGGCATGCCGTTGGCCGACATCCGGCTCGTCCTGGCCGGATGGTCCGGCCGGGACGACGACTTGGTGCGGCAACTGCTCCGGGCGCATCTGCGCCGTCTCGAACTGGGGCTTTCCGACGCCCGCAGCGAGTTCTCCACGATCCGAGCGCTACTCGACAACAGGGAGAACCCGATGGCTTCGCTCCGCACCGCCCCGATCCGGCTGACCGTCTCCGCGCCCGAACTGGCCGCCGCGCTGGACGCGGTCCGGTTCGCCGCCGGCACCGACCCGGAACTTCCGGTGCTCGGCGGTGTCCTGTTCGACATCGAGGGCGACGAACTCGTCGTCGTGGCCACCGACCGGTACCGGATGGCCGTCGCGACGGCCCGCACCGCCGGCCATGGCGGGCCCCGTGCGCAGGTCGTCGTGCCGTCCCCGCTCGCCGACGCGATGAGGGCGCTGCTGGGCGGGGTCGCATCCGCCGGGCTCACCGTGGACGGTGACCGCGTGGCCCTGGAGACGGAGGGCCGTGAGGCGGCCGGCCAGTGCCTCGGCCACGGCTTCCCGGACTACCGTCGCCTCGTTCGCCTGCCGGCGGGGCGCCGGGCCCTCGTCGACGTGCCGGCCTTCCGGGAGGCGGTGGAGAGCGGCCCCGTCCGCTCGGGCGTGGTGCGGGAGCAGGACGGCGCGTCCTGTGACCTCAGCGTGCTCAAGGTGGCGGCCGACGGCGTGGTGACCGTGTGCGAGGACGGTGACGACGACGGGGACCAGGTCGCCGTCAACCGAGGGTTCCTGCTGGACGCCCTCGCCGCCGGAGCCCGCGACCGGCTGGTCCTGGACTTCGGCGGCCCCACGGCGCCCCTGGCGATCCGCCGGAGCGACGGCGGGGACGCGTTCTCGCTGTTGATGCCCGTCCGCCTGGACAACTGACCGGGGCCCCGGGTTCCGGTCCCGCAGGACCGGGCCCCGGTGGGTTCCCCCGGGCCGCTACAGCTTCTGCACCGGCGCGTAGCGCAGCAGCAGTCGCTTCGGCTTGTCGTCCCCGAAGTCGATCGTCGCCTGCGCGTCGGCGCCCGCTCCCCGGACCTCCATGACGGTGCCCAGACCGAACTGGTCGTGCGTGACCCGGTCTCCGACGGTCAGCGCGATGACCGGCTTGTCGGCGGCGCGTCGCGTCGCGAACCCCGACGGGCCCGCCTTCGTACGCGACGAGGACAAGAACGCCTCGGGCGAGGTCCCGAACGAGGCCTTGCCGCCGCCGGAACCGCGCAGGGGGCCGGCCGGCTTCTGGGACGCGCCCGTCCGCTTCCACTGCAGGTACTCGGGCGGGATCTCCTCCAGGAAGCGCGACGGCGGGTTGTACGAGGGCGTCCCCCATGCGCTGCGCATCGAGGAGCGGGTCAGGTAGAGCCGCTCGCGCGCCCGGGTGATGCCCACGTACGCGAGGCGCCGCTCCTCCTCCAGTTCCTTGGTCTGGCCGAGCGCGCGCATGTGCGGGAAGACCCCGTCCTCCATGCCGGTCAGGAAGACCACCGGGAACTCCAGGCCCTTCGCCGTGTGCAGGGTCATCAGCGTGATGACGCCCGAACCGTCCTCGTCCTCGTCCGGGATCTGGTCGGAGTCGGCGACGAGCGCGACCTGCTCCAGGAACTCGGCGAGCGTGCCGCCCGAAGCACCGGCCGCCGCTGCTCCGGCGGTGTCGTCGCCCTCACGGGCCTGCTCGAATTCGAGTGCCACCGCCGCCAGTTCCTGGAGGTTCTCGATCCGCGTCTCGTCCTGCGGGTCGGTCGACGCCTGGAGTTCGGCGAGGTAGCCCGTACGCTCCAGCACCGCTTCCAGTACCACCGCGGGGCCCGCGCCGGACTCGACGATCGTGCGCAGTTCCTCCATCAGCGCGTTGAACCGCTTGACGGCGTTGGTGGAGCGCGCGGCCATGCCGAAGGCCTCGTCCACCCGCCGCAGCGCCTGCGGGAAGGTGATCTTCTCGCGCATCGCGAGGGCGTCGATCATCGCCTCCGCCCGCTCGCCGATGCCGCGCTTGGGGACGTTGAGGATGCGGCGGAGCGGGACGTTGTCCTCGGGGTTCGCCAGCACGCGCAGGTACGCGAGGACGTCGCGGACCTCCTTGCGCTCGTAGAAGCGGACGCCGCCGACGACCTTGTAGGGGAGGCCGACGCGGATGAAGATCTCCTCGAACACACGGGACTGCGCGTTGGTCCGGTAGAAGATCGCGACGTCGCCCGCCTTGGCATCGCCCGCGTCCGTCAGCCGGTCGATCTCGTCGGCGACGAACTGGGCCTCGTCGTGCTCGGTGTCCGCGACGTAGCCGGTGATCACGGCGCCGGTGCCGGCCTCGGTCCACAGGTTCTTCGCCCGGCGGTTCTCGTTGCGTTCGATGACCGCGTTGGCGGCGGAGAGGATCGTCTGGGTGGAGCGGTAGTTCTGCTCCAGCAGGATCGTCGTCGCGTTCGGGTAGTCCTCCTCGAACTGGAGGATGTTGCGGATGGTCGCGCCGCGGAAGGCGTAGATCGACTGGTCGGCGTCACCCACGACGCACAGCTCGGCGGGCGGCAGGTCCGGGTATCCGGTGCCCACCAGCTCGCGCACCAGCGTGTACTGGGCGTGGTTGGTGTCCTGGTACTCGTCCACCAGCACGTGGCGGAATCGGCGCCGGTAGTGCTCGGCGACGTCCGGGAACGCCTGGAGGAGGTGGACGGTGGTCATGATGATGTCGTCGAAGTCGAGCGCGTTGGCCTCGCGCAGCCGCCCCTGGTACATCGCGTACGCCTGGGCGAGGGTCTTCTCGAAACCGTCGGTCGCCTGGTCGGCGAAGGCCTCTTCGTCGATGAGCTCGTTCTTCAGGTTCGAGACCTTGGCGTTGAACGCCTTCGGCGGGAACTTCTTCGGGTCGAGGTCCAGGTCCCGGCAGACGAGCGCCATCAGGCGCTTGGAGTCGGCCGCGTCGTAGATCGAGAACGAGGAGGTGAAGCCGAGCCGCTTCGACTCGCGGCGCAGGATGCGCACGCACGCGCTGTGGAAGGTGGAGACCCACATGGCGTTCGCGCGGGGGCCGACGAGGCCTTCGACGCGCTCCTTCATCTCGCCGGCGGCCTTGTTGGTGAAGGTGATCGCCAGGATCTGGCCGGGGTGGACGCCGCGGGCGGCCAGCAGGTGCCCGATGCGGTGGGTCAGCACCCGGGTCTTGCCGGAGCCGGCGCCGGCCACGATGAGCAGCGGGGAGCCCGCGTGCACCACGGCGGCGCGCTGCTCCGCGTTCAGCCCCTCCAGCAGCGCCGCCGGGTCGATGACCGGCTTGGGCGCCCCGTTGCGGTAGTAGGCGTCCCCGGTCATGGGTACGTCGAACCGGCCCCCGAAGAGGTCGTCCGCGCCCGGCTCGGGGGCGGGGTGGTCCTCGGGTGGCGGGGGGACCTCGTCGGAGGGGGTGAGGTCCGCCAGGAAACTGTCGTCAAAGAGGCTGCTCATCGCTTTCCGAGTCTAGAGGCCGGGACCGACAGGCCAGTACGAGTTCCAGCAGACCGGGGAAACGCAGGTCCAGATCCGCCCGGCGCAGCGCGAGGTAGAGCTTGCGGCCCTGCGCGCGCCGGCAGATCACGCCGCTCTCGCGGAGCGTCTTGAGGTGGTGCGTGACGCTCGACCGGGGCAGGTCGGGGGCCACCTCGCCGCAGGACGCCTCCCCGCCGGAGGCGAGCATGCGGACGATCTCCAGCCGGACGGGGTGCCCGAGGGCCGCCAGGACCTCGGCGAGTTCGAGGTCCTCGGCGGCGGGGTGGGTCAGCTCGTCAGCGGCAGCCATACCGCAACTGTACGCAGATCTCGTAAGGACATCGCCGGACCGTACGGACGTCTCGTACTGCCGCCTCCACCGCGGCCACCTCGACCGCCGCATCCACCGCGGCCACCGCGGCCACCGCGGCCGTGGAAGAGGAGCCGACCCGCTTCCGGGGGTGACCGGCAGCCCCCGTACGCTCGACTGCCATGGACGTACTGATCAGCGTTTTCCTCGGTCTGCACATCATCGGCATCGCCTCGCTCCTCGGCGGTTTCCTCACCCAGATGAAGGCGATGGGCGCGGGCACCGCCCGCTTCGTGCCCGCCATGCTGCACGGCGCGCTGACGATGCTGGTCACCGGCGTGCTGCTGGTGGGCCTGCACGAGATGGACGGCGGCACCGTCGACAACATCAAGATAGGTGTGAAGCTGGCGGTCCTGTTCGTCGTCCTGGCGCTGGTCTACGTCAAGCGCGACGAGGAGCGGGTGGAGAAGGCGCTGTTCGGCGCGGTCGGCGGTCTGACCATGGCCAATATCTTTATCGCCGTCCTCTGGCACTGACCGTTCAACAACGGTCAGTTCGGAGCATCCCGTCATCCCTCCGTTACCTCCGGGCTTAGCGTCCTCCCCCAAGACCAACGGAAGGACGTGACGCCCCCGTGGCCAGTCATCGAAAGCCCAGGCAGCGCCCGCTCTCCGGCGGCCCCGTACGGACCGCGGCCACCACCCTCGCCCTCGCGGGCGCTGCCACCGCCACCGCCTTCGAAGGCACCTCGCAGGCCGACCCCCGCCAGACGCCCACCCAGGTCAAGGCGGAAGTGGACCGGCTCTACCAGGACGCCGAAGCGGCCACCGAGCAGTACAACGGGGCGAAGGTGAAGGCCGACGAGGCCGAGCGGGCACTGTCCGGCCTGCGCGACGAGGCCGCCCGCAAGGCCGACCGCCTGAACGCGGCCCGCAGGGCGCTCGGCGCGCTCGCCGCGGGCCAGTATCGCAGCGGAGGCCTCGGGCCCACCGTCCAGCTGGCGATGTCCGGGAATCCGCAGGAGTACCTCGACCGGGCCGCTTTCCTCACCCGGACCGGGGACCGCACCGCCGCGGAGGTGGCCTCGGTACGCCGCGGGATGGACGAGGCCGACCGGTTGCGCGACCAGGCGGCCACGCGGCTCGCGGACCTGCGGGCGCGCCAGGGCGAGCTGGCCGCGGCCAAGACCGCCGTCGAGGGCAAGCTGAACGCCGCCAAGCAGCTGCTGGACAGGCTCACCGCCGAGGAACGGGCCGCCTACGAGGCGCAGTCCGCGCCCGCCGCCGGCCCGCAGGCCCCGTTGTCCGTCCCGGTGGGCGACGGGAGCCGCGCCGCCCGCGCGGTGGCGTACGCGTACGGGGCCATCGGCAAGCCGTACGTGTGGGGCGCCATCGGACCGGCTTCCTTCGACTGCTCGGGCCTGACCCAGGCGGCCTGGGGCGCGGCCGGGGTCTCGCTGCCCCGCACCACCTACACGCAGATCAACGCCGGGCAGCGCGTCTCCCGCGACCGGCTGGCCCCCGGCGACCTGGTGTTCTTCTACTCCGGGATCACGCACGTGGGGCTGTACGTGGGCGACGGCAAGATGATCCACGCCCCGCACCCCGGCGCGACGGTCCGTGTCGCCCCCGTCGACTCGATGCCCTGGGCCGGCGCGGCCCGCCCCGCGTAGCCGGACGGCCGGGCCCTACGGCGCCTTGACCGTCTTGCTCAGCCAGTCGAAGGTCTGCGGGATCTGCTTGGACCACGATTCGAGGTTGTGGCCCCCGGTCACCCTCTCCGCGTGCACGGTGGTCGGGCTCTTCGCGATCGCCTTGAGGTCCATGCCGGACAGGTAGCCGTCCTGCTCGGCCCCCGACATCCACAGCGAGACCGCCGGCGGCGCGGGCGCGGCCGTCAGAACGTTCTTGAGGTTGTGGGTGCGGCGCAGCTCCGGGTCCTTGGCGACCAGCGACGACGGCTCCTGGCCGGGGTCGTTGTAGCCGGACAGGGAGACGGCCGCGCTGTACCGGTCGGGGTGGTTGATCGCCAGCTTGGCGGCGCAGTACGCGCCGGCCGAGTACCCGGCGACGCCCCAGGTGCGGGCCTCCGCCGACACCCGGAAGTTGTCGGTGACCATCTTGCGGACGTCGACGCTGAACCAGCTGTCGGCGTTGACCTTGCCTGGGATGTTCGCGCAGCCGGTGTCGGCGTTCCCGAGCAGCATGGCGCGCGGCGAGACCAGGACGAACGGCTGCACCTTGCCGCTCTTCATCAGCGGTTCCAGCACCTCGTGGGCCTTGAGGCCCTGGAACCAGGACTTGCCCGTTCCCGGTATGCCCGGGATCAGCTCGACCACGGGGAACTTCTTGTCCTTGAAGGCGGGGTCGTCGTACTGGGGCGGCAGCCACACCATCACGTCGCCCTTGACCCCGGAGACCTTGCCGTCGAGCTCGGTCTTCCTGACGCGGCCGCCGAGGCCCTCGACCGGCTGGAAGTCCTGGCGCACCTTCGGCTCCGCCTCGACCTTCTTGCCGCCGAGCCCGTCCGAACCGAGGTCGGGGGCGGCGGTGACGTAGCTGCCGGTGCCCAGCAGGTCGCTCCAGGAGGCGTAGAAGGTCTCCTGCCGGTTCACCGCGACGAACACCAGCGCGACGGCGGTGACCTGGGCGAAGGCCACCATCAGGCAGCGCGTCGCGACGCGTACGACGACCGGCCCGCGCGCCCTGCTCCACAGCAGCAGCGGCAGCAGCACGGCGAGCACGGTCAGGGCGATCGCCGTGGCGAACAGGGGGGTTCCGGTCAAGCTCATCACGCCTGCCAAGAGGCGCGGGGGACGCACCGGGGTTCCCGTTCCCCGGTGCGTCGTCGATCACAGCCGCCGCGGCGGGAGGCCGCCCGGCGGGAAGCCCCTCGGCGGGAGGCTGCCCGGCGGGAAGACCCTCACACCAGGCGGCGGGCCGTCGCCCAGCGCGTCAGCTCGTGCCGGTTGGAGAGCTGGAGTTTGCGCAGGACCGCGGAGACGTGCGATTCGACCGTCTTGACGGAGATGAACAGCTGCTTGGCGATCTCCTTGTACGCGTAGCCGCGCGCGATCAGCCGCAGCACCTCGCGCTCGCGCTGGGTGAGCCGGTCCAGGTCCTCGTCCACCGGCGGGGCGTCCGTCGAGGCGAACGCGTCGAGCACGAAGCCGGCCAGGCGAGGCGAGAACACCGCGTCGCCGTCCTGCACACGGAAGACGGACTCGATCAGGTCGGTGCCGGTGATGGTCTTGGTGACGTAGCCGCGAGCACCGCCGCGGATGACCCCGATGACGTCCTCGGCGGCGTCCGACACGGACAGCGCCAGGAACCGCACCGGGTTCTCGGCGGCCGCCATCAGCGGGGCGCAGCGCCGCAGCACCTCCACTCCGCCGCCGCCGGGCAGGTGCACGTCGAGGAGCACCACCTCGGGGCGGGTGGCGGTGATGACGGTGACGGCCTGGTCCACGTCGGCCGCCTCGCCGACGACCTCGACGCCGGTCCGCGCGGTGTCGCCGATCTCGGCCTGTACGCCGGTGCGGAACATCCGGTGGTCGTCGACGAGCACCACCCGGACGTTCCTGGTCTGCTGCGCCCCGCTGTCCTCGGTCATGCCGCCCTCTCCATCTCCAGCTCGACTTCCGTGCCGCCGTCGGGCGCGGACCGCAGCCGTGCGGTCCCGCCGTTGCGCCGCATCCGGCCGATGATCGATTCTCGTACGCCCATGCGGTCGTCCGGTACCGCGTCGACGTCGAAGCCCGGTCCCCGGTCGCGTACGGAAACGAACACCGTGCGGCCCTCGACTTCCGCGTAGACCTGTACCGGCCCGCCCTCGCCACCGTACTTGGCGGCGTTGACCATCGCCTCGCGCGCGGCCTGGATCTGGGCGGCCAGCTTCTCGTCGAGCGGGCAGTCGCCGACGACGACGACCTCGATGGGGACGCCGTGGTGGTCCTCCACCTCGGCGGCGGTCTTCTTCACGGCCTCCGCGAGGGTGGCGGGTTCCTCGGCCTCTTCCTTGCCGGTGCCCTCGGGCTTGTACAGCCAGTTCCGCAGCTCTCGTTCCTGGGCGCGGGCGAGGCGGCGCACCTCGCCGACGTCCTCGGCGTTGCGCTGGATCAGCGTGAGGGTGTGCAGCACCGAGTCGTGGACGTGGGCGGCGACTTCGGCGCGTTCCTGGGCGCGGATGCGCATCAGGCGCTCCTCGGAGAGGTCCTGGGTCATCCGTATCAGCCAGGGCCCGGCGAGCAGGGCCACCCCGACGAGGACGGCGAGCGTGGCGGTGAGTACGTTGCCCAGCTGAGCGGCGGAGCCCCGGACGACGATGAAGACGGTCAGGCCCACTCCGACCAGCGCGACCCCAGCGAGCGCCCGGCCGGCCTGGAGCAGGCGCTTCTGGCGGCCCTCGGCGGCGCTCCAGTGGGCGCGGCGGGCGTTGTCGGCCTGCCGCCACACCAGCACGACCCCAGCGCCGACCAGCAGCGTCGGCCAGATGTAGCGGCCGTTGGAGCCGCCGACCCGCAGCTGGGAGAAGTAGATTCCGGCTCCGGCGCACAGCGCGACCAGGGCGGTGACCTGGCCCTTGTCGGGCTTGCGCAGCCGCCGGGTGCCGTCGGGGAGGATCTCGAAGTAGGAGCGGTGGCCAGTGCGGCCGCCCACGCCGAGCGGTACGAAGACCCAGAACGCGGCGTACAGCAGCACGCCGAGGCCGTCCCCCCACATGAACATGGCGAGGAACACGAGCCGGACCCAGATCACGGGCAGTCCGAGGTGTCCGGCGAGTCCGCGCGCGACCCCACCGAGCATCCGGCCGTCGGCGCTGCGGTAGAGCTTGCGGTGCGGGGCGTCCTCGGGGTCCTTCGGCGCGTTCGGGATGCGGGGGGCGGCGGCTACGGGCATGTCACCGATGGTCACATGCCCGGGGGCCCGGGGTCATCAGGGCATTCCCCCAGTTCAACCCGGGGGATATCAGGGTTGTCCCAGGGTCGGACCGGATGTCGGGGCCCGCGGCGGCCCGTCACCATGGACCCATGACCGAAGTACACGACTCCTCGACGCGGGATGCCGGGGCCGCCGCCCCCGACGGGCGTCCCGCGCTGCGCCGCAGCAAACGCGACAAGGTCCTCGCGGGCGTGTGCGGCGGTCTCGGCCGGTATTTCGACCTGGACCCGGTGGTCTTCCGCATCGTGCTCGGTGTGCTCGCGGTCACCGGAGGCGTCGGCCTGATCTTCTACGGGTTCGCCTGGCTGCTCCTCCCGCTGGACGGCGAGGAGGACTCCGAGGCGAAGAAGCTGCTCACGGGCCGGGTCGAAGGGGCGACGCTCGCGGCTCTGTTCGCGGCGCTGGTGGGGTGTGCGCTGTTCCTGTCGATGCTGGACAACGGCGGCCTCGGGATCTTCTCGATCCTGGTGGTGCTGGCGCTCGGCGGAGCCGCCTACTGGTCACGGCGCCACCGCTCCTCCGCCGCGCCGGAGCCGGCGACGCCCGAGGCCCAGCGGTCGGCGGCCGCGCACCGGCCGGTTCCGCCGCCCGAGACCCAGGCGCCGCCCGTGCCCGGCAGTCCTTCCTGGTGGCGGGATCCGCTGGTGAAGGACGGCACCACCGGCCCCGTCGGCTCCACGGGCTACCTGTGGGGGCCGGACGACAGCGCCGCCGCGGGCGGCCCGGCCCCGGCGGCTGCCGCGCCCGCACCCCGGGCGGCGCTCCCCTCGGGCGGGATCGGCGGCAGGATCTTCCTCCTGGCGGTGCTGGCGGGCGGGAGTTCCTGCGCGGCGGTGTGGCAGGGCAGCACCCTCTCGCACGCCCTCCAGGTCGGGCTGGCCGCGGCGCTGGCCGTCTTCGGGCTGGGCCTCGCGGTGAGCTCCCTCAAGGGCCGCACCGGGTTCGGCACGATCCTGCTGTCCTTGATCACCGCCGGGCTGCTGGCGGGGGCGGCCGCGCTGCCCCGCGACGTCGGTACGGACTGGCACGACGTGCACTGGCGGCCGGCCGCGGTGGCCGACGTCCGGCCGGAGTACTCCTCGGGGACCGGGCTCGCCACCTTGGACCTGAGCCGCCTGGACGTGGCGAAGGGCAGCACCCTCAGCATCCGGGCGTCGATCGAGGCCGGCCGGCTGAAGGTGGTCGTGCCGCGCGAGGTCACCGCGAAGACCGACATCTCGATCCGGGTGGGCGACATCCAGCTGCCCGGCGAGACGAGCCGGGACGTGCGGATCAAGAGCGGTGGGGAGACACGGCAGGCGACCCTGCCGCCGGCCGCCGGCACCGAGGCCGGCGGGACGATCGAGCTGCACCTGGATGCGGGTGTGGGACAGGTGGAGGTGGCCCGTGCGGCGTCATGAGTTCCAGCCGGGACGGCTGATCGCGGGCCTGGTGCTGCTCGCGGGCGGTGTGCTCTACCTGCTCGACGCGACCGGCAAGACCGACGCGCCCTGGTACGCCGTCGTCCCGCTGACGATCGGCGGTTTCGTCCTCGCGGCCCTGGCCGGGCTGGTGACCTACGCCGTGCGCCGCGACCGGCGCGACCGCAGCAGCGCGTCCAGCGACCAGTAGGGCGCCCCGGCGAGGACCAGGGGCAGCCAGGCCATCAGGTAGGCCAGGTCGTTGCCGTAGTAGTACGGGGAGACGGCCCAGGAGACCGTGAGCCAGAGGCTGAGCGAGATCAGCGCGCCGCCGGTGGCCGCGAGCCGGGTCAGCAGGCCCGCGAGGACGCCGAGGCCGACGAGCAGTTCGCCGACGCCGATGGCCGCGGCGAAGCCGACGGGGGCCGTGAGGGCCAGGTCCACCAGGGCGGGGACCGCGGAGGTGTCCCGTACGCCGTGCATCAGCTCGCCGATGGAACCGGGGCCGGAGGCGGACAGGAACGCGGAGTCGGTCAGCTTGTCCAGACCCGCGTAGACGAAGGTCGCGCCGAGGAAGATCCGCAGCGGGAGGAGCGCGTACCGGGCGGCGCGGTCCCGCAGGCCGGCAGGGGCCGCGGGAGCAACATCAGTTCGGGTCACGCCCCATGTGTACCCGCTTCACTCGGCCACGTCGATGGTGCAACGGTTGGATTCCACTCCGGCGGCGGTGACCACTTGGACCTCGATGCGCCCGGGTTCCACTTCCGCGGGGACCGGCACGGTGAGGACCGTGTCCGACGGGTTGGCGAAGCCGCCCGCCACCGGTACCAGCGGCACGTGTACGTGCACGGCCCCGATCCGCACCACCAGCCGGGCCAGCATCTGCGGTGTCTGCGCCCCGGGCGGCACGAATCCCACGCCCCGGATCTCGATGTCGTCGCCGGGCCGGACGGCCGCGTCCAGGTCCCCGGGCTCCCGTCTGCGCACCACCGACAGCACCAGCGGACGGCTGCCCTCCGCGTACTTCGCCGCGAGGTAAACCGCCGCCGACAGCGCCACCAGCACGGTCAGCGCCCAGGGCAGCCGGGGCAGCCGGTCGGGGAAGCGGGCCAGCGACACGGCCGCGAAGGCCAGCACCACCGTGGAGACCAGCACGTACTGGGCGTCGGGGAAGCTGCCCCGCCCGGCGTCGTCGGTCAGCAGGTCGGCGCCGCTGGGCTGGTCCGCGGGCAGCTTCTGGAGCCGCTGGCCCATGATGCGTACGCACACCACCCGGCGCACCAGCACCGCCACGCCGGAGGTCAGCGCGAGCACCGCCAGCAGCGGCAGCGCCCGCCCGAGCGCCAGCCCCTCGTACAGGGCCTGGCGTTCCGGTCCCGGCGGGGAGGCTGCCAGGCGCAGCGCGGGCAGCAGTGCGGCGAAGGCGGTCAGCACCAGCCAGGCGACCGGGACCGCCTTCGAGGTGGACAGCCGGTTGTCCTCGCCGACCAGCGGGGCGAGCAGCCCGCCGCGCAGCGACTGCGCGCGTGCGGCGACGGTCAGGAGCCCGGCCAGCACCAGCGCCGCCAGCAGCCCGGCGGTGCGGGCGGTGGACCAGCCGGTGCCGAGCGCGGTGCCGATCTGGACCACCAGCAGCACTCCGGCGGCGATCCACAGGGTGAGGACGGCCCGCCTGGAGAGCAGGTACAGCCAGGAGTGGCCGGCCTCGCGGCCCCGGTCGGCGACGGTGCGCGCGGACAGGGTCAGCTCGTCGGAGACCCACTGCCGCGACGCCCCGGCGGAGCGGGCCACCGCGGCCGGCAGGCCCTGTCCGGCGGCGAACTCCTCCCGCTTCTCCAGGAACGCGGCCACCGCGCGGCGGTGGCCCTCCCGTGCTCCGTGCGGGCAGTCGTCGCAGGTGCAGGTGCCGCCGTGGGTGCTTCGGGGGATCTCTTGGACAGCCACGTGCCTGCCGCCTCTCTGAACTTCGGTGCAATGCCAGCGAATTGTGCACCACTGCGGCAGTGCTCCGGATTGCGCACGATGTCAGAGCAGGTGATTAACCGTTCATGATGTTGACGTCACCCGTCCGGCTGCCCTCCGCGCCCTGCGGCCGGGGCCCGTCCGCGACCGTCTGGCGCAGCGGCTGGTAGCTCACCCAGGCGGCCAGGTCCGTCCCGAACCGCTCCCGCGTCGCCACTGCCGCGCGGTGGTCGATGGGCACCGGTTTCCCGGCCGCCCGCGCGATCAGCTGCACCTGCGCTGCCCGCTCGGCGGCGACGAACCACCACAGGGCCGCCTCCACCGAGTCCCCGACCGTCAGCAGGCCCCGGTTGCGCAGGATCAGCGCCTTGTACGGGCCGAGCGCGCGCCCGATCCGCGCCGGGTCGTCCGCGCCCGCGAACGCGTCCAGCAGCGCGTGGTCCTCGTAGAAGGCACAGGCCTCCTCGGTGACCGGGGCGAGCAGTTCACCGAGGCAGGCCAGCGCCCTGCCGTACGGGCCCTGCGTGCGCACGACGGCCACCACGCCGGGCCGCTCCCGGTGGACGGCGGCGTGCACGGCGAAGGCCAGCTGGTTCACGCGCCGCTCCCCCCGCAGTACCCGGCCCTCCCCGTCGACCAGCAGCAGTTCGTCCGGGGTGAGCGCGCCGAAGGCCCGCCCGAAGGGGTTCACCCAGTAGCAGTCCTCGAACTCCGGGTCCCGTACGGAGACCTGACCGGCCACCGCGTCCTCGTACCCCAGCCGCCCCAGCAGCCGCAGCCCTTCGGCGAGCCGCTCCTTGCGGTGCGCCCGGGTCTCCGCGGCGGTGTCGAAGACGGGCGGCATCGCGAAGCCGAGCCGCTCCGCGGGCACGGGTACGGGGCGTTCGGCCACGGCCCCTCCTTCGTCTCGGGATCGCGGCGCAAGGTACCGGCGCCCGCCCGAAGAGGCCATACACGCGGCGAAGCCGCCGCTCCCGGGAGGGAACGGCGGCTTCGTCAGGCGCTTCGGGAGGGGCCGCCGCAGGGGCTGCTCCCGCCCGGTGGCGGGCTTACTCCCACTCGATGGTGCCCGGCGGCTTGCTGGTGCAGTCCAGGACCACGCGGTTCACGTCCGCCACCTCGTTGGTGATGCGGGTGGAGATCTTCGCGAGTACCTCGTACGGCATGCGCGTCCAGTCCGCGGTCATCGCGTCCTCGGACGAAACGGGGCGCAGCACGATCGGGTGGCCGTAGGTGCGGCCGTCACCCTGGACGCCCACGCTGCGCACGTCGGCGAGCAGGACGACCGGGCACTGCCAGATCTCCCGGTCCAGGCCGGCCGCGGTGAGCTCCTCGCGGGCGATGGCGTCGGCCTCGCGCAGCAGGTCCAGGCGCTCCTTGGTGACCTCGCCGACGATGCGGATGCCGAGGCCGGGGCCCGGGAAGGGCTGGCGGTGGACGATCTCGTCCGGCAGGCCGAGCTCCTGGCCGACCATCCGGACCTCGTCCTTGAACAGCTGGCGGAGCGGCTCGACGAGCTCGAACTCGATGTCGTCGGGGAGGCCGCCCACGTTGTGGTGGGACTTGATGTTGGCGGTGCCGGTGCCGCCGCCGGACTCCACGACGTCCGGGTACAGGGTGCCCTGGACCAGGAAGGCCACGGCCGGGCCTCCCTCGGCCTCCGCGATGATCTCGGCCTGGGCCTGCTCGAAGACGCGGATGAACTCGCGGCCGATGATCTTCCGCTTGGTCTCCGGGTCGGAGACGCCGGCGAGCGCGTTCAGGAAGCGCTCCTGCGCGTCGACGACCTTGAGCTGGACGCCGGTCGCGGCGACGAAGTCCTTCTCGACCTGCTCGGTCTCACCCTTGCGCATCAGGCCGTGGTCGACGTACACGCAGGTCAGCTGCGAGCCGATGGCCTTCTGGACGAGGGCCGCGGCGACGGCCGAGTCCACGCCGCCGGAGAGGCCGCAGATGGCGCGCTTGTCGCCGACCTGCTCGCGGATCGCCTCGACCTGCTCCTCGACGATGTTGCCGGTGGTCCAGGTGGGCTTGAGGTTCGCGCCGCGGTAGAGGAAGTGCTCCAGCACCTGCTGGCCGTGCGTGGAGTGCATGACCTCGGGGTGGTACTGCACGCCGTACAGCTTCTTCTCGTCGTTCTCGAACGCGGCGACGGGCACGACGTCGGTCGAGGCGGTGACGGCGAAGCCCTCGGGCGCGGCGGAGCAGGCGTCACCGTGCGACATCCACACCGACTGGTTCTCGGGGGTGCCCTCGAAGAGGGTGGAGCCGGACTTGGAGACGGCGAGCGGGGTGCGGCCGTACTCGCGGGCGCCGGTGTTGTCGACCTGCCCGCCGAGGGTGGTCGCCATCAGCTGGAAGCCGTAGCACATGCCGAAGACGGGGACGCCGGCCTCGAAGATGGCGCGGTCGAGCTGCGGGGCGCCCTCTTCGTACACGGACGACGGGCCGCCGGAGAGGATGATCGCCTTGGGGTCCTTGGCCAGCATCTCGGCCACGGGCATGGTGCTGGGCACGATCTCGCTGTAGACCCGTGCCTCGCGGACGCGGCGGGCGATGAGCTGGGCGTACTGCGCGCCGAAGTCGACGACGAGAACGGTGTCCGGGGCGTTGTCGTGGGCGGCGGAGGGTGCTTCTGGCACGGGGGCGGCCTTCCGGCGGAGAAGAGGTGGCTGTTTTGTCGATTCTAACGGCGGTGGCACCCCCTGGTTCGTCGTACCGTCCGAAGGCCCGCGGCCGTGACGTACGGCGACTTCCCGGTCACCGAAAGCGGCGCGAAGTCGTCTCACCATCCGGGCCGGGTTGGCCGCGAGTGGTACGGAGGGTAATAATCCGTCCCATGCGCAAGCAGCTGAGCTTCCTCTTTACCTATGGCACCGGCCGGTCCGGTCGCCATGGGTCCTCGTGATGCTCGCTTGAGCCGCTGACTTCCCAGAGCGCCCCGGTCCGACAGGACCGGGGCGCTCCGCGTTTCCGCTCCTGTCGGCTCGACCCACACCCCAGGAGAACCGCCATGACCACGATCACCACCACCCCCGAGCAGCTGATCGCCGACTCCCGCGAGCGCATCGACGCGATCGACGACCGGATCATCGGCCTGATCCAGGAGCGGATGGCCGTCTCGACGGTCATCCAGGAGGCACGGATCGCCTCCGGCGGCCGACGGGTGCACCTGTCGCGCGAGATGGAGGTGCTCTCCCATTGGAGCGACGCCCTCGGGAAGCCCGGCACCTCGCTCGCCATGACCCTGCTGGAGCTGTGCCGCGGCCGCGTCTGAGGCCCCGGTCGGCGGCCCGGTGGGCGGCTGTTCTTCACCCGTCCGGCGCGTGACCGGCCCCGCGGGTCTTCGTTGATGCCGGTGACCGCGCCAGCCAGGCGCGGGTCGGCACCACCACGCGTGGCTCCACGGGAGCGATGAGACGCACCGCCCGGCGGGCGTGCGTCGTGGGACCTCGCTCCCGCGCGTGACCGGACGGCAGGGGACAGCAGCCCGGTCACCCGTAAAGGACGGCCGGCCCGGGGGACGCCCCGGACCGGCCGCTCTCATGTCACAGCACTAGCCGCGCACGCCCCGCCGGCGGACGGCCACGTACAGCGCGCCGCCCGCCGCGACCAGCGCCGCGGCGCCGACCGCGATCGGGCCGACCGTGCTGCCGGTGGAGGCCAGGTTGCCGCCCTGCGCGGTGGTTCCCGTACCGGTGGAGGACGCCTTCGCCGTGGGCGAAGCGCTCGCCGACGCGCTCACGCTCGCGCTGGGCGTCGGGGACGGGCTGGTGCTCGTCGAGGGGCTGGGGCTCGGGCCGGTGCCCGTGCCGCCCTTGGCGTTGATGACGACGGCCGCCGTGTTGTCCGCCGCGTTCGGGTCGAAGGCGTGCGGGCGCGGCGCGCCCGTACCCCAGTCGCCGACGGTGACGGAGCCCTTCGCGTCCTCCACCACCTTCTCGATCTTCAAGTCGAAGGGGTAGACCACCTTCTCGTTCTCACCCACCCGGTTGCCGAGCGCGCACTCGTAGCGCGGCGCGCCGAGCTGCTCGGCGCGCTTGGTGCCGTCCGCGTCGACGGCGAGGCACTCCTGCGGCTTCGCGGTGACCTTCGCGCCCTCGGGGACGACGACGACCGTACGGGCCAGCGAGCCGGCCGGGTCCGCGGCGTGGATCCAGGCCGGCCCCTTGTTCTCGAACACGAACGCGGTGGAGAGGGCGTCGCCGGCCTTGCCCTTGAGGGACACCGGGCTCGTCGTGAAGTCGGCGGTGTTCTCGGTGTGGAAGGCGAACTCGCGCCGGTTGTCCCCGGGGTTCAGGTCCAAGGCGCGCAGCGCGGGCGCTGCCGGGGCGCTCTTGACGGGGCTCACGCCCAGCTTCCGGCCCGCCCGGGCCTTGCTGCTCGACGCCGCGGCCTTCGGCTCGTCGCCGGCCGGGTAGATGCCGTACCGCAGGACGTCGTCGTAGGCGCGCTGCGTTGCCTTGACGTGGAGCGGGCTGTCGCCGGCCAGCTCGTAGACCGCGCCGGGGACGAAGTCGCCCTCGACGGTGCACAGGACGGTGGTCAGGTCACCGGCGGTGCGGGTGCGGCAGTTGTCGTACGTCTCGACGAGCTCCATGCCGCGCGTGGTGCCCAGCTCCAGGACGACGCCCTTCGCCGCCTGCGTGCCCACGTTCGCGAACACGAGGGGCAGGGGCTGGCTTTCGCCCGGCTTGAGGTCCTTCTTGAGGTTCATCTCCCGCATCACCAGGTCGGGGCCGCCGACGCTGACCTTGGTGGTGAGGGGGGTTACGGTGGCGCCGGGGACCTTGCCCGTCACCGTGATCTCGCCCGTCGCGCCCTTCGCCGCCCCCTTGGCGGCGGCGACGTCCAGTTCGAGGCTGACCGGCAGGCCCTTGTACGCGCAGACCAGCTCGCCGTCCTTCTCGTCGCACTGGTGCGAGGAGTCACTCGCGTGGTCCCTGACGGTCGCGACGCCGGCCACCTTGCGCAGGTCGACCGTGAACAGTCCGGCGAACGGGGCGCCGGTGGCGGGGTGGTCCAGGGTGATGCTCAGCCGCTGCTCCCTGGCGCCGGCGCCGTCCACGGGCAGCGGGAGTTCCAGGGCGGAGGGACCGACGAGGGGAAAGACGGAGTCCGCGGCGTTCGCGGGAATGGTGGCCGTCCCCACGGCCACCAGGCCGCACGCGGCCAGCAGGGAGATGCGCTTTCTCATGTCCCCCTTGACCCCCGAACGTCCGGTCCAGTTGCCCGCCCCACCGTGTGATGGACACCACAGCCCCCTCGTGGGGATTCCGCTACAACCTTCTACGTCGGCCACCGGTCACTCATGTGTGATCGGCGGGTACCGCGCTCGGAGGGGGAGCGCGGTACCCGCCGCTGCCGTACCGGGGTCCCCGAGGCGTCAGTTCCCCGGTTCCGTTTGCCGCGGCGGAACCTGCGGTACAGCGAGGAACGGCAGCCGCAACGCGCCGAAGGCCTCCTTCGGGACGGCCGGGGCGACCGGTTCCACCGCGGCGAGACGGACGTATCCGGCGCCCTGCTCGGGGCGCGGGTCGGGCTCGCCGTTGTTGGGCCAGTACGACATCGCCCGCTCCGCCTGCGCCGTGATCGTCAGCGACGGATTGACCCCGAGGTTCGCGGAGACGGCCGCACCGTCGACCACCGAGATGCCCGGGTGCCCGTACAGCCGGTGGTAGGGGTCCACGACGCCTTCCTCGCGGGAGGCGCCGATCGGGCAGCCGCCGAGGAAGTGCGCGGTCAGCGGGGTGCCCATCAGCTCGCCCACGTTGCTGCCGGGGAAGCCGTTGATCTCCTCGGCGAGCAGGGTGGCGGCTTGGGTGGCCTCCGCGATCTGCACCGGGTTGGGGGCGCCGTGGCCCTGGCGGGCGGTCAGCAGGCCCTTGCCCAGGCCACCGGGCTTGCGGTACGTCGTCAGGGAGTTGTCCAGCGACTGCATGACGAGGCCGATGATGGTCCGCTCCGACCAGCGGCGGTTGGAGAGCGAGCGCAGCAACTGCACCGGGTGGGTGGCGGTCCGGGCGAACCAGGCCCGGACCCGGTGCTTGTGGTGCGGGACTTGGAGGATGGTCAGGAACCCCATGGCGTTGGAGCCCTTGCCGTAGCGGACGGGCTCGATGTGGGTGTCCGCGTTGGGGTGCACCGACGAGGTGATGGCCACGCCTTTGGTGAAGTCGGCCCGGGCGGCGGCGCCGTGCCGCCTGCGGTAGCGGCGGTCGTCGGTCTGGGCTCCGACCAGGCCCTCGGAGTTGGTGCGGGTGAGGTCGCCGAGCCGGTCCGAGATGCGGGGCAGTTCGCCGCGGTCCTTCATCGCGTGCAGCAGGGTCTGGGTGCCGTACGTACCCGCGGCGACGACCACGTACCGGGCGCGGAGCACCTTGGCCGCACCCCTGCGCCGGTTGCCGGTGGGCACGGTGCGCACGCGGTGGCCGCCGTCGGGGTGTTCGGACAGGGCGGTGACGGTGGTCATGGGGTGGATGACGGCTCCCGCGCGTTCCGCGAGGTGGAGGTAGTTCTCGGCGAGGGTGTTCTTGGCGCCGTGCCGGCAGCCGGTCATGCACTCGCCGCATTCGGTACAGGCTTTGCGGGCGGGCCCGGCGCCGCCGAAGTACGGGTCGGGCACCTCCTCGCCGGGCCGGGCCTTGCGGTGCCCGCCGGCGTCCTCGCCGTCCCCGAAGAAGACGCCGACCGGGGCCATGTGGAAGGAGTCCCCGACGCCCATCTTCTCCGCGACGGCCTTGAGGTGGACGTCGGAGGGGGTCATCGTCGGGTTGAGCCGTACGCCGAGCATCCGCTTGGCCTGGTCGTAGTACGGGGCGAGTTCCTCGCGCCAGTCGGTGATGGCAGCCCACTGCCGGTCCTCGAAGAAGGCGGTGGGCGGCACGTACAGGGTGTTGGCGTAGTTGAGGGAGCCGCCGCCCACCCCGGCGCCCGCGAGCACCATCACGTTGCCGAGCAGGTGGATGCGCTGGATCCCGTACAGCCCGAGCGCCGGGGCCCACAGGTAGTTGCGCAGGTCCCAGCTGGTGCGGGGCAGGCTCTCGCGGGTGAAGCGGCGTCCTGCCTCCAGGACGCCGACCCGGTACCCCTTCTCGGTGAGCCGCAGTGCCGAGACCGACCCCCCGAAGCCCGATCCGATGACGATGACGTCGTAGTCGTACGACACTGCCGTGCCTCCCAGTCGGTGGTGCCCGTGCGGACGGAGCCTCTAGCGGAGGCGGAGGGCCTTCATGACCTTGAGGCTGCGGGTCATGAACGCGGCGTACTTCTCGTCGTCCATGCCCAGCGAGGGCGCCATCGGCAGCAGCCGCTGGTGGGCGACGGTCTGCGCCTCGGTGTACTTGAGGATGCCCTCGGAGCCGTGCCTGCGGCCGAGACCGGACTCCTTCATGCCGCCCATCGGCGACTGGGCGCTGCCGTAGGCCGGCGCGTAACCCTCGTTGATGTTGACGGTGCCGGTGCGCAGGCGCGCGGCGACGGCGTGGCCGCGGCGGGCGTCCTTGGTCCACACGCTGGAGTTGAGCCCGTACGGGGTCGCGTTGGCCAGGGCGACGGCCTCGTCCTCGTCGGTGAACCGGTAGACGGAGACGACGGGTCCGAAGGTCTCCTCCCCGCACACCGCCATCGGGGCGTCGACGCCGTCGAGGATGGTCGGCTCGTAGAAGAGCGGGCCGATGTCGGGGCGGGCGACGCCGCCCGCGACCAGGGTGGCGCCCTTGGCGACCGCCTCGTCCACGTGCCGCCGTACGGTCTCCAGCTGGCGCTCGCCGACCAGGGAGCCCATGTCGGCCCCGTAGGCGAGGGAGTTGCCGAGCCGCATGGCCTTCGTGCGGGCGGCGAAGCGCTCGACGAACGCGTCCGCGACGGAGGCGTGGACGTAGATCCGCTCGATGGAGATGCACAGCTGGCCCGCGGAGGAGAAGCAGGCGCGGACGGCGCCCGCGGCGGCCTTCTCCACGTCGGCGTCGTGCAGGACGAGCATGGCGTTCTTGCCGCCGAGCTCCAGGCTGACGCCGACCAGGCGGGCGGCCGCCCCTTGGGCGACCTCGCGGCCGGTACGGGTCGAGCCGGTGAAGGAGACGTAGTCGGCGTGCCGGACCACCTCCGGGCCGACGACGGGGCCCTCGCCGAGCACGATCTGGAACACCTCGGCGGGCAGTCCCGCCTCGATCAGCAGGTCACGGGCCCACAGGGCGGTGAGCGCGGTCTCCGTGTCGGGCTTCATCACGACCGCGTTGCCGGCGACGAAGGCGGGCAGCGCGTCGCCGACGGACAGTTCGAGGGGGTAGTTCCACGGGGCTATCTGGCCGACGACACCGCGCGGCTGGCGCAGCTCGGTGACCTTGGTCAGCGTGGGCATCGCCCCCGTGTGGCCCTTGGGCCGCAGGTAGGAGGCGGCCTTGCGGCCGTAGTGGCGGGCACCGACGGCGACGGCTTGGACCTCTTCGTGCGCGTGCAGACGGGCCTTGCCGGTCTCCAGCTGGATCAGGTCGAGCACCTCGGCCTGCCGCTCCAGGACCAGGTCGTGGAAGCGGAGCAGGACGGCCGCGCGCCGGCGTACGGGGACGGCCGCCCAGGCGCCCTGTGCGGCCCGGGCCCGCTCGAAGGCCGTGGCCACGTCCTCGGGGGTGGCCTCGGGCAGGTCCGCGAGCTCGGCCCCGGTGAAGGGCGAGTGGTTGGCGGTACGGCCGGAGCCGATCACGCCACGGGTCAGCCGGACGACCAGGTCGGGGGTCACCACGTCGGCCGCGGTGCGGGCGCCGGCCGGGGCGGCGGCCACCGGGTTGGTGGGCTGGGGTGCGGAGCGGAGGGGGGCGGCGGGGGCCTGCGAGTCCGTCATGGCGGTGAGCGTATGCCGCCCCGGGGGCTTTGGGTACCCGTGGGTAACCGGATTTTGCCATGTATGCCAGTGTCCGCTGGCAGGATGACCGGCCGACGCCCCTCCGGCGACCTCCCGTCGCGGCCCGACGACCGGCCGGTGCCGGGGCCGACGACCGGCCGGTGCGGGTTCAGCCCCCGTCCGGGGCGGGTTCAGCCCCCGGCCGGTGCGGGTTCAGCCCCCGTCCGGGGCGGGCTGCCAGCCGCTGAGGACCGTGTCGAACTGCTGGCGGGTCGTCGCCCAGTCGGCCGCGGGCCCCGACATGTACACCGCGTATTCGGTGTTGTCAGGCGTCCGGTACATCTGCTCGATGGCCCGGCGCGGCCCGGCCTGGGCGCCCTTCTCGGTCCAGCTGAACTCCCACAGGGCCGCCTGCGTCGTGTTCCGGAAGGTGTTCCCGTGCAGGTCGTGGCGCTTGTAGTCGGTCCGCTGGCTCAGCTGCTTCTCCAGGTCGAGCAGGTGCATGTACGGGTTGTCGAAGCCGGGGCTCTTGTCGACGGCGATCCGGATGAAGTGCTTGCCGCCGTCCGGCGTGTAGTCGATCTGGTCGCCGTCCATCCGGCGCGACCAGTCGTTCGGTACGAACAGCGAGAAGCCGACCGGATCGACGGCCTTCTTCCAGCCGGACGGCGGGACGACGGCATCGTTGTCACCCGTCTCCGGCTGCCCGTCCGGAGCGCTCACGTTCTTGTCGGAGCCGCCGCCCTCCTGGGTGTCCCCCGTGAGCTTGAGCACGCCGAAGACCCCGCCGCCGCCGAGCAGCGCCGCCACCAGGGCGACGATCGCGGCACGCCGGACCCGGCCGCCCGCCGGGTTCGCGGGCAGCGGGGCCGGACCCGGCTGTTCGTCGAGCTGGGCCGTCCGCGTCTCGGGCGCCCGCTCCGTGCGCGCCTCCTGCGCCGGGGCGAGCTCCTCGGAGGAGAGCGCGCGGGTGGGTACGTACGCCTGCGCCGCCTTCGGCTCCCGGCCCTCCATCGCCTCCAGCAGCATCCGCTCGGCCTCCTGGGCCGAGGGCCGCTCGGCGGGGTCCTTGCGCAGCAGGGCGGTGATGACCGGGCCCAGCGCGCCGGCCTGGCGCAGCGCGGGCGGCTCGTCGTTGACGACGGCCTGGAGACTGGAGATCGGCGACGTGCGGCGGAACGGCGAACGGGCCTCGACGGCCGTGTACAAGGTCGCGCCCAGCGACCACAGGTCGGACGCCGGGTCCGGGGCCCCGCCCGTGACCCGCTCGGGGGCCAGGTAGTCGATGGAGCCGACCAGTTCGCCGGTGCGGGTGATCGAGGTGTCCCCCTCGATGGCCGCGATCCCGAAGTCGGTGAGCAGCACCCGGCCGTCCTTGGCGAGCAGCACGTTGCCCGGCTTCACGTCCCGGTGCAGCACGCCGACCGCGTGCGCGGCGCGCAGTGCGCCCAGCACGTGCAGCCCGATCCGGGCCGCCTCACGGGGCTCGATCCGGCCCGCCGCCTTGGCGGCGTCGGCCAGCGAGGGGCCGTCGATGTACTCCATGACGATCCAGGGCCGGTCGTCGTGCTCCAGCACGTCATGGACGGTGACCACCGCCGGATGCTGGATCCGGGCCGCCGCCCGGGCCTCCTTCTGCGTCCGCGCGTGCAGGACCTCGCGGTCCGCCTGCGCGACGTACAGACCGGCCGTCAGTTCCTTGACGGCCACCGTCCGGTGCAGCAGCTCGTCATGCGCGCGCCACACCTTGCCCATGCCGCCGCTGCCGATCGGCTCGACGAGCCGGTACCGACTCGCGAGCACCGCGCCCGCACCTGTCTGCTGTTCCACGAAACCCCGCCACTCTGTGCACCTCGGGCCAGATTACGGAGCACCCGGCCGATGCTCCCACCACGCGGGGGCGGTGAGACAGCACTGTGACGCAATCGCCGTACTGACTGTCCGTCAATCACCGGTCAACCGCCGGTACGGTAACTCGCCGTGGCCTTGTCGAAGACCTCGGTCACCTTGCCCTCTTCGTCCTGCGGGCCCGTCACCAGCACCACGTGGTAGCTGCCGCCGAGCGCGACGACGAAGTTGCGCGCGACGACGGACCTGCCGGTGGCGTCGATCCACGTGTACCGGCCGGTGGCGCGCAGCTGGTTGCCGACCCTGGTGGTCTTGACGTCGCCGCCGCTCGCCCAGGTGGAGGAGCGGTACGGGGACAGCTCGGGCTCCTTGTCCTTCTGGTACGTCGCCGGGTCGGGACTGCCCTCCACCTTGTCCCGGCCCGGCACGACGGTCAGCGTGAACTGGCCGTCGGTGTAGCGGACCTGGCCCGCCTCGTTGATGCCGCGCCGCTCCCAGCCCTCGGGGACGGCGATCTGGAAGTGCTCGGGATCCTGCTGCGTCGTGTACCCGGGCGGAGCCGGGGCGTTGGTCTGCGGAGCCGGCTTGGACTCCGGGCTTCCCGAGGGCGTGCCGGCGCTCGCCGCGGGCGGGGCCTGGCCCGGCGGGGCCGTCGTGGGCGCGTCGGTGGCGGCCTGCGGGGGCTTGGCCGCCCCCGGATCGGCGGAGCGCGGCATGAACAGCATCGCGTACGCCACCGCCGCGGCGAGGAGGGCGAGGATCCCGACCAGCAGGGTCCGACCGAGGGAGCGCGGCGCACGCGAGGTGTCCGCGCTGCGGTGGCGGCCGTGCAGGTCACCGCGCCTGCGTACGACGGGCAGCCGCGCCGGATCCGGCTCCGCCATCGGCAGCACCCCGAAACCGGCGTCGGGCTCGGGGGCGGAGCGGATCAGGGAACGCAGCCAGCCGCGCAGCTCCTCGAAGTCGGGCCGCTCGGTGGGGTCCTGGCGCAGCAGAGACTCCACGACGGGCCGCAGCGGGCCGCACTCCTCGGCGAAGGCGGGCGGCTCCGCGCACACCATCTCGACCAGCTCGGCGACGCTGTCCTCGGGGTACGGGGCGTGGCCCTGGACGGCGCGGTACAGCAGCGCGCCGAGCGCCCACAGGTCGGTGGCGGGGCCGACGGGCGGGGCGAGCTGCCAGTGTCCGTGCACGGGGCCGGCCTGTTCGGGCGCCCACCGCTCGGTGACGGCCCCCACGACGGCCATCCGGGTCTGCCGCGCGCGCTCGGCGTCGAGGCCGGTGCGGGGGCCGCCGGCCCAGCCGTTGGCGGCGGCCCGCGGGGCGGGGGCGGCCTCGGGGCGGAGGTCGGGCCGGTGGTCGGGCCGGTGGTCGGGGCGGAGGTCGGGGTCGGAGGCTTCGGCCTGGCGGTAGCCCTGCGGCAGGGCGAGTTGCGCGGGCAGCGCGGGCGTGGGCCGGGGCGCGGACAGCTCGGCGGGACCCGGCCGGGGGCCGGCGGCGCGCGGGGTGGCGCCGTGCCAGGACGCGGTGGCGGTGTCCGGGCCGCCGTACGGGTACGAGTACCCCTGCGGCAGGCTCGACCCCTCGGGCGGGGCCTCGGCCGGGTCCTCCGGCCGGGCTTCCGGCAGCGCTTCGGGCAGGCCCGCGGCCGCGGCGCGGCGTTCCTCGACGACCCGGGCGGCGGCGGCCCGCGCCCCGGCCCGGTAGGCGGCGATGGTCCCGGCCCGCGCGGCGGCCTCCCGGTCGTCCCCGTCCCGGGTCCGGGCGCCGGGGCGGATGTGGTCGGAGTACCGCGGCCCGGTGTCGTACCCAGGCGCCACCAGCGGCGCGTAGACGGGCGCGTACGGCTCGGCTCCTTGGGCGGCCGCGTACGGCTCGGCCCCTGTCTCGGCCCCGGCCCCGGTCTCGGCCTCGGTCTCGGTCTCGGTCTCGAAGGCGTACGGCTCGCCCCCGGTCGCGGGCGCGTACGGCTCCGCCCCGGGCGCGTACGGCTCGTCGGCGGGTGCCCCGGCGCCCGGGGCCTCCCACTCCGCGACGCCGCCGCCCGGATCCTCCGGTACCGGGTCGTAGCCGCACAGGGCCTCCTCGGCGGCGCCGGCCGCCAGGCCCGTCAGGACGACCCGGCCGTCCTCGCATATCAACACGGTCCGCACGGTGATGTTCCGGTGGGTCCAGCCGTGGGCGTGCAGCACCCGCAGGGCGGTCAGCACGTCGGAGGCCACCTCCGCCGCCCTGTACGGGCTCAGCGGCTCATCGGCGATCAGCGCGGCCAGCGGCCTCGCCGGGACCAGCTCGCTCACTATCCACAGCGACCCGTCCTCCGCGAACACGTCGAAGACCTGGTCCAGCCGCGGATGGTCCGGCACCGAGGCCGCCGCCTGCGCCGCCGCGATCGCTCGGCGCACGGCGGGCAGTTCTCCCGACGGGCGCCGGCCGGCCACCGGCCCGCGCGTCCCGTCGAGCAGTTCCGCGTCCACGACCTCCGGCAACGGCACCTGCCGTACGAGGACTTCCTGTCCGCTGCGCGTGTCGAAGGCCCGCGTCTCGACCAGCTCGTACTCGTCCGACGGCGGTAGCGGCAGACGGTAGCGGTCGGCCAGGATCCGCCCCGCGTAGTCCTCCACTCCGCCTCCCCCGAGTGCGCACCGGGCCCCTTTGGTACCCGTGGACACGATACGTCGCCCGAGCCGCCCGCGTCCCGGGCCTGACGAGGCCCGCCCCCGCCGGGGGAACGCCCGGGGTCAGCCCAGAGCCTGGAAGGTCTGGAACGCCGTGTTGCGCAGCTGGGTGCACTCCGGCCCGTCCCACTGGTCGGCGGCGCAGCTGATCATGATGGCGAAGCCGTGGTTGGCGTCGGCCCGGAAACCCCGGTCGAGCACGCGGACCCGCGTGCCCTGCTGCTCCCGTTCGAACTCGTAGTCGGCGACGGTCGGGTAGCCGCGGTAGTCGACGGTTTCGAGGCGCAGCATGCGGTAGCCCTTGCTGCTGGACGCGACGCCGGAAGCCATCTCGACCCAGGCGGCGCGGGCGTCCTTGCCGGGGCGGTTGGTGAAGTCGACCTGGACGCGCGGGAAGCCGCCGTCGCGGCTGTAGATGACGCCGGAGTCCTCGCCCGCGATACCGGTCTGGTGGAAGCCGTCGGGCATGGCCATGGAGAAGTGGAACCGGACGTCCGTCACCTGCGCGTAGCCGGCCGGGAGGGTGCCGCCGCCCGGCGATCCCGGGGTGGCCCCCTGGCCCTGACCCTGACCCTGGCCCGGGTTGTTCGCGGGAGCACTCGGAGTGGGGGTCGGGGTGGGCGTCGGGGTGGGCGCCGGGGACGGGCTGGTGGCCGCAGAACCGTTGGCGGAGCCGTGGGGCGAGGGGGACTTGGACGCCGACGGCTGGGGACCGCCCTTGCCCTCGTTCTTGTGCGCGGCCGCGTCGTCACCGCTGAACGCGTAGGCGATGAGGGAGCCGACCAGTGCCAGCACCACCACCAGCCCGGCTATCGCCAGGGCTATGGTGCGGCGCGGCATCACATCGGTCAGCGGCGCCACGGCCTTCGCGGGCCGGGCCGGCGGCGCCTCGGCGGCCGCGGCGGCCGCAGCCGCCTTGCGGGCGGACCTCAGCGCGGCGCGGGCCCGCTCGCGCTGCTCGCGCTCGCGTTCCTTCTTCTCCGCCTTCGCCGCCCTCTCCGCCTTCTCGGCGGCGGCCTTGTCCGCCTTCTCCGCCGCGACCTTGGTGTCGGCCAGGGATATGGCGCGCGTCCGCTCGACGGCCGGGGGCAGCGCCTCCGCGACGGGCGCGGGATCCGGGGCGTTGATGACGGCGGTGAGCATGGCGCGCGCCCCGGCGTCGTCCAGCCGCTGGGCGGGGTCCTTGGCCAGCAGTCCGTAGATCACCTCGGTCAGCGGCCCGGCGTTCTTCGGCGGGTCGACCTGCTCGGTCATCACGGCGGTGAGGGTGGCGAGCGCGGAGCCCTTGTCGTACGGGGGCACTCCCTCGACGCAGGCGTACAGCAGACCGCCGAGCGACCACATGTCGGCGGGCGGCCCGGGCTTGTAGCCGCGTGCGCGCTCGGGGGAGATGTAGGAGGGGGCGCCGACGAGCATACCGGTGGAGGTGATGGACGGGTCGCCCTCGACCTGGGCGATGCCGAAGTCGGTGAGGACGACGCGGCCGTTGGCCGCCATGAGCACGTTGGAGGGCTTCACGTCGCGGTGCAGGATGCCCTGGCGGTGGGCGGCGCGCAGCACGTCGAGCACGGCGAGCCCGACCTCGGCCGCGCGACGCGGGGTCAGGGTGCCGTGCTCGCGTATGAACTCCGCGAGCGAGGGTCCCTCGATGAGCTCCATGACGATCCACGGGCGGGCGTCCTCGTCCACGACGTCGTAGACGGTGACGGCGCCGCCGCTGCGGATGCGGGCGATGGCCTTTGCCTCGCGGAGGGTGCGGGTGATGAGGCGGCGCTTCTCGTCCTCGTCGACGCCGTTGCCGAAGCGGAGTTCCTTGACGGCGACCGTCCGGCCGAGGACCTCGTCCTCGGCGCGCCACACGGTCCCCATCCCGCCCTTCCCGAGCACGGCCCCCAGCCGGTACCGCCCGGCCAACAACCGCCCCCGGTCGCCCGCCTCCTTGCTCGAATCGACCTTCGCCACCCCACCAACGCCCGGCTTCGCCCGCCCCGACTCGGCGTCAGCCGGCTTCCCGGCCGCGGGCGCCACCTTGCCCAGGTCGGCCTTAGCCGCCCCACCAGCGCCCGGCTTCGCCACAGCGTCCTCAGGCGCAGCCTGCTTGGCCCCGGCCTCCGCCGAGTCGGCGTCAGCCGACTTCCCGGCCGCCGCCTTGCCCGCCCCTGCGGCCGCCTTGCTCAGGTCGGCCTCAGCCGCCCCACCAACGCCCGGCTTCGCCACAGCGTCCTCAGGCGCAGCCTGCTTGGCCCCGGCCTCCGCCGACTCGGCGTCAGCCGACTTCCCGGCCGCCGCCTTGCCCGCCCCTGCGGCCGCCTTGCTCAGGTCGGCCTCAGCCGCCCCACCAACGCCCGGCTTCGCC
>NZ_JBITDH010000001.1:1968255-2097603 GCF_044454045.1 Streptomyces sp. NPDC051578
CGCCGCCTTGGCCAGGTCGGCCTTAGCCGCCCCACCAGCACCTGGCTTCGCCGCCACGTCCGCTGACGCAGCCTGCTCGGCTCCGGCCTCCGCCGACTCGGCGTCAGCCGACTTCCCGGCCGCCGCCTTGCTCAGGTCGGCCTCAGCCGCCCCACCAACGCCCGGCTTCGCCGCCACGTCCGCTGACGCAGCCTGCTCGGCTCCGGCCTCCGCCGACTCGGCGTCAGCCGACTTCCCGGCCACGGGCGCCGCCTTGGCCAGGTCGGCCTTAGCCGCCCCACCAGCACCTGGCTTCGCCGCCACGTCCGCTGACGCAGCCTGCTCGGCTCCGGCCTCCGCCGAGTCGGCGTCAGCCGACTTCCCGGCCGCCGCCTTGCTCAGGTCGGGCTCAGCCGCCCCACCAACGCCCGGCTTCGCCACATCGTCCGCTGACTCGGTCTGCTTGGCCCCGGCATCAGCCGTCTCGGAGGAGCCGAGCTTCCCAGGCGGAGGGGCCGCCTTGTTCAGGTCGGTCTTCGCAGCGCCCCCGGCGGGCATCGGCTTCGCGCTCCGCGTCTTCGCCTCGACGGGCTCGCCCTCCGCAGGCGCGGCCCCGCCATCCTTGGTCGCCTCGCCCGCAGCTCCGGCGTCCCGCACCTCGGTGGCCGCCGACTCGCCGTCAACCGGCTTCCCGGACCCGGGCTTGCCCGTCCCGGCCGCCGCCTTGGTCAGGTCGGCCTCAGCCGCTCCACCAACGCCCGGCTTCGCCGCAGCGTCCTCAGGCGCAGCCTGCTCGACCCCGGCGTCAGCCGACTCGGCGGAGCCGGGCTTCCCAGCCGGAGGGGCCGCCTTGTTCAGGTCGGCCTTAGCCGCCCCACCGACCCCCTGCTTCGCCGCAGCCTGCTCCGACCCGGCGTCAGTCGACCCGGCGTCAGCCGGCTTGCGCGCCCCAGCGGCGCCACCGGCGCCCCCGGCGGCAGCGGGATCCGCGTCGGCGTGCTCGGACCCCGCCCTACCCCGGGCCGGCTTCGCGGCGCCAGCGCCAGCGACACCGGCAGGCGATTCGGTGTGATCCGGCTTCGACATGCGTCCCCTCTGCGTTCGTGCAGCCTGCCCCGGCTGCCCCGGCAGCCGCCGGGGGGCACGGTAAACCGCCCCGGCAGAACCCTCATTGTTGCTCACTCCGCAACGGACGGACGCCCCGGGTCCGCGGTTCCCCCTCCCGGATCCCGGAGTTACAACGGAACGATGTCGGGCGCACCCAGCCGCGCCGCGTCCGCCGTCTGGTCGTCCGGCTGGCGCTGCGATTCCCGTTCGGCCTCCACCCGCTTCTCGTAGTGCTCGACCTCCTTCTCGATCTGCTGCTTGTCCCACCCCAGCACCGGAGCCATCAACTCCGCACACTCCCGCGCCGATCGCGTCCCACGGTCGAACGTCTCGATCGAGATCCGCGTCCGCCGCGTCAGTACGTCGTCCAGGTGCCGCGCCCCCTCGTGCGACGCGGCGTACACCACTTCTGCCCGCAAGTAGTCGTCCGCACCCGACAACGGCTCCCCCAACCCCGGATCGGCCGCGATCAGGTCGAGCAGTTCCTCCGTCAGCGACCCGTACCGGTTCAACAGGTGCTCGACCCGCACCACATGCAGGCCCGTCCGGCCGGCGATCCGCGCGCGCCCGTTCCACAGCGCCCGGTACCCCTCCGCCCCCACCAGCGGGACGTCCTCCGTCACGCAGTCGGCCACCCGCTGGTCCAGCCCGTGCACGGCCTCGTCCACCGCGTCCTTCGCCATGACCCGGTACGTCGTGTACTTGCCGCCCGCGACCACCACCAGCCCCGGCACCGGGTGCGCGACGGTGTGCTCGCGCGAGAGCTTGCTCGTCGCGTCCGACTCGCCCGCCAGCAGCGGCCGCAGGCCCGCGTACACGCCCTCGACGTCGTCCCGCGTCAGAGGGACCGCCAGGACCGAGTTCACGTGCTCCAGCAGGTAGTCGATGTCGGCGCTCGAAGCCGCCGGGTGCGCCTTGTCGAGGTCCCAGTCGGTGTCCGTGGTGCCCACGATCCAGTGGCGGCCCCACGGGATGACGAACAGCACGGACTTCTCGGTCCGCAGGATCAGCCCGGTGGAGGAGTTGATCCGGTCCTTCGGTACGACCAGATGGATGCCCTTCGACGCCCGGACGTGGAACTGGCCGCGTTCGCCGATCAGCGCCTGCGTGTCGTCCGTCCACACCCCGGTGGCGTTCACGATCTGCTTGGCGCGGATCTCGTACTCCCCGCCGCCCTCGACGTCCCGCACCCGCGCCCCGACCACCCGTTCGCCCTCGCGCAGGAAGCCGATGACCCTCGCCCGGTTGGCGCAGTGCGCCCCGTACACCGCGGCCGTCCGGACCAGGGTCGTCACGTACCGGGCGTCGTCCATCTGGGCGTCGTAGTACTGCAGGGCCCCCACCAGGGCGTCCTTGCGCAGCGCGGGCGCGATCCGCAGGGCGCGCTTGCGCGAGAGGTGCCGGTGGGTCGGCAGGCCCCGTCCGTGCCCGCTGGAGACCGACATCGCGTCGTAGAGGGCCACGCCCGAACCGGCGTAGAACCGCTCCCAGGCCTTGTGCTGGAGCGGGTAGAGGAACGGCACGGGCTTGACCAGGTGCGGGGCCAGCCGCTCCAGCAGCAGACCGCGTTCTTTCAGCGCTTCGCGCACGAGCGCGAAGTCGAGCATCTCCAGGTAGCGCAGGCCGCCGTGGATCAGCTTGCTCGACCTGCTCGACGTGCCCGACGCCCAGTCCCTGGCCTCCACCAGGCCGGTCGTCAGGCCTCTGGTGACGGCGTCGAGCGCGGTTCCGGCGCCGACCACGCCCGCGCCGACGACCAGCACGTCCAGTTCGCGTTCGGCCATTGCGGCGAGCGCCTCGGCGCGTTGCGCCGGTCCCAGTGTCGCTGTCCTCACGGCTGCCTCCCGTTGTGCGGGCGAACCCGCCTGCTGCGGGCGAACCCGCTCGATGCGGGCGTACCCGCCTGCTGCGGGCGAACCCGCACCCCTCCCCGTCCACGATTCTCACCGGCCGCTCCCGACTCGGCCACCGCCTGTGGACAACACAACGGTAGCCATCCCTCCGGAATGCGACATTTCAGTCATATATACGCCTAGTCTGACATTGCACCAGCCCTGCTCATCCCCAGGGCTTGCGCGCCCAGCCCGCTCATGTAAGGGAAGGGAAGGGACGGCTACCCCCATGCCCGCAGATCTCGCCGTCATCGGACTCGGCCACCTCGGCCTCCCCCTCGCCCAGGCGGCCGTCGCCGCCGGAATCGAGACAGTCGGCTACGACAGCGGTCCGGCCACGGACAGCAGCCTCACCGCCGCCGAAATCCGCCGCATGTCGGCGGCCGGCTTCCGGATCACCACCAACCCCGCCGAGCTCGGCCGGGTCCGCACCGCCGTCATCTGCGCCCCCACCCAGCTCGGCGCCGACCGGGCACTCGACCTCTCCGCGGTCGGCGAGGCCGGCCACACGCTCGCCGCCCGGCTGCGGCCCCACACCACCGTCATCCTCGAATCCGCGGCCCACCCCGGTGCCACGGAGGACTACCTGCGCCCGATCCTCGAAGCCGGCTCCGGACTGCGCGCCGGCCGGGACTTCCACCTGGCCTACTCCCCCAGCCGCCTCGATCCCGGCAACCGCACCCACGGCATCGCCAACACCCCCAAGGTCATCGGCGGCCTCACCCCCGCCTGCACCGAGTCGGCACACGCCTTCTACGCCCGCATCACCGAGAAGGTGGTCCGAGCCCGCGGCCTGCGCGAGGCGGAAACCGTTCAGCTGCTGGAGACCAACTACCGGCACGTCAACATCGCCCTCATGAACGAGATGGCGGTCCTCTGCCACGACATCGGGGTCGACCTCTGGGACGTCATCCGCTGCGCCGAGACGAAGCCGTACGGGTTCCAGGCGTTCCGCCCCGGCCCGGGCGTCGGCGGCCACGGCGTCCCCCTGGACCCCACCTACCTCCCCCACACCACCCGCACCCCGGGCCACCCGCTGCGCATGGTCGGTCTGGCGCAGGAGGTCAACACCCGGATGCCGCAGTACGTCATCCAGCGCTCCGCCACCCTGCTGAACGAGCACGGCAAATCCGCCCGCGGCGCCCGCGTCCTGCTGCTCGGGGTCACGTACAAGCCCGACCTCGCGGACCAGGAGGGTTCCCCGGCCCCGGAGATCGCCAGCCGGCTCATCGACCTCGGCGCGCTGATCAGCTACCACGATCCGTACATCTCGGGCTGGCGTGTCCGGGACCGGCCGGTCCCGCGGGCCGAATCGTTGTACGAGGCCGCCGCGAACGCCGACCTGACGATCCTGCTCCAGCACCACCGCACGTACGACCTCCAAGGCCTCGCGGTCAAAGCCCAGTTGCTCCTGGACACCCGCGGCGCCAGCCCGGCCGGCGCGGCCCACCGGCTCTGACCGCCGGGAAATCCCCCCTCCGGATGTCGGAGCGGCCTGCTAGCTGCGGCGTCGCTTATCTCGCACTTATGTCCCTCGGGCATCCGTGCGTCCGCATCCCTGGGGGGACCCTTCATGAGCCAGCAGTTCCAGCCGCCCGCGCCCTCGTCCTACACCGAGGTGGCCGCCCCGGCGCCCGCCCGTTCCGGCAACGTGGCCCTCGGCGTCGTCGCCGCCCTGGTGGCGGCCGTGGTGGCGGCCGGCATCTACGGCGCGATCATCGGCGTCACGAAGTACCAGGTGGGCTACGCCGCGGTCGGCGTCGGCGCCCTCGTCGGCTTCGCCGCGGGCAAGCTGGGCGGGCGCAACCCGCTCCTGCCGGTCGTCAGCGTGCTGGTCTCGCTGGCCGCGATCTTCGCCGGCCAGATCTTCGGCATCGCCATGATCGGCGCGGACGAGCTCAAGGTGGGCGTGCTCGACGTCCTGAACATGGGCGTGTCGCTCCTCGTCGACGCCTGGAAGGAAGACGCGGGCCCCATGACCTTCCTCTTCCTCGGCATCGGCGGCTTCGTCTCCTTCGGCGCGGCCAAGAAGGCCGCCGCCTGACCCGCCCCGCGTGTGCGGAAGGGCCCGGCTCCCCCTCGGGGAGCCGGGCCCTTCCGCACACGCGGGGTCCGGAGCCGGTCAGCGGCTGTGCTGGGAGTCCGCGACGGTGACCTCGACCCGCTGGAACTCCTTGAGCTCGCTGTAGCCGGTGGTGGCCATCGAGCGGCGCAGGGCGCCGAAGAGGTTCATCGAGCCGTCCGGGGAGTGCGACGGGCCGGTGAGGATCTCCTCGGTGGTGCCGACCGTGCCCAGGTCGACCTTCTTGCCGCGCGGCACGTCCTCGTGGACGGCCTCCATGCCCCAGTGGTTGCCCTTGCCGGGCGCGTCCGTGGCGCGGGCCAGCGGGGAGCCCATCATCACCGCGTCGGCGCCGCAAGCGACGGCCTTGGGGATGTCCCCGGACCAGCCCACGCCGCCGTCGGCGATGACGTGCACGTAGCGGCCGCCGGACTCGTCCATGTAGTCGCGGCGGGCCGCGGCCACGTCCGCGACGGCGGTGGCCATCGGGACCTGGATGCCGAGCACGTTGCGCGTGGTGTGCGCGGCGCCGCCGCCGAAGCCGACCAGGACGCCCGCGGCGCCGGTGCGCATCAGGTGCAGGGCCGCCGTGTAGGTGGCGCAGCCGCCCACGATGACCGGCACGTCGAGCTCGTAGATGAACTGCTTGAGGTTCAGCGGCTCGGCGGCGCCGGAGACGTGCTCCGCGGACACGGTGGTGCCGCGGATCACGAAGATGTCCACGCCCGCCTCGACGACGGCCTTGGAGAACTCGGCGGTGCGCTGCGGGGAGAGCGCGGCGGCGGTGACCACACCGGAGTCGCGCACCTCCTTGATGCGCCGGCGGATCAGGTCCGCCTGGATCGGCGCGGAGTAGATCTCCTGGAGCCGGCGGGTCGCGGTCGCCTCGTCCAGCTCCGCGATCTCGTCCAGCAGCGGCTGCGGGTCCTCGTAGCGGGTCCACAGGCCTTCGAGGTTCAGCACGCCGAGGCCGCCGAGCTCGCCGATGCGGATCGCGGTCTGCGGGGAGACCACCGAGTCCATGGGGGCGGCCAGGAAGGGGAGCTCGAAGCGGTACGCATCGATCTGCCAGGCGATCGAGACCTCCTTCGGGTCCCGCGTACGCCGGCTCGGGACGATGGCGATGTCGTCGAACGCGTACGCCCTGCGGCCGCGCTTGCCGCGCCCGATCTCGATCTCAGTCACGTGTGGTGGCCTTTCCTCTGGGTCTGCCCGTCCAGTATCCCCGAACCCCGGGGGCCCGCGTTCCGGTGACCGCTGTACGGACGCCATTCCAGCCCCGCCGGCGTTTGCGGCGTGGGGTCTGGGGCAGAGCTCCAGCGCGGCGCGCAGCGCCGGTCACCCACGGACGCCGGACGGCCGAAGGGCGGGCCCGGTCACCCCGGCCCGCCCTTCGTCAAAGCTCCACTCAGCCCTTGCGGGAGTAGTTCGGCGCCTCGACCGTCATCTGGATGTCGTGCGGGTGGCTCTCCTTGAGCCCCGCCGAGGTGATCCGGACGAAGCGGCCCCGGTCCTGCAGCTCGGGGACCGTGCGGCCGCCGACGTAGAACATCGACTGGCGCAGGCCGCCGACCAGCTGGTGCACGACCGCGGACAGCGGGCCGCGGTAGGGGACCTGGCCCTCGATACCCTCGGGGATCAGCTTGTCGTCCCCGCCGACGCCCTCCTGGAAGTAGCGGTCCTTGGAGAAGGAGCGCTGGTCGCCGCGGGACTGCATCGCGCCGAGCGAGCCCATGCCGCGGTACGACTTGAACTGCTTGCCGTTGATGAAGAGCAGCTCGCCCGGGGACTCCTCACAGCCCGCCAGCAGCGAGCCGAGCATCACGGTGTCCGCGCCGGCGACGAGCGCCTTGGCGATGTCGCCGGAGTACTGGAGGCCGCCGTCGCCGATGACCGGGACGCCCGCGGCCTTCGCGGCGAGCGAGGCCTCGTAGATGGCGGTGACCTGCGGGACGCCGATGCCGGCGACGACGCGGGTGGTGCAGATGGAGCCGGGGCCGACGCCGACCTTGATGCCGTCGCAGCCGGCGTCGATGAGCGCCTGGGCGCCGTCGCGGGTGGCGACGTTGCCGCCGATGACGTCGACGCCGGAGTTCGACTTGATCTTGGCGACCATGTCGCCGACCAGGCGGGAGTGGCCGTGGGCGGTGTCGACGACGATGAAGTCGGCGCCCGCCTCGATCAGGGCCTGGGCGCGCTCGTACGCGTCACCGGCGACACCGACGGCCGCGCCGACGAGCAGCCGGCCGTCCTTGTCCTTGGCGGCGTTCGGGTACTTCTCGGCCTTGACGAAGTCCTTGACCGTGATGAGGCCCTTGAGGATGCCCGCGTCGTCGACGAGCGGCAGCTTCTCGATCTTGTGGCGGCGCAGCAGCTCCATGGCGTCGACGCCGGAGATGCCGACCTTGCCCGTGACCAGCGGCATCGGGGTCATGACCTCGCGCACCTGGCGGCTGCGGTCCGACTCGAAGGCCATGTCGCGGTTGGTGACGATGCCCAGCAGCTTGCCGGCGGCGTCGGTGACCGGGACACCGGAGATGCGGAACTTCGCGCAGAGCTGGTCGGCCTCGCCGAGCGTCGCGTCGGGGTGGACCGTGATCGGGTCGGTGACCATGCCCGACTCGGAGCGCTTGACCAGGTCGACCTGGTTGGCCTGGTCGGCGATGGAGAGGTTGCGGTGCAGTACGCCGACACCGCCCTGGCGGGCCATCGCGATGGCCATGCGGGCCTCGGTGACCTTGTCCATGGCCGCGGAGAGCAGCGGGACGTTCACCCGGACGTTGCGGGAGATGAGGGAGGAGGTGTCGATCTGGTCCGGCGCCATGTCCGACGCGCCCGGCAGCAGCAGGACGTCGTCGTAGGTCAGTCCGAGCGTGGCGAATTTGTCGGGCACTCCGTCGGCGGTCATGACACCTTCCCAATGGTCTTGCTCAGCGCGGATGTCCATGCTAACGGGATCCCGGGGCGTCTCATTCCACGACCAACATCAACCGTCAGTTTCGTCTGTTCCTACGACCACTGACCGTGAGGGAACGTGTCCCTACTGCTCGGCGAGGGCGCGCAGCCGGCTGAGCGCGCGGTGCTGCGCCACCCGTACGGCGCCGGGCGACATCCCGAGCATCTGCCCGGTCTCCTCGGCGGTCAGACCGACCGCCACCCGCAGGACGAGCAGCTCGCGCTGATTCTCGGGGAGGTTGGCCAGCAGCTTCTTGGCCCAGGCGGCGTCACTGCTCAGCAGCGCCCGCTCTTCGGGCCCCAGCGAGTCGTCGGGCCGCTCCGGCATCTCGTCGGACGGGACGGCGGTGCTCCCCGGGTGGCGCATGGCCGCCCGCTGGAGGTCGGCGACCTTGTGCGCGGCGATGGCGAAGACGAACGCCTCGAAGGGGCGGCCGGTGTCCCGGTAGCGGGGCAGCGCCATCAGGACGGCGACGCACACCTCTTGCGCCAGGTCCTCCACGAAGTGACGAGCGTCACCGGGAAGTCGGGACAGCCGGGTACGGCAGTAGCGGATGGCGAGGGGGTGCACGAAGGCGAGCAGGTCGTGGGTGGCCTGCTCGTCGCCTTCCACCGCTCGGCGTACGAGCGCGCTGACGGCCCCGGCACCGCCGCCTTTGGCGGCGTCCGTGTGGCTTGTGGCCGTGGGTGACCCCTGGGCCTCGTCGTCGCGCATCGATCCATGGTGCCCTGGCACGGGACCGTTCGTGGCACCGCGGTCCTGGTTGTGCGTCGAAGCGTTATGAGCGGGTGCGCCGGAACTCATGGTTTGCGCCCTCCCCTCCGCTCGGCCCGAATGGTCCCTGAGGCCACATCTTCGAAAATGCGGCACACCCTCAAGGATGCGGCATCGCGCCCGAAGCGACACGTCCCCCGGATTGTGCCCCGCCAACCCCCGCTTGCGCACCGGGTACGGCGGGACACTCTGGGTGCTCCGCGGTCAGCGGACCAGGCCCCAGCGGAACCCGAGTGCCACGGCGTGCGCCCGGTCCGAGGCGCCGAGCTTCTTGAAGAGCCTGCGGGCGTGCGTCTTGACCGTGTCCTCGGAGAGGAAGAGCTCGCGCCCGATCTCCGCGTTGGAACGGCCGTGGCTCATGCCCTCCAGCACCTGGATCTCGCGCGCGGTGAGGGTGGGCGCGGCGCCCATCTCGGCGGAGCGCAGCCGGCGCGGGGCCAGTCGCCAGGTCGGGTCGGCGAGCGCCTGGGTGACCGTGGCCCGCAGTTCGGCGCGCGAGGCGTCCTTGTGCAGATAGCCCCGGGCTCCGGCGGCGACCGCGAGGGCCACGCCGTCCAGGTCCTCGGCGACCGTCAGCATGATGATGCGGGCGCCCGGGTCGGCCGAGAGCAGCCGGCGAACCGTCTCCACACCGCCGAGGCCCGGCATCCGGACATCCATCAGAATGAGATCGGAGCGGTCGGCACCCCAGCGGCGGAGGACTTCCTCGCCGTTGGCAGCCGTCGTCACACGCTCGACGCCGGGCACGGTGGCAACCGCGCGACGGAGCGCCTCTCGGGCAAGCGGGGAGTCGTCGCAGACGAGGACGGAAGTCATGACCGCCCTCCGCAGCTGATGCGCGTCACCTTGAGCCTCCAGGCTGGTACGTATCGTCACCTGTGCGGTCGATGCCCCCGGACACCTGTCCGAGAACTTCTTGGTTCAACCGCCTTCGCACTCTCAACGATGGTCACTCGAAAGAGTTACGGGTCGGACGGACACCTTCGGCACTCTACGTGAGGACGCGATCACGGCGCAGGAGCCACGAGCCCCCGGTCCTCCATCTGGAGCTATGCCCTATTTGGCGGCTTTCCTTCCGTTCGCCCTGTGTCTGAGGCTAGATTCCCAATGAGTCATATTTACATCTACTACGACTGTAGATGTGGAGACATGGACCCTATCCGCCTCAACCGGCACCAAGAGGACTACCCATGGCAGATTTCTCCCGGCTCCCCGGACCGAACGCCGACCTCTGGGACTGGCAGCTGCTGGCTGCCTGCCGCGGGGTCGACAGCTCCCTCTTCTTCCACCCGGAAGGCGAGCGGGGCGCGGCCAGGAGCGCGCGCGAGGCCTCGGCTAAAGAGGTCTGCATGCGCTGTCCGGTGCGCGCGGAATGCGCCGCGCACGCACTCGCCGTCCGCGAGCCCTACGGGGTGTGGGGCGGCCTCACCGAGGACGAACGCGAAGAGCTGATGGGACGCGCACGCCACCGGCTGATCCCCGCGTCGAGCGCTACCGGTCCGGCCGCTCCGCACTGACGCCCACCCACCGAACCGTCCGAAGGAACGTTTCCTCACTCCGAGGGCGGATCATCCGAAGATCACTCGATCCCACCCGGAACCTTTACGCCGAACCTCCGTGAGCCCCTCCCGCGGAACTCTGCCGACGCGGCGCGCCCGGGCGTGTCGCACCGCCCCCGGACCGGGACCGTCACGCCCCCATGGACGCGGCGGCCCGCTCCAGTTCCACCAGGGTCGCGGCCACCGCCGGGACCCGGGCGAGGTCGGGCAGGGTCAGCGCCACGACCTCGCGCTCGACGGCCGGCTCGACCACCACGGCGCTGACCCCCTTGGCCCGTACGGACTCCACCGCGAGCTCCGGCAGCACCGCCACCCCGAGCCCCGCCCCGACCAGGCCGACCACCGCCGGGTAGTCGTCGGTCGCGAAGTCGATGCGCGGGGTGAAGCCCACCTCCTCGCACACCTCGACCAGATGGCGTCGGCAGCGCGGGCACCCCGCGATCCACGGCTCCCCGGCCAGCTCTGCCATGCCCACCCGGCCGGCTCCGGCCAGCCGGTGCGTCTCGGGGACCAGCCCCACGAGCCGGTCGGTCAGCAGGGGCCGCACCACCAGGTCCTCCCACTCGGCGGCGGGGCCGGCCGAAGCCCCGTACCGGAAGGCCAGCGCCAGGTCGCAGTCCCCCTCGCGCAGCATCTCCACCGAGCGCGGGGGCTCGGCCTCGACCAGCGAGATCCGGGTGCCGGGGTGCTCGGCGCGCATGGCCGCCAGCGCCGTGGGGACCAGCGTGGAACTGCCGCTGGGGAACGACACAAGCCGGACCCGGCCCGCGCGCAGCCCGGCGATCGCCGCGACCTCCTCCTCGGCGGCGGTCAGTCCGGCCAGGATGCCGGCGGCATGCCTGACCAGCGCCTCGCCGGCCTGGGTGAGCCGCATCTCGCGGCCGGTCCGGATGAGCAGCGGGGTGCCGGCCGACTGCTCCAGAGCCTTCATCTGCTGGGAGACGGCCGGCTGGGTGCAGCCCAGTTCGCGGGCGGCGGCGGAAAAGGACCCGGTCCCGGCGACGGCGCGCAGAACCCGTAGATGACGTGCCTCGATCACCCTTCGAGCATAAGCCCACCTTTGACCGAAGCGGGAATGCTCCAGGCTCGCTTTGGGGCGTGGGGTGCGACGGGGGCGACTGGCGAACCGGGCCCGGAATAAAGCTAGGTTGCGCCTATGACGACTGCGTTGATTACGGGATCCACGGCGGGCATCGGCGCCGCCTTCGCCCGGCGGCTCGCCGCCCAGGGACACAACCTGGTGCTGGTGGCGCGGGACACCGAGCGCCTGGGTGAGCAGGCCACCGAACTGCACGACCGGCACGGCATCGAGGCGGAGGTGCTGACCGCCGACCTGTCCACGGAGAAGGGAATCGCCGCGGTCGAGGCCCGCCTCGGCGACCGCACGCACCCGGTCGACCTGCTGGTCAACAACGCCGGCTTCGGCAACAAGGGCAGCTTCCTCCAGGTCCCCATGGCGGACGAGCTGACGATGCTGAAGGTGCACATCGAGGCGGTGCTGCGGCTGACCTCGGCGGCGGCCGAGTCGATGCGCTCGCGCGGGCGCGGCGGTGTCGTCAACGTGGCCTCCGTGGCCGCCTTCGTGCCGCGCGGGACCTACGGGGCGAGCAAGGCGTGGGTCGTGCAGTTCACCCAGGGCGCGGCGCGGGACCTGGCCGGGAGCGGGGTGCGGCTGATGGCGCTGTGCCCGGGATTCGTACGGACCGAGTTCCACGAGCGGGCCGGGATGGGCACCGACAACATCCCGGGGTGGATGTGGCTGGACGCCGACAAGCTGGTGGCGGCGGCACTGGCCGACCTGGCGCGGGGCAAGACCGTCTCCATCCCCGACCCGCGGTACAAGGCGCTGATGGGCGTGGTGAAGCTGACGCCGCGCGGGCTGCTGGGCGGGGTGACGTCGCGTACGGGCCGCAAGTACGGGCCCCGGTAACTCCCTGAGCGCGGCGCCGACCGGGACGAACCTCCCTAAACTGGATGTGTCTCATCTGGGTCCATCCAGCCGGGAGGCGACGCGATGACTTTCGTGCAGGTAATTGATTACGAAACCAAGCGGTTCGAAGAGATGAACGCGCTCATCGACCGCTGGGCGGAGCAGGCGAGCGGCCGGCGGACGGTCACCCACACGATGATCGGACGGGACCGCGACGCCAAGACGCACTACGTCGATCTCGTCGAATTCCCCTCGTACGAGGAGGCCATGAGGAACTCTCAGCTGCCCGAGACGGACCGGATGTTCCAGGAAATGGTGTCCCTCTGCGAAGGCATGCCGAAGTTCATGAACCTGGACGTCGTCCGCGACGAGTACCTCAACAAGCTGCTCGTGAACCGGATCTTCGAGGACCTGGCGGAGAAGGGCAACTTCGACGTCATGGAGGAGTGCGTCGCGGCCGGCTACATCGACCACGACATGATGCGGATGCCCGGCAACGCCGACGGGCGCGAGGGACTGCGCCAGAGCATGACGATGTGGCGCGACGCCTTCGACTTCACCTTCGACCTGCACCGCCAGATCGCCGAAGGCGACTGCGTCACCACCCTGTGGAACTGGACCGGCAGGCAGAAGGGCGAGTTCATGGGGGCCCCCTCGACGGGACAGGAGGTCAGCATGGCGGGCTGCACCACCTTCCGGATCGAGAACGGCCAGGTCGCGGAGGGCTGGTGGTACTACGACGCCCCCGGCCTGATGCGCCAGCTGGGCATGAACACGGGCATGGCCTCGCGCAGCACCACCCAGGACATGGGCATGTGACGCACACGGGGTGTCCACGGCGCGCCCCACGGCACACGGGGTTGCGCACAGCCCGCCCCACGGCACGGGAAAGCCCCGGTCCCCACCGCTTCGCAGCGGCGGGAACCGGGGCTTCCCCGGTTCAGCTCAGCTCTGACGTGGTCAGTGGCTGTGGCCGTGACCGTGGCCGTGACCGGCGTCGGCCTCTTCCTCGGCCGGCTTCTCGACGACCAGGGTCTCGGTCGTGAGCAGCAGGGAGGCGATGGAAGCGGCGTTCTCCAGCGCGGAACGGGTGACCTTGACCGGGTCGATGACGCCGGCCTTCACCAGGTCGCCGTACTCGCCGGTCGCGGCGTTGAAGCCCTGGCCCTTGTCGAGCTCGGCGACCTTGGCGGTGATGACGTAGCCCTCGAGGCCCGCGTTCTCGGCGATCCAGCGCAGCGGCTCGACGGCGGCACGGCGGACGACGGAGACACCGGTGGCCTCGTCGCCGGAGAGGCCGAGGTTGCCCTCCAGCACCTTCACGGCGTGGACGAGGGAGGAGCCACCGCCGGAGACGATGCCCTCCTCGACCGCGGCGCGGGTCGCCGAGATGGCGTCCTCGAGGCGGTGCTTCTTCTCCTTGAGCTCCACCTCGGTGGCGGCGCCGACCTTGATGACGCAGACGCCGCCGGCGAGCTTCGCCAGGCGCTCCTGCAGCTTCTCGCGGTCCCAGTCGGAGTCCGTGGACTCGATCTCGGCCTTGATCTGGTTGACGCGGCCGAGGACCTCGTCGGAGCTGCCGCCACCGTCGACGATGGTGGTGTCGTCCTTGGTGATGGTCACGCGGCGCGCGGTACCGAGGACGTCCAGACCGGCCTGGTCGAGCTTGAGGCCGACCTCCTCGGCGATGACGGTGGCACCGGTGAGGGTGGCCATGTCCTGGAGCATCGCCTTGCGGCGGTCACCGAAGCCGGGGGCCTTGACGGCGACGGCGTTGAAGGTGCCACGGATCTTGTTGACGACCAGGGTCGAGAGGGCCTCGCCCTCGACGTCCTCGGCGATGATCAGCAGCGGCTTGGAGGCGCCGGCCTGGATGACCTTCTCCAGCAGCGGCAGGAGGTCCTGGATGGAGGAGATCTTGCCCTGGTTGATCAGGATGTACGGGTCGTCGAGGACGGCCTCCATACGCTCCTGGTCGGAGACCATGTACGGCGAGAGGTAGCCCTTGTCGAAGGCCATGCCCTCGGTGAACTCCAGCTCCAGGCCGAAGGTGTTGGACTCCTCGACGGTGATGACACCGTCCTTGCCGACCTTGTCCATCGCCTCGGCGATGAGCTCGCCGACCTGCTGGTCCTGCGCGGAGAGCGCGGCCACCGCGGCGATGTCGGACTTGTCCTCGATCGGGCGGGCGGTCGCGAGGAGCTCCTGGGACACGGCCTTGACGGCGGCGTCGATGCCCTTCTTGAGGGCGGCCGGGGAGGCGCCGGCGGCGACGTTGCGCAGACCCTCGCGGACCAGCGCCTGGGCCAGCACGGTGGCGGTGGTGGTGCCGTCACCCGCGATGTCGTTGGTCTTGGTCGCCACCTCCTTCACGAGCTGGGCGCCCAGGTTCTCGTACGGGTCGTCCAGCTCGACCTCGCGGGCGATGGTGACACCGTCGTTGGTGATGGTGGGCGCGCCGAACTTCTTGTCGATGACGACGTTGCGGCCCTTGGGGCCGATCGTCACCTTCACCGTGTCGGCAAGCTTGTTCACACCGCGCTCAAGGGCGCGACGGGCGTCCTCGTCGAACTTCAGAATCTTCGGCATGGGAGCGGTTCAGTCCTCTCGTTGCGATCCTCGGCCGCTCACCGCGACCGCCACCGCCTAGAACGAACTACGCCCCTAGCCCCCCGGCATCAGCAGGGTGACCAGGGGCGCAGCTCAAAGCAAAACTGGAGAAGTGGCTTACTTCTCGACGATCGCGAGCACGTCGCGGGCCGAGAGGACGAGGTACTCCTCGCCGCTGTACTTCACTTCGGTGCCGCCGTACTTGCTGTACAGCACGATGTCGCCGACGCTGACGTCCAGCGGGAGACGCTGGCCGTCCTCGAAGCGACCCGGACCGACCGCAAGGACGACGCCCTCCTGGGGCTTCTCCTTCGCGGTGTCCGGGATGACCAGGCCGGAGGCCGTGGTCTGCTCGGCGTCGAGCGGCTGGACCACAATGCGGTCCTCAAGCGGCTTGATGGCAACCTTGGAGCTGGCGGTCGTCACGATCCGACCTCCCCCTTCGGAGATCCGGGGTTAACTGTCTGAGGTGGCGACCAGGTCGATCCGTCGTCGCGGGTGCCGGACCTGCCTGTCGCTGTGTTGGCACTCACCGGGGGCGAGTGCCAGGTGCGAGACTATTCCGGCGATTAGCACTCGGTCAAGCGGAGTGCCAACACACCACCCGACGGATTGCGGATCACCCCCCTCCGAACGGCCCCGGACGGCGCCGGGCGGGCCTTCCAGGAACCATCGTCAGGGCTTCCTCGTCGTAGTGGATATGAAGATAAAACGCCCTAATACCGGCGGTGAAGGCATCCCGTGCGGGGTCTGAGGCCGCTGACGGTGGCCGGCGCGCGCCGTCGTACCGAAGCATTGCTGCTCGTCCTCGTCACCGGCATCGCCGTTTTCGGTCATGCCGCGGCAGGTCTGGCGATGAACGGCGCACTGCCGCCGAAGCTCACCGGCTTCACCATCAGCCTGACGCTGCTGTCGCTGGTGGGGCACCTGGGCATCCGCCGCTTCGCGCCGTACGCGGATCCGCTGATCTTCCCGCTGGCCATGCTGCTGACCGGGCTCGGGCTCGTCCTCATCAACCGCCTCGACCAGGGGTACATCGAGCGCTACGGATCCGACGCGAACGCCCCCGGTCAGCTGATGTGGACGGTGGTCGGGGTCGCCGCCTGCCTGCTGGTGGTGGCGCTGCTGCGCGACCACAGACTGCTGCAGCGCTTCATCTACCTCACGATGGCCGTCGCGCTGGTGCTGCTCATCGCGCCGGCCTTCTTCGGCGCGGACACCTACGGGGCGAAGCGCTGGATCATCCTGTTCGGGTTCTCGCTCCAGCCGGGCGAGTTCGTGAAGATCATGATCGCGGTCTTCTTCGCGGGCTACCTGGTCGTCCACCGGGACTCGCTGGCCCTGACGGGCCGCAAGTTCCTGGGGATGCGGCTGCCGCCGATGCGGCAGCTCGGGCCGATCGTCACCGTCTGGGTCCTGTCGCTGCTGGTGCTCGTCTTCGAACGGGACCTCGGTACGTCGCTGATCTTCTTCGGCGTGTTCGTGGTGATGCTGTACGTCGCCACGGAACGCACCAGCTGGATCGTCTGCGGCCTGGTCATGGCGGCGGGCGGCGCCTTCGTGGTGGGCTCGACCGAGCCGCACGTCAAGGCGCGCGTGGCGGCCTGGCTCAACCCGCTGTCCTACTACTGGAAGGACCGGCCGTCGGGCGTCACCTCCGACCAGTCGGCGCAGGCGCTGTTCAGCTTCGGCACGGGCGGCATCACCGGCACCGGACTCGGCATGGGCCACCCCGAGCTGATCAAGTTCGCGGGGCGCAGCGACTTCATCCTGACCACCGTGGGCGAGGAGCTCGGCCTCGCGGGGGTGATGGCGGTCCTGCTGATCTACGCGCTCCTCGTCCAGCGGGGCCTGCGGATGGCGCTGGCGGCGCGGGACCCGTTCGGCAAGCTCCTGGCGGTGGGGCTGGCGGCGGCGCTGGCGCTCCAGGTGTTCGTGGTCGCGGGCGGCGTCACGGGCCTGATCCCCCTGACGGGCAAGGCCCTGCCCTTCCTGGCGAAGGGCGGCTCGTCCCTCCTGGCCAACTGGCTCATGATCGCCCTGCTGCTCCGCATCAGCGACAGCGCGGAACGCCAACGCGAGGCGGATGCCCACGACCCGGCGGAGGCGGGGCTGACGCCGGCGGGGGCGGGGGTGTAGGGGGTCCCGGGGCGGGATGCTCCGCCCCTACAGGTAGTCCTCCAGGCGGGCGATCTTGAAGCCCTGTTCCTGGATGCGGGTGAGCATGTTGGCGGTCATCTTGGTTTCGGTTTCGCCCTTGAGTTCCGCCGGGCCGCGGAAGTGGGCGAGGATGATGTCGCCCGGGCGGAGCGCGGAGCCCTCGGCGTACTGGAAGCCGGTGATCTGCATCGACACGCGCCACAGGATGACCTGGGAGATGCCGCACTCGGAGGCGGCCTTGAGGGTGTTGTCGTTGTAGTTGCCGAACGGCGGCCGGAAGCGGGTCGGTTTGGTACCGAAGCGCTTCTCCAGGCGTTCCTGCTGACCGCATATCTCCCTCTTCTGCGCCGCGAAGTCCAGCGTGCGCAGGTTGGGGTGGGTCAGCGTGTGGTTGTTTATCGTGCTGCCGCTGCCGTTGTCGCGCAGCGTCTGGAAGTGGCCGTAGTCGGACGAGGCCACGTTGTCCGTGAGGAACATGCTGATCGGCAGCTTGAGGTCGGCCGCCATCTTGAGGAACTGCGGGTCCTTCTCCGCGCCGTCGTCGAAGGTCAGGAAGACGACCTTGTCGGTCGGCGCGACGGGTATTCGGTCTATGACGGCCGGCTTGCCCGGCGCGGCCTTGGGGAGCTGCGGCTTCTGGGCGGGCTTCGGCGCGTACTGGACCGGGGCCGTCAGCCCCCACTTGCGGTACGCGTCGTCCGCCGAGGCCGCCGGCGCCGGGGACGAGGCGGCGGTGGACGGGGAGGCCGACGGCTTCCCCGCCTCCTGCTTGGTCTTGCGGCCCAGTCGTTCGATGGGGTCCACGCTGTTCCCGCACCCCGACAGGGACAGCGCGAGCGCGCCGGCTGCGAGCGTCCCGGCTATCAACCGGCGCGCGTACTTCACAAGTAGTCCTCCAGGCGAGCCACGGCGTATCCCTTGTCCGTGACGGTCTTCATGACATGACGGATCATGTCAGGCATCGTGCCCTTCCAGTCGTCCCGGCCCCGGAAGTGCGTGAGGATGATGTCGCCGGGGTGGAGGTCCCGGTCCCATTCACGGTAATCCATCCGGTTCACGAACGCCTCGGCGTTCCACAGCGGGACGGCCTTGATGCCGCAGGACTTCGCCGCGCGCAGCGTGTCCTGGTTGTAGTTGCCGTAGGGGGGCCGGAAGAGTGTCGGCCGCTTGCCGAACTGCTTCTGGATGGTGTCCTGCTGGCCGCAGATCTCCTCGCGCTGCTGTTCGTAGTCGAGGGCCGGCAGGTAGCGGTGGTTGAGCGTGTGGTTGTTCAGGGTGACGCCCGCGGCCTGCATCTCCTTGAAGTACGGGTAGTTGTCCCGGACCAGGTAGTCGCTGAGGAACGCCGTGTAGGGGAGGTGGAGCTCCTTCATCATCTTGAGGAACTCGGGGTCCTTCTCGGCGCCGTCGTCGATCGTCAGGAAGACGACCTTGTCCTCGGTGGGGACCGTGGTGAAGACGGGCGGCAGGTCCTCCTGGCCTTCGACCTCGAAGCCGTCGCGGGTGGTGATCTCCGGCTTCGTCTTGGGCGCGGGCGGGGCGGTCAGCGGCGGCTTGGCCAGTTTCCACTTCTTCGCGGCGGCGATCCGGGCTTGCTGGGCGGCCTTCTGCTGCTCGGCGGGGTTGGCGAGCGCGCCCGCGGCGCCCGAGCCTTCGGCGCCGGTGCCGCCCTTGGGCTTGGTGGCCGGCGGGTTCGAGGAGCCGCATGCGGTGCCCAGCGCGGCGACCAGCAGCGCGGCGAGGGCCACCCCGTACCGGCCGAGCGGACGCGCCGCGGGCCGATGACCTTGTTGCGTCTTATTTCCCTTTTGTCGTACAGGCTGCATAGCGACGGATACTCCCAGGACACTCCCCCGGGCCCCGGCAGACACCGCGAGCGGAGCTCGACCTTCCATCGACTGGCCCACACTGGCCGACAATGGACCGCGTGACCCCCGAAGACTTCGCCGCCCTGCTCACCCCCGAGGGGCGCGCCCTCCTCGACTCGCTCCACGACTACGACGCCGCCCAGGAGCTGGCCGTGGCGACCCGGCTGCGCCGCGAGCACCCCGCCGCCCTGGTCTCCACCGCGCTCGGGCAGGCCCGCCTCAGGCAGCGGGCGGCCGTGAAGTTCGGGGCCGAGGACGCCTTCCGCATGTACTTCACCCCCGGGGGCGGCGAGATGGCCACCCGCGCCTCCGTCGCGGCCTACCGCGCCGGCCGGCTCGCGGCCCTCGGCGTACGCAGCGTCGCGGACCTGTGCTGCGGCATCGGCGGGGACGCCCTGGCCCTGGCCCGGCTGGGCATCCGGGTGCTGGCGGTGGACCACGACCCGCTGACGGTGGCCGTCGCCCGGGCCAACGCCGAGGCGCTGGGGCTGGCGGACCTGATCGAGGTCCGGGAGGCGGACGTGACGACCGTCGACACCGCCGGTTACGACGCCGTCTTCATCGACCCGGCCCGGCGCGGCGGCCGGGGCCGGATCTTCGACCCCGAGAGCTACTCGCCGCCGCTGTCCTGGGCCGTCGCGGCCGCGCGCAGCGCCCCGTACGCCGCCATCAAGATCGCCCCCGGGATCCCGCACGAGGCCGTCCCGGCGGAGGCCGAGGCCGAGTGGATCTCCGACCAGGGGGACGTGAAGGAGGCCGTGCTGTGGTTCGGGACGGAGCCCGGCAGCGTACGGGCCACGCTGCTGCCGGGGCCGCGCGCGCTGCGCACCGCCGATCCGCTGCCGGACCCCGAGGCGGGGCCGGTGGGCCGGTACCTGTACGAGCCCGACGGCGCCGTGATCCGCGCCCATCTCGTCGCGGAGGTCGCCGAGCAGCTGGGCGGCCGCCTGATCGACCCGACCATCGCCTACATCACCGCGGACGAGCTGCGCGCGACCCCGTACGCGACCGCGTACGAGATCACCGACGTGCTGCCCTTCGGCTTGAAGAAGCTGAGGGCGCTGCTGCGCGAGCGCGGCGTCGGCGTCCTGACCGTGAAGAAGCGCGGTTCGGCCATCGAGCCGGAGGAACTGCGCAAGAAGGTCAAGCCCCAGGGCCCGCATTCGGCGACGGTGATCCTGACCCGCGTCGCCGGTGCTCCCTCGATGCTGATCGGGGCGCCCGTGGAAGGGCCGTGAACGGCCCGGTCGCCGGGCGGGCGCCGGGTTCATAGGCTGGGAGGGTCAGCCTCGGGGCCCCGGTCGTTCAGAGGTGGTGCGCCATGCGCAGCTTCCGGGCCGTCCCCGCGATGGCGGCCGCTTCCCTGCTGCTGACGGCCCTGTGCGCGGGGCAGGCCCCCGCCGCGGAGGCCCCGGGACGGGCCGGCGTCGATCCGGCCACCGCGCGGCGGATCGACGACGCGGTCACGGCCGCCATGAAGGAGGAAGGCATCCCGGGGGTCACCGTCGGGCTGTGGTTCGACCGCGGCCACGGCTCGTACGTACGCTCCTTCGGCACCGCCGACACCGCGACGGGCGCCCCGATGGAGCCCGGCCTCCACACCCGGATCGGCAGCGTCACCAAGAGCTTCACCGTCACCGCGGTGCTCCAGCTCGTGGACCGGGGCAGGCTCCGCCTCGACGACCCCGTCTCGAAGTACCTCGACGGGGTGCCGGGTGGCGGCCGGATCACCATCCGCCAGCTCGCCGCCATGCGCAGCGGCCTCTACAACTACCCCTCCGACGAGGCCTGGCAGGCCGAGCTGCGCGCCCACCCCACCCGTTCCTGGAAGCCCCAGGAGCTGCTCGACGTGGCGTTCCGGCACCCGGCCCGGTTCCCGCCCGGCGCCCGGTGGGAGTACTCCAACACCAACACCGTGCTGCTCGGACTGCTCGTGGAGAAGCTCGGCGGGCAGGACCTCTCCGGCTACCTGCGTGACCACGTGCTGGAGCCCGTGGGGCTCAAGGACACGGCGCTCCCGAAGGGCGCCGAGATCCCGAGCCCGTACGTCCACGGCTACACGGTCGCCGGGACGCCCGGCGGGAAGGTGCTCGACGCCTCCCGGTGGAACCCCTCCTGGGGCTGGGCGGCCGGTGCGATGACCTCCACCCTCGACGACCTGCGCACCTGGGTCCCCGCGCTGACCGGCGGGAAACTGCCCGACGGCAAGCGGCTGCTGGAGCCGGGGACGCAGGCGCAGCGCATGGAGGCCCTGCCGACCGGCCTCCCGGGCGTGCGCTACGGGCTGGGGGTCCTCGACGTCAACGGCTGGGTCGGGCACAACGGCGAGCTGCCCGGCTACGAGACGATCGCCGTCCGGCATCCGCAGCAGGGCGTGGTCATGGTGGTCATCGTGAACTCCGACATCGACAAGGACACCGGGAGCCTGAGCAACCTCATCGGCAAGACGGTCACGCGGATCGCGGTCCCGGACCACCTGTGGTCGGTTCCGGCGCCGTCCTCCTGAGGGCCGTCCCTCGGTCACGCGGCGCCCGCGGGGGCCGCGGGGGCCGCGGGGGCCGCGGGGCAGCCCTCAGGCCCTCTCGCCGAAGGCGCGCACGGTCCAGCGGTGGTGCGCGCCGGCCTTGCCGAGACCGAGGAGGGCGGTGACCCACAGGATCAGGCCGAGCCCCATGAGGTAGGTGACCTCGCCGTTCGTCACCTCGCCCGGCCGCGCCTCGACCGCCGTCCCGAACGTCACCCACAGCCCGACCGCGCCGAGGGCGAAGGAGGCGAGCAGCCAGGTCAGGCTGCGCCACGGCGCGCGCACCAGGGCCGCCGCGGCCGGGTCGCGGTCGGATTCGGCCCAGGCGCACAGCAGCCGGCGCAGCTGCCGGTCCCGTTCGGCGCCCTTGGCGAACCAGATCCCGGCCGGCACCAGCACGGCCGTGCCGAGCGCGCCGAAGACGGCCCCGAGGAGGTACGAGAGCGGGTCGTGGCTTTCGATCGCCATCAGGGCCATGCCGATGAAGCTCCAGCCGAGGGCGAAGACGGCTGCCACCGCCCAGAGCGACAGCAGCCGGCCCGGGGCGAGGATGCGCCGGGCCAGTTCCTGGAGGAAGCGCGCGCGCTCGGCGCGTACGACGGACTCGTCCAGCCACTCCCGCAGGTGCGCGGGCGGCGGCGGGGGCGGCAGGTCATGACGAGGCATGCACATGACCGTACGAGGACCTGATACAGGGTCACTCGACCGGCGCTCAGCCGCCGGCAACCTCCACCGACTCGAATCGCCAGCGGTGCACGGCCCGGGTGATCAGGTCCGCGGCCGGCTCGGGAAGCTCGGGCAGCTCCGCCGCCACGCCCTCCGCGGCCTCCCACCAGGTGACCACCAGCACCCGGTCCTGCGGGGCCCGCAGCACCTCGCGCCGCACCGGCTCCCGGGCCAGGACCTGGGCGCGGGCCCACTCCAGCAGCTCGTTGCCCCGGCCGGGCACGGCCCGGGCCTCCCACATCAGCGCGACCGTGCTCATGAGTAGAGGTTGTCCTTGCTCACCTCGTGCACGTGGTCGTGGCCGTGCCCGTGGTCTCCCCGCGTCCCCGGAACGTGCGGGTCCGTCACCGGCAGCGAGGAGTCCGCCGACAGGTCCCAGTCCGAGGCCGGCCGGTTCCGCTTGACCATCTCCGCGCCGAGCGCGGCCACCATCGCGCCGTTGTCCGTGCACAGCTTGGGCCGCGGCACGCGCAGGGTGATCCCCGCGTCGTCGCACCGCTCCTGGGCCAGCGCCCGCAGCCGGGAATTGGCCGCGACACCGCCGCCGATCATCAGGTGGTCGACGCCCTCGTCCTTGCAGGCGCGGATCGCCTTGCGGGTCAGCACGTCCACCACGGCCTCCTGGAAGGACGCCGCCACATCGCGCACCGGCACGTCCTCGCCCGCCTTCCGCTTCGCCTCGATCCAGCGGGCCACCGCCGTCTTGAGGCCGGAGAAGGAGAAGTCGTACGCCGCGTCGCGCGGCCCCGTCAGCCCGCGCGGGAAGTTGATCGCCTTCGGGTCGCCCTCCCGGGCGAGCCGGTCGATGACCGGACCGCCCGGGAAGCCCAGCTGGAGCACGCGGGCGATCTTGTCGAAGGCCTCGCCGGCCGCGTCGTCGATGGTCGCGCCGAGCGGCCGTACGTCGGCGGTGATGTCCGGCGCGAGCAGCAGCGAGGAGTGGCCGCCCGACACCAGGAGCGCCATGGTCGGCTCCGGCAGCGGCCCGTGCTCCAGCTGGTCGACGCAGATGTGCGAGGCGAGGTGGTTGACCCCGTAGAGCGGCTTGCCCAGCGCGTACGCGTACGCCTTCGCCGCCGAGACGCCCACGAGCAGCGCCCCCGCGAGGCCCGGGCCCGCGGTGACGGCGATGCCGTCGAGGTCGCGGGCGCTGACGCCGGCTTCCTTGAGGGCGCGGTCGATGGTCGGGACCATGGCCTCCAGGTGCGCGCGGGAGGCCACCTCGGGTACGACACCGCCGAAGCGCGCGTGCTCGTCGACGCTGGAGGCGACCGCGTCGGCCAGCAGGGTGGTGCCGCGGACGACGCCGACGCCGGTCTCGTCGCAGGAGGTCTCGATACCGAGGACGAGGGGTTCGTCAGCCATGGGTCTCACCTTGTACGGGTCCGTCCGCGAGGACGGAGTGTGCGGGATCGGAAAGGCGCATCACGAGCGCGTCGACGTTGCCGGGCTGGTAGTAGCCCCGGCGGAAGCCGATCGGCTCGAAACCGAAGCGCTCGTAGAGCTTCTGGGCGCGGGTGTTGTCCACCCGCACCTCCAGAAGCACCTCGGCGCACTCGAAGGCGGTCGCGTGGCGCAGCAGGTCGTCGAGGAGCCGGGCGCCGAGGCCGGTGCCCCACTGGTCGCGGGCCGCCGCGATGGTCTGTACGTCGCCCAGGTCCCCGGCGGCGGCCAGCCCGGCGTAGCCGACGATGCGGCCGGTGGCCCCCTCGGCTCCGGCGGCGCCGCTGCCGGGAGGGATCTCGGCGACGACGTAGCGGCGGCTGGCGTGCGGGCCGCGCGCGTGGGCGAGCTCGGACCAGAACATTCCGGCGGACCAGGCGTCCTCGGGGAACAGCTCGTGTTCCAGTTCCAGCACGGGCCCGATGTCCCACCAGCGCATCTCGCGCAGTACCGCGGTCACTTCGGGGTGACCACCTTGTAGTTCTTGGGTACCTGGGCGTCGGGGCGGCGCAGGTACAGCGGGGTCGGAGGCAGGAACTCCAGGCCGGCGGCGATCCGCTGCGCCGCCAGGGCCGCGAGGGAGGCGGCGCTCTGGTGCTCGGGCCCGCGGGCGTCGGTGAAGACGTCCGGGTACAGCAGCGCGCCCTGTCCGACCGCGGGCAGCCCCGCGACGTGCTCGGCGATGTCGGCGGGGCGGTCCACCGCCGGGTCGCCGACGCGCGTGCGCGGGTCTTCGTACCGGGCCCAGTAGACCTCCTTGCGCCGCGCGTCGGTGGCGACGGTGAAGGGGCCCTCGATCCCGGCGGCGCCGGCCGCGTGGGCCAGGCCGTCCAGGGTGCACAGGCCGTGCACCGGGACGCCGAGGACGGCGGCGAATGTCGAGGCCGTGACGAGGCCGACGCGCAGCCCGGTGTAGGGGCCGGGGCCGACGCCGACGACGATGCCGGTGACGGCTTCGAGTTTCACCCCGGCCTCGGCGAGGACCTTGTCGACGGAGGGCAGCAGCAGCTCCCCGTGACGGCGGGCGTCGACCTGGTTCGACTCGGCGAGGACTGACTCGCCGTCGTGCAGGGCGACGGTGACGGCGGGCGTGGCGGTATCTACAGCGAGCAAGAGCACGCGAACAGCCTACGACTCCCGGGACCCCGGCCCTTGCGGCCGGTCGCGGGCCACCCCGGCTGCTACCTTTCGACCGAGGCAGTCGGTGCGGTGTTCGACCGGGTATTCCCGTACCGGTAACGGCCGGGGCCGGGACCCTACGACACAGGGCCGATGAGGACGTACACGCGGGGAGACCGCGGGAAGGCGGAGCAAGGTGGCACGCAGCAGCTCGGGAATCGTGGCCGGGCTCACCGTCGCGGCGCTGGCCGTCGTCGGTTTCCTCGGCTACCAGGCCTCGGCCACGGCGCCCGCCCGCCCCGCGAAGGCAGCCCCGCAGGCCCCCGCGCCGGCCCCGGGCCCCGCCCGGCCGGACCCGTCGAAGCCCGCCGCGGTGCCGGCCGACTCCGGGACCGGGGTGCGGGTCGTCTACTCGGTGTCCCAAAAGCGCGTGTGGCTGGTCGGCGAGGACGGCCAGGAGCCGAAGTCCTTCACGGTCATGCCGAGCACGGTCCACCCGGTGCCGGGCAGCTATCCGGTGGGCTCGCGCTCGGGCACGGTCACCGGCTCGGACGGCGTGCCGATCGAGCACGTCGTACGGTTCGCCACCACCGACGGCATCGCGATCGGTTTCAGCGCGCGCGTCGACGGCACGGTGCCGGAGCCGGACCAGTCGAAGAAGACGGGCGGCATCCGCATGTCGCGGGCCGACGGCGACGCGATGTGGGCCTTCGCGACGATCAACACGAAGGTGGTCGTCGTGCCCTGACGGGCACCCTTCATCTTTCACCCGTACGGGCGATGCCCGCAGGGAACCTCAGGCCGCTTCGGACTCCGCAGCGGCCTGTTCCCCGTCCTGGGGCACCGGCCGTACGGGGATGCGCGCGGGCGGCGTGGACACGGCGTCGGCGGCCGCGCAAGAGGCGAGCAGCGCCCCCACGGACACGACCTCGCCGGGCGCTCGCCCTGCTCCCGCTGCTGCGCGTGCTGCTCCTGCTGCCGACATGGCTGCCTCCTGGACCGGCCCGGGGCGCGTACTTAGGTACACCTAACCAGCGCTCGGTACCATGTCACCACGAGCGTCCGTACTCGCGCAACGTTTTCCCGACGCGGTGTCGGGATGTCCGCCCGCGCGGCCGCCCCGCGCCGCCGCCCGGTCCGCTACCGGGCGACGCGTTCCGCCAGCCCGGCCAGTCCGTCGGCCGCACCGGCCCAGCGCGCACCGATCCCGCGCACCGAGACCTGCCGGACGTCGTCGAGGACCTCCTCGTGGCCGACCGCGCGGGAGATCACCACATGGAGCCGGTCCTCGGAGAGCTCCTCGACCTTGCCGTCGCCCCATTCGACGACGACCACGGACTCGGGCAGCGAGACGTCGAGGTCCAGGTCCTCCATCTCCTCCAGCCCGCCGCCGAGCCGGTACGCGTCCACGTGCACCAGGGCCGGCCCGTCACCGAGCGGCGGGTGCACCCGGGCGATGACGAAGGTCGGGGAGGTGACGGCCCCGCGCACGCCGAGGCCTTCGCCGAGGCCGCGCGTCAGGGTGGTCTTGCCTGCGCCGAGCTCGCCCGTCAGCAGGACGAGGTCGCCGGGCCGCAGCAGGCCGGCGATCCGACGGCCCAGCTCGCTCATGGAGCCGGGCGAGTCGACGGTGATCAGGGTCTCGGCGACGGCGCCTTCGGCCGTCACGGACGCGAAGGCCTCAGGAGCCGGGCTGTGCGGCGCTTCTCGCGGTACTTCTTCCATGCGGGCCAACGTTAGTCGCTCCCGGGCCTCCGGCGGATACGGTGCCGGGCGCGTCCGCGGACCCGGCCCCCTCCGCGGGCAGCGCCTCCGGCACGGCGCCAGTGCGCGCCAGCAGTCCGGTCAGCAGCGCGGTCACCGCGTCCGGGCGCTCCAGCATCATCAGGTGCCCGGTGTTCTCCAGGACGACCAGTTCGGCGGCCGGGAGCACGTCCTTGATGGCGGCGCTGTGCTCGGCCGGGGTGATCATGTCGCGGTCCCCGGCGATGACGGTGACCGGGATGTCCGCGAACCGCTGGAGCGCGATGGTTTTGTCGTGGACCTGGAAGGCCGGGTAGAACTCGGCGACCACGTCGATCGGGGTCGCCTCGATCAGCCGCTCGGCGAAGCGGGCGACCCCCGGGTCGACTTCACGCGAGCCGAACGAATACTGCTTGATCATGCCCGCGAAGAGGTCGGCGGTGGCCCGGCGGCCCCGTTCCACCAGCTCCACCTGCGAGCCGAGCACCTTGAGCACCCCGGGAAGGAGACGGCGTACGGCGCCCATGCCGACGGCCGGGAGCCCGTACGTGACCTCGTCCAGCCGGCCGCTGGAGGTGCCGACCAGGGCGACGCCGAGCACGCGCTCCCGTACCAGCTCCGGGAACTGTTCGGCCAGCGCCATGATGGTCATGCCGCCCATGGAGTGGCCGACGAGCACCAGCGGCCCCTCGGGGGTGGTGGCGTCGATCACCGCCTTGAGGTCGCGGCCGAGCAGCTCGATGGTCACCGGCTCGCCGTCGGCCTGGGAGAGGCCACGCATGCTGCGGCCGTGGCTGCGCTGGTCCCAGTAGACGCAGCGGACGGTTCCGCGCAGGGCGGCGCGCTGGAAGTGCCAGGAGTCCTGTCCCAGGCAGTAGCCGTGGCAGAAGACGACGGTCGCGGCGGGCGGCTTCTTGCGCCGCAGCCGGCCGCGCCGGCCCGGCTCCTCGGGCGGTTCGTCGACCTCGTAGTACAGCTCGGTGCCGTCCTCGGCGCGGCACAGGCCCTCCGCCCCGCGCAGGGAGCCGTAGTCCCCCGCGGCGTCGAGCGCGAGCCGCGCCTTCCTGCGGATGCCGCGTCCGACGGTGATCCGTTCGACCGCGACACCGGCGGCCGCACCGGCGGCTATGACTCCGATGGCCGCGCCGGCCCAGCCGGCCTTGCGCCAGTTCTCGCCCACGCGGTCGCCGTCCTCACTCAGCCGTACTCGGTCGTACGCAGCCGTATTCAGCCGTTGCGGTACACCCTGGGCACTCTGCCCCCGATACGGGTGACGATCTCATACGCGATGGTGCCCGCCGCCGCGGCCCAGTCCTCGGCGGTGGGTTCTCCCAGGTCACCGGGCCCGAAGAGGACCGCCGGATCTCCGGCGGTCACGTCGGCGCCCTCGACGTCGACCACGAACTGGTCCATGGCCACCCGCCCGGCGACCCGCCGGACCGCGCCGCCGACGAGGACCGGGCCGCTTCCGGAGGCGTGGCGCGGGACGCCGTCCGCGTACCCGACGGGGATGAGGGCGAGGCGGGTCTCACGTTCCGTCACGTAGTGGTGGCCGTAGCTGACTCCGTGACCGGCGGGCACGGTCTTGACCAGCGCGACGGAGGCCTTGAGGGTCATCGCGGGGCGCAGGCCCAGCTGTTCGGGCGTGCCCAACTCGGGCGCCGGCGAGACGCCGTAGACGGCGATGCCGCAGCGGACGAGGTCGAAGTGGCTCTCAGGGAGGGTGAGCGTGGCCGGCGAGTTGGCGATGTGCCGGACCTCGGGCTCGATGCCCTCCTTCTCGGCGTAGGCGAGCATCTCGCGGAAGGCGGTGAGCTGGAGGGCGATGGAGGGGTGGCCCGGCTCGTCGGCGCAGGCGAAGTGCGACCACACGCCGGTGACGAGGACGGTCCCCTCGGCCTGCGCGGCGACGGCGGCGCCCACCAGTTCCGCCCAGTCGGCGGGCTGGCAGCCGGCCCGCCCGAGGCCGGTGTCGGCCTTGAGCTGTACGCGCGCCACCTTCCCGCTCCCGCGGGCGGCGGCCCGCACCTCGTCCAGGGCCCACGTCCCGCTGACGGACAGGTCCAGATCGGCCTCGATGGCCTCCCGCCAGGGGCCGCCGGGCGTCCACAGCCAGCACATGATCCGGGAACCGATCCCGGCGGCGCGCAGCGCGAGCGCTTCCTCGGGCGTCGCGGTGCCGAGCCAGGTCGCCCCGGCGTCGAGGGCGGCGCGGGCGCAGGGGACGGCCCCGTGCCCGTACGCGTCCGACTTGACGACGGCCATGAGCTCGGCCCGGGGCGCCCGCTCGCGCAAAGCGCGCACGTTGCTCCGCACGGCGGCTAGGTCGATCTCGGCGTACGCGCGCGTCGGTGTCTCGTTCATCGAGCACAGTCTCTCAGAAGCCCCCGCCGCGCCCCCGCGCCGTGCGGGCGGGTGCTCCGGCGTGGACCGTGCCGCCCGGCCGGGCCGTTCGCCGTCCCTGGGGGCGACCCGGAGATGCGCAGCCCTCTGAGGAGGAGAGCGCGGTTCAGCCGGGGTGGACCGCGCGCGGCCGCCCGCCGTGCGCCACTGCGCTCCCGGCGGCAGCCGCGCGGTGCCGTCCTCGTCGGAGAACGCCACCACGGGCTTCTCCTCGTCCTCGGCCGTCGCGACCCCGGCCAGCCCGGAGGCGCCGGGCAGGCTCGCGGCCGTCGCGGACCCGTGTCCGGCCGGCTCCGTCCCGGACACGGGTCCGCGGCGCATGTCCGGCTCGGCCCGTCCAGGCCGACCCGTCCGTCCGTGCGTCCGTCCGTCCGTCCGTCCGTCAGGGTGTGCGGACGTCGCGCCAGGCGGCCGGGAGGGCTTCGGCCACCTCGTGGGCGAGGAGCGGGGCGCCCGATGCCGCGCGGCGGGCCGCCAGGCCGTGGAGGTACGCCGCCACGGAAGCGGCGTCGGGGCCGGACAGACCCGCCGCCAGCAGGGAGCCCGCCAGGCCCGACAGCACGTCACCGCTGCCGGCCGTGGCCAGCCACGGGGTGCCGGTCGGGTTGACCCGGACGGGGGCGGCGCCGTCGCAGACCAGCGTGGTCGAGCCTTTGAGCAGCACCGTCGCCCCGTACCGCTGCGCCAGCGCCCGAACGCAGTCCAGCCGGCCCGCCTCCACCTCCTCGCGCCGCACGCCCAGCAGCGCCGCCGCCTCGCCCGCGTGCGGGGTCAGTACCGTCGGCGCCGTCCGGGCCCGCAGCGCCTCCGGGTCCAGCCCGCGCAGCCCGTCGGCGTCGACCAGCACCGGCACCGGGTCGTCCAGGACCTCCGCGCCCCGCTCGTCCCCCAGGCCGGGCCCGATCACCCAGGCCTGCACCCGGCCCCGCCCGATCAGCGTCTCCGGGTACCTGGCCAGTACCGCCTCCCCGACCGCCGCCGGACCCACGTACCGCACCGCTCCGGCGCCGCCGCGCAGCGCCCCCGCGACCGCCAGCACCGCAGCCCCCGGGTAGCGGGCCGACCCGGCGACGATGCCGACCACGCCCCGGCGGTACTTGTCGCTGGCCGCGCCCGGCTCGGGCAGCAGCCCCGCCACATCGGCGTGTTGCAGCGCCTCCGCGTCCGGCGCGGGGAGGGTGAGCCCGATGTCCACCAGCCGTACCGCACCGGCCCGCGAGGCTCCCGGGTCGATCAGCAGCCCCGGCTTGTAGGCCCCGAACGTCACCGTGACGTCGGCCCGTACCGCCGCCCCGGCCACCTCGCCCGTCTGCGCGTCCACGCCGCTCGGCAGGTCCGCGGCCACCACCACCGCGCCCGGCGGGATCCGCTCCACCAGCGCCGCGGCCGCGGCCCGGAGCCCGCCGCGGCCGCCGATGCCGAGCAGTCCGTCCACCACCAGGTCCGCCCGCCCGGGCACCGCCGACTCCACCCGGCCGCCCGCGCCCAGCAGGGCGGCCAGGCCGCCCGGGTGCATCCGCTCGGGGTCCATCGGCACGGCCGTCACCCCGGCGCCGCGCCGGGCCAGCCGCGCGCCCGCGTACAGGGCGTCTCCGCCGTTGTCCCCCGGGCCGACCAGCAGCACGATCCGCGCGCCGTACACCCTCCCCAGCAGCCCGGCGCACACGGCGGCCAGCCCGGCCGCCGCCCGCCGCATCAAGGTGCCCTCCGGCAGCCGCGCCATCAGCTCGCGCTCGGCGGCCCGTACGGTCTCCACGCTGTAAGCAGTACGCATGCCACCACCCTGCCCGAAAAGGCGGCCGGGACGACCGCCCCGGTCCCCCACCCGGCGGCCCGCCCCCCGGCCGCGGGCTGCCCATCGGTGGTCGACCCCCGGCGGTCTGTCCCCCGGCGGTCTATCCCTCGGCGATGACCACGGCGGAGGCGACCCCCGCGTCGTGGCTCAGGGAGATGTGCCACGACTTCACGCCGAGTGCCGTCGCCCGCGCCTCCACCGTCCCGGACACCCGTACGCGCGGCTGCCCGGTCTCCTCGACGTACACCTCGGCGTCGGTCCACAGCATCCCGCCGGGCGCGCCGAGCGCCTTGGCGAGCGCCTCCTTGGCCGCGAACCGGGCGGCGAGCGAGGCGTTCCCGCGCCGCTCGCCGCTCGGCAGGGTCAACTCGGCGTCGACGAAGAGCCGTTGCGCGAGGTGCGGGGTCCGCTCCAGGGCGGCGCCGAACCGCTCGATCTCGGCAACGTCAATGCCCACACCGATAATCACAACACCATGCCCCTGTTCGACTATTCGACCGTGACGGATTTGGCGAGGTTGCGCGGCTGGTCCACCTCGTTCCCCCGGGCGGTCGCCAGCTCGCACGCGAACACCTGCAACGGCACCGCCGCCACCAGCGGCTGGAGCAGCGTGGGCGTCGCCGGGATGCGGATCAGGTGGTCCGCGTAGGGGACCACCGCCTCGTCGCCCTCCTCCGCGATCACGATCGTACGAGCCCCGCGGGCCCGGATCTCCTGGATGTTCGACACGATCTTGTCGTGCAGCACCGAACGCCCGCGCGGCGACGGCACCACGACCACCACCGGCAGGTCCTCCTCGATCAACGCGATCGGCCCGTGCTTGAGCTCGCCCGCCGCGAAGCCCTCCGCGTGCATGTACGCCAGCTCCTTGAGCTTGAGCGCACCCTCCAGCGCCACCGGGTACCCGACGTGGCGGCCGAGGAACAGCACGGTGTTCTTGTCGGCCAGCGAACGCGCCAGCGCCCGTACCGGCTCCATCGTCTCCAGCACCCTGTCCACGGCCGCGGCGATGTCCGACAGCTCCCGGATCACCGCGCGGATCTCGTCGCCCCACTTCGTGCCCCGGACCTGCCCGAGGTACAGCGCGACCAGGTAGCAGGCCACCAGCTGCGTCAGGAACGCCTTGGTCGAGGCGACGGCCACCTCGGGACCGGCGTGCGTGTACAGCACGGCGTCCGATTCGCGGGGGATCGTCGACCCGTTCGTGTTGCAGACGGCCAGCACCTTGGCGCCCTGCTCGCGCGCGTGCCGCAGCGCCATCAGGGTGTCCATGGTCTCGCCCGACTGCGAGATCGCGATCACCAGCGTCCGCTGGTCCAGGATCGGGTCGCGGTAGCGGAACTCGCTGGCCAGTTCCGTCTCGCACGGGATGCGGGTCCAGTGCTCGATGGCCAGCTTCGCGATCATGCCCGCGTGGTACGCCGTACCGCACGCCACGATCACGACCTTGTCGACCTCGCGGAGCACCGAGGCGGGGATGCGCACCTCGTCCAGCGTCAGCAGGCCGCTCGCGTCGATCCTGCCCAGGAGGGTGTCGGCGACGGCCTTCGGCTGCTCGGCGATCTCCTTGAGCATGAAGTAGTCGTATCCCCCCTTCTCGGCCGCCGAGGCGTCCCAGTCCACGTGGTACGCCCGCACCTCCGCGGCCGAACCGTCGAAGTTGGTCACCGTCACCCCTTCGCGGCGGAGCTCGACGACCTGGTCCTGCCCCAGCTCGATCGCGGACCGGGTGTGGGCGATGAAGGCGGCCACGTCCGAGGCGAGGAAGTTCTCACCCTCCCCAACGCCCACCACCAGGGGGGAGTTCCGGCGCGCCCCGACCACCACGTCCGGCGCGTCGGCGTGCACGGCGACCAGCGTGAACGCGCCCTCCAACCGCCGGCAGACGCGCCGCATGGCCTCCGCCAGGTCTCCGGACACGGCGTCGAACTGCTCGGCGAGCAGGTGCGCCACGACCTCGGTGTCCGTCTCGGACTCCAGCTTGTGGCCCCGCTCCGCCAGTTCGGCGCGCAATGCGGCGAAGTTCTCGATGATCCCGTTGTGCACGACCGCCACGCGCCCCGCGTTGTCGAGGTGCGGATGGGCGTTGACGTCGGTGGGCCCGCCGTGGGTCGCCCACCGGGTGTGTCCCAGGCCCGTGGAGCCGGCCGGCAGCGGATGCCCGACCAGTTCCTTCTCCAGGTTGACCAGCTTGCCGGCCTTCTTGACGGCGTCCAGTCCGCCGTCCGCGAGCACGGCGACACCGGCCGAGTCGTAGCCGCGGTACTCCAGCCGCTTGAGTCCGGCGATGACCACATCGAGCGCCGACTGCGCTCCCACGTAACCCACAATTCCGCACATAGGCGGCAGGGTACGCCGATGCCGGGCTCCTGCCCCGTACCTGAACCGGACGAACCCCGCCCCGGCGAATGTGCCGGAGCAGGGTTGACGCCTGAGCCAGAGTCAGCCGTCAGCCGTCAGCCATCAGCCGTCAGCCATCAGCCATCAGCCGAGCTTCTTCGCCTGCGCGTCCACGACGGCCTTCGGCTGCTCGGCCTCGCCGCTCACGCTCAGCGCGGTGAACGTCGCGAGGGTGTTGCCCTTGCGCAGCACCACCACCCGGGTGACGTTCCGGTCGCCGTCCCCCAGGTCCATCACGGTGTTGAACGAGACCGCCTCGTCGCCGCCGGTGAGCGCGGCGTCGGCCTCGACGCTCCCGATGGCCGTCTTCTCCCCGGCCTGCGTCACCGAGAAGCCGCCCGTGCACGCCTGCACCCCGTCCTTGACCGCGGCGAAGGCCTCCTCGGCGCCCTTGCCGTCGTAGGACACCAGCGCGACCGACGTGGCCGTCGCCTGCCGGCCGGCGCCCGCGGCGGCTGCCGCCTGCCGCGCCGCGCCGGCGTCCCCGGCCGCCGCCGGCGCGGGCTTCCCGCCCGCGACGACGCGGGCGACCCCGGTGGACGTGCCGATCGGCTGCATCCCCTCGGCCTGGGCCAGCGGCCTGCAGGCGGCCTTGTCGGTGTCGATCGGATCGTTCTGCGCCTCGCCGTCCGTGACCGGCTCCAGCTCGTGGTCCGGCAGGTCCGCCCGGGTGACCAGCAGGCTGGCCAGCTCGGCGGCCGTCTTCCCCTTGGGTCCCGCCGGAGCCGCGCCCGAAGCCGTGGCGGACGGCTGGGAGCCGCCCTGGGAGCCGGCCTTGAAATCGGCCCCGGCGCCGCCGGCCCCGCCCGACCCGCAGGCGGTGGCCAGCAGGGTCAGGGACACCGCCGAAGCGGTCAGGACAGCACGACGGACAAGCACGGTACGCAACGGAAATCTCCCCCGGAACAAGAAACGCACACAGACAGCCCCGGTCGGCGCGCCCTCGGTCGGAGGCGCACCGGAGCTGTGGCGATCAGCAATGTACGGGTGACCGGACGGTCGGACGATCCGGTTTTCACACACCCTTGCCAATCGTGACCGGCACGAGACCGACACGAGACTCCGATCGGGATCCGGCCACGTACCCGGCCCCCGGGAGCCGCTCCCCACGTGACCGACCACACCACCCATAAGCGAGCGCGAGCCCCGACAATGGCCTTGTGATCACTTCGCCGCCACGAAGCACGCCGGGCCGCGCAACGGACCGCGCCGGCCACCGCCGGCCCGCCGAGGCCTCCCCCTACGTCGACCTCACCCGGGCCGAATGGAGCGCCCTGCGCGAGCGCACCCCCCTGCCGCTCACAGCCGACGAGGTCGAACGGCTCCGCGGCCTGGGCGACGTCATCGACCTCGACGAGGTCCGCGACGTCTACCTCCCGCTCTCCCGCCTGCTGAACCTCTACGTCGGCGCCACCAGCAACCTCCGCGGCACCCTCAACACCTTCCTCGGCGACGCCGGCAACGGCCACGGCGCCCAGCAGGGCACCCCCTTCGTCATAGGCGTCGCCGGCTCCGTCGCCGTCGGCAAGTCCACCGTGGCCCGTCTGCTCCAGGCCCTGCTGGCCCGCTGGCCCGAGCACCCGCGCGTCGAGCTCGTCACCACCGACGGCTTCCTGTACCCGATGAAGGAGCTCCAGCGCCGCGGCCTGACCGCCCGCAAGGGCTTCCCCGAGTCGTACGACCGCCGCGCGCTCACCCGCTTCGTCGCCGACATCAAGGCGGGCAAGGACGAGGTCACGGCCCCGGTCTACTCCCACCTGATCTACGACATCGTCCCCGGCGAGCAGCTCGTCGTCCGCCGCCCGGACATCCTGATCGTGGAGGGGCTCAACGTCCTCCAGCCGGCCCTGCCCGGCAAGGACGGGCGGACCCGCGTCGGCCTCGCCGACTACTTCGACTTCAGCGTGTACGTGGACGCGCGCCCCGAGGACATCGAGCGCTGGTACCTCAACCGGTTCCGGAAGCTGCGCGAGACCGCGTTCCAGAATCCTTTCTCCTACTTCCGCAAGTACACGCAGGTCTCCGAGGAGGAGGCCCTGGAGTACGCGCAGACGATGTGGCGGACCATCAACAAGCCCAACCTGATGGAGAACGTGGCCCCGACCCGCGGCCGGGCGACCCTCGTCGTGCGCAAGGGCCCGGACCACAAGGTGCAGAAGCTGAGCCTGCGCAAACTCTGAAAGCTACTGTTCGGGCATGCTGCACCTGCGGATGATCACCCCGCCCGACCGGACGCACGCCGTACTGCGCCTCATCGAGGAGACCGTCGGCACCACCCACCTGGTGGTGCTGACCGGCGCGGCCCTCGCCCCGGCGGGTGACGTCGTCACCTGCGACGTCGCGCGCGAGGCGGGCGACGAGCTGCTCCAGGCGCTACGGGAACTGGGCATCGACGAGGACGGCTCGATCACCGTCGAGAACATCGACCTGACCCTCTCCAAGAGCGCCGACCGGGCCGAGGAGGAGGCACCGGGCGAAGGGGCCGACGCCGTGCTGTGGGAGCAGCTGAGCGAGGCGACCCACGAGGAGTCGACCCTCACGATCACCTACACCGCCTTCATGATCGTCGCGACGCTGATCGCCGCCTGCGGTGTGGTCCTGGACAACGCCATCCTGATCGTGGGCGCGATGGCCGTCGGCCCGGAGTTCGGCCCGCTCGCGGGCGTGTGTACGGGCCTGGTCCGGCGAGCTCCGAAACCCGCGGCGCGCTCCCTGCTCGCCCTGTTGACCGGCTTCGCCGCCGCGATGGCGGCGACCACCCTGTTCAGCCTGGCCATGGACGCGCTGGGCCTGTTCGAGCGGTCGATGCTGGAGAACCCGCGCCCCAACACCAGCTTCATCTGGCAGCCGGACCCGTTCTCGTTCGTGGTGGCCCTGCTCGCCGGGGTGGCTGGGGTGCTGTCCCTGACGTCCGCCAAGTCCGGCGCGCTGGTCGGCGTGGCGATCTCGGTGACGACCGTCCCGGCGGCCGCCAACGCCGCGGTGGCCCTCAGCTACGGCGAGGTGGGCCAGATGTGGGGCTCGGCGGAGCAGCTGCTGGTGAACCTGGGCGGGATCATGCTGGCCGGCACCCTGACCCTGTACGCACAGAAGCTGCTGTGGCGCACCCAGCGCGGCCGCTGGCGCCGTACCCCCTCCGGAACGGCCTGAGCCCCGCCACCCGCGGGGGCGACGGGGCTCAGGGAACCGGGATGACTAACCGAGCGCCGACTTCACGACGTCCGCGAGGCGTCCCGCGACCGCGCGGGCCTGCTCGATGTCGGCGGCCTCCACCATCACCCGTACGAGCGGCTCCGTACCGGAGGGACGCAGCAGCACCCGCCCGGTGGCGCCCAGCTCGCGCTCGGCGTCGCCCACCGCGGCCGCCAGCTCGCCGGAGGTCCCGACCCGGGACTTGTCCACGTCGGGCACGTTGATCAGCACCTGCGGCAGCCGCTGCATCACGCCCGCCAGCTCCGCCAGGGACCGCCCGGTCGCCGCGACCCGGGCCGCCAGCAGCAGCCCCGTCAGGGTGCCGTCCCCGGTCGTCGCGTGGTCGAGGATGATCACGTGGCCGGACTGCTCGCCGCCGAGCGCGTAGCCGTGCTCCTTCATCGACTCCAGCACGTAGCGGTCGCCGACGCCGGTCTGCACGACCTGGATGCCCTCGGCCTCCATGGCCAGCTTGAAGCCAAGGTTCGACATCACCGTGCCGACGACGGTGTTCTCGCGCAGCTGCCCCGCCTCGCGCATGGCCAGGGCCAGCACCGCGAGGATCTGGTCCCCGTCGACCTCCGCGCCCGAGGCGTCCACGGCCAGGCAGCGGTCGGCGTCGCCGTCGTGCGCGATGCCGAAGTCGGCCCCGTGCTCGACGACGGCCTGCTTGAGCAGACCGAGGTGGGTGGAGCCGCAGCCGTCGTTGATGTTCAGGCCGTCGGGCTCGGCGCCGATCGTGATGATCTCCGCGCCGGCCCGGGCGAAGGCCTCGGGGGAGACGTACGCTGCCGCGCCGTGGGCCTCGTCCAGGACGATCCTGAGTCCTTCGAGGCGGTTGGGGAGGGCCCCGATGAGGTGGGCGACGTACTTCTCGAAGCCCTCGTTGTAGTCCGAGACCCGGCCGACGCCCGCGCCGGTGGGACGGTCCCAGGGGGCGCCGGTGCGGTGCTCGTCGTAGACGGACTCGATCCGGTCCTCCAGCTCGTCGGCCAGCTTGTGGCCGCCGCGCGCGAAGAACTTGATGCCGTTGTCGGGCATCGCGTTGTGGCTGGCGGAGAGCATCACGCCGAGGTCGGCGCCCAGCGCACCGGTGAGATACGCCACCGCCGGGGTGGGCAGCACACCGACGCGCAGGACGTCCACGCCCGCGCTCGCGAGGCCCGCGACGACCGCGGCCTCCAGGAACTCGCCGGAAGCTCGGGGGTCCCGGCCGACCACGGCGGTGGCCCGGTGGCCGGCGAAGGTGCCCGCCTCGGCCAGTACGTGTGCGGCCGCCACGGAGAGACCGAGCGCGAGCTCGGCCGTCAGATCCGCGTTGGCGACGCCTCGTACACCGTCCGTCCCGAAGAGTCGTCCCACTGTTGTCCTCCCGAGTTCACGCTTCGCTTAGTGCCGCTGTGTGACAGGTATGTGCCGCTTGTGGCGGTAAACGAACCGCCCCGGCAGCACAGAGAGTGCTGCCGGGGCGGTTTCGTTGCAGAACAGCAGGCGCAGATTAACGCTTGCTGTACTGCGGAGCCTTACGGGCCTTCTTGAGACCGGCCTTCTTGCGCTCGACCGCACGGTCGTCGCGGGAGAGGAAGCCGGCCTTCTTGAGCGCCGGGCGGTTGTTGTCGACGTCCGCCTCGTTCAGCGCACGGGCCACGCCGAGGCGCAGGGCGCCGGCCTGGCCGGAGACGCCGCCACCCGAGATGCGGGCGATGACGTCGTAGCGGTTGTCCAGCTCAAGGAGCTTGAACGGCTCGTTGACTTCCTGCTGGTGCACCTTGTTGGGGAAGTAGTCCTCAAGGGTGCGACCGTTGATCTTCCACTTGCCGGTGCCCGGGACGATCCGGACGCGCGCGATGGCGTTCTTGCGACGGCCCAGGCCGGCGGCCGGCTGCGGGTCGCCGAAGCGGCCGGCGAGGGACTCGGAGGTGTAGTCACCCTCCGGCGCCTCGGACTCGAAAGTGGTAACAGCGTCGTACGTCTCGTCGCCCTCGATGGGGCTCTCGACGGTGGTCTCGGCCACGATTCTCCTCAGAATTCTCTACGTCTTAGGGGGTGGCCGGAACTACTGCGCGACCTGGGTGATCTCGAACGGCACCGGCTGCTGGGCAGCGTGGGGGTGCTGGTCGCCCGAGTAGACCTTCAGCTTCGAGAGCATCTGACGGCCCAGGGTGTTCTTGGGGAGCATGCCCTTGACGGCCTTCTCGACGGCCTTCTCCGGGTTGTTCGCCAGGAGGTCGTCGTAGCGCACGGAACGCAGACCGCCCGGGAAACCGGAGTGGCGGTACGCCATCTTCTGGGACGCCTTGTTGCCGGACAGGTGGACCTTGTCGGCGTTGACGATGATGACGAAGTCGCCCATGTCCATGTGGGGCGCATAGGTCGGCTTGTGCTTGCCGCGCAGGAGGGCAGCGGCCTGGGTCGCCAGACGGCCGAGGACAACGTCCTGGGCGTCAATGACGAGCCACTGGCGCGAGATGTCGCCGGGCTTGGGGCTGTACGTACGCACGCGTATGCCTTCGCTTCTTCAGTGGTGGGTCATCCCAGAGGGCACGAGCCCCGCGGGAAGGGTCCTGACAGGGTCACCACGGACGATCACGACAGCCGCTTGTCCACATCGGGGACGCAACCCGTGTGAACCGCTGGTCATCGGTCCGGTGGACCGGCGTAAGGCCCTTTCACGTGAGAATGAGAAAGCCAATACGCATAACAAACCAGCAGAGTACCCAAGAGGACCCGTACGGGTCAAAACGCGGTCCGCGATGCCGATGCTGCTGGCTTCGCGGCGCACTCCGGTTCGGTCCTGGGTGGGGACCCCGCAGTTGTTACTGGACCCAGAATAACCCGACCGGAGCGCAGGGTACGACGCACCAGCAGAGCCGCGAGCCCGCACAGGGCCGCCATGTCCCGGAACGCCCGCCTCTTGTGGGCCAGCTCCGCGGGCCAGGGGACCAGCGCCAGCTGAGGCACCAGGGCCAGCCAGAACCAGGGCGAGCGGGCCGCCGAACCCTCCCGCACCCCCGAAACGATCAGCAGCGGCAGCACCACCAGCAGGTAGTGGTCGAAGGACGGCCGCGACACCAGGAATGCGGCGAGCATCACCATGCAGGCCGTCTCCGCGAGGCGCAGCTCGTCCCCGCCGGGTCCCTCCGTCCGCCGCCAGCGCACCCACACCGCCCACAGTCCGCCGAGCGCCCCCGCCCCGGCCAGCAGCACCGCGACCGGCTGCGGCACCCCCATCCGCGGCAGCACCGCGATCGGAGAGGCGTCCCAGGGGAGCGCGTAGGCGTCCTGCCCCTGGAAAAGGAACGGCAGCGTCTTGGTGAAGAACAGCGTCGGGCTCGGCATCATCAGCGCCCCCGCCAGTGACAGCGCCACCGGGACCAGCACCGCCACGGCCAGCCCCCGCCACTGCCGGGCCAGTACGAACAGCAGGCCGATCGGCACGAGCATCGGCTTGCAGGCGATGGCCAGCCCCACCACCAGGCCCGCCGCCGCCCACCGCCGCCGGTGGGCGAGCAGCAGCGCCAGCGGCAGCGCGGCCGCCGAGATCGCCGTCCAGTTCCCGATCAGCACCAGGTTCAGGTACGGCTTGTAGGCCAGCGCGAACAGGCCGAAACCCCCCACCGCGAGGCGGGAGCGCACCGGTACGGAGAACAGCCGCAGCGCCGCCCACCAGCCGGCGCCGATCAGCGCGGTCATGCCCAGCGGCAGCAGCCAGCGCAGCGCCCAGTGCGGCAGCAGCGCCTCCGGCACGGCCATGATCACGGCGCTGGGCAGGTACAGGAACCGCTTGTCCTCGTAGGGCGAGGCACCCGACAGCAGCGCGTCCGCGGCCTTCACCACGAACGCGTTGTCCGAGCCCCAGTTCGCGCGCAGGCTCGTGGAGACCGCGATCGACAGCAGGATCACGAGGGAGACCGCCCGCCAGGAGCGCGGCGCCGGCCGCAGCAGCCAGTCGACCCGCCGACCGGCCGAAACCGGACGGTCCCACTTCATGAGCCAGATGCTAGGCCGCAGCCCCACAACGCCTCCCTCGACCCCGCGGGGGGCCGTTCACCCCCTCAGCGCTCGCGCTCGACCCTACGTTCGTCCCATACGGGTTCCTGAGTCTCCCGTACAACACCGTCTGAACCGAAGACCAAGTAACGGTCAAATGTTCGCGCGAACCAGCGGTCGTGCGTCACGCACAGCACCGTGCCGTCGTACGCCTCCAGACCGTCCTGGAGGGCCTCGGCCGACTCCAGGTCCAGGTTGTCGGTCGGCTCGTCCAGCAGCAGCGCCGTGGTGCCGGCCAGCTCCAGCAGCAGGATCTGGAACCGCGCCTGCTGGCCGCCCGACAGCTTCTCGAACGGCTGCTCCGCCTGCCGCTCCAGCTCGTAACGGCGCAGGGCCCCCATCGCCTGGCCCAGGGGCTTGGCCGCCTCCGTCCACAGGATGTCGACGAGCGTGCGGCCGAACAGCTCCGGGTGGGCGTGCGTCTGCGCGAAGTGGCCGGGAACCACCCGGGCGCCCAGCTTCCACTCACCGGTGTGCTTGACGTCCTCACCCGCCAGCAGCCGCAGGAAGTGCGACTTGCCGGAGCCGTTCGAGCCGAGCACCGCGACCCGCTCCCCGTAGAAGACCTCCAGGGAGAACGGCTTCATCAGGCCGGTCAGCTCCAGGTTCTGCACCGTCAGCGCGCGCACGCCCGTACGGCCGCCCTTGAGCCGCATCGTGATGTCCTGCTCCCGCGGCGGCTCCGGCGGCGGGCCGGCCTCCTCGAACTTCTGGAAGCGGGTCTGCATCGCCCGGTAGCGCGAGGCCATGTCGGGGCTGCTCGCGGCCTGGTTGCGCAGCCGCAGCACCAGAGCCTTCAGGCGGGCGTGCTCCTCGTCCCAGCGCCGCTTGAGCTCCTCGAAGCGGGCGAAGCGCTCCTTGCGGGCCTCGTGGTAGGTGCCGAAGCCCGCGCCGTGCACCCAGACGTCGGAGCCCATCGGGCTCGCCTCCAGGCTGATGATCTTCTGGGCGGCCTGGGTCAGCAGCTCCCGGTCGTGGGAGACGAACAGGACCGTCTTGCGGGTGGTCCGCAGCTGCTCCTCCAGCCACCGCTTGCCCGGGACGTCGAGGTAGTTGTCCGGCTCGTCGAGCAGCAGCACCTCGTCCGGCCCGCGCAGCAGCGCCTCCAGGACGAGCCGCTTCTGCTCACCGCCGGAGAGCGTGCGCACCTCGCGGAACTGGGCCGAGTCGTACGGGATGCCCAGCGCCGCCATGGTGCAGACGTCCCACAGGGTCTCCGCCTCGTAGCCCTGGACGTCGGCCCAGTCGCTGAGCGCCTGCGCGTAGGCCATCTGGGCGGCCTCGTCGTCGACCGTGAGGATCAGCGCCTCGGCCCGGTCCACGGCCCTCGCCGCCTCCCGGATCCGCGGCTGGGACACCGAGACCAGCAGGTCCCGTACGGTCGTCTCGTCCCGCACCGAGCCCACGAACTGGGACATCACGCCGAGTCCGCCGCTGTGCGTGACCGCCCCGCCGTGCGGCTGGAGCTCACCGGAGATCAGCTTCAGCAGGGTGGTCTTGCCGGCCCCGTTGGCCCCGACGAGGGCCACCACCGCGCCCTCCCCCACACGGAAGGAGACGTCGGGGAGCAGGACCCGCCCGTCGGGAAGGTAGTACTCCAGGTGGCTGGCTTCGAGATGTCCCATGGGCGCATTGTCCAGGCCGGGCCGCGATCCGCCCAAATGGATGAGCGGTGGATCAGCAGCAGCCGGCTCCGGGCAGGGTCCGCATGTTGCGCGCTTCCTTGCTGCGGGCGGCCAGCAGCTCGTCGGCCGGGTAGCCGACTTCCTCCAGGGTGAGCCCGTGGGGCTTGACCACGTGGACCGAGGAGTCCCGTACGGCGGCCCGCAGGACCTCGCCGGGCCAGGTCACGGGCCGGTGCCCGTCGCCCACGTGCAGCATCGCGCCGACCAGCGAGCGGACCATGTTGTGGCAGAAGGCGTCGGCGCGCACCGTGGCGGTGATGATGCCGTCCTCCGCGCGCTCCCAGCTGAGCTGCTGGAGCGTGCGGATGGTCGTGGCGCCCTCGCGCTTCTTGCAGTACGCGGCGAAGTCGTGCTCGCCGAGCAGCGCGGTGGAGGCCTCGTTCATGGCGTCCACGTCCAGCGGCCACTGGTGCCACAGCACGTGCCCGCGGCGCAGCGGGTCCACCCCCGCCTGGTGGTCGCCCACCCGGTAGGCGTATCGGCGCCAGACGGCCGAGAAGCGCGCGTTGAAGCCCTCGGGGGCCCGCGCGGCCCTCCACACCCGTACGTCGTGCGGCAGCCGCCCCGCGAGGCGGCGCAGCAGCTTGTCCTCGTGCTCCGCCCACACCTCGTCGCGCACGTCGAACTGGGCGACCTGCCCGCGCGCGTGCACGCCCGCATCGGTCCGCCCGGCCACGGTCAGCTCCACCGGCTCCGGCAGCCGCATCACGGTCCGCAGGGCCGACTCCAGCTCCCCCTGCACGGTCCGCAGCTCGCGCTGCTTCGCCCAGCCGGAGAAGTCCTTGCCGTCGTACGACAGGTCCAGCCGTACCCGGACGTGCCCGGGCTCCACCTCGTCACTCACGTGACCGATCCTCTCAAAAGCTGGGGAACGTCAGGAACGCAGAACGGGCCCGCCCCGGGAAGGGGCGGGCCCGTTCAGAGCCGATCAAGCAAGCTCGATCCCGGAACGGGATCAGGCCTCCTTGGTCTCCTCGGCGGCGGGAGCCTCGGCCACGGCCTCGGCGTCCTTCGCGGCACGCTTGGTGGCGGCCTCGGCCTCACCGGTGGCCTGCTGCGCGACCGTCAGGGCCTCGACCAGCTCGATGACCGCCATCGGGGCGTTGTCGCCACGACGGTTGCCGATCTTGGTGATGCGCGTGTAACCACCGGGGCGGTTCTCGTAGCGCGGGGCGATCTCGGTGAACAGCGTGTGCACGATGCTCTTGTCCGTGATCGTCTGCAGCACCAGGCGACGGTTGTGGATGTCGCCCTTCTTGGCCTTGGTGACCAGACGCTCGGCGTAGGGACGCAGGCGACGGGCCTTGGCCTCGGTGGTGGTGATGCGGCCGTGCTCGAAGAGCGCCTTCGCGAGGTTCGCGAGGAGGTGCTTCTCGTGCGCGGCGCTGCCGCCCAGGCGGGCACCCTTTGCGGGACGCGGCATGGTGTTACTCCTTCATATCTGCACCGGCCGTGTCAGGTACCGGTGTCAGTTCCCCCGGAGCGGCTGCCCCGGGAAAGTCTCGATCAAGCCCGGCCGGCGATCGGGGCCCACAGGCCCCGGCCGCCGGCGGCGGGGAGAATCAGTACTGCTCGGTCTCGACGAAACCGGCGTCCGCGTCGTCGTCGGCGCCGAAGGCGTCCGCCGCGGCGGTCGGGTCGAATCCGGGCGGGCTGTCCTTGAGGGCCAGGCCCATGCCGGCCAGCTTCGCCTTGACCTCGTCGATCGACTTCGCACCGAAGTTGCGGATGTCGAGCAGGTCGGCCTCGGAGCGGGCGACGAGCTCACCCACGGAGTGGATGCCCTCGCGCTTGAGGCAGTTGTACGACCGGACGGTGAGCTCGAGCTCCTCGATCGGCAGCGCCAGGTCGGCGGCCAGGGCGGCGTCCGTCGGGGACGGGCCCATGTCGATGCCCTCGGCGTCGATGTTGAGCTCGCGCGCCAGACCGAACAGCTCGACCAGGGTCTTGCCGGCGGACGCCATGGCGTCGCGCGGGCGCATGGCCTGCTTGGTCTCGACGTCGACGATCAGCTTGTCGAAGTCGGTGCGCTGCTCGACTCGGGTCGCCTCGACCTTGTAGGTGACCTTGAGGACCGGGCTGTAGATGGAGTCGACCGGGATGCGGCCGATCTCCTGGCCCAGCTGCTTGTTCTGCACGGCGGAGACGTAGCCGCGGCCGCGCTCGACGGTCAGCTCCATCTCCAGCTTGCCCTTGCCGTTGAGCGTGGCGAGGACCAGGTCCGGGTTGTGCACCTCGACACCGGCCGGGGGCGCGATGTCGGCAGCGGTGACCAGGCCGGGACCCTGCTTGCGCAGGTACATCACGACCGGCTCGTCGTGCTCCGAGGAGACGACCAGCTGCTTGATGTTGAGGATGATGTCGGTGACGTCTTCCTTGACGCCCGGCACGGTGGTGAACTCGTGCAGGACGCCGTCCACGCGGATGCTGGTGACGGCGGCACCCGGGATGGAGGACAGGAGCGTGCGGCGCAGGGAGTTGCCGAGGGTGTAGCCGAAGCCCGGCTCCAGCGGCTCGATCACGAACCGCGAGCGGTACTCGTCTACGACCTCTTCGGTCAGCGAGGGACGCTGAGCGATAAGCATGTCTGTGTTCCTTCAGTCGTGGACGCCCACTATTTGACGCCCGACATGTACTGCTGGGTACTGCAAGGGTACGGGCGGCACGGCCCCCGAAGGGGTCGTACCGCCCGGACACTCAAAGACGCACAGGCGCGTCCGTCGCGTCAGACGCGGCGGCGCTTCGGCGGACGGCAGCCGTTGTGCGGGGTGGGGGTGACGTCCTGGATGGAGCCGACCTCCAGGCCGGTGGCCTGCAGGGAGCGGATCGCGGTCTCGCGGCCGGAGCCCGGACCCTTGACGAAGACGTCAACCTTGCGCATGCCGTGCTCCTGCGCGCGGCGGGCGGCCGACTCGGCGGCCATCTGCGCGGCGAAGGGGGTGGACTTGCGCGAGCCCTTGAAGCCGACGTGGCCGGCGGAGGCCCAGGAGATCACGTTGCCCGAGGGGTCGGTGATCGAGACGATGGTGTTGTTGAACGTGCTCTTGATGTGGGCGTGCCCGTGAGCGACGTTCTTCTTTTCCTTGCGGCGCACCTTCTTGGCAGCGCCCTGACGACCCTTGGGGGGCATCTAAATCTCCTACGGGAGGTGGTCGGTCCTACAGCGCAAGACCGCTGAACAGGACTACTTCTTGCCCGGCTTCTTCTTACCGGCGATCGCGCGACGCGGGCCCTTGCGGGTACGCGCGTTCGTGCTGGTGCGCTGACCGTGCACCGGCAGGCCACGACGGTGGCGGATGCCCTGGTAGCACTGGATCTCGACCTTGCGACGGATGTCGGCCTGGATCTCGCGGCGGAGGTCACCCTCGGTACGGAGGTTGGCGTCCACGTACTCGCGGATCTTGACCAGGTCCTCTTCGGCCAGGTCACGAACGCGGGTGTTCGGGTTCACGCCGGTGGAGGCGAGGATCTCCTTGGACCGGGTGCGCCCGATACCGAAGACGTAGGTGAGTGCGATCTCCACACGCTTTTCGCGCGGGATGTCAACACCGGAAACGCGTGCCATTCAATGGCTCCTGTGTGTTCGGGGGTCTTCCGCAGAACCGTTCCCGACCGCCGACCACTCCTGATGGGTGGTGGTACGTCCGGGTCCCCGGCCCCCGCCGGAGGTGCCGCCGGCCCCGTGAAGGGCTGGGCGGGTTCTGCGTATGTACGTTTTCTTACGTCGCGCGAAGAACTGCGGAAGGCAGGTCGGTCGGCGTGCGTCAGCCCTGGCGCTGCTTGTGGCGCAGGTTGTCGCAGATGACCATGACCCGACCGTGACGGCGGATCACCTTGCACTTGTCGCAGATCTTCTTGACGCTCGGCTTGACCTTCATGTTGGTGAGGTTCTCCGGGTCAGTGCCACCACCCGCGCCGGAACAGACGCCCGGTCGGGAGTGAGGACAAGATCTACTTGTATCGGTAGACGATCCGGCCACGCGTCAGGTCGTACGGAGACAGCTCCACCACGACCCGGTCATCGGGGAGGATGCGGATGTAGTGCATCCGCATCTTGCCGCTGATGTGCGCGAGGACCTTGTGACCGTTCTGCAGTTCCACCTTGAACATCGCGTTCGGGAGGGACTCGATCACGGTGCCCTCGATCTCGATGGCACCTTGCTTCTTGGCCACGCTTCGCCCTTCGAATCGGCTACCTTGATCAGCTCCATGCTCCGCACGAAGACATGCGGATGCAAAGGAGCCGACGAGTCAGTCTACGGCAGGGCACCCAGAAAGACGAATCCGGAAAGTTTGCCCTACACCATAGATCATTAACCAAGGGGGTCCGGCGCGGTCGTCACGCCGTATTGCGCCAGCTTCGCCTTGCCGCAGTCCGGGCTGGTCAGGACGATCGGGCCCTCTTCCGTCAGGGCGATCGAGTGCTCCCAGTGGGAGGACCAGGTCCCGTCCGTGGTGATGACCGTCCAGTCGTCCGCCAGGACCTCCGTGTGGGCGGTGCCGAGCGAGACCATGGGCTCGATCGCCAGGCAGACGCCCGGGACCAGCTTGATGCCCTTGCCCCGCTTGCGCGAGACGTAGTTCAGCAGGTGGGGGTCCATGTGCATCTCGGAACCGATGCCGTGGCCGCCGTAGTCCTCGATGATCCCGTACTTGCCGGTGGCCGGACGCGGCTGGCGGCGGATGTAGCCCTCGATCGCCTTCGAGATGTCCACCAGGCGGTTGCCGAGCTTCATCGCGGCGATGCCGGCCCACATCGACTCCTCGGTCACCCGCGAGAGCTCGATCAGCTCCGGAGCGTGACCGGTGCCCACGAACGCCGTGTACGCGGCGTCGCCGTGCCAGCCGTCCACGATCGCGCCGGCGTCGATCGAGATGATGTCGCCGTCCTTGAGGACCGTCTTGTCGTCCGGGATGCCGTGGACGACGACCTCGTTCACCGAGGTGCAGATCGTCGCGGGGAAACCGCCGTAGCCGAGGAAGTTCGACTTCGCACCGGCGTCCGCGATGACCTTGCGGGCCACCATGTCCAGGTCCCGGGTCGTGGCGCCCGGCACGGCCGCCTCACGGGTCGCCGCGTGGATCGCGGCGACGACCAGCCCCGCCTCGCGCATCTTCGCGATCTGCTCGGGCGTCTTGAGCTGCACCATGGAACGGCCTTCCACCTTCTGAAATCGGACTTCTCAACAGTACGGCCGCGGTGTCCCTGGGACACCGCGGCCGTACCTGCACGACTGGGGACTACTTCTTCAAGGCGTCCATCGCGCGCCGCGTGACGTCCGCGACCTCACCGAGGGCGGGGATGGTCGACACGAGGCCCTGGGCCTTGTAGTAGTCGATGATCGGCTCGGTCTCCGCGTGGTAGACGGACAGCCGGTTGCGGACCGTGGCCTCGGAGTCGTCTCCGCGCTGGTACAGCTCGCCGCCGCAGTGGTCGCAGACGCCTTCCGTCTTCGGCGGCGCGTACGTCACGTGGAAGACGTGCGCGGAGTCCTTGCGGCAGGTCCGGCGGCCCGCGATGCGCTTGACGACCTCGTCCTCCTCGACCTCCAGGTCGAGGACGGCGTCCAGGGCGAGCCCGGCCGCCTTGAGGATCTCGTCCAGCGCCTCGGCCTGGGAGAGGTTGCGCGGGAAGCCGTCGAGCAGGAAGCCGTTCTCGGCGTCGGGCTGCTCCATCCGGTCCTTGGCCATGCCGATGGTGACCGAGTCCGGGACGAGCTCGCCCGCGTCCATGTACGACTTGGCGCTCTTGCCGAGCTCGGTGCCCTGGCTGATGTTGGCGCGGAACAGGTCACCCGTGGAGATGTGCGGGATCGACAGGTTCTTGGCGAGGAACGCGGCCTGTGTTCCCTTGCCGGCGCCGGGGGGCCCGACGAGGACGATACGCATCAGCGGAGGAACCCTTCGTAATTACGCTGCTGGAGCTGGCTCTCGATCTGCTTCACGGTTTCCAGACCCACACCCACGATGATGAGGATGCTCGTCCCGCCGAACGGGAAGTTCTGGTTCGCTCCGAAGCCTGCCAACGCCATTGTCGGCACGAGAGCGATCAGACCCAGGTACAGCGACCCCGGCCAGGTGATCCGGTTGAGTACGTAGCTCAGGTACTCGGCGGTAGGCCGGCCGGCGCGGATGCCCGGGATGAACCCACCATACTTCTTCATGTTGTCTGCAACTTCCTCGGGGTTGAACGAGATCGCCACGTAGAAGAAGGCGAAGAACACGATCAGGAGGAAGTAGGCGGCGATGTAGTACGGGTGGTCGCCCTTGACGAAGTGCTTCTGGATCCAGGTCGCCCAGCCCGCCGTCGAGCCGCTGAACTGCACGACCAGTGCCGGGATGTACAGCAGCGACGAGGCGAAGATGACCGGGATGACACCGGCCTGGTTCACCTTGAGCGGGATGTAGGTCGAGGTGCCGCCGTACGCGCGGCGCCCGATCATGCGCTTCGCGTACTGGACCGGGATCCTGCGCTGCGCCTGTTCGACGAAGACGACCAGGGCCACCATCGCCAGGCCGACGAGGATCACCACTCCGAACTCGACCCATCCGTCAGCGATCTTGCCCTGGAGCTTGATCTGCCACATGGCGCCGATGAAGCCGGCCGCGATCGAGATGAACATGAGGATCGACATGCCGTTGCCGATGCCGCGGTCGGTGATCAGCTCACCGAGCCACATGACGACACAGGTACCGGCGGTCATGGTGAGCACCATCGTGATCATGGTGAAGATCGAGCGGTCCGAGACGATCTCGGTGCGGAGCTGGCAGGACCCGAAGAGCGCGCCCGTCTTGGCGGTGGCCACCAGACCCGTGCCCTGGAGGATCGCGAGCGCGACCGTCAGGTAACGCGTGTACTGGGTGATCTTCGCCGTGCCGGACTGCCCCTCTTTCTTGAGGTTCTCCAGCTTCGGGATGACCACGGTCAGCAGCTGCAGGATGATGCTCGCCGTGATGTACGGCATGATTCCGAGCGCGAAGATCGTGATCTGCAGCAGTGCGCCACCGCTGAACATGTTGACGAGGCCGAACAGGCTGTTGCCGGTCCCTGCCTGGTCCACACAGAACTGGACGTTCTTGTAGTTCACGCCGGGGACCGGGATGTGGGACCCGAGGCGGAACAGCACGATGATGGCGAGCGTGAAGAGCAGCTTCTTGCGCAGGTCGGGCGTCTTGAACGCCCGGGCGAACGCGGTGAGCACGGTGCCTCCTGCGACCCCCGCGCTACTGCGTCAGAGGTGACGGTCTGAGGGATCGGTGAATACGTACAAGCAAAGGTGCAGGCCACCTTACCGGCGACTGCGCCCCCCGTGGAACGACCAACCGGGGATGCCCCATATGTGAGGCATCCCCGGTCGGGTTTTAGCTATTTGTCACGTGAGTTCGTCTTAGACGAGCTCGGTGACGGTGCCGCCGGCAGCGGCGATCTTCTCCTTGGCGGAGGCGGAGACGGCGTCAACCGAAACCGTCAGCGCCACGGAGATCTCGCCCTGGCCCAGGACCTTGACGAGGCTGTTCTTGCGCACCGCGCCCTTGGCGACCAGGTCGGCCACCGTGACCTCTCCACCCTCGGGGTAGAGAGCGCCGAGCTTGTCCAGGTTGACGACCTGGAACTCGGTGCGGAACGGGTTCTTGAAGCCCTTGAGCTTCGGCAGGCGCATGTGGAGGGGCATCTGCCCACCCTCGAAGCGCTGCGGGATCTGGTAACGGGCCTTCTGGCCCTTCGTACCACGACCGGCCGTCTTACCCTTCGACGCCTCACCACGACCGACACGGGTCTTCGCGGTCTTGGCGCCGGGGGCGGGACGGAGGTTGTGGGCCTTCAGCGGGCTGTTCTCAGCCATGATTAGTCAACCTCCTCAACCGTCACGAGGTGGCGGACGGTCTGCACCATTCCGCGGAACTCGGGGCGGTCCTCCTTGACGACCACGTCGTTCAGGCGCTTGAGCCCGAGCGAACGCAGAGTGTCGCGGTGGTTCTGCTTGCTGCCGATGTACGACTTCGTCTGCGTGATCTTGAGGCGGGCCATCAGACACCCGCCCCAGCACGCGCACGAAGCAGGGCCGCGGGGGCGACGTCCTCGAGGGGCAGACCACGGCGAGCCGCGATCTCCTCGGGACGCTGCAGGCCCTGGAGGGCCGCCACGGTCGCGTGCACGATGTTGATCGCGTTGTCGGAGCCCAGGGACTTCGACAGGATGTCGTGAACGCCGGCGCACTCCAGAACGGCGCGCACCGGGCCACCGGCGATTACACCGGTACCGGGGGAAGCAGGCTTGAGCAGGACGACGCCCGCGGCCTTCTCGCCCTGGATCGGGTGAGGGATGGTGCCCTGGATGCGCGGAACCTTGAAGAAGTTCTTCTTGGCTTCCTCGACACCCTTGGCGATGGCCGCGGGAACTTCCTTGGCCTTGCCGTAACCGACACCTACAGTGCCGTCACCGTCGCCCACCACGACCAGCGCGGTGAAGCTGAAGCGGCGACCACCCTTGACAACCTTGGCGACGCGGTTGATCGCGACAACGCGCTCAACGTAAGCGGTCTTCTCGGCGGCAGGGCCACCGTCGCGACCCTTCCGGTCCCGCCGCTCGCCGCCACCGGCACCGCTTCCGCGGCGCTGGGGTCCAGCCATTGGATTACCTCTCTCTGTTACGTCCGTGAGTCCCGGAACCGGGGCTTAGAACTTCAGCCCGGCTTCGCGGGCGGCGTCAGCCAGAGCGGCAATGCGCCCGGCGTATCGGTTGCCACCGCGGTCGAACACGACGGTCTCGACACCCGCGGCCTTGGCACGCTCGGCGACGAGCGCGCCGACAGCCTGGGCCTGGGCGCTCTTGTCGCCTTCGCCACCGCGGATCGAAGCGTCCAGGGTCGACGCGGACGCCAGGGTGTGACCCTGGAGGTCGTCGATGACCTGAGCAACGATGTTGCGGTTGGAACGCGTCACGACGAGGCGCGGACGCTCCGCCGTACCCGAGACGTTCTTGCGGATGCGGATGTGGCGGCGAGCCTTGGCAGCGCGCTTGTACGCGTCGCCCTTGGCGATCTTCACACCGTATGCCATGGCTACTTACCAGCCTTTCCGACCTTGCGGCGGATGACTTCGCCGGCGTACTTGACACCCTTGGCCTTGTACGGGTCGGGCTTCCGCAGCTTGCGGATGTTGGCGGCGACCTCGCCGACCTTCTGCTTGTCGATGCCCTCGACCGTGAACTTGGTGGGCGACTCGACCTTGAAGGAGATGCCCTCGGGCGCCTCGATCAGGATCGGGTGGCTGTAACCAAGCTGGAACTCCAGGTCGGAGCCCTTCGCGGCGACGCGGTAACCGACACCGCTGATCTCGAGAGCCTTGACGTACCCCGTGGTCACACCGGTGATCATGTTCGCCACCAGCGTGCGGGACAGGCCGTGCAGGGCCTTGTTCTGACGCTCGTCGTTCGGGCGGATGACGTTCAGGACGCCGTCCTCACCCTTGGCGACGGCGATGGGCGCAGCGACGGTGTGCGAGAGGGAACCCTTGGGGCCCTTCACCGCGACCGTGCGGCCATCGATGGTGACGTCCACACCGGCGGGAACCTGGATGGGGAGCTTGCCGATTCGCGACATTGCTTTTCCTCCGTTCCCGACTACCAGACGTAGGCGAGGACTTCCCCACCTACGCCCTTCTTGCCTGCCTGCTGGCCGGTGAGGAGACCGTGGGACGTGGAGATGATCGCCACGCCCAGGCCGCCGAGCACCTTCGGCAGGTTGGTGGACTTCGCGTACACGCGCAGACCGGGCTTCGAGATCCGCTTGATGCCCGCGATGGAGCGCTCACGGTTCGGCCCGAACTTCAGCTCGAGGACGAGGTTCTTGCCGACCTCGGCGTCCTCGACCTTCCAGCCGGTGATGAAACCCTCCTGCTTGAGGATCTCTGCGATGTGCGACTTGATCTTGCTGTGCGGCATCACGACGGTGTCGTGGTACGCCGAGTTAGCGTTACGCAGACGGGTCAGCATGTCTGCGATCGGGTCAGTCATGGTCATGAAGTGGCCTTCGGCCTCTCTCGCCGGGGTTTCCTGTATGCGCCATCCCTCTCCCCACTCAGTGGCGGGACGGGTGCGGTGCGGGGACCTACGGCGTAGTAAGTCGTTATGGGCGGCGGACGCCCAACCACACAAGCCTAAGGCATGCGCGGCCGGGCATCCGCCGACCAGATGCTTACCGAGAGTGCCTGGAGACTTCCCAAGTCCTTGCGGACGGAGGGAACTACCAGGAGCTCTTGGTCACGCCCGGCAGCTCGCCACGGTGAGCCATCTCACGAAGGCACACGCGGCACAGGCCGAACTTGCGGTACACGGAGTGGGGACGACCGCAGCGCTGGCAGCGGGTGTACGCACGCACACCGAACTTGGGCTTGCGGGCAGCCTTCGCGATGAGAGCCTTCTTCGCCATCTCGCTTACGCCTCCTTGAAGGGGAAGCCGAGGTGACGAAGGAGGGCACGGCCCTCGTCGTCGTTGGTCGCCGTGGTGACCACGGTGATGTCCATACCCCGGGTACGGTCGATCTTGTCCTGGTCGATCTCGTGGAACATGACCTGCTCCGTGAGACCGAAGGTGTAGTTGCCACGGCCGTCGAACTGCTTCGGCGACAGACCACGGAAGTCACGGATACGCGGCAGCGCGAGCGACAGCGTACGGTCCAGGAACTCCCACATGCGGTCACCACGGAGGGTGACGTGGCAGCCGATCGGCTGACCCTCACGCAGCTTGAACTGCGCGATGGACTTGCGGGCCTTCGTGACGGCCGGCTTCTGACCGGTGATCGTCGTCAGGTCGCGGATGGCGCCGTCGATCAGCTTGGAGTCGCGGGCGGCGTCGCCCACACCCATGTTGACCACGATCTTCACGAGGCCGGGGATCTGCATGACGTTCTCGTAGGAGAACTCCTCACGCAGCTTGCCCGCGATGTCCTCGCGGTACTTCGTCTTGAGACGCGGAGTGGTAGCCATCAGATGTCCTCACCCGTCCGCTTGGCAACGCGGATCTTGTTGCCCTCGTCGTCGAAGCGGTAGCCGACGCGGGTGACGACCTTCTGGCCGTCCTTCTCCACGACCAGCTGAACGTTGCTGACGTGGACCGGCGCCTCGGTGATCACGATGCCACCGGTCTGCGAACCGCCAGCGGTCTGACCGGCCTTCGTGTGCTTCTTGACCCGGTTGACACCCTCGACGAGGACGCGGTTCTCGCTGGGCATGGCCGCGATGACCTTGCCCTGCTTGCCCTTGTCCTTACCGGTGATGACCTGGACCAGGTCGCCCTTCTTGATCTTCATGCTTACAGCACCTCCGGCGCGAGCGAGATGATCTTCATGAACTTCTTCTCGCGCAGCTCACGGCCCACGGGGCCGAAGATACGGGTGCCGCGAGGGTCGCCGTCGTTCTTGAGAATGACAGCGGCGTTCTCGTCGAAGCGGATGTACGAGCCGTCCTGGCGGCGGCGCTCCTTGACGGTGCGAACGATGACCGCCTTGACGACGTCACCCTTCTTCACGTTGCCACCGGGGATCGCGTCCTTGACGGTGGCGACAATGACGTCACCGATGCCCGCGTAGCGGCGACCGGAGCCACCGAGAACACGGATGCAAAGGATTTCCTTGGCACCAGTGTTGTCGGCGACACGCAGTCGCGACTCCTGCTGGATCACGTCTATCTCCTGATTGTCTGCCGGTTCCCGGCGAGGGGTCCGTTACCGGAGCCCCTCGCCGAGCCTGGCGGAACTGACCTGAGGGAAACCCCCCAGGCTATGTCTGGCGGAACTCGCTTGCGCGAGGTTCCTTACTTGGCCTTCTCGAGGATCTCGACGATGCGCCAGCGCTTGCTCGCCGACAGCGGACGCGTCTCCATGATGAGGACGCGGTCGCCGACACCGGCAGCGTTCTGCTCGTCGTGAGCCTTGAGCTTGTTCGTACGGCGGATGACCTTGCCGTACAGGGCGTGCTTGACGCGGTCCTCGACGGCGACGACGACGGTCTTGTCCATCTTGTCGCTGACGACCAGACCCTCGCGGGTCTTGCGGAAACCGCGCTGCTCAGTGGTCTCAGTCACGTTCTTCTCGCTCATCAGGCGCTCTCCACCGTCTCGATACCGAGCTCACGCTCGTGCATCAGGGTGTAGATGCGAGCGATGTCCTTACGGACGGACTTGAGCCGGCCGTTGTTCTCCAGCTGACCCGTGGCCGCCTGGAAGCGCAGCTTGAACAGCTCTTCCTTGGCCTCGCGCAGCTTGCCAACGAGCTCCTCGTTACCGAGCTCACGCAGCTCGGACGCCTTGGTTCCCGTCGCCATCACGACTCACCTGCCTCGCGCCGAACAATCCGGCACTTCATCGGAAGCTTGTGAGCAGCGCGGGTGAGCGCCTCACGAGCAATCTTCTCGTTCGGGTAGGACAGCTCGAACATGACCCGGCCCGGGTGCACGTTCGCGATCCACCACTCGGGAGAACCCTTACCGGAACCCATGCGGGTCTCGGCGGGCTTCTTCGTCAGCGGGCGGTCCGGGTAGATGTTGATCCAGACCTTGCCGCCACGCTTGATGTGGCGGGTCATCGCGATACGAGCCGCCTCGATCTGGCGGTTCGTCACGTACGCCGGGGTCAGCGCCTGGATGCCGTACTCGCCGAACGAGACCTCAGTACCGCCCTTGGCCATACCGCTGCGCTTCGGGTGGTGCTGCTTGCGGTGCTTGACCCTACGAGGGATCAGCATGTCGGTCAGGCCTCCGTTCCGGTGCTCTCGGCCGGAGCGGCGGCGGGGGCGTCGGCCTTGGGGGCCTCGGCACCAGCAGCCTGCTGCGGCTTGCGGCCACCACGGCCGCCGCGCTCGCCACCACGGCCACCACGGCCGGCGGGACGGTCGCCAGCGCCGGCACCACGGGCCGGGCGGTTACCCGCACGGGCCGCAGCGTTCTCGGCGCGAACCTCGGCGATGTTCTTGACGTCGCCCTTGTAGATCCAGACCTTCACACCGATACGGCCGAAGGTGGTCTTGGCCTCGAAGAAGCCGTAGTCCACGTTCGCGCGCAGCGTGTGCAGCGGCACACGACCCTCGCGGTAGAACTCGGAGCGGGACATCTCGGCGCCGCCGAGACGACCGCCACACTGGATCTTGATGCCCTTGGCGCCGGCCTTCATCGTGCCCTGCATGCTCTTGCGCATGGCACGACGGAAGGAGACGCGGGAGGAGAGCTGCTCGGCAACGGCCTGGGCGACCAGCTGGGCATCGAGCTCGGGGTTCTTGACCTCGAGGATGTTCAGCTGGACCTGCTTGCCCGTGAGCTTCTCGAGGTCGCCGCGGATGCGGTCGGCCTCGGCGCCACGGCGGCCGATGACGATGCCCGGACGAGCGGTGTGGATGTCCACACGCACGCGGTCACGGGTGCGCTCGATCTCAACCTTCGAGATGCCGGCGCGCTCCATGCCGGACGTCATCATCCGACGGATGGCGACGTCTTCCTTGACGTAGTCCTTGTACAGCTTGTCGGCGTACCAACGCGACTTGAAGTCGGTGGTGATGCCGAGCCGGAACCCGTGCGGGTTTACCTTCTGGCCCATTACCGGGAACCTTCCTTGCTGCTGACGACCACGGTGATGTGGCTGGTCCGCTTGCGGATCCGGTAGGCACGGCCCTGGGCGCGCGGACGGAACCGCTTCAGGGTCGGACCCTCGTCCACGAACGCCTCGCTGATGAACAGCGAAGAAGCGTCCGGGTGGTTGTAGTTGTGTGCGGCGTTGGCAATGGCGCTGTCCAGCACCTTGCCGACCGGCACGCTCGCGGCCTGCGGGGCGAAACGCAGGACCGCCTGAGCCTCCGTGGCATCCATGCCACGGATAAGGTCCACCACGCGGCGGGCCTTCATGGGCGTGACGCGGATGTACCGCGCCTGGGCCCTGGCTTCCATGGTTGTCCCTTCGGTGTAAGTCATAGTCGTTACCACCCCGCCTTTAGCGGCGCTTCGACTTCCGGTCGTCCTTGACGTGGCCGCGGAAGGTGCGAGTCGGCGAGAACTCGCCGAGCTTGTGGCCGACCATCGACTCGGTGACGAACACCGGGACGTGGGTCTTGCCGTTGTGCACCGCGATGGTGTGACCCAGCATGGCCGGGATGATCATCGAGCGACGGGACCAGGTCTTGATGACGTTCTTGGTACCAGCTTCGTTCTGAGCGTCCACCTTCTTGATGAGGTGTCCGTCGACGAAGGGTCCCTTCTTGAGACTGCGCGGCATCTAAACCCGCTCCTAGCGCTTCTTGTTCGTCTTGCGGCGGCGGACGATGTACTTGCTCGAAGCCTTCTTCGGCGAGCGAGTACGACCCTCCTTCTGACCCCACGGGGAGACCGGGTGGCGACCACCGCTGGTCTTGCCCTCACCACCACCGTGCGGGTGGTCAACCGGGTTCATCGCGACACCGCGGACGGACGGGCGAACGCCCTTCCAGCGCATGCGGCCGGCCTTGCCCCAGTTGATGTTCGACTGCTCGGCGTTGCCGACCTCGCCGACCGTGGCGCGGCAGCGCGCGTCGACGAGACGGATCTCACCGGACGGCATGCGGAGGTGGGCCATGGTGCCCTCCTTCGCCAGCAGCTGCACGGACGCACCCGCGGAGCGGGCGAACTTCGCACCGCCGCCGGGACGCAGCTCGATCGCGTGGATGGTCGTACCAACCGGGATGTTGCGCAGCGCCAGGTTGTTGCCCGGCTTGATGTCGGCCGTCGGGCCGTTCTCAATCCGGTCACCCTGCTGCAGACCGCGCGGCGCGATGATGTAGCGCTTCTCGCCGTCGGCGTAGTGCAGCAGCGCGATGCGCGCGGTGCGGTTGGGGTCGTACTCGATGTGCGCGACCTTGGCCGGCACGCCGTCCTTGTCGTGACGACGGAAGTCGATCACGCGGTAGGCGCGCTTGTGTCCACCACCCTGGTGGCGAACGGTGATCCGACCGGTGTTGTTACGGCCGCCCTTGCTGTGCAGCGGGCGAACCAGCGACTTCTCCGGCGTGGACCGCGTGATCTCGACAAAGTCGGCGACGCTGGAGCCACGACGGCCCGGGGTCGTCGGCTTGTACTTGCGGATACCCATTTCTCAGTCCTCGTCCGATTCCGGACGACTCAGGACTCCGTTAGGAGGCCTGGCCGCCGAAGATGTCGATTCGGTCGCCCTCAGCGAGGGTCACGATGGCGCGCTTGGTGTTGGCGCGCTTGCCGAAACCGGTCTTGGTGCGCTTGCGCTTACCCTGACGGTTGATCGTGTTGACCCCGGTGACCTTGACCGAGAAGACCGCCTCGACGGCCTGCTTGATCTGGGTCTTGTTGGCGCCAGGCGCGACGATGAACGTGTACTTGTTCTCGTCCAGCAGCGCGTAGCTCTTCTCCGAGACAACCGGCTTGATCAGCAGGTCGCGCGGGTCAGTGAAGGTCTTGCTGGTAACGGTCGCCTCAGACATCAGGCGTCGCTCCCTTCGGTCTCATCGGCCTTGGGGCCAGACACGAAGGACTCCAGCGCGGCCTGGGTGAAGACCACGTCGTCAGAGACGATCACGTCGTACGTGTTCAGCTGGCCCGGCTCCAGGATGTGAACCTGGGGCAGGTTGCGGGCGGACAGCCACGCGGCCTCGTCGGCACGCTCGACGACCAGGAGCAGGTTCTTGCGCTCCGAGATCTTGCCGAACAGCGTCTTGGCGGCCTTCGTGGAGGCGGCACCCTCGACCACGCCGGTGACGACGTGGATGCGGGAGTGACGCGCGCGGTCCGAGAGGGCACCGCGGAGGGCGGCGACCTTCATCTTCTTCGGGGTCCGCTGCGAGTAGTCACGCGGCTGCGGGCCGTGGACGACGCCACCGCCGGCGAACTGCGGAGCGCGGGTGGAACCCTGACGCGCGCGGCCGGTGCCCTTCTGGCGGTACGGCTTGCGGCCACCACCACGGACTTCGCCACGGGTCTTGGTCTTGTGCGTGCCCTGACGGGCAGCTGCCAGCTGTGCGACGACGACCTGGTGGATCAGCGGAACGCTGGTCTTCGCGTCGAAGATCTCCGCGGGGAGCTCGACGGTACCGGCCTTGTCGCCTGCCGGCGAAAGGATGTCAATGGTGCTCATTAACCTCAAGCCCCCTTGGCCGCGGTACGGACCAGGACGAGGCCGCCGTTCGGACCGGGGACTGCGCCCTTGATGAGGAGCAGACCCTTCTCCGCGTCTACCGCGTGGATGGTCAGGTTCTGGGTGGTGACGCGCTCGTTGCCCATACGACCAGCCATGCGCATGCCCTTGAAGACACGCCCAGGGGTGGCGCAGCCACCGATCGAACCGGGGGAGCGGTGCTTGCGCTGCACACCGTGACCGGCGCCGAGGCCCCGGAAGTTGTGCCGCTTCATGACACCGGCGAAGCCCTTGCCCTTGCTGTTGCCCGTGACGTCGACCTTGACGCCGGACTCGAACACCTCAGCAGTGATCTCCTGGCCGAGCGTGTACTCGCTGGCGTCGGAGGTGCGGAGCTCCACCAGGTGGCGGCGGGGGGTCACGTCGGCCTTGGCGAAGTGGCCCTTGAGGGGCTTGTTCACCTTGCGCGGGTCGATCTCGCCGAAGGCGATCTGGACCGACTCGTAGCCGTCGATGTCGTTCGTACGGACCTGGGTAACGACGCAGGGTCCGGCCTTGACCACGGTCACCGGGACGACACGGTTGTTCTCGTCCCAGACCTGGGTCATGCCGAGCTTCTCGCCCAGGACGCCCTTGATCTGCTTTGCCATCTTCTCGACGCCTCTCAGAGCTTGATCTCGATGTCAACGCCGGCCGGAAGGTCCAGGCGCATCAGCGAGTCAACGGTCTTGGGAGTCGGGTCGAGGATGTCGATCAGGCGCTTGTGCGTGCGCATCTCGAAGTGCTCGCGCGAGTCCTTGTACTTGTGCGGCGACTTGATGACGCAGTACACGTTCTTCTCAGTGGGCAGCGGCACCGGGCCCGCGACCGACGCACCAGTGCGCGTCACCGTCTCGACGATCTTCTTCGCCGAGGAGTCGATGACCTCGTGGTCGTAGGCCTTGAGCCGGATGCGGATCTTCTGTCCCGCCATGGCTACTCCGTAGTCCTGTCTGTTGTGGAAACGCTCTGGCTCCCGGGCGGCTGTGGATCTCTCCACCGCTTCCCTCCGACCCACGCGGTCGGGCGTGTCGCACTCCCTCTACAGAAAATTCCCATACGGAAATTCCCTCGTCCAAGGGGGTGCGGTCCCAGGACCGCGCTTCGGGGGAGAAACACCCACCGGGTGCCTGGTGGGCCCCGTGCTGACACTTCCCGAAAGATTCCCGTACGTCCGCCCCCATTGCTGCCCCGAGGGACAGTTAGAGGCGACGAGTACTGTGGGACTCGCTTCCGGTCCTCCCGGCGGGAGGCGCGCAGCATCGGCACTCAACCGAGCAACTTGAGTAGTCTGCCACACGAGACACGTACTGCGCCAATCGGGCGCAGAACAATACCCGGCCGCGCGGACACGTCAAACTACGCCGCGACGTTTTTCCGGTGGGGGACCTCCGAGGGCCGGACCGGCGCTCAGGAACGTGAGGCGGTCCCGCATCCCTCCTGCGGCCGCGCGTCGATGCTCTTGCTCCGGTCGTACGGATCGACCGGGGAACCCGAGGGCGCCGGTCCTCGATCGTCGGGGTCCGAGAAGAAGGACGGGTGCACGTACCCGTCGAACCGGTCGCAGGCGCTGTTCGCGAGGTCCTGCCGGTAGGACGCGAGCCGCACGGTGCCGGGCGTCACCCGCCACTTGGCGGGGTCGGCGACCACGAGAGTGAGCTCGCGCCGCATGATGGTGCGCGCGACGTCCTCCGGGTTCCCGCCCATCTTCACGAAGGGGTAGACGAAGGAGTAGTCCGCCTTCACCTGGGCCTCCCCGGCCCTCTCCCCCGGCTCGACCCACATCCGGCCCCGCACCTTGACCACGTCGCCGACGGGCCTCAGCTCGGCCGGGTCGTAGCGCGTGAACAGGTTCAGCGGGTCGTGCTCACGCGCCGGCTGCGCGAAGGAGGCGTCCAGCTCCTGACGCAGCTCCGCGTCCTGCGGGTCCAGCAGCTTGAGGGCCGCCTCGGGCCGCCCACCGCGCAGGACTGCGGGGTCCAGGTTGGCGGCCACCAGGAACTGCTTCGCCTTGGCCAGCGCGTCCGCGACCCGGTCCTCGGCCACCCCGCCGACCGCCGTCGCCTGCGGGACCTCGATCCCGGCGGCGCCGTCGGCCCACTGGAGCGCCGGCGAGCCGCGGAAGGGGTCCCGCGGGGTCGGCCGGTCGGGGTGCCCCTGCGCGGGCGCGCCCGTGGGGCGTACGGACTCCGCGGGCAGCGGAGCGGCGCTCCGGGCGTCCTTCCGGGCCTCCGCCTCAGCCGTGAGCCGGTCGATCAGCAGCTCCGGCCGTACGGCCACCAGCGCGAGCACGGCGATGAACCCGACGGCCGCGGTCGCCTTGAGCCGCCGCATGCCCTTCCGCCGGCCTTCCAGCTCCTGCCAGGCCGGCCCCGTCCGCCACCCGGCGGGCTCGGCGGCCTGCCGGGCCCTGCGCGCCTTGCGCCCCTTCCAGCCGCGCTCCCGGGCGGCCCGCTCCTCGTCCTCCTGGCGCAGCCGCTCCGTCACCATCCGGGCCCGCGCCGACGGCTCCTTCGGCGCCTGGCCCGCCCCGCTCTCCGCCTCCCGGACGAACCGCGCCCACTCCTCGTCGGACACGCCGGCTCCGCGCGCGTCGTCGCTGTTCCCCACCACTCCCCCTTGAGATGTCCACACCATGCGCTGCGGAGCCTCGCACACCCCCGGACCAGCTGTTTTCCGCCCTGGCCAAATCCCCACCACCCGGCACCGCATGTCCGAGGCGCCGCTTACCCTTGCCCGGACCATGGGGGTGGATCTTGAACACGGACAACGGCAAAGACCTGGAGATGGACCCGGTCGCCGTCAGGAACATCACGGACGGGCTGCGCGGGGCGATCGCCGAACTGCGCGAGTTCGCCCCGGACGCCGGCGCGACCGTGGGCGCGGGGCTCGAAAAGCTCGCGCTGACCGGCATGGAGGCCGGCCACCCGGATGTCACGTCCGTCTTCCGGGACCTGTGCACGCGCTGGGACTGGGGAGTGCGCGCCCTCGTCGAAGAGGTCAGTGGCCTGACGGCCGCGCTGAACATCTCCGCCGGGATGATCTGGGAGGAGGACCAGTACCGCAGGGGCACGTTCAAGGTCGCGGCCAACTCCGTGATCGGCGATCCGCACGCCGACGAGGACACGGTCGAGAAGACCTCCTGGGACGACATCAAGGCACCGTTTCGCCAGGAGACCCCGGAAGAGGCCCAGAAGGCGCGCGACGAGTTCCGGCAGCAATGGGAACAGGCCAAGCGGGACGCGGTGACCAAGGGCTACGGCGCCCAGCTGCTGGACGGGGCGGCCGCTGCTGGGGAGCTGGACCCCGCCGCCCTCGCCCTCGTGCGGGAACGGGCTCGCCAGGCGGAGCACGGCACCGCCCAGGAGGGTGAGCGCTGATGGGGCGCGACCTCCAGGGGTGGCTGGACGCCGGCAAGAGGGCCGTCGGCGACGGCGTCGAATGGGTGGGTGACAAGGCGGGGGCCGGTCTCGACAAGGCAGGACTCCATGAGGCCGCCGATGTCGTACGGGACGGCGCGGACAAGGTCGCCAACCGGCTCGGGGCGGAGGTCGAAGAGGCCGAGCTGGGCCACACCGACGACCCGAAGAAGCTGATCCACGGCAGCCCGTCCAAGCTCCGGGCGACCGCCTCGCACCTGGCGGACTTCCAGGCCGCCTTCGACAAGACCGGCGAGGGCCTCAAAGGGCTCGACGAGGACGGCATCAAGGGTGCCGCCGCCGAAGGATTCCGGGTGCTCGCGCAGAAGCAGCCGCCCAAATGGTTCGCGGCCGCGGACGCCTTCGAGACGGCCGCAGGGGCCCTGAACCACTTCGCGGACACGGTGGAATGGGCCCAGGGCCGCGCCAAGGAGGCGCTGGACGAGTACACCACCGCCGTCAGGACGTCACGGGCGGCCCACGACGCCTACAACAAGTGGGTCGACACGTACAACGCGGCGATCCGCAGCAAGCAGGACCCGCTGCCGGCCCGCCCGATGGGCTTCACCGACCCCGGGGCCGACGGCATCAAGGCGGCCCGCGAGAAGCTGGCCGAGGCGCGCCACCAGCGCGACGAGGCAGCGCGAACGGCGGTCCGGGCGCTGACGAAGGCGCGGGACGCCGCCCCGCCCCTGCCGTCCTTGGCCAGGCAACTGGTCTACGAGGGAGCCATTCGCGGACTCGGGCTGGAACACCAGGGCGGCGGGTTCATCAAGGGGCTGGCGGCCACGGTCGATTTCTTCCGCGCGGTCGACCCCCTGGATCCGTACAACCGCATGCATCCCACCGAGTACAAGATGCGGCTCAGCGGCCTGGGCGTCGGCATGCTGACGATGGCGAACGACCCCGCCGGGGCCGCTTCGCTGATGTACGAGCAGTTCATGAAGGACCCCGACGAAGCCCTCGGCAAGATCTACGCCGAGGTCGCCGGGGCGAAAGGGGCGAGCGCCGCCACCGGCGCGCTCCGCAAGACCTCCGTCCTGAGCCGGCTGGCCAACGGCGAACTGCCCAAGCCGCCCAAGCTCCCCGAGGGCCCGGCGGCCGGACACACCCCCTCGACCCGTGAGGGGCTCAAGGGCAACGAGGGGCCCGGAGCCCGCGAGAAGAGGAACGTCCCCTGCGAGGGCGACCCGGTCGACGTGGCGACCGGCCGGATGCTGCTTCCGCAGACGGACCTGGTCCTGCCGGGCTCGCTCCCGCTCGTCTTCACCCGGACCTTCGAGTCCTCGTACCGCTCGGGCCGGTGGTTCGGCCCCACCTGGGCGTCGACGGTCGACCAGCGCCTGGAAATCGACGCCGAGGGCGTCATCCTCGTCTGCGAGGACGGCAGCCTGCTGGCCTACCCCCACCCGGAGCAGGCCGGTCCTGCGGTCTTCCCCTCCCACGGCCGGCGCTGGCCGATGACGCGCGACGCGGACGGCGGCTACACCGTCACCGACCCCGAGTCGGGGTACGTGCGCCACTTCGCCGAAGACGGCGTCCTCACGCAGCTGGACGACCGCAACGGCGCCTGGATCTCGTACGCCTACGACGACACGACGGGCGCCCCGCTGTCGATATCCCACAGCGGCGGCCACGAGCTGCGCCTGACCACAGCGGACGGCCGAATAACCGGCCTGGCCCTGGCGGACGGCACCCAGGTCCTGCGCTACGGCTACACCGACGGCAACCTCACCGAGGTCACCAACTCCTCGGGCCTCCCCCTGCGCTTCGGATACGACGCACTGGGCCGGATCACTTCCTGGACCGACACGAACGACCGGCGCTTCGACTACGTCTACGACGAGCGCCACCGGTGCATCGCCCAGTCCGGTACGAACGGCCACCTGAACATCCGCTTCTCCTACGGGAACGGCGTCACGACCCTCACGGACTCCCTGGGCCACCGCAAGCGGTACGTGACCGACGACCGGGCGCAGGTCGTCGCCGAGACCGACCCGGCCGGGGCGACCACGCGCTTCGCGTACGACCGCTACGGCCGCCTGCTTACCCGTACGGATCCGCTGGGCCACACGACCCGCCTGACGTACGACGACGCCGGCCACCTGACGTCGGTGACCCGCCCGGACGGCAAGGTCGCGCGGGCGCGGTACAACGCCCTGGGCCTGCCGGTGACGCTCGTGTCGGCGGACGGCGCGACGACGACGCACACGTACGACGAGCAGGGCAACCGCACGTCCACCACCGACCCCACGGGCGCCACCACGCACTTCACCTACGACGTGCGCGGCCACCTGACCTCGGTCACGGACGCCCTGGGTCACACCACGACGTTCCGCTTCGACCCCGCGGGTCTGCTCGTCTCGGCGACGGATCCGCTGGGCGCGACGACCACGTACGCCCGCGACGCCTTCGGCCGCCCGGTCACGATCACGGACCCGCTGGGCCGCACGACCCGCCTGAGCTGGAGCGTCGAGGGCCGCCTGCTCCGCCGCGTGCACCCGGACGGTACGTCGGAGAGCTGGACGTACGACGGCGAGGGCAACTGCCTCACGCACACGGACGCCGCGGGCGGGGTGACGGTCGACGAGTACGGCGACTTCGACCTCCTCACCGCCCGCACCGGCCCCGACGGCGCACGGCACACGTTCGGCCACGACACGGAACTGCGCCTCACCACGGTCACCAACCCGCAGGGTCTGACGTGGAGTTACGCGTACTCCCCCACGGGCGAACTGTCCGCGGAGACGGACTTCGACGGTCGCACCCTCAGCTACGAGTACGACGCGGCCGGCGCCCTCACGACCCGCACCGATGCGCTGGGCAACACGGTCACCTACACCCGCAACGCGCTCGGGCAGATCACCCGCAAGACCACCGCCTCGGGCCCGACGGTGTACGGCTACGACTCCTCCGACCGCCTCGCCTCGCTGATCTCGCCGCAGTCCTCGATCACCTGGCTCCGGGACGGGGCGGGGCGGGTCCTGGCGGAGACGGTCGACGGCCGGACGCTCACGTACGCCTACGACGCCCTGGGGCGCCGCACGACCCGCACCACGCCCAGCGGTGCCGAATCCCACTGGACCTACGACGCGGCCGGCCACCGCACGTCCCTGACGACGGCCGGCCGCACGATCACCTTCGAGCGCGACGCCGCCGGGCAGGAACTCACCCGCAGCCTGGGCCCCGCGCTCTCCCTCACCCACGAGTACGACCTCCTGGGCCGCCTTTCCTCCCGGACGGTCGTCGGCCGGGACGGCCGTGCCCTCCAGCGGCGGGGCTACAGCTACCGCGCGGACGGCCACCTCACCGGGATGGACGACTCCCTGACCGGCCCGCGGACGTTCACCCTCGACGCGGCCGCCCGCGTGACGGCGGTGGACGCCGGCTCCTGGTCGGAGCGGTACGCCTACGACGAGGCGGGCAACCAGACCCACGCCAGCTGGCCGGACCGCCACCCCGGCGCCGACGCGCAGGGCGGCCGCTCGTACGAGGGCACCCGCATCACCCGCGCGGGGGCGGTCCGCTACGAGCACGACGCACTCGGCCGGGTCACCCTGCGGCAGAAGACCCGGCTCTCCCGCAAGCCGGAGACCTGGCGCTACGAGTGGAACGCCGACGAGCAGCTGTCGGCGGTCACCACCCCGGACGGCACCCGCTGGCGGTACGCGTACGACCCCCTGGGCCGCCGCACGGCGAAACAGCGCGTCACCAGCGCGGGCGCGGTCCTGGAGGAGGTCACCTTCACCTGGGACGGCACCACTCTCTGCGAGCAGACCACCGGCCCGGTCACCCTCACCTGGACGCACCAGGGCCTGCACCCGCTGACGCAGTCCGAGCGCATCGACGACGACACGGTGGACGACCGCTTCTTCGCCATCGTCACCGACCTCGTCGGCACCCCGACCGAGCTCCTCACCGAGGACGGCACCACGGCGTGGCGCACCCGCGCCACCCTCTGGGGCACCACCACCTGGAACCGCGACGCGACGGCCTACACCCCGCTCCGCTTCCCGGGCCAGTACTTCGACCCCGAGTCGGGCCTCCACCACAACGTCTTCCGCACCTACGACCCCGAAACCTCCCGCTACCTCACCCCGGACCCCCTGGGCCTGGCAGGCGGTCCGAATCCGTGCTGGTACGGGCCCAACCCCCTGGAATGGGTTGATCCCCTCGGCCTGGCCCTGTGCAGAGCAAAGCCCAGGCTGGAAGACGGGAACCCGAAAGAGGGCTGGCAGCATATCGACGAACGTCACATCTCGGGCAATCACGCATCAGGCCACGGAGACCTCATGCCTCCGTCTACAACCAGGCAGCAAGTGGAAGAGGCCGCCGCGACTATGATCGAGAAGGGGAATCGCGTATCCGATCCGGATCGCCGAATGCAGGTATTCGAGAAACGAATGAGCGTGAATGGTCTGCGCGCCCGCTATCGCCTGCTCGTGGATTCACACGACGGCAACCGCATCATCACCTTCTTCCCCGTCGGAAAGAGCTACACCCCATGATCGTGCAATTCACCGTTCGACCGGGTCAGGGCGAATCGAGCGGATTCGACCTCGGCGACATGCTGTGGACCGGCGAGCTGGGGGAAGCCCGCTCTGCGGGCCGGTCACCCGACCAGGGAATGATGATCCACGTTTCGGTCGCCCAACTCCTCGACTGCCTGCGTGAGTTCCTGACAGGACGGACGAAGACCGTGTCGTTCACGGGCGCTGACACCTCCTTCCAGCTGACGTTCGTGAAGGCAAAGAAGGGCATCAGCGTCACTGGGCCGTCGGGTCCCGTTTCGGTCCTCGCGCCCGGCGAGCTGGCAGAGACCGTACTTTCGGCAGCGGAGGAACTGGCACGCGAGCATCTCGACACCCTGCCCTCCGACGGCGTGGCAGATGACTACCTGGCCGCCCTCGGTGCGTTCCGGCTCATAGCACTGCCATAACGCCGAACGGATGCGGAAGGTCTTCGCGACACTCCCGGATGCACCTCCCGACACCGGGGACGACGTGGAGCAATTCCAGAGGGAGATCCCTCAGGACCGCTGACGCCGCATGTACGGAGTACCGGGACGCGGGGGCCGCGATGCGGGGGGCGGAGGGGTGGTGGGGTTAGAGGTGTGGGGTAAGTACTCGGGAAGCAAAAGAACCCTGCCAGACCCCTCCAGCCTCCCGCCGAGGGCGCGTCGCTCGGATGGGTGAATCGGAACAACTCGGCCGGCTTTCGCGGGGGTTGGCGGGCATATGCTCGGCCCGACAACTCCAGACATACGTCGGCCCCCGACGGGACTCGGAATCCCGGCGGGGGCCTGGCCTACCAGGAAGCGAAGCCCTTCCTCGCCTCCGGGCGCAATCGCGCGGATGCCCCCCGATCAGGTGTCATCCACGTCAACGTGCGGCACACCCGCCGCTTCACCGTGGTCGGCAACCACCTCGCCCAGCACGCCGAGATGTCCCTCGTGGCGATCGGTCTGGCGCTCCACATCCAGTCGCTGCCGGCCGGTTCCCGCATCGGCATCAAGGACCTCGCCGCCCGCTTCCCCGAGAGCGAGCACCGGATCGCCCGCGCGCTGCGCGAGCTGGAGGTGTACCTCGCCCGGACCCGCGTACGGCTGCCAGGCGGGCAGGTGGTCACCCGTACGGTGTCCTACAACCGCCCCGGCTGCGGAGGGGGAGGAAGACCCCGCCCCACATCCCGCGCCCCCTCGCGCGGCCACCCCGACCCCCGCGGCCCCGGCCACCGCGGCCACGCCCGACCACCCCGCCCCGGCCCCCGCGCCGCTCGCCGACCCCGCCCCGGCCGCCGAACCGCAGGCCCGGACCCAGGCCCTGCCCCCGCGGGACACCGGCCGACCCCTCCCCCGGCCGGTGACCTCCGACAGCTCCTGGCGGCGTGAGGCCGCCGTCGGCATCCTGGCGGACCTGCGGCGCACCGACCCCCGCCTCCTGCTCGGGGGGCAGGACATCGAGCGGCTCGCCCCCGCCGTCGAGTGCTGGCTGGAGCGCGGTGCCCGGCCCTTCGCCGTCACCGCCGCGCTCACGGCCCACCTGCCGTCCGAGCCGAGCAACCCCGCCGGGCTGCTCGCCCACCGGCTCACCGTCCAGATGCCGCCGGCCCAGGCGCCGACACCCCGCGCACCCGCCTTCGTACCGCCGCACCCGTTCCAGAACTGCACCGACGAGAGCTGCGGCCTCGCCTTCCGCGCCCTCGAACCGGGCCTGTGCGGAGAATGCCGAGCGGCCGGAGCGACCGTCGCGTAGCCCCGCAGTCCCCGCAATCCCCCGCAGTCCCCGCAATCCCCCGGCAGTCCCCGTGGCACCCGGAGCCCCCAAGGCCCCCGGCCTCGCCACCGCGTACGACGAAGGGCCCCTCCCCCGGCGCCGAAGCGTCGGGGGAAGGGCCCCTCTGTCAAACGTGGTGCCCGCTCGCGCGAGCTACCAGGTCAGAACACGAATTACTTCGTGATCTTGGTGACCTGGCCGGCGCCCACCGTACGACCACCCTCACGGATGGCGAACTTCAGGCCCTCTTCCATCGCGACCGGCTGGATGAGGGAGACCGTCATGTCGGTGTTGTCACCGGGCATGACCATCTCGGTGCCCTCAGGCAGGGTCACAACGCCCGTCACGTCCGTGGTACGGAAGTAGAACTGCGGGCGGTAGTTGTTGAAGAACGGGGTGTGACGGCCACCCTCGTCCTTCGACAGGATGTACGCGGCGGCCTCGAACTCGGTGTGCGGCGTGACCGAACCGGGCTTGATGATGACCTGGCCGCGCTCGACGTCCTCGCGCTTGATGCCACGGAGGAGAAGACCGACGTTCTCACCGGCCTGGCCCTCGTCGAGGAGCTTGCGGAACATCTCGATACCGGTGACCGTGGTGGTGGTCTTCTCTTCCTTGATACCGATGATGTCGACGGTCTCGTTGACCTTCAGGACACCACGCTCGATGCGGCCGGTGACGACCGTACCGCGACCGGTGATCGTGAAGACGTCCTCGACCGGCATCAGGAAGGGCTTGTCGGTGTCGCGCGGCGGGGTCGGGATCGACTCGTCCACGGCCTTCATGAGGCCGAGGAGCTTCTCGCCCCACTCCTTGTCGCCCTCGAGCGCCTTGAGCGCGGAGACCTGGACGACCGGCAGGTCGTCGCCCGGGAAGTCGTACTCGGAGAGCAGCTCACGGACCTCGAGCTCGACGAGCTCCAGGATCTCCTCGTCGTCCACCATGTCGGCCTTGTTCAGGGCGACGACGATGTAGGGGACGCCGACCTGGCGGGCCAGGAGCACGTGCTCCTTGGTCTGCGGCATCGGGCCGTCGGTGGCGGCGACCACGAGGATGGCACCGTCCATCTGCGCGGCACCGGTGATCATGTTCTTGATGTAGTCCGCGTGACCCGGGCAGTCGACGTGGGCGTAGTGACGCGCCTCGGTCTGGTACTCGACGTGCGCGATGGAGATGGTGATACCGCGCTGGCGCTCCTCAGGAGCCTTGTCGATCTGGTCGAAGGCCGAGGCCTCGTTCAGGTCCGGGTACGCGTCGTGCAGCACCTTGGTAATGGCGGCCGTGAGGGTCGTCTTACCGTGGTCAATGTGACCGATGGTGCCGATGTTGACGTGCGGCTTAGTCCGCTCGAACTTCGCCTTCGCCACGGGGGTCCTCCTGGAGAGTGGTTCTGGTACGCCTGACAGATCGGCGCCAGGTGATCTTTGCTGGGATGCCAGTCCCTCCGGGCAACGGGAGCGGTTGCTCCTGTTGCCCCAGAGGTACCGGTGACAAGCCTAAAGCGTGTACTCCGAAGAGTTACTCGCCCTTGGCCTTCGCGATGATCTCCTCAGCGACGTTCCGGGGAACCTCGGCGTAGGAGTCGAACTGCATCGAGTAGCTGGCGCGACCCGAGGTCTTGCTGCGGAGGTCTCCGACGTAGCCGAACATCTCCGAAAGCGGCACGAGGCCCTTCACGATGCGAGCACCGTGACGCTCGTCCATGGCCTGGATCTGGCCACGACGAGAGTTGATGTCGCCGATGACCTCACCCATGTAGTCCTCGGGCGTGGTGACCTCAACGGCCATCATCGGCTCAAGGAGCACGGGAGAAGCCTTGCGCGCGGCCTCCTTGAAGGCCTGCGAACCGGCGATCTTGAACGCGAGTTCGGAGGAGTCGACCTCGTGGTAACCACCGTCGAGAAGAATGACGCGGACGCCAGTCATCTCGTAGCCGGCGAGGATGCCGAACTTCATGGCTTCCTGGGCACCGGCGTCCACCGACGGGATGTACTCACGCGGGATGCGTCCACCGGTGACCTTGTTGACGAACTCGTAAGCCGCCTCGCCGCCCTCGATGGGCTCGATCGCGATCTGCACCTTGGCGAACTGACCGGTACCACCGGTCTGCTTCTTGTGGGTGTAGTCGTGACGCTCGACGGACTTGCGGATCGTCTCGCGGTAGGCCACCTGCGGCTTGCCGACGTTCGCCTCGACCTTGAACTCGCGACGCATGCGGTCGACGAGGATGTCGAGGTGAAGCTCGCCCATACCACCGATGATGGTCTGGCCGGTCTCCTCGTCCGAGTGAACCTGGAAGGAGGGGTCCTCCTCCGCGAGACGCTGGATGGCAACACCCAGCTTCTCCTGGTCACCCTTGGACTTGGGCTCGATGGCGACCTGGATGACCGGGGCCGGGAAGTCCATGGACTCCAGGATGACCGGGGCCTTCTCGTCGCACAGCGTCTCACCGGTGGTGGTCTGCTTGAGGCCCATGACGGCGACGATGTCACCGGCGCCCACCGACTCGATCTCCTCACGCTTGTTCGCGTGCATGCGGTAGATCTTGCCGATGCGCTCCTTCTTGCCCTTGACGGAGTTCAGCACCGCGGTGCCGGCCTCCAGGCGACCGGAGTAGATCCGGACGAAGGTGAGCTTGCCGAGGTGCGGGTCGCTCGCGATCTTGAACGCGAGGGCCGACAGCGGCTCGGAGTCGGCCGGCTTGCGCTTGACGACGACCTCCGCGTCCTTGACGTCGTGGCCTTCGATGGCCTCGACGTCCAGGGGGGAGGGAAGGTAGCGCACGACGGCGTCGAGCAGGGGCTGGACGCCCTTGTTCTTGAACGCGGTGCCGCAGAACACGGGGGTGACGGTGGTGTCGCCGCCCTTGCCGGACGCGATGGTGATACGACGGACGGCGGCGTAGAGCTGCTCCTCGGTGGGCTCGGTGCCCTCCAGGAACAGTTCCATCATCTGCTCGTCGTTCTCGGCGACCGTCTCGACCAGCTTGGCGCGCCATTCCTCGGCGGCCTCGGTGTGCGAGGCGGGGATGTCGACGACGTCGTACATCTCGCCCTTGGAGGCCTCGGCGGACCACACAAGAGCCTTCATGCGGACGAGGTCGACGACGCCCTGGAAGTCCATCTCGGAGCCGATGGGCAGCTGCATGACGATCGGGGTCGCGCCGAGGCGGTCCACGATCATGTCCACGCAGCGGTGGAACTCGGCGCCGGTACGGTCCAGCTTGTTGACGAAGCAGATGCGCGGCACGCCGTAACGGTCGGCCTGACGCCAGACCGTCTCGGACTGCGGCTCCACACCGGCGACACCGTCGAAGACGGTGACGGCACCGTCGAGGACGCGGAGCGAACGCTCCACCTCTACGGTGAAGTCGACGTGACCCGGGGTGTCGATGATGTTGATGGTGTGGTCGACCTCGTCAAGAGGCCAGTGGCAGGTCGTCGCGGCAGACGTGATGGTGATACCACGCTCCTGCTCCTGCTCCATCCAGTCCATCGTGGCGGCGCCGTCGTGGACCTCACCGATCTTGTACGACACACCGGTGTAGAACAGGATGCGCTCGGTGGTGGTCGTCTTGCCCGCGTCGATGTGGGCCATGATCCCGATGTTGCGGACCTTGGCCAGGTCAAGCGAAGTGGTAGCCATAAGGCTTCGGTCTTCTCTCGGTCTCGATGTGGGGTGGGACTACCAGCGGTAGTGCGCGAAGGCCTTGTTGGACTCGGCCATCTTGTGCGTGTCCTCGCGCTTCTTGACGGCAGCGCCAAGACCGTTGGAGGCGTCGAGCAGCTCGTTCATGAGGCGCTCGGTCATGGTCTTCTCGCGGCGGGCGCGGGAGTAACCCACGAGCCAGCGCAGCGCGAGGGTCGACTGGCGACCCGGCTTGACCTCGACCGGAACCTGGTAGGTCGCGCCACCGACACGGCGGGACTTGACCTCGAGGGACGGCTTGACGTTCTCCAGCGCGCGCTTCAGCGTGATGACCGGGTCGTTGCCGGTCTTCTCGCGGAGGCCTTCCATGGCGCCGTAGACGATGCGCTCGGCGGTGGAGCGCTTGCCGTTCAGGAGGATCTTGTTGATGAGCGAGGTCACCAGAGGAGATGCGTAGACCGGGTCGATGATGACCGGGCGCTTCGGGGCGGGGCCCTTACGAGGCATTCTTACTTCTCCTTCTTGGCGCCGTAGCGGCTGCGGGCCTGCTTGCGGTTCTTGACAGCCTGGGTGTCAAGCGCACCGCGGATGATCTTGTAACGAACACCCGGCAGGTCCTTCACACGGCCACCACGCACGAGCACGATCGAGTGCTCCTGCAGGTTGTGTCCCTCACCCGGAATGTAAGCGGTGACCTCGATGCCGGAGGTCAGACGCACACGCGCGACCTTACGGAGCGCCGAGTTCGGCTTCTTCGGGGTGGTCGTGAACACACGCGTGCAGACGCCGCGACGCTGGGGCGAAGCCTCAAGCGCGGGGGTCTTTGTCTTCTCGACCTTGTCCTGCCGGCCCTTACGGACCAGCTGCTGGATCGTAGGCACTACTTCTCCGGTTTCTGTGTGCCGTGTAGTGAAGCTAACCTGGAACGTTGCCGACCCACGCGGTCGGGTGTGTCGGATCCGGTGGAGCTCCGCGCTAACGAAGAACACGTGGATCGCGGTGGCTGATCGGCTCTTATGCGGTTGATGGACACGCACGGGAGCCCAGGCACACCCCAGGCACAAGGTCTGAGCGTACCCATCCCATCCACTCCGGTCAAAACAAAAGCCCCGCGGCCCCTGCCGGGCCGCCTCCCCCACAGACCCGCAGGCCAGGCGGGGCACGGGATCCGGGCCGCCACCGCCCTCCCGCACCGGCTCGGATGTGCGGAACCCGCACGCATGTGGTACGTGGCCGTGCGCTCCCCACGCCGCCCTAGACTGACGAGCCGGACAAACCGCCACCCGGCGAAGTCGATCAGCAGGGAGCAGCGCTTTGGGAACCGTGGCCTCGGAGCCCACCACGCAGGAAGCTCCCGCCCGGCGGCGGCCCACGCCCGCCCGGCGCCGCCTCGGCCGCCTCCGCGGCCCCCTGCTCGCCTTCCTCGTCACCTCGGGCGCGTTCTGCGCGGCCTGGGTGGCCCGCGGCAGCTTCCCCTTCGGGAACACCGGCCGCGCCCTCAACGACCAGGCCAACCAGTACGTGCCCTTCCACCGCGCCCTGTGGGACCTGGTGCACGGGCAGGCCGCGGGCGACCTGCTGTTCAGCTGGCGCGGGGGCTTCGGCCAGCAGTTCCTGTCCGACTACTACACCTACCTCGGCAACCCGTTCTCCTGGCTCGCCGTCCTCGTGCCCCGGGCCCACGTCGACCTCGCCGTCTTCGCCGTCACCCCGCTGACGATGGGCGCCGCGGCCGCCGTGATGACGGTGTACCTCGGCAAGCTGCACCCCGGTCCCTGGTGGCAGCGCGGGGTGCTCGGAGCGACGTACGGGCTGTGCGGGTGGGCACTGAGCGACGCCTCGTACATCCCGATGTGGCTGTGGGGGCTGGTCGCGCTGCCGCTGCTCGGCATCGCCGTCGAGTGGTGCCTGGAGCAGCGGCGCTGGCCCGGCGTCGCGCTGTTCGTCGCGCTCGCCTGGTTCGGGAACTTCTACACCGCGATGATGGCCACGATGGCCGCCTGCGTGCTCCTGGCCGTCCGGCTCGCCACCCGCGAGATGACCGGCTCCGAGCGGCTGCGCGCCGTGTGGCGGGCGGCCACGGCCACCGCGACGGGCGTCCTGCTGACCCTGCCCCTGCTCCTGCCGTCCTTCCTGTCCAGCGGCTCCGCGCAGCCCACCCGGGCCGGCTCCTTCGAACCGGTCCGGATCGAGATCCTGCTGTCCGGGATGCTCCCCGCCACGCACCTGTGGGGCGGCCGGCCGCGGCTGTACGTGGCCTCCCTGGGGCTGATCCTGGCGGGGGCGTTCCTGTTCAACACCGCGATCGCGGTGAGGACCCGCCTGGTGTGGGCCGCGGCGACCCTGCTGGTCCTCGCCTCGTTCCAGTTCCCGCCGACCCAGTACGTGTGGCACGGCCTGGCGGTCCCCAACGGCAACCCGTACCGCGAGGCCTTCGTGTTCAGCGGCATGGTGGTGATCGCCGCCTGGCTGTCACTCGCCCACCGCCCGCGCCCGCTGCACCTCGCGCTGTCGGCCGCCCTGCTGGTGCTGGCCACCTTCGTGCTCCGCCACACCGACGACTTCGGCGGCTGGACGTGGCCGGCCGTGCTCGGCGGCGGGGGCCTGTCGCTGCTCGCGCTGGTCCTGCTCTCGCTGGGCCACAGGCGGCGCTTCCTCGTCCCGGTCGCGGCCGCCCTGATGGTCGCCGTCGTCTTCGCGGAGTCCACCGCCGCCGCGCTCAATGCGGACACCCGGCGGGCCCGCGAACGCTGGGCGGCGCCGGCCGCCACCTCCAACGAGTCCATCAGCCGCCACTTCGACGCCGTCCGGGGCGTCGACGGCTGGCCCGCGTACCGGACCGACTCGGGCGCCCCGCAGACCTCGTACAACGACGCCCTGGCCCTGCGCGCGGAGGGGCCGCAGTACTACAGCAGCTACCTCCCCGAGGCCACGTACGAGGCGCTGGAGCCCCTCGGCTACGGCTTCAAGAACGACGGCCGGACCTTCTTCGGCGCCGACAACCCCGTCCTCGACGCGATCTTCTCGATCGGGGCGCGGGTGCGGCCCGGCGCCACGAAGAACAGCTGGACCGCCTCGAAGTTCCCCGCCCCGCCCCTCGTGACCGTGCGCAGCGGCCCCTACACCTCCCCGAACCCCGCCGACAGCGTCTACGCCCGCCAGGAGAACGTCCTGGGCGCCACCGTCTACCAGGTCCCGCAGGTCACCCGGGGCGGCAGCGCCACCGCGCAGACGTACGCGGCCCAGTGCACGCCCGGCTCCGAGGCGTACTGGTACTCCCCGGAGCTCTACGGCACCCTCTCGCAGGGCCCGCTCACCCGCCCCCTCCAGGACCGCATGAGCGGGGTCGTCCCGATCGGCACGGTCCCCGCCTCCGGCCGGCTCGACGTCACCGTGGCCACCCGCACCGCGAACGCGACGGCCGGCTCCCACCCCATCGGCTGCCTGGACCGGGCCGGGCTCGACAGCGCGGTGCGCCACCTCACCGCCACCGGCGCCACGAAGGTCACCGCGGACGGGCACAGCGTCGAAGCCACCCTCCCGCCGGGCGCCACCGGCACCGCCGTCTTCGCGATGACCGCCGTCCCGGGCTGGCAGTGCTCCGCCCCCACCACCGCCTTCCACGGCCTGGTCGCCCTGGACCTGAGGCCCGGCACCTCGAAGCTCTCCTGCACCTTCACCCCCAGGGGCCTCACCCCCGGCCTCGCCGCCGCGACCCTCGCCCTCCTGGCCCTGGCCTCGGTCACGGTCGCCTCCCGCCGCCGCCGGACCTGAGGCCCGCTCCCGGGGGCCCGGGACATCCCGGCGCCCCCGACCCGGCACCTGGCTCCCCCGGCCCTGCCCCCGGACCACGGCCCCGGACACGAAGAAGCCCCCCGCCGCTCCTCTCGGAGCAGCGGGGGGCTTCCTCATACGAGCTGTCAGCCGTTGTACGGGCCGTAGTCGTAGTCCTCCAGCGGGACAGCCTGGCCGGAGCCGGTGCCGAAGGGCGAGTAGTCGATGTCGTCGTAGCCGACGGCCGAGTACATCGCGGCCTTGGCTTCCTCGGTCGGCTCGACCCGGATGTTGCGGTAGCGGGACAGGCCCGTACCGGCCGGGATGAGCTTACCGATGATGACGTTCTCCTTGAGGCCGATCAGGGAGTCGGACTTGGCGTTGATCGCCGCGTCCGTCAGGACCCTGGTCGTCTCCTGGAAGGACGCCGCCGACAGCCACGACTCGGTCGCGAGCGAGGCCTTGGTGATACCCATCAGCTGCGGACGGCCGGAGGCGGGGTGACCGCCCTCGGTGACCACACGACGGTTCTCGGTCTCGAACTTCGACCGCTCGACCAGCTCGCCCGGCAGGAGCTCCGCGTCGCCGGACTCGATGATCGTCACGCGGCGCAGCATCTGCCGGATGATGATCTCGATGTGCTTGTCGTGGATCGACACGCCCTGCGAGTTGTAGACCTTCTGGACTTCGCCGACCAGGTGGACCTGGACGGCACGCTGGCCGAGGATGCGCAGCACGTCGTGCGGGTTGGTGGCACCCATGGTGAGCTTCTGGCCCACCTCGACGTGGTCGCCCTCGTGCACGATGACCTTGGCGCGCTTGGAGATCGGGAACGCCGTCTCCTCGCTGCCGTCGTCGGGCGTGATGACGATCTTCTTCGTCTTCTCGGTCTCCTCGATCCGCACGCGGCCGGCGGCCTCGGAGATCGGGGCGACACCCTTCGGGGTACGGGCCTCGAAGAGCTCGACGACACGCGGCAGACCCTGCGTGATGTCGTCACCGGCCACACCACCGGTGTGGAAGGTACGCATCGTCAGCTGGGTACCGGGCTCACCGATGGACTGGGCGGCGATGATGCCGACCGCCTCACCGATGTCGACCAGCTTGCCGGTGGCCAGCGAGCGGCCGTAGCAGAAGGCGCAGGTGCCGACCGCGGACTCGCAGGTCAGGACCGAGCGGGTCTTGACCTCCTCGACGCCGTTCGCGATGAGGGCGTCGATGAGCACGTCGCCGAGGTCCACGTTCGCCGGCGCGATGACCTTGCCGTCGATGACGACGTCCTCGGCCAGCATGCGGGCGTACACGGAGGTCTCGACGTCGTCGGCCTTGCGCAGAACGCCGGACTCGTCCTTGACACCGATCTTGAGCTTGAGGCCGCGCTCGGTGCCGCAGTCCTCCTCGCGGATGATGACGTCCTGCGAGACGTCCACCAGACGACGGGTGAGGTAACCCGAGTCAGCGGTACGCAGGGCGGTGTCCGCCAGACCCTTACGGGCACCGTGCGTGGAGATGAAGTACTCCAGAACGGTGAGGCCCTCACGGAAGGACGCCTTGATCGGACGCGGGATGGTCTCGTTCTTCGCGTTCGACACCAGACCACGCATACCGGCGATCTGTCGCATCTGCATCATGTTTCCTCGGGCACCCGAGTCAACCATCATGAAGATGGGGTTCGTCTTGGGGAAGTTCGCGTTCATCGCCTCGGCAACCTCGTTGGTCGCCTTGGTCCAGATCGCGATGAGCTCCTGCGTGCGCTCGTCCTTGGTGATCAGACCGCGCTCGTACTGCTTCTGGACCTTCTCGTCCATCGCCTCGTAGCCCGCGACGATGGCCTTCTTGGCCTCGGGCACGACGACGTCGGAGATGGCCACGGTGACGCCCGAACGGGTCGCCCAGTGGAAACCGGCCGCCTTGAGGTTGTCGAGCGTCGCCGCCACGATCACCTTGGGGTAGCGCTCCGCCAGGTCGTTGACGATCTCGGAGAGCTGCTTCTTGCCCACCGAGTAGTCGACGAACGGGTAGTCCTCGGGCAGCAGCTCGTTGAAGAGCGCGCGGCCCAGGGTCGTCTTGAGACGGAAGCTGTCGCCCGGCTGGAACTCCTGCTCGCCCTCTTCGGCCACCGGCGCCACCCAGCCGCGCGGCGGGATGGTGCCCACCGGGAAGCGGATGTCGACCTGCGACTGCAGAGCGAGCTCGCCGGCGTCGAACGCCATGATCGCCTCGGCCGTGGAGCCGAACGCGCGGCCCTCGCCCTTGGTGTCACGCAGCTCACCGTCGGTGGTCAGGAAGAACAGACCGAGGACCATGTCCTGGGTCGGCATCGTGACCGGACGGCCGTCGGCCGGCTTGAGGATGTTGTTCGAGGACAGCATCAGGATGCGGGCCTCGGCCTGCGCCTCCGCGGAGAGCGGCAGGTGCACGGCCATCTGGTCACCGTCGAAGTCCGCGTTGAACGCGGTGCAGACGAGCGGGTGGATCTGGATGGCCTTGCCTTCGACCAGCTGGGGCTCGAAGGCCTGGATGCCGAGACGGTGCAGCGTGGGCGCACGGTTCAGCAGCACCGGGTGCTCGGCGATGACCTCTTCGAGCACGTCGTAGACGACCGTACGGCCGCGCTCGACCATGCGCTTCGCCGACTTGATGTTCTGCGCGTGGTTCAGGTCGACCAGGCGCTTCATCACGAACGGCTTGAAGAGCTCCAGCGCCATGGCCTTCGGCAGACCGCACTGGTGCAGCTTGAGCTGCGGACCGACGACGATCACGGAACGCGCGGAGTAGTCCACGCGCTTGCCGAGGAGGTTCTGACGGAAACGGCCCTGCTTGCCCTTGAGCATGTCGCTCAGGGACTTCAGCGGACGGTTGCCGGGGCCCGTCACCGGGCGACCACGACGGCCGTTGTCGAAGAGGGCGTCGACCGCCTCCTGGAGCATCCGCTTCTCGTTGTTCACGATGATCTCGGGGGCACCGAGGTCGAGCAGGCGCTTCAGACGGTTGTTGCGGTTGATCACGCGGCGGTACAGGTCGTTCAGGTCGGAGGTCGCGAAGCGGCCACCGTCCAGCTGCACCATCGGACGCAGGTCCGGCGGGATCACCGGCACGCAGTCCAGAACCATGCCCTTGGGGCTGTTGCTGGTCTGCAGGAACGCCGAGACGACCTTGAGGCGCTTGAGCGCACGGGTCTTCTTCTGGCCCTTGCCGGTACGGATGATCTCGCGGAGGCGCTCGGCCTCCTCCTCCAGGTCGAAGGACTCCAGGCGCTTCTGCAGCGCCGCGGCACCCATCGAACCGTCGAAGTACGTACCGAAGCGGTCGCGCAGCTCGCGGTAGAGCAGCTCGTCGCCTTCGAGGTCCTGGACCTTGAGGTTCTTGAAGCGGGACCAGACCTCGTCCAGACGGTCGATCTCGCGCTGCGCACGGTCGCGCAGCTGCTTCATCTCGCGCTCGGCGCCTTCGCGCACCTTGCGGCGCACGTCGGCCTTGGCGCCCTCGGCCTCCAGCTCGGCCAGGTCGGTCTCGAGCTTCTTGGCACGGCCTTCGAGGTCCGCGTCACGGCGGTTCTCGATCTGCTGGCGCTCGACGGAGACGTGGGCCTCCAGCGACGGGAGGTCGCGGGTGCGGCGCTCGTCGTCCACGAACGTGATCATGTACGCGGCGAAGTAGATGACCTTTTCGAGGTCCTTCGGCGCGAGGTCCAGCAGGTAGCCCAGGCGCGACGGGACGCCCTTGAAGTACCAGATGTGGGTGACGGGAGCGGCAAGCTCGATGTGGCCCATCCGCTCACGACGCACCTTGGCGCGCGTGACCTCGACGCCACAGCGCTCACAGATGATGCCCTTGAAGCGGACACGCTTGTACTTGCCGCAGTAGCACTCCCAGTCCCGGGTAGGACCGAAGATCTTCTCGCAGAAGAGTCCGTCCTTCTCGGGCTTGAGGGTGCGGTAGTTGATGGTCTCCGGCTTCTTGACCTCGCCGTGCGACCAGGTTCGGATGTCGTCCGCGGTGGCAAGGCCGATCCGCAGCTCGTCGAAGAAGTTGACGTCGAGCACTGTGCGTCAATCCCTCTTTCGGGGTCGAGTCTCAATCATGGTCTGAACGGTCCCGGGGATGACGGGGGGCTCTTGAGCGAGCCCCCCGTCAGGCCCGTCAGACCTCTTCGACGCTGCTCGGCTCACGCCGGGACAGGTCGATACCGAGCTCCTCCGCCGCGCGGAAGACGTCCTCGTCGGTGTCGCGCATCTCGATGGACATGCCGTCCGAGGACAGCACCTCCACGTTGAGGCAGAGCGACTGCATTTCCTTGATGAGCACCTTGAAGGACTCGGGAATGCCCGGCTCGGGGATGTTCTCGCCCTTGACGATGGCCTCGTAGACCTTCACGCGGCCGGTGACGTCGTCGGACTTGATGGTCAGCAGCTCCTGGAGGGCGTAAGCGGCGCCATAAGCCTCGAGCGCCCACACCTCCATCTCACCGAAGCGCTGGCCACCGAACTGCGCCTTACCACCCAGCGGCTGCTGCGTGATCATCGAGTACGGACCGGTCGACCGGGCGTGGAGCTTGTCGTCGACCAGGTGGTGCAGCTTGAGGATGTACATGTACCCGACCGAGATCGGGTCCGGGAACGGCTCGCCGGAGCGGCCGTCGAACAGACGCGCCTTGCCGGACGGCAGGACCAGGCGGTCGCCGTCGCGGTTCGGGATGGTGTGCTCGAACAGGCCGGCCAGCTCGTCCTCGCGGGCACCGTCGAACACCGGGGTGGCGACGTTGGTGCCGGGCTCGACGCGGTCGGCGCCGATCGCCTTGAGGCGCTCGGCCCACTCCTCCGCGAGGCCGGAGACGTCCCAGCCGCGGCTGGCGAGCCAGCCGAGGTGGATCTCCAGGACCTGTCCCGGGTTCATTCGGGACGGGACACCCAGCGGGTTCAGGATGATGTCGACCGGCGTGCCGTCTTCGAGGAAGGGCATGTCCTCGATCGGGAGGATCTTGGAGATGACACCCTTGTTGCCGTGACGGCCGGCGAGCTTGTCACCGTCGGTGATCTTGCGCTTCTGGGCGACGTAGACGCGGACCAGCTGGTTCACGCCCGGAGGAAGCTCGTCGCCCTCCTCGCGGTCGAAGACGCGGACACCGATGACCTTGCCGATCTCACCGTGGGGGACCTTGAGCGAGGTGTCACGCACCTCGCGGGCCTTCTCACCGAAGATCGCGCGGAGCAGGCGCTCCTCCGGGGTCAGCTCGGTCTCACCCTTGGGCGTGACCTTGCCGACCAGGATGTCGCCGGCGACGACGTCCGCACCGATGCGGATGATGCCGCGCTCGTCGAGGTCGGCGAGGACCTCCTCGGAGACGTTCGGGATGTCCCGGGTGATCTCCTCGGGGCCCAGCTTGGTGTCACGGGCGTCGACCTCGTGCTCCTCGATGTGGATCGAGGAGAGGACGTCGTCCTGCACGAGGCGCTGCGACAGGATGATCGCGTCCTCGTAGTTGTGGCCTTCCCACGGCATGAACGCGACGAGCAGGTTCTTGCCGAGGGCCATTTCGCCCTCTTCGGTGGCCGGGCCGTCGGCGAGGACCTGGGCCTCGACGATCCGGTCGCCCTCGTTGACGATGACCTTCTGGTTGACCGAGGTGCCCTGGTTCGAGCGGGAGAACTTCGCGACGCGGTACGTGGTGTACGTGCCGTCGTCGTTGGCGACGGTGATGTAGTCGGCCGAGACCTCCTGGACGACACCGTCCTTCTCCGCCTTGATCGAGTCACCGGCGTCGACGGCGCAGCGGTACTCCATGCCGGTGCCGACGAGCGGCGCCTCCGCCTTGATGAGCGGAACGGCCTGGCGCATCATGTTCGCGCCCATGAGGGCACGGTTGGCGTCGTCGTGCTCCAGGAAGGGGATCATCGCGGTCGCGACGGACACCATCTGGCGCGGGGAGACGTCCATGTAGTCGACGTCGTCGCCGGCGATGTAGTCGATCTCGCCGCCACGACGGCGGACCAGGACGCGGTTCTCGGTGAAGCGCATCTCGTCGTTCAGGCCGGCGTTGGCCTGGGCGATGACGAAGCGGTCTTCCTCGTCGGCGGTCAGGTAGTCGACCTCGTCGGTCACGACACCGTCGACGACCTTGCGGTACGGGGTCTCGACGAAGCCGAACGCGTTGACGCGGCCGTAGGACGCGAGCGAGCCGATCAGACCGATGTTCGGGCCTTCGGGGGTCTCGATCGGGCACATGCGGCCGTAGTGCGACGGGTGGACGTCACGGACCTCGAAGCCGGCCCGCTCACGGGACAGACCACCGGGGCCCAGCGCCGACAGGCGGCGCTTGTGGGTCAGGCCCGACAGCGGGTTGTTCTGGTCCATGAACTGCGACAGCTGGCTGGTGCCGAAGAACTCCTTGATGGAGGCGACGACCGGCCGGATGTTGATCAGGGTCTGCGGCGTGATCGCCTCGACGTCCTGGGTGGTCATGCGCTCGCGCACGACGCGCTCCATACGAGCCAGACCCGTACGGACCTGGTTCTGGATGAGCTCGCCGACGTTGCGCAGACGACGGTTGCCGAAGTGGTCGATGTCGTCGGTCTCGACGACGATCGAACGGCCCGACTCACCGGTGGTCTCGGTCTCGCCCGCGTGGAGCTTCACGAGGTACTTGATCGTCGCGATGATGTCGTCGGTGGTGAGCACACCGGCGTCGAGCGGCTCGTCGGCGCCGAGCTTCTTGTTCACCTTGTAGCGGCCGACCTTCGCGAGGTCGTAGCGCTTCGGGTTGAAGTAGAGGTTCTCGAGCAGCGTCTGAGCGGCCTCGCGCGTCGGCGGTTCGCCCGGGCGCAGCTTGCGGTAGATGTCGAGCAGCGCGTCGTCCTGGCCCTGGGTGTGGTCCTTCTCCAGGGTGGCGCGCATGGACTCGTACTCGCCGAACTCCTCGAGGATCTGCTCGGTGGTCCAGCCGAGGGCCTTGAGGAGGACGGTGACGGACTGCTTGCGCTTGCGGTCGATGCGGACACCGACCATGTCGCGCTTGTCGACCTCCATCTCCAGCCAGGCACCCCGGGACGGGATGATCTTGGCGGAGAAGATGTCCTTGTCGGACGTCTTGTCGATGGAGGAGTCGAAGTAGACACCGGGGGAACGGACGAGCTGCGACACGACGACACGCTCGGTGCCGTTGATGACGAAGGTGCCCTTGTTGGTCATGAGCGGGAAATCGCCCATGAAGACCGTCTGAGACTTGATCTCTCCGGTCTCGTTATTCGTGAACTCGGCGGTAACGAAGAGCGGCGCCGCGTACGTGAAGTCGCGCTCCTTGCACTCGTCGACCGAGTTCTTCGCCGGCTCGAAACGGTGGTCGCGGAAAGTCAGCGACATCGACCCGGAGAAGTCCTCGATCGGCGAGATCTCCTCGAAGATCTCTTCAAGACCGGACTTGGTGGGGACGTCCTGTCCACTCTCAAGAGCCGACTCGACGCGAGCCTTCCAGGCGGCGTTACCGAGCAGCCAGTCAAAGCTCTCGGTCTGCAGCGCCAGGAGGTTCGGAACCTCGAGGGGCTCCTTGATCTTTGCAAAGGAGATGCGCAGCGGGGCGGTGCTGGCACCGTTGTTCGTATTGGTCGAGGCGTTGCGCGAGGCGGCCAAGAGGGGGTCCTTCCGAGGGCTCGGACTCACTACGCGCGTACCGGTCCCAGCCGACACAGAAGACAGACGCTTTCAATCTGGCCCAAAAGACCAGGTCAGGGCGGATCAGTCAGGTGTGCTCAAGCGTGGGCATGCCCCTGGCGACGGGCAGGGGGCAGCTAACAGGCAGCGCAAAGGGTCAGTGTAGCCACTTGGCTCACTGATGTCCAGACCAGGTTTCCGGAAACCGGCAACAGGCCTTCCCCACTCGATCAACCAACACCGTGTTCGTCCAACACCGCGTCCCACTCTGCCGCGCTCTGACACAGAGCGCGTATCAGTACTGCCCTCTTCGTAGTCGATCCATGCCTCGGATCGCCGATCCGTACCCTCGGGTCCCGGAGCGGTGCGGGCGGGTCTCCCACGACCGGTCTGAGAATTGCGCGCCGCCGCCCGTTCGTCAAGGCCCCCTGCTCCGAGCGGATCACCTGCGGACCGGCCCCGAGACAACGAAGATCACCCTACTCCTCAACGAGAGCAGGGCAAATCAGGCACTCCGGGTACGCCAAAGGGCGACCACCCTTACGGGTGACCGCCCTTTGAAGAGGCCTCAGAGGGCCTCGGAGGTGTTACTTGACCTCGACGCCGGCACCGGCGGCCTTGAGGGCCTCGGCGGCCTTGTCAGCGGCCTCCTTGTTGACCTTCTCGAGGACCGGCTTCGGGGTGCCGTCCACGAGGTCCTTGGCCTCCTTGAGGCCCAGGGAGGTCAGCTCACGCACGACCTTGATGACCTGGATCTTCTTGTCGCCCGCACCGGTGAGGATGACGTCGAACTCGTCCTTCTCCTCCTCGGCGGCGGCCTCGCCACCACCGGTGCCGACCGGGCCGGCAACGGCGACGGCCGCGGCGGCGGTGACGTCGAACTTCTCCTCGAAGGCCTTCACGAACTCGGAGAGCTCGATGAGGGTCATCTCCTCGAACTGGGCGAGGAGGTCGTCCTGAGAGAGCTTCGCCATGATGGGCGATCCTTCCACTAATTCGGCAGGTGCCGGATGTATATAGAGGCGGGCGTAACGGCCCGCTACGACCCACGCACTAGGCGGCGTGGATCAGTGCGCGAGCCGAATTACTCGGCACCGCCCTGCTCGGCGAGCTTGACGCGAAGCGCTTCCGCGGTGCGGACGAACTTCGACGGCAGCGCCTGGAAGAGCGAGGCAGCCTGCGACTGCTTGCCCTTGAACGCGCCGGCCAGCTTGCTGAGCAGAACCTCGCGGGACTCGAGGTCCGCAAGCTTCTTGATCTCATCAGCGGTGAGCGCCTTACCATCAAGGACACCCGCCTTGATGATGAGGTTCGGGTTGTCCTTGGCGAAGTCACGCAGGCTCTTCGCCGACTCCACCGGGTCACCGGTGATGAAGGCGACCGCGGTCGGACCAGCGAAGTGCTCGTCCAGCGCGGTGATCCCGGCCTGGTTGGCCGCAATCTTGGTCAGCGTGTTCTTCACCACGGCGTACTGGGCGTTCTCACCGAGAGAGCGACGCAGCGTCTTGAGCTGCGCGACGGTGAGACCCCGGTACTCGGTCAGCACGGCGGCGTTCGAGCTCTGGAACGCGTCCGTGAGCTCGGCTACCGCGGCAGCCTTGTTGGGCGTCGGCATAGTGCGTCGGCCTCCTTCCGGGTGATGAGGACCGCTCAGAAGGGGCTACATGCAAAACGCCCCGGCGCAGGCGCCAGGGCGTAGCTCGACCGGATCGTGAAATCCGGGAACTTTCCTCAGTCACCTACGCGGGTCGTCCGCATCCAGCGGATCCTTCGGCCGCCGCACCCTTGCGGGCACGGCAACGACCAGCGGTCTTTGGCTTCTGGGGAACTGTACGTGAAGCACGCGACCCGAGGCAAATCGCCCCTTCGGCCCGCCCCACCCCGCGCTGCTCTCCGGGATCTCAAGAGCCGCCGAGACCGCCCAGTCCGGCGTCCTTCAGCGTCTGGTCGGCACCCTTCAGCGTGTCGCCGACACCCTTGAGCTTGCCGTCGATGCCCTTCATCACGTCGTCGAAGTCGGCCACTTGGTCCGCGGGCGGCGCGGTGACCGGCGCGGTCGTGCCGTAGCCGGAGAACTTCGCCGACACCTTCGTCGTGCCGTCCTTGGTGCCCTGCGCCGAGTCGACGCGGACGGGATAGCCGTCCTTGCCGATCCACAGGTCCACGTCCAGGGTGAGGTACTCCTTCAGTGCCTCGTGGAGGTACTGCCGGTTCGCCGCCTCCATCACCTGGGTGGACTCGTCCGCCGCGATCAGATCGGCCTGGGTGAGGTTGCCCTTGAAGTGCCGGGCCTGCCCGCCGTCGATCTGCTCGGTGCCGACCAGCGCGACCTTCTTCTGACCCAGGAGTACGGCGAGGTAGTCGGCCGGGTCGTCGTTGAACCGGAAGTGGGGCTTGCCGTCCTTGTTCAGGTTCATCTTCATCCAGGACTTGCCCTCCAGGGGCTTGTCCGAGTGGGTGTAGACGACGTCACCCAGCATGACCTGGCTGCCACCGTCGTCGTCCTTGGCGTCGATGCCGGTGCTCGACGGGTACCAGCCCTTCGTGCCCGTGAGCTGATCGGCCTTGCCGCTGCTCGGGGTGATGGTCATCTCGTACGTGGCGAACTTCGCGGCCATGGTCTTCACGTAGGAGGCCTTCACCGCGTCCGCCGGCGTCTCGGTCTTCGCCGCCGGCTTGCCGTCGGCCTTCTCCCCGGCCTTGTCGGACCCGCAGGCGGTGAGGCCGCCCACGAGCAGTGCGGCCCCCGCCGCGACGAGGCAGGCCCGGGTCAGTACAGCCGTGTTCATTTGTTCTCCCCCATGGGTGATTCCGGTGTTGCGAAAACCTCGTGGCCGGTCAGGCCCCTGCTCCGGTTGCGCCGCCCGTGGCGCCGAGGTCCTTGAGCATGGCGAGGAGGTCGAGGGCCTCGTTGTCGGGCGGCGTCTGGACCCTCGCCGCCGTCGTGTAGTCCGAGTAGGAGGCGTCGATGTCCATGGAGCCCTGCGGCGTGCCGATGGCGACCTTCATACGGGCCGGGTAGCCGTCCCCGTTCACCCACACGTCCATGCCGTAGCCCTTGACGCCGGCCTTCCTCATGGCCTCGGTGAGCTTCGCACGGTCGGCTTCGGGCAGCGCCTTCGAGCCCGCGTTCGCGGCGAGCATCTCCTCGAAGGTCAAGGTGCCCTTGTAGTGCCGGGCGTCGGCGCCGTCCACCTTCTCGAAGCCGACGAGCTTCACGTCGGGCGAGGCGAGCAGCAGGGCGAGCTGCTTGGCGGGGTCCTGGTTCTCGCCCATCCCGCTCATGCCGCCCGTGCCGCCGACGCCCAGCTTCTTGAGCACCTCGGCGTCTCCCGAGGCCTCGGCCGCGGCCTTCATGTCGAGCTTCATCCAGCGCTTGCCGTCCATGGCCGCGGACATCGGCGAGCCGGCGGCCAGCTGGATGTACATGACGTCGTTGGCCATGACCGTGCGCATGCCGTCGATACCGGTTCCGCCGAGCGCGCCCTTCATGGTGATGTCCATGACCTGGGGGTCCCACCCCTGGACGCCGGCCATCTCGATGCTCTCGTCGCCGCCCGCGCCGGACGTCTTCATCGTCATGCGCACCTTGGCCGATTTGGCGGCCGAGGTCTTCCGGTAGGCCGCGGCGAGGGCCTCGCCGGCCGAACCCTCCGCGGCCGCAACGCCTGCCTGTGCGGACGGGGCGCCGGCGGCCTCACCGGAACCGTCCTTCTTCCCGGTGTCGCACGCCGTTGCTCCACCCACGAGCAATACGGCGGCCAGCGCCGCGCCGGCGGCCTTTCGGCGGTGTGCCGACATGGAGATCCCCACCCCTGTGTGATCGTTCGAATACCCGCCGACCCTACGTGCTCGGACGCCTGCCCGCACCCGGGTTACCGCCCAGTACGCACATGGGGCCGGGAACACGGAAAACGGGCCCCTCGCTCCCCCGGAGGGGTGCGAGGGGCCCGTTCAGCCACTCGGTGAGCCGTGACGCGCGTCAGGCTCGGACCGGTCGGACTCAGACGGCGGCCGGGTCTTCCTCGACGAGGAGGTTCCGGGTGCGGTTGGAGTCCAGCTGGATGCCGGGGCCCATCGTGGTGCTGAGGGCGGCCTTCTTGACGTAGCGGCCCTTGGCGGCGGACGGCTTGAGACGGAGGATCTCGTCCAGCGCGGCGCCGTAGTTCTCGACCAGCTGCTCATCGGTGAAGGAGACCTTGCCGATGATGAAGTGCAGGTTCGAGTGCTTGTCGACGCGGAACTCGATCTTGCCACCCTTGATCTCGGTGACAGCCTTGGCGACGTCCATGGTGACGGTGCCGGTCTTCGGGTTCGGCATCAGGCCACGGGGACCGAGCACGCGGCCGAGGCGGCCGACCTTGCCCATGAGGTCCGGCGTGGCGACAACCGCGTCGAACTCGTTCAGGCGGTTGCCCTTGGCGATCTCGTTGATCAGCTCGTCGTCGCCGACGATGTCGGCTCCGGCGGCTTCCGCGGCCGCAGCACGGTCACCGGTCGCGAAGACCAGGACCCGGGCGGTCTTACCGGTGCCGTGCGGGAGGTTCACGGTGCCGCGGACCATCTGGTCGGCCTTGCGCGGGTCGACACCCAGGCGGAAGGCGACCTCGACGGTGGCGTCGAACTTGGTCGTGGAGGTCTCCTTGGCGAGACGGACGGCCTCGAGCGGGGCGTACAGCTTCTCCCGGTCGACCTTGGCGTCCGCAGCGCGGAGAGTCTTGCTGCGCTTCACTTCTGCTCCTGTGTTTCGGATTCAGGCATGGAGTCGTGGTGCGGGCCAGCGCTTGGCCCTACCACTGGTGGTGCTGGGGTGGCTGAATCAGCCTTCGACCGTGATGCCCATGGAACGGGCGGTGCCGGCGATGATCTTCTCGGCGGCGTCGAGGTCGTTGGCGTTCAGGTCGGGAAGCTTGATCGTGGCGATCTCGCGGACCTGGTCACGCGTGAGCTTCGCGACCTTGGTCTTGTGCGGCTCGCCCGAGCCCTTCTCGATGCCCGCGCTCTTCAGGATGAGGCGCGCGGCCGGCGGAGTCTTGGTGATGAAGGTGAAGGAGCGGTCCTCGTAGACCGTGATCTCCACCGGCACGACCATGCCACGCTGCGACTCGGTCGCGGCGTTGTAGGCCTTGCAGAACTCCATGATGTTGACGCCGTGCTGACCGAGCGCGGGGCCGACCGGCGGAGCCGGGTTGGCCGCACCGGCCTTGATCTGGAGCTTGATAAGCCCCGTGACCTTCTTCTTCTTGGGAGGCATTGCTCTCTCCGGGTCCTAGTGAGAGTTTTTCGCCGCCAATCCGGTCATCCGGATGGAGGCATACCGCACCACGATAACGGGTATCGCTGCGGGGCTGAAAACCGAGCAGGTCAGACCGCCCCTCACGGGGCGTTCTGACCTGTCCGGAAGCGTGGATTCAGAAGATCAGTTCTTCTGGATCTGGTCGAAGCTCAGCTCGACCGGGGTCTCGCGACCGAAGATCTCGACGAGGCCCTTGACCTTCTTCGAGTCCGGGTTGATCTCGTTGATCGTCGCCTGGAGCGTCGCGAACGGGCCGTCGGTGACGGTGACCGAGTCGCCGACCTCGAAGTCGAGGACCTCGATCTGGCGCTTGACGGCGGGCGCGGGCAGGCCGGCCTCTTCCGCGGCGGCCTTGGCGGCCTTCTCCTGCGCCTCCGGGGCGAGCATCTTGACGATCTCGTCCAGGGTCAGCGGGTACGGGTCGTAGGCGTTGCCGACGAAGCCGGTGACGCCCGGGGTGTTGCGGACGACGCCCCAGGACTCGTTCGTCAGATCCATGCGGACGAGAACGTAACCGGGCAGCTTGTTCTGCCGGACGTTCTTGCGCTCGCCGTTCTTGATCTGGACGATCTCTTCCTCGGGCACCTCGGCCTGGTAGATGAACTCCTCGACGTTCAGCGAGACGGCGCGCTGCTCCAGGTTGGCCTTCACGCGCTTCTCGTAGCCCGCGTAGGTGTGGATCACGTACCACTCGCCGGGCAGCAGGCGGAGCTCGTTGCGCAGCGCCTCGATGGGGTCGACCGGCTCGGCGGGCTCTTCGGCCCCGGCCTCGGCGGCGTCTTCCACGGCGTCGGCGTCGGCGGCGTCATCGGCAGCGGACTCGTCGTCGGACTCGACCTCGGCGGCGTCGGCGGCCGCAACATCGGCGTCGGCTTCGTCGGAGGCCTCGTCAGCGGAGACCTCGTCGTCGGATTCGACGTGCAGGGCGGATTCCTCGGCAGCGGCACCCGCTTCGGCGTCGGCGGCCTCGGCCTCATCGAGGTCCGCGTCCGCCGCCTCGACGATGTCGAGCTCGTCCTCGACGGAGTCGTGGCTCGCGTTCAGGTTCGGGTCAGACACGGTGGCTGCTTCTTCCTGGATACAAAAGGTGGTCGAACATGCGAAAACGGGCGGCACCCATCAAGGCGCCGCCCTCCGCGGGGATCAGCCGAAGACGAACTTGATGGCTTCCTGGAACCCATAGTCAATCACGGTCACCAGACCGATCATGATGACGACGAAGACAATCACCACACTGGTGTACGTCGTGAGCTGGTTGCGAGTCGGCCAGACGACCTTGCGGAGTTCCGCGACGATCTGGCGGTAGAAGAGCGCGAGCCGGCCCAGAGGACCCTTCTTGCCGCGCTTGCCGCCCTTGCGGGCCTTCTTCTCGCGGGTGTCGTCCTCGGCGTCAGGCATGTCGATGGAGCCCAGGGCGTCCGTCACGTCTCTCACCTGAATCCGGGTCGTGGCCGTAGCCGCGCCCGGTTGCGCCGCACGGCGTTGCATCGAAGTACGTACCTGCGCACACGTCCGAGAAGGAGTGTGGAGCAGGGCCGGAGGGACTCGAACCCCCAACCGCTGGTTTTGGAGACCAGTGCTCTACCAATTGAGCTACGACCCTTTGCGTTCCCCAACCTACCGCATCCGGGCGAGTGCACGGAGTGCTCACGCTCTGGGGCGGCCGGTGAGGACCAACGACAGGTGAGTGTACGTGGTCCGGGCCCTGACGTCGAACAGAAGCCGCCGGGGCGGGATACGGATCCTCCTCGTCCGGTAGTTGAAACGGTGTGCGGCGCCCGTTTGGCGTCTGGGACGATTGCCGTATGACCTCTGCAACGCCTTCCTCCGAGCGCCGGGTGTCCGCCCGTATCGGCGCAATCTCCGAGTCCGCCACCCTCGCCGTGGACGCCAAGGCCAAGGCCCTCAAGGCCGCCGGGCGCCCGGTGATCGGCTTCGGCGCGGGCGAGCCCGACTTCCCGACCCCGGACTACATCGTCGAGGCGGCGGTCGAGGCCTGCCGCAACCCGAAGTACCACCGCTACACCCCGGCCGGCGGCCTGCCCGAGCTCAAGACCGCGATCGCGGCCAAGACGCTCCGCGACTCCGGCTACGAGGTCGACGCGTCCCAGGTCCTGGTGACCAACGGCGGCAAGCAGGCCATCTACGAGGCGTTCGCCGCGATCCTCGACCCGGGCGACGAGGTCATCGTCCCGGCCCCCTACTGGACGACGTACCCCGAGTCGATCCGCCTCGCGGGCGGTGTCCCGGTGGACGTCGTCGCCGACGAGACCACCGGCTACCGGGTCTCCGTCGAGCAGCTGGAGGCGGCGCGCACCGAGCGCACCAAGGTCGTCCTGTTCGTCTCCCCCTCGAACCCGACCGGTTCCGTGTACAGCGAGGACGACGCGCGCGCCATCGGCGAGTGGGCCGCGGAGCACGGCCTGTGGGTGCTGACCGACGAGATCTACGAGCACCTCGTCTACGGCGACGCGAAGTTCACCTCGCTCCCGGTGCTGGTCCCGGCCCTGCGCGACAAGTGCATCATCGTGAACGGCGTCGCCAAGACGTACGCGATGACCGGCTGGCGGGTGGGCTGGGTCATCGCGCCGAAGGACGTCATCAAGGCCGCGACCAACCTGCAGTCGCACGCCACCTCCAACGTCTCCAACGTGGCGCAGGTCGCGGCGCTGGCCGCCGTCTCCGGCAACCTGGACGCGGTCGCGGAAATGCGCAAGGCCTTCGACCGCCGCCGCCAGACCATGGTCAAGATGCTGAACGAGATCGACGGCGTCTTCTGCCCGACCCCCGAGGGAGCGTTCTACGCGTACCCGTCGGTGAAGGAGCTCCTCGGCAAGGAGATCCGCGGCAAGCGCCCGCAGACCTCGGTCGAGCTGGCGGCCCTGATCCTGGACGAGGCCGAGGTCGCGGTCGTCCCGGGCGAGGCCTTCGGCACGCCGGGCTACCTGCGCCTGTCGTACGCGCTGGGCGACGAGGACCTGGTGGAGGGCGTGTCCCGCATCCAGAAGCTCCTGGCCGAGGCCAAGGCCTGAGCCTGCGGCGGTCTTGACGGACCACCCCTGAGCGGCGGCTCCCCACCGGGAGCCGCCGCTCAGTCGTGTCCGGGAGAGCCGGCCCCGCCGGCGCTTGAGGCGTGGGCAGGCGCGGGCCCGGGCGGAGCTCAACCGAGCCCCGCGGCGATTGAGGCGCGGGTCCGAGCGGAGCTCAACCGAGCCCCGCCGGCGATTGAGGCGCGGGTCCGGGCGGAGCCCGGGTAGGGCCCCCGCGCAGCGCAAACCGGCCCGCCCGGGCGTTCGAGCAAGCCCCCGATCAGGAAAACCCCCTCCCGCCGAGCGCAGCGGTACGGCAGGATCACCGGATGGAGCACGTACGCGATCTCACGCTTCTGCCGAAAGCCCACCTACACCTGCACTTCACGGGTTCGATGCGGCCGTCCACCCTGCTGGAGCTCGCCGACAAGTACGGCGTGCGCCTGCCCGACGCCCTGACCGCCGGCGAGCCGCCCAAGCTGCGCGCCACCGACGAGCGCGGCTGGTTCCGCTTCCAGCGGCTCTACGACGCCGCCCGCTCCTGCCTCCGCGAGGCCGACGACATCCGGCGCCTGGTCCGCGAGGCCGCCGAGGAGGACGTACGGGACGGCGCGGGCTGGCTGGAGATCCAGGTGGACCCGACCTCCTACGCCCCCCTGCTGGGCGGCATGATCCCCGCCGTCGAGATCATCCTCGACGCGGTGGACGCCGCCTCCCGGGACACCGGCCTCGGGATGCGCGTCATCATCGCCGCCAACCGCATGAAGCACCCCCTCGACGCCCGCACCCTGGCCCGCCTCGCCGTCCGCTACGCCGACCGCGGCGTCGTCGGGTTCGGGTTGTCCAACGACGAGCGCCGCGGCATGGCCCGCGACTTCGACCGGGCCTTCGCCATCGCCCGTGAGGGCGGCCTGCTCGCGGCCCCGCACGGCGGCGAGCTGACCGGCCCGGCCTCTGTGCGCGACTGCCTCGACGACCTCCACGCCGTGCGCGTCGGGCACGGCGTACGGGCCGCCGAGGACCCCCGGCTGCTCAAGCGGCTCGCGGACCGGCAGATCACCTGCGAGGTCTGCCCCGCTTCCAACGTGGCCCTCGGGGTGTACGAACGGCCCGAGGACGTGCCGCTGCGCACGCTCTTCGAGGCGGGGGTGCCGATGGCGCTCGGCGCGGACGACCCGCTTCTGTTCGGGTCCCGGCTGGCGGCCCAGTACGAGATCGCGCGCCGCCACCACGCCTTCACGGACGAGGAACTGGCGGAGCTGGCGCGGCAGTCGGTGCGCGGTTCCGCGGCGCCGAAGGAAGTGCAGGCCGAGTTGCTCGACGGGATCGACCACTGGCTCACCGGGTGAGCCGGAGGTCCCCTTCGTAGCAGTCGGCCCGTACCCGGGCCCCGTCGGCGAAGACGATCTCCAGGTGGGTGCGGCCGGTCTCGGGCGCGGCGTACTCGGCGACGGTGGCGACGGTCTCGCCGAGGTGGCGCAGGAAGGGGTGGTCGCCGAGGTCCTCACCGACCTCGATGCGGCCCCACTCGCCCATGTCGTACGGCTGGTGCGGGGTCTCGGACTCCACGATGAGGCACTGGTCGGACCCGGTGGTGATGCGGGTGGACTCGCCCTCGCTGTCGAGGAGCCAGACGTCGAGCGGCGCCTCGGAGCGTTCGCCCTCGTAGACGTGCCAGGACGCGACGACCGCCTTGATCTCGCGGCCCACCAGCCGGGTGGGGTCCGTACCGGCCCCGTGCAGGGGACAACGCATGGCGGCCGGTACCCCTCAGATGCTGACGCCGACCGTCACCGGTTCGTTGACCAGGGTGACGCCGAAAGCCTCGTGGACGCCCGCGACGACCTCGCGGGCCAGGGCGAGGAGGTCCTCCGTGGTGGCCTCGCCCCGGTTGGTGAGGGCGAGGGTGTGCTTGGTGGAGATGCGCGCGGGGCCGGTTCCGTAGCCCTTGGTGAAGCCGGCCTTGTCGATCAGCCAGGCGGCGCTGGTCTTCGTACGGCCTTCGCCGGCGGGGTAGGCGGGCGGGCTGGTGTCGGCGCCGAGGCGCTCCTGGACGCGGGCGAGGAAGGCGGCGTAGGCCTCGTCGGTCAGGATCGGGTTGTGGAAGAAGGAGCCGGCGGACCAGGTGTCGTGGTCGGCGGGGTCGAGGACCATGCCCTTGCCGGCGCGCAGGCGCAGTACGGTCTCGCGGGCGACGGCGGCCGGGACGCGGTCACCGGCCTCGACGCCGAGGGCGCGGGCGGTCTCGGGGTACTTGATGGGGGCGGAGAGCCCGCCGGCGTCTTCCAGGGCGAAGCGGACGCGCAGGACGACGTAGCGGTCGGGCTGGTCCTTGAAGGTGCTGTTGCGGTACCGGAAGTCGCACTCGGCGGCGCTGAGGGTGACCGTTTCGCCGGTGGTGCGGTCGTACGCGACGACCTCCGTGATGGTGTCGCAGACCTCCTGGCCGTACGCCCCGACGTTCTGGATCGGCGTGGCGCCGGCGGAGCCGGGGATCCCGGCGAGGCACTCGATCCCGGCGAGCCCGGCGTCGACGGTGCGGGCGACCGCGTCGCTCCAGTTCTCGCCCGCGGCGAGCTCCAGCCGGGTCCCGTCGAGCCGGAAGCCGGTGGTGGCGATGCGCAGGGCCGTGCCGTCGAAGCCCTTGTCGCCGATGACGAGGTTGCTGCCGCCGCCGATGACGAGCAGCGGGGTGCCGGAGGCGTCCGCGGCGCGGACGGCGTCGACGACCTCGGCGTCGGTGGTCGCGGTGACCAGCCGGGCGGCGGGGCCGCCGAGCCGGAAGGTGGTCAGCGGGGCGAGGGGGGCGTCGTGGAGTTCCTGCACGGGGACAAGAGTACGGTCCGTGCCCCCCGCATCCTCGCGGGGCACGGACCGTGACTCGACGGCCGTTGCGGCTCAGCGCGCGGCGGGCACCTTCCGGTCCGTGGTCCGGTCGGCGGACCGGTCGGCGGACCGGTCCGCGGTCCGGCCGGCCGGGGCCGCGGCGGACGGGGCCTTCGCCTTGCGCGGCAGCAGCATGGCGAGGGCGGCGGCGAGGGCCACGGCCCCGGCGCCGATCCACAGCGCGGGCACGGTGCCGTCGGTGAAGGCCTGCGGGGTCTCGTAGCCGCCCTGCGCGGAGAACACGGAGGCCAGGACGGCGACCCCGAGGGCCCCGCCGACCTCGCGGAGGGCGTTGTTGGTGCCGGAGGCCTTGCCCTGGTCGGCGGGGGCGACGGTGGACATCAGCGCGTTGGAGGCGGGGGCGAAGTACAGCGCCATGCCGATGCCGCTGAGGATGAGGGCGGGCAGCTGGGCGGCGTAGGAGACGTCCGCGCTCAGGATCACCGCGAACCAGCCGAGCCCGAGGGCCTGGAAGGCGAGCCCGGCGGTGACGACGGGCCGGCTGCCGATCCGGTCGGACAGGATCCCGGCGATCGGCGCGACGATCATCGGCATTCCGGTCCAGGGGAGCATGCGCAGCCCCGCCTCGGTGGGCGAGTAGCCGGCGACGCCCTGGAGGAACTGGCTGAGCAGGAATATCGACCCGAACATGCCGAGGAACATCAGGAGGCCCGCGAGGTTGATCCCGAGGAAGCCGCGGTTGCGGAACAGGCGCATGGGCAGCATGGCGTTCGCGTTGCCGGAGCCGTGCCGGATGAAGCCGCCGACGAGCGCGGAGCCGAGGATCAGACCGGTCAGCACGGGGGCGCTGGTCCAGCCCTTGGCGTTGGCGTTGACCAGGGCGTAGACGATCCCGAAGAGGCCGCCGCTGATGAGGAGGGTGCCGGGGACGTCGAGCCGGGCGCCGGGGGCGGTGGACTCGGCGAGGCGGAGGCGGGCGAGCGGGATGAGCGCCACGCCTATCGGCACGTTGATCCAGAAGATCCACTGCCAGGAGACGTGCTCGGTGAGGCTGCCGCCGATGAGGGGCCCGCTGGCGACGGCGAGGCCGGTGACGGCTCCGTAGACCCCGAGCGCCATGCCCCGGCGGGCGGCCGGGACGGCGGCGGTGAGCAGGGTGAGGGTGAGCGGCATCATGACGGCGGCGCCGACGCCCTGGACGGCGCGGGCGGCGATGAGCTGGTCGATGCCGGGCGAGAGGGCGGCCGCGGCGGAGGCGACGGTGAACACCGAGAGCCCGCCGATGAAGAGCCGGCGCCGGCCGAAGCGGTCGCCGAGGGCGGAGCCGAACATGAGGAGGACGGCGAAGGTGAGCGTGTAGGCGTTCACCGTCCACTCCAGGTCTTCGAGCTTCCCGCCGAGGTCCGCGCGGATGGCGGGGAGGGCGGTGGTGACGACGAGGTTGTCGAGGGCGGCCATGAAGCTGGCGGCGCCGGTGATGACGAGGGCCCAGACGGCGGAACGGCTGAGCGCGGGTGGTGCCTGTTCGTTCATTTTCTCCCCCTGATTAGTTATCACTGACTAAGTTCACCGGCCAGGCCGAACCGGGGTCCGGCCGCCGCCCGGCACCTACGCGCCCTGGGCCTTGCCGTTGGGGTAGCACCCTTCCCAGACCCGGTGACCGGGCGGGAAGCCGAGGGCGACGAGGGTGTTGATGAGCATTCCGTGCGCCATGAAGCCGGTGGTCTCGTTGACGTCGGCCCCGAGCGCGAGGTGGACGGTGTCCCACAGCTTCATCCAGCCGGCGCGCACCATCTCCCCGAACTCCGTCTCGCCGGCGGCCTCGGCGGAGGCGACGGTGAGGCTCGCCTGGAGCTGCATCTGCAGCTTGTCGGGGTGCTCGGCGATCAGCTTGAGGTAGGCGTCGCCCATGGCAACGTGCGCCTCCTCGCTGGTGCGGCCCTCGGCGGCCTCTTCGAAGACGAGCCGGATGTCCTCGGTGCAGCGGGCGACGGCGGCGACGAAGATGGCCTGCTTGTTGGGGAAGAGCCGGAAGAGGTACGGCTGCGAGACGCCGACGCGCTTGGCGATCGCCTCGGTGGACGTCCCGTAGTAACCGCCGCGGGCGAACTCCTGCATCGCCGCACGGATGACGCTCTCGCGTCGCTCTTCTGCGCTCATCCTTGCCATGCCGCTAAGTTAGTACTCAATCACTAACTTGTCCAGGCCCCCGCCGCCCCCTCCGCCCCTCCCGGCGGCACCCCGGACAACGCGCCGCGCCAGACGCCGTGCCGGGGGCGCCCCCTCGCTGCGTGGGGCCCCCTGGATCCCGCCCCAGACCCCGCGCCTGAATCGCCGGCGGGGCTGGATTGTCAGCGTCCAGCACCGTTGGGGTGGCTCCGGCGGGGCTGATCTGCAGGGTCCAGTCCCCTGGGGTGGCGCGGCGGGGCTGGTTTTGGCGGAGCCCCGTCGCCAGGGACGGCGCGGTGCCGGCTTTGGCGGCGCCCCGTCGCCGAGGTCTGCGTGGGCGAGCAGGATTTGTGCTCGGGCACCCAGTTCCTGCGCGTTGGCACCTACGAGGCGCGGATTGGCGGCGTGTTCGACGCCAGAGCACGTCAGCCGCGTAGCGATCTGCGGCGGCTTATGTCCAGCCCATGCCCGACCGCAGGCGCCGTGACGGGAGGAGCGCGTAGCGATCTGCGGCGGCTTATGTCCAGCCCATGCCCGACCGCAGACGCCGTGACGGGAGGAGCGCGTAGCGATCTGCGGCGGCTTATGTCCAGCCCATGCCGGGCCGCGGACGCCGTGGCGGGAGGAGCGCGTAGCGATCTGTCGCGCCGGTGGGTGGGCTCCCTCGCTGCGCTCGGGGCTTTCTGGGGCTCCGCCCCAGGCCCCGCGTTTCAAACGCCGGCGAGGCTGGGGTTGCAGGGTTCAAGAGACGGCCCTTATCCGGGGCTTCGGTCGGGCGTCGCTGAGGCGGGGTTGTCCGGAGAGGTACCTCCCGGCCGTTTCCTTGGGGGCTTCCCGGCAGTCTTCGGCGTTTTGGGGCGGGACGGGCGGTCAAGGGTGGCCGTAGGTCATCGCGAAGCGACGTGAGCGCAGCGAGCGCCCTTGACGGGCCGGCACGACACGAAAGGACAGTGGACTGACGGGACGCCCCCAGCACCACCCCGACACCGCACGCGGGGATCCCGCTACCGCAGCGGCCCGTACCTCCCCACCCCCGCCGAGGGGGGCTCCGCCCCCACCCGGTCCCACTACCTCCCCGGCACCCCTCAGGGGAACGCCTCAAGCCCCGCCCAGCACCTCCCCGACACCGGAAAAGGGCGACTCCGCCCCTCCCCCGAAACCCCGGGGAGGCGGGTGGGCAACCACCGCCCCGCCCCAGCACCGCTCAGGGGCAACAGCGCGCCCGCACCGCGGGAGCGGTCAGCCCGTCGGCGGTCAGCGGCACGCGGCCAGCAGTCAGCGGCCAGCTATCAGCAATCAGCAATCAGCGGCCAGCAGTCAGCTATCAGCGGTCAGCGGTCAGCGGTCAGCGGTCAGCGGTCAGCGGCACCCCCCCCTACCGCGGCCCTACGCCAGCTGAACCACCGCGCGGGACATGCCCAGCACCTTCTGGCCCGCGCTCATGGCCGTCAGGTCCACCCGGACGCGGTTGTCGTCCAGCTTGGCGGCGACCTTCGCCGTGACCTCGATCAGCGCGCCCGTCCCGTCGTTGGGGACGATGACCGGCTTCGTGAACCGCACCCCGTACTCGACGACCGCGCCCGGGTCGCCCACCCAGTCGGTCACCACCCGGATCGCCTCGGCCATGGTGAACATGCCGTGCGCGATCACGTCCGGCAGCCCGACCTCCTTGGCGAACTTCTCGTTCCAGTGGATCGGGTTGAAGTCACCCGAAGCCCCGGCGTACTGCACGAGCGTGGCGCGCGTCACGGGGAAGGCCGCCGCCGGCAGTTCGGTGCCGACCTCGACGTCGGCGTACTGGATCTGCGCGGTCATCTCAGGCCTCCTCAGCGGCGCGGGACACGAGCTTGGTCCACGCCGTCACCACGTGCTCGCCGGATTCGTCGTGCACTTCACCGCGGATGTCGATGATGTCGTTGCCCGCCATCGACTTCACGGCCTCGATCGTCGAGGTCACCGACAGCCGGTCCCCCGCCCGCACCGGCCGCACGTACACGAACTTCTGGTCACCGTGCACGACGCGGCTGTAGTCCAGCCCCAGCTGCGGGTCCTCGACGACCTGGCCCGCGGCCTTGAACGTGATGGCGAACACAAAAGTCGGCGGCGCGATCACATCCGGGTGACCGAACGCCTTGGCGGCCTCCGGATCGAGGTACACCGGATTTTCGTCACCGAGCGCAACCGCGAATTCGCGGATCTTCTCCCGGCCGACCTCGTACGGATCGGTGGGCGGGTAGCTCCGCCCCACGAAGGTCTGGTCGAGGGCCATGGCTCACTACCTCCAGTAGAAGGACACGATCATCAGTCGTCGGGTACGGAACGACGGTGCGGAAAACGAACAACGGGGCGGAAACGACACGAGGCCGCCCCCAATGAAGGGGACGACCTCATGACGGTGCCTGTGTTCGAGACTCGCTAAGGCTTAGCGGGTCTCGCGGTGCGCGGTGTGCGAGTTGCAGCGCGGGCAGTGCTTCTTCATCTCAAGACGGTCCGGGTTGTTACGCCGGTTCTTCTTGGTGATGTAGTTCCGCTCCTTGCACTCCACGCAGGCCAGCGTGATCTTCGGGCGGACGTCGGTGGCAGCCACGTGAGTGCTCCTTGACGGACAATTGGGACGGATGAACGCATACAAGAGTAGCCGACCGGGAGACCGACCCCGCAATCGGCTACTGTGTGTAGCGGCGACCGGACTTGAACCGGTGACACAGCGATTATGAGCCGCTTGCTCTACCGACTGAGCTACGCCGCTTTGATGTGATCGACTCCCCACCCGAGGGTGGGGAACCTCTCTCACCAGAGCCCCAATGCGGAATCGAACCGCAGACCTTCTCCTTACCATGGAGACGCTCTACCGACTGAGCTATTGGGGCGAGCGATGAAGACATTACACGGTTGCCCGCCGATCGCCCAAATCCTTTGGGGCGACCGGGCTCCGGGCCGCTCCGCCGCCGATTCCCGGCCGACGCGCGAGCCACGCGCGACCCGTTTTCCCCATCCATTCGCGGAGTTTGTGGCGGACGTCACGCACCGCACCGGGCCGTGCAGGCACCGACCCGTACACACCGCCCCCGCCCTCACCCCGCCCCCCACCGCGCGCCAAGCCACCCCGGCCACCCCGCGCCACCACACCGGTACGACTATTGCCCTCCTCCGCAAACCGGACACCCCCGCGCCCTAGGCTCTGAGCACGCTGCGTGATCTTGGGCCGAAGGTCACCGCCCACAGGCCCTGGCCCAGGAACCGCCCGAGCCACCGCAGGAGCGCGATGTCCGACAGCCAGCCGCAGCAGCCCTCCCCTCCCCCGCGCGGTGGCCGGGGTGACGGCGGCGGGTACGGACCCGCGCGGGGACCGGCCGGGGGGCCGGCCGCCGGGGGCTCGGAAACCACCACGCTGCTCCTCGCCGGCGCGCGCCTCACCGACGGCCGTACCGTCGACGTCCGGCTCGGCGGCGGCCGCATCCAGGAGGTCGCCGCCCCGGGCAGCCTTCCCGCCCGTCTCCCGGCCCGCCTCCCCGCCCGCGCCACCTCCGCCGCCCCGGCCGCGCGCGTCGACCTCACCGGCTACCTCCTGCTCCCCGCTCCCGCCGAACCGCACGCGCACGGGGACACCGCCCTGACCGCCGACGCCGAGGGCCCGGTCTCCTACGGAGCCGACGAGGTCCAGCGCCGGGCCACCGAGTCCGCCCTGCTCCAGCTGGGCCACGGCGCCACCGCCGTGCGGTCCCACGTACGGATCGGCGACGCCCACGGGCTCGGTCCCATGGAGGCCGTGCTCCAGGCCCGCCGCTCCCTGCGCGGTCTCGCCGACCTGACCACGGTCGCCGTCCCGAGGCTGCTGACCGGGATCGCCGGGGCGGCCGGGCGGGCCATGCTGCGCGACGCCGTCAAGATGGGCGCCTCGGTGATCGGCGGCTGCCCGGACCTGGACCCCGACCCGGCCGGCTACCTCCGAACCGTCCTGGAACTGGCCGGCGAGCAGGGTTGCCCCGTCGACCTGCACACGGACGGTGACGACCCCGCGCGCCTCACCCGGCTCGCGGCGATGGCCCGCGGCCTGCGTCCCGGTGTGACCATCGGCCCCTGCGGCGGCCTCTCGCGGCTCCCGCTGGACGCGGCGGGCCCTGCCGCCGACGCGCTGGCCGCGGCCGGTGTCGGGGTGACCTGCCTCCCGCAGGGCGACTGTGCCGCCCTGGAGCGCCGGGGCCTGCGCACCGCGCCCGTACGCCTCCTGCGCTCCGCCGGTGTCAGGGTCGCGGCCGGCAGCGGGGCGCTGCGGGACGCGGGCAACCCCGTGGGCCGCGGCGATCCGCTCGAAGCCGCTTACCTGCTGGCCTCCCAGGGCGGTCTGCGCCCGGCGGAGGCGTACGAGTCGGTCAGCGCGGCCGCCCGGGAGGCGATGGGCCTGCCGGAAGTCCGGGTGGAGGCAGGCTTCCCGGCGGAGCTGCTCGCCGTACGTGGTGACCGCATCGCGGGGGTGCTGTCCCTGGCGTACAGCCGGATCGTGATCCACCGGGGCCGGGTGGTAGCCCGTACGAGTGCCGTACGGGAGTACTGCGACTCGGCGGTCGCGGTGGCCCTGGACCTGCCCCGGCAGGGGCGTACGGAGCCCGGCCCCTGACCCGTACCGAACCGGCACCGGCCGTTCGCCGCCCGTTCGCGGGCGGGGCGGCCCGGCTCGTCGTACGGTCGGTTACATGCGCATCGTCATCGCGGGTGGACACGGTCAGATCGCGCTGCGGCTGGAGCGGCTGCTCTCCGCGCGCGGGTACGAGGTCGCGGGCGTCATCCGCGACCCGGAGCAGGGCGACGATCTGCGGGAGGCGGGCGCCGAACCGGTGCTGTGCGATCTGGAGTCGGCCACGGTGGAGCACGTGGCGGGGATCCTCCAGGGCGCGGACGCGGCGGTGTTCGCGGCCGGCGCCGGGCCGGGCAGCGGCACCGAACGCAAGGACACGGTGGACCGCGCGGCGGCGGTGCTGTTCGCCGACGCGGCCGAACGCGCGCGCGTACGGCGCTTCCTGATGGTCTCCTCGATGGGCGCGGACGCCCGTCACGAGGGCGAGGAGGTGTTCGACTACTACCTCCGCGCCAAGGGCGAGGCCGACGACCACCTCCGTACCCGCCTGGGCCTGGAGTGGACGGTGCTGCGCCCCGGTGCGCTGACCGACGACGACGGTACGGGGCTGGTCCGCTTGGAGGCGCGTACGGGGCGCGGGGCGATCCCGCGTGACGATGTGGCGGCGGTGCTGGCTGAGCTGGTGGAGACCCCGGCGACGGCCGGCCTGACCCTGGAGCTGGTCTCCGGGTCCACCCCGGTCGCGGTGGCCGTCAAGGACGTGGCGGGCAACTGACCGGCCCCGCAACGCCGGATCCCGGGAGCTCGGGTCCCGGGAGCTCGGGTCCCGGGAGCTCGGGTCCCGGGAGGTGGGGTCGCGGCCGGTGCGAGCCGGTGCGAGTCGAGGCCCGGCCCGCACCGCATCGCTCCGCACCGGGCCCGACCTCCGCTACGACTTCGCTAGAACTCCGCCGTGACCTCGTCGTCGGAGCGGCCGACCGAGTCCTGCTCGTACTGCCGCTCGTACGCCTGGCGGATCCGCTCGATGCGCACGCTTCGGTCGTCGGCCTCCTTCTCCGGGTAGAGCAGCACCACCTCGTAGGACGTCTCGTGGACGATCGTCCCGTCCTTGCCGCGCCACTGGCCGTGAGCGTCCTGGACGGTGAGCCCCTCGGGAAAGGCCGGGGTGACCTCGCGGTCGATGAAGCGGTTGAACTCCGCTTCGCTGACCGGGCTCTGCCCGAGGGGCCGCGCGGTGCCGAAGTAGAGCCGGGTCTCCTGGTACGACTGCCCGACATGGGGGTGCAGGGCCGCTCCGAGCAGGGCCGGAAGCCCCGCGCCCAGCAGGGCGATGAGTACTCCGCCGCCGACCTTGCCACGCGTATTCGATGTCCAATTCACGCTCCGTGAACGACGGGACGCGTTGATCGTTGCGCCCGGGGCGCCCGATAGGGTCACTGCGGTTCGGCCGCAGGGGGCGGCCGCCGGAGGTACCGGGGTGGGCATGGGCGACGGCGAGTGGCGCATGGGCGCGGCGCAGGGCGGCCGGCTCGCGGCCCGGTGGTGGAAGTGGGCCCTGTCGGCGCCCCGGGAGCAGAGCCCCGTATCCGACACGACGGGGCGCCACGCCGGGTGGCGCCAGCCCGAGGACCTCTGGTTCCTCGCGGGCACTTACGGCGGCCGGGTGGTGCGGCGGTGCAGCATCCCGACGGGCCGTCCGCTGTTCTTCCCGGTGCTGAACACCCAGCGCAGGGCGGTGCCCTTCGTGACCGATCCGTCGGTGCTCGCGGTGGCGCGGGCGTCGGCGGCCCTGAACAGCACTCCGCTGACGGTGAGCGAGTACCGCTCCAAGACCTTCCACGCGTTGGGCACCACGCGGGTGGCCTGGGGTCTGTGGTGCGGCCTCACTCCGCTGCCGCCGGGCCAGTTCGTGCTGGAGATCGACGCCGCCACGACGAGCGGCTTCCGCATCGACACGACGTACCACCTGACGGTGACGCAGCCGGGGATCGGGCCGGGGAAGTAGCCGCCGCCGGCCGCTCGGCGGGGGCATGGGAACCGCGCCGCTCCTCGCTCGCGGACATGCGAAGAAACCCCCGCCCCCTACGTTTCCGTAGGGGGCGAGGGTCTCACTCGCGTGGCGGCGCCAGGATTCGAACCTGGGTAGGCTAAGCCGACGGATTTACAGTCCGCTCCCATTGGCCACTCGGGCACACCGCCATGGGATGTCGCCGGTGAGGCCGCTTTGGGGCGGTGCTCGGTGGCAACGACGTAAACGATACCTGATGGCCGGGGGTGCTTCGCCACCGGATTGATCAGCACCGCACGGGGGCGCGGTGGCTAGGCTTTGCGGAGCGGTCCGGGCATGTCCGGCCGCGGCCCCAAGGGGCACAGCCAGCCGATTTCAAGGAGCCACAGCACATGGCCGACTCCAGTTTCGACATCGTCTCGAAGGTCGAGCGGCAGGAGGTCGACAACGCCCTCAACCAGGCCGCCAAGGAGCTTTCGCAGCGCTACGACTTCAAGGGCACGGGCGCCTCGATCGCCTGGTCCGGCGAGAAGATCCTCATGGAGGCGAACTCCGAGGAGCGTGTGAAGGCCATCCTCGACGTCTTCGAGACCAAGCTGGTCAAGCGTGGAATCTCGCTCAAGGCGCTGGATGCCGGCGAGCCGCAGCTGTCCGGCAAGGAGTACAAGATCTTCGCGACGATCGAGGAGGGCATCTCCCAGGAGAACGCCAAGAAGGTCGCGAAGATCATCCGGGACGAGGGTCCCAAGGGTGTCAAGGCGCAGGTCCAGGGCGAGGAGCTGCGGGTCAGCTCCAAGAGCCGCGACGACCTGCAGACCGTCCAGGCGCTCCTCAAGGGCAAGGACCTGGACTTCGCGATCCAGTTCGTGAACTACCGCTGATCCGGGTTCCCGACCTGCGCATGCGCTTCTAGCGAGCCGGCAGGGCACAACGGGGGCACACCGCCGAGGGCTGATGACCGCCTCGACGGCTGCCCGCGTTGTGCCCTCGCCGTTCGTCCCGCCGTAGGTCCCCGCCATACGTCCCCGTCGTTCGTCCCCGCCGTTCGTCCTGCGGCATCCGCCTCGGCCTCCCCGATCGCCTGCCCTGCGCAGGGACGGGGCGCTCGGGTGGGGTGCGCCGGGCGTGAGCGGCGCGTGCTCCGCCAGGGCTCCCAGTGGTCACTAGGCACCGGACCGTGTGCCCGTCACGCTGAGTGGCGTCCGTCACCGCGTGACAGGGGTAGTCGCATGCTCGGGACCAGCACGTTTCGCGAAGACTTCGGGGCGTCCGTGGTCGTCGCGCTCGTCGCGCTGCCACTCTGCGTAGGGGTGGCCGTCGCCTCCGGCGTGCCGGCCGAGCTCGGCGTCGTCACGGGGGTCGTCGGCGGGCTGGTCACCGGCTGGTTCCGCGGGAGCTCGCTCCAGGTCAGCGGGCCGGCCGCGGGGCTGACCGTTCTCGTCTACGAGGCGGTGCAGGCGTACGGGCTGCCCGCGCTCGGGGTGCTGGTGGCAGCTGCCGGTGCGATGCAGCTGGGCATGGGGCTGCTGCGGTTCGGGCGGTGGTTCAGGGCGATCTCGGTCGCCGTGGTGCACGGGATGCTGGCCGGGATCGGCCTCGTGCTGATCGCCGGGCAGGTCTACGCCCTGGGTGGTGTCCAGGCTCCCGCGAAGACGCTGGACAAGCTGGCAGGAGCCGCCGCGTTGGGCGGGCAGGCCGACTGGGCGGCGGTGGCGCTCGGGGCCGGGACCGTCGCCGTTCTCGTGGCGTGGCGCCGGCTGCCGGCCCGGCTGCGGCGCGTGCCGGGAGCGCTGGTCGCGGTGGCCGCGGCCACCGCGACGGCCGCGCTGCTCCGGCTTCCGGTCGAACGGGTGCGGGTGACGGGCGTGCTGGACGCGGTGTCGCCGCCCCGGTGGGAAGACGCCGCCGCACTGGCGTCCGTAGGGGCGGTCGGGACGGTGGTGACGATCGCGCTGATCGCCTCCGCGGAGACCCTGTTCAGTGCGGCGGCGGTGGACCGCATGCATGACGGGCCCCGCACCGACTACGACCGGGAACTGGTGGCCCAGGGGGTGGGGAACCTGGCCTGTGGGCTGCTCGGCGCGCTGCCGATGACGGCCGTGATCGTGCGCAGCGCCACCAATGTGGAGGCCGGGGCACGGACCCGGGCGTCCAGGGTGCTGCACGGCGGCTGGCTCCTGTTGTTCGCCGTGGCCTTCCCCCGGGCGCTTGAGGCGGTACCGCTGGCCGCGCTCGCCGGGGTACTGCTGCACGCCGGGTGGAAGCTGCTCCCGGTCAGGGTGGTCGCCACCCTGTGGCGGACCCACCGGGGCGAGGCGGTGGTCCTGGTGGCGACGGCCGGCGCGATCGTGGCCACCAACCTCTTCGAGGGCGTGCTGATCGGCCTGGGCCTGGCTGTGGCGAAGGCGGCCTGGGAGACCTCCCAAGTGCACATCGAGGAGGTCTGGGAGGCGGAAGGGGACGTGCTGTGCGTGCGGATGGTGGGGACCGCCAGCTTCCTGCGGCTGCCCAAGCTGCTGGACTCCCTGGACGGTCTGCCGCCGGGCCAACCGGTGCGTCTCGACCGTAGTGGGCTGCGGCATCTGGACCACGCCTGCCTGACCGCCCTCGACGGCTGGGAGAAGCAGCGCCCGCCGCTCCCGCCGCTCCCGCGGCCCAGGAGCGTCACGTAGCCGTCGTACGCGGGGCGGTCGTACGCGGGGCGTCATGTACGCGCAACTACGGCTGGATCGCGATCGCGAACGCCCGCGCGTGAGCTCTCTATTCAACCGTCAAGGAGCCGGCCGCGGCAGCGGCAGTGGTATCGGCGCAGGCGGCCCATGCCGTCCAGGGCGGCGCGGGCCTGCCGGTTGAGGGCCGGTCAGGTCATGGCGCACGAAGGCGGAAGGCGGGGCCGGCCCTCGCCCGCCGTGCGCTCGCCCTGGGGCCGGGTGCCGGTTTCCGGCAAGGCTGTTACGGCCCTGCCGTACGCCCGCGCGGAGTTGGGTCGTCGGTGCGGAACTTGCTGTGGCAACTGCTGCGCATCATCCATGCGTTCATCGTGCACCACCCCACTGACATTCGCCCCGGCCTGTGGATAACCCGGGGCGAGGCCTGTCACCGCGAGGCGAAGGGCGCGTCCGTCGGGACGATCTCGCGGCCCAGCGGGAGCAGGGAGAGCGGGACCATCTTGAAGTTGGCGATGCCGAACGGGATGCCGATGATCGTGACGCACAGGGCGAGCCCCGTGACGATGTGGCTGATGGCCAGCCACCAGCCGGCCAGGACGAGCCACAGCACGTTGCCGACGCAGGAGGCGGCGCCCGCGTCGCGGCGCTCGACGGTGGTGTAGCCGAAGGGCCAGAGGGCGTACAGCGCGATGCGGAAGGCGGCGATGCCGAACGGGATGCCGACGATGGTGACGCAGAGGATCAGGCCCGCGAGGCAGTAGCCCAGGAACAGCCAGATGCCGCTGAGCACGAGCCAGATGACGTTCAGGATGGTCTTCACTGGGTGCGGCCTGCCATCTGTTCGAGCCGGGCGATGCGCTCGGCCATCGGGGGGTGCGTCGAGAACATCCTGGACAGTCCCTGGCCGGGACGGAAGGGGTTGGCGATCATCATGTGGCTCGCCGTCTCCAATTGGGGCTCGGGCGGCAGCGGAAGCTGCTTGGTGCCCGCGTCGAGCTTGCGCAGGGCGCCGGCCAGGGCCAACGGGTCCCCGGTCAGCTGGGCGCCGGAGGCATCGGCCTCGTATTCGCGCGAGCGGCTGATGGCCAGCTGGATCACGGAGGCGGCCAGCGGGCCCAGGATCATGATCAGCAGCATGCCGAGGAGGCCGGGCCCTTCCTCGTCGTCGGAGCGGCCGATCGGGATCAGCCAGGCGAAGTTCACCAGGAACATGATCACGGAGGCGAGGGCTCCGGCGACCGAGGAGATGAGGATGTCCCGGTTGTAGACGTGGCTCAGCTCGTGGCCGATGACACCGCGCAGCTCGCGCTCGTCGAGGATGCGCAGGATGCCCTCGGTGCAGCACACGGCGGCGTTGCGCGGGTTGCGGCCGGTGGCGAAGGCGTTGGGGGCTTCGGTGGGCGAGATGTAGAGCCGCGGCATCGGCTGGCGCGCGGAGGTCGAGAGTTCTCGGACCATGCGGTAGAGGGCGGGGGCCTCGAACTCGCTGACGGGGCGGGCGCGCATCGCGCGTAGAGCCAGCTTGTCGCTGTTCCAGTACGCGTACGCGTTCGTCCCGAGGGCGATGAGGACGGCGGCGATCAGGCCGACCCGCCCGAAGAAGCTTCCGATGACGATGATGAGTGCCGACAGGCCGCCGAGGAGTACGGCGGTCTTCAGCCCGTTGTGCCGGCGGTGCACGGTACGCCCTCCAAATGGTGCGGCAGGGGGAACCCGTCCAGGATCTGTGGAACGCAGGGTCTTCCGGTCCAGTGGACCCTCCCTTCCTGGTCAACGCGAGGTGAGCGCGACAGGTTCCCGGGCCGCGCCCCCGCGGACCGCCTCGTTGGGCGGGCGGGCGGGGGCGACCTGGGACGTTGCTCCGTACGGGTTGCCGCGCAAGCGCGGGCGGCGCGGGGCACCACGCGGGCGCGGTGGCCTGCCGGCGGGCGCGGGCGCGGGCGGCCGGCGGGCGGCCGGCTACTGCGGGAACAGGCTGCCGGACGCGAAGCGCAGCACGAGCTGCGGCGCCCCCGAGAGGATCAGGGCGGTGACCCCGGTGAGCAGGATCGCGACGGTGACGGGCCAGGGCGCCGGTGCGGCGGTCCGCGTCTCCTCGGCGGCGGCAGGGCGGAAGAGCAGGGCCGTCCAGCGCAGGTAGTAGTACAGGGCGATGACCACGTTGACGGCCATGACCACGGCCAGCCATCCCAGGCCGGCGTCGACCGCGGCCCGGAAGACGGTGACCTTGGCGAACAGGCCGATGATGCCCGGCGGCAGGCCGGCCAGGCAGAGCAGGAAGAAGGCCAGGGTCAGGGCGGTGAGCGGGCGCTCGGCGTACAGGCCGCGGTAGTCGTCGATCCGGTGGAGCGGCTTCGTACGGGCCACCAGCGCCGCCACGGCGAACGCGCCGAGGTTCACGGCGCCGTACATGAGCGCGTAGGCGACGGTGGAGCCGATCTGATCGCGCTCGGCGTACGCGGCGGCGGCGATCGGCACGAGCAGGTAGCCGGCCTGTCCGACGGAGGACCAGGCGAGCAGCCGTACGGCGCTGTTCGCGCGGTCGGAGGCCTGGCGCAGCGCGGCGACGTTGCCGACGGTCATGGTCAGGGCGGCGAGGACCGCCAGCGCCGGACCCCAGATGTCGGAGTACGCCGGGAAGGCGATGACGGTGACGAGGATCAGACCGGTGAAGCCGACGGCCTTGCCGATCACCGAGAGGTAGCCGGCGATGGGCAGGGGCGCGCCGACGTAGGTGTCGGGGACCCAGAAGTGGAAGGGGACGGCGGCCGTCTTGAAGGCGAAGCCGACGAGGGTGAGGGCGACGCCCGCCATGGCGAGGGTGTCGAGCTGCGCCGGGACGTCGTCGAGGCGGTCGGCGACCTGGGTGAGGTGCAGGGATCCGGTGGCGGCGTAGACGAAGCTGACGCCGAGCAGCGACACGGCCGTGGCGGTGACGGAGGACAGGAAGAACTTGAGGGCGGCCTCGGAGGAGAGCCGGTCGCCGCGGCGCATGCCGACGAGGGCGAAGGCGGGCAGCGAGGCGACTTCGAGGGCGACGATGAGGGTGGCGAGGTCGCGGGCGGCGGGCAGCAGGGCCGCGCCGGCGGCGGAGGAGAGCAGCAGGAACCAGTATTCGCCGGCGGGCATGCGCGTCTCGTGGACGGCGGTGACCGACAGCAGGGCCGTGACGAGGGCGCCCGCCAGGACGAGGAACTGGATGACGAGGGCGAAGTGGTCGGCGGTGTAGCTGCACGCGGCGGGGTCGCCGGTGAGGCAGAAGGTGGTGCGGTCGCCGGCGCGCAGCGGCAGCAGGGTGGCGGTCGCTGCGGCGAGTCCGGCGACGGAGAGCCAGCCGAGGAGCGGCTTGTGCTTCTGCGCCGTGAAGAGGTCGGCGACCAGGACGACCAGGGCGACGGCGGCGGGGATCACGACGGGCGTGATCGCGAGCCAGTCGACGGACTGGACGAGGCTGGGCGCGGCCGGGCCGGGGGCCGTGGCGGCCGCGACGGACAGGACCGTCATGAGTTGCCTCCTGCGAGGAGCTTCTGGACGGCCGGGTCGGTGAGGCCGAGGAGGACGGCGGGCCACAGGCCGGCGAGGACGGTGAGGGCGACGAGCGGGGTCCAGGCGGCGAACTCGTAGTGCCGGACGTCGGCGAGGGAGAGTTCGGGGCCTTCCTTCGGGTCGCCCATGCACACCCGGCGTACGACGATCAGGAGATATGCGGCGGTGAGCAGGGTGCCGAGGGCGCCGACTGCCATGTACGTGAGAAAAGCCGGGCGGGACAGGCCGGAGCCCGGGTCGAACGCGCCGAACAGGGCCAGCATCTCGCCCCAGAAGCCGGCCAGGCCGGGCAGGCCGAGGGAGGCGACGGCGGCGAAGGCGAGCAGCGCGCCGAGGCGGGGGGCGCGGCCGTACAGGGCGGCGCCGGTGGTTCCGGCGAGCGTGTCGAGGTCGGCGGTGCCGTAGCGGTCCTTGAGCGCGCCGACCAGGAAGAAGAGCAGGCTGGTGATCAGGCCGTGGGCGATGTTGGCGAAGAGCGCGCCGTTGACGCCTGTGGGGGTCATGGACGCGATGCCGAGGAGCACGAAGCCCATGTGGCCGACGGAGGAGTACGCGATGAGGCGCTTGAGGTCGCCCTTGCCGCCCCTGCGTGCCAGCGCGAGGCAGGCGAGGGACCCGTAGACGATGCCGACGGCGGCGAAGGCGCCGAGGTAGGGGGCGAAGGTGTGCATGCCGTCGGGGGTGACGGGGAGCAGGATGCGCACGAAGCCGTACGTGCCCATCTTGAGCAGGACGCCCGCCAGGAGGACGGAACCGACGGTGGGCGCGGCGGTGTGGGCGTCCGGCAGCCAGCTGTGCAGCGGCCACATCGGGGTCTTCACGGCGAGGCCGGTGCCGATGGCGAGCACGGCCAGCAGCTGGGTGGTGTGGGTCAGTCCGCGGCCGTTGTCAGAGGCGAGTGCCACCATGTCGAAAGTGCCGCTGTTCAGTCCGATCAGCAGCAGACCGAGCAGCATGACCACGGATCCGAGGAGGGTGTAGAGGATGAACTTCCAGGCGGCCGCCTGCCGCTGAGCACCGCCCCAGCGGGCGATGAGGAAGTACATCGGGATGAGGACCATCTCGAAGGCGAGGAAGAACAGCAGCAGGTCGAGGACGGCGAAGGTCGCGAGGGTGCCGGACTCCAGGACGAGCAGCAGTGCCACGAAGGCCTTCGGGGAAGGGCCGTCGGGGAGCTTGAAGTAGCTGTAGAGCGCGCAGAGGAAGAACAGCAGCGCGGTCATCAGGAGGAGGGGGAGCGAGATGCCGTCGACGCCGAGGTGGATCCGGATGTTCAGCGCCTGGATCCAGCTGATGTCCGTCGTCGCCTGGAAGCGGGACGGGCTGTCGTGGTCGAAGCCCACGGCGAGGGCGATCGCCGCGGCGAGGATCACGCCGGTGACGGTCACGCCGTGGCGCAGCACGGCCTGTTCGGGGCTCTTCCCCTTGAGCCCGGGCGGGGCGGGCAGCAGGGCCGCGACGGCGCCGAGGAGCGGTGCGGCCACGATGAACGCCAGAAGGAACTGCATCACGGACGGGCTGATATCAATCACGGCTGGCTCACGGCTCACGATCCGGCGTTGACGTTGGCGATGACGGCGGTGGCGATGGCCAGGACCACGGCGCCGGCGAGCAGGGCGCTCAGGTAGCTCTGCACGTTGCCGGTCTGGGCGCGGCGTACGAGGAGGCCGAGCAGCCGGGGGCCGGTGCCCGCGCCGGTGACGTACGTGTCGACCACCTCGCGGTCGAGGAAGCGGACCAGGCTCGCGGCGCCGCGGACGGGGCGGACGAAGAGCCGGTCGTAGACGGCGTCGAGGTGGAAGCCGTCGGCGGCGTGGCGGTGCAGCGGGCCGAGGAGGGCCTTGCCGGGGTCGGGGGCGGGACCGGCGGGCACGGCCGGGTGGTCGTGGGTGACCTCGGCGACCTCGGGGGTCTCGGCGGCCGACTCCGCGGCGGTGGCGGCGGCGGGCACCGCGGTCGCGGCCGAGGGCGCGCCGGCGGCTGCCTTGGCGGTGGCGCGCTGCCACATGCCGTAGGTGAGCAGGGCTCCGATGAGGGCGGCGCCGGTGCCGAGGAGGGAGGTCGTCACGGTCGGGGTGAGCCGGCGGCCGTCGAACCAGTCGGCGATCGGTCCGGCGGCGAGGCCGAAGCCGATCGACGGGATCGCCAGCAGCCACAGCACGCCGGTCATGGCGAGGGGCTCCCTGCCGTGGTCGGGGGCGGCGGCGCCCCGGCCGCGAAAGGCCATCAGCCACAGGCGGGTGGCGTAGGCGGCGGTGAGCAGTGCGGTCAGCACACCGGCGACCAGCACGGTCCAGCCGGCGGCGACGGGTGCGAAGTCGGAGTGGCCGCCGGCGGTGTGTTCGGCGGCGACGAGGACGGCTTCCTTGGAGAAGAAGCCGGCGAAGGGCGGGACCGCGGCGAGCGCGAGGAGCGCGACCGTCATGGTCCAGAAGGCGTCGGGGATGCGCTTGGCCAGGCCGTCCATGCGGGACATGGCGGCCAGGGAGTTCGTACCGGCGGCGTGGATGATGACGCCCGCGCCGAGGAAGAGGAGCGCCTTGAAGGCGCCGTGGGACAGGAGGTGGAAGACGGCGGCCCCGCGGTCGCCGACGGCCAGGGCTCCCGTCATGTAGCCGAGCTGGCCGACGGTGGAGTAGGCGAGGACGCGTTTGATGTCGTCCTGCGCCAGGGCGGCGAGGGCGGAGCCGACCATCGTGACGGCCGCGATGACGGCCATGACCACCAGCGCGGCGCGGGAGGCCGCGAAGACGGGCAGGAGGCGGGCGATGAAGTAGACGCCGGCGGCGACCATCGTCGCCGCGTGGATCAGGGCGGATACCGGGGTGGGGCCCGCCATGGCATCGGGGAGCCAGGTGTGCAGCGGGAACTGCGCGGACTTGCCGGCGACTCCGGCGAGCAGGAGCAGCGCGATCAGCGTCGGGTGGCTCAGGCCGCCGGAGGCGACGGCGCCCAGGATCTTGGTGATCCGGAAGGAGCCGGCGTCGGCGGCGAGGGCGAACAGGCCGATGAGGAAGGGCACGTCGCCGAGCTTGGTGACGAGGAAGGCCTTGAGGGAGGCGGAGCGGGCCGCCTCCGTCTCCCAGTAGTGGCCCACCAGGAAGTACGAGCAGATGCCCATGACCTCCCAGCCGACCAGCAGGACCATCAGGTCGCCGGAGTAGACGACGAGCAGCATGGCCGAGGTGAACAGGGAGACCAGGGCCGCGTACGACGGGTAGCGCGGGTCGTCGCGCAGGTAGGCCGTGGAGTAGATCTGCACGCAGGTGGCGACGACCCCGACGAGGACGGCGACCAGCACGGCGAAGCCGTCGAGGTGGAGGGAGAGGTCGATCGGCACGGAGCCGGTCGGGGTGAGTTCGGTGGCGGTGTCGATCGCCTTGCCGCCGCCTTGGCGGACGGCGACGAGCACGGCCAGTACCGCGGCGCCCAGCGTCGGGAGCACGGCCAGCGGCCGGACGAACCCGGGGGCGCGGCGGCCCGAGAGGAGTCCGGCGAGTGCGCTCAGGAAGGGGAGGAGGGGGACGAGGACCGCGAGGGTCGTGGTGCTCACGCGGTGACCTCGCTCTGCTGGTTCGCGGCGGTGGAGGAGTCGGGGGCGGCCGGGGGCTCGTTGCCCTCGGCGGTGTCGCGCAGCCGGTCGATGTCCGAGGTGCCCCGGTTGCGGTACACCATCAGCACGATCGCGAGACCGATGCCGATCTCGGCGGCGGCGATGGCGATGGTGAAGAGGGTGAGGGCCTGGCCGGCGTGGAGGGTGTCGCGCATCCAGACGTCGAAGGCCACCAGGTTGAGGTTGACGGCGTTGAGCATCAGCTCGACGGACATCAGCACGAGGATCGCGTTGCGGCGTGCGAGCACTCCATACAGGCCCGTGCAGAACAGCAGCGCCGCGAGCACGGCGGGGTAGGCGAGGTGCATCAGCGCGGCCCCTTGTCTGTGGGGCGGGGGGCTGCGGGGCGGGGGGCTGCGGCCCGGGCCTCGGTGGCGCGGGCGCCGGGGGCGGCGGTGCGGGGGCCGACCGGGTCGGGGTCGCCCGGGTCGGTCTTGCGGGAGAGCACGATGGCGCCGATCAGGGCGGCGAGGAGCAGGACGGACAGCGCCTCGAAGGGCAGCACCCAGTGCCGGAAGAGGATCTCGCCGGAGACCCTGGTGGAGCCCTGGACGGAACCGTCGAGGTCGATCCAGGTGGTGCGGAAGGCGTCGACGACGACCCACACCAGCGCGGCGGCGGCGACCACGGCGACACCGACCGCGACCGGGCGGTTGCCGGAGTCGGAGTCCGGGGAGGGGCCGATGGGGGCCTTGGTGAGCATCAGCCCGAAGAGCAGCAGGACGATCACTGAGCCCAGGTAGATCAGCACCTGGACCCAGGCGATGAACTCGGCGGTCAGCAGCAGGTACTCGACGGCGATCCCGCCGAGCGCGACGACCAGCCAGAGGGCGGCGTGCACGAGCTGCTTGGTCGTCACGGTGACGGCGGCCGCGCCGAGGGTGGCGAGACCGACGAGGACGAAGGCGATCTCGACGCCGGTCGGGGACAGGAAACCCGGTCCCGTCGTCGCGGCCAGGGTGAGGACGGCGGGGCTCACGCGTCTGCCTCCGGCGTGCTGTCGGCGCCCGGTTCGGCGGCGGGCTCGGTGGTGGTCGGCTCGGCGGCGGCCGCGGCAGCGGCGGCGGCAGCCGCTTCGGCCTTCTCCACCGCCTTGCGGGCGGCGGCGACTTCCTTCGGTTCCTCTGCGGCCGGGTCCAGCGCCGGCGGGGCCGGCACGGTCCACATCCACTCACGCAGCTTGTCGCGCTCGTGGGTGAGTTCCAGGATGTCCGTCTCGGCGTACTCGAACTCCGGCGACCAGAAGAGGGCGTCGAAGGGGCACACCTCGATGCAGATGCCGCAGTACATGCAGAGGGAGAAGTCGATGGCGAAACGGTCGAGGACGTTGCGGCTGCGCTCGCGGCCGCCGGGGGCGGCGGCCGGCACCGTCTCCTTGTGGGAGTCGATGTAGATGCACCAGTCGGGGCACTCGCGGGCGCACAGCATGCAGACCGTGCAGTTCTCCTCGAACAGGCCGATGACCCCGCGGCTGCGGGGCGGGAGCTCGGGCTGCACGTCGGGGTACTGGGCGGTGTGCGAGCGTTTCGTCATCGTGCGCAGGGTGACGGCCAGCCCCTTGGCGAGGCCGGAACCGGGGATGGGGGGCATTACTGGATCGCCACCTTCACGATGCCGGTGAGCGCGATCTGGGCGAGCGCGAGGGGGATGAGTACGGTCCAGGCGAGCTTCTGGAGCTGGTCCTCGCGCAGTCGCGGGTAGCTCACGCGGAGCCAGATCACCACGAACGCGAGGATCGCGACCTTGAGGAGGGTCCAGACCCAGCCGAGGCCGTCGGCGCCGAAGGGGCCGTGCCAGCCGCCGAGGAAGAGGACGGTGGTCAGCGCGCAGAGGACGACGATGCCGGCGTACTCGGCGAGCAGGAACAGCGCGAAGCGCAGGCCGGTGTACTCGGTGTACGCGCCGAAGATGATCTCGGAGTCGGCGACGGGCATGTCGAAGGGGGGCCGCTGGAGTTCGGCGAGGCCGGCGGTGAAGAAGACGACGGCGCCGACGATCTGCCAGGGCAGCCACCACCACTGGAACGATTCGAGGATGCCGGGCAGGGACACGGTCCCGGCGGCCATGGCGACCGAGGCGGCCGCGAGCAGCATGGGCAGCTCGTACGCGAGCAGCTGGGCGGCGGTGCGCAGGCCGCCGAGCAGGGAGAACTTGTTGGCGGACGCCCAGCCGGCCATCAGGCTGCCGAGTACGCCGACGCCCATGACGGCGAGCGCGAAGAACAGCCCGGCGTCGATGACCTGGCCGACGGCGCCCTTTCCGGGGCCGAGGGGGATCACGATGAGGACGAGGAGGTAGGGGAGCAGCGCGACGGCGGGTGCGAGCTGGAAGATCCGCCGGTCGGCGTTGGCCGGGACGACGTCTTCCTTCTGCGCGAACTTCACGCCGTCGGCGACGAGCTGGGCCCAGCCGTGGAAGCCGCCGGCGTACATGGGGCCGAGGCGGCCCTGCATGTGGGCCATGACCTTGTGCTCGGTCTGGCCGACGACCAGCGGGAGCACGAGGAAGACGGCGAAGACCAGGACCAGGCGCAGGGCGACGTCGAGTACGTCGTTCACGCGTCGCCTCCATCGTGGTGGTCGGGGGTGGTGGTGCCGTCGGCCGGGTCGCCTGCCGGGGGCTTCGGCGGAGCCGGGTCGCCTGCCGCGGGCTTCGGCGGGGCCGGGTCGTCGAAGGCGGGCTTCGGGTCGTGCCACGGAGCGTCCCGCCTGGCCGGCGGTTTCGCGGTGGGGGTTGCCTCGGCCGGGGTGCCCTCCGCCGGGGCCGCCTGGCTCGCCGAGCCCTCCGACACCGAACGCGTACGACGGGCCGGACGCACGGCCGGAGCCTCCGCCGGAGCGCCCTCCGCCGGGGCCGTCTGGCTCGCCGAGCCCTCCGACACCGAACGCGTACGACGGGCCGGACGCAGGGCCGGAGCCTCCGCCGGAGCGCCCTCCGCCGGGGCCGCCTGGCTCGCCGAGCCCTCCGACACCGAACGCGTACGACGGGCCGGACGCACGGCCGGAGCCTCCGCCGGAGCGTCGGCAGAGGCCGGGCCGGGGCGGCGGGTCGGGGCGCCGGCGCGCGGGGTGCGGGCCGGGCGGGCCGGGGCCGGGGGGAGCTGGCCCTTGAGCGGGCCCCAGTCGTTCGGGTCGGGCACGCCCGGCGGCAGCATCTGCCGCCGCTTCGGCGCGTCCGGGTCGTGGGCCTCGCCCGGCTCCTTGGCGCCGGGCCACGCCTTGGCCACGCGCGCCGCCAGGACGAAGTCCTTGCGCAGCGGGTGTCCCTCGAAGTTCTCGGGCAGCAGCAGCGGCACCAGGTGCGGGTGGTCGGTGAAGGTCACCCCGAACATCTCGAAGGTCTCCCGCTCGTGCCACTCCGCGCCCGCGTAGACCGCGACCGCCGACGGCAGCGACGGCGCCGCGTGCGGAACCGTCGTCCGCAGCAGGAGGCGACGTACGCGGTGGCCCTCCAGCGCGACGACGTGCGCGCAGATCCGGAAGCCGGTGCCCGGCTCGTCCACCGCGCTCAGCCAGTCGAAGTAGGTGCAGCCCAGCTTGTCGCGGGCGATCTCCAGCGCCGGGATCCAGGATCCGACGGGCACGTCGACCGTGAGGACGTCGTACGCGGACGAACCGACGGCCTCGGCTCCGAAGACCGTCGGGGCGGCTTCGGGCAGGGTGTCGTACAGGTTCACTTCCCCGCCCCCTCGGCGGCGGGCGGCGCGACCAGGCCACTGGTGAGCTGGGCGACCGAAGAGCCCGCGGTGGCGTAGCGGTCGGCGAGCGACTCCCTGGCGATCTTCTCCTGGAGCTTGAGGATCCCCTGGAGCAGCGCCTCGGGGCGCGGCGGGCAGCCGGGGACGTAGACGTCGACGGGGATGATCTGGTCGACGCCCTTCGTCACCGCGTACGAGTCCCAGTAGGGGCCCCCGCAGTTGGAGCAGGCACCGAAGGAGATGACGTACTTCGGCTCCGGCATCTGCTCGTAGAGCCGCTTGACCGCCGGGGCCATCTTGTCCGTGACGGTCCCGGAGACGATCATCAGGTCCGCCTGTCGCGGGCCGGGCGCGAACGGGATGACGCCGAGCCGGATGAAGTCGTGCCGGGCCATCGACGCGGCGATGAACTCGATCGCGCAGCAGGCCAGGCCGAAGTTGAAGACCCACAGGCTGTAGCGGCGGCCCCAGTTGAGGACCACCTTCATGGGTTCGGGGGCCAGTCGGGAGAGCACGCCCAGCCTCTTCGGCTCCGGGAGGAGCTCCGGGACGGTCACGGCCGGAGGAACGGCCGCGGGCACGGCCGGAGGAACGGCCGGTGTGGGGGCGGGTGTCACGTCCATTCGAGGACGCCCTTCTTGTACGCGTAGAGCAGGCCGACGGCCAGGAAGCCGAGGAAGACGAACATCTCCACGAGCGTCGTGGCGCCGTAACCGGCGGCGGCGAAGACCGTCGCCCACGGGAAGAGGAAGATCGAGTCGACGGCGAAGATGACGTAGAGGAAGGCGTAGACGTAGTAGCGGACCTGGGTGTGCGCCCAGCCCTCGCCCACCGGGTCCACGCCGCATTCGTACGTCAGCAGCTTTTCGGGGGTGGGGACCGCGGGCCGCAGCAGGCGCCCGGCGCCGAAGGCCACGGCGACGAAGAGCACGCCGAGCACGGCGAGCAGGCCGACGACCGAATAGCTTCGGAAGTAGTCCGCCGCGAGCACGTTTACGGTCGATACCGTTGGGTCGGGCACGTCCGTTCCTCGCTCCTCGGCCACTGTCGACGATCTGGATGATCTGGTACGCACGGGAGTCTAGAGCCTGGGCCACGGCGGGTGGGGTTATCCCCCGTTCACTGCGGGCGGGCGACCCCATGGCACCGGGAGTGCGCAGTTGGCAGGCTGTGGCGCATGAACGCCAGTAGCCGCACCCCCGATGACGACCGCCCTCCCCGTGTCCGGGGTCCCTTCGACGCCGCGACGTGGAAGGAGATCGCGTACCTGCTGATCAATCTGCCGGTGGCGTTGATCGGTTTTGTTTACACGGTTGTCATGGTTGCGTCGACGGGTGCGCTGTCCGTGACCGTGGTCGGACTGCCGTTGCTCACGTGCGGCCTGTGGGGAGCACGGCAGCTCGGGAAGCCGGAGCGCGCACGGGCGCGGGCGCTGCTCGGTGTACGGGTGGACGAGCCGACGCCGATGCCGGGACCGGGGCGGTCCGGCGGGTTCTTCCCCTGGCTGTGGACGGGCATCAAGGATCCGGTGGCCTGGCGGACCGTGCTGTACGCGCTGGTCCGGCTGCCGTGGGGACTGCTGACTTTCAGTATCGCGCTGGTCGGGCTGTTCGTGCTGTGGCCGGTGCTGCCCTGGCTGGTGCGCGGCCTGGCCAACGCGGACCGGGCGATGGTACGGGGCCTGCTGTCGCCGTCCGACGGGCTGGAGCGGCGCATCGCGGAGCTGGAGTCCGGGCGCGGCGTGGTCGTGGACACGGCCGCCGCGGACCTGAGGCGGATCGAACGGGACCTGCACGACGGGGCGCAGGCGCGGCTGGTGGCGCTGGCCATGGGGCTGGGCCTGGCGAAGGAGAAGCTGCTGGAGGACCCCGACGTGGCGGCGGCGATGGTGGACGAGGCGCACGGGGAAGTGAAGATCGCCCTCCAGGAGCTGCGGGACCTCGCGCGCGGGATCCACCCGGCGGTGCTGACGGACCGGGGGCTGGACGCGGCGCTGTCGTCGGTGGCGTCGCGGTGTCTGGTGCCGGTCGCCGTGGCGGTGGACCTGCCGGGGCGCCCGGCGGCGGCGATCGAGGGGATCGCGTACTTCGTGGTGTCGGAGCTGCTGCAGAACGTGAGCAAGCACGCGGGGGCCGGGTCCGCGAGCGTCGAGGTGTGGCGGGCCGATGGCCACCGGGGTGGGGGCCGGCTGTTGCTGAGGGTGTCGGACGACGGGCGGGGCGGAGCCGATGCCCTGGCCGGGCGGGGTTCGGGGTTGGCGGGGCTCGCCGAGCGGGTGGGGGCGGTGGACGGGGTGTTCGTGGTGGATTCGCCGCCGGGCGGGGGGACCGTGGTGACGGCGGAGCTGCCGTGGCGGGACCGCGAGGCGTAGGCCGCCGGCGGTCGGGCGGCCCGTTGCGCTCGCCGGGCGGCCGGGCTGCATGCGGCGCCGCTGCGCGGGCGGCCGGGTTCCGCGACGCCGCTGCGCGGGGCTGGCGGGTTCGTGCGGCGCCGCTGCGCTGCGCGGCCCCGGCTGCGCCGGGCTCTCCGGGGCTCCGCCCCGGACCCCGCGCCTCAAACGCCGGCGGGGCTGGGTTTGGCTCTGCGGGGCTGGGCTGGCCCCGGCGCGGCGCAGACGCCGGCGGGGCTGGGTTTGGCTCGCCGGGACCGGGCCGGCCCCGGCGCGGCGCACACGCCGGCGGGGCTCGATTGGTGGGGTTAACCCCCCGGGGTGGAGGCCTACGGGCCGGATGGTTTCGGCAGGGGGGCGGCGGGAGGGTGGGGGTACCGAGAAGACACGGAGGGCGGGGACATGGCTGACGGCAATGCGGCGTGGCGAGTGGTGCGGGGGCCCGTGGCGGGGCGGACCTGGAAGGAGCTCGGGTACCTGATCACCGGGCTCCCGCTGGCGTTGCTGTACTTCGGGCTCACCGTCACGGGGCTGTCCCTCGGCGCCGGGCTGCTGGTCACCTTCCTCGGGGTTCCCGTGCTGGCCGGGGTGCTCGCGATGGGCCGGGGCTTCGGCCGGGTGGAGCGGGCCCGGGTGCGCGGGCTGCTGGGCGGGAAGGTCGGGGAGCCGGCGCCGATCCGGGCCCGCAAGCCGGGGGCCTTCGCCGCCGTGGGGGCCGTGCTCAAGAGCGGGAGCGCCTGGCGGCACGTCCTGTACCCGGTGCTCCACTTCCCCTGGGCGTTGTTCGGGTTCACCTTGGCACTGGTGTTCTGGGTGTGCGGGTGGGCCATGCTCCTCTACCCCCTGTACTTCTGGGTCTTCCCGGTCTTCGCGGAGCAGCCCGGACTGGTCGTCTTCCAGAACGACAGCTACGTCTTCTACCTGGACTCCCCCGCGGCCATCGCCGCCACCGCCGCGGCCGGCCTCGCCCTCACCCTCGCCACCCCCTGGGTGATCCGCGCCCTGACCACCGTCGACCGCGTCCTGGTGACCTCCCTCCTCGGCCCGTCCCGCCTGGACAGCCGCGTCAGCGAGCTGGAGTCCGACCGCGGGGCGGTCGTGGACACGGCCGCCGCCGACCTGCGCCGCATCGAGCGCGACCTGCACGACGGGGCCCAGGCCCGCCTCGCGGCGCTGGCCATGGACCTGGGGCTGGCCAAGGAGAAGCTGGCCGAGGACCCGCGCAGCGCCGCCCGGATGGTGGACGAGGCGCACGGCGAGGTGAAGATCGCCCTCCAGGAGCTGCGGGACCTCGCCCGCGGGATCCATCCGGCCGTCCTCACCGACCGGGGCCTGGACGCGGCGCTGTCGTCGGTGGCCTCCCGGTGCCCGGTACCGGTGAAGGTGGCGGTGGAGCTTCCGGAGCGGCCGTCGGCCTCGGTCGAGGGGATCGCGTACTACGCGGTGTCCGAGCTGCTCCGGAACGTCGGCAAGCACGCGGGGGCCCGTACCGCGAGCGTCGACGTGTGGCGGTCGGGGGACCGGCTGCTGCTCCAGGTGAGCGATGACGGCCGGGGTGGCGCGGACGCACGGGCGGGGACCGGGCTCGCGGGGCTCGCCGGGCGGCTGGACGCGGTGGACGGGGCGCTGGCCGTGGACTCCCCCGTCGGCGGCGGCACGACCGTGACGGCCGAGGTGCCCTGGCGCGCGTAGCCCGTCGGAAATCCCCCACTTGGCCCGGACTCCTCCGTTCCGGGCCATCGGGCTGGGATGCTTGGCCCAGCCGGTGATCAGCGGGGTTCCGGCCTACGAGTGGACGCGGGAGCTGCTGAGTCGTGGAAGACAGGGTGCGTGTGGTCATCGCCGAGGATTCAGTGCTGCTGCGTGAGGGCCTGACCCGGTTGCTGACCGACCGGGGGCATGACGTCGTGGCGGGCGTCGGGGACGCGGAAGCCCTGGTCAAGACGGTGGCGGAGCTGGACGCGGAGGGTGCGCTGCCGGATGTGGTGGTGGCCGATGTCCGGATGCCGCCGACGCACACCGACGAGGGGATCCGGGCGGCGGTGCGGCTGCGCCGCGACTACCCGGGGATAGGTGTCCTCGTGCTGTCGCAGTACGTGGAGGAGCAGTACGCCACCGAACTCCTGGCCGGTTCCACCACCGGGGTGGGGTACCTGTTGAAGGACCGGGTGGCCGAGGTGCGGGAGTTCCTGGATGCCGTGGTGCGCGTGGCCCGGGGCGGCACCGCCCTGGATCCCGAGGTGGTCGCCCAGCTCCTCGGGCGCAGCCGGAAGCAGGACGTGCTGGCGGGCCTGACGCCGCGCGAGCGCGAGGTCCTGGGGCTGATGGCCGAGGGGCGCACCAATTCGGCGGTGGCCAAGCAGCTCGTGGTGAGCGACGGGGCGGTGGAGAAGCACGTCGGGAACATCTTCATGAAGCTCGGCCTGTCCCCCAGTGACGGGGATCACCGGCGCGTGCTGGCCGTTCTCACCTACCTGAGGTCCTGATCGACTGACACTCTTTCAGGTGAGGCGGGCCGGCGCGTCGCCACCGACGCACCAGCCGGTCTCCAGGGCCGCACCGTCGGCGGTGCGGCATATTCGCGTATGGCACGGCGTCTGTCGGACAGACCGTCTGCGAAACGACGGTCCAGAATACGGGCGACCCAGGGACGAGCGGCCTGACGGACGTAGGGTTGACCTTGGGAGCGAACGCCCGCCTCGAAGGAGGTCCAGTTCAGTGACCAGCCAGGTCAGTAGCCCAGCCGAGCAGGCCGACGGGGCCGGAGAGTCCGTCGTCGGCGAGCAGCGCACGCCACCGCGACCAGGTGGGGGCGGCAAGGAGATCCGCCGTCTCGACCGTGTGATCATCCGTTTCGCGGGTGACTCGGGTGACGGTATGCAGCTCACCGGGGACCGCTTCACCTCGGAGACGGCGTCGTTCGGGAACGACCTCTCCACGCTGCCGAACTTCCCGGCCGAGATCAGGGCGCCTGCCGGCACTCTTCCGGGTGTCTCGTCGTTCCAGCTGCATTTCGCGGACCACGACATCCTGACGCCCGGGGACGCGCCGAACGTGCTGGTGGCGATGAATCCGGCGGCGTTGAAGGCGAACATCGCGGATGTGCCGCGCGGTGCGGAGATCATCATCAACACGGACGAATTCACCAAGCGTCCGATGGCGAAGGTGGGCTACGAGACCTCCCCGCTGGAGGACGGTTCCCTTTCGGCGTACAACATCCACCCGGTGCCGCTGACGACGCTGACGGTGGAGGCGCTCAAGGACTTCGGGCTCTCGCGCAAGGAGGCCGAGCGCAGCAAGAACATGTTCGCGCTGGGCCTGCTGTCGTGGATGTACCACCGGCCGACGGAGGGTACGGAGGCCTTCCTGCGGAGCAAGTTCGCGAAGAAGCCGGACATCGCCGAGGCGAACGTGACGGCGTTCCGGGCGGGCTGGAACTTCGGGGAGACGACCGAGGACTTCGCGGTCTCCTACGAGGTCGCCCCCGCCACCCGCGCCTTCCCGACCGGCACCTACCGCAACATCTCGGGGAACCTGGCCCTCGCCTACGGGCTCGTCGCCGCAGGTCAGCAGGCTGATCTCCCGCTCTACCTGGGCTCGTACCCGATCACGCCGGCCTCGGACATCCTGCACGAGCTGAGCAAGCACAAGAACTTCGGCGTGCGGACGTTCCAGGCCGAGGACGAGATCGCCGGCATCGGCGCGGCCCTCGGTGCGGCCTTCGGCGGCGCCCTGGCGGTGACCACCACCTCCGGCCCCGGTGTCGCCCTCAAGTCGGAGACCATCGGCCTCGCGGTCTCGCTGGAGCTGCCGCTGCTGATCGTGGACATCCAGCGCGGCGGCCCCTCCACGGGGCTGCCCACCAAGACGGAGCAGGCCGATCTGCTCCAGGCGATGTACGGGCGCAACGGCGAGGCCCCGGTGCCGATCGTTGCCCCGCGCACCCCGGCGGACTGTTTCGACGCGGCGCTGGACGCGGCGCGGATCGCGCTGACGTACCGCACCCCCGTCTTCCTGCTCTCCGACGGCTACCTCGCCAACGGCTCCGAGCCCTGGCGGATCCCGGACGTCGCCGACCTGCCCGACCTGCGCATCCGCTTCGCCACCGCCCCCAACCACACCCTGGCCGACGGCACCGAGGTGTTCTGGCCCTACAAGCGGGACCCGGAAACCCTGGCCCGCCCCTGGGCGCTGCCCGGCACCCCCGGCCTGGAACACCGCATCGGCGGCATCGAGAAGCACGACGGCTCGGGCAACATCTCGTACGACCCGGCCAACCACGACTTCATGGTGCGCACCCGCCAAGCCAAGATCGACGGGATCACCGTCCCCGACGTGGAGGTCGACGACCCGGACGGGGCCCGCACGCTCGTCCTGGGCTGGGGCTCCACGTACGGCCCCATCACCGCCGCCGTCCGCCGTCTGCGCGCCGCCGGCCTGCCCGTCGCCCAGGCCCACCTGCGCCACCTCAACCCGTTCCCGAGGAATCTCGGTGAGGTCTTGGGGCGTTACGAGAAGGTAGTGGTGCCGGAGATGAACCTCGGGCAGCTGGCCACCTTGATCCGGGCGAAGTACCTGGTCGACGCCCAGTCGTACAACCAGGTCAACGGAATGCCCTTCAAGGCGGAACAGCTCGCGACGGTTCTCAAGGAGGCCATCAATGACTGACGTGACCGACGCGCCGACACCGTCGCTGCTGTCCCTGGTGCCGAAAGCCCAGGCCAAGCAGTCGATGAAGGACTTCAAGTCGGACCAGGAGGTCCGCTGGTGTCCGGGCTGCGGTGACTACGCCGTACTGGCCGCCGTGCAGGGCTTCATGCCCGAGCTGGGGCTGGCGAAGGAGAACATCGTCTTCGTCTCGGGCATCGGCTGCTCCTCCCGCTTCCCCTACTACATGAACACGTACGGGATGCACTCCATCCACGGCCGTGCCCCCGCCATCGCGACCGGCCTGGCCACCTCCCGCCGCGACCTGTCCGTCTGGGTCGTCACCGGCGACGGGGATGCCCTGTCCATCGGCGGCAACCACCTGATCCACGCCCTGCGCCGCAACGTCAACCTCAAGATCCTGCTGTTCAACAACCGGATCTACGGTCTGACCAAGGGCCAGTACTCGCCCACCTCGGAGCTCGGCAAGATCACCAAGTCCACTCCGATGGGCTCCCTGGACGCCCCCTTCAACCCGGTCTCGCTCGCGCTCGGCGCCGAAGCCTCCTTCGTCGCGCGCACCGTGGACTCCGACCGCAAGCACCTCACCGAGGTGCTGCGCCAGGCGGCCGACCACCAGGGCACCGCCCTGATCGAGATCTACCAGAACTGCAACATCTTCAACGACGGCGCGTTCGAGGTCCTCAAGGACCAGGAGCAGGCCCAGGAGGCGGTCATCCGCCTCGAACACGGACGGCCGATCCGTTTCGGCGCCGACGGCCACAAGGGCGTGGTCCGCAACCAGACCACCGGTGACCTGGAGGTCGTCGCCGTCACGCCGGAGAGCGAGGCGCGGATCCTGGTCCACGACGCGCACGCGGCGAGCCCGACGACCGCCTTCGCGCTCTCCCGCCTCGCCGACCCCGACACGCTCCACCAGACGCCCATCGGCGTCTTCCGCGACATCGACCGCCCGGTCTACGACACCCTGATGGCCGACCAGCTCGACACCGCGGTCGACCAGCGCGGCAAGGGCGATCTGGCGACGCTGCTCGCCGGCAACGACACCTGGACTGTCGTCGGCTGACCGCCGCCCGCTGCTCCGCACCCGCCCGGATCTCGCTAAGAGGTCCGGGCTTCGTCGTAGGCGAGGCGGGCCGCCTGGACGTCGGACGTACGCCGTTCGGTCCAGCGCGCGAGCGCCCAGACCTGCTCGGCGGCCTCGCGGCCGAGATCGGTGAGCGAATAGTCGACGCGCGGGGGGATCACCGGATGAGCGTGGCGCAGCAGGAAGCCGTCGCGCTCCAGGGTCCGCAGGGTCTGGGTGAGCATCTTCTCGCTGACGCCGCCCACCTCCCGGCGCAGTTCGCCGAACCGGTACGGCCGCTCCACCAGGGCGGCCAGGACGAGGACGCCCCACTGGCTGGTGACGTGTTCCAGCACCCCCCGAGAGGGGCACATCGGGGCCTTCACGCTGACGGTCTGCGCGCCGCCGGGCTTATCACTTACTCCCATGTCAGTACCTTACTTTGAAGTGGGTACTACCGAAAAGTTAGCGCTCTCCATACGGTAGTGGAAACAAGCCAACGCCGCACCGAGGAGAACCACCATGAGCCGCATCGTCGTCACCGGAGCCACCGGAGCCCTCGGCCGCCTGGTCGTCGGGGAACTGCTGAAGCGGGTCCCCGCGGACCGGATCGCCGTCGCCGTCCGCAACGAGGGCAAGGCCGCCGACCTCGCCGCGCAGGGCATCGAGGTACGCGTCGCCGACTACGACGACCCGGCGAGCCTCGCCGGCGCCTTCGCCCCGGGCGACCGCGTCCTGCTGATCTCCGGCAGCGAGGTCGGGCGGCGCGTGCCCCAGCACACCGCCGTGATCGAGGCGGCGAAGGCGGCGGGCGTCGCCCAGCTCGCCTACACCGGGATCCTCGGCGGCCCCGAGGCGGACTTCGACCTGGCCGCCGAGCACAAGGTCACCGAGCAGGCGATCCTGGACTCCGGGCTGCCCTACACCTTCCTGCGCAACGGCTGGTACCACGAGAACTACACCGCCCAGCTCCCCGTCGTCCTGGAGCACGGCGCGGTCGTGGGCAGCGCAGGCGACGGCCGGATCGCCTCCGCCGCGCGGGCCGACTACGCGGCCGCCGCCGCGGCGGTACTGACCGGCGAGGGGCACCTGAACCGGGTCTACGAGCTCTCGGGCGACACCGCCTGGAGCCTGGAGGAGTACGCGGCCGAGGTGGCGAAGCAGTCCGGCCGCGAGGTCTCGTACGCGGCGGTTCCGGCCGACGCGCACCTGGAGGTCCTTACCGGCGCAGGAGTGCCCGAGGGGTTCGCAGCGATCCTCATCGACGTGGACGCGGCGATCTCGCGCGGGCGACTGGCCGGCGCGAGCGGGGACCTGTCCCGGCTGATCGGGCGGCCGACGACGCCCGTGGCGCAGGCGATCGCCGCGGCCCTGGCCTGAGCCCCGCTCGGCTCCGGCCACACGGGAACCCGCGAGATGTCATGAGTATCTCGTGTTGACGGGCATGACATCGGGGCGCTGCGGCGCTACGGTCGTGAGGTTGTGAGATTGGCCGGAAGTCGCACTGGAGGCGCCCCGTGAAGGCGGAGAACGAGCAGCGCACGGGTTTGCTCTACGGATTCGGCGCATACGGGATGTGGGGGCTGGTCCCCCTCTTCTGGCCGCTGCTCAAGCCTTCCGGGGCGATCGAGATCCTCGCGCACCGCATGGTGTGGTCCCTGGTGGTGGTCGGCGTCGCGCTCCTCGCGCTGCGCCGCTGGGGCTGGATCGCCGATCTGGTGCGCCGGCCGCGCAAGCTCGGCCTCACCGCGCTGGCCGCCTGCGTGATCAGCGTGAACTGGGGTCTTTACATCTGGGCCGTCAACAACGGCCAGGTGGTGGAGGCGAGCCTCGGCTACTTCATCAACCCGCTCGTCACCATCGCCCTCGGCGTCCTCGTCCTGGGCGAGCGGCTGCGCCGGGCCCAGTGGGCGGCGGTCGGCATCGGCTTCGCCGCGGTGGTGGTGCTCGCCGTCGGGTACGGGCGTCCGCCGTGGATCTCCCTGGTGCTGGCCTTCTCCTTCGCCACGTACGGCCTGATCAAGAAGAAGCTCAACATGGGCGGCCTGGAATCGCTGACCGCCGAGACCGCGCTGCTGTTCCCGCCCGCCCTGGCGTACCTGGTGTGGCTCGGGGTGCGCGGCGAGTCGACGCTCACCTCCGAGGGCTTCGGACACTCCGCGCTGCTCGCCTCGACGGGCCTGGTCACGGCGCTCCCGCTGATCTGCTTCGGGGCCGCCGCGATCCGCGTGCCGCTGTCCACCCTGGGGCTGCTCCAGTACCTGGCGCCGGTGTTCCAGTTCGGGCTCGGGGTGCTGTACTTCCACGAGGCGATGCCGCCCGAGCGCTGGGCCGGCTTCGCCCTGGTCTGGGTCGCGCTGGTGATCCTGACGTGGGAGGCACTGCGCACCTCGCGCCGCAACCGGGCCCGCCTCGAAGCGGCCGCCCCGGCCGTGACGGCCGCCACCACCCCTGCACCGCCCGCCGCCACCGCACCGCCCGCCGCAGCGGCGCCGGCCCGCGAGCCCGCGTAACACCGACTCGCAGCCACCTCACGGTCCCCGGTACGGACTTCCCGCACCGGGGATCGTCCGCATGGCGAACACCCCTGACCGGATTGCGCTCTTGACGGGCCGTCACGCCCTCACTCAGCATCGGGCTCGAACTGACGCACGCACGCTCACCTGCTCGATACCGCACGTTCCGTCTCATCCCCAACGGAATCCGGAGCCCCCACATGAGCCTGTCCGTCTCCCGGCGCCTCGCCGCCGTGACCGCGCTCGCGGTCACGGCGGCGGGACTGTACGCCGCCACGACCCCGGCGGCCCTCGCCGCACCCGCCGCACCCGCCGCACCCGCCCCCACGGCGGTCACGGCGGCGCCGGCCCCGCCCGACATCCCGGTGGCCAACGTCAAGGCGCACCTGGCACAGCTCCAGAGCATCGCCACCGGCAACGGCGGCAACCGCGCCCACGGCAAGGCCGGCTACAAGGCGTCGATCGACTACGTGAAGGCCAAGCTGGACGCGGCCGGGTTCACCACGACCCTGCAGACCTTCACCTCCAGCGGCGCCACCGGCTACAACCTGATCGCCGACTGGCCGGGCGGAGACCCCAACTCCGTCCTGATGACCGGCTCGCACCTGGACTCGGTCAACGCCGGCCCCGGCATCAACGACAACGGATCGGGCAGCGCCGCGATCCTGGAGACGGCGCTCGCCGTCTCCCGCGCCCAGCTGCAGCCCACGAAGCACCTGCGGTTCGGCTGGTGGGGCGCCGAGGAACTGGGCATGGTCGGCTCGAAGTACTACGTGAACAGCCTGCCGGCCGCCGAGAAGTCGAAGATCTCCGGCTACCTGAACTTCGACATGATCGGCTCGCCGAACCCGGGCTACTTCGTCTACGACGACGACCCGACGATCGAGCAGACCTTCAAGACCTACTTCGCGGGCGTGGGCATCCCCACGGAGATAGAGACCGAGGGCGACGGCCGCTCCGACCACGCACCGTTCAAGAACGCGGGCATCCCGGTCGGCGGCCTGTTCTCCGGCGCGGACTACACCAAGACGGCCGCCCAGGCACAGAAGTGGGGCGGCACCTCCGGTCAGGCCTTCGACCGCTGCTACCACGCGTCCTGCGACACCTCGGCGAACATCAACGACACCGCGCTCGACCGCAATTCCGACGCCATCGCCTACGCGGTGTGGACCCTCGGCGCGGCCACCCAGGTGCCGCCGGGCCCGTCCTTCGAGAACACCACCGACGTGGCGGTCCCGGACTCGCCCGCCCCGGCGGTAACCTCGCCCATCACGGTCTCGGGCGTCGCGGGCAACGCCCCGGCGACCACCAAGGTCGACGTGAACATCGTCCACACCTACCGCGGTGACCTGGTGATCGACCTGATCGCCCCGGACGGTACGGCGTACCGGCTCAAGAACTCCGGCTCGGACTCGGGGGACGACGTCATCGCCACGTACACGGTGAACGCGTCGAGCGAGGTGGCCAACGGCGTGTGGAAGCTCCAGGTCAAGGACGTGGCGGCGCAGGACACCGGCTACATCAACAGCTGGCGGATCACCTTCTGACCAGGCCCCGCGGCCCCGGCTTCGCTACGCGTCCTCGCCATGGCCGCGCAGCGAGGCCGGCAGCGGTTCCCTTATGAGGGCGCGCAGTTCCTCGGCGACCGTCCCGATGTCCGCGCGGCCGACCTTCGCCGCCTCCACCAGATCGCCGAGCTCCTCCGGCGAGGGCAGTTGCTTGGCCCCCGCCACCCGCAGGTAGGAGCGGGTGGCGGCGGCCGCGTAGAACTCGTTCATCGGGGATTCGAGCGCCGGGCAGACCGCGAGGGTGTGCAGGAACGCGGCGGCCCGCCACGCGGTGTCCGGGGCGGGCTGTTCGGGCACGAGGACGAGGTCGTTCTGGTGCCGGGCGACCGCGGCGGCCACCCCGGAGGGGTCCCATACGGCCGGATCCGACGGCAGGTGATGGGCCAGGGCGGTCCAGGCCCATTCCATGGTGATCTTCAATTGCCGAACCGCTCCTGGAAGTAGCCCCAGTGGTCGGCGAACTCGTCTATACCGGACAGGAACGACTTGCGGTCCTCGTCCAGTTCGCGTTCGGTGACCTCGGTGATCAGCGCGGTGACCGTCGTACCCAGCGCCGCCGCGCGCGCCTTGAGGCGTTCGTGGAACTCTTCGTCCAGGCGGATGGTGACGTGTCTCGACATGCCATCACCGTACAGCGGCCGCGCTGTACGCAGGAGCGGAACGGCGCGGGGGTGGGGGGGGGCCCCCCCCCCCGCCCCCCCCCCCCCCCGCGGCGGGGGGCGCGGGGGGGGGGCGGGGTTGAACCCCGCGGGCAGGGGTACGGCCCCGCCGTAGAAGAGGGCGGGGGCGGGG
>NZ_JBITDH010000001.1:2097613-2404181 GCF_044454045.1 Streptomyces sp. NPDC051578
TCCCCCGGGGGGTTGGTGCGGGTGCCCCCAACCCAAACACCGTACCCGCGCCCCCGCCCCCCCCGGGCGGGCCGGGGGGGGGGGGGGCCCCGCCCCCCCCCCCCGCCCCCCCCCCGACCGCCGTGCGGTTACTTGGCCGAGTTGGCCGTCTTCACGAGCGCGTCCTTGGTGACCGCGCCGACGTAGACCTTGCCGTCGTCCGTGATCAGGGCGTTGACCAGGCGGGTCGAGAAGATCCGGCCCGAGCCGAACGAGCCGGTGACCTTGTCCCCGAGGGAGTCGAGGAACTGCTTGGCCTCCTTCGGGGCGTCCTTGCCGTTGGCCGCCTTCTCAGCGTCCTTGAGGCCCTTGCCCCCGGGTACGGAGATCTGCGCGACCGAGGCCCAGCCCTCGCCGAGCACCTTCACCTCGCCCTTGCCGGGGCCGGCGGCACCGCCGGTCAGGCCCTGGAAGCCGGGGAGGGACTCCAGGCCCTTCCACTCCTTGCCGTGGACGCCGTCCTTGCCGTGTCCGTCCGTACCCTCGGTCAGCTTCGCGCCCTTGGGCGGGGTGAAGGCGAAGGTGTCGGCGGCCGGCTTGGCGAAGTCCACCTTGGTGAAGCCCGCGTCCACGATCGGCTTGCCGCCCTGGCTGGACAGCACCTGCACGCGCAGCGGCACACCGTTCTTGGCGTCCACGGCGATCTGCACCGAGCCGACCGTGGAGCCGGCCTGCTTGGGCTTGAGCACCAGCTGGTAGGCGTCGCGCCCGGCCACCTGGGCCGTGTCGCCCACGCTGACGTCCGTCGTGGGACCGGCGGCCTTGAGGGCCTCCTGCGCCATCTCCTGCGGCGAGGCGGGCAGCCGCTCGCCCGCCTTGGGCTCGACGCCCGGGCCGGAGCGGACGTCCTTCTCGTGGAAGACCTGGTTGGACTTGCTGTCGTACCCCCACACGTCCTTGCCGTTGTGGGTGAGGCTGTACTCGTCCTTCCCGTCGAGGAAGGTGAGCTTCTGGCGGTCCGGGCCGTCGGCCGCGATGCGGAAGGTGTGCGTCCCGTTCGCCAGCTGCGCCAGCTTGTCCTGCGGGTCGGCAGAGCCGCCGGTGACCCCGCCCCCGCCGCCGACCCGGCCCAGCAGACCGCCCGCGAGAGTGGGCAGACCCAGGTCGGTGCTGATCTTGGCACTGCCGGAGAGCTGCTGGACGTCCGAGGCCGCGATCTTCTCGATGAGCTGCTGGGCGGTCACCTTCGGCAGGTCCGGGTTCCCGGCGTTGGCGAAGGCCGGGACCATCGCGATGGTCGCGGCCGCCACGCCGAACACCGCGACCGGTACGGCGTACCGAGCGGCCTTGCGGGTCTTCGTGTTCGTTGCCATCTTCTCTGCCTGCCTCCGTAGATGCGTCGCGTCCACCCCCGGCCGTCACTCTCACCCGATCTGGTGGGGATGTGCCTCTATCTGACCAAAGGGGAGGGGCCGAAGGCGTCACTCCCCGGACTCAACCGGGCGTACAACCCAGGGATGACACGACACGGGCCCGGCACCCCCTACCCGTAGGGGATGCCGGGCCCGTTGAGCGAGCGATGAGGAGCCACGAGGACTAGCCGGCGCGGTGGACCACCGCGTCGCACAGCTCTTCGAGCGCCGACTTCGCGAAGCACTCGGGGAGCGGGGCCAGCGTGGCCCGCGCGTCCTGCGCGTAGCGGACGGTGTCGCGGCGGGCCTGCTCCAGCGCGGGGTGCACCCGCAGCCGGGACAGGGCCTCGGCGTGCCGGGCGTCGTCGCTCAGGTCGCCGTCCAGGAGCCGTACGAGGTCCAGGTCGTCGGGGTTGCGGTCCCGCTCCGCCATCTCGCGCAGGCGCAGGACGGGCAGGGTGGGGATGCCCTCCCGCAGGTCGGTGCCGGGCGTCTTGCCGGACTCGTGGGAGTCGGAGGCGATGTCGAGGACGTCGTCGGCGAGCTGGAAGGCGATGCCGAGCCGTTCGCCGTACTGGGTCAGGATGTCGACCACGGACTCGTCGGCGCCGGCCATCAGCGCGCCGAACCGGCCGGAGACGGCGATCAGTGAGCCGGTCTTGCCGGCCATGACGTCGAGGTAGTGGGCGACGGGGTCGCGGCCGTCGCGCGGGCCGGCCGTCTCCAGGATCTGGCCGGTCACCAGCCGCTCGAAGGCCTCCGCCTGGATGCGCACGGCCTCGGGGCCGAGGTCCGCCAGGATGTGCGAGGCGCGGGCGAAGAGGAAGTCACCCGTCAGGACGGCGACCGAGTTGCCCCAGCGGGTGTTGGCGCTCTCCACCCCACGGCGCACCTCCGCCTCGTCCATGACGTCGTCGTGGTACAGCGTGGCCAGGTGGGTGAGCTCCACGACCACCGCGGACGGCACGATCCCGGGGGCGTACGGATCCCCGAAACGGGACGCGAGCAGCACCAGCAGCGGGCGGAACCGCTTGCCTCCGGCCCGCACCAGGTGCTGCGCGGCCTCGGTGATGAAGGGGACTTCGCTCTTGGTGGCCTCCAGCAGACCCGCCTCGACAGCGGCCAGTCCGGCCTGGACATCGGTCTCAAGAGCCTGGTCCCGCACGCTCAGTCCGAACGGCCCGACGACGGTCACGAGGGGTACTCCTGTCTGCTGACGATCACCTTGACGATCACATGGATTGTCGATGTGTCGCTGCCATCACTCAAGCCAGCGTATCCGGTCTGTTTTCGATCACCCAGAGCGCCTGCCCCGTCGTCACGCGCGCACTGTCCGGTGTGCACCGGTATGTTCGTCACGAGCCGAAACGACCGGAGATCGCGTTTTGTCCAGAACTGTCACCGGCGCGGACGAGCCGGCGGATCCGGAGGCGGACCGGCCCCCGCCCGGGCCCCCGCCGCCGCGTCCTCCCTCGCCACCCTTCTGGCGGCCCTCGGATGGCTGACGACGGGCCGCTCGGCCGTCATCGCACCCGCGCCCCGGCCGAGGCGCACGGCGCATCCCGTTCACCGAGGCGGTCCGCATGATCATCCGTACCGACTTCCCCTACGAGACCACCCGCGAGGATGTCCGGATCCCGATGCCCGGCGGCACCTCACGGGCCGAAGGCTCCGGGGCGGGGGTCGAGCTGTACGCCCGGATCTGGCGCCCGGTCACCGACGAGCCGGTCCCTGCGCTGCTGGAGTACCTCCCGTACCGCCTCACCGACCGGACCGCGCCGCGCGACCGGCAGCGCCACCCCTGGTACGCGGGCCACGGCTACGCCTCCGTACGGGTGGACGTGCGCGGCCACGGCTGCAGCGGCGGCGTCCCCGGCGACGAGTACGACGCGCAAGAGCTCGCCGACGCGGTCGCGGTGGTGGAGTGGCTCGCGGCGCAGCCGTGGTGCACGGGCGCGGTGGGCATGTTCGGGATCGCCTGGGGCGGCTCCAACAGCCTCCGGATCGCGGCCCTCGCCCCCGGGGCGCTCAAGGCGGTCGTCACGGTCTGCTCCACCGACGACCGGTACGACAACGACGGGCGCTACATGGGCGGCTCCGTCCTCGCCGTCGACATGCACGCGTGGTCGGCGGCGATGCTGGCCTTCGCCGCACGCCCGCCGGACCCCCGGTACGCCGGTGACGGCTGGCGGGAGCAGTGGCTCACCCGCCTGGAGGCCCTGGAACCGCTGGTCCACACCTGGCTCGCCCACCAGACCCGAGACGCCTACTGGGAGCACGGCAGCGTCCGCGAGGACCACGGGAGCATCCGCGCGGCGGTCCTCGCGGTCGGCGGCTGGCACGACCCGCACCGGGACACCGTGCTGCGCCTGGTCGAGCACCTGCCCCGTAACCGGGTCCGCGGGCTCATCGGCCCCTGGTCGCACCAGTACCCCGACCGGGGGCTGCCGCCCGGCCCGGCGATCGGCTTCCTCCAGGAGACCCTGCGCTGGTGGGACCACTGGCTCAAGGGCGAGGACAACGGCGTCATGGACGAGCCGCTGCTGCGCTCCTGGATCAGCGAGTCGCACCCGCCGGCCACCGTCTACGAACGGATGCAGGGCCGCTGGGTCGCCGACGCCGCCTGGCCCTCGCCCTCGGTCGTACCGGTGTCCTACGGGCTCCAGGGCGCGCCGGTGAAGGTCGCCTCGCCACAGCACACCGGGCTGGACGCGGGCCGGTTCCTCCCCCTCGGCAACGACGCGGACCTCCCGCCGGACCAGCGGGAGGAGGACGCGAAGTCGGCGTGCTTCGAGTTCCCTCTCGCGCCGGGCGAGCCGGTGGAGATCCTCGGCCGGCCCCGGGTGACGCTGCGGCTGCGGATGGACGTCCCGTACGGGCAGGTGATCGCCCGTCTCTGCGACGTCGCCCCCGACGGGGCCTCGACGCTGGTCACGCGCGGCGCGCTGAACCTGTCGGCGCGGGGCGGGCGGGAGCGGGCCGCGCCCTGGCCGGTGGGCTCGTACGAGGAGGTCGCCTTCGAGCTGAACGGCATCGGGCACGCCTTCCCGCCGGGCCACCGGATCCGGCTGGCGCTCTCCTCTGCGTACTGGCCGTGGATCTGGCCCCGGGCCGGCTCGGAGGCGGGCTGGACCCTCGACCCGGCGGGCAGCACGCTGGAGCTGCCGCTGCGCACGGCGGGCCCGCTGGACGGCGGCATCGTCTTCGAGGCGCCGGAGCAGGCGGAGCCGCTGGGGGTGGTCCACCCGGCGACGCTCGACGAGCCGCGCCCGGAGCGGGTCGTCGTACGGGACGTCGCGCGCGGGACGTGGCGGCTGGAGGTCGACCCACGGTACGGGGGAACGCTGGTGTACCCGGACGGGCTGGAGTCCGCGGAGGACGCGGTGGAGGAGTACGAGATCCGGTCGGACGACGCCCTGTCCGCCCGGGCCCGCTCGCGCTGGCGGATCCGGCTGCACAGGCCGGACCCGGGCTGGGAGGTCACCGTGGAGACCCGCTCGGAGATCTCCTGCGACGCGGGCGGGTTCCTCACGTCGAACGAGGTGGTGTGCCGGGAGGGCGGCGAGGCGGTCTTCCACCGCACGTGGGAACGCCGCCTCCCGCGCACGGCGGGCTGACCGGCCGCCGGGGGGCCGCCCGCCGGGGGCCGACCGCCCGCCGGTGGGGAGCGCGTCGGCCGAACGGCCGCCCGCGTCAGCGGAACAGCCGCTCCAGGACCACCGCGATGCCGTCGTCCTCGTTCGAGAGGGTCACCTCGTCGGCCACCGCAACCAGTTCGCGGTGGGCGTTGGCCATCGCCACCCCGTACGCCGCCCACCCGAACATCGGGACGTCGTTGGGCATGTCGCCGAAGGCGATCGTGGCCGAGGCGGCCAGGCCCAGGACGTCCGCCGCGCGCGAGAGTCCGCTCGCCTTGTCGATGCCCGGCGGCTGGAGCTCCACCGTGTGCTCCCCCGCCATCGTCACGTTGACCAGGTCCCCGACCACACCCCGCGCGAGGCGCGTCAGCTCGTCGTCGTCCAACTCCGGGTGCTGGAGCAGCACCTTGTTGATCGGCGCCGACCACAGGTCCGCGCGGCGCCGTACCCGGACCGTCGGCAGGTGCGGATGCGGCATCCGGTAGCCCGGCCCTATCAGCATCTCCGCGTCCACCCCCTCCTGGTCGACCGCCACGTACACCTCGCCGATCTCCGCCTCGATCTTGCCGAGGGCGACCTCCGCCAGGCCCCGGTCCATGCACACGGAGTGCAACAGTCGCCCGCGCGCCGCGTCGTACACCTGCGCGCCCTGCCCGCACACCGCGAGCCCCGTGTAGCCGAGGCCGTCCAGGACGTGGCGTACCTGCGGGACCGGGCGGCCGGTCACGATGATGTGTTCGGCGCCGGCGGCGCGGGCACGCGCGAGGGCGGTGTGGGAACGGGCCGAGACGGTGTCCCCGGCGCGCAGCAGAGTCCCGTCCAGGTCGGTTGCGATCAAGGCGAAGGGAAGGGCCGGAAGCGGGGCGGAAGTCACGGCGCAAGGATACGGACCCCTTTGGACAAGTCCTACAAATAGCGCCCTAATCCGGCCTCCCGCCCGCCCCACCAGCAACGTAACGTGTCAACAAGCCCCCGGGACACCCCCGGACCGCGTCGAAAGCGAGGCAGCAACCCATGCCCCAGCAGAGCCCCCTCGATGTCCCCGAGGGCGACCCGTTCGGACCGCACAACCTGCCCTACGGCGTGTTCTCCACGGCCGAGGACCCCCGGCGCCGGGTCGGTGTGCGGATCGGCGGGTACGTCCTGGACGCCGGAGCGGCCGCGCTCGCACTCGGTTCCCCCTACGCGGGCCTGCTCGGCCGGCCCTCCCTCAACCCGCTGCTCGCCGCCGGCCGCACCGCCTGGCGCGACGTACGGCGCGCGCTGACCGCCTGGGTGACCGACCCCGGCCACCGCGGCGCGGTCGAGCCGCACCTGACGCCGCTCGACGCCGTCACCCTGCACCTGCCGTACGAGGTCGCCGACTACGTCGACTTCTACGCGAGTGAGCACCACGCCACGAACGTCGGGAAGATCTTCCGCCCGGACGGTGACGCACTCACCCCCAACTGGAAGCACCTGCCGATCGGTTACCACGGCCGCTCCGGCACCATCGTGGTCTCCGGCACCGACGTCGTACGCCCCAGCGGGCAGCGCAAGGCGCCCACCGACCCGGCTCCCGTCTTCGGCCCGAGCGTCAAGCTCGACATCGAGGCCGAGGTCGGCTTCGTCGTCGGCACCCCCTCGGAACTCGGCCGCCCGGTGGCGCTCGGCGAGTTCGAGGACCACGTCTTCGGCCTGTTCCTCCTCAACGACTGGTCCGCGCGGGACATCCAGGCCTGGGAGTACGTGCCCCTCGGCCCGTTCCTCGGCAAGTCCTTCGCCACCTCCGTCTCCGCCTGGGTGACCCCCCTGGAGGCCCTGGACGCCGCCCGCGTCACCCCGCCCGCCCGGGACTTCCCGCTGCTGCCCTACCTGGACGACGCCGACGCCGACCGCCCCGGCGGATTCGACCTGCACATCACCGTCTCCATCAACGGGCAGGAGGTGGCCCGGCCGCCCTTCGCCTCCATGTACTGGACCGCCGCCCAGCAGCTGGCCCACATGACGGTCAACGGCGCCTCCCTGCGCACCGGTGATGTCTACGGCTCCGGCACCGTCAGCGGCCCCGAGACCGACCAGCGCGGTTCCCTGCTGGAGCTGACCTGGAACGGCCGCGACGCCATCGAGCTCGCCGACGGCAAGCGCACCTTCCTGGAGGACGGCGACACCGTCACGCTCACCGCCTGGGCGCCCGGCCCCGACGGCAGCCGCGTCGGCCTCGGCGAGGTGACCGGCCGCATCACCGCCTCCCGCTGACCCCGGCGGGGCGACGGACGTCCCGGTCGGCCCGAGGGCCCGGCCCCCCTTCCTGCGGGGAGCCGGGCCCTCGGTACGTCCGCCCGCGCGCTACCGCACGAACGTGCTCGCGTGGCCGGCGAGGTCCAGGAAGTACTGCGGCGCCACACCCAGGACCAGCGTCACCGCCACACCCACCGCGATCGTGGTCATCGTCAGCGGCGAAGGCACCGCCACCGTCGGGCCGTCGGCCTTCGGCTCGCTGAAGAACATCAGCACGATCACCCGAATGTAGAAGAACGCGGCGATCGCGGACGAGATCACACCGACCACGACCAGCACCCCGGCGCCGCCCTCCGCCGCCGCCTTGAACACGGCGAACTTCCCGGCGAAGCCGGACGTCAGCGGGATGCCCGCGAAGGCCAGCAGGAACACCGCGAACACCGCCGCCGTCAGCGGAGAACGACGGCCCAGACCCGCCCACTTGGACAGGTGGGTGGCCTCGCCGCCCGCGTCCCGCACCAGCGTGACCACGGCGAACGCGCCGATCGTCACGAAGGAGTAGGCGCCCAGGTAGAAGAGGACGGACTTGACGCCCTCGGCGGAAGTGGCGATCACACCGGCCAGGATGAAACCGGCGTGCGCGATCGAGGAGTACGCCAGGAGCCTCTTGACGTCGGTCTGGGTCACGGCGATCACCGCGCCCGCCAGCATCGTGACGATCGCGACGCCCCACATCACCGGCCGCCAGTCCCAGCGCAGACCCGGGAGCACCACGTACAGCAGGCGCAGGAGCGCGCCGAAGGCCGCGACCTTCGTCGCCGCCGCCATGAACCCGGTGACCGGGGTCGGGGCGCCCTGGTAGACGTCCGGCGTCCACATGTGGAAGGGGACGGCGCCGACCTTGAACAGCAGACCCATCAGGATCAGCGCGCCGCCGATGAGCAGCAGCGCGTCGTTGCCCATGGTGGAGGCCAGCGCCGGGTCGATCTTCGAGATCGTGCCGTCCACCACGTCGGCGATCACCGCGTAGGAGACGGAGCCGGCGTAGCCGTAGAGCAGTGCGATGCCGAACAGCAGGAACGCCGAGGAGAACGCGCCCAGCAGGAAGTACTTGACCGCCGCCTCCTGCGACATCAGCCGCTGGCGGCGGGCGAGGGCGCAGAGCAGGTACAGCGGGAGGGAGAAGACCTCCAGCGCGATGAACAGCGTCAGCAGGTCGTCGGCCGCCGGGAAGATCAGCATCCCGGAGATCGCGAACAGGGCCAGCGGGAAGACCTCGGTGGTCGTGAAACCGGCCTTGACGGCCGCCTTCTCGCTGTCGCTGCCGGGGACCGACGCGGCTTGCGCGGCGAAGGAGTCCACCCGCTTGCCGTGGGCCGCCGGGTCCAGGCGCCGCTCCGCGAAGGTGAACACGGCCACGATCGAGGCCAGCAGGATGGTGCCTTGCAGGAACAGCGCCGGCCCGTCCACGGCGATCGCGCCCATGGCCGCGATGCGCGCCTTGGAGTTCCCGTACCCGCCGGCGGCAAGGCCGACGACCGCCGCGAAGGCCGCGGCCAGCGCGGCGACGGCGAGGAACACCTGGACGTAGTACCGGTGCTTGCGCGGTACGAAGGCCTCGACCAGGACGCCGAGGACCGCCGCGCCCACCACGATCAGCGTGGGCGCGAGCTGCGCGTATTCGATGTGCGGGGCCGGGATCCTGGTGGCCGGGTCCGCGGCCGCCACGGTCAGCAGGCCCTGGGCAGCAGTCAGCGTGCTCACTTCGCCGCCTCCCCGTTCTTGGCTTCGACGGCCACCTCGGGCTTGGGGTCCGTCCGCTTCACGTCCGACATGGTGTGCTTCACCGCCGGGTTGACGATCTCGGTCAGCGGCTTCGGGTACACGCCCAGCCCGATCAGCAGCGCGATCAGCGGGGCCACCACCAGCACTTCCCGCAGGCGCAGGTCCGGCATCGCGCGGACCTCCTCCTTCACCGGGCCGGTCATCGTGCGCTGGTAGAGCACCAGCGTGTACAGCGCGGCCAGCACGATGCCGATGGTCGCGATGACGCCGACGACCGGGTACCGGGTGAACGTGCCGACCAGGACCAGGAACTCGCTGACGAACGGTGCGAGACCCGGCAGGGACAGTGTCGCGAGACCGCCGATGAGGAAGGTCCCGGCCAGGACCGGGGCCACCTTCTGCACGCCGCCGTAGTCGGCGATGAGCCGCGAGCCGCGCCGCGAGATCAGGAAGCCGGCGACCAGCATCAGCGCCGCCGTGGAGATCCCGTGGTTGACCATGTACAGCGTCGCGCCCGACTGGCCCTGGGAGGTCATCGCGAAGATGCCCATGATGATGAAGCCGAAGTGCGAGATGGAGGCGTAGGCCACCAGCCGCTTGATGTCCCGCTGGCCGACGGCGAGCAGCGCCCCGTAGACGATGCTGATCAGGGCCAGGACGAGGATCACGGGCGTCGCCCACTTGCTGGCCTCGGGGAAGAGCCCGAGGCAGAAGCGGAGCATCGCGAAGGTGCCCACCTTGTCGACGACCGCCGTGATCAGTACGGCGACGGGGGCGGTGGCCTCGCCCATGGCGTTGGGCAGCCAGGTGTGCAGCGGCCACAGCGGGGCCTTCACCGCGAAGGCGAAGAAGAACCCGAGGAACAGCAGCCGTTCGGTGCTGGTCGCCATGTCGAGCGTGCCCGCGGCGCGGGCGGCGGTGATCTCCTGGAGGGAGAAGTTCCCGGCGACCACGTAGAGCCCGATGACCGCGGCCAGCATGATCAGGCCGCCGGCGAGGTTGTAGAGGAGGAACTTGACCGCCGCGTACGAGCGCTGCGCGGCGGCGTTCTCATCGGTCCCGGCGTGCGCCCGGTCCCCGAAGCCGCCGATGAGGAAGTACATCGGGATGAGCATGGCTTCGAAGAAGATGTAGAAGACGAAGACGTCGGTGGCCTCGAAGGAGATCACCACCATCGCCTCGACCAGCAGGATCAGGGCGAAGAACCCCTGCGTCGGCCGCCAGCGGGACGACCGGGTCTCCAGCGGGTCGGCGTCGTGCCAGCCGGCCAGGATGATGAACGGCATCAGCAGGGCGGTCAGCGCGATCAGCGCCACCCCGATGCCGTCGACGCCCAGCTCGTAGCGGACCCCGAAGTCGGAGATCCACCCGTGGGATTCGGTGAGCTGGTAGCGGGCGCCACCGGGCTCGAAACGGACCGCGATGAGCACGGCCAGTGCCAGTGTCACCAGGGAGACGAGCAGCGCGAGCCACTTGGCGGCGCCCCGGCGCGCGGCCGGGACGGCCGCCGTCAGGACGGCGCCGGCCGCGGGCACGGCCGCCGTCACCGTCAGAAGCGGGAAACTCATCTCACACCGCCCTCATCAGCAGGGTCGCGGCGACGAGGATCGCCGTGCCCCCGAACATCGAGACCGCGTAGCTGCGGGCGTAGCCGTTCTGCAACTTGCGCAGCCGGCCGGACAGCCCGCCGACCGAGGCGGCCGTCCCGTTGACCACCCCGTCGACCAGGCTGTGGTCGACGTACACGAGGGAGCGGGTCAGGTGCTCCCCGCCGCGCACCAGCACGACGTGGTTGAAGTCGTCCTGGAGCAGGTCGCGCCGGGCCGCCCTGGTGAGCCAGCTGCCCCGGGGGGCGACCACGGGGACGGGCCCCCGCCCGTACTGCACGTAGGCGAGACCCACGCCGATCAGCAGGACCACGATCGTGGCGGCGGTGATGGCCCCGGCGCCCAGCGGCGGGTTCCCGTGCTCGAAGGAGGTCACGGGCTCCAGCCACTTCACGAACGCCTCGTTGATGCTGAACAGGCCACCGGCGAAGACGGAACCGAGGGCGAGCACGATCATCGGCAGGGTCATGGTCTTCGGCGACTCGTGGGGGTGCGGCAGCTCCCCGGGCCGGTGTTCGGCGGCGGGTTCGGCGCTGGGCGCGGCGTCGGCGTCAGGCGCCGGCTGCCAGCGCTTCTCGCCGAAGAAGGTCAGCAGCATCACGCGGGTCATGTAGAAGGCGGTGATGGCGGCGCCCAGCAGAGCCACTCCGCCGAGGATCCAGCCCTCGGTGCCGCCCTTGGCGAAGGCCGCTTCGATGATCTTGTCCTTGGACCAGAAGCCCGAAAGGCCCGGGAAACCGATGATGGCGAGGTAGCCGAGGCCGAAGGTGACGAAGGTGATCGGCATGTACTTCCGCAGGCCGCCGTACTTGCGCATGTCCACCTCGTCGTTCATCCCGTGCATCACGGAACCGGCGCCGAGGAAGAGGCCGGCCTTGAAGAAGCCGTGCGTCACCAGGTGCATGATCGCGAAGACGTAGCCGATGGGTCCGAGGCCGGCCGCGAGGACCATGTACCCGATCTGGGACATCGTGGAGCCGGCGAGGGCCTTCTTGATGTCGTCCTTCGCGCAACCGACGATCGCACCGAAGAGCAGTGTCACCGCGCCGACCACGACGACCGCGGTCTGCGCGTCCGGAGCGGCGTTGAAGACCGCGCCGGAGCGGGTGATCAGGTACACGCCGGCGGTGACCATGGTCGCCGCGTGGATCAGGGCCGAGACCGGGGTCGGGCCCTCCATCGCGTCACCGAGCCAGGACTGGAGCGGCACCTGCGCGGACTTGCCGCAGGCGGCCAGCAGCAGCATCAGGGCGATCGCCGTCAGCCTGCCCTCGGACGTACCGTCCACCGCCCCGAACACCGGCCCGAACGCGAACGTCCCGAACGTGGTGAACATGATCATGATGGCGATCGACAGGCCCATGTCGCCGACCCGGTTGACCAGGAAGGCCTTCTTCGCGGCGGTCGCCGCGCTGGGCTTGTGCTGCCAGAAGCCGATGAGCAGGTACGAGGCCAGGCCCACGCCCTCCCACCCGACGTACAGCAGCAGGTAGTTGTCGGCGAGGACCAGGAGCAGCATCGCCGCGAGGAACAGGTTCAGGTAGCCGAAGAAGCGGCGGCGCCGCTCGTCGTGCTCCATGTACCCGATGGAGTAGATGTGGATGAGGGTGCCGACGCCGGTGATCAGCAGGACGAAGGTCATCGACAGCTGGTCGAGCTGGAAGGCGACGTCCGCCTGGAAGCCCTCGACCGGGATCCAGCTGAACAGCTTCTGGTGGACGGTGCGGTCGTCGGCGCCGCGCCCCAGCATGTCGGTGAACAGGGCCACGCCGATGCCGAAGGAGGCGGCGGCGAAGAAGGTGCCGAGCCAGTGGCCGGCCTTGTCGAGGCGGCGGCCGCCGCACAGCAGCACCGCCGCTCCGAGCAGGGGCGCCGCCACCAGCAGCGCAATCAGATTCTCCACTGTGAAGGCCCCTTACAGCTTCATCAGGCTGGCGTCGTCGACCGAGGCCGAGTGGCGGGTACGGAACAGCGACACGATGATCGCGAGGCCCACCACGACCTCCGCGGCGGCGACGACCATCGTGAAGAACGCGATGATCTGACCGTCGAGGTTGCCGTGCATCCGGGAGAACGCGACGAAGGCGAGGTTGCAGGCGTTGAGCATCAGCTCCACGCACATGAACAGCACGATCGCGTTCTTGCGGATGAGTACGCCGGCCGCACCGATGGTGAACAGCAGGGCGGCCAGGTACAGGTAGTTGACCGGGTTCACTTCGAGGCCTCCTCTCGGCCGAGGCGCTCCGCCGACTTCTGCTCCAGCGCTTTCAGGTCCTCCAGTGCCTCGCTCGACACGTCACGGATCTGGCCGCGGGCCCGCAGCGTCTTGTTGACGGTGAGCTCGGACGGGGTGCCGTCCGGCAGCAGACCGGCGATGTCGACCGCGTTGTGCCGGGCGTAGACGCCGGGGGCGGGCAGCGGCGGGAGCTGGACGCCCTCGCGCACGCGCCGCTCGGCGAGTTCGCGCTGGGTGGCGGCCCGCTCGGTGCGCTCGCGGTGGGTGAGCACCATCGCGCCGACGGCAGCCGTGATCAGCAGGGCGCCGGTGATCTCGAAGGCGAAAATGTACCGGGTGAAGATCAGCTCGGCGAGCCCCTCGACGTGCCCGGTGGAGTTGACCCGGCCCAGGCCGTTGAAGTGGGTGAGCTTGGCGTTGGCGATGCCGGCGATCAGCAGGATGCCGAAGCCGAGGCCGCACAGGGCGGCCAGCCAGCGCTGCCCCTTGAGGGTCTCGGTGAGCGAGTCCGCGGCGGTGACACCGACGAGCATCACCACGAAGAGGAACAGCATCATGATGGCGCCGGTGTAGACGACGACCTGGACGACGCCCAGGAAGTACGCCCCGTTGGCGAGGTAGAAGACCGCCAGGATGATCATCGTCCCGGCCAGGCACAGCGCGCTGTGCACGGCCTTCTTCATCAAGATCGTGCACAGCGCGCCGATCACGGCGACCGTGCCGAGGACCCAGAACTGCACGGCCTCGCCCGTGGAGGTGGTCGAAGCCGCGGCGGCGAGGGCGCTCATGCCTCCACCCCCTCGGGTTCGGCGGCGTCCTGCCCGGCGCCTTCGGCGACCTCGCCCTTGGAACGCGCGACCTGCCGGACCGTCCCGGGGGCCGCGCCCGTCACCAGACCGCGGTAGTAGTCCTGGTCGTCGGTGCCCGGGTACATCTCGTGCGGCGCCTCGACCATGCCCTCGGTCAGGCCCACCAGCAGCTGTTCCTTGGTGTAGATCAGCGATTCGCGGCTGGAGTCTGCCAGTTCGAACTCGTTCGTCATCGTCAGGGCCCGGGTGGGGCACGCCTCGACGCACAGCCCGCACAGGATGCAGCGGGCGTAGTTGATCTGGTAGACCGCGCCGTACCGCTCACCCGGGGAGTAGCGCTCCTCCGCCGTGTTGTCCGCGCCCTCCACGTAGATCGCGTCGGCCGGACAGGCCCAGGCGCACAGCTCGCACCCGATGCACTTCTCCAGACCGTCGGGATGGCGGTTGAGCTGGTGCCGCCCGTGGAAGCGGGGCGCGGTGGTCTTGCGCTGCTCCGGGTACTGCTCGGTGAGGCGCTTCTTGAACATGGCCTTGAAGGTCACGCCGAAGCCGGCCACCGGGTTCTGCCACTTCTCGTTCTCGGCGTCAGACATTCTCACCACCCTCCTCTCGGTCACTGTCAGTATTCGCCCCGCCACTGACAATCAGCTCCCGCTGCCCCCGGGGCCGCCTGCGCGGCACGGGCGCCGGCTGCTGACCGGGCTTGGGGGGTACGGGGAATCCGCCCGCCATCGGGTCGAAGGGCTCGTCCGGCGCGGCCGCGCCCGCCGCGTCCTTCGCCTGGCCGTCCCGCTTGCCGCGGAACAGGTCGGCCACGAAGGACAGCAGCAGAACGGCGATCACCGCGCCGCCGACGTACAGCACGATCTGCTGGAAGTCGTAGTGCTCGTTCCGCATCGCCCGCACGGTCGCGACCAGCATCAGCCAGACCACGGAGACGGGGATGAGGACCTTCCAGCCGAGCTTCATCAGCTGGTCGTAGCGCACGCGCGGCAGGGTGCCGCGCAGCCAGATGAAGAAGAACAGCAGCAGCTGCACCTTGATGACGAACCAGAGCATCGGCCACCAGCCGTGGTTCGCGCCCTCCCAGTACGTGGAGATCGGCGCGGGGGCCCGCCAGCCGCCGAGGAAGAGGGTGACCGAGACCGCCGAGACGGTGACCATGTTGACGTACTCGGCCAGCATGAACAGCGCGAACTTGATGGAGGAGTACTCGGTGTTGAAGCCGCCGACCAGGTCGCCCTCGGACTCCGGCATGTCGAAGGGGGCGCGGTTCGTCTCCCCGACCATCGTGACGATGTAGATGATGAAGGAGACCGGCAGCAGGATGATGTACCAGCGGTCCGCCTGCGCCTCCACGATCTTCGAGGTCGACATCGACCCGGAGTAGAGGAACACCGACGCGAACGCCGCACCCATCGCGATCTCGTACGAGATCATCTGCGCGCAGGAGCGCAAGCCCCCGAGCAGCGGGTACGTGGAGCCCGAGGACCAGCCGGCGAGGACGATGCCGTAGATGCCGACCGAAGCCACCGCGAGGACGTACAGCATCGCGATGGGCAGGTCCGTCAGCTGCATCGTGGTCCGCTGCCCGAAGATCGAGACCTCGTTGCCGGAGGGCCCGAACGGGATCACCGCGATGGCCATGAACGCCGGGATCGCCGCGATGACCGGCGCGAGGACGTACACCACCTTGTCCGCCCGCTTGACGATGACGTCTTCCTTGAGCATCAGCTTCACGCCGTCGGCGAGCGACTGGAGCATGCCCCAGGGGCCGTGCCGGTTGGGACCGATGCGCAGCTGCATCCAGGCGACGACCTTGCGCTCCCAGACGATGGAGAAGAGCACGGTCACCATCAGGAAGGCGAAGCAGAACACCGCCTTGACGACGACGAGCCACCAGACGTCCTTGCCGAAGAGGGACAGGTCCTCCGCGGCGAGCTGTACCGGGTTCACGCCTCCACCTCCGCAGTGCTGTCGCCCGCGCCGGACGGGACCGCCGGGCCGATGCGTACGAGGGCGCCCGGGCGGGCGCCGGTGTCGGCGAGGACGCCGGAGCCGGTGGAGTTCAGCGGCAGCCAGACCACCCGGTCGGGCATCCGCGTGACCCGCAGCGGCAGTTCCACGGTCCCCGCCGGGCCGGTCACCGCGAGGACGTCGCCGTCCTTGACGCCCGTCTCGGCGGCCGTGGCCGCCGACAGGCGGGCGCTCGCCTCGTGCCGGGTACCGGCCAGGGCGGCGTCCCCGTCCTGGAGCCGGCCCTGGTCCAGCAGCAGCCGGTGGCCCGCCAGGACCGCTTCGCCGGCGCCGGGCCGGGGCAGCGGCTCGGTGTCCGCGCCCTGCTCGGCGGCGCGCTCCCCGGCCCACGGGCCGAGCCTCTCCAGTTCCCGCCGTACGGCCTGTACGTCGGGCAGCGCGATCGGCCGGTCCGCCGCGTCGGCCAGCATGTGCAGCACACGGTGGTCGGCGGGTGCGAGCCGGCGGGTCATCTGGTCCGGCTTGAGCGCCGCCTCGAACGGCCGCACCCGGCCCTCCCAGTTGATGAACGCCCCCGCCTTCTCGGCCACCGCGGCGACGGGGAACACCACGTCGGCGTGGTCGGTGACCTCGCTGGGCCGCAGCTCCAGCGAGACCACGAACGCCTCCCGCAGCGCGAGACGGGCACGGACCGGGTCGGGCAGGTCGGCCACCTCGACGCCTGCGACGAGCAGCGCGGACAGCTCCCGCCCGGCGGCCGCCTCGACGATCTGGCCGGTGTCGCGGCCGTAGCGGTGCGGGAGTTCGTCCAGCCCCCAGACGGCCGCGACCTCCTCGCGGGCCCGCGGGTCGGTGGCCGGGCGGGCGCCGGGCAGCAGCGACGGCAGCGCGCCCGCCTCCACGGCGGCCCGCTCCCCGGCCCGGCGCGGGATCCACACCAGCTTCGCGCCGGTCGCGGCCGCCGCCCGTACCGCGGCGGTCAGCGCGCCCGGCACCCCGGCCAGGCGCTCCCCGACGACGATGACGGCGCCGGGCTCGCGCAGCGCTTCGGCGGCGGCGTGGCCGCCCTGCTCCAGGCCGGTCCGCGAGGCGAGCGCGTCCAGCCAGTCGGGTTCGGTCCCGGGGGCGGCGGCCAGCAGGGTGCCGCCCGTCTTCTCCAGGCCCCGGGTGGCGAACGGTGCGAGGCCGAAGGTCCGCTGCTTGTGCTTGCGGTGGGCCTTGCGCAGCCTCAGGAAGACACCGGGGGCCTCCTCCTCGGACTCGATGCCGGCCAGCAGCACCGCGGGCGCCGCCTCCAGGGAGGAGTACGTCACCCCGCCGCCCGCCAGGTCCTTGCTGGTGCCGGCCACGGTCGCGGCCAGGAAGTCGGCCTCCTCGGCGCTGTGCACCCGCGCCCGGAAGTCGATGTCGTTGGTGTCCAGCACCACGCGGGCGAACTTGGCGTACGCGTAGGCGTCCTCGGCAGTGAGCCGGCCGCCCGTCAGCACCCCCGCCCGGCCGCGCGCGGAGGCCAGCCCCTCCGCGGCGGCCTCCAGCGCCTCGGGCCAGCTCGCCGGGGCGAGCACCCCGTCGGAGCCGCGCACCAGCGGCGTGGTGAGGCGGTCGGGGCGCTGCGCGTAGCGGAACGCGAAGCGGCCCTTGTCGCAGATCCACTCCTCGTTGACCTCGGGGTCCTCGGCGGCCAGCCGGCGCAGCACCTTCCCGCGCCGGTGGTCGGTGCGCGTCGCGCAGCCGCCCGCGCAGTGCTCGCACACGCTCGGGGAGGAGACGAGGTCGAAGGGACGGGCGCGGAAGCGGTACTCGGCCGAGGTGAGGGCGCCGACCGGGCAGATCTGGATGGTGTTGCCGGAGAAGTACGACTCGAACGGGTCGCCCTCGCCGGTGCCGACCTGCTGGAGGGCTCCGCGCTCCAGCAGCTCGATCATCGGGTCGCCCGCCACCTGCGTGGAGAAGCGGGTGCAGCGCGCGCACAGCACGCACCGCTCGCGGTCCAGCAGCACCTGCGTGGAGATCGCGACCGGCTTCTCGTACGTCCGCTTCTTGCCCTCGAAACGCGATTCGGCGTTGCCGTGCGAGAGGGCCTGGTTCTGGAGCGGGCACTCGCCGCCCTTGTCGCACACCGGGCAGTCCAGCGGGTGGTTGATGAGCAGCAGCTCCATCACCCCGCGCTGGGCCTTGTCGGCGGCCTGCGACGTCAGCTGCGTCTTGACGACCATGCCGTCGGTGCAGGTGATCGTGCAGGAGGCCATCGGCTTGCGCTGGCCCTCCACCTCGACGATGCACTGGCGGCAGGCGCCGGCCGGGTCGAGGAGCGGGTGGTCGCAGAACCGGGGGATCTCGATGCCGAGCTGTTCGGCGGCCCGGATGACCAGCGTCCCCTTGGGGACGGACAGTTCGATGCCGTCGATGGTCAGCGAAACCAGGTCCTCGGGCGGAACCGCCGCCCCGCCGCCGCCCGCCGGGGCGTTAGTGGTGACGGTCATGCGTTCACCTCCGTGTCAGCCCAGAGGGTCGACTTCTTGGGGTCGAAGGGGCAGCCCTTGCCCGTGATGTGCTGCTCGTACTCCTCGCGGAAGTACTTGAGCGAGGAGAAGATCGGGCTGGCGGCGCCGTCACCGAGGGCGCAGAACGACTTGCCGTTGATGTTGTCGGCGATGTCGCCCAGCTTGTCGAGGTCGCTCATCACGCCCTTGCCGGCCTCGATGTCCCGCAGCAGCTGCACCAGCCAGTACGTGCCCTCCCGGCACGGCGTGCACTTGCCGCAGGACTCGTGGGCGTAGAACTCGGTCCACCGGGTCACCGCGCGGACCACGCAGGTGGTCTCGTCGAAGCACTGGAGGGCCTTGGTGCCGAGCATCGAGCCGGCCGCGCCGACGCCCTCGTAGTCGAGCGGGACGTCGAGGTGCTCGTCGGTGAACATCGGGGTGGAGGAGCCGCCGGGGGTCCAGAACTTCAGCCGGTGCCCGGGGCGCATCCCGCCGCTCATGTCCAGGAGCTGGCGCAGGGTGATGCCGAGCGGGGCCTCGTACTGGCCGGGTCCGGCGACGTGCCCGGAGAGCGAATACAGCGTGAAGCCGGGGGACTTCTCGGTCCCCATCGCCTTGAACCAGTCCTTGCCCTTGTTCAGGATCGCGGGAACCGAGGCGATGGACTCGACGTTGTTGACGACAGTGGGGCACGCGTAGAGGCCCTCCACCGCGGGGAAGGGAGGACGCAGCCGGGGCTGACCGCGCCGGCCTTCGAGGGAGTCGAGCAGCGCCGTCTCCTCACCGCAGATGTACGCGCCCGCCCCCGCGTGCACCGTGATGTCGAGCTTCAGCCCGCTCCCGAGGATGTTCTCCCCGAGGTATCCGGCCTCGTACGCCTCGCGAACCGCCTCGTGCAGGCGCCGCAGGACCGGCACGACCTCGCCGCGCAGGTAGATGAAGGCGTGCTCCGACCGGATCGCGTAGCAGGCGATGACCATTCCCTCGATGAGGGAGTGCGGATTGGCGAAGAGGAGGGGGATGTCCTTGCAGGTTCCCGGTTCCGACTCGTCCGCGTTCACGACGAGGTAGTGCGGCTTCCCGTCGCCCTGCGGGATGAACTGCCACTTCATGCCGGTGGGGAAGCCGGCGCCGCCGCGCCCGCGCAGACCCGAGTCCTTCACGTAGGCGATGAGGTCGTCCGGGGTCATCGCGAGGGCCTTGCGCAGGCCCTCGTAGCCCTCGTGCCGCTGGTAGGTCTCCAGCGTCCACGACTCGGGCTCGTCCCAGAACGCCGACAGGACGGGCGCCAGGAGCTTCTCCGGGCTCCCTCCCCCGGCCTGCGGCCGGGGGGCGCCCTCGTTGCTCAGTTCGGAAGACACCGACATCACTCCCCTCCCTCGGTGCCGGCCCCGCCACGCGCCTCACCGCGCGGGTGCACGATCGGGGTGTGCGGGGACTCGCCGCGGGCGATGCGCAGACCGATCAGCGAGGCGGGGCCCGCGCCGCCGCCCGCCTCCACCGCGCCCTCGCGCTCGTCCGGGAACCCGGCGAGGATCCGGGCCGTCTCCTTGTACGTGCACAGCGGCGCGCCCCGCGTCGGCACGACCTGCCGGCCGGCCAGCAGGTCGTCCACCATCGCCTTCGCGGACTCGGGGGTCTGGTTGTCGAAGAACTCCCAGTTGACCATCACCACGGGCGCGTAGTCGCAGGCCGCGTTGCACTCGATGTGTTCGAGGGTGACCTTGCCGTCGGGGGTGGTCTCGTTGTTCCCGACGCCCAGGTGCTCCTTGAGCTCGTCGAAGATGGCGTCGCCGCCCATCACTGCGCACAGGGTGTTCGTACAGACGCCCACCTGGTACTCGCCGGACGGCTTGCGCCGGTACATCGTGTAGAAGGTGGCGACGGCCGTCACCTCGGCGGTGGTCAGGCCGAGCGTCTCGGCGCAGAACCGCATGCCGGTGCGGGTGACGTAGCCCTCCTCCGCCTGCACCAGGTGCAGCAGCGGCAGCAGCGCGGAGCGGCTGTCGGGGTAGCGGGCGATGATCTGGGCGGCGTCGGCCGCCAGCCTCTCGCGGACCTCCGCCGGGTAGTCGGGGGCCGGGAGCTGGGGCATGCCCAACGACACGTCTGTCATCGGTCGACGCCTCCCATCACGGGGTCGATGGAGGCGACGGCGACGATGACGTCGGCGACCTGGCCGCCCTCGCACATCGCCGCCATGGCCTGGAGGTTGGTGAAGGACGGGTCGCGGAAGTGGACCCGGTAGGGGCGGGTGCCGCCGTCGGAGACGACGTGGACGCCGAGCTCGCCCTTGGGTGACTCGACGGCCGCGTACGCCTGCCCGGCCGGGACCCGGAAGCCCTCGGTCACCAGCTTGAAGTGGTGGATGAGGGCCTCCATGGAGGTGCCCATGATGGTGCGGATGTGGTCGAGGGAGTTGCCGAGTCCGTCGGGGCCCATCGCGAGCTGCGCCGGCCAGGCGATCTTCTTGTCCGCGACCATCACCGGGCCCGGCTCCAGCCGCTCCAGGCACTGTTCGACGATCCGCAGCGACTGGCGCATCTCCTCCAGGCGGATCAGGAACCGCCCGTAGGAGTCGCAGCTCTCCGCGGTCGGCACGTCGAACTCGTAGTCCTCGTAACCGCAGTACGGGTCCGACTTGCGCAGGTCGTGCGGCAGGCCGGCGGAGCGCAGGATGGGGCCGGTGGCGCCCAGGGCCATGCAGCCGGTCAGGTCGAGGTAGCCGACGTCCTGCATGCGGGCCTTGAAGATGGGGTTGCCGGTGGCGAGCTTGTCGTACTCCGGCAGGTTCTTCTTCATGGTCTTCACGAAGTCGCGCAGCTGGTCGACGGCGCCCGGGGGCAGGTCCTGGGCGAGGCCGCCGGGGCGGATGAACGCGTGGTTCATGCGCAGGCCGGTGATCAGCTCGAAGACGTCCAGGATCAGCTCGCGGTCGCGGAAGCCGTAGATCATGATCGTGGTCGCGCCCAGCTCCATGCCGCCGGTGGCGATGCACACCAGGTGGGAGGAGAGCCGGTTGAGCTCCATCAGCAGGACGCGGATGACGGTGGCGCGGTCCGGGACCTGGTCGGTGATCCCGAGCAGCTTCTCGACGCCCAGGCAGTACGCCGTCTCGTTGAAGAACGGCGTCAGGTAGTCCATGCGCGTCACGAAGGTGGTGCCCTGCGTCCAGTTCCGGAATTCGAGGTTCTTCTCGATACCGGTGTGCAGGTACCCGATGCCGCAGCGGGCCTCGGTGACCGTCTCGCCGTCGATCTCCAGGATCAGCCGGAGCACGCCGTGGGTCGACGGGTGCTGCGGACCCATGTTGACGACGATCCGCTCGTCGTCCGCGCGGGCCGCCGACTGCACGACCTCGTCCCAGTCGCCGCCGGTGACGGTGTAGACGGTGCCCTCGGTCGTCTCGCGGGCGGACGCGTGCTGCGATGTGTTCGGCGTGTTCATCAGCTGTACGACCTCCGCTGGTCGGGAGCCGGGATCTGGGCGCCCTTGTACTCGACGGGGATCCCGCCGAGCGGGTAGTCCTTGCGCTGCGGGAAGCCCTGCCAGTCGTCCGGCATCATGATCCGCGTGAGGGCGGGGTGCCCGTCGAAGACCAGGCCGAAGAAGTCGTACGTCTCGCGCTCGTGCCAGTCGTTGGTCGGGTAGACGGAGACGAGCGAGGGGACGTGCGGGTCGCTGTCGGGGACCGAGACCTCCAGGCGCAGGACCCGGCCGTGGGTGATCGAGCGCAGGTGGTAGACCGCGTGCAGCTCGCGTCCCTTGTCGTGCGGGAAGTGCACGCCGCTGACGCCGGTGCACAGCTCGAAGCGCAGCGCCGGGTCGTCGCGCAGGGTGGAGGCGACCCGGACGAGGTGCTCGCGGGCGATGTGGAAGGTGAGCTCGCCCCGGTTGACCACCGTCTTCTCGATGGCGTTCTCGGGGACCAGGTCCTGTTCCTCCAGGGCGCCTTCGAGTTCGTCGGCGATCTCGTCGAAGTAAGAACCGTAGGGGCGGCTCGTCGCGCCGGGCAGCGCCACGGTGCGCACCAGACCGCCGTAGCCGGTGGTGTCGCCGCCGTTGTTCGCGCCGAACATGCCCTTGCGGACGCCGATCACCTCGGGGCCGGCCGAGCCCCGGGGTGCGGGCACGTTGTTGCCGTTGTCCACGGCGGGGTCGTCGCTCACCGCAGGAGCCCCTTCATCTCGATGGTGGGGAGGGCCTTGAGGGCCGCCTCCTCCGCCTCGCGCGCCGCCTCTTCCCGGTTCACGCCGAGCTTGGAGCCCTGGATCTTCTGGTGGAGCTTGAGGATCGCGTCCATCAGCATCTCGGGGCGGGGCGGGCACCCGGGCAGGTAGATGTCCACGGGCACGATGTGGTCGACGCCCTGGACGATCGCGTAGTTGTTGAACATGCCGCCCGAGGAGGCGCAGACGCCCATGGAGATCACCCACTTCGGGGCGGGCATCTGGTCGTAGACCTGCCGCAGCACCGGCGCCATCTTCTGGCTGACCCGGCCGGCCACGATCATCAGGTCGGCCTGGCGCGGGGAGCCGCGGAAGACCTCCATGCCGAAGCGGGCGAGGTCGTAGCGGCCCGCGCCGGTGGTCATCATCTCGATGGCGCAGCAGGCCAGGCCGAAGGTGGCCGGGAAGACGGATGACTTGCGCACCCAGCCCGCGGCCTGTTCGACGGTGGTCAGCAGGAAGCCGCTCGGCAGCTTCTCTTCCAGTCCCATGGAAAATTCAGCCCCTCAGTCCCATTCCAGGCCGCCGCGGCGCCACACGTAGGCGTAGGCGACGAAGACGGTGAGCACGAAGAGCAGCATCTCGACGAGCCCGAAGATCCCCAGGGAGTCGAAGGTGACGGCCCAGGGGTAGAGGAAGACGATCTCGATGTCGAAGACGATGAAGAGCATCGCCGTCAGGTAGTACTTGATCGGGAAGCGGCCGCCGCCGGCCGGCATCGGAGTGGGCTCGATGCCGCACTCGTATGCTTCGAGCTTCGCCCGGTTGTACCGTTTTGGGCCGATCAGCGTGGCCATGACCACGGAGAAGATCGCAAACCCTGCGCCGAGGGCGCCGAGCACGAGGATGGGCGCGTACGCATTCACGCTCCTCGCTCCTTCCAGTCGTCCTTGACCGTTGGACCGCTGTGCCGGCGCCGAGCGCCCCGCCCCGCGAAGATCTTGCACATGTGAGGCAGTTCACAAGCCGGACTGCTGCGCATCTTATGCCTGCGGATCTGTGATCTGCGACACGGGTTACAACAACGAGTTTGTGATCTCCACCACCCGACGAACGATCATGAAGTCCATTGAGCGGTGATCTTCATACGCAAGGCATCCACATGGTTACCAAAGGTGACATCCGCACCCGTCACCCCAGGTGGGAGCGGGGTTGCACTATCAAATGATGGCCATTGCAGGCAAATTGGCGACCGTGGGGACCTGGTGGTAAGGGAATCCGCGTCGCCCGACAGGGGGAGCGGCCGCGGACGGGAGTGGACGCGGGTGGAGGCGGGTGGACGCGGGGCGAGGTCCGGGGCCGGCCGGGGGGGTGACGTCCGGGGGGACGGCCGGGGGGTGACGCCCGGAGGTGGCCCCGGGAATCCGCAAGATCACCTGCCTCGGAAGCTGTGCATCCGTTCACGAACCCCACGGGAAGCCCACAGCATGATCACGGACCGGTCACAGCGCCCGCACAGCGGTAGGCAACTGTGACCTGCGCCACATGGAATCGAGGCCGCCGAAAGGGGGCTTGGCCAACTGTCGGGCGGGATGGTAGGCGCGGTTCAATTCGGACTTATTAGAGAAACCCCTTGATCACAGGCTTATGAGGGCCTGTCCGTTTCGCCCGTTACGGCGTCAATATCCCGCGCGACGCGCCCGGTTAGGGCGCTTCGCGCGCAACTGTGGCGCACACCACGTTTCTTGAAGCCGACCGCTGTGCCCTGATAGCGGTTGTCCCATGTCCCACACCGCTCACATACCCAGCCACCGGAAGCCCCGCCGCAGCACCTCGAAGCTCGCGGTCCGCGCCGGAGTTGCCGGTGGCGTCCTCAGCACCCTCGCCATGGCCGGCACCGCGAGCGCGTCCCCGTCCGCCGAGCCCGTGGCCGAGACGACGCTCGAAATGCCGGTCCTGAGCCTGGACCTGACCGCCGACGTCGCCTCCGCGGTCACCACCGCAGCAGAGAACACCCGCGTCGCGGCCGTCGAGGCGGCCGTCACCGGCGAGCTGAACGCCCAGGAGGAGAGCGCCCGCAGCGGCGCCGCCGCCGAGGCCAAGCAGGCCAAGGAAGAGGCCCAGCAGAAGGCCGAGAAGCAGGCGAAGGAGGAGGCGGACCGCAAGGCCGAGGCCGAGCGCGCCACCCGCAGCGCCGGCCGCACCACCCTCCAGACCGCCTCCGCGTCCGCCGGCGCCTCCGACGACGGCGAGGGCACGGTCACCGCCCCGGCCACCGGCTCGGCCTCCGCCATCATCAACTTCGCCCGCAACCAGGTCGGCAAGGCGTACGTCATGGGCGGCACCGGCCCGTCCTCGTACGACTGCTCCGGTCTCGTGCAGGCCGCGTACCGCCAGGCGGGCATCTCCCTGCCGCGCATGTCGCAGGACCAGTCCGCCGAGGGCACCTCGGTGTCGCTGAGCAACCTGCAGCCGGGCGACGTCCTGTACTGGGGCTCCCGCGGCAACGCCTACCACGTCGCCCTGTACGTCGGCGGCGGCAAGTTCGTCGGCGCGCAGAACTCCAGCACGGGCATCGTCGAGCGCCCCCTCAGCTACGACATGCCGACGGGCGCCGTCCGCATCCTCTGACGCCGCCGAGGCCCCACGGGCCTCCCCAAGGGCCCCACGGGCCTCCTGAGCCGCTCTCAGGAGCCCTGGCGGGCCCTCACGGCCTCCCCGCGCCCGACGCAAGGGCCGGTACTCCCCCGCTCGGGGGCGGAGTACCGGCCCTTCGCCGTGCGCCGATCCGGTGAGGTACGGGCCCTGCGCCCCGCTTTCGGTGGAGTACCGGCCCCTGGCCGCACCCCGGTTCAGCCGACCGAGGCCGCCAGCTTGAAGCGGGCGTCGCGCTGGCGCTTGTAGAGGGCGAGCGTCTCCGCGTTCTCCTCGACGAGCCGCTGCTGGTAGGCCTTCTCGACGGCGTACCAGATCCCCACGAGATTCACCTCGCGCTTGCAGGCGACGTCCACCCCGGCTACTGCGACCGCCCTGGGTCCCGCCGTGTCGCCCTCCAGGCCGAGTGTGCCGACCACCTCGTACGGGGTTGCGACTGCGCCGTACCCGGCCTTGCCCATGCAGTCGGACCAGCCCTTGAGCGCGGCGACCACCCGGGCGTCCTTCTGCGACCGGGTGTGCGCCTCGGAGGCCAGCCCGAAGGGGAAGAGCAGGTCGACGCTGTCCTTGGTCGGTGCGTACAGCTTGCGGTACCCCTCGCGCAGGCAGCCGCCTGCCGGGACCCGCTGCCCGCCGACCGTGATCCCGCTCTCTGCGTGGTCGGCCTCCTCCTGGCTCTTCGGGTCAGGGCCGACCGGGGCCTTCCCGCCCGGCCGGGTTCCGAAGAACACGGCGGTTCCGCTCTCGCTGAGCTGCGGCGGAGCCGGCTTCGCCGGGCGTGGTGCTCCCGAGGCGCCGTCATAGCCGTGGGCCGCCGCCTGGGCCGGGTCCGCCACACCGAAGAGGGTCCGATGCCGGTCCTGGTCCGCCTCCGCTCCGGCTGCTGCCGCCGGTCTCGGCGCCGGCTCGTAAGCGAAGCCGTACCGGGCCATGCACTGCGCGGTCAGCCGGTCCTGCACGCCGTCCATCCGGCCGGTCTCCGAGATCGAGTCGGTGTAGGCGTCCAGCGGAAGGGAGATCGAGGAAGTGGCGGGGTTCGCGGCGACCGGGCCCAGAGCGGGTTCGCCGTCATTTCCCTTGCCCCCGCCGCCGCCCGTGCACCCTCCCAAGAGTGCGATCGCGGACGTCAGGACGGCGACGGCTTGCGCTGTGCGGCGCGCCACGGGAGACATCGGCGTCACGGGAGACATCAGCCATTCCTCCGGGAACGAGCGGCTCAGTACCAGCTGAGGGAGCTGATCGAGTTCTTGAAGTTCTGGGACGCGTCACCGGTATAGCCGGCCGGAATGGAACCCATAATTCCGCTGTAGTTGATGTCCGTGTAGACGTGGAATCCGTTGATGTCCAGGTTTTTGTAGGAGTACGTGTTGTCGTTCACCTTCTGGCCTCGGCCACCACAGCCCGACGGACCGGTGAAGTAGTCGTTGGTGAGGCTGGCGTCGTCGTTGTTGCTGTCGAAGACACATCCCCGGCTGCCCGCGTCCCAGTACAGCCCGAACTCGAACTGCTCCAGGTATCCGTCGTGCACCCACGCCGAGGCGGGTGAGGCCGTCGCGACCAGCAGGGCGCCCGCGAGCACGGCGGGTGCGGCCGCGAAGCGCAATACTCTCCGGTATTCAGTCATTCGTACGTTCCTCACCGTAGGAAGAGACAACACTCGGGCGAAAACGGCCCCGTGGACCAGCGAGAGTTAAGTGCAGGCAACTGTCGGCCACAAGCCCGATTCCAGCCGATGGACAGTCACCTTCCTTTTCTGAGACGCCACTTGTTCGCTGACGGAACGCTCCCTAGGATCACGAAATCGCGTTCGCACGCCGTTTCGGTCTGCGGCGCCTTTTCCACGTCCCCATCCCGAGGGAAGCGCCCTTCATGCGCAAGCACGTGCCCGTCATAGTCCTCACCCTGGCTCTCGCACTCAGTGCCTGCTCCGGTGAGAAAGAACCCTCGGCGAGCGACAGCCCCCCGCCGACCAAAGAGGAGGTCGCGTATTACGACTGCCTCAAGGACCACGGCGTGGAGATCGTCCGCACCGACTCCGGTGCACCGCGAGTGGACAAGACCATGCCGCACGACAACCTCCCCGCCGCCGAGAAGGCCTGCGAGGAAAAAATCCCGCCCAGGGCTCCGGCCCCGCCCGTCAGCGCCGAAGCGCTCGCCGCCGCGCGGGAGGAGGCCAGATGCCTGCGCGCCGAGGGCATTTCCTGGTACCCGGACCCGAATCCGGTGACGGGCACGTACGACGACCGGGCAGTGACCCCGGAGCAGGCGGCCGAGCTGCGGACCAAGTACTCCGACGCGGTCGGCAAGTGCAGGCGCCACAAGGGTTCCGGCGGCGACGGCGTGCTCGGCGGGTGAGCGAGCTGCAGGAGGTCGTGGTGGACGTGATCGCAGGCGACCGGGGCGACGCGACCCCGGCCGGGGAGGACGCACCCGACCCCGGCGGACTCGCGCGCGGGCGGCGGCTCGTGCTCGGGGTCGTCGGCGGGGCGGCGCTGATGGCGGTCGGAGGGCTGCTGGCCACCGTACTGGTGAAGTCCCCCGCGCAGGTCGCCGCGGAGACCGGGCCGCCCGCGCAGGGACCGCTGACGGCGGAGGTCGAACGGCGGGTGCTCGCGCAGACGGTGGTGATGCGGGGGTCCGTCGTCGCCGACCAGAGCGTCGACGTGGCCCCCCAGCCCCGTTCCGGCGAGGGCGTCGGCACGCCCGTCGTGACGAAGCTGCCGCTCAAGCCCGGGGACGCGGTCGGCGCCGGGCAGTTGCTGGCGGAGGTGTCCGGGCGGCCGGTGTTCGCCCTCAAAGGGACCCTGCCCGTCTACCGCGACCTCAAGCCGGGCGCCACCGGTGACGACGTCGCCCAGTTGCAGCAGGCGCTGCGCGAGCTCGGTCACGGCACCGGCTCCGACGCGAAAGGCGTCTTCGGCGCCGGTACGAAGGCCGCGCTCGCCGCCCGCTACCGGGCCATCGGCTACGACCCGCTCCCCGCCGTGGCCGACCGCGGGGAAGGACTCAAGAGCGCGCGGGAGGCCGTACGGTCCGCCGAGTGGGCCGTGGAAGACGCCGCCCAGTCTCCGGTCGCGGGAGCGGGCGGCAAGGCAGCGCCCTCCGCCACTGCGGCCCCCGGCGCGGGCGGCGACGCCGGCCGGGCCCTCGCTCGCGCCCGCCAGGCCCTCACCGACGCGCGGACCCGGCTGGCCGCGGCGGAAGCGGCCGACGGACCGATGCTGCCCGCCTCCGAGACCGTGTTCCTGAGTACCTTCCCGGCCCGCGTCAGCGCCGTCGGGGTCCGGATCGGATCGCCCGTGTCCGGACCGGTGCTCACCCTCTCCGCCGGGGAGCTCATCGTCGAGGCCTATCTCAACGACGACAGGAAGCAACTGCTGCGCGCCGGCATGACCGTGGTGATCTCCTCCGAGACCGCCGGCACCGATGTCCCGGGCAGGGTGGCGCTCGTCGCGACGGAGCGGTCGACGGGCCAACCGGCGGGACAGCAGGCGGACCCGGGCAGCCAGGGCGGGACTCAGGGGGGAGCGGGTGGCAAGAACGGAGGCGGCGACCTCGGCTACCGGATGACGGTCCGCGCCGACCAACCGCTGCCCGCCGGTTTCACCGGGAAGGACGTACGGCTGACCATCGAGTCCGCGTCGACCGAGGGGGCGGCCCTCGTGGTCCCCGTCACCGCGGTGTCCGCCGGCGCGGACGGTCGTACGGTCGTCACCGCCGTGGCCGCCGACGGCACGCAGCGCCGCATCGAGGTGCGGGCGGGCACCAGCGGCGACGGCTACGTCGCCGTCACCCCGGTACGGGCCGACGCACTCGCCGCCGGTACCAGGGTCGTCATCGGCGCCGCCGCCAAGAGCCGGGAGAGGACCGCCAGGTGAGGCTCCCACTCGCCCGCCGTCCGGTCCACGCCGCCCCCGACGCCGACACCCCCGTCATCGAGTTCCGCGGGGTCGGGCTCACCTATCCCGGGCCGCCGCCCGTAGAGGCCCTCCGGCCCTGCGACCTGACCGTACGGCGCGGCGAGTTCCTCACCATGGTCGGCCCCTCCGGATCGGGGAAGTCCACCTTCCTCAACGTCGCGGGACTCCTCGACACCCCTACCTCCGGCCGCTACCTCCTCGACGGGATCGACACCGGCCGGCTGCCCGACCACGCCCGTACCGCCCTGCGCGGGCGCCGCATCGGCTTCGTCTTCCAGGCGTTCCACCTGCTGCCCCACCGCAGCGCCCTGGAGAACGTCACCCTGGCCATGCTCTACACCTCCGTCCCCCGCGCGGAGCGCCTCACCCGGGCCCGGGAGGCCTTGCGGCAGGTCGGTCTGGGGCACCGGGCCGACGCGCTGCCGGGCCGGCTGTCCGGCGGCGAGCGCCAGCGGGTCGCCATCGCCCGCGCCCTCGTCGGGCGGCCCTCGCTGCTGCTGTGCGACGAGCCGACCGGCAACCTGGACTCGGCCAACGCCGGCTCCGTACTGTCCCTGCTGGACCGACTGCATACGGCGGGGATGACCGTCATGGTGATCACGCACGACAGCGAGGTGGCCGCGCGGGGCCGGCGGACGGTCGCCGTACGCGACGGCGCGTTGAGCGAGCAGGTGACCTCGTGAGAGGGCGGCGCACGGGCACCGCAGCAGAGGTCGAACCGACCCGCTTGACCGTCCGGGACGCCCTGTCCGAAGCCGTCGCCGGCATGCTGCGCCGCCCCGGCCGCGCCGTGCTCACCGCGCTCGGCACCGTCCTCGGCGTCGGCAGTTTCGTCGCCGTACTGGGCCTGACCGCCACCATCTCCTCGCAGATCGACGGCCGGTTCAACGTCCTCACGGCCACCGAGGTGACCGTCGAGGACGTCGCCGCCCGACAGGACGAGTTCGCCGGGTCCGGCTTCCCCGCCGACGCCGAGCAGCGGCTGCGCGAGGTCGCGGGAATCCGCAGCGCCGGACTGCTGTGGACCGTACGGCTGGACTCGGGCACCACCATCGGCGCCCTGCCCTCCGGCGTCGGCACCACCGGCCCCGGCGCCTCCGTGCCCGTCGTCGCCGCGTCCCCGGGGGCCGTCGCCGCCCTCGTGCCCACCCTCCAGGAGGGCCGCCTCTACGACGAGTTCGCCGAGCGGAACCGCCAGCGCGTGGTGCTCATCGGCTGGGGCGTCGCGGAACGTCTGGGCATCACCACCCTGGCGACCCGCCCCGCGCTCTACATCGGGCAGGAATCCTTCACCGTGGCGGGCATCATCGGCGACGTCGAACGCAAGCCGGAGAACCTGCTGTCCGTCCTGGTGCCCCGGGCCACCGCCCAGGAGCTGTGGGGGCCGCCCGCGCCCGGCGGGGCGAGCATGCTGATCGCCACCGAACTCGGCGCCGCCCGGCAGGTCGCCGGTCTCGCCCCGCTCGCGCTGCGGCCCGACCACCCCGAGTACCTCAAGGCCGTGCCGCCGCCCGATCCCCGGCTGCTGCGGTCCGGGGTGACCTCCGACCTCAGCGCCCTGTTCCTGCTGTTGGCCGGGATCTGTCTGGTCATCGGCGCGGTGGGGATCGCCAACACGACGCTCGTCGCCGTCCTGGAACGGACCGGGGAGATCGGGCTGCACCGTGCGCTGGGTGCCCGCGGGCGACACGTGGCGGCGCAGTTCCTCGCCGAATCCGCCGCCTTGGGTGCACTCGGCGGCCTGGTCGGGACGTCCTTCGGCGAACTGACGGTGGTCGGGGTGTCCCTCGTACGGGACTGGACACCGGTGATACACCCGGTGACGGTGGCCGCCGCCCCGCTCGCCGGGCTCGTCACCGGACTGCTGGCCGGCGTCCACCCCGCCTGGCGGGCAGCCCGTGTGGAACCGGCCGAAGCCCTGCGAAGATAGCGGAGGCGCAGTGTCCGCCCGCCCCGATTTCACCTGAGGAGGTGGTGGCCGTGTGGAGCGAGAACGCCCCCGAAGACGCTGTTTTCGACGCGCACACAGCGGACTCCGCGAACGCCACCGGTAACCCCGCCAGTGACCCCACCGCCGTACCGGCCGCCGTCGGTCTCTTCCTGCTCGCCGTCGGCGGCTGGCTCCTCAACACGGCCCGGCCCTGGCACAAACCGGGACATCCGCTCACCCTGGGCCTCGGTTGGGCGGCCAGCGTGACGATGCTCCTGTACGGCCTGCTCCTGCTGGTCCGCTCCGTCCGCACGGTCCACGGCCCCGACGCCGAAGACGCCTAGACCGGAACCACCCCCGCCGCCGCCCCGCCCCGGCGGGAGCCGGGCGCGCGGGGGTGCCCGCGCGTCCGGCTCCCGGGGGTCAGGCCTTCGGGGCCACCTTCGAGAGGCCGTTGATGATGCGGTCCATCGCGTCGCCGCCCGTCGGGTCGGTGAGGTTGGCCAGCATCTTGAGGGTGAACCGCATCAGGACCGGGTGGCTCAGGCCGCGCTGGGTGGCGACCTTCATCACCTTCGGGTTGCCGATCAGCTTCACGAACGCGCGGCCCAGCGTGTAGTAGCCGCCGTACGTCTCCTTGAGCACCTTCGGGTAGTTGTGCAGGGCGAGTTCGCGCTGCGCCGGGGTGGCGCGGGCGTGGGCCTGGACGATGACGTCCGCCGCGATCTGCCCGGACTCCATCGCATAGGCGATGCCCTCGCCGTTGAACGGGTTGACGAGCCCGCCCGCGTCACCGACCAGCAGCAGGCCCTTGGTGTAGTGCGGCTGCCGGTTGAAGGCCATCGGCAGGGCCGCACCGCGGATCGGCTGCGTCATGTTCTCGGGGGTGTAGCCCCAGTCCTGCGGCATGGACGCGCACCAGGCCTTGAGGACCTCGCGCCAGTCCAGCTCCTTGAAAGCGGAGGAGGAATTGAGGATGCCGAGGCCGACGTTCGACGTACCGTCGCCCATGCCGAAGATCCAGCCGTAGCCCGGCAGCAGCCGGTCCTGCGGACCGCGCCGGTCCCACAGCTCCAGCCAGGACTCCAGGTAGTCGTCGTCGTGCCGCGGCGAGGTGAAGTACGTGCGCACCGCCACGCCCATGGGGCGGTCCTCGCGCCGGTGCAGGCCCATCGCCAGGGAGAGGCGGGAGGAGTTGCCGTCGGCGGCGACGACCAGTGGCGCCTTGAAGGTGACCGGGGTCTTCTCCTCGCCCAGCTTCGCCTGGACACCCGTGATGTGCCCCGTGCGCGGGTCCCGGACGGGCTCGCCGACGTTGCAGCGCTCGTACAGCCGCGCGCCGGCCTTCTGCGCCTGACGGGCCAGGGTCTCGTCGAAGTCGTCGCGCTTGCGGACGAGCCCGTAGTCCGGATAGGAGGCGAGTTCCGGCCAGTCCAGCTGGAGCCGCTGCCCGCCGCCGATGATCCGCAGGCCCTTGTTGCGCAGCCAGCCGGCCTCTTCGGAGATGTCGATGCCCATGGAGACCAGCTGCTTGGTGGCACGCGGGGTCAGCCCGTCGCCGCACACCTTCTCGCGCGGAAAGGCCGTCTTCTCCAGCAGCAGGACGTCCAGTCCCGCCTTGGCGAGGTAGTAGGCGGTGGTGGAGCCGGCGGGTCCGGCCCCGACGACGATCACATCAGCGGAGTGTTCGGAGAGGGGCTCGGTCACTGCCTCGGTCACTGCGGGCTCTCCCGAAGGCTCGATAAAGGGTGCCCAACGGCACGGGACATGTCGCAGTCTATGCAGCGGAAGAGATCGCGATCCGAAGGGCTGCCCCTGTGACCACCTCGCCGACCCGGCCGCCGCTCCCGGCTGTCCAGCTCCGCGTGCCCACTGACGAGGACGCGCACGCCTGGCACGCCGTCTTCGACGACACCGACGTCATGGAGTTCCTCGGCGGCCCCGCCGAGCTGTCGCTGTACGAGGAGTTCACCGCACGGCAGCGCATGCACGACGCCCGGCTCGGCTACTGCCTGTGGACGCTGCTGGACGCGGAGGGGGCGGTGATCGGCTTCACCGGCGCGCAGCCCTGGCCCCGTGAGGACTGGGGGCCCGTCGGGGAGATCGAGATCGGTTGGCGGCTGGGTCGCTCCGCGTGGGGGAAGGGGTACGCGTACGCCGCCGCCCTGGCCACCCTCGACCGGCTCCGGGAGGCGGGGGTGCCGCGGGTGGTCGCGATGATCCACGCCCACAACACCCGCTCGGTGGCGGTGGCGGAACGGCTCGGCATGGACCTGGCCGAGGAGTTCACCACCCCGGGCGGCAACCCGGCCCGCCGCTACGAGCTGACGCTCGCCTGAGCGCCCCGGCCGGTGCGGGGGGGGCGTCAGAAAACGGACATGCCGGTCAAGGTCGTGAAGCGGTCCAGCGCCGCCACGCCCGCCACCGAATTGCCGTGCGCGTCCAGCCCCGGGCTCCACACCGCCAGCGCGCACCGGCCCGGCACGACGGCGACGATGCCGCCCCCGACACCGCTCTTGCCGGGCAGGCCGACGCGGTAGGCGAACTCGCCTGCCGCGTCGTACGTCCCGCAGGTCAGCATCACCGCGTTGATCTGCTTCGCCCCGCTGCGCGTCAGCAGCCGCGAGCCGTCCGCGCGCAGCCCGTGCCGGGCCAGGACCCGGGCGGCACGCGCCAGGTCGGCGCAGCTCATCTCGATGGAGCACTGCCAGAAGTAGTGGTCCAGCAGCGTCGGCACCGGGTTGTCGATGTTCCCGTAGGAAGCCATGAAATGGGCCAGCGCCGCGTTGCGGTCGCCGTGCTCGTGCTCGGAGGCCGCCACCTCGGCGTCGAAGGCCACGTCCGGGTTGCCGCTCTCCTCCCGCAGGAACTTGAGCAGTTCGCTGCTCGCGTCACCCGTCAGCGTCTGGAGCCGGTCGGTGACCACGAGCGCGCCCGCGTTGATGAACGGATTGCGCGGGATGCCGTTCTCGTACTCCAGCTGCACGAGCGAGTTGAACGGGTTGCCGGACGGCTCGCGCCCCACCCGCTCCCACAGGCTGTCGCCGCCCTCCGCCGCCAGCGCCAGGGCGAGCGTGAACACCTTGGTGATCGACTGGATGGAGAAGGGAACCTGCCAGTCCCCGACCCCGAACACCTTGCCGCCCATCGTGACGAGCGCCATCCCGAACTGCGCCGGGTCCACCGCGGCGAGCGCCGGGATGTACTCGGCGGGCGTGCCGGTCCCGACCAGCGGGGCGACGTCCCGCGCGATCTGCTCCAGCACGGCCTGGTAGTCGAAAGGCGCGGTGTCGTACCGGGAGGTCTGCGGCGGCGCGGCGTCCACGGGCCCGTCTCCTGCGTACGCCGCTACGCCTTGACGCCGCGGTGCAGCGCGACGATGCCACCGCTCAGGTTCCGCCAGGCGACCTTCGACCAGCCGGCCTTCTGGAGCAGCGCCGCGAGCGCGGGCTGGTTGGGCCATTCCCGGATCGACTCGGCGAGGTACACGTACGCGTCGGGGTTGGACGACACCGCGCGGGCCACCGGCGGCAGGGCACGCATCAGGTACTCGGTGTAGAGCGTGCGCAGCGGCGCCCACGTCGGCTGGGAGAACTCGCAGATGACCACCTGGCCACCCGGCTTCGTCACCCGGTACAGCTCGCGCAGCGCCGCGTCGGTGTCCTGGACGTTGCGCAGGCCGAAGGAGATCGTCACGGTGTCGAAGACGTCGTCCTTGAACGGCAGCTTCGTCGCGTCACCGGCGGTCAGCGGCAGCCAGGCGTGACGCTTCTTGCCCTCGCGCAGCATCCCGAGGGAGAAGTCGCAGGGGACGACGTACGCGCCGGTCGCGGCGAAGGGGAGCGAGGACGTCGCCGTCCCGGCGGCCAGGTCCAGGACCTTGTGCCCGGGGCGCGCGCCCACCGCCTTGGCGACCTCCTTGCGCCACAGCCGGGCCTGGCCGAGGGAGAGGACGTCGTTGGTGAGGTCGTAGTTCGCCGCGACACCGTCGAACATGGAGGCGACTTCGTGCGGCTGCTTGTCCAGGGAAGCGCGGGTCACTGGCGTAGGCCCCTCGGTGCGGTGTGGCTCGGGTCGGTCGATACCGGGCCATTCTCGCAGGCGGCCCGCCGGTCGCCACGAGCGGCTCAGCGCCGGCGGTGCAGCAGCCGGCCGGCGATGACGGTGGCGACACAGCTCGTCGCGCCCTGCTCCAGCAGGTCCCGCTCGTCCGCCGCCGCGAACGCCGCGAAACGGGCGGGGGCGCCGGCCTCCAGCACCCCGTGGAACGCCTCCTCGGCCGCGGTCAGCCCGGCCAGCGGGTCCAGGGACGGCGGAGCGCCGTACGGCAGCGGCGCGATGAGCGTCAGGCCCGACCGCACCACGGCCGTCCGCACCGCCGGCACCGTCAGCCGCCCGGCCACCGCGACCACCCCGCGCGCCAGCAGCTTCTGCGTGGCCCGGCGGGCGCTGTTGCCCCAGCGGGACTCGGTCAGCTCCAGGCCGGCGAGCGCGTCGGCACCGCTGATCCGGTCCGGGCCGCCGGCGCCCTCGGTGCCCTCGGTGTCCTCCGGGTAGTAGGTCCGCTCCAGCAGCTCGTCCGCCCCGCGCACCAGCAGACCCGGGGTCAGCACCCCGGGCCAGCGGCGGACCCGCGCCCGCGCGAAGGCCGCGCCGAGCTCCTCGTACGGTCCCACCCGGGCGATCCGGTCGCCCTCGACGAGGACCGCCCCGCCGGGCAGCGCGGCGCGGCCCGGCCCGGGGACGAGGAGTTCGGCGGCGTGGAGCGTCAGCACGGGCGAGTCAGTCCGTCAGTCGGTGAGCCGGTCAGTCGGTCAGTCGGTCAGCCGGTCAGTCGGTCAGTCGGTCAATTCGAGGAGATGAGCTTCAGCTCGGGGTGCGCCGTACCGCCCTCGATGGCGGTGGAGGAGATGTGCGAGACCACGCGGTCGTCGACCGGGTCGTTCGCCGGGTCGTCGTGCACGAGGAGGTGCTCGTACGTCGTCGCGCGCTGCGCCGGGACCCGGTCCGCCTTGCGGATCAGGTCGATGATCTCCTGGCGGTTCGAGCGGTGCTTGGCACCGGCCGAGGAGACGACGTTCTCCTCCAGCATGATCGAGCCGAGGTCGTCCGCACCGTAGTGCAGGGACAGCTGGCCCGCCTCCTTGCCGACGGTCAGCCAGGACCCCTGGATGTGCGCGATGTTGTCGAGGAACAGACGGGCGATCGCGATCATCCGCAGGTACTCGAAGACCGTCGCCTGCGTCCGGCCCTTGAGGTGGTTGTTCTCGGGCTGGTACGTGTACGGGATGAACGCGCGGAAGCCGCCCGTACGGTCCTGCGTGTCACGGATCATCGCGATGTGCTCGATCCGCTCGGCGTTGGTCTCACCGGTGCCCATCAGCATGGTGGAGGTGGACTCCACGCCCAGCTTGTGGGCGATCTCCATGATCTCCAGCCAGCGCTCTCCGGACTCCTTGAGCGGGGCGATCGCCTTGCGCGGCCGCTCCGGCAGCAGCTCGGCGCCGGCGCCCGCGAAGGAGTCGAGACCGGCGGCGTGGATGCGACGGATGGCCTCCTCGGCGCTCACGCCGGAGATCCGCGCCATGTGGTCGACCTCGGACGCGCCGAGGGAGTGGATGACCAGCTGCGGGAACGCCTTCTTGATGGCGGAGAAGTGGTGCTCGTAGTACTCGACGCCGTAGTCCGGGTGGTGGCCGCCCTGGAACATGATCTGCGTGCCGCCCAGCTCCACGGTCTCCGCGCAGCGGCGCAGGATGTCGTCGAGGTCCCGGGACCAGCCCTTCTTCGTGTCCTTGGGAGCGGCGTAGAAGGCGCAGAACTTGCAGGCCGTCACGCACACGTTGGTGTAGTTGATGTTGCGCTCGATGATGTACGTCGCGATGTGCTCGGTACCCGCGTAGCGCCGCCGGCGGGCCGCGTCGGCGGCCTGGCCGAGCGCGTGCAGTGGGGCGTGCCGGTAGAGGTCGAGCGCCTCTTCTTTGGTGATCCGGCCCCCTGCGGCGGCACGGTCGAGGACAGACTGGAGAGCGGCCTGGTCGGTCACCGGTGCTTCACCTTTCGGCGGTGTGTCAAGGTCCGGACCGATCCAGCCTACGCCAGGGGGCTCGGACGGCCGTTCCAGGGTCCGGGGGGCCGGGGTCCGGCGCGGGGCTCACGGCTCACGGGGTGCGGAGTACGGGCGTACGGGTCGTGGGCTCAGGGGTCGCGGGCTCACGGGCTCGCGGACTCACGGGCAGCGTCGCGGACTGCGGGCTCAGGGACTGCGGGTGAGGTCGCCCTCCGGGTTTCCGGCCGCCCGGTCGCCGGACTTGTAGTGGAGGGTTCCGTTCGGGTTGAGGGTGAAGCGCTCGTCGGCCGAGCCACCGGAGCAGATGCCGGGGGCCGGGTTGGGGCCGCCGGCGCTGTCGAGGACGAGGGAGCGGTCGGTGGCGGAGGCCAGCTTCCAGTCGCCGCTGCAGTCGGTGTCGAAGAGCGGGACGACCGACTTGTCGCGGGCCACCACCTCGCCGGTCCTGCCGCCCTTGATGGTGATCTCGAACTGCCCGGGCGCCCCGAGGTTGGTGGTGGTCGTCCCCTTCCATGTGCCGATCAGCGCCTTCGGGACGGTGTCCCGGGTGCCCCCGGGGGTGGTCGACGGCGTAGGAGTGGGGCTGCCGGTGGAGGGGCCGGCCGAGGTCGACGGCTTGCTGCCGGCCGGCGGCCGTCGGCCCGCCGCGCCCTGCCCGGGCAGCAGATCCAGCCCGTACAGGCCGCCCGACAGCGCCGCCAGCACCACGGCCACCGTGACGACCACCGTGCAGCTGACGCGGCGCCGGCCGCGGCGGTCGCCCTCGGATCCCTCAGGGGGCCGCGGCGCACCCCCGCCGCCCGTCCGGGTGTCGGCGTGGCCCAGGGAATCTGCGTGGTTGGGGGAACTCGGGGAACTCGGAACACTCGGCGAACGGGGCCGACTCGGCGAACCCCCGCTGTCGGGCGGCCCGTAGGGGCCGTGGCCGTACGGGTCCGGGCCCCCGCCCACCTCGGAGTCGAGGTTCAGCAGCGCCACCGCCGCGCGGCTCGCCTCCTCCACCAGGGGCGCGGGCAGCCACCCCGGCGTGCGCAGGGCGCCGTCCAGCGCCGCCGAGATCGCCGCCGGAGCCGGGCGGTCGGCGGGGGCCTTGGCCAGGCAGGCTTCGACGAGCTCGCGCAACTCCCCGGGCGGGACCCCGTCGAGCTCCGGCGGCTCGTGCACCACCTTGTAGAGCAGCGCCGCCGAGTGGTCCCCGGTGAAGGGCGGCCGCCCGCTCGCCGCGAAGGCGAGCACCGCCCCGAGCGAGAACACGTCCGCCGCGCCCGTGACGCCACCGCCGATGATCTGCTCGGGCGCCATATAGCCCGGCGAGCCGACGGAGACCCCGGTGGAGGTGAGGGAGGCGGTGCCCGCGGTGGCCCGGGCGATCCCGAAGTCGATCAGCCGGGGCCCGGGGACGTCCAGCGTCAGCATCACGTTCGACGGCTTCACGTCCCGGTGTACGAGGCCCAGCGCGTGCACCGCCACCAGGGCGCGGGCCAGCCCCTCGCCGACGGCCCGTACGGAGGCCTCGGGCAGCGCGCCGTACGCGGCGACCGCCCGGTCCAGGGAGGGGCCCGCCACGTACCCGGCCGCCACCCACGGCACCGCCGCTTCCGGGTCGGCGTCCAGCACGGGCGCCGTCCACTCCCCGCCGACCCGCCGGGCGGCCGCGACCTCCCGGCGGAACCTGGCGCGGAACTCCGGGTCGGCGGCGAACTGCGGGTGCACGACCTTCACGGCGACGGTCCGGCCCCCCGCGTTCCGCCCGAGGTACACCCGTCCCATGCCGCCCGCGCCGAGCCGGCCGAGCAGCCGGTACGCGCCGATGGTCCGCGGGTCGTCGGCTTCGAGCGGCTGCATCGCGTCCCTCCCCCGTCCGTCCCCGTGATCCCCTGTGACGTGGCCACTGAGCACCTTAGGGCGGGGCGGCCGGGAGCGGCGGCGGTATCCGCCATCCGGTATCCCGGAGGGGGGCGGGACGTCGGCGATCTTGGCCCCTGCCGTCGATTGCCGCCCTTCGTCCGCCGGCCCCCGAAAGTGAAAGGGGAACGAATTCCCGGGAAACGGGCCATTCGCCATTCCCCGTTCCGCGATACGGAAAGGGATCGCTCACGCGTTCCCCCGCCCCTCCGGTTCGGGTCGCGGATATAAGCCCCGCTAATGCCCCGGCGCGGCCGCGGCCAGCAGTTCCACCGCCACGTCCGCCGCGTACCCCGAGGCGGAGCCGGTCCGGCGGGCGAATTCACGCACGCCGGCCAGCTGGTCCGGGCCGAAGCGGAAGTCGAGGGTGGTGAAGTACCGCTCCAGGAGCTCGGCGTCGAAGGCCTCCCAGCGCGCCGCCTGCTCGGCCACCTTGGTGACCTCCTCCAGGGAGACGTCCCGGGAGGCGAGGAAGGCCTCGTGGACCTTGCGCACGACGACGGGCTCGCGGGCGAGGTAGTCCTTGCGAGCGGCCCAGACGGCGAAGACGAACGGCAGCCCGGTCCACTCCTTCCACATCAGCCCCAGGTCGTGCACGGCCAGGCCGAGCCGGGGGGCGTCGTGCAGCGAAGCGCGCAGCGCGGCGTCCCCGATCAGGACCGCCGCCTCGGCCTCCTGCATCATCAGCCCCAGGTCAGGGGGGCAGGTGTAGTAGTCGGGCCGGACTCCGTACTGCTCGGCGAGGAGCAGCTGGGCGAGGCGGACGGAGGTCCGGGAGGTCGATCCGAGGGCCACCCGGGCGCCGTCGAGCTGGTCCAGGGGGACCTGCGAGACGATCACGCAGGACATGACGGGGCCGTCGCAGCCGACGGCGAGGTCGGGGAAGGCGACGAGCTGGTCGGCGTTGCGCAGGAACTCCACGAGGGTGATCGGCGCGATGTCCAGGTCCCCCTGGACGAGCCGTTCGCTCAGCTTCTCCGGGGTGTCCTTCGTCAGCTCCAGGTCCAGCAGCGTGCCGGTTCTGGCCAGCCCCCAGTAGAGGGGAAGGCAGTTCAGGAACTGGATGTGGCCGACTCGGGGCCGGCTGCGATAGACGTCCACATCGCGAGACTAGCCCCCGGGGTCCCGTCAGCCTTCGGGCGGGTCTCAAACGTCCGAGTGACGTGATCTTTCCCTCTGGTCTCGGCCGCAGGGTGCGTGCTAGGCTCGACGCAAGTTGCAGTTTGGTTTCCCTTGCAGTACGAGGCCTGCGGAGAATGTGACCCGCAGGCTTTTGTAGTTTTCAGACTTCTTAGCAGGTTCTGGAGCAGGGCGACCCTTTGGCCCATAGGAGGGCTCATGGCTACCGGAACCGTGAAGTGGTTCAACGCTGAAAAGGGCTTCGGCTTCATCGCCCAGGACGGCGGCGGCCCGGATGTCTTCGTCCACTACTCCGCGATCAACGCCTCTGGCTTCCGCTCCCTGGAGGAGAACCAGCAGGTCAACTTCGACGTCACGCAGGGTCCGAAGGGCCCGCAGGCGGAGAACGTCACCCCGGCCTAGTCGCCTGGCCGACCGGATCGCGGTTGGATTAGCTGATAGCAGTACCCAAGGAGCCCTGCCTCCTCCGTGCGAGCGGAGGTGGCGGGGCTCCTGCCTTTCGTGCGGGTTCCGGCGCAGCTTGGGCGGGTGCGGCGCATGGAGCGCCCCCCGCACCTGCGTACGGTGCCGGGGGCGTCGCTCTGCTCTACGGCTCTACGGGTTCCGGTGCGGGTTCCCCTACCGCTTGGTGGCCGTGGCGGTGGGGGTCGGGGCGGTGGGGGTGGGGGCCGTGGGGGCGGTGGGCGTCGGGGTGGGGTCGGGCGTCGCCGGAGCGGTGATCTTGAGCTCCAGGAGCAGCTCGACCTTCTCCGGCGTGACGACCCGGAGGACGTACGTACCCGGTTCCACGTCGGTGGTGAACAGCTCCGGCAGGGTGATCTTGCCGTCGGCGCCGCTCGGGGCGAGGTCCAGGGTGAACAGCTTCTTGCCGTCCTGGCCCTTGAAGTACGGACCGGTCGCCTTGGCCGGGTCCACCGGGACCCACACGCCGGCGGCGTCCTTCACGACCAGGCCCGCGCTGGTCTTCGTACCGGCGACCGGCAGGCCCTGGTACGAGGCGACCAGCTGGAAGTCCTTGACGCCGGTGCCGACGACGGCCTCCAGCGGCTTCGTACCGTGGTCGGCCCGCACCAGCAGGTCCGCGACCGGCTTCGCGGTGACGGTGCCCTTGAGCACCACCGTGAAGTTGTCGGCGTCGTAGGCCGAGGCGCGGAAGGAGAAGGTGCCGTCCTTCGGCCCGGCGGTGAGCCCGGGCACGGCGGCGAAGCCCTGGGCGTCGGTGAGGACGACGGCGTTGTCCTTCTTGTCCGCCTGGAAGACCGTGCCGCCGGTGGTGTCCGCCTCGACGGCGAACACGACCTTCTGCCCGACGGCCGGCTTGCCGTCGGAGAGCACCGCCTTGAACTTGGCGCCCGGGGTCAACGCGGCCCCGGTCTCGGCCTTGAGCTCCGGATCGCCGACCAGCTCGAACTTGGCCAGCCGGGGGGCCGTCGGCTTCGGCTTCTCGGGCTGGGCCGGCGGCTTGGGCGACGAGGGCTTGGGGGCGGACGGCTGGGGCGCCGGGGGGTGCGGGGTGGGCAGGGGGGCAGTGACCGGGGGCGTCGGGTAGTTGCCCGCGGGCGGGTTCGGCACCTCGGCCACGCCGCCCTCCTTGTACTGGCGCATGTACCCGAGTACGGAATTCACGTAGTCGCGGGAGTTGTTGTAGCTGAGGATCGCCTGGTCGAGCTTGGCCGGGTCGGAGAGGTCCCGGTCGCCCGCGCAGAGGTAGAGGCCGGCGCCCAGCGCCGCGTCGTAGATGTTGTTCGGGTCGCGCCGGCCGTCGCCGTTGCCGTCGGCGCCCCACGTCTTCCAGGTGGACGGGATGAACTGGAGCGGCCCGACGGCGCGGTCGTACTCGGTGTCCGCGTCCCACTCGCCCTTGTCGGTGTCCTTGATCTCCGCGTAGCCGTTGCCGTCGAGGCGGGGGCCGCGGATCGGCTTCTCGGTGGAACCGTCGGACTTGAGCCCGTAGCCGGAGGCGTGCACGGACTCGACCCTGCCTATGCCCGCGACCAGTTCCCAGGGCAGGTTGCAGTGCGGCAGCGCGGCGGCAACCGACACCGCGGCCCGCTTGTAGGCGTCGAGCGCCGTCCCGGGTATGCCGCTGCCCCCCTCGGGCGCGACGGCTCCGGGCGGCGCGGGCGGGTCGGCGACCAGTCCGGGCAGATCCAGCCGGGCGTCACCGCGGTCGGTGGCCTGCGGGCTGTCGGGCGTGGGCTCGGACTCCCCCGCCCCGGCGGTGGGCGTGTTGGTCACCACCGCGGCGGTGGTCAGGCTGGCCGCGAGTGCGGCCGTGCACAGGACTTTGCGCGAAGTGTTGACTACGTGGCGGTGAAGCGGCTTCACAGTGCGGCGATCCCCCCAAGGCGGCCGGCAGGACGTGTGGCTGGTCGAGCCGTGAATATTCTGTCTATCAGGTCTTCGGCCGCGACTCGCCGTCGGCCTGGCAGATATGACACGCCATTCGTCTCACCTTCGTCAGATGTTCGACGGTGGGCGGGGCATGGGGGGTGGCGCGGGGAGCGGTTTGGGCGGGTTGCCCGCGTGGGGGCGGCTGGGGGGCTTTGGGGGGTGTGTGGGGGACGGCTCCTGCCGGTGCCGGGCCGGCTTCTGACCCCCTGGGGGGTGGGTACCGTCCCCGGGGTCTCGGGGGAGGGGCGGAGGCAGTGGGACGGGGTGGAGGCGGAGCCCGCTGGCCTCATCCGGTGTCCGACGCGCCGCCGTCGGCTGGGCGAAGCCGCCCACGGCGAGGGCGGCCCGCTGTACGAAGATGGCGGGGTGGATGACTCAGACGAGGTGGGCGCGGCGATCGCGGGCGAGTTGCGGTTGATGGAACCCGGGGTGCGCACGTCCCGGGCGCTCGTACGCCGGCTCCTCGACCCGGAGTTCGTGGAGGTCGGCGCGTCGGGGCGGCGTTGGACGTATGACGAGATGCTGGCGGCACTGCCCGAGATGGAAGGGGCGGCCGAGGACGGGCCGCGCTACGAGCCGTCGGAGATGGCCGGTGCCGTACTGGCCCCCGGGCTGGTGCAGCTCACCTACACGACCGTGATCGATGGACAGCGGGCCCGGCGGAGCTCGCTCTGGCGGCGGCACGCCGAGGACGACACCTGGCGCATGTACTACCACCAGGCGACCCCCGTTCCGCCCGAGGTCGGTTGATCTCCGTTTCGTCGAGCCCCGCGATGACATACGCTGCCGCACGACAGTTCGAGGGCGAGCCGAGGGGTCGATGACACAGCAGATCGGCGGTACCTGGGACTCGGCGCTGTCGGCGGAGGAGTTCACGGCGGTCAAGGCCGTCGGGTTCGATCCGGTCGGGCTGGTGCTCGGCACGGCCGTCTACAACATCGGGTACAGCGGTCTCTGGGGCTGCCCGGGCGCGTGGTCGGTCACCGGCGGCGCCAAGGTGCCCGCCTCGAAGTGGACGTCATCCTTATCGCCGCTGGTGAGCGCGATGTACGCGGCCCGCAAGCTGGCGCTGGCCCGCGCGGTGACCGAGTGCCGCGCCCTCGGTGGCGACGGGATCGTCGGCGTGCGGCTGCACGTCGCCGGGTTCCAGGCGGAGAGTGTGGAGTTCACCGCGCTCGGTACCGCGGTCCGCGCCCGTTCCCGCGTCCGGCCGCCCCAGCCCTTCACCTCGCACCTGAGCGGCCAGGACTTCGCCAAGCTCCTGGACGCCGGATGGGTTCCCACCGGTCTCGCCTTCGGCATCGCCCTCGACACCCGGCACGACGACTGGCGCACTTCCCGCCGGGTCCGCTGGACCGCCGGCAACCAGGAGGTCGACGGCCATACCCTGCTGATCAACCAAGTCCGCCGGGAGGCCCGGGACCAACTGGCCGTCGAGGCGGCCAAGCACGGCGGCGACGGGGTGGTGGCGGACGAGGTGCGGTTGCGCGTGAGCGAGAACGAGTGCCCCACGTACGGGTACTCGCGCGACCTCACGGCCGAGGCCGTCCTCCTCGGAACCGCCATCGCCCGGTTCGGCCGCTCGGAGCGGCCCGCCGGTCCCGGACCACTGACCATCATGAGACTGGAGCGCGAGCGCTGACATGACCGAGCGAACGGTGTCCGAGGACGCGATGCGGCGGCTCGCGCAGCTCCGGCCGGGGAAGAAGGGTTCGCTCTTCACCTCGGACCTGACGGTGAATGAGTTCCTGCTGGTACGGGAGGCCGGATTCCGCCCGCTCGGCCTGGTCCTCGGCTCCTCCGTCTACCACGTGGGGATCCAGCTCGGCCGGTGGTCGAAGAACCAGGAACTGACCAAGCTGTCACAGGCCATGTACCACGCGCGCGACCTGGCGATGAGCCGGATGGAGGCGGAGGCGGGCGCGCTTGGCGCCGACGGGGTCGTCGGGGTGCGGCTGGACATCCAGTTCAAGGAGTTCGGCTCGGACATCGCCGAGTTCATCGCGGTCGGCACGGCGGTGAAGGCGGACGGGGCGGACCCGGGGCCGGGCGGGACCTGGCTCAACAACAAGGGCAAGCCGTTCACGTCGGACCTGTCCGGCCAGGATTTCTGGACGCTGATACGGGCCGGATACGCGCCGCTGGACATGGTCATGGGGTCCTGCGTCTACCACGTGGCGCACCAGCGCTTCGCCCAGGTGCTCAGCACCACGGGCCGCAACGTCGAGATCGAGCAGTTCACCCAGGCCCTCTACGACGCACGCGAGCTGGCGATGAGCCGCATGCAAGCGGAAGGGCAGGCCCTGGAGGCCGAGGGGATCGTGGCGGTCCGGTTGAGGCAGCACTCGCACACCTGGGGCGCGCACACCACGGAGTTCTTCGCGATCGGCACGGCGGTGCGCCCGCTTCGCGACGACCACGTCATCGAGCGACCGACCATGGTGCTGGGGCTCGATGCCTGAGATGGACGTGGAACTGCTGGCCGCCGCGCTGCGGCGGGACAGCGCGGACCTGAACCTCTACGCCGAGGTACTGTCGGCGACCCTGGCGGACTCGTTGCCGGCCGGGGCCGTACGGGTCAAGCGCAGGCGCTCCGTCGTGGAACGGATGGCCGGGCGAGGGGGTTCGGTCGCCGAACTGGACGTCGCGCTCGGGGAGCAGCGGCTGTCCTTGCGGGTGGACCGGGGCCGAGTGGTGGGGGAGGTCTGCCACGAGGTGCGGGGCGTCGTGCTGTCGCGGCGGCCGGTGACCCTTGAGGAGTGGATCGGCGCCCTCGCGCGGGCGCTGGCCGAGGCCGCGGCATCGAACGCCCGGGCTCGCGAGGCCGTCGAGCGCTTCCTGGCCTGACCGGCGCTCCGGCGCTCCGTCCGGAAGCCCACGCCTGCGCCTTCCCATACGGGGGCGGCAGGCCTAGTCTGACGAGCCGTCAGATAGGCAGAGGAGGGGTCATGCTGCTTCGCGGGAAGACCGTCGTCGTCTCCGGGGTCGGGGCCGGGCTCGGGCATCAGGTGGGGGCCGCCGTCGTGCGGGACGGGGGCAACGCCGTGCTCGGGGCACGGACGGAGGCGAACCTCGTCAAGGCCGCCGCCGAGATCGACCCCGACGGCGCGCACACCGCCCACCGCCCCACCGACATCACCGACGAGGCGCAGTGCGAGGCCCTCGCCGCCCTCGCCGTGGAGCGGTTCGGCGGCATCGACGCCGTCGTGCACGTCGCCGCCTGGGACTCGTACTTCGGCGGCCTCGAAGACGCCGACTTCGGCACCTGGCAGCAGGTCATCGACGTCAACCTCCTCGGCACCCTGCGCATGACCCGGGCCTGCCTGCCCGCGCTCAAGCGGGCCGGCGGGTCCGTCGTCATCATCGGCACCCAGTCCGCCGTGGCCTCCCCCACCCAGGTGCAACAGGCCGCGTATGCCGCGTCCAAAGGGGCGCTGACCTCCGCCATGTACTCCATGGCGCGGGAGCTCGGCCCCCACCGGATCCGCGTCAACACCGTGCTGCCGGGGTGGATGTGGGGGCCGCCCGTGCAGGCCTTCGTGACGTTCACCGCGCACTCCGAGGGCGTGCCGGAGGCCGACGTTCGGGCCCGGCTCACCGACCGCATGGCGCTGCCGGACCTCGCCACGGACCGGGACGTCGCGGACGCCGCCGTCTTCTTCGCCTCCGACCGCGCGCGGGCCATAACCGGCCAGTCGCTGCTGGTCAACGCCGGGGAGCTGATGCGATGACGCTCCCCCGGCCCGGCCGACCGGATCGTATGCTCGGCGCATGACCACTGCGAGTGACGCCCCGACCGACAACGCGATGCGCCGCGCGCTCCGGCGGGCCCGGGACGGCGTCGCGCTCGACGCGACCGAGGCGGCCGTGCTCCTCCAGGCACGCGGTGAGGCCCTGGCGGACCTCGCCGCCTCCGCCGCCCGGGTCCGCGACGCCGGTCTCGCCGCGGCCGGCCGGCCGGGCGTGATCACCTACTCGAAGAGCGTGTTCATCCCCCTCACCCGCCTGTGCCGCGACAAGTGCCACTACTGCACCTTCGCGACGGTCCCCGGCAAGCTCCGCCGGGCCGGTCACGGGATGTACATGTCGCCGGACGAGGTCCTCGACATCGCCCGCCGCGGCGCCGCGCTCGGCTGCAAGGAAGCGCTCATCACCCTCGGCGACAAGCCCGAGGACCGCTGGCCCGAGGCGCGCGAGTGGCTGGAGGCGCACGGCTACGACGACACCATCTCTTACGTACGGGCCATCTCGATCCGCATCCTGGAGGAGACGGGTCTCCTCCCCCACCTCAACCCGGGCGTCATGTCCTGGGCCGACTTCCAGCGCCTCAAGCCGGTCGCCCCGTCGATGGGGATGATGCTGGAGACCACCGCCACCCGCCTGTGGTCCGAGCCGGGCGGCCCGCACCACGGTTCGCCCGACAAGGAGCCGGCGGTCCGGCTGCGCGTCCTGGAGGACGCCGGGCGCTCCTCCGTCCCCTTCACCTCCGGCCTGCTCATCGGCATCGGCGAGACGTACGAGGAGCGCGCGGAGTCGCTGTTCGCGCTGCGCCGCGTCTCGCGCGCCTACCACGGCATCCAGGAACTGATCATCCAGAACTTCCGCGCCAAGCCGGACACGGCGATGCGCGGCATGCCGGATGCGGAGCTGGACGACCTCGTGGCGACGGTCGCCGTCGCCCGGCACATCATGGGCCCCTCGGCCTGCCTCCAGGCTCCGCCCAACCTGGTCGACGGGGAGTACGCGCGGCTGATCGGCGCCGGCATCGACGACTGGGGCGGCGTCTCGCCGCTGACGCCCGACCACGTCAACCCCGAGCGGCCCTGGCCCCAGATCGACCTGCTGGCCGAGCAGTCGGCGGCCGCAGGCTTCGAGCTCCGCGAACGGCTGTGCGTGTACCCGGAGTTCGTGCAGCGCGGCGAGCCGTGGCTGGACCCGCGCCTGCTGCCGCACGTACGGGCGCTCGCCGATCCCCGGACCGGGCTCGCGGACGAAGCCGCCGAGGTGACGGGCCACCCGTGGCAGGAACCGGACGAGAGCTTCGCCTCCTACGGGCGCACCGACCTGCACGCCACCATCGACACCGAGGGGCGTACGGGCGACCGGCGCGAGGACTTCGACCTCGTCTACGGCGACTGGGAGGCCCTGCGCGAGGCCGCCGCGCCCGGCATGGTGCCCGAGCGGATCGACACGGACGTGCGGGCGGCGCTCGCGCAGGCGGCCGACGACCCGACGAAGCTGACCGACGGGCAGGCGCTGGCACTGCTGCACGCCGACGGGCCCGCGCTGGACGCGCTGTGCCGGATCGCGGACGACCTGCGCAGGTCGGTGGTGGGCGACGACGTCACGTACATCGTCACGCGGAACATCAACTTCACCAACGTCTGCTACACCGGCTGTCGGTTCTGCGCGTTCGCGCAGCGCCGCACCGACGCGGACGCGTACACGCTCTCGCTGGGCCAGGTCGCGGACAGGGCAGCGCAGGCGTGGGACGTCGGCGCGGTCGAGGTGTGCATGCAGGGCGGCATCCACCCCGACCTGCCCGGGACGGCGTACTTCGACATCGCGCGGGCGGTGAAGGAGCGGGTGCCGGGCATGCACGTCCACGCGTTCTCGCCGATGGAGGTGGTCAACGGCGCCACGCGGACGGGGATGTCCGTACGGGAGTGGCTGACGGCCGCCAAGGAGGCCGGGCTGGACTCGATACCGGGTACGGCGGCGGAGATCCTGGACGACGAGGTCCGCTGGGTGCTGACCAAGGGGAAGCTGCCGACGGCCGACTGGATCGACGTGATCACGACGGCGCACGAGCTGGGCATCCGCTCGTCGTCCACGATGATGTACGGGCACGTGGACCAGCCCCGCCACTGGCTCGGGCACCTGCGCACACTGGCCCGGATCCAGCAGCGGACCGGCGGCTTCACGGAGTTCGTGACGCTGCCGTTCATCCACACCAACGCGCCCGTGTACCTGGCGGGCATCGCCCGGCCCGGGCCGACGGTGCGCGACAACCGGGCGGTGACGGCGATGGCCCGGATCCTGCTGCACCCGCACATCACCAACATCCAGACGAGCTGGGTGAAGCTGGGCGCGGAGGGCGCGGCGGAGATGCTCCGCTCGGGCGCCAACGACCTGGGCGGCACGCTGATGGAGGAGACCATCTCGCGGATGGCGGGCTCCTCCTACGGCTCGTACAAGTCCGTCCGGGACCTGGTCGCGGTCGCGGCGGCCGCCGGGCGGCCGGCGAAGCCCCGTACGACCCTGTACGGCGAGGTGCCGCAGGAGCGCCGGCTCGCGGCGCAGGCCTCGGACGGGCACCTGCCGGAGCTGCTGCCGCTGGTGGACTGAGGGCTCCCCCGGGGGACTGCGGGCGGCGCCGGGTTGCCGACGGCTTACGGCCGGGCGGCGGCCCGGTTCCGCCGGCCACGAGGTGGGTGAACAGGTGGGGAACACACGCCGGTTGGCATTCCGGCCGCCGGTCTACGCGCGTCAGCATGGCCGGCATGAGGATCTCCCCACGCATCGCAGCCCTCGGCGCGGCCACCGCCTTCGCCGCCGCCCTCCTCGCTGGCCCGGCCGCATCCGCCGCGCCCATCGCCCCCGTCACCTCCGTCACCTCCGTGTCCGCCTCCGTCGCCTCGGTCGGCCGGATCTGTTACTCCGCGCTGCCCTCGCAGGCGGACGACACCCTCGACCTCATCGACCAGGGCGGCCCGTTCCCGTACTCCCAGGACGGCGTCGTCTTCCAGAACCGCGAGGGCCTGCTGCCCGGCCGCACCACCGGGTACTACCACGAGTACACGGTCATCACCCCGGGCTCCCCGACCCGTGGCGCCCGGCGCATCATCACCGGGCAGCAGACCGCCGAGGACTACTACACGGCGGACCACTACGCCTCGTTCCGCCGGGTCGACTTCGCCTGCTGACGCCGCTCGCCCGTGCCGCACCGCACTCCGGCACACGGACGCCCCTCGACCGGTCGTCGACCGGTCGGGGGGCAAGGACGGCCTGAACTGTTCGGATTCCGGCCGTTCTCCGACCACTTCTGCCCGACGTGACTCATACCCTCCGGGTTCGACCGAACCTGTCCACTACAGTGCGCGCCAAAGCCTGGGGGGAAACAGCATGGACACGAGCACGGCGACGCCTACGGCCCTTCCGGACGCGGCGGCTCCCGCGGGCACCGGCGCACGCCCGGCCGCACCCGCCGTCACATCGGGCGCCACCTCCACCGCGCTCTGGGGCCGGGCCGAGCAGCAGGACTTCCGCAGCCGGGTCCGCGGCACCCTGCTCGGCTCCGCGATCGGGGACGCCCTCGGCGCACCCGTCGCCGGCCTGTCCCTCGACGGCATCCGCGAGACCCACGGCCTGGCCGGCCTGACCGGGCCGGCCCCCGCCTACGGACGCCGGGGCAGCGTCACCGCCTCCACGCAGCTCGTGCTCTTCACCGTCGACGGGCTGATCCGGGCCCACGTGCGCCGGGACACGGGCGGCTGGCACCCGCCGACCGACCTCCACCGGGCCTACCTGCGCTGGGCCGCGACCCAGCGCGACTGGGGGCCCGACGAGCGCCGCAAGGACAACGGCTGGCTCGCGCAGCAGGAGTGGCTCTACGCCCGCCGCGGCCCGGACCGCGCCTGCATGACCGGCTTCGCCGACGACATGCTCGGCACCCCGGACCAGCCGAAGAACCCCACCGCGCGGGACGCCGCCGCGACCGTCCGCTCGGCGCCCTTCGGCCTGCTGGTCGGCTGGGAACCGGCCCTCGTCCTGCAACTCGCCGTCGAGTGCGCCACGCAGAGCCACGGGCACCCCACCGCCTTCCTCTCCGCGGGGGCCTTCGCCGTCATCGTCCACGGCCTGACCCGGGGTGACTCCCTGGACGGCTCCGTCCAGCGCGCCCTCGGCCTGCTCGGCGCGCGCGCCTCGCACCAGCCGGTCACCGACGCCCTCCAGCGCGCTCTGTCGGCCGCCGCGCAGGGGGAACCGAGCCCGAAGGCGGTCGAATCGCTGTCCCCGGGGGACGGCCGCGACGCCGAGGACGCGCTGGCCGTCGCCGTGTACTGCGCCCTGGTCGCCGAGGACGTCCCGCACGGGCTGCGGCTCGCCGTCAACCACGGCGGCGACTCCACGGTCACCGGTGCCATGTGCGGGGCGCTGCTCGGGGCCCTGCACGGGGAGACGGCCCTGCCGGCCGCCTGGCTGGCCGACCTGGAGGGCCGCGCCACGATCCTGGAGCTGGCCGACGACTTCGCGCTGGAGATGACGCAGGGCCCGGCCCTGCACGGCCCCTCCGCCTCCGCGCCGGGCTGGCTGTCGCGCTACCCGCGCGGCTGACGCCGACGGGGTGTCGCCCGGGGGCGTGGGGGCCGTACGTTGGGCGTTCGACGTCTCGGAGGTGCCATCACCCATGCGGATCGCCACGACCATCTTCCTCACCGACCGCACCATCACCCCCACCCGCCTCGCCCCCATCCTGGAGGAGCGCGGCTTCTTCGGCCTCTACCTCCCCGAGCACACCCACATCCCCGTCACCCGCGACACGGCCGCGCCCATGGGCGGCGAACTCCCCGAGGAGTACGGCCGCACCCTCGACCCGTTCGTCGCGCTCGGCCAGGCCGCCGCCGTCACCGAGCGGCTCGCCCTCGGTACCGGCATCACCCTGGTCGCCCAGCACGACCCGATCGTCCTCGCGAAGCAGGCCGCCACGCTGGACCACCTCTCCGGCGGCCGCCTCACCCTCGGTGTCGGCTACGGTTGGAACGTCGAGGAGGCCGCCGACCACGGCGTCGAGTGGCGCACCCGGCGCGAACTGGTCCGGGACCGCCTGGCCCTGATGCGCGCCCTGTGGGCACCCGAACCCACCCCCTACGAGGGCGCCTTCGGCTCCGTCCGGGCCAGCCAGGCCCACCCCAAGCCGGCCCGCCCCTCCCGCGAACTGCGCCCCGGCGTCCCGCTGCACGGCCCCCGCACCCTCATCGGGGGCGCCGCCGGCCCGAAGCTCTTCGCGGCCGTCGCCGACCACGCCGACGGCTGGCTCCCCATCGGCGGCGGCGGTCTCACCGAGTCCCTGCCGGTGCTGCGCCGGGCCTGGGAGGACGCGGGCCGCGACCCGAAGGCCCTCCAGGTGGTCCCGTACGCGGTCCGCCCCACCCCGGGCAAGCTGTCGCACTACGCGGACCTCGGCATCGAGGAGGTCGTCCTGCAACTGCCGCCCGCGGCGGAGCCGGACGTGCTGCGCGTACTGGACGACTTCGCCCGGTACCTCTGACCGACACCCGTGCCGAACCCGGGCGGCCGTCCGTGGCGATCCCCTACAGTGCGGTGCACCGTCTACGGGATGGCAGTCGACCGGATGTCCCCCAACGGCCGGGTCCGCCGGCCGCGCGCATCGAGAGGTCCCCCCATGAGCGTCCCCGTCGCGAGCGACCTCGCGGTCAACCTGCTCGACGCGCATTCACTCCTCGCCGCCTTCGGTGTCGCGGGCATCGCGGTGGTGATGTTCGCGGAGACCGGCCTGCTGGTCGGGTTCTTCCTGCCCGGTGACTCCCTGCTGTTCACCGCCGGCCTGCTGTGCGCGGCCGGGACCGCGGGCGGGGACGCGAGGCTCTCGCTCCCGCTGGTACTGGCCGCCTCCGCGGCCGGCGCACTGGTGGGCGCCCAGACCGGCTACCTCATCGGGCGGCGCGCGGGCGGCGCCCTCCTGGAACGCAGCCGGTCCAGGAAGCTGCACGAAGGCGCCGAACGTGCCGAGGAGTTCCTCGCGAAGTACGGACACGCCAAGGCGATCGTGCTGGCCCGCTTCGTCCCCATCGTCCGTACGGTCCTCAACCCGCTGGCCGGGGCCCTGAACGTCCCGGCCCGCGTCTTCACCCTGTGGCAGGTCATCGGCGGCCTCGTCTGGACGGTCGGCCTGGTCCTCGCGGGGTACGCGCTCGGCTCCTCGATCCCGAACGTGGACCGGTACCTCTTGCCGATCGTCGCCCTGGTCGTCGCCGTGTCCCTGCTGCCCCTCGCCATCGAGGTGCTCCGCTCCCGGCGGGCCCGCAAGCAGCAGGACGGCACCGCTACTCCGTGAGGTCCCCGACCGTGGGCGCGACGACGCCGAACAGGTCCGCGATCGTCGTCAGTGCGGCCGTCTGCAGCGCGGCGGCCGGCAGGACGGTGCCGTCGGGGGCGGTCAGCGCACGCGTGGCGGTCGCCTCGGCGACGACCGTGGGACGGAAGCCGCGGTGGAAGGCGCCCTCGGCGGTGAAGGTGACGCACATGTGGGTCATGAACCCCGCCAGCACCAGCTCCTTGCCCGCGCCGGCCTCGTGCAGCACCTTCTCCAGTCCGGTCTCGTGGAAGGCGTTGGGGAACTGCTTGACCACCACCGGCTCACCGGCGACCGGGGCGACTTCCGCGCTGATCGCACCGGTCTCGGCGCGGATGTCGTACGGGGTGCCCTCGCCGCCGTCGTTGACGACGTGAATCACCGGAATCCCGGCCTCGCGCGCCGCCGACAGCAGCCGGGCCCCGGCCGTGACGGCCCGCTCGGCACCTTCGAGGGCCATGACGCCGCTGCGGTAGGTGTTCTGGTAGTCGATCATCACGAGGGTGGTGTCGGCGAGGCGCGGCAACCCGTTGTCGAGACCGATCACGTCGCGCAGGCTCGTGGAAGAAGGCATGGCAAAGCTCCTCGAACAGTCGATGGAATGGATTCAGAGAGTCGTACGGAAGCGACGGCGGTAGGCCGCCGGGGTGGTGCCGATCTGCTTGCGCAGCGCCCGGTGGAGCGTCTCCACCGAGCCCAGCCCGCAGGCGGCGGCGATCTGCTCCAGCGGCCGGTCGGTGCTCTCCAGCAGACGACGCGCCGCCTCCACCCGGGCGGCCTCGACGTACGCGGCGGCGGTCGTGCCGGTCTCCTGGCGGAACACCCGCGCGAAGTGCCGCTCGCTCAGACACATCCGCGCCGCGAGGGCCGCGGCGGACAGGTCGCCGTCCAGGTGGTCGGCGATGTGCATCCGCAGCTCGTCGATGTCGCGGCGGGAGGCGGGCGGGCGGCTCAACGGGACGGAGAACTGGCTCTGGCCGCCCTGCCGCTTGAGGTACATGACCAGCTGCCGCGCCACCGCCAGCGCCACCTCCTCCCCCAGGTCGTCGGCCACCAGCGCCAGCGCGAGATCCATGCAGGCGCTGATCCCGGCGCCGGTCCAGACGTTCCCGCACCGTACGAAGATGGGGTCCGGGTCGACCGTCACCGCCGGGTGGTCGGCCGCCAGCTGGGCCGCGGTCGACCAGTGGGTGGTGGCCGTCTTCCCGTCCAGCAGACCGGCCGCGGCCAGGAGGTGCGCGCCCACGCACACCGAGGCCACCCGCCGGGCCAGGGGCGCGACCCTCTCCAGCCACGCCACCACGTCCCGGTCGATCCGGGCGACCGGCCCGTCCGGGTGCGGGTCCACGGCGCCGGGCACCAGGAGCGTGTCCAGCACCCCGTCCACGTCGCCGAACGCGAGGTCCGCGACCAGGCGCACCCCCGCCGACGTGGTCACCGCACCCGCCGTCGGGCCGGCGAGTTCCACCCGGTACCCGGCCCGGCCCCCGGTCTCCCGGTTGGCGAGCGCGAACACCTCGGCCGGGCCGGTGACGTCGAGGAGGTCGACATCGGGGAAGACCGCGATGACGACACGGCGGGTGGCGGACATGCGCCCATCGTCGTCCCCGCTCCGGGGCGGCCGCAATGACGCGGTTCTGTCACATCCCGCCACGGCTCTCAGGGCGGCGGGATCGGCCCCGGGGCCCTCACCCCCACCGCCGGACGCCAAAAGCGCCCGTCAGGCAAGGCCTGACGGGCGCCGAGGTAGTAGTCCGCGTCACGGTGGAAGCCGAGCCCCGGGACGGCCTGACGCAGGTGGCCCCAGATGCCCGGCACGACGCGGTACTCACCGGCCACCATCCAGGGATCGTCCCCCAGCCCGAACAGGTGCCGTATCGCCAGGAACTGCTCCCGGGTCAGGGTGACGGACTCGACCATCTCCTCGTCGGCGCCGAACCCGGTCAGGTCCCAGACGAGGTTGTGCCCATCGGCGAATGGATAGTCGCTGCTCACGGCCTCAAGCTAGGCGGCCGCCATGCGGGCCGCACCTGCTTTTCCCGCCCCCGGCCCAGCGCTAGCCACCCGCCGGCCAGAACTGCGCCAGCGCCGCCTCCTTGTACGGGGCCGGGCTGACGCTCAGTTCCCCCGCGAACGGGCGGTCCAGGACGAGCACCAGCAGCAGGCTGAATCCGATGAGCGCCGCCACCGCCGACACGAACAGCAGCTGCATCTTCAAGCTCCGCAGCCCGAACAGGAACGTGAGCGGCAGGATCACCAGCGCTCCCCCGTACACGAGTACCTGGAGCAGAGTCGGCAGTGAGGTCTCCGCCATCGTGACCCGCGCCCGGCGCTGCGCCGCGACGTCGTTGAGGCGGTTCGCGGCCTCCTCGTAGAAGGTCTCGCTGCGCGGCCCCTGGGGTTCGTACGCCTGGAGCGCCGCGTAGAGGGCGCGCGTCTGTTCGGCGGTCGCGTCGAAGCTGGGCCTGCCCTCGTGCATCAGCGGCCACTGGACCTCGACCACGGCGTGGACGTACGAGCCCACCGCCCGGTCGATGCCGGCGCGGGCGGCCGGGGGGAACGCGTCCGCGCTGCGGACGACCAGGGCGAGGTCGGTGGCCTCGTTGGCGACGACGTTCTGGGTGTTCTCCAACTGCGTCCAGAGCGTGACGACCACGAACGCGAGGATGATCCCGTAGATCGCGCCGAACATGCCGAGGGCGACCCCGACCATCTCGTTGTGTTCACCGGCCGCCAGGTGAGGGAAGCGGCGGCGTGCGGCGAGGCTGCCGGCCACCGCGAGGGCCGTGAGGCCGCCGACCAGGAGGACGCCCAGGGTGAACGTGCTGAGGTTGTTGAGTAACCAGAGGATCATGCCCGGCCCAACGAGTGCGGCCACCCGCGGCGACGGCCGCCGCGGGCAGGACCGCCGTCCGTGCGCCTCAGCCGACCTTGGGCGCCTTCGGCAGCCCGCCCGACAGTGCCGCGCCGGTGCTCTTGACGGATCCGTCGGCCGCCTTGGCCGCGCTGCCGGCCGCCGAGGCGGTGATGCCCACCGCCGTCTTCGTGTCCTGCACGGCGTGCGCGGGGTGGTCCACGATGTCGCCGACGCGCTCGGTGATCGGGGGCCCCTGGACGGCGGGCTCGTCGGCGTGGGCGAGGGCGGGGGTGAGGGCGAGGGCCGCACCGCCGGTGAGGATGAGGGTGGCGAGGCTGCGCTTGATGGGATTCATGCCCGGCCCAACGACCCCACCGCGCCCGTGGTCACCCCCGGGCGGACCGAGCCGCCTTCCCTGCGTCGCCGCGGTCCCCGAGGTACCCGAGGTTTCCGGGGCCTCCGGGGCTTCCGGGGCTTCCGGGGTCCCCGGTCCCCTCAGTCCTCGACCACCAGCGCCGGCGTCGACTTCGTCAGGACCTCGCCCCGGAAGAAGGCGGGGCTGCGGCGTTCGGTGACCAGCATGACGACCAGGCCGAGGGCGAGCAGGCCGACGCCGATGACGAAGACGCTGCCGACCCCGAAGACGGTGGAACCGGATCCGTAGGACGGGTTCCACATGTCGGTCAGGGTCTTGCAGAAGACGCAGGCCAGCAGCAGGCCGCCCAGGACCGGGAAGACGCCCTTGAAGAACAGGTCGCGGACGGAGTCGCGCAGCTCGCGCCGGAAGTACCAGGCGCAGGCGAACGCGGTCAGCGAGTAGTAGAAGCAGATCATCAGACCGAGAGCGAAGATCGTGTCGGTCAGGACGTTCTCGCTGACCAGCGACATCACGGTGTAGAAGACGCCGGTCGCGACGCCCGCCGTGACGGTGGCGCGGCCCGGGGTCTTGAAGCGCGGGTGGACCTTGGCGTAGGAGGCGGGCAGCGCCTCGTACGTCGCCATGGCCAGGACCGTGCGGGCCACCGGGATGAAGGTGGTCTGGAGGGAGGCGGCGGCGGAGGCGAGCACGGCGACGAAGAGCAGGATGCCCAGCAGCGGCCCCATCACGGGTCCGGCGAGGGCGGCGAACACGTTGCCGGAGGTCTCCGGGTTGCCGAGGCCGAGGCCGGAGGTGCCGGAGCCGACGGCCATCTGGGCGGCGATGCCGGTGGCCAGGTAGGAGCCGACGAGGACGACCATGGCGATCAGCGAGGCGCGGCCGGGGGTCTTGGCCGAGCCGATCGTCTCCTCGTTGGCGGTGAGGCAGGTGTCCCAGCCCCAGTACATGAAGATCGAGAGGGAGAGCCCGGCGGTGAAGGCGCCCATGGACTCGACCGCGAAGGGGTTCATCCACTGCCAGGAGAAGTGCACGCCGGTGTCGAAGGCGCCGGTGTCGAAGGTTCCGGCGGAGGCCTTCTGGAAGGCCATCGCGACGAAGATCGCGAGGACGGCCAGTTGCAGGCCGACCAGCGTGTACTGGACGCCCTTGGTGGCGGTCATGCCGCGGTAGCTGATGGCGGTGGCGGCGGCGATCAGGGTGAGGCAGGTCGCGATGTGGACGAGCTTGTCGTCGTCCAGCGCGGCGATCGCGTCGTTGCCCGTGATCTGCCCGGCCAGCAGCCAGAAGTAGGAGGTGGCGACGCCGGCCAGGTTGGACAGCACGATGATCGTGGCGATCACCAGGCCCCAGCCGCACATCCAGCCGACGCGCGGGCCGAAGGCCTTCACGGTCCAGGTGAAGGAGGTGCCGCAGTCGGGGACGGCCTTGTTCAGCTCGCGGTACGCGAAGGCGACCAGCAGCATCGGGAGGAAGCCGGCGAGGAACACCGCGGGCATCTGGACGCCGACCTCGCCGGCCGTGGAGCCGAGGGTGGAGGTCAGGCAGTAGACGGGGGCGACGGTGGAGATGCCGATGACGGCGCTCCCGACGAGGCCGACGGAGCCCTTGCCGAGCCCTTTGCCGCGGACGTCGCCGTCGGCGACGCCGCCCTCCGCCGTCTCTCCCCCTGCGGCTGCCTGCGGCTGCCGAACGTCCAGCTGTGTCATGGGTCAGGACGTTAGATGGTGCGGTTTCCACATCTGGAAGGTTTAAGTCCGGATGACTGACGGCCAAATGACCTTTGATTCGATCAGAAGATGCCGTTCACACAACCGCAATACAAGGTTCGCTCAGGCATCCGTCCACACTTCACGAGGGCCCGAACAAACGCTTCCGTCATGCGGAAACCGCAGATGTGTCCGTTTTGCCCGGCCCGAAACTTTCCGGTGTGACCCGCACCTCATCCGCGCCCCGCGCCCGCGGCACCCTCGCGGCGGCCCTCACCCCGCCCACACGATCGACTGCGTCTCGCTGTAGGCGTGGAGCGCGTACGAACCGACGTCCCGCCCCACCCCCGAACGCTTGAAGCCCCCGAACGGCGCCTCCATGTTCCGCCCGATCGTGTTCACGCCCACCCCGCCCGCCCGCAGCCGCCGCGCGACCCGGAACGCGCGCGCCGGGTCCGCGGACCACACGTAGCTCAGCAGGCCGAAGTCGCTGTCGTTGGCCAGCGCCACCGCCGCGTCCTCGCCCGCGTCCCCGACGCCGTCGAACGGTACGACCACCACCACCGGGCCGAAGATCTCCTCGCGCACCACCCGCATGTCGTTCGTGCAGTCCGTGAGCAGCGTCGGAGCCACGTAGAAGCCGCGGCCGTCCCCCACCACCGGGCGCTCGCCGCCGTACGCGACCCGCGCGCCCTCCTTGCGGCCGAGTTCGACGTACGACTCCACCCGGTCCCGGTGGGCCGCCGAGATCACCGGGCCGACGACCGTGCCCCGCGCCCCCGGATCGCCCACCTTCATGAAGGCCAGGTAGCCGGTGAGCCTCTCCACCAGCTCCCGGTACACCGACCGGTGCACGATCACCCGGGTCGGGGCGGTGCAGATCTGGCCGCTGTAGAAGGAGAAGGTGGTCCCGATGCCCGCCACCGCCGCGTCGAGGTCCGCGTCCTCCAGCACCACCGCCGCGCCCTTGCCGCCCAGCTCCATCAACTGACGCTTCATCGAGCGGCCGCACACCTCGGCGATGCGCTGCCCGACCGCAGTGGAGCCGGTGAACGACACCATGTCCACGTACGGGGAGTCCACCGCCGCCTCGCCCACCTCCACGGAGGCACCCGAGACGACGTTGACGACACCCGCCGGCACCCCCGCCTCGTGGAGCGCCTGCGCCATCTTGAACACCGACAGCGGGTCCTGCGGGGCCGGCTTGACCACCACCGTGTTCCCCATGGCGAGCGCCGGGGCCACCTTGCCCGCCGGATTGGCCCAGGGGTTGTTGTACGAGGTGATGCAGGTGACCACGCCGACCGGCTGGCGCACCTCCAGCGCGCCGAGCACGGTCGCCTTCCCCATCGGGCCGGCCTCGGTGACCTGCGGCGGGAGCCCCCGCTCGACCGGTTCCAGGGCTCCCTTCGCGTAGCGCCGGAAGCGTGCCACCCCGACGCCCACCTGCATGCCGCGCGCGATGCCCGTGGGCGCGCCCGTCTCGGCCTGCGCGAGCGCCGCCCACGGCTCGTACTCCCGCTGGATGATGTCCGCGGCCCGGTCCAGGATCGCCGCCCGCTCCTCGGGCCTGGTGCGGGACCAGGCCTCGAAGGCCCCGGCCGCGGCGCGGGCCGCCTCCTCGACCTGGGTGCGCGAGGCCTCCGGGGCCAGGCCGACCACCGACTCGTCGGCCGGGTTCACCACCTCGTAGTGCCCGCCGTCGGGCTCCACCCACTCCCCGCCGATGTAGAGCCGCTGGGGCGAGGGCGGCCGGGGCGAGGGCGTCTGGGGCGCGTCCGTCATCGGGTGCTCACCGTCCTCGTGTCGCGGCCCGAGCGCAGCACGGTGCCGGGCACCGCGCCCGTCACCCGGTCGTCGCGGATGGTCTCCACGCCGTTGACGCGTACGGAGACGATCCCGACCGCCCGCGCGTCCAGCCGCGGGCTGTTGCCGGGCAGGTCGTGGACGAGCGTCGCGGGGCCCGCCTCGATGCGCTCCGGGTCGAAGAGCACCAGGTCCGCGTGGTACCCCTCGGCGATCCGACCGCGCTCGCGCAGCCCGAACAGCCGGGCCGGGTCGTCGGTGAGCATCCGTACCGCCTGCTCCAGCGGCACCAGCTTGCGGCCGCGCAGGCAGTCGCCGAGGAACCGGGTCGTGTACGGGGCCCCGCACATCCGGTCCAGGTGGGCGCCCGCATCGGAGCCGCCGAGCATCACGTCCTCGTGCTGCCAGGTCTCTGCGCGCAGCGCCCAGCTCGCCGGGTCGTTGTCGGTGGGCATGGGCCACAGGATCGTGCGCAGGTCGTCGTTGGCGCAGATCTCCACCAGGCAGTGGAAGGCGTCCTGGCCGCGCTCGGCCGCGATGTCGTTCACGACCCGGCCGGAGAGGCCCTCGTTCTCCTTGCTGTACGTGTCCCCGATGACGTAGCGGCCGAAGTTCGCGAGACGGCGGAAGACCCCGGCCTCCTTGCTGTCGGCGCGGCGCAGCATCTCGGCGCGCACGTCCGGGTCGCGGAGCCTGGCGATCCGTTCGGGGACGGGCAGTGCGAGCACCTCGCCCCAGCCGGGGATGAGGTTGAGCGCGCAGAAGGTACGGAGCGACATGTTCATGGGGGTGAGGATCGGCATGGTCAGTGCGACGATCCGGCCGCCGGCCTTGCGGGCCCGCTCGCTCGGCACCAGCTGGCGCGGCACCCGTTCGGGGACGGACGCGTCGATGGTCAGGACGTTCCAGTTCAGGGGGCGCCCGGCGGCGGCGCTCATCTCCACGAAGAGGTCGATCTCCTCGTCGGAGAACTGGTCGAGGCAGCCCGCGACGATCGCCTCCAGCTGGGTGCCCTCGTGCTCGGCGACCGCCCGGGACAGCGCGAGGAGCTCGGCGGGCAGCGCGTGCCGGGAGGCGACGGGAGCGCCGTCGCCGTCGGAGTGGGTGGAGGACTGGGTGGTGGACAGACCCCAGGCGCCGGCGTCCATGGCTTCGTGGAAGAGGTCGAGCATCTGCCGCATCTGCTCTTCGGTGGGCTGCCCGCCGATGGCGTCCTCGCCCATGACGTGCCGGCGCAGCGCGCAGTGGCCGACCATGAAACCGGCGTTGACGGCAATCCGCCCCTCCAGGGCGTCGAGGTACTCGCCGAAGGTGGACCAGGTCCAGTCGACGCCTTCCTCCAGGGCGGCCAGGGCCATCCCCTCGACCTTGCTCATCATGCGGCGCGTGTAGTCGGCGTCGTCGGGGCGGGCCGGGTTGAGGGGGGCGAGGGTGAAGCCGCAGTTGCCGCCGGCGACGGTGGTGACGCCGTGGTTCATGGAGGGGGTGGCGTACGGGTCCCAGAACAGCTGGGCGTCGTAGTGCGTGTGCGGGTCGATGAACCCGGGGGTGAGGACCAGCCCGGTGGCGTCCTCGTCGGTGCGGGCCGTCCCGGTGACGGTGCCGGGTTCGCCGATGACGACGATCCGCCCGTCCCGGATGCCGATGTCGGCGACGTACGCGGGCGCGCCCGTGCCGTCGACGACGGTGGCTCCCTTGATCAGGTGGTCGAGCATGACGCTCCTTCTTCCCGGTCCGGGGCGCGGGTACGGGCGGAGCCCGGCGCGGCCCGGGGGCCGGGCGCAGGGGCTCCGCCCGTACCCCGCGTCCCGGACGCCGGCAGGCTGGAAACGGTCGGGCAGACCGGCGGTCGGACGCTCAGACCGCCTGGCGGAAGCGGGTCGTGCGGTGGACCGGGTCGGTGTCGATGTGCGGGATCACGTGCTCGCCGATGAGCTTGATGGTCGTCATCGTGTCCTCGTAGGACACCCCGGTCGGCAGGCCGAAGGACAACTGGTCGGCGCCCGCCTGCTCCCAGCGCTTGCACTGGGCGCGCACCTCGGACGGGTCGCCGCAGATCAGTAGTTCCTCGGCGATCAGCAGCTCGATGATCTCCGCGTTGTACTCGGGCAGCGTCTCGGGCCACTGCGGGATGGCCTCGGGGCGCGGGAAGGTGTCGTGGTAGCGGAAGACCAGCGACTGGAAGCGGTTCATGTTCGCGTTGACGGCGATCTCGACGGCCTTGTCGTGGGTCTCGGCGCAGATCGCGGTGGAGGTGACCATCACGTTGTCGTTGACGAACGCGCCGATGGCCTTGGCCTCCTGGACGGCCGTCTTGTACTGCTCCAGCACCCACTCCATGTCGGAGACCTTCTGCACGCTGAAGCCGAGGACGCCCAGGCCCTTCTTGGCGGCCATCGCGTACGAGGAAGGGGACCCGGCGGCGTACCACATGGCGGGGTGGGCCTTGCCGTACGGCTTGGGGAAGATCTTGCGCGGGGGCAGCGACCAGTGCTTGCCCTGGAACCCCTCGTATTCCTCCTGGAGGAACATCTTGGGGAACTCCGCGATGGTCTCCTCCCAGATCTCCTTCGTGTGGTTCATGTCGGTGATGCCGGGCAGGAACCCGAGGATCTCGTGGCTGCCCGCGCCGCGGCCGGTGCCGAACTCGAAGCGGCCCTTGGAGAGGTGGTCGAGCATGGCGACCTTCTCGGCCACCTTGACCGGGTGGTTCACCGGGGCGAGGGGGTTGAAGATGCCGGAGCCGAGGTGGATGCGTTCCGTGGCGTGGGCGAGGTAGGCGAGGAACACCTCGTTGGCGGAGAGGTGCGAGTACTCCTCCAGGAAGTGGTGCTCGGAGGCCCAGGCGTACTTGAAGCCGGACTTGTCGGCCTGGATGACGTACTCGGTCTCCTCGATCAGCGACTTGTGCTCCGCCTCGGGGTCGACCTTGGACCGCGCCTCAGGCACGTATCCCTGCACGAAGAGCCCGAATTCCAAGGGGTTCACCGTCCTTAGTTTTCTGACGTAGCGTCAGATTCGATGAGGCCGACTGTTCCACCGCGCGCCGGGAGCGTCAATACCTGACGCATCATCAGGTAAGCCCCCGTGGGGAAGCGCCAACGCCCCGCAGCCGGGACGGAGCCGGGACGCGGCCGGGACGGGGCCAGGAGGCGGCCGGGACGGGGCCAGGAGGCGGCCTAGAGGATGCTCACCCCGGCCATCCAGCCGCCGTCGATGACGAACGGCTGACCGGTGATGTACGAGGAGTCCTCGCTGGTCAGGAAGAGGGCGAGCCTCGCGACCTCCTCCGGCCGGCCCACCCGGCCGAGCGGGACCACCCGCTTGTAGAGGTCGGCCATCGCCTCCCGGGCCTCGTCCGTCACCCCCGCCGGATCCAGCAGCCCGGGGTTGGCCATCGGGGTGTCCACGGCGCCCGGGCACATCGCGTTGACCCGGATGTTCTTCGCGGCCAGTTCCAGCGCGGCGACGCGCGTGAGTCCCAGGACGGCCGCCTTGGTGGCGGCGTACGCGCCCACGTACGCCATGCCGGTCAGGCCGGTGTAGGAGGAGGTGTTGACGATCGTCCCGCCGCCGGCCGCCTCTATCTCCGGGGCCAGCGCCTTGATGCCGAGGAAGGCACCGACCTGGTTGACCCGCACCACCTGCTCGAACTCCTCCAGCGGGGTCGCGGTCAGCTCGTTGAAACGCAGGATGCCCGCGTTGTTGACCAGGCCGTCGATCCGGCCGAAGGCCTCCTTGGCCGCGGTGACGGCGGCCGCCCAGTCCTCCTCCCGGGTGACGTCCATCCGCACGTAGCGGGCCCGGTCCTCGCCGATCTCCTTGGCGACCGCGGCGCCCTGCTCGTCCAGTACGTCCCCGAGCAGCACCTTCGCCCCCTCGGCGGCGAAGAGGCGGGCCTCCTGCTCGCCCTGGCCGCGTGCGGCGCCGGTGATGACGACGACCCGGCCCTCCAGCCTGCCGGTGCCCGCTCCCCCGCTCGCCGCCGCGGTCGTCGCCGTGCCGGTTTCCGTGCCGGTCGCCGTGCCGGTTTCCGTGCTGGTTTCCGTGCTCGTGTCCATGCCTGGGCCCCTGTCGTCCGTGGTCCGTCGTCCGTCGTCAGTCGTTGAGGTGCGGGGCGACCTCGGCCCCGAACGCGGTGATCTGGTTCGTGAGTTCGGCGCGGTCGCGGCTGCGGAAGCGGACCTGGATCTGGTCCACGCCGAGGGCCCGGTACGCGCGCAGCGACTCCGCGAGCGCCTCCGCCTTGCCCGTGAGGGTGCGGCGGCCGGTGTCCCAGGCCGGCTCTCCGACGTAGAGCGCCTCGGTGATCGCGCCGATCTCCAGCGGGCCGTCCACCCCGGCCGCCTCGCGCAGCTGCCTGATGCGGGCGATCTGCGCGGGCAGCTCGTCGCGGGGGTCGCCCTGCGGGAGCCAGCCGTCGCCGCGCACGGCTGCCCGGCGCACGGCGGCGGGCGAGGAACCGCCGACCCACACGGGGATCCGCGCCTGCGCGGGCCGGGGCAGCTGGCCGAGGTCCTTGAAGGAGAACCGCTCGCCCTCGAACTCCGGATACTCCTCGGGGCCGAGAGCCGCCCGCAGGGCGTCCAGGGTCTCGTCGAGCACGGCCCCGCGCCGCCCGAAGTCCACCCCGAGCGCCTCGAACTCCTCCGTCACGTGCCCGGCCCCGACCCCGAGGATCAGGCGGCCGCCCGAGAGGTGGTCGAGGGTGGCGTACTGCTTGGCGGTGGCCAGGGGGTGGCGCAGTCCGACGATCGCGACGTGGCTCAGCAGCCGCACGTGCTCGGTGATCCCGGCGAGGTAGGCCAGGGTGGCGACCGGGTCGTACCAGACGGTGCCCATCGGCCCGGCGAGGCGGCGCGGGATGGCCACGTGGTCGCAGGTGGCGAGGTAGCCGAAGCCGGCCCGGTCGGCGGCCCGGGCGACCTCGGCGAGGTCGGCGGCGGCGGCCGCCCCCTCCCAGGGCTCGGCGTACAGGGTGCTCTGCGACTGGACCGGGAGCTGCATCCCGTATGCCAGTCGGCCTTCCGTAAACACGCGCGCCATGCCGTGACCGCCTCGCCTTCGTGTGGGCCGTGCGTCCGCCGGTTCGTCGTACCGGCTCGGGGCATCGTCGTAGCTGACGGTTCGTCAGGCAATAGCTGCGGCGGGGCCGGATCCCGCCCCCGCGCGCTCCGGCGCGCCCTGGCGCGGGCCCGCGGGCCGGCCCTAAGGTGCGGCGCGCGGGATGGCGCGAGCACGGGAGACATGGCGTGGAACTGTTTCTGACCCTGGTCAGCGGGGTCGCGTGGACCGGTGTGTACGCGGAGGCGATCCGGGTCGGGCTCCGCGACCGCACCTGCGCGATGCCGGTGGCCGCACTCGCGCTGAACTTCGCGTGGGAGGCCACGTACGCGGTCGCGGAACTGCGCACCGGACTCTCGGCGCAGGGCGTGGTGAACGTGGTGTGGGCGGCGGCCGACATCGCCATCATCGCCACCTACCTGCGCTTCGGGCGGGCCGGGCTGCCCCCATTCGTGACCCGGCCGCTGTTCGCGGCGTGGAGCGCACTGCTCTTCGGCACGGCCTTCGCCGTGCAGTGGCTGTTCCTGGCCCACTTCGGGATGCACGACGGGGTGCGCTATTCGGCGTTCCTGCAGAACCTGCTGATGTCCGTCCTGTTCCTCGCCCTGTACGCCGGACGCCGGGGCGGGCGCGGCCAGTCCATGGTCATCGCCGTCGCGAAGTGGCTGGGGACCCTGGCGCCGACCGTGCTGTTCGGTGCGATCGAGGACTCCCCGTTCATCCTCGGGCTGGGCGTGATGTGCTCCGTCTTCGACGTGGCGTACATCGCGCTGCTCGCCAGGGACCCGGCAGCGGCCACGGCGCTCTGACCTCGCCCCGCGCCACCCCGCCGTAGCGGACCCGGACGGTCAAAAAGCGCCGGCCGCCCCGGCCGGCCCGGAAACCCCGCCCCGTGGGGGCCCCTCCCAGCGGTAGCCGGGGGAGTTCGACGCGCGGGGCCTGGGGCGGAGCCCCGCCGCCGGTCGGCCGTGTCCCGCTCGCGATCGACGCGCCCCGGCCCGGCGGGCCCGTCCAGCACCTTGACCACATCGCCCGGGTGCAGACCCGACCGCTCGGCCAGATCCCGTTGCGGCTGCGCCCCGTGGTCGGCGAGCGCCGCGAGCACGGCCATGTCCGCACAGCCGCAGTCCGCGCGCGGCGAGAAGGGTGTGCAGCCCACCGCCGCGGCCCCGCCCACCGACCGGCCCGATAGGTTGCCCGCATGCCTTCTGCTCTCATCATCGGTTACGACCCGCGAGCGATACCCAGCGTCGACGGCGAGGCTCTTCGCGCGGATCTCGACGCGGAACTGGCCCGGTTCGCCGAACACGGCATCGACGCAGCCATGACGCTGGTCGTGTTCGGGGAGGCGGCCGAGTCCACTCTCGTCGCGTCGCTGACGAAGCACCCGTGGGACGTCGTGATCGTCGGCGGCGGGATCCGCAAGACCGAGCAGCTGCTGCCGCTCTTCGAGCAGATCGTGAACCTGATCCGTCGCCATGCGCCCCGGGCCGCGATCGCGTTCAACACCAGTGGCGGGGACAGCGTCGAGGCGGCGAAGCGGTGGCTGTGAGGCCCCGGCTTAGGCGCGGCGCTTCCCCAGGACCGATCCGAGGAGCATGACGCCGGGGGCGATTCCCGCGATCAGCGCGATGAGGGCCGCGGACGAGCCGTAAGCGCCCAGCGCCAGACCCACCGCGCCGCAGACCGACATGCCCGCCGCCAGCCAGCGCATGGAGGGCAGTCGCCAGATGGCCGCCAGGCCGAAGAAGTGCAGGCCGACCACCAGCGCGATCCAGCCCACCGTCGCCTGGGGGGCGTGCAGTACGGGATTGATCACGACGAGGCCTGCCGCTCCGACGACGACCTCGGCGGCGACGACGTACCGGTAGTTGCGGCCGAAGTCCGTACGGGCGCCGTCGGCCGCCGGCTGGTTCGCGCGGGCACGACGCAGGCTGAGCAGCAGGGCGAGGAACGCGCAGACGCCGAGCACGCGCAAGGCGATGGCGACGGGCCCGGGCATGGCGCCGGCGTTCGCCATGATGAAGAAGAATCCGAATATGCCGCCGATGAGGCGGCCTGTCTGCGTCCGTATCATCCGGTCAGTGTCACCGATGCGGATCATGCGACCAATTCCGTTTCCGCGGCTCTGACCAGGGCACTTGGCTCCCGTCCGGGCGTCGGCCGGTGGCCTCCGGCCCGGCGCGCGGCCCGTGCCGGCGCCCTCGGCGCCGGTCACCTCCGCCGGCCCCTGCCGGTGGCCTCCGCCGCCCCGACAAGAAGCCCCCTCCGACCCCGAGACCACCCGGCCCCCTCGCCCGTACGCTTGGTTGATGAACAGAACTCCACGTCAGGCAGCGCGAATTGTCGTTCTCTCCCCGACTGGATCCGTGTTCCTCTTCCGGGAGAACAACGTCGAAGTCGGCATCCACTGGCTCCCGCCCGGCGGGGGGATCGACCCCGGGGAGAGTCCCGAGGAGTGCGTGCGGCGCGAGTTGCGGGAAGAGACCGGGTGGACCGACCTGGAGCCGCAGCGGCTGCTCTGCACCTGGGAGCACGACTTCACCTACCAGGGCACACCCGTCCGCCAGTACGAGCACATCTACGTCACCAGCGGCCCCCGCCGCGACCCCGTCCCCGAGTATCCCGAGGCCCACTGGCGCTGGCTCTCGCAGGACGCGCTGGCCGCGCTCGGGGAGCCGCTGTGGCCGCCGCGGCTGGACGAGCTGCTGGCCCGCGTCCCCGCCGGACCCGTCCACCTCGGCCTGATCGCCTGATCGCCTGATCGCCTGAGGCTCGCTGGCCTGAGGCACCATGGCCTGAGCGGCCGGGTGCCCGGGCGACCGGGCGACTCAGCCCGTGATCACCGCGCCGCCGTCGCGCGGGCGTACAGGGACGCCGCGTACTCCCCCAGGACCGTGCTCGTGGAGACGTCGTCCGTGTCGCCGCCCGTCAGGATGCCGACGATCTTCCCGTCCCGGGCGATCCACGCGCTGCCGCTCGTGCCGCCCGGGAAGTCGGCGCAGTCGAAGCGCTGCTCCGTCGCCTTCTCGCGGACCGACACCGCCGTGCACGTACGGGGCACCTTGCGGTCGGCCGGGTAGCCCGTCACCGTGACCTCCTCGCCGGTGCGGCCCGAGGTGTCCAGGACGGCCGCGCCGGTGACGTCCTCGATGTTGCGGCCCGAGGCGTCGGGGGCGAGGCGGGCGAAGGCGAGGTCATAGTCGTCGTTCCCGTCGTCCGTCCAGCGTTCGTCCTCGTAGACCTCTTCGAGCTTCCACGCGCCGTACGGGGCCGACCCGTTCGCGTACGCGGGTGCGAAGACGGCACTGCCCGCCCCGCCCTTGCCCGCCACCAGGCAGTGCCCGGCGGTGACGATCAGGTTCCGGCCGGGACTGTGCACGACGGTCGCGGTGCAGAAGTGGTCGCCGTCCACACCGCCCTCGAACAGCGGCCCCGTGAAGGCGGACGGGCCCCCGGGGCGCGGGTTCACCGGTGACGAGCTCGGCCGCGGCGCCTTGGACAGCTGGGGTTGCTTCGGGGATTGCGAACGTGACGTCGGACTGGGCGAAGCGCCTGCCGGAGGGGCCGACTTCGGATGCGCCGCCACCGTGCCGCCCGCGGCCGGCACCACCGTCGTCATGGCCGCGGACGCGCCCAGCGCCGCCACCCCGCACAGCACCGCGGTCACCACGGTCCGCTTGTCCACCACCGCCACCCTCCCCACTTTGCTCTGGCGAAGCATGCCCTGGCGCCCCTGCCGCCGCAAGGGCGGGTGTCCGCCGAGGTCCCGGACTCCACCATCGCACCTCCGGAACAAGGGTGTTGACACGACCTGGCGAACACCCCACACTCCTCTGCATACACCGGAAACAGTTTATGGAGGACACAATGTTTTTCGAAGCCGTGGTGACCGCCACTGCCCTCGCCGCCGCGCCCGCCGCCCTCTTCGGCCACCGCGCCCTGCGCCGGCTCCAGGGCGCCCGGGCACTGCGGATCGACTCCCTCCGCGGGATCGACGAGCAGGGCTTCGTCCGCATCGGCGGCATCGAGCAGTGGGTCTCAGTGCGCGGCGAGGACCGCGGCAACCCCGTGATCGTCGAGGTCCACGGCGGCCCGGGCGCCCCCAACTCCATCCACACCGTGCGCACCCGCGCCTGGGAACGGCACTTCACGATCGTCCGATGGGACATGCGCGGCGCCGGCAGGACCTTCGGCCGCGGCGGCCCCGGAGGCCAGGGGGAAACCACCTTCGCGCGGCTCCACGAGGACGCCCTGGAGGTCGTCCGCCACGCGTGCCGGCGGCTCGGCGTGCGCAGGGTCGTACTGGTCGCCAACTCCTTCGGCAGCGCCTTCGGCCCGCGCCTGGTCCGCGAACACCCGGAGCTGTTCTCGGCCTATGTCGGCACCGACCAGAACGTCCCCGACCCCGACCGCGACGCCCGCGACCACCAGGCCCTCCTGGAGCGGCTGCGCGCCGCCGGGAAGACGCGGCAGCTGGCGCGGGTCGAGGCCCTCGGCGCCGACCAGCGCGCGTGGGGCGTCGGGGAGCGGGCCGCGTACGCCCGGCTCCGCGCCCAGAGCGACCCGCTGACCTTGGACACCCTCAAGAAGGTGGTGCTCGGCTCGATGTGGCTGTCGCCGCTGCACACCCTGCGCGACCTGCGGGACTACTTCAAGGGGCAGAAGTTCTCGGAGCGGGTCGCCGAAGGCGCGACGGGGCCCGGCGGCGGCCGCGGTGACGGCACGCGCTTCGAGGTGCCGTTCTTCGTCTTCCAGGGCGAGCTGGACGTGCTCACCCCGCCGGAGCGGGCCAAGGCCTTCTTCGACGCGGTCGAGGCGCCGGTCAAGCACTTCGCCCTGATCGGGGGCGCGAGCCACTTCGCCTCGTTCCGCCGCCCCGAGGCCTTCCTGGAACTCCTCCTGACCCACGTCCGGCCGGTGATCACGGCCGAACGCGTCGGGGAGGCGAACTGACGGCCGGGTGGCGAACTGACGAAAAGGGGCGCCGCCGCCCCCCTCGCCTCCGCCGCGGGGCCCCCTCACCCCGTCAGCCCGCCCACAGCCCCTCCGCCGTCAGCCCCAGCAGGTCGATGGCGTTGCCCCGCACGATGCGCTCCACGACGTCCGGGGCGAGGTGCCCCATCTGGGCCTCCCCCACCTCCCGCGACTTCGGCCAGGTGGAGTCGGAGTGCGGGTAGTCCGTCTCGTAGAGGACGTTGCCCACACCGATCGCGTCGAGGTTCCGCAGTCCGAACGCGTCGTCGAAGAAGCATCCGAAGACGTGCTCCGCGAACAGCTCGGACGGCGGCCGGTGGACCTTGTCCGCGACGCCGCCCCAGCCGCGGTTCTCCTCCCACACCACGTCCGCGCGTTCCAGGATGTACGGGATCCACCCGATCTGGCCCTCCGCGTACATGATCCGCAGGTTCGGGAAGCGCTCGAACTTGCCGCTCATCAGCCAGTCCACCATCGAGAAGCAGCAGTTGGCGAAGGTGATGGTGGAGCCGACGGCCGGCGGGGCGTCCGCCGAGGTGGACGGCATGCGCGAGGACGAGCCGATGTGCATGGCGATGACCGTGCCGGTCTCGTCGCAGGCCTGGAAGAAGCGGTCCCAGTCGTCGGTGTGGACGGAGGGGAGCCCGAGGTGCGGGGGTATCTCGGAGAAGGCCACGGCCCGCACCCCGCGGGCGGCGTTGCGGCGCACCTCGGCGGCGGCCAGGCGGGCGTCCCAGAGGGGGACGAGGGTGAGCGGGATGAGGCGGCCCTGCGCCTGCGGTCCGCACCACTCCTCGACCATCCAGTCGTTGTAGGCCCGCACGCCGAGCAGTCCGAGTTCGCGGTCGGCGGCCTCGGTGAAGGTCTGTCCGCAAAAGCGCGGGAAGGTCGGGAAGCAGAGGGCGGACTGGACGTGGTTGACGTCCATGTCGGCGAGCCGGTCGGGAACCGAGAAGGAGCCCGGGCGCATCTGCTCGTAGGTGATGACTTCCAGTTTGATCTCGTCGCGGTCGTATCCCACGGACGTGTCGAGGCGGGTGAGCGGGCGGTGCAGGTCCTCGTACACCCACCAGTCGCCGATGGGCCCGTCGTCGCCCTTGGCCCCCATGACGGGAGCGAACTTTCCGCCGAGGAAGGTCATTTCCTTCAACGGGGCGCGGACGACGCGGGGCCCGGTGTCGCGGTACTTGGACGGGAGCCGGTCCCGCCAGACGTGCGGGGGCTCCACCGTGTGGTCGTCCACCGAGATGATCTTCGGGAAGGTCTCCATGGGTACTACGGTAGCGCTGATCTGACGGATCGTCAGCTACTCGTGCAGCGGCAAGCAGCCGCAGCGGTCCGGCAGTCCGCCCGCGGCGCGCCGGCCGTACGCCGGCAGTCGGCCGGTTGTGCGCCGATCAGGAGGGGATCACTCCGCCGCGGGCTGACGGGTACGTGCAAGACAGGGCAGACTGGCCCTTACACCGACGGAAGGCAGGGGGGACGACAGATGGACGGCATACCGGCCATCCCGCACCAGCGGAACCACCCCGAGGCGGCCCGGAGAATCCCCACGACGGCCCAAGCCCCCGTCCCGTCCACCGCCGGCCCCGCCGACCCCTGCCCCGCCGACGCCGCGCCCACCGCCCCCGCCACCCGCTTCGCCGTCCTCGGCACCGTCCGCGCCTGGCGCGGCGCCGAGGCGCTGCCCTCCGGCAGCCCCCAGCAGCGCGCCCTGCTCGCCGCGCTGCTGCTGCGCGACGGCCGCACCGCCACCGCGCCCGAGCTGATCGACGCCATCTGGGGCGAGGAACCGCCACAGCAGGCGCTCGCCACCATCCGCACGTACGCCTCCCGGCTGCGCAAGGTCCTCGACCCGGGACTGCTCGTCTCCGACGCGGGCGGCTACGCCATCCGCCTGCACCACGCGGCCGCCCTGGACCTCGGCGTCGCCCGCGCCCTCGCGGCCGACGCCGACAAGGCCCGCGCCGCCGGGGACCGCGTCCTGGCCCGTGCGCTGCTCGCCCGCGCCCTGGACCTGTGGGACGGCGAACCCCTCGCCGGTGTCCCCGGACCGCACGCCGACACCGAGCGCACCCGCCTCGCCGAGTGGCGCCTCCAGCTGCTGGAGACCCGCCTCGACCTCGACCTGGAGGTCGGCCACCACGCCGAGGCCGTCTCCGAGCTGACCGCCCTCACCGCGGCGCACCCCCTGCGCGAGCGGCTGCGCGAGCTGCTGATGCTGGCCCTGTACCGCAGCGGCCGTCAGGCCGAGGCCCTCGCCGTCTACGCCGACACCCGCCGCCTCCTCGCGGACGAACTCGGCGTCGACCCCCGCCCCGAACTCTCCGCGCTCCAGCAGCGCATCCTGCGCGCCGACGCCGAACTCGCCCGCGCCGAGGACGCGCCCCCGACGGCCGCCCCCGTCGCGGTCCGCCCCGCGCAACTGCCTGCCACGGTGCCGGACTTCACGGGCCGAGCGCCCTTCGTCAGCGAGCTCGGCGAGATCCTCTCGGGCGCGGAGGGCCAGGTCATGGCCGTCTCCGCGCTCGCCGGCATCGGCGGGGTCGGCAAGACCACCCTCGCCGTGCACGTCGCGCACGCCGCCCGGCCGCACTTCCCCGACGGCCAGCTCTACGTGGACCTCCAGGGCACCGAGACCCGCCCCGCCGAGCCCGTCGCCGTCCTCGGCTCCTTCCTGCGGGCGCTCGGCACCCCCGACACCGCCATCCCCGACACCGCCGCCGAACGGGCCGCGCTGTACCGCTCCACGCTCGACGGCCGCCGCGTCCTGGTCCTGCTCGACAACGCCCGCGACGCGGCCCAGGTGCGCCCGCTGCTGCCGGGCACCGCGGGCTGCGCCGCCCTCGTCACCAGCCGGGTCCGCATGTCGGGCCTCGCCGGAGCCCACCTCGTCGACCTGGACGTGATGAGCCCCGACGAGGCCCTGCAGCTGTTCACCCGGATCGTGGGGGCCGAGCGGGTCGGAGCCGAGCGCCAGGCCGCCCTCGACGTGGTCGGCGCCTGCGGGTTCCTGCCGCTCGCCATCCGCATCGCCGCCTCCCGGCTCGCCGCCCGCCGCACCTGGACCGTGTCCGTCCTCGCCGCGAAGCTCGCCGACGAACGCCGCCGCCTGGACGAGCTCCAGGCGGGCGACCTGGCCGTCAAAGCCACCTTCGAGCTGGGCTACGGGCAGCTGGAGCCCGCCCAGCAGCGCGCGTTCCGCCTCCTCGGGCTCGCCGACGGTCCCGACATCTCGCTGCCCGCGGCCGCCGCCGTGCTGGACGTGTCCGAGCACGACACCGAGGACCTCCTCGAAGCCCTGGTCGACTGCTCCCTGCTCGAATCCGCCGCACCCGGCCGCTACCGCTTCCACGACCTCGTACGCCTCTACGCGCGTGCCTGCGCCGAACGCGACGAGCAGCCCCCGGACGGGCGCACCGCCGCCCTCGACCGGCTCCTCGACTTCTACCTGGCGACCGCCGCCGGGGTGTACGCGCTGGAGCGCCCCGGCGACCGGCTGCCCGCGCACATGTCCGCCACCCGCCACCCGGGCCTCGCCTTCACCGAGGCCCGCGCCGCGCTGGACTGGCTGTTCGCCGAGGCCGACCCGCTGCTGGCGTGCGTACGGCAGTCCTCCGTACGCGGCGCCGAGCGGCCCGACGTACTGCGCCGGGCGGTGGACCTGCTGTGGGCGGCGAAGGACCTCACCGAGTCCGGGGCCAACTCCAAGCAGTACGAGTCCGCCGCCCGCGCCGTGTGCGAGACGGCGCGCGCCGTGAAGGACCCGTACGCCGAGGGCCGGGCCCGCACCACGCTGACGATGGTCCACCTGGTGGCGGGCCGCTTCGCGGAGGCCGACGACGAGGCGCGCCGGGCGATGGCCCTGGCCCGGGAGGCCGACGACCCGCTGCCCAGCTGCTGGGCGCCCAACGACCGCGGGATCATCGCGCTCTACCAGGGGCGGCACGCCGACGGCGAGCGGTTCCTGCTGGAGGCGATCGCCAACTTCCGGGCCGACGGCAACTTCGTCGGCGAGGCCAGCGCCCTGTGCAACCTCTCCCGGATCCACGTCGAACTCGGTCGCCTCCCCAGCGCCATAGACCTCGCGCAGCAGGGCATCGCGATCTACGACCGGATGGGCCTGACGCTGCGCCTGGCCAACGGCCGCTACGCGCTGGGCATCGCCCTGACCCAGGCGGGCCGGCTCGGGGAGGCCCTGGAGCAGTTGGGCGAGGCGCTGTCGCTGTTCCACGAGAACCGGCAGCCGCTGTGGGAGGGCGTGACGCACTTCCGCCTCGCCGAGGCGCATCTGGCGGCCGGCCGCCCGACGCTGGCCGCCTCGCACGCCGAGCAGGCCATCGCGCTGCGCGGGATCGGCGGCGAGTGGCGGCGGGCGACGGTGCTGACGGTGCTGGGGAAGGCCCTGGTGCGGCTGGGGCAGCGGGACCGGGCACGGGTGTGCTGGCGGGACGCGGAAAGCGTGTTCGCGCAACTGGGTTCGGCGGAGCTGGCCGAAGTCCGTACCTTGCTGGCTTCGCAGTTGGCCGCCTGACCTGCGCGGTAGCCCGATGAACGGGCCGTTCATCGTTCGTTTATCGCCGCCCGCCATGATGAATGCATCGGCTCGGCGCGTCGGGGGGCTCGCGGGTCGACTGGAGGACTACCCGTTCGGCGGTCCACGGGGGAATCGCCGAACGGGCCCGACTCATCCATCAGGAGATCCGACGATGACGACGAACGAGAACACCCTGCCGAGCACCACCCTGCCCGACAACGCTCCGCCGAACGAAGGCGACATCAAGCCGCTCGACAACCACGCGTCGGGCATCGAGATCAAGCCGCTCGACAACCATGCCTCGGGCGGTACGCCGCTGCCCGGGCAGGAAGACAGGGCTCTGGACGCGGACATCGTGACGCTGGACAACCACGCGTCCGGACCGCGCCCGTAGCCGAGGCGAGCACAGCACGTACGGGGGACGTACGGGGGAACGTACGGGGGACGTGCGGCGCACAGCACGGGGGATCCACGGGGGAAAAGGTACGGGGGAAACGTACGGGGGACGTACGGGGGAAGCCCGCAGGGATGCGTACGGGGGGATACGTACGGGGGAGACCTGGGGGCTCGTACGGGGGAACGGCGGCCGCGGTGGCCCGGGGGGACCACCGCGGCCGCCGCACGTCGTTGTGACGGCCCTGTGACCGGAGGCATGGCTTCCGTCACAGCCACGGGCATCCGCTCCTGATCTCCTGGGGCGATGCGCCCCGCCCCCAACGCCCTCGCCGCCTGCGTCCTCGCCGCCACCCTGCTCCTCACCGGATGCGGAACACGCACCGCCGCCTCCGGCCCGGCCGGCGGCTCCGCTGCGCCGAGCTGCGCCCCCACCGCCGCGGGGCAGGCCGCCTCCGAGCACGACGGGGTGAGCCTCATCAGCGGGGAATGCGGTCCCTCCCCCGCCACGGGCGCCGCCTTCCGGGTCAGCAACACCGGCGCGGAAGCCCTCACCTACACCATCACCTTCAGCGTCCGGCACGGCTCCGGCCCGTCCGCGGACACCGTCCGGCAGACCGTGGCGTCGGTGGGCCCGGGACAGAGCGTCACGCGCACCGTCGAGGGATCGGACACCGCGTCCGGAACCGGGGCGCAGGTGCGGATCTCCAAGGTGCGGGCCGTACCCGCCGCCGAGGCGCCCGAACCCGCGGGCGCCTGCCCGCCCTCCGGGATCCGGGTCACGGCCGACGACGGTGACGCCGCCATGGGCCTGCGCGTCGTGGGGATCCGGCTGACCTACTGCGGCAGCGGCCGCTACGCGCTCGACGGCTACCCCGGCCTCCAGCTGCTCGACGAGGGCCGCAAGCCGGTGGCCGGCGTCGAGATCCTCCACGGCACCGCCGACATCTCCACGGGCCTGGGAGGGGACGGACCGCCCGCGCCGCTGACCCTGGGCCCGGGCGAGTCGGCGAGCGCCACCCTGGCCTGGCGCAACACCACCGGCTTCGGCGACGCCGTGAACGCGCCGTACGCGAGGGTGACGGCGAAGCCCGGGGCCGCGGCCGTGACCGTGGTACCGGAACTCGACCTCGGGACCACGGGCCGGCTCGGCGTCGGCGCCTGGCGCAAGGACCGGCCGCGCACGCCCTGAGGCCGGACGCACCGGCCGCGGCGGGGGAACGCGTCTAGGCTGGAGGGGTGTTCACCTCCCAGGGGCCGACCCTCCGCGAACTGGCCGTGCAGGCACTGACCTCCGTCGAGCGCGGCTACGACCTGCTGGCGCCGAAGTTCGACGAGACGCCGTTCCGCACGCCGGTCCGGATGCTCGACGCGGTCGAGGAGGCCCTCGCCCAGCACGAGGGGTCCTTCGGTTCCGGGCTGGACCTGTGCTGCGGCACCGGCGCGGCCCTCCCGCTGCTGCGGCGGCTGTGCCGGGACCGGGTCACCGGGGTGGACCTGAGCGCCGGCATGCTGCGGCAGGCCGCGCTGGGTCTCCCCGACGGGGCCGACCTCGTACGGGCCGACGCGCTGGCGCTGCCGGAGGCACTCACGGCTTCCTACGACCTGGCCGTGAGCTTCGGCGCCTTCGGTCACTTCCTCCCCGAGCAGCGGCCCGACCTGTTCTCGGGCATCCACCGGGCGCTGCGCCCCGGCGGGGTGTTCGCGTTCCCGATCGGGGCGCCCGTCGGGCCGACGTCCCCGCTGTGGTGGGCGGTGGCCGGCTTCGACGCGGCGATGCGGGTCCGCAACGCGGTGTGGCGGCCGCCGTTCGTCATGTACTACCGCTCCTTCCCGTGGGGACCGGTCCGGGCCGACCTGCACGCGGCGGGCTTCGCGGTGGACACCGTCGCGCTGGAGCACTTCGGCCGCCGGCCCGACGGCACTCCGCGCTGGCGCCTGGTGCTGGCCCGCAAGCCCCGCCAGCCGGTCCTTCGCGCCGACAGCGCCTAGCAGAGCCCGTGCACGGACGGGAGCATTCCGGTAAACGTTGTCCATTCTCCGGCAAAGAGTTGGCCGGATCCTTGCCCTGTCGGGGGCGACCGGATGGGATGCGCGAGTCCCTTTACCGAGTCACCAATCCGTGACGCACCGGATGTCCGGTACGTCACGGATGCGAACATCGAGGTCGAGTCACACCGTGCGTCAGATACCCTCCGCCGCCAGGCTTCTCTCCGTCGCGGCGCTTCCGCTGGCGCTGACCGCCTGCTCCTTCTCCACCCCGAACGCCGCCCCGAAGGCCGCGGCGCCGGCCGCGGGCTCGTCGGCTGCCGCCGCGACGCCGGCCGCCGATCCCGACAAGGGCCTGCTGACCGGCAAGCAGCTCAAGGCGGCGCTCGCGCCCGTCTCCTTCTTCCCGGCCGGCTTCACCGCCGACCCGGAGGGCGCACGCGACACCGGCGAGCGCTACCAACTGCCGGCCACCGCCGAGGTGCCCACCCCCGACTGCACCAAGCTCGGCGGGACCTCGTGGACGGAGATCACCGGGATCACCGGCGTCTCCTTCGCGCAGAACGCGTACGTGAACAAGAACTCCTCCGAGGAGTTCGCCCAGGAGATCGACGTGTACCGGGGCACCACCGCCACGACCGTGCTCGACGCGCTGGGCAAGATCTCCAAGGCCTGCCCGAGCTACAGCGACGGCGACACCCACGCCAAGGTGACGGTCACCGAGAAGCCCCTGGCGGGCGTGGGTGACGGCGCCTGGACCATCACCCAGACCAGCCCCGCCTGGCAGGGCGGCACCACGCTGGTGGCCGCGCGGGTCGGCACCTCCGTGGTGACCGTGCTCGTCAGCAGCAGCACCGACACCGGCCTGCCGGGCGGGACGAAGCTGACCAAGCAGCTGGTGGCGTCCCTCACGGGCAAGGCCTGACGGCAACCGCCTCCGTCCGCGGTGCCGCTCATTCCCCCGGCGGCACCGCCGGGCTCGGCGGGCACGGCGGCAGCGGCACCGCCGGGCGCGGCGGGCGCGCACCCCGCCTCAGGGCCGGGTGCGCAGCTCCCGCTTGAGGACCTTGCCCCCGGCGTTGCGCGGCAGCTCGCTGACGAACTCCACCGTGCGCGGGACCTTGTAGTTGGCCATCTCCCGGCGGGACCAGGCGATCAGGTCGTCGGCGGTGAGGGTGGCGCCGGGGCGCCGGACCGCGTACGCCTTGCCGACTTCGCCGAGGCGCGGGTCGGGGACGCCGACGACGGCGACGTCCGCGATGTCCGGGTGCAGGCCGAGGAGCTGCTCGATCTCGGCGGGGTAGGCGTTGAACCCGCCCACGATGAACATGTCCTTGATCCGGTCGGTGATGCGCAGGTTCCCGGCGGTGTCGAGGACTCCGACGTCGCCGGTGCACAGCCAGCCGTCGGGGGTGATGGCCCGCCCCGTCTCCTCCGGGTCCTCGAAGTAGCCGCGCATGACGTGGTGGCCGCGCACCAGGACCTCGCCGGGGGTGCCGGCCGGTACCGGGTCTCCGCCCTCCCCGGCTATCCGTATCTCCGTGCCGGGGATGGCGCGCCCGGAGGTGGCGGCGATGACCTCGGGCGGGTCGCCGCGGCGGCACATCGTGACGATGCCGCCGGCCTCGGAGAGCCCGTACGCGGTCAAAACGGTGGCGATGTGCAGTTCGCCCCGCAGCCGCTCGACGAGCCGGAGCGGGACGACGGCCGCGCCGGTGACGACCAGGCGCAGGGCGGACAGGTCGTGGTGGTCGCGGTGGGGATGGTCGAGGAGCGACTGGTGCAGGGTGGGCGGCCCGGGGAGGACGGAGATCCGTTCGGCGGCGACGTTGGCGAGGACGGTGTCGACGTCGAAGACGGGTTGGGGGACCATCGTCGCCCCGCGCATCAGGCAGGCCATGATCCCCGCCTTGTAGCCGAAGGTGTGGAAGAACGGGTTCACGATCAGGTAGCGGTCGCCTTCGCGCAGTCCGGCGAGTTCGCTCCACACGTCGTAGCAGCGCAGGGTCTGGGCGTGGGTGATGACGGCGCCCTTGGGGCTGCCGGTGGTACCGGACGTGAAGATGATGTCGGACGGCGCGTCGGAGCGGAGGGAGTCGGCGCGTTCGCGGACGGTCGCGGCCGGTACGGCGTCACCGCCGGCCAGGAAGTCCTTCCAGGTGCGGAACGCCTCGGGGGCGTCTTCCGCGAGGACGACGACCTGTTCGAGGTGCGGGAGGCCGGGCAGCGGGCCGGTGCCCTGTCCCTCGGCCGCTGCGCGACGCAGGGAGGCGACGTAGGAGGTGCCGAGGAAGGTGCCGGTGACGAAGAGGAGACGGGCCCGGCTGCGCTGGAGTACGTACGCGGCTTCGGCGCCTTTGAAACGGGTGTTGAGGGGGACGAGTACGGCGCCCGCGGTGAGGGCGCCCAGGGCGGAGACGATCCATTCGAGGGTGTTGGGCGCCCATACGGCGACCCGGTCGCCGGGTTGGATCCCGGCGGCGAGGCAGGCGGCCGCGACGCGTTCGACGCGTTCGCCGAGCTGGGCGTAGCTGATGCGGACGCGGCCGTCGGCGACGGCCTCGCGGTCGCGGAAGCGGGCGGCGGCGTCGCGCACGAGGCCGCCGATGGTGCCCCAGCGCAGGTCGCCGCGCGGGTCGGCGGCGTCGGCGGGGGGACCGGCGGGACCGGCTGCGGCGCGGGCCGCGGTGCCGTCAGGGGCCGCGTTGCCGTCAGGGGCCGCGGTGCCGGTCCGGGACGCCCCGGCGGCCTCGGCGAGGGGCTCGGCGAGGCGTTCGGCGAGGGGCACGCCGCCTTCACCGGCCGGTCGGACGCCGTCCCGTCGGTGCGTCCCGTGCTGCTCCTGGTCGCCCATCGCGTGCCACCCTCCCCGGTGCCAGTAGCTGACTATCCGTCAGATTAGCTGTAGCCTTCGCGGCTGTCAGCACTGGCGCGCACCCGGAGGTGGCGATGGCGGCAACGCTCAAGGACGCTACGGCAATCGTCGGCATCGGCCAGACCGCCTTTGCCAAACGACTGCCGGGCAGCGAAAAGGAATTGGCCTGCCGTGCGATCCTCGCGGCGCTCGCCGACGCGGGCATCGCACCGGCCGAGGTGGACGCCTTCGCCTCGTACACGATGGAGGAGACCGACGAGGTGGAGGTCGCCAAGTCCGTCGGCGCCGGCGACGTCACCTTCTTCTCCAAGGTCGGCTACGGCGGCGGCGGCTCCTGCGCGACGGTCGGCCACCTCGCCGCCGCCATCGCCACCGGCCAGGCCTCCGTCGGCGTCGCCTGGCGCTCGCGCAAGCGCGGCTCCGGGCCGCGCCCCTGGAAGAACACGACCGTGCAGCTGCCCACCCCCGGCCAGTGGACCCGCCCGTTCGGGCTGCTGCGTCCGGCCGACGAGATAGGCATGCTGGCCCGCCGCTACATGCACGAGTACGGGGCCACCCGCGACCACCTCTTCAACGTGGCGATGGCCTGCCGCAACCGGGCCAACGAGAACCCCGCCGCGATGATGTACGAGCGGCCGCTGACCCGCGAGATGTACATGACCTCCCGCTGGATCAGCGAGCCGCTCTGCCTCTTCGACAACTGCCTGGAGACCGACGGCGCTCTGGCCTGCGTCATCGTCTCCGCCGAGCGGGCGCGGGACTGCCGCCAGAAGCCGGTCTACGTCCACTCCGTCGCCCAGGGCCTGCCCGCGCAGCACCACGGGATGGTCAACTACTGGAACGAGGACCCGCTGTCCGGCCCGGCGTGGACGGCGGCCCGCCACCTGTGGAAGCAGGCCGACTTCGGGCCCGATGACGTGGACGTCGCCCAGATCTACGACGCGTTCACCCCGCTGATCCCCCTCTCCCTGGAGGGTTACGGCTTCTGCGGGCGCGGCGAGGGGGCCGCGTTCACCGAGGGCGGGGCGCTGGAGATGGGCGGCCGGCTGCCGATCAACACCGGCGGGGGCGGCCTGTCGGAGGCGTACGTCCACGGCTTCAACCTGATCAACGAGGGCGTCAAGCAGCTGCGCGGCATCTCCACCGCACAGGTGCCGGACGTCGCGACGTGCCTGGTGACGGCGGGCGAGGGTGTCCCGACGTCCGCGATCTTGCTGAGGAGCTGACACCGACCATGACCGCGCCCGCCGAAAGCCTCCTCCTCCCGGTCCCGGACGAGGACGGGGCCCCGTTCTGGGAGTACGCCGCCCGTGGTGAGCTCCGTGTCCAGGCCTGCGCCGACTGCGGCAGGCTCCGCTTCCCGCCGCGGCCCTGCTGCCCGCACTGCGGGTCGTTCGGCTCCGAGTGGCGGCTGATGAGCGGCCGGGGCCGGATCTGGTCGTTCGTACGGCCGCACCCGCCGCTGCTGCCCGCCTACGCGGCGCAGGCGCCGTACAACGTCATCCTCGTGGAGCTGGCGGAGGCTCCGCTGATCCGGCTGGTGGGAAACCTCGTCACCTCGGCGGACGCCCCGCTGGACTCGGTGGATCCGGCCCGGCTGCGGATCGGGGCGCGGGTGCAGGTGGTGTTCACGCAGACGGGCGGGATGAGCGTGCCGCGCTGGGTCCTGGAGCGGCCGTGACGGTACGGGTGGAGCGGGAAGGGGCGAGCGGTGTCGCGGTCGTCACCCTGGACCGGGAGCGCCGCCACAACGCGATCGACCTCGCGACGGCGGCAGAACTGGGCGCGGTGTGGCGGGAGTTCCGCCGCGACGAGGGCGTACGGGCGGTGGTCCTCACGGGGGCGGGCACGGCCGCGTTCTGCACGGGCATCGACCGGGGGGTGGAGGTGCCGCAGCCCGCGTCCCCGTACTCGGCGGACGATCCGCTCCTGACCATCGGTCCGAAGGCCAACGACCTGTGGAAGCCGGTGGTCGCGGCCGTCAACGGCATGGCGTGCGGCGGGGCGTTCTACCTGCTGGGCGAGTCGGAGTTCATCCTCGCGTCGTCGTCCGCGACGTTCTTCGACCCGCACACGACGTACGGGATGGTCAGCGCGTACGAGGCGGTGTACATGGCCCAGCGGATGCCGTTCGGGGAGGTGGCCCGGATGTCCCTGATGGGGACGGCGGAACGGCTCTGCGCGCGGCGCGCGTACGACATCGGCCTGGTCTCCGAGCTGGCCGAGCCCGGGGAACTCCTGGAAGCGGCCCTGCGATCGGCGCGGACCCTGGCCGGCTTCCCGACGGAGGCCGTGCAGGGCACGGTGCGGGCCCTGTGGTCGGCCAAGCAGGCGGCGCTCCGGCAGGCCTTCGACCAGGCGCCGGCCCTGATCGCGCTGGGCAACCTGCCCCCCGCGGACCAGGCCGCCCTCTTCACCGGCCGCCGCGCGGCACCGGAACCCCGGGTCCGCTAGGCCGTTTCTTCAGGAGCGCCCGGGCTCGGCGGCCCGCACAGCGGCGGGGCGTACCGGTCAGCCCCGGACGACGGTCCCGAGTCGGCAGCCGGTGACCGCCGCGGCCTTCGTGGGGTCGCTGAGCGGGATCTCGATGGTGCGGGTCTCGCCCTGCTTGAGCGTGACCCGGCCGGAGGTGCGCTCGACGGTGCCGGACGCGCCGTCGAAGGTGATCGGGACCTCGACCGTGCGCTCGGTGCTCGCGAGGGAGGTGACCCGGACCGTGGCCTTCGAGGTGGCGGGACCGGCGCAGGTGACGACCTCGGCGCGGGCGGGGGCGCCGGTGGCGGTGGCGGTGGGGGTGGGACTCGCCGTCGACCCGCTGCCCCTGGTGGTGTTGCGGTCGTAGGTGGTGGTTCGGTTGGAGCTGCTGCTGCTCCTGTCGCTCCTGGAGCTGGAGCAGCCGCCCCCGCCGCGGCTCTTGTGGCCGGACGAGAATCCCGTGAGCGCCAGCACCACCGTCACGAGCACCGCGCCGAACCTGATGCGACGTGCGACCGTCATGGCCGACTCCTCCCCCTGGGCAACGGCGCGCCAGGCTACCAGGCCCCCCGGACGTACCACCCGGCGTGCGGGTGCCGGGGGCCGCACATAGCGTCGGGGCATGATCCGCAACCTGCTCGGCTCGCTCCTCGGCCTGATCGGAGCCGCAGCCGCCGTCTGGAGTCCCTTCCGCGCCTGGTACGACGGCCGGCACGGGCGCGACTACCGGCTCGCGGACCTCTTCTCCACGGGCGGGATCACCGACGCCAAAGCCGCCCTGTTCACCTCGCTGCTGTTGCCGTTCTGCTTCGCGGCGCTCCTGACCCTCGTCGCGATCGTGCTGCGTTCGCGCGCCCTCATGGCGCTCGCCGGGGTCGTGGTCCTCGGCTTCGCCGTGCTGTGGATGGTCCGCCAGGGCCAGGCGGTGGGGGGCATCTCGGTGGGGACCGACGGCAAGGGCATCGGTGAGGGCGTGGCCAGCGCGTTCGGCGCCGGCGCGCTGCTCATCCTGGCGGCGGCCGTCATGCGCGGCCGTCCCCGCCGACGCGCCCGCGACCGCGACCTCCCGCCGACCACCCAGGCTCCGACCTCCCCCACCCGCCACGACGACGAGCCCTGGCCCCCGCCCCCGAACGACCGCCCCTAGGCTCCTTCCGGGCCGGGGCCCTGCCTGGGCTTCCCCTGTGAACGACAGCACACACCACGGCACGCACGGCGTACGGCTGGGCATACGGCCGGGCACCCCGGCCGACGCCCCGGCGATCCTGGACATGCTCGACTCCGCGGTGCTCTGGATGAACGCGCGCGGCAACACCGAGCAGTGGGGCACGGCGCTGTATTCGCAGCGCCCCGGCGGGGCGGAGCGCGTCGAGCGGTACACGACCGAGAACGTCCCGTTCATCGCGGAGTGGGACGGGAGGCCCGCCGGCGCCCTGGTGCTGGACTCCGGCCCCAGCCCGCAGCTGCCGGTCCCGCCCGCGGGCGAACCCGAGCGGTACGTCCGGCTGCTGGTCTGCGACCGGCGCTACGCCGGCTTCGGCATAGGGGCCGCCCTGCTGGCCCGCGCCGCCGAGGAGACCCGGCGGGCGGGCGTCGAGCTGCTGCGGGTCGACTGCTGGGCGGGCGGCGGGGGCGCACTGGTCGCGTACTACGAGCGCAACGGTTTCACCCCCACCGCCCGATTCCGCTCCGGCGCCTGGCCGGGCCAGGTCCTTGCGCGCCGCGTGTAGCTTCCTGGGGCTTGTCGGGGGCGCGGTGGCGGAGGCCGGCCGGGGCGCCGGCGTATTTGAGCATCAGGCGGGCGAAGTCGAGGCGCTCGCCTTCGGACCAGTCGGCGGTGATGTACTCGTACGCCGAACGCTGGTGGCGGCGGAACCGGGCCATCAGTTCACGGCCGGCCTCGCTCAGGTGGAGCACGGTACGGCGGCCGTCGTGCTGGGAGGCTCCGCGGACGAGGTAGCCCGCCTTGATGTTGTCGCTGACCATGCGGCTGGCGACCGAGGGGTCCACGCCGAGCAGTTCGGCCACTCCCCCGACCGTGATCTCCTTTGACCGTCCTCGTCACCGGCACCCGCGGCTCCACCGCCCGCGCCGTCACGGACCGGCTCCACGCCGTCGGCCACCCCGTCCGCGCCGCGAGCGTCCGGCCCGCCGAGCTCACCCCGCCGCCCGGCGTGGAGGGCGTCGAGCTGGTCCTCGACCGGCCGGAGACCTTCCCCGCCGCGCTGGCCGGTGCCCGCCAGGTGTTCCTCTACCCCGAGCCCGCCGGCATCGCCTTCGTGGAAGCCGCCGAGGCCGCCCGCGTCGAGCACGTCGTACTGCTGTCGTCGGCCTCCGTCCTGGAGCCCGGCGCGGAGGACGACCCGCTGGCCTCGCACAGCCTCCGCGTCGAACGGGCCCTCGCAGACGCCCCCTTCACCGTGACCCTGCTGCGTCCCGACGCCTTCGCGGGCAACGCCCTCGGCTGGGCCCACTTCATCGCCCGGGGCGTCCCGGTCCCGCTCGCCTACCCGGACGCGTGCATCGCGCCCGTCCACCCGGCCGACATCGCCGACATCGCCGTCCGCGCCCTGACCCGCGACCGTCGCCTGGGGGCCGCGCGCTCACCCTCACCGGAGCGCAGTCGCTGACCTTCCGGGAGCAGCTCGCGATCATCGCCGACACCATCGGGCGGCCCGTCGCGGTGGCCGAGATCACCCGCGAGGAGGCCGAGGAGCAGCTGGCCCGCCACATGCCCTGCGCGATGGCCGGCTCACTGCTCGACCTGTGGGCCCGCGCCACCGTCACGCCGGTCCCGATCGCCGACACGACGGCCTCCCTCCTCGCGGCGGAGCCCCGGACCTTCGCCGAGTGGGTCCGGGAGAACGCCGCGGCCTTCACCGCCCGCTGAGCCCGCGCACGGTTCAGTCGAGGGGCAGTGCCTGGTGTGCGGCCACGATCGCGTCGATGCGGCGCGCCAGGTCGAAGTCGGCCGCGGTCAGCCGGTTGCCGGCGTCGTGAGTGGTGATCGACGCGCGCAGGTGATCGGCGCGCAGGTCGAGATCGGCGTGGTGGCGCACGCGCCGCGCCCGGTCGGCGATCGTCACGATCGCCGCTACCGCCGCGTGGTAGGAGATCGCGTAGGTCCGTGTGATCACGTCACCGTCCTGCTCCCACCCGGGCAGCTCCGCCAGGCTTTCGGCGATCTCCTCGTGCGTCAGCGGCTTCGGTACGCCCATGTCGGCTCCCCTCGGTCACGAACGCCGGGACCCCGGCGGGCTCCCGGCCTACCCGAGCATCGTGCCACGGCCTCAACCCCCGCCGCAGCGCGCCCAGTTCGCACGCCCTTCTCACCGGGCCCACCCCACTCCGCCAACGCGCCGGACCCCCGTCACGTCGAGGGGGCCGCGGCTGGGGGCTGCAACAGCACGCCCGGCGACGCGTCCGCGCCCAGCGATCACGCGGACCGCAGCCGGCGCCTGCGCGAAGCCGACGGTGTCACCGACGAGGGTCTGACCCCGGGACGCGGGAAGCGGGCCCGGGTGCGCCGCGGGTGTACGGGGTCGAGGGGCCGGCCCGGTCGGCCTCCGGGCGACCGAGCAGCACACGGGGACGGCCTCATCGCCTCGAAGATGTCCGGGGCCGCCCTGACGGCGGCGCGGCTCGCCGGGGCGGTCCGGGGCCCGGCATGGCGGCGGCCCCGGCCCCGAGGGGGCGGGGCCGGCCGGCCGGGAAAGGGTCAGGCGGCGTCGACGACGCCCGAGGCCGAGATCTCGATCTTGGCCGAGGTGCGGCCGGACTGGGAGCCCAGGGACTCGATCTTCTTGACCAGGTCCGAGCCCTCGACGACCTCGCCGAAGACGACGTGCTTGCCGTCGAGCCACGGGGTGGGGATCGTCGTGATGAAGAACTGCGAGCCGTTGGTGTTGCGGCCGGCGTTCGCCATCGACAGCAGGAACGGCCGGTCGTGCTTCAGCTCGAAGTTCTCGTCGGCGAACTTCTCGCCGTAGATGCTCTTGCCGCCGGTGCCGTTCTGGTTGGTGAAGTCACCGCCCTGGAGCATGAACTCGGGGATGACGCGGTGGAAGGGCGAACCGGCGTAGCCGAAGCCGTGCTCGCCGGTGGCCAGCTCGCGGAAGTTCTTCGTGGTCTTGGGGACGACGTCGTCGAAGAGGTTGAAGACGATGCGGCCCGCGGGCTCGTCGTTGATGTTGATGTCGAAGTAGACGTTGCTCATGGGGTCCATCCTGTCACTCCCGGTGCCGTGCGCGACCCGGCGGGGCCGGGACCGGGACCGGGACCGGGGCCGGACCGGCTCAGCCGCCGGTCCGGGTGCCCGTGCCCTTCGCCGCGTCCAGCGCGTACACGCAGCGGTCCTTGCTGCACGCGTACACCACGCCCGACTCGGCCACCGGAGCGCCGGTGATCTCCCCGCCCGTCGCCAGCTTCCAGCGCAGCTGCCCGCCCGCCGCGTCCAGGGTGTACAGGCAGTGGTCCGCCGAGCCGAAGTGCACCCGGCCGTCGGCGACCGCCGGGGAGCCCGTGATCTCGCCGCCCGCCGCGAACCGCCACTTCGGGGTGCCGGTGACCGCGTCGAGCGTGTACAGGGCGCTGCCCGCGCCCAGGTGGACGTTGCCGGCCGCCACCAGGACCGGGTCCGGTGAGGGCCGCGACTCCGTCGCGATGCGCCAGCGGTCCTTGCCCGTCACCGCGTCCAGGGCGTACACGGTGCCGAGGTAGTCGACGAGGTACACGCCGCCGCCCGTCACTGCCGCGCCCGGCGCGAAGGCAGGCGGCGCCAGGAAGACCGCCGGGGCCTCGAAGTGCCAGCGCACCCGTCCCGAGGCACGGTCGACGGACAGGACGCGGGTGCCCGCCGCGACGTAGACGTTGCCGTCGGGCGCCGGGGTGACCCGCACGGGGACGTTCCCGCAGGACGCCGCGTCGCCGACCGGGTACGACCAGGCCTCCAGGCCGGAACGGGCGTCCAGGGCGCGCAGCCGGGCGTCCTGCCACACGTAGACGGTCCCCTCGTGCAGGACGGGCGCCGCCTCCGGGGTCTCGAAGTCGCTCTGCGCGCCGCTGAGCTCCCACAGCTTCTGGCCACTGGAGGCCTCCCAGCCCTGTACGCCGCCGCCGCGCGTCGCGGTGACGACGGTGCCCCGCTCGGCGCGCAGCGCGTACACCCACGCCTCGGTGGCCAGCCGCCACCGCTCGGAGCCGTCGGAGGCGTCGAGCGCGTACAGGGAGGGACCGTCGGAGGCGTGGATGCGGCCGTCGGCCACGGCCATGGACCAGGCGACGTCACGCGTCTTGAACTGCCGCCGGCCGCTGCCGACGTCCAGGGCGTGCACCTCGAAGGAGGTGACGTACAGCAGGTCGCCGGCGACGGTCGGGGTGCCCCAGACCTCGTTCGACATGCGGAAGCGCCAGGGACGCCAGCGGCCGCTCTCGGGCGAGGGACCGGGGGAACCGGCGGGGCCCACCGCGGACGCCGCAGACGACGACGCCTGGTGCGGCACCGCACCGACGGCCTCGGCGGCGGACGCGCCGCCCGGCGGGCGGACCCAGCCCGTCGCCACGTCGGCCCCGGCCCCGGCGGGCGCGGCCGCCGTCGCGCGCGGCCCGGGCCCGATCGGCACCGGCGAGGCGCCGAGCCGGACGGGCTCGCCCGAGGACACCGGCGAGCCCGGCGGGTGCGGCGGAAGCGGCGGAGCGGCCTGCCCGGTGCGGGGGTCCACCCACGACGGGGCGGAGTCACGCCGCGGCCGGTGCGTGGCGGGGCCCGACAGCGGTCCCTCCGCGCCGCGCGGCTTGCGGGCGGGCGCGGGGACCACCGCCGTACGCAGCCCGGCGCGCCGGGCCTCGATCATGGCGACGGCCGTGGCGGGCAGCCACGCAGAGGCGGTGCCGCTGTCGTCGCCGCCGTCGAAGAGGTGCGGGGCCAGCTGCGCCTGGAGGTCGGCCGGGGTGGGACGGCGGGTGGCGTCCATCTGCATGCAGGAGTCGATCAGGGGCCGCAGCTCGTCGGGGAGCCCCTCCAGGTTCGGTCCCTCGCGCAGCAGCATGAACACCGTTTCGACCGGGTTCGCCCCGTGGTACGGCGGGTGCCCGGTGGCGGCGAAGACGAGCGTCGAGCCGAGCGAGAAGACGTCGCTTGCGCCCTTGACGCTCCGCGAGTCCTTCGCCTGCTCGGGCGACATGTAGGCGGGGGTGCCGACGGCGACGTTCGTCATGGTCAGGCGGGTGTTGGAGACCCCGCTCGCGATGCCGAAGTCGATGACGCGCGGGCCGTCCTCGACGACGAGCACGTTGGACGGCTTCAGGTCGCGGTGCACGAGGCCGGCGCCGTGGATGGACTGGAGGGCTTCGGCGATGCCGGCCGCGAGCCACCGTACGGCCTGCACGGGCATGGGCCCGCACTCGTTGACGATCTCCTCCAGGGAGGGGGCCGGCACGTACGCGGTCGCCAGCCACGGCACGGCGGCGCGCGGGTCGGCGTCGACCACGGCCGCGGTGTAGAAGCCGGAGACGGCGCGCGCCGCCTCCACCTCCCGGGTGAAACGCACGCGGAACAGCTGGTCCTCGGCGAGCTCGGTGCGCACCGTCTTGATCGCGACGCGCCGTCCGGACGCCGACCGCGCGAGGTAGACCAGCCCCATGCCGCCGGCGCCGAGCCGTCCCAGCACCTCGAAGGGGCCGATCCGTCTCGGGTCGTGCTGCGTCAGCTGCTCCACCACTGGCCTCCACACCTCCCCGTACGGGCCTCCCGGGCCCACGCCGGGCCCGCCCGCAGCGCGCGTCCACCGGCGCGCACGCCCGATTCTGTCAGGCCCGCGCCGGGTCCGGCCCCGGGTCAGGGCCGGGTTTCGCCCCCGGCTTTGGTCCGCGGCTCCGAGAGCAGCCCGAAGACCGCCCCCTGATTGTCGGCGACGACTGCGATGCGCCCGTACGGGGTGTCCACGGGATCGGCGGTGACCCGGCCGCCGAGACGCTGCGCGGTGGCCACGCTCTGGTCACAGTCGGGGACGGCGAAGTAGGCGAGGAAGTGCGCCGGCATGATCTCCGGGAAGGCGTCGGTGATGAGGCTGCGCCCCAGTACGGCGGTCGCGGAACCGGGGGCGCTGCCGGGCGGGGACCAGACGCGGTACTCGATGCCCGAGTCGGGGTCGTCCTGGTCCTCGGGGACGTAGCCGAAGACCTTGGCGTAGAACACGTCGACGGCGTCGCGGGCGCGGGTGTAGACCTCCGACCAGCGGTACGTGTACGGCTCGCCCTGGGCTTCGAACCCGTGGTGGGTGCCGGGCTGCCACAGGCCGAAGACGGCGCCGCCGGGGTCGGCGGCCATCGCGGCGGTGCCGTACGGGCCCACGGGCTGCGGGTCCATGACCATCTGGCCGCCGGCCGCGCGGATGCGGGCGGCGCACGCGTAGGCGTCGACGGTGTAGAGGTAGATCCCCCAGACGGTGGGCATGCGGCCGTCGGGTTTGGGGGCGAGGGCGGCGACGTTGCGGCCGCGGCTGTAGGCCTGCGTGTAGTGCCCGTACTCGGCGCCCGCGCTGTCCCCGAAGGTCCACCCGAAGAGCTCACCGTAGAAGCGCTTTCCCGCCTCGACGTCGGGGAGCGAGGCGTCGACCCAGCAGGGAGAGCCCTCCGCGAATGCCGTCATCGCCCGGTTCCTTCCGTCGTCCGCCCCGTGTCAGCCCCGCTCCTACCGGCCATGATGGGTCCGGGAAGGGGTCCAGGGCCTGTCGGCGAGACTATTCGGGGGATTACGCCACGATACGGGTGGGCCGGTGACGGGCTGCGACCGGTGTCGGGGGGACGGGGCGGCCCGGGGTGCGATCCGGCCCGGAAGGTGGCCGAAAATCATCGGCGACAGGGCGCGCGGGTACCGTGAGCCCAGGTCCGGAGCCGGGTAACCCCATTTGCAGGCGGCCGAATAGCGCGCCGATCACCCCTCGGTAAGCTGACGGCATGACAGGACAAGTACGCACCGTCGACGGGCGTGTCGCCGGCCGGCGCGGCCAGGCGACGCGGCAGAAGCTGCTCGACTGCCTCGGCGAGATGCTCAGCTCCTCGCCGTACCGCGACGTCAAGGTGATCGATGTCGCGCGCAAGGCCGGTACCTCCCCCGCGACCTTCTACCAGTACTTCCCGGACGTCGAAGGTGCCGTCTTGGAGATCGCCGAGGAAATGGCCACGGAGGGCGCGCAGTTGACGGCGCTCGTCGAGGGCCGCAACTGGGTCGGCAAGGCCGGCTGGGCCGCGGCCGAAGAACTGGTCGAGGGCTTCCTGGACTTCTGGCGCCGCAACGACGCGATCCTGCGGGTCGTCGACCTGGGCGCGGCGGAGGGCGACAAGCGGTTCTACAAGATCCGCATGAAGATCCTGAACTCCGTCACCAACTCCCTCACCGATTCGATGAAGGAACTCCAGGCCAAGGGGAAGGTCGACAAGGACCTCAGCCCTGCCGCGATGGCCGGTTCGCTGGTCGCGATGCTGGCCGCGGTCGCCTCGCACCAGAAGGGGTTCCAGACCTGGGGCGTGAAGCAGGCCGAACTCAAGCCGAACCTCGCGCTCCTCGTGCACCTGGGCATCACCGGCAAGAAGCCGGCCAAGTAGCGGCGGCCCGGACCCCGGCCAGGGGTCCAGGCCCGCCGGCGTACGCCGCGTCCGGGGTGCCGCGATCAGCGGCGGTCCAGGCGGAACAGCCGGATCTCGCGCTCGATGCGCGCCTGGTACGTCGCGTACGGCGGCCAGAACGCCAGGGCCTGCCGCCAAGCGGCCGCGCGCTCCTCGCCCTGGAGCAGACGGGCCCGTACGGGAATGTCCCGGCCGTGCCAACTCACTTGCGCGTCGGGGTGTGTGAGCAGGTTCGCGGTCCAGGCCGGGTGGCCGGGGCGGCCGAAGTTGGAGCCGATCAGCAGCCAGCTCGCGCCGTCGTCCAGCGGCATGCAGGCGAGCGGCGTGGTGCGCGGCTCGCCGGTCTTGGCTCCCTTGGCGGTGAGGATCACGCCGGGGAGCATCTGTGCGCTGAGGATGACCTTGCCCCGGGTGAGCTTGTGCACCGCCTTGTCCATGGCGGGGATGACGTGCGGTGCGATCTTGGCGAACAGCAGGGTCGAGGAGACCTTCTGCATCAGGCGGACTCCGAGGGCGGCCATCAGACGGCCATCCTCTGCGAGGTCGCGCCCTGCGCCGGGGGCGCGGCCGTCTCGCGGGCCGTCTCCCGGGGCGTCTCCCGGGCCGCCTCGCGAGCCGTCTCCAGGGTCGCCGGGAAGAGGCCGGCGCGCTGCGCGGCGTGCGCCCGGAGCCGGTGGGCGGGCCCGAAGAGCAGTTCGTCGGCCGCCGCCCGCTTGAAGTAGAGGTGCGCGTCGTGTTCCCAGGTGAAGCCGATGCCGCCGTGCAGCTGGATGGCCTCGGCGGCCGTCAGCCGCAGCGCCTCCAGCGCCTGGGCGAGGGCGAGGCCGCCCTGGTCGGGGTCCCAGGCGGCGTAGTACGCGGCGGAGCGGGCCGCCTGCACCTGCACGTAGAGGTCCGCGAGCCGGTGCTTGACCGCCTGGAAGGAACCGACGGCCCGGCCGAACTGCTCGCGCTGGCGGACGTACTCCACGGTGCGGGCCAGCGCCTGGCCGGCCGCGCCGACCGCCTCGGCGGCGAGCAGCGTGGCGGCGCCCCGGCCGGTCGCGGCGAGCGCCTCGTTCACGACACCGCCGCCGTGGCGGTGGCCGTGGCCGTCGCGGTGGCCGTCGCCGTCGCCGTCGCCCAGTAGCTCGGCCGCCACGTCACGCAGCTGGACGCGGCCCTGCGGGCGGGTCTCGTCGAGGGTGGCCTGCCGGGTGCGTACGAGGCCGGGCGCATCGTCGCGCACCAGGAACAGCAGGGTGCGACTGCGGGCGAAGCCTCCGGTGTGCGCGGCGACGAGCAGCAGGCCGGCGCTGTGTCCGTCCAGCACCTGCGCGGCCTCCCCGTACAGCCGCCAGCCGCCGTCCTCGCCGCCCCGGGCCTGCACACCGCCGGCGCGGCCGCCCCCGGACCACTCACCGGGGGTGTTGTCCCCGGTCAGCGCGAGGGCGGTGGCCAGGGCCGGTCCGGGTACGGCGAGCGCGGCGGTCAGGGTGCCGGCGGCGAGCGGCGGCAGCAGCGCCGAGCGCTGGGCGGGCGTCCCCAGGGCATCGATCAGCGGCGCGACCAGCCCGGCGGTGGCGAACAGCGGGGAGGGCAGCAGTACGCGCCCGGTCTCCTCGCAGGCCAGCGCCAGGTCGGCGGGCGTGCAGCCGACTCCCCCGTACTCCTCGGCGATGGCCGTACCCGGCAGGCCCAGCTGCCGCGAGAGCTGCTGCCACAGTTCGCGGTCGTATCCGGCGGCGGTGCGGACGGCGGCCTTGACCTCGTCCGGGCCGCAGCGTTTGCCCAGGATCTCGCGCAGGGTGCGGCGCATCTCGTCCTGCTCCGCGGTGAAGGCGGCATCCATCGTCTGGCTCCTCCTGGGGGCGGGCACCTCCCAGCGGTAGCCGGGGGGGGATATCTGACGGGCCGTCATGCTAGGGCGGCCTGCCGTGGATGCCCAGGGGCTGTCACCGCCGAAGTCGGACCGCCGGGCGCGACGACCGCCGGGGGTGCCGGGGGACGGGGGGCGGGTGCGGGTTGCGGGTGCGGTTGCGGGTTGCGGGTTGCGGGTTGCGGCCTAGCGCCTGACGGTGCGTCAGATATACGGTCGGCTCATGCCTGGACCCCTCTCCGCCGCCTCCGCACCCCGCCGCAGGGTCGCGGTCGTCGGCGTCGCGCTCTCGGACTGCGGGCGGGTCGACGGACCCACCCCCTACGCCCTCCACGCCCAAGCCGCCCGCCGGGCGCTCGCCGACTCGGGCCTGGACCGCTCCCTCATCGACGGCCTGGCCTCGGCGGGCCTCGGCACCCTGGCCCCCGTCGAGGTGGCCGAGTACCTGGGGCTGCGCCCCACCTGGGTCGACTCCACCTCCGTCGGCGGCTCCACCTGGGAAGTCATGGCGGCCCACGCCGCAGACGCCATCGCCGCGGGCCATGCCAACGCCGTGCTGCTGGTCTACGGCTCCACCGCGCGCGCCGACATCAAGGCCCGCCGGCGCACCTCGAACCTCTCCTTCGGGGCGCGGGGCCCGCTCCAGTTCGAGGTCCCGTACGGCCACACCCTCGTCGCGAAGTACGCGATGGCGGCGCGCCGCCACATGCACGAGTACGGCACCACGGCCGAGCAGCTCGCCGCCGTGGCCGTCCAGGCGCGGGCGAACGCCGCCGCCAACCCGGACGCGATGTACCGGGACCCGATCACGGTGGAGGACGTGCTGTCCTCCGAGATGATCGCGGACCCGTTCACGAAGCTGCACTGCTGCATCCGCTCGGACGGCGGCTGCGCGGTGCTGCTCGCCGCGGAGGACTACGTACCGGACACCGCGAAGGCTCCCGTGTGGATCCTGGGTTCGGGTACTTCCGTCTCCCACACCACCATGTCGGAGTGGGAGGACTTCACCGTCTCCCCCGCGGCGGTCTCGGGCCGCCTGGCCTTCGAACGGGCCGGCCTGGGCCCGGCGGACGTGGACCTCGCGGAGATCTACGACGCCTTCACGTACATGACCCTGGTGACCCTGGAGGACCTCGGCTTCTGCGCCAAGGGAGAAGGCGGGGCCTTCGTGGAGAAGGGCCGGCTGCTGCGGGACGGCGAGTTGCCCGTCAACACCGACGGCGGTGGGCTCTCGGCCTGCCACCCGGGGATGCGGGGCCTCTTCCTGCTGGTGGAGGCGGTCCGCCAACTCCGCGGCGAAGCCGGCCCCGGCCGCCAGGTCACCAAGCGGAACGGCCGACTTCCCGAGGTCGCCCTGGCCTCGGGCACAGGCGGCTGGTTCTGCTCCTCGGGCACGGTCATCCTCGCCCGCTGACCCACCACCCCGGCACCCCGCGCCCAGGGCCCAACGCCCCCGGCGGCCGGTACCCCGTCCCCGACCCCACGCCCCGCCGTACGTGCACCCCCGACGACCAGCCACCACCGCAGCTGGACCGCGGGCCCGACCACTCGGCGCCCCCGCCAGGCCGGCGTATCCGGCGGGCCGGCACCACCGCGGGACGGTGGGTCGGCGCCTCCGGCGACCAGGCACCACCGGCGGCCCAGCGGCTGCACTGGCCGGCAGTGCAACGGTCCGGCCACTCAGCGGCCGCGCGGCCTGGCACCCCCGTCGGGCCGGCGCCCCTTGCGCCACGCCACCCGCAGCCCGGCGCCACCGGCGGCCCAGCGCGCCAGCGGGCCGACACCTGACGGCTCCGCGCTCCGTCGGCCCGGCGGTCCCACTGGCCAGCGTCCAGCGATCCGGCGGCTCAGCGGTCCAGGCGCATCAACGCCTGCAACGATCCGGCCCCACCGGCGATCCGGTGGGCCGCCGGCCAGCAGTCCGGCCGCTCAGCGGCTCGACGGGCCAACGCCTCCCGCGACCAGGCACCACCAGCGGTTCGGTGGTCCGCCGGCCCAGCAACCCGGCCACTCAGTGGCCCGGCGGGCCGGCACCTCGTGCGGCAGGCCACCGGTGGCCCGGCCATAAAACGGCCCCCGCAGGCCACCCACTCCGGCGGCCTGCGCCGCCGGCGATCCAGGGGTCCCGCCGGCCAACAGTCCGGGTCAGCGCCCCCGACGACCAGGCGCCGCCCGGGGGTTCGGTGGTCCGGTGGCCCAACGACCGGCCGCTAACGACCCCCGGCGGGACGGTGGGAGGCGCGGGTTGGGGTCAGTAGTTCCAGCGTGCTCGGGTGCCCTCCGAGCGGCAGTGGAGGAGGCGGCCGTTCGCGCCGTGCGTCTCGCGGCCGATGTCGGCCTTGCGGCAGAACTGGCCCGCCTTGTAGCAGTTGCCGGCGTCCGAGACGATCTCGCAGGCGGCTTCCTCCGCCTGGGTCGGCTCCTGCGCCGGCTCTGCGGTCGCGGCCCGCGTCGGGGGCGCCTCCGTCGGCTCGGCCGAGGGGGTCCGCGCGGCCCTGGTCGCCGACGGCGACGGCGACTCCGACGCGGGCGCCGAAGGGCCGGGCAGCGGTGAGGACGAGGCGGAGGGCGTCGGCGAGGCCGAGGGCTGCACCGAGACGGCCGCCGACGGTGCGACCGGCGCCAGGGAGGCGGCCGCCCCGCTCCCGGTGTCGGGCCCGCACGCGACGGCCGCCCCCGCCAGCAGCAACGCTGCCAGCGCCCGCCTGAGAACCGTCACCGTACGCCCCGTACGCCCCACGCGTCTGCCGTCCGAGTTGTCCACCGGTATGTCCATCGGTACCCCGCCCCTCAGCGTTTGATGAGGGCACATCATATGAACGCCAGGGCAGTGCCGGAGGCACTTTCCACCGGTTCGCGAGCCCCGCCGCCGATGGTGTTCGATGGCCCGTATGACCAGCGAGACGAGCGCCGACGACTTCCGGGACACCCTGCACTCCCTGCGCGTCTGGGACACCCCGCTGCCCTCCTTCGACCCCGGGGCCGCGCCGGCCGAGCCGCTGCCGCTGTTCCGCGAGTGGTTCGTCCACGCCGCCCGCGCCGGGCAGCCCGAGCCGCACACGATGAGCCTGGCGACGGTCGACGCCGAGGGCCGGCCCGACGTACGCATCCTGATGCTGCACGACGCCGACGCCCGGGGCTGGCACTTCGCCTCGCACGCCACCAGCGCGAAGGGACGCCAGCTGGCCGCGCACCCGGAGGCGGCGCTCGGCTTCTACTGGCCGGCCGTCGCACGGCAGATCCGGATCCGCGGACGGGTCACGGCATGCGGGCCGCGGGAGAGCCGCGAGGATCTGGCGGCACGCTCGCGCGGGGCGCTGGCGGCAGCCCTGACCGGCCACCAGAGCCAGGTGCTCGAATCCCTGGCGGAACTCGCCGAGGCCTCGGCGGCGGCGTGGGCCCGCGCCGGAGCCGACCCGCAGGCGCCGGCGCCGACGTGGACGCGGTACGTGCTGGACGCGGCGGAGGTCGAGTTCTTCCAGGGCGACCCGGCCCGCCGCCACACCCGCCTCCACTACCGGCGCGACCCCGACGGGGGCTGGACGCGCACCCTGCTGTGGCCCTGAGGCGGGTGGCCTCGGGATGGGTGGCCTCGGGTACGTGTGCCCCCGAGCACGGGCGGCCCCGCGCGCGGGCGGCCCCCCGCGGCCCGCGCCTCAGCTCCGGGAGTACGAACCGAGCCCGATCAGGCAGTACACGTACTCGTTGATCGGTGTTCCGTTGAGGGTGTAGCGGTACGAGAACGCGTACTCCGTGCGCGGGGTGTCGTCGCAGCGGTGCAGGTCCGAGGTGAACCCGAAGCGCTGGATCACCTTGTAGTGCGCGTCCGACGCCGAGCAGGAGACCTCCTCCACGTCGTCGACGCGCTGCGCGGTGGTCGAGTCCGGCAGCTGCCCGTTGAGGCAAGTCCCCGTGTCGAACGGGCTCGGGTCCGCCGTCGTGGGGGCGGCGGTGGGGTACGGGTACGCCGGGACCGGGCTGCCGCTGTCCGAGCCGGACGTGTACGAGGTGCCGGTCGGCAACGGCCCGGGCGAGTAGGAGCTGTACGTCGGGTCGGACGTCGAGCTGTACGTCGGGCTCGGTGAGGAGGAGGACGCGGTGTGCTTCCCCTCGTCATCGCCGCCGCTGCTCAGCGCGATGACGACGGTGATCACGATCGCGATGACGCCGACCACCGCGAGGCAGCCGCCGACACCGGACGACGACTTGGCCGGCTGCCCGGGCACGGCCGCGCTCGCGACGGTCGGCTGCCCCTGGGCGGCCGACCAACCCGCCGCCGAACCACCCGCCGCCTCGGCTCCCGCCACACCCGCCGCACCCGCACCAGCCGCCCCGGCCCCCGCCGCACCCGCGCCCGCCGCGCCCGCGACCCGTATCCGCAGCAGCACCTCGGTCCCGCCCGTGCGCGCCCGTACGAGTTCACCGTCCCGGACGCCCGCGGGGATCCGCAGGCGCGCGTCCCCGCCGGGCAGTGACACCGGCAGGATCACGCCGTACGCGGCCTGCTCGGGGGTGATCGTGAGGGGGATCTCCTGCGAGGACGAGGACACCGGCTGCTCCGAGGGGTGAGGTGGTCCGGACCTTTCTGGTGCCGTCCCAGGATCGCCGGGTCCGGGCCGGGGAAGCAGCCGTTCCGCCGGACCGGTGCGCGGCTGTGACATTCGGCGCCGACGACGGCGCCTTACGCCAACTCCCGCCCTCAGAAACCCGGTTGAGGTGCCGGGCGGAAGACCGGCACGGCCGCGCCCGGGCCGCTCTCGCGGAACGCGACCCGCAGCGGCATCCCGACGCCCAGGTCCGCCGCCCCGCAGTCCACGAGTTCCGTCATCATCCGCGGCCCCTCCGCGAGGTCCACCACCGCCGCCACGTACGGGACCCGCTCCCCGAAGGGCGGCAGGTCGTTGCGGTGGATCACCGACCAGGTGTAGAGGACGGCCGACCCCTCGGCCTCCTCCCACCGCACCCGGTCCTCGCCCGCCCAGCAGAACGGGCAGAACTCCCGGGGGTAGTGGTGCGCCCGGCCGCAGTCCGCGCAGCGCCGCAGGAGGAGCCGGCCCTCGGCGGCGGCGTCCCAGTAGGGGCGGGTGAAGTCGTCCGCCTCGGGTACGTCGTGGCGTGTGGTCACCGGAAGAGTCCCATCGCCGCGTCGAGGGACCAGACCTGCCAGCCCATGGCGAACAGCGCGACCAGCGAGATCAGCGTCATCATGGCGTTCTGCCCCTGCTCGGCCCAGTCGTGGATCATCAGCACCAGGTACAGCAGGTTGAGCAGCAGCCCCCCGACCAGCGCGACCGGGGTCAGCAGCCCGAGGACCAGGCCGAGGCCGAGGGCGAGTTCCGCGTAGACCACCACGTACGCCATGAGCCTGGGGCGCGGGCGGACGACCCGGTCGAAGCCGCCCTTCACGAACGTCCAGCGGTGTTTGCCCGCCACGTCGGCGGCCCACGCGATGCCGGTGCCGCGCTCGAACCAGCCCTTCTTGTCCTTGTGCCGCCAGCTCTCCAGCCACCACAGGCCGAGGCCTATCCGGAGCACGGCTATCCATTCGGCCCCACTGAGCCAGACGGTCTGCATCGGCAGCCCCCATCCTCCATTATCTGACGGTACGTCAGTTGACCCGATCGGGGCCGGTCCCGCAAGGCCCCCGGAGCCGGCCCGTGACCGATCCGCAATCGATTCCCTCCTTGTCCGAGACCCATCAACTCTCTGTGTCGATACGCTCACACCTCATGCCCGCAGCCCCCACAGCCCCCGACCTGACCACCCAGCCCCGCCCGGTGTACGTGATCGGCGCCGGCCCCGGCGGCCTCGCCGTCGCCGCCGCGCTGCGTGCCCGCGGGGTCCGTGCCGTGGTGGTCGAGAAGTCCGACGCGGTCGGCGCCTCCTGGCGCTCCCACTACGACCGGCTCCACCTGCACACCACCAGGCGCCTCTCCGGCCTGCCGGGTCTCGCCGTGCCGCGCCGCTTCGGGCGGTGGGTCGCGCGGGACGACGTGGTGCGGTACCTGGAGAAGTACGCCGAGTTCCACGAGCTGGAGCTGGTCACCGGCGTGGAGGTGACCCGGATCGAGCCGGCCGCCGGCGCCGACGGCCGGGCCGACGGCTGGACGCTGCACGCCAGCGGCGGGCGCGTGCTGGCCGCCGGGGCCGTCGTCGTGGCCACCGGGTTCAACCACACCCCCGCGCTGCCCGACTGGCCCGGCCGGGACGGATTCGAAGGGCGGCTGCTGCACGCCGCCGAGTACCGCAACCCCGCCCCGTACGCCGGGCGGGACGTGCTCGTCGTCGGCGCCGGCAACACCGGCGCGGAGATCGCCGCCGACCTGGCCGGGGGCGGGGCCGCACGGGTGCGGCTCGCCGTCCGCACCGCCCCGCACATCGTGCGCCGCTCCACCGCCGGCTGGCCGGCGCAGCGCACCGGGATCCTGGTGCGCCGGCTGCCCGTCCGGCTCGTGGACCGGCTCGGCGCACTCGTCGCCAAGGCTTCCGTCCCGGACCTGTCCGCGTACGGGCTCCCGCGCCCGGCCACCGGCCTGTACAGCAGGGTCAAGGAGGGTGCCATCCCGGTCCAGGACGTCGGGCTGATCGACGCGGTCCGCCGCGGCGCGGTCGAGCCGGTCGCGGCCGTGGCCTCCTTCGACGGGGACGCGGTGGTGCTGGCGGACGGCAGCCGGATCACCCCGGAGGTGGTGATCGCCGCGACCGGCTACCGGCGCGCGCTGGAAGGCCTGGTCGGCCACCTCGGCGTACTCGACGGGCGCGGCCGCCCCCTCGCGCACGGCGCCCGCACCCCCGCGCAGGCCCCGGGTCTCTACTTCACCGGCTTCACGAACCCCATCAGCGGAATGCTGCGCGAACTGGCCCTGGACGCAGAGAAGATCGCCAAGGCCGTCGCCCGGCGCGGCGGGGCCGCCCGCGGCCGCCGCAGGGTCGGCTGAAACCGTCCTGGACCCGCGGCCGGGGGGTCTGGGACCGTTCCACACATCACCTCCACCATCTTTCCTGCGCATCCCTGTTCCTGACGGCGTGTCAGTTCAGTAATCTGACTATGCGTCAGCTAGCGAGACTCATGGAGTTCATCGAGCAGGAGCGGGCGGAACGATGCTTGGATCTACTCACGGCACTCTCACCACCGACTTCCGCGCACGGGTCGAGGCCTGCGGCGAAACCCCCCGGACGGCCGTCCACTCCACGGCTGCCCCGACCGCCGAGGACGCGGCCGCACTGGACGTCAGCGGACGGCCGCTGCGCTCCGACGTGCCCGACCTGGACCGGTTCTTCCGGCCCGAGGCCGTCGCCGTCATCGGCGCCTCCGACACCGAGGGCAGACCGAAAACCGGCATCACCCGGCAGCTCATCGCCTGGGCGGCGCGCGTGGGTGCCCGGATCCACCCCGTGCACCCGACCCGCGCGACCGTCTTCGGGCTGCCCTGCCACGCCTCCGTGGCCGAACTGCCGGAACAGGTGGACCTCGCGGTCCTGCTGGTGGCCGATCCGCTCCCGGTGATCGAGGAACTGGCCGAGGCCAAGGTCAGGTTCGCGGTCGCCTTCGCCTCCGGCTTCGCGGAGACCGGTGACGCGGGGGCCGCCGCCCAGGCCCGGCTCTCCGCCGCCGTCCGCCGGTCGGGCCTGCGCCTGCTCGGCCCCAACACCAACCTCAACGCCTTCGAGGCGTTCCGCGACGACCTGGACGGCCCGGCCATCGCGCTGATCACCCAGTCCGGCCACCAGGGCCGGCCCCTGTACACCCTCCAGGAACTCGGCATCCGGCTCTCCCACTGGGCCCCCACGGGCAACGAGGCCGATCTGGAGACCGCCGACTTCATCTCGTACTTCGCCCAGCGGCCCGAGGTCGGGGCCATCGCCTGCTACGTCGAGGGGCTCAAGGACGGCCGGGCCTTCCTGCTCGCCGCCGACCGGGCCGCGCGGGCGGGGGTGCCCGTCGTCGCCGTCAAGGTCGGCCGCACGGAGACCGGCGCCCGGATGGCGGCCTCCCACACGGGGAAGCTGACGGGCGCCGACGCCGTCGTGGACGCGGCCATGCGGCAGTTCGGGGTGATCAGGGTCGACGGCCTGGACGAGCTCCAGGACACGGCCGCCCTGCTGGCCCGCGCCCGCACGCCACGGGCCGAGGGCGTCGTCGTGTACTCCATCTCCGGCGGCACCGGCGCCCACTTCTCCGACCTGGCGACGGAGGCGGGCCTGACGCTGCCCACCCTCTCCGAGGCCAAGCAGGCCGAGCTGCACCAGTGGATACCGGAGTACCTGAACGTCGCGAACCCCGTCGACAACGGCGGCCACCCCGTCGGCGACTGGCGCGGGCCCAAGATCATCGAAGCGATCCTGGAGGACCCGTCCGTAGGCGTCCTCATCTGCCCGATCACCGGGCCGTTCCCGCCCATGAGCGACAAGCTGGCGCAGGACCTCGTGGACGCCGCCGAGCGGACGGACAAGCTGGTCTGCGTGATCTGGGGCTCGCCCGTCGGCACGGAGGAGGCCTACCGCACCACGCTGCTCGGCTCCTCCCGCGTGGCCACCTTCCGCACCTTCGGCAACTGCATCACCGCCGTACGGGCCTACCTGGGCCACCACCGGTTCACCGCGTCCTACCACTCGCCCTTCGAGGACGCCCCGCGCACACCGTCCCCGTCCTACCGCAAGGCGCAGGCCCTGATGCGGCCGGGCCAGCAGCTCAGCGAGCACGCGGCGAAGCAGCTGCTGCGGGCGTACGGGATACGGGTGCCCCGCGAGCAGTTGGTGACCAGCGCGGCCGCGGCGGTGCGGGCGGCGGGGCTGGTCGGCTACCCGGTCGTCATGAAGGCCTCGGGGCCGCAGCTGGGGCACAAGACGGAACTGGGCCTGGTCAAGATCGGCCTGACCTCGGCGAGCCAGATCCGCGACGCGTACCGGGAGCTGACGGACATCGCCCGCTACGAGAACGTCCCGCTGGACGGCATCCTCGTCTGCCAGATGGTCGAGCGGGGCGTGGAGATGGTCGTCGGCGTCACCCAGGACGACCTCTTCGGCCCGACGGTGACGGTGGGACTGGGCGGTGTCCTGGTGGAGGTCCTGCGCGACGCGGCGGTGCGGGTGCCGCCCTTCGGGGAGGACCAGGCCCGGGCGATGCTGACGGAACTGCGCGGGTACGCGCTGCTGGAGGGCGTACGGGGCGCCTCTCCGGCGGACGTGGACGCGCTGGTGGAGGTCGTCCTGCGGGTCCAGCGGATGGCGCTCGAACTGGGCGACACCCTCTCGGAGCTGGACATCAACCCCCTGATGGTCCTCCCGCGCGGCCAGGGCGCGGTGGCGCTGGACGCCCTGGCCATCTGCCGTTGACGCTGCGCCGGCCCAGGCCTCCCGCGGCTCCCCCGACCCCCGCCCGGGCCGACATCCGGGCCGGCCGGCCCCCCGCACCTCCGCCCGACCGGCCCCTCCGGGACCGCCACCGGGGCTCCGCCCCGAACCCCGCGCCTCAAACGCCGGCGAGGCTGGAGTTGCCCGGAGCTGGGCGGTGCGAAGCCAACCAGCCCGCGCGGCGATTGAGCGCACGGGCGCGGAGGCACGGGGCTGGGCGGTGCGAAGCCAAACAGCCCGCGCCGCGATTGAGCGCACGGGCGCGGAGGCACGGGGCTGGGCGGTGCGAAACCATCCAGCCCGCGCCGCGATTGAGCGCACGGGCGCGGAGCGCACGTCCCGGGGTCCGGGGCGGAGCCCCGGGGAACGGTGGAAGGGCGGGGCGGGGAGTGGCCCCGCGCAGCGGCACCCACCCCCCGCGCACCCGGGATCCCGCACCACCGGCCCAGCCCCCACCATCGGCCCCGGCCCCCAGCCCCCGACCCTCCGCCACCGGCCCGCCACCGGCACCGCCACCGCCACCGCCACCCGAACCCGAACTGCCCCGGCCCCCGGCCCCCGCAGCGACCCACCCCACCCCGAACGGGAGTTCACATGAGCAGCGCAGACCCAGGCGAGGAAGTTCTGCACCGCATCGAGACCGGCGGCGTCTCCTGGATCACCCTCAACCGGCCCGCGGCGATGAACGCCCTCACCCGGGACAACCGCGAACGCGTCATCGGGCTCCTCGACGACGCCTCCGCCGACCCCCGCATCCGTGCCGTCGTCCTGACCGCCACCGGCAAGGGCTTCTGCGCCGGCGCCGACCTCCGCGGCGGCCCTTCCCGAGGCCCTTCCGGCGGCCCCGCCGCAGGCGACCGCGTCGCGGGCGACGTCGCCCGCATGATCCGCCTCGGCGCCCAGCGCCTGATCACCGCGGTCCTCGACTGCGAGAAGCCCGTCATCGCAGCCGTCAACGGCACCGCCGCCGGCATCGGCTCCCACCTCGCCCTCGCCTGCGACCTCGTCATCGCCGCCGAACCGGCCCGTTTCATCGAGGTGTTCGTCCGCCGCGGCCTGGTCCCCGACGGCGGCGGCGCCTACCTCCTGCCCCGCCTCCTCGGCCCACAGAAGGCCAAGGAGCTGATGTTCTTCGGTGACGCCGTCCCCGCCGCCGAGGCCGAACGCCTCGGGCTGGTCAACACCGTCGTCCCGGCCGACGCCCTGGAGGCGACCGCCCGCGCCTGGGCGGACCGCCTGGCCCAGGGGCCGACCCGGGCCCTGGCCCTGACGAAGCAGCTGGTCAACGCCTCCCTGGACGGGGACCGGGCGGCCGCCCTGGCCGCCGAGGCCACCGCCCAGGAGATCAACATGACCACCGCCGACGCCAACGAGGGCGTGGCCGGCTTCCTGGAGCGCCGCACCCCCAAGTACCTCGGGCGGTAACCAGGCCCCCGAGCAGCCGGCGGCCCGGCCGCCCGGCGGCGGCCCTACATCTGCGGGCTCGGCTTGAGCAGCGCGAACGTCGCCCCGAACGGGTCCGCCGCCCACCCGATCCGGCCGACGTCCGGCACGTCCGCCGCCGGCATCAGCACCGAGCCGCCGTTGCCCTGCACGGCGCTCATGGTGGCGTCCACGTCGGCGACGTGGAAGTACGGCACCCAGCTCGGCCCGACACCGCCGCCCCCGGCCCCGTCACCCTGGGGCGCGACCCCGCCGAAGGACGCCTCGCGCTGGTCGCCGTCCTTGGTGCTGAGCACCCGGTACGTCATCCCGGGCGCCTGCATCTCCTCGCTGCGCCAGCCGAACACCCCGTTGTAGAAGGAAATGGCCGCGACCGGGTCCGGTGCGTGCAGCTCCACCCAGACCAGCGAGTTCTCGTCCGATGCCACCTCCAGGCCGCTGGTCTTCCCGGGCTGCCACGAGGCGAACTGGGCGCCCTGCGGGTCGGTGAACTGCGCGAGCCACCCCTCGCCCATCACGTCCATCGGCGCCATCCGGACGCTGCCGCCGCCGTCACTGACCGCCCGGGCGGTGGCCTGGATGTCCGGGCTCATGAAGTGCACCATCCAGGCGGACTTCGCGCCCTCCTCGGTCAGCGGCCCGATCGCGGCGACGGTCTTGCCGCCCTTCTGGAAGAAGCCGTACCCGCCGGTGTCGGGACCGGCGGAGACGAAGTTCCAGCCGAAGACGCCGCTGTAGAAGGCGGTGGCAGCGTCGATGTCGGGGCTGCCTAGGTCGAGCCAGTTGGGCGAGCCGGTACGGAAATCGGTGCCGAGCATGGGTTCTCTCCCGGGTGTCTGCGGTCGTTCGGCGTGCGGCGGCACGCCGGTCCCCGCCACGATGCCGAGCCCGCCCGGGGCTGTCCGGCGTACGGGCACGGCGGGCCGGGGGTTTCACCCGTACGGGGGAAGGGCGGGAACCTCTCCTCCCGTGGTGGTAGCGGTCCGACCCCTTCCAATCTGACGAACCGTCAGCTTGAATCGTCGGTGTGATGGGACACGCAGGGATGGCGGCCACCGTCGTCCGATACCTCAGGTCAGTCGGCTCCCCCACCTCCGCCGCGCCGGAGCCGGATCCGCTGCTCGACGCCGCCCTGCCGCGCCCCGATCTGCGGGCCGTCCGGGAGGACGAGCGGGCGCCGGTCGCCCCCGCCGAGTTCCGGGCCGTCCTCGGGAACTTCGCCAGCGGGGTCACCGTCATCACCGCCCCGGCCGTCGACGGCGCGGACGGTCCGGCCGGCTTCGCCTGCCAGTCCTTCGCCTCGCTCTCCCTGGACCCGCCGCTCGTCACCTTCATGGTGGCCCGTACGTCGACCACCTGGCCCCGGATCGCCCGCGCGGGGGTGTTCTGCGTCAACATCCTGGGCGCCGGACAAGGGGCGCTGTGCCGGTCTTTCGCGGTCAGCGGCGCCGACAAGTTCGCCGGTGTCGTCCACCGCCCGTCCCCCGCGACCGGGTCACCGCAGCTGGACGCCGTGCCCGCCTGGATCGACTGCCGGATCCACGCCGTCCACACGGGCGGGGACCACCTCATCGTGGTCGGCCGTGTCGAGGCCCTGGGCGCGGCCGGAGAAGGCGATCCGCTCCTCTTCCACCAGGGCAGGTTCGGCCGCTTCACGCCGTGAGGCCCCGAACCGCCCGCCGGCCCCGGGGCCCCCGCAGGGGCCCCGGCACCGCCGCGTTCAGAAGGTCAGCACCCCGCGCGCCACGCGTCCGTGCCGCGCGTCGTCCACCGCCTTCGCGAAGTCCTCCACCGGGTAGACCTCCGTCACCAGCTCGTCCAGCATCAGCTTCCCCTGCCGGTACAGCTCGGCGTACAGGGCGATGTCGCGCTGCGGCCGGGAGGACCCGTACCGGCACCCCATGACCGTCTTGTCCAGGTACAGGGACGACACCTGGAACGAGGCCTCCTCCTTGAAGCCGGGCACGCCCAGCAGGACCGCCTGCCCGTGCCGGTCGAGGAGGTCGATCGCCTGCCGGATCAGCCGTACGTGACCCACGCACTCGAAGGCGTGGTCGGCGCCGGTCGGCAGGATTTCCCGGACCGCCGCCGAGGTGTCCCCGGCGGCGGACGCGTCGACGAAGTGGGTGGCCCCGAACCGGCGGGCCACCGCCTCCTTCGCCGGGTTGGCGTCCACCGCGACGATGGTGGCGGCCCCCGCGATCCGGGCGCCCTGGAGCACGTTCAGCCCGATCCCGCCGGCGCCGATCACCACCACCGACTCGCCGTGGTCCACCCGCGCCCGGTTCAGCACCGCCCCGACCCCGGTCAGGACCCCGCACCCGATCAGCGCGGCCGAGGTCGCCGGGATGTCCTCGGGGATCTTCACGGCCTGGACGGCCTTGACGACCGTCCGTTCCGCGAACGCCGAGTTGGAGGCGAACTGGAACAGGGGCGTCCCGCCGCGCGAGAAGGGCTGCCCCGGCCTTCCGATGGCCTTGCGGCACATGGTGGGCCGCCCCCGGTCGCAGTCCGCGCACGCCCCGCAGTTGGCGAGGGTGGACAGCGAGACGTGGTCGCCGGCTTCCACGTGCGTGACGCCGGCGCCGACGGCCTCGACAACCCCCGCCCCCTCGTGGCCCAGCACCACCGGCGGCGGGAACGGGATGGTCCCGTCGATCACCGAGAGGTCGCTGTGGCACAGTCCGGCCGCCGATATCGCGACCAGCACCTCCCCCGGTCCCGGGGCCCGGACCTCCAGATCGTCGACCACCTGCGCCTGCTTGCCGTCGAACACGACGCCTCGCATGTCGTCACCGCGTCTCTCTGGGCAGGCCGAGCACGCGCTCGGCGATGATGTTCCGCTGGATCTCGTCCGAACCGCCGTAGATGGTGTCGGCCCGGCTGAACAGGAACAGGCGCTGCTCCTCGTCGAGCCCGTTCTCGTACGGGCTCTCCCGGCCCCAGTCCCCCGGGCCCGCGGTGGCCGCCGCGCCCCGCACCGCCACCGCCAGCTCGCCGAGCCGCCGGTGCCAGCCGCCCCACAGCAGCTTCGCGACGCTCGGCGCGCCCTGGCCGCCGCTGCCGCCCAGGGTGCGCAGGGCGTTCCAGCGCATGGTGCGCAACTCGGCCCACTGGCGCACCAGCCGCTCGCGCAGTACGGGGTCGGCGGCGCCCGAGGTGGCGTGGGCGGCCAGGACCCGTTCCAGTTCGGCGGCGAAGCCGATCTGCTGGACGAGGGTGGAGACGCCGCGCTCCAGGGCGAGCAGGCCCATGGCCACGGTCCAGCCGTCGCCCTCGCCGCCGACGGCCTCGGCGGCCACCGCCCCGTCGAAGAACACCTCGTTGAACTCGCTGGTGCCGGTCAGCTGGCGGATGGGCCGGACCTCGACGCGGCCCGGCTGGTCCATCGGTACCAGCAGGAAGGTCAGGCCCCGGTGGCGGCGGGAGCCGGGTTCGGTGCGGGCCAGGACGAAGCACCAGTCGGCGTCCCGGGCGAGGGAGGTCCAGATCTTCTGCCCGGTGACGCGGTGGCGCCCGTCGGCCGGGTCGCGGACGGCCGCCGTACGGATGCCGGCGAGGTCGGACCCGGCGCCGGGCTCGCTGTACCCCTGGCACCACAGCTCCTCGCCGCGGGCGATGCCGGGCAGGTAGCGGTCCCGCTGCTGCTCGGACCCGTAGGCGATGAGGGTGGGCGCGAGGAGGTTCTCGCCGATGTGGCCGACCCGCCCGGGGGCGCGCAGCGCCGCGTACTCCTCCGCCCACACGACCTGCCCGGTCAGGGAGAGCCGGCGCTGCCCGTAGGCGCCGTCGGGGACCTCCCAGCCCTGGCCGATCCAGCCGCCGCGGCCCAGTTCCCGCTCCCAGGCGCGCCGGGCCTCCACCTCCTCGTGCTCGCCGCCGGGCCCGCCGAGCCCGCGGGCGTGCGCGTACGGGCCCACGAGGTGCTCCCTCAGCCACGACCGGGTGCGGCCGCGCAGTTCCTCGTCCTCGGGCCCGAAGCCGAAGTCCATGGGCTCCCCCTCACGCGTTGGGGCGGTCCTTGGCGGCCGCCGCCTTGGCCATGGCCTCCAGCTGCGCGAGCATCGGCATCGGGTCGGTGCCCACCGTCCCGGGCAGGAAGTCGGCGATCTTCTCGGGCGTCCAGGAGCCTTCCGCGTACGCGGCGCGCAGTTCGCGCGGCTGCGCCCACACGGCGATCTTGGGCCCGGCGATGGTGTACACCTGGCCGGTGATCCCCTCGGTCTTCGCCCGGTCGCTGAGCAGGTAGGTGACGAGCGCCGCGACGTCCTCCGGTTCGCCGATCTCCTTGAGTTCCATGGGTACGCCCGCGGACATCCTGGTCCGCGCGACGGGTGCGACGGCGTTGGCGGTGACCCCGTACTTGGCCAGGCCCAGGGCCGCCGAGCGGACGAGGGAGATGATCCCGCCCTTGGCGGCGCTGTAGTTGGCCTGGGCGACCGAGCCCTGGTGGTTGCCGCTGGTGAAGCCGATGAGCGTGCCGGAGCCCTGTGTGCGCATGACGGCGGAGGCGGCCCGGAAGACGGTGAAGGTGCCCTTGAGGTGGGTGGCGACCACGGGGTCCCACTCCTGCTCGGACATGTTGAACAGCATCCGCTCGCGCAGGATGCCGGCGACGCAGACGACTCCGTCGACCCGCCCGTAGCGGGCGAGGGCGGTGTCGACGATGCGCTGTCCGCCCTCCATGGTGGAGATGTCGTCGGCGACGGCGACGGCCTCGCCGCCCGCGGTGAGGATCTCCTTGACCACGGATTCGGCGATCTCGCTGGTGGGCTCGCCGCCCTCGATGCCCACGCCGTAGTCGTTGACGACGACCTTGGCCCCTTCGGCGGCCGCGGCGAGTGCCACGGCCCGTCCGATGCCCCGGCCCGCGCCGGTGACGGCGATGACCTTGCCTGCCAGGAAGTTCCCCACGCCCGACCCCTTTCCGCAGTTTCTGACGGACCGTTAGATTCTATGGGCAGTCCGACGCCGCAGCACAAGCCCCGGGAGTTGATGAGGCCATGACCTTGCCGGCCGAGTTCCACGACATCGCCAAGCGCGTCAACAACTGGGGCCGGTGGGGCGCCGAGGACGAGATGGGCACCTTGAACCTGGTCACGGACGCGGTGGTGCGCGCCGCGGCCGCCGAGGTCCGCACGGGCCGGCGGATCCCGCTGGCCCTGCCCCTCAAGGAGGACGGGGTCCAGGCCGGCCTGATCCCCGGCCGGATCAACCCCCTGCACACGATGGTGCAGATCAACCAGGAGCTGTTCGGCCCCGGCACGGTGGCCTGCAACGACGACGCCGTGACGATGGGCCTCCAGGCCGGGACGCACTGGGACGCCCTCACGCACGTCTCGCACTCGGGGCGGATCTACAACGGCCGACCGGCCTCCACGGTCACCGCCCACTCCCGCGCCGAGTTCAGCGGAATCGACAAGGCCGGTCCCGTCGTCTCCCGGGGCGTCCTGCTCGACGTGGCCCGCGCCAAGGGCCTGGACCGGCTGCCGGGCGACCACGCGGTGACGCCCGAGGACCTCGCGGAGGCGGAGGAGTTCGGCCGGGTCACGGTCCGGGCCGGTGACGTCGTCCTGGTCCGGACGGGCCAGATCCAGGTGTACCTGGCGGGCGACAAGCCCGGCTACGGGTTCCCCTCGCCGGGCCTGTCGGTCCGCACCCCCGAGTGGTTCCACGCCCGGGACGTGGCGGCGGTGGCCAACGACACCCTGACCTTCGAGATCTTCCCGCCGGAGATCGAGAACCTGTGGCTCCCGGTGCACGCGCTCGACCTGGTCGAGATGGGCATGCTCCAGGGCCAGAACTGGAATCTCGAAAAGTTGTCCACAGCCTGTGCAGAAGAAGGCCGCCACTCGTTCTGGCTCTCCGCGATGCCCGAACCGTTCGTCGGCGGCACCGGCACCCCGGTGGCGCCGGTCGCCGTCCTCTGACCGGTCGCGGTCATCCGACCGTCCGGCCGTTTGGCCGGTCGCGGTCCTCCGACCGTCCGGCCCTTTGGCCGGTCGCGGTCCCCTGACCGGTGGCCGCCCTCTGACCGGCCGCCGCCCTCCGGCTGCCCGAGGGCGCATGAGGCGACCTACTGGGTGGCGGCGTACGCGCATGCACGCCCCGAGCGCGGCACGGCAGCCGCCACCCCACGACCCGCACTCGTCAAGGCAGGACCCTTGGCGTCCCCTCGCGACGAATCGTTCCCCACCAGAGTGATCAACACGTGACGAACCGTCAACACCTCGTTAGAGGTACACGCGGGGTTCCCGGATCGGGGCAAAGAATTCGGCAGACCTTTCCGGGGCGCCCTCGGCGCACTCGGCGCCCGCCTTCCGCGCCCGGTCGACCTCGCACCAGATCCGCTTCCCGGCGCCCTCGGGCTGCCAGCCCCAGCGGTCCGCGAGCCCGTCGACCAGTTCGAGGCCGCGCCCGCCGGTGTCGGTCCCGGCGGCCTGCCTCCGGGCGGGCGCCCGGTCGCTGGCGTCCGCGACCTCGACCCGCACCCCGGGCCCCCCGAACAGCATCCGCAGCACGGCGGGACAGCCGGTGTGCACGACCGCGTTGGTGACCAGCTCCGAGATCAGCAGAATCAGCGTCTCGGCGAGCGGCTCGTCGTCCCCTATGCCGGAACCCGCCAGCCGGGACCGCGCCCACCGGCGCGCCCGGCCGACCTCGGCGGGGTCCGCTCCTACCTCAAGCTGAACCTGAAGTACCTGCACCGCTCACACCATCCGAACCGGCGGACACTTCGCCTCACGACGGAACGGGGTCACGGCCAGTGACCCCCTTGTGGAGCAGCATGGTTGACGTACAGTCACCACAACAAGCGCTTCGGGCATATTCCAGCGCGAAGGAGTAGGCCTGGTGCATACTGTGCGACGCTCACGCCGCGGGGCCGCTCGCATTCGTGGGAGCGTACCGGAGCGCGCCCCCGACTCCGGTCCGTAAGGGGGCAATCCAAGGACACAAACCGATATCAACTCTCTGTAATCGGACATGAGTCCCGCCTCGTTCCTCCCGTTGCCGAACCCGGCCTCAGCCGACGGCGCCCAGCAGGTCCGCCGCCAGCAGTTCCTCCGCCTGCGCCGCCGTGCGCCACTGCTCCGCGCGGACCCAGGCCCGCTTGAGGTGCAGGTGCACGTCCGCCTCCCAGGTGAAGCCCATCCCGCCGTACACCTGGAGGCAGTCGCGGGCCCCCTGGACGGCCGCATCGTCGGCCAGCAGTTTCGCCGCCGCGATCTCGGCGGCGTCGCCCGTCACGGCCGCCGCGTACACCGCCGTACGCGCCACCTCCGCCCGCACCAGCATGCCCGCGCACAGGTGCTTGACCGCCTGGAAGGCCCCGATCGGCTGCCCGAACTGCTCGCGCCGGCCGGCGTGGTCCACCGCCAGCTCCACCGTGCGCAGGGCGCTGCCGACCTGGAGCGCGGCCGTCAGCAGCGCGCCTTCGTCACGGTAGGGGGCGGGGCAAGGAGCGGGGTGGCGGCCCGTCACCCGGTGCAGCGGTGTCAGCGGGTCCACCGAGCGCACCGGCTCGCCCTCGGGCGGCGCGGACGCCCCGAGGACCGCGTCCGCCTCCCCCAGGTGGGCCACCAGCGGCCCGCCCAAGTCGAACGCCGTCACCACCGTCGTCCCGGACGCGGCGCCCGGGACCACCCCGGCCGCCAGGTGCGTGGCCACCAGCGGCCCCGGCAGCAGGGCCCGCCCCGCCTCCTCGAAGACCAGGACGGCCTCCGGGAGCCCGAGCCCGACCCCGCCGTCCGCCTCCGGCAGCCGCAGCGAGAAGAACCCGGCCTCGCCGAGCTCCCGCCACAGCCGCCGGTCCACCGCGGCGCCCGCCTCCACCGACGCCCGCAGCGCCTCGCGCCCGTACCGCCCCGCCAGCAGGTCCCGCACGCCCGCCCGCAGGTCGCGCTGTTCCCCGGTCAGCTGGAAGTCCACGCCGTTCACCGCCCCTTCGGCAGGCCGAGGACGCGCTCGGCGACGATGTTCCGCTGGATCTGGGAGGTGCCCGCGGCGATCGTGTACGACAGGGACGAGAGCCGGTCCAGGACCCACTCCTCGTCCAGCGCGAGCGAGCCCGCGCCGAGCACCTGCGCCGCCGCGTCGTACAGCTCTTGCCGCGCGTGGGAGTACGCCAGCTTGAAGATGCTGCCACCCGTGCCGGGGACGCCGCCCGAGCGCTCCGATTCGCTGACGTTCCACTGCGTCAGCCTCCAGAGGGCGCCGAGTTCCCCGTGGAGCCGTCCGAGGGTGCGACGTAGGACGGGATCGTCCCAGCGCCCGTTCTCCTTCGCGGTCCGGGCCAGCAGGGCGAGCGTACGGCGGCAGGCCACCACCTCCCCCACGAAGGCGGTGCCCCGCTCGAAGGACAGCGTCACCATCGTGACCCGCCAGCCGTCGTTCTCCGCCCCCACCCGGTTCGCCGCCGGCACCCGCACCTCGTCCAGGAACACCTCCGCGAACTCGGCCGACCCGGCGAGCGTGCGCAGCGGCCGTACGGTGATCCCCGGGGCGTCCATCGGCATGGCCAGCCAGGTGATGCCACGGTGCTTCGGCGCTCCGGGATCGGTCCGCACCAGCAGCTCGCACCAGTCGGCGACCTCCGCGTGCGAGGTCCAGATCTTCGAGCCGGTGACCACGTAGTCCTCGCCGTCGCGGACCGCACGGGTCCGCAGCGATGCCAGGTCGGAGCCGGCGTCCGGCTCGCTGAACCCCTGGCACCACATCTCGTCGCCGCGCAGCACCGGCGGCAGCCAGCGCGCCCGCTGCGCGGCGGTGCCCTCGGCGGCGATGGTGGGCCCGGCGTGCAGGAGCCCGACGAAGTTCGCGCCGACGTACGGGGCCCCCGCCCGCTCCGTCTCCTCCAGGAAGATCAGGTGCTGGGTCGGGGTCGCGTCGCGCCCGCCCGCGTCCAGGGGCCAGTGCAGGCCCGCGTAGCCGGCGTCGAACAGCCGGCGCTGCCAGCCCGCGTCGTAGGCGCGGCGGGCCGGCCAGTCGTCCGGAGAGGGCCGGGGAGGCAGGGCGGGCAGCTCCTTGGCGAGCCACTCGCGCAGCCGGGCGCGGAACTCCTGCTCCTCCTGGGTGTAGGTGAGGTCCACTACTTGTCCAGGTCCAGGCCCAGCATGCGGATGGCGTTGCCGCGCATCAGCTTGTAGACGGTCTCGTCGTCGAGCCCCTTCACGTGGTCGAGGGCGACGTCCTTGGTGTGCGGGAAGGTCGAGTCGACGTGCGGGTAGTCGGTCTCGAAGGTCGCGTTGTCGCGGCCGACGACGTCGAGCGAGGCGATGCCGTGCTTGTCGCGGAAGAAGCAGCAGAACATCTGCCGGTAGTAGTACGTGGACGGCGGCTCGGGGATCAGGTCGCGGACCCCGCCCCAGGCGCGGTGCTCGCGCCACACGTCGTCGGCGCGTTCGAGGGCGTACGGGATCCAGCCCATCTGGCCCTCGCTGTAGGCGAGCTTGAGCGCCGGGAACTTCACCAGCACCCCGCTGAACAGGAAGTCCATCATCGAGGCCATCGCGTTGTTGAAGCTGAGGGAGGCCTGCACGGCGGGCGGCGCGTCGGGGGACGCGGCGGGCATCTGGGAGGAGGACCCGATGTGCATGTTGACGACGGTGCCGGTCTCCTGGCAGACGGCGAAGAAGGGGTCCCAGTGGCCGGAGTGGATCGACGGCAGCCCGAGGTAGGTCGGGATCTCCGAGAAGGTCACGGCGCGCACGCCCCGCGCGGCGTTGCGCCGGACCTCCGCCACCGCGAGGTCGATGTCCCAGAGGGGGATGATGCAGAGCGGGATGAGCCGGCCGCCGCTGTCGCCGCACCACTCCTCCACCATCCAGTCGTTGTACGCGCGCACGCAGGCGAGGGCCACCTCCTTGTCGTGCGCCTCGGCGAAGGTCTGGCCGCAGAAGCGGGGGAAGGTGGGGAAGCACAGGGAGGCCTCTACGTGGTTGAGGTCCATGTCGGCGAGGCGCGCCTTCGGGTCCCAGCAGCCCGGCCGCATCTCCTCCCTCGTGATCCCCTCCAGGGTCATGTCGTCGCGGTCGAAGCCGACGGCGGCGATGTTGCGCTTGTACGGGAACTTGAGGTCCTCGTAGATCCACCAGTCGGTCGGGGGGCCGTCGGGGTCCATGGAGATCACGTACTTGCCGCCGGTGTAGACGAGCTCGCCGATTCCGGCGGTCAGCGCCTTGGGTCCGCGGTCGCGGTACTTGGCCGGCAGCCACACGTCGAAGAGGTGCGCGGGTTCGATCACGTGGTCGTCGACGCTGATGATCCGAGGCAGTTCCGTGTCCATGGTGTCCGGTGTCCCCTCGCCGTATCTGATGGACCGTCAGAAACAAGCTAGCCCCGCCACCTCTGGACCGGCAAGCGCCGGGGCCCTACGCTCTCGCCAGATCTGACACATCGTCAGCCAAGGGGAGGCGGCCGCGATGACGGGGACGGACCACGACGCGGGGGCGGGGGCGGCCGCGTCGGCGCGGACGGAGGCGGGAACGGAGGCGGGAACGGGGGCGGCGGCGCGGACGGGGGCGGCGGCCGGCTCGGCGCCATCGCCGGCTCAGACCCTTACGGACTCCGGCACCCTTACGGACTCCCGGCTCCGCACGGACTCCCGCACCCTCGCGGACTCCCGGCTCCGCACGGACTCCCGCACCCTCGCGGACTCCCGGCTCCGCACGGACTCCCGCACCCTCGCGGACTCCCGCACCCTCTGGGACCTCGTCGCCGGCCGCGCCACGCTGACCCCCACCGCCCCCGCGCTCGTCGAAGCCGCCCCGGACCCCGCCGACGACCGCACCCTCACCTTCGGCGAGCTCCACGACCGCGCGGAGCGGGTCGCGGCGGGCCTGCACGCCATGGGCGTCGGTCCGGGCACGGTCGTCGCCTGGCAGCTGCCGACCCGCATCGAGACGGTGCTGCTCTCGCTCGCGCTGGCCCGGCTCGGCGCCGTCCAGTCGCCCGTCATCCCCTTCTACCGGGACCGCGAGGCCGGCTTCGCGCTGCGCGAGTCCAAGGCGGAGTTCTTCGCCGTCCCCGGGGAGTGGCGCGGCTTCGACCACGCGGCGATGGCCGCCCGGCTCGGGGCGCGCGGCGTCTTCCGGGCCTACGAGGACCTACCGCAGGGCGATCCGGCCTGCCTGCCCGCGCCGCCCGGCTCGGGGACGGACGTGCGCTGGATCTACTGGACCTCCGGCACGACCTCCGACCCCAAGGGCGTGCTGCACACCGACCGGTCCCTGATCGCGGGCGGCTCCTGCCTGGCGCACGCCCTGCGGCCGGGGCCGGGGGACGTGGGCTCGATCGCCTTCCCGTACGCGCACATAGGCGGCCCCGACTACCTGGTGATGCTGCTGCTGTACGGGTTCCCGGCGGTGCTGTTCGAGAAGTTCGCGATGCCGGACGCGCTCGACGGGTACCGCCGCCACGGCGTCACCATCGCCGGCGGATCCACCGCCTTCTACTCCATGTTCCTCACCGAGCAGCGCAAGGACCCCGCCGCGAAGCTCATCCCGAGCCTGCGCCTGCTGGCGGGCGGCGGGGCACCGAAGCCGCCGGAGATCTACCACGCGGTGGTCCGCGAACTGGGCTGCCGGCTCACCCACGGCTACGGCATGACCGAGGTCCCCATGATCACGATGGGGGATCCGGACGACACGGATGAGAACCTGGCGACGACCGAGGGCCGCCCACCGCAGGGCATGTCGATCCGCATCACGACCCCGGACGGCGTCCCGCTCCCGTCGGCCGTCGACGGCGAGGTACGCCTGCGGGGCGAGGCGGTCTGCCGGGGCTACCTGGACCCCGACCGGACGGCAGAGGCCTTCGACACCGACGGCTACCTGATCACCGGTGACCTCGGACACCTCACCCCGGACGGGCACCTGGTCCTCACCGGCCGCAGCAAGGACGTCATCATCCGCAAGGGCGAGAACATCTCGGCGAAGGAGATCGAGGACCTCCTCCACCTGCTCCCGCACGTCACCGACGCCGCCGTCATCGGCCTCCCGGACCCCGAACGCGGCGAACGCGTCTGCGCGGTGGTCGAGCAACCGCCGTCAGCACCCCCGTTGACGCTGACGGCGGTCACCGCCCACCTGCGTTCCCAAGGCCTTTCCCCGCACAAGCTCCCGGAACAACTGGAACTGGTCGAGGCGCTGCCCAGAAACGAAGCCCTCCGTAAAGTGCTCAAGTACAAACTCCGCGAGCGCTATGCGTAAATGCACGCCGCCGGTCTCCGAGACCAAAAGGGATCCCGGAGACCGGCGATGGCGATTTCCCGTTGTGGGGGGTGGATCAGGAAAACGCCGTACCCGCTCTCAGCCCGCGGAGACCGTCCCCATTAGATGTTCTTGAGGTAACCGCTCTTGAAGCCGTAGGCATTCGCGACGACCTGCTGGCGCTTGTCGATCTCGACGCCGAAGCCCTTGTAGATGATCGAGCCTTCCCAGACGACCTGACCGATGGCGTTGCCGCTGGCCAGCTGCGCCTTCGGGACGCCGTGGCCGATGGAGACGGCGCCGTTGAAGTTGCGCTTGCCGCAGTCGGCGTGGTCCACACGGTCGATCTTGGAGCCGTTGGTGTGGTAGTTCACCCACACGCTGAGCTTGGTGATGGTGATGCCGAAGATCTTCTGGCGGACGGTGTAGGTGGTGTCCCACCAGCCGGCGTGGAGCTTGCCCGCGGCCGAGATCCCGGAGGCGTCGGCCTCGTCGGGGGTGAAGGTGGCCTCGCTGTCGGAGGCGATCTGCACGTCACCGCCCTTGAGGTTCACCAACTGGTGCACGGGGGTGGGGTTGGCCGTCTCGGGAACGTCGGCGACCTCTTCGAGGAGGGCCTTGAGGTTCTCCGGGTCCTCGGCGTAGTTGAGGAACTTGACCTGCTTGTCGTGGGTCAGGGCGTCGAAGTCGCGCAGCGCGTCGGCGGCGCCTTCCTCGGTGCTGCTCTTGAGGCTGCTCTCGTAGGCGGCGATGCGCATGCCGTCCTGCGAGATGAGAGAGGCGCTGGCGTTCGCGGTGCCCATCAGCGTGGTGGCGGCGACGACGGCGAGAACAGCGGCGGTACGGCGGGGGGTTATGACCTTGGACATGGCTGAGCGGAAGCCTCTCGTGTTGGGGGGTGGCTTGTGATCTCAGCTAATCAGCGGAACAAACGGTTCCCGCTCAACAGATCCTCAGATTTTCGATCTTCATCGGGCGCGCATCCACACAGGCGGTAAATGCCTGTCCATTACTGGCACTTGGGCAAAAAGGTACGCCGCCGGCCGGCTCACCACGAAACCGCGGACAACCACCCCCGACGGTGCGCCGACAAACCCTCGAATCGGGCGGCGAAGCGGGGTGCCCCCAAGGCGAAGCCCCTCGCCCGAGCCCGCCGATGCCGGACACGCAGGTACGGGCCGGCCCGATCCTGTTCGTCGGAGTGTCCACCGCCGATCAGCGGCGAGCCGACGGGCAGCCCCCGGAGACGCTGCTGCGTCCCGGGGACCGGCCCTGGCGGCGGAAGGAGGACTAGCCGGGCAGCCACCACGTGCCGGGTGGCCGGCTCATGCCTCCCGCGCCGCGAAGGTGCGGGCAGTGGTCTTGTGCAGGTGCGCGGCGAACACAGCAGCCGGATCGGGGACGCCGATGCGGTGGAGAGCAACCATCGAGGTCACCATCACGTCGCAGACCTCGGCGACGACGTCGTCCCACGTGTGGGACAGCCCCTTGCGGGGGTTGGTGCCGGTGGCGCCGATGACGGCCTGCGCCGCCTCGCCGAACTCCTCGCCGATCTTCAGCACCTGCAAGACCTTCCGCTGTTCGGCGGGGACGTGCGCGGCCTTCTCGTCGAAGAAGGCCGCGAGCTCGGCGGTGGTGTCCCAGGTCCTCTTGTCCACGGTGGGCTCCCTTCCAGCGGTCATCGGATCGCGGCCCCGACCCGATCAGGCTCGGGCCGGCTGCCCGTCCAACGAGGAGTCCTACCCGACGGTGTGCCCCCCAGCGGTTCCCTCGGGGACGTCATCGTGCGTGAGCGATCGAGGCGCATCAGCGCGCAAAGGTGTACCGACGCCGCCGGACGCTGGTCTCCTCGGTGTGGGGGGCCGTTACCGTGCAGTCGTCCGGCACGGTCCGGATGGCGACGGTCACGCCGCCGGCGATCTGGCAGCGGCGGCCGATGGCAACGCCGGGTCCGATGCTGATGTTGTTGCCGGTCTGGGTGCCGTCCCCGATGACGGCTCCGAACCGTGTCGTCCCCGACCGGTACATACCGCTAGCGGTCCGCATGATCACCTCTCGGTCCGGCTTGCGCATGTCGGCGGTCATGTTGATCGCAGCCACGGTGACGCCGGCGGACAGATGGACTGGTCCTGACCCATCCCCGGACGGCGGCGTCCCGCCACGCCGTCTACTACCGCAACACCGCACGCAACCGCGTCTGGCTGGCGAAACGGCACCTGCCCGCCGTCCTGGTGCCGGTGTACCTCGCCTCGTGGGCGGCGTACACCCTGGCCCAGCGGCCCCCGGCGGCAGGGTTGAAACTGGTGGGCGGGTTCTTCGAGGGAGTGCGGGTGCCCTGCCCGCCACGGCGGCCCATGCGGTGGCGCACGGTGTGGCGCATGACCCGGCTGGGCCGACCGCCCGTGATCTGAGCCCCCCTTGGCCGGCCGCCGGGACGACTGCGGCGGTTGCGGCGGTTGCGGCGGCTGCCACGTACGGCCGGTCGGCCGGGGCCGTGTGGGGCGGTGCCCCTGTCCGGAGAGGTTGTCGGCTCGGCCGACCGGTGGTGGGCCGAGCCGGTGGGGTCAGGCGTCCGGGGCGGCCACGCCGCAGTAGGCGGCGAAGGCCGTGAGGATCTCGTCCTCCGAGATGCGGCCGTCGCCGTCCGCGTCGAGGGCCGTGGCGATCTGGGCCGCCACCTCCGGCGGGGTGCCGAGGACGCGCAGCACGCGGGTCGCCGCCGCCGGGGTGGCGCCGGGCTCGGCGCCGTCCTCTGTCGCCACCGCGATCACCGCGCGCAGGAACGGCCGGGCGATCTCCGCGAAGCGCTCCGGGTTGTCCCGCAGCCGCTTCACCGCGCCCGTCACGAACTCCTCGCGCGACACCCGCTGGTCACCGTCGACGTCCGCGATCCCGGCCATGCCCTGCCAGAACGCCTCGGCGCCGGCGAAGACGGCCTGGCCCTTCTCCGACCGCGCCCGGACGCCGAATTCGGCCAGCACGGCCCGCGCGGCCACGCTGAAATCCTCGCGGTCGATGAAGCCGGACCCGTCCTGGTCGAAGGTGGCGAATCGGGAGGCGATCTTGCGCTCGTACTCTGCGCTGTCCATATTCGGCGTTCCGCCTTCACATGTGCGTGTGGGTGCAGTTGAGGTGCAGTTCAAGACAAGGCAGGAGCGTACGGCCTCGGTGGCCCGCGCGTTAAGCCAAGCCGTCGGGGAGATGGCCGCATCGAACCCGCGCACGGGAAGCGCGGCAGGGCGCGTACTGATGTGCCTATGCGGGCGTCATGTTCCGGCCCGCGGGCCTCACCGGCGCTACTTCGACGACAGGCCCTAGCACGGCCGGCACACTTCCGGGGTGGGCTTTCGGTGAAGACGGGCGCATCCCGCCATGTGCCGACTACATTCGACGGGTCGACACACGGCCGGGGGCTGGGGGCACTATGCCGAAGGACGTACCACCGCGCTGGGACCGCCGCATGCAGCAGCGCCTCGCCCGCGGTGAGGCCGCCGCGCTCGGGGAGCTCTACGACCGCTTCGCCTCGCTCGTGCACAGCCTGGCGCACCGGGTGCTGGGCGACGAGACGGCCGCGGACCGGATCACCCGCGAGGTGTTCGGGTACATCTGGGAGAACCCGGACGCCTACGACCCCAAGCAGGGCTCCCTGCGTTCCTGGGTCGCCCGGATCACCCAGGGCCAGGCGGTGGCCCGGCTGCGCCAGGCCGAACTGGGCCGCGGCTCCCGCGAGGAGCTGGAGCAGAAGGTGCGCAGCGCCAACGCCGCCGCCCGGGCGGACTACATCGTCACCTCCATGCCCGCGCCGCTGCGCTCCGCGCTGGAACTCGCGTACTTCAAGCGGCGCGACTACCGGCAGGCCGCCGCCGACCTCCAGATCAGCGAGGACGAGGCGCGGCGCCGGCTGCGCCTGGGGCTCCAGCTGCTGTCGACCGCCAACGCCCTCCCCCGGGAGGACACCGCCCCGCCCGGATACGGCCCGCCCGGATATGGAACGCCCCGATGACCGGCCCCGCCGAAGACGTGCCCGACGACGGTTACGAGCGGCCCGTGGGCGGTGCGGCGCGGATACCGGGCCCGCGCGGGGCCGCCGACGACCTCGACCCGCTGCCGGACCCCCTGCGGACGCCGCAGCCCGCGCCCGCGCCCGTGTCCGCGCCGCAGGACGCCCCCGAACCGCCGCCCACGCACGCCGTGCTGAAATCCCTGCTCGGGGCGTGGGCGCTGGCCGCCTGCTCCGCCGAGGAGACCCAGGCGGTGGAGGACCACCTCACCGAGTGCGCGCCCTGCGCGGAGGAGGCGCTGCGCCTGCGGGACGCGGTGGGGCTGCTGCACCCCGAGGAGAGCCTCGACCTCAAGCCGCTGCTGCGCTCGCGGGTGCTGGAGGACTGCCTGGGCAAGCGCCCGGCCCGCATCCCCGTCCCGGCGTGGGCGACCCCGTACGACACTGAGACCGCCCGGCTCGACGCGCTGCTGCGGGACTTCGGGGACGCCGAGTGGCACACCCCCGTACGGCTCAAGTGGTTCCAGGAGGAGCGGCGCCGGTCGCGGGACACCACGGTGGCGGGGGTGATCGGCCACCTCCTGACGGTGGACGGGATCGTCGCGACCGCGCTCGGGCTGGACGACCCGCTGGGCGCACAGGCACCGGCCGGCGGTACGACGCGGCGCACCGAGTACTTCTGGGACTCCGAGCGGCACCCGGCCACCCGGCAGGTCCGCGAGCCGTGGCGGGAGCAGGGCCACACCCTGGTCCGTACGGTGTCCTTCGCCGGCCACGGGGTGGCCGAGCTGGCGGTCGACTACGGGAGCTTCGCCCTGCCGCTGGGCGACGCGTTCCTGGAGCGGGCCTTCGAGTGCTGGGTGCACGCGTGGGACATCGCGGAGGCGGTGGACTACCCGTACGAGCCGCCGTCCGGACCGCACCTGCACCGCATGATCGACCTGGCGGCGCGCCTGCTGCCGGCGGCACTGGCCGAACGGCGCCGCGCGGGCCTGGCGGGACCGGCACGCGGCCTGGTCGCGGCGGGCGCCCCGGGGCGGACCCTGCACCTGGAGATCGAGGGTGCGGGCGGCGGCGGTTGGGACATCGCGCTGGACTCCCCTGCGGCGAAACCGTCGTCGGACCACACGGTGGCGGAGATCGCCCTGGACGGACTGGAGTTCTGCCAGCTGGCCGCCGGGCACATCTCCCCGGAGGACGCGGCGGCGGGCCAGCACGGCGACCGCGAGGCGATCCGTGACGTCCTGTTCGCGGCGGCCTCCCTCAGCCGCCTGTAGCGAGGCCGCCTGTAGCGAGGCCGCCTGTAACGAGGCCGCCTGCGGCAAGGCCGTTCGAGGCGCGGCCCCTCGTGGCGCGGCCGCTCGCGGCGAGGTCGCCTGGGGGGAGGCCGCTCGCGGCGAGGCCGTTCGTAGCCGGCGCCGGGGCGGTGATCAGGTCCGTTCCCGGGTACCGGGCGGCGTACGGATCCCGCCCCCCGGTACGCGGGTTCGCCGCCCGCACCGGCGTGCGGTCGGACGTAGCGGACGCCGAGGCCGTTCAGCCACTCCACCAGCCCGGCGACGATCCGCCCGCCGTTGGCCCTGCCCCCGGGCGGCGGGGTCGGTGACCAACCCGTCGACGTGACCGCGGCGCCCGTCCGCCCACACCGGCCCGGGCAGGTGATACGTCACTCCCGCCAGGCGGGGTCGACGCCGGGCCCGTCGAGGGCTACGGCGCGCAGCCGGACCGGTTCGGACCCGTCCTCGGCGGTCGCCGTACGGGGCTGCACGGGAACGGGGTCCTCCACGGGCGGGAAGAGCCTCCCGCAGGAGGGGTCTTCTGCGGGCTCTTCTACGGAAAGGGGCCGCGCCGGTGCGCCTCAGGCGAAGACGACGGTCCGCGTGCCGTTCAGCAGCACGCGGTGTTCGCTGTGCCACTTCACGGCGCGGGCCAGGGCCTGGCACTCCACGTCCCGGCCGATCGCCACCAGCTGTTCCGGGGTCACCTCGTGGCCCACCCGCTCGACCTCCTGCTCGATGATCGGCCCCTCGTCGAGGTCGGCCGTCACGTAGTGCGCGGTCGCACCGATCAGCTTCACGCCCCGCGCATGCGCCTGGTGGTACGGCTTCGCACCCTTGAAGCTCGGCAGGAAGGAGTGGTGGATGTTGATGATCCGCCCGCTCAGCTCCCTGCACAGGGTGTCCGAGAGCACCTGCATGTACCGCGCCAGCACCACCAGCTCGACGTTCTGCGCCCGCACCAGCTCCAGCAGTTCCGCCTCGGCTTCCGCCTTGGTGTCCTTGGTCACCGGGATGTGCACGAACGGGATGTCGTATGAGCCCACCAGCTCCGCGAAGTCGGTGTGGTTGGAGACCACTGCCGCGATCTCCACCGGCAGCGCCCCGATCCGCGAACGGAACAGCAGGTCGTTCAGGCAGTGCCCGAACTTCGACACCATGAGCACGATCCGCATCCGCTCGTCGGAGCGGTGGATCTGCCAGTCCATCTTGAAGGAGTCCCCGATCGCGGCGAAGCTGGCCCGCAGCTTCTCCACGGTGACCGGCGCGTCCGCCTCGAAGTGCACCCGCATGAAGAACAGGCCGGTGTCGCGGTCGCCGAACTGCCGGCTGTCCTCGATGTTGCATCCGGTCATGAACAGGTAGCTGGACACGGCATGCACAATGCCCTTTTTGTCCGGGCAAGAGAGGGTCAGGACGTACTGCTGCGGCTGCGCCTGGCGCTGCGGGTCATCGTTCATGACGGCAAAGCCTTTCACACCGCGCGGGTGAGGATCCTCAGCACTTCGATCGAGCTGGGCGCGGCTTCCGGATCTTCCCCGTCCGCCGTCGCGAGCCGTACGTGCGCCTCGCGCGCCGCGCGCACCGCCTCGGGCCAGGCGTGGTGCTCCAGGTATGCGGACACGGGCGCGTCCGGGCCGACCTGGTGCAGGATGCGCAGCACGCGCAGGACCGCGAGGTCGACGAGGGCCGCCTCGCCGGAGTCGCGGAAGATCGTGCCGACGTACTTCTCCGCCGACCAGCTGTCGAGCCAGGTGTCCTCGACGAGCCGGTACACGGCGTCGGTGACGTCCCCGTACCCTTCGACGCCGGCCTGCCAGACCTCCTCCTGGAACACCGGGTCGGAAAGCATGTGCAGCGCCGAGCGCACGTTGCTGCGCCAGCGCCACCACGGCATGTCGTTGAGGGGCATGCCGCCCATGGTGGAGGAGCGGCCGCCGCGACGGGAAGAGTTCTTCGAACCTTGGGCGAATGTCACGCTTTCGATCGTACGTTCCCCCATGGCGCGATCTTGAAGCACCTGTGTGCGACCCGGCCCCCGCAATTCACCTGTCCGCCACCGAATGTTGTGTACACCTCATGCTCACGTTCCCCGTGGGGCGGAATGGTGCATGGACATGACCGATCGGCGACGCACGACCTCCTTCTCCCGCACCTTCCTGGCCACGGCGATGGGTGCGTGCCTCGTCGCCGGATGCGGGCTGGTCCCCGGGGGCTCGGGGGGCTCCGGGGGCACCATCACCGTGATGACCTTCGCCCCCATCGGAACGCAGGCGACCAACATGCCCGGCATGCCCGGCATGGCCAAGGCGTACGAACGCTGGGTGAACGCCAAGGGCGGCATCAACGGCCGCAAGCTGCGCGTGCTGACCTGCAACGAGAAGAACACCCCGACCGGCGCCGCCGACTGCGCGCGCGAGGCGATCGCCCAGAAGGCCGTCGCGGTCGTCGGCTCGTACAGCCAGCACGGCCGCGCCTTCATGGCACCGCTGGAGGCCGAGGGGATCCCCTTCATCGGCGGATACGGGGTCTCCTCGGAGGAGTTCGAGAGCACCCTCTCCTACCCCGTCAACGGCGGCCAGCCCGTGCTCCTGGCCGGCGCCGGACACCAGCTCGCCAAGACGTGCAGCCAGGTCGCACTGGTCCGTCCCGACACCCTCGCGGGCGACTCGATGCCCGTGCTGCTCGACGCGGGGCTGCGGGCCAACAAGGTGCCGGACGCCGCCGACATCCGGGCGGCGGAGGACGGCGCCGACTACACGGCCGAGGCCCGGGAGGCGCTGACCGACGCCACCGGCCCCGCCGCGAAGGACCGCGGCTGCGTGACGGCGGTGCTCGGCGAGCGCACGGAGACCTTCCTCGACGCCTTCCGCCGGACCGACGAGAAGCGCAGGAAACCGCAGATCGCCTCCGTCCTCGGCAGCGTCAGCCAGGCCCTGGTCGACCGCACCGGCGGCAGGGAGAGCCCCTTCGAGGGCGCGTACCTCACCAGCTGGTACCCGGTGTCCGGCGACCCGCTGTGGGGGCCGATGCGCAAGGTGATCTCCGAACAGGCCTTCGGCGACGACACCGTGGACCCCGACGACAGCGGAACGCAGACCACCTGGATCGCGTACACCGTGCTGAGCGAGATCGTCGGCCGCCTCAAGGCCGACGAGGACGTCACCGCGCGCAGGATAGCCAAGGCCCTCAACCAGACCGCGGGCGTCCAGACCGGCGGCCTCACCCCCGAGCTCAGCTGGCGCGACCAGGACGTACGGGCCGTCGCCGGTTTCCCCCGCATCTCCAACGGGCGGGTCACCTTCCAGGTCGTCCAGCAGGGGCGCCTCGTCGCGCAGCCGGGCGAGGAGTCCCAGGACATGACGCCGACCCTGGAGGCGGCGCCCCGGGCGGCGTAGGCCCGGACGCCCGGACGTCTACAGCTCGGTCTTGTCCCGGCGGGTGAGGCCGTACTTGGCCGCGATCGAGTTCCACATCGTCGCGGCCGACTCCTTGGCCCGCGTCGCCTCACCGCTGGACTTGTTGCCGTCGGCCGCGTGGTCGGTGGACTTGGCCTTGCCGTCCTTGCAGCCGCCCTTGTCGTGGGCCACGTCGTCCGCCCAGCTCGCGTAGCCGCGGTCGGCGGCCGCCGAGGACTTCCAGGCCTTGGTCAGGGCGGCGGCGAGCTTCACGTGGTCCGGGAGCTCGTCCATCTTCAACTCCTGGAGCCGGGTGACCATTTCCTCGCGCTGACGGGCGGCGTCGCGCAGGTCCAGCGCCGCCTGGTCGAGGTTGCGGCAGCTCTTGATGTCGTCGACGGCCTTGATCACCGCCGCCCGGCTCTCGTTGCTGTCCGCGAGCACCTTGTCGAGCTGGACGGCCTGCGGGCGGGCCGGGTCGACCTGGGCGTCGCCGGCCGCGGCGGCCGCGGAGCCGGTCGGGGCGGGGGCCTCGGCGCCCGGGTCGCTGTTGGCGGCCTTGCCCCCGTCGGCGAGCAGCGAGCCGACGCCGAGGCCGGCCACGGCGAGGCCGATGACCGCGGCGGCGATGACCCCGGCCGATACCTTGCGCGGCGGCGCGGGAGGCGGCGGGGGCGGCGCGGGTGCGAACTGCTGCCGGGGCGGTACGGGGTGCCCGGGAGGTCCTACGGGGCCCCGCGGGCGCGGGGCCCGGGGCAGCACGGGCTCCTGGACCGGCGGGAGCTGCTGGGTGTGGCCGGCGGCGCCGTCGTTGCCGCCGTCACCGTTGCCGTCGCTGCGGAACAGGCCGTCGAAGCCCTGCACGGCGGAGTCGGAAGGCGCGGCCGGCACGGGCGGCATGTACTGCGTCGCCGCCTCGTGGTGGCCGGGCCCGGCGGCGACGGGGGCGATGTACTGCGTCGCCGCCTCGTGGTGGGCCGGGACGGGGGCGATGTACTGCGTGGCCGCCTCGTGGTGGGCCGGGACGGGGGCGATGTACTGCGTGGCCGCCTCGTGGTGGCCGGGCCCGGCGGGGACGGGTGCGATGTACTGCGTGGCCGCCTCGTGGTGGGCCGGGCCGTCCGCGACCGGCGGGATGTACTGGGTCGCCGCTTCGTGGTGGCCCGGCACCGGCGGGATGTACTGGGTCGCCGCTTCGACCGGCCCCGGCGTGCCCGGTATGGGCGGGATGTACTGGGTCACCGCCTCCGGCAGCGGCGGGTACCCGTAGCCGTGCGGGTCCCCCGGGCCCTCGAAGCCCGGGCCGACCACGTGCCCCGGCGGCGGGTAGCCGTACCCCGGCTGGGGGGCGTAGCCGGACTGGGGGTCGTACCCGGGCGGGGCCTGCGCCGGGTAACCGTAGGCCGGGCCGCCCTGCGTGCGGGGTTCCTGCCCGCCGTGCGCGCCGGGGCGCTCCGGCTGTCGCGCGCCCTCCGGCTGCGCCCCGTACCCGGGCGCGCCGCTCGGCTGCGCCCCGGACCCGGGATCCTGCGCCCCGTACCCCGGGTCCCGGCCCCACGGCGCGCCGGCCTGCGGGGCGGCCTCGTGGCCGCTCCCCTGTCCGCTCTCCGTCACCGGGAACTCCTTCACCGACTTGCCCGCAACGTACGGAACCGTCGGCCCACGCTACCCGGTCACCGGCCGCCCCCGTCAGTCCCGCCCGGGGCCGCACCCCCCGGCCTCAGGCCACCGCCACCTCCAGCCGGGCCGTGAACTCCCGCACCGCCGCCTCCTCCCGGTAGGGCTCCAGCCGGGTCCGGAAGTCCTCCAGGTACTCCGCCCCGCGCCGGGTCCGCAGCGAGTCCAGCAGATCGGCGGCCTTCACCGCCGTCTGGCAGGCCTGCTCCACCTCCCGCTGCTGGACCCGCGCCGCCGCCAGCAGCAGCAGCCCGATCGCCCGGCGCCGCGCCTTGGTCTCGGGCAGGCCCCGCAGCGCCTCCTCGGCCCGCCTGGCCGCCGCGTCGGCCTGGCCGAGGTCCCGGTGGCAGTGGGCCAGCTCGTCCGCGAGGTAGGCCCGGTCGAAGTGGCGGATCCACACCGGGTCGTCGCCCGACTCCGGCTCCGCCCGCTCCAGCGCGGTCACCGCCCGCCCCGCCAGCACCGCCGTGGCCCGGGCGTCGCCCAGCAGCGCGTGCCCGCGCGCCTCGGCGGCGTAGAACATGGCCTCCACTCTCGGGGTGACCTGCCCGCGCGTGCCCTCCTGGGCGGCCCGGGCCAGCTGCGCGATCTCCCTGGGGTTGCCGAGTTCGGCGGCGAGGTGACTCATGGACGCGGCCAGGACGTAGCCGCCGTACGCGCGGTCGCCGGCCGCCTGCGCCAGCCGGAGCGCCTGGATGTAGTAGCGCTGGGCCAGGCCCGGCTGGCCCGTGTCCACCGCCATGTAGCCGGCCAGTTCCGTCAGCCGGGCCACGGCCGCGAACAGCGCCCGCCCGACCGGTTCGCGGTAGGAGCCGCCGATCAGGCCCGAGACGACGGAGTTGAGGTAGTGCACCACCACCGGGCGCACGTGTCCGCTGCCGAAGCGGTGGTCGAGTTCCTTGAGGGCCTCGGTGGTGGCCCGTACCGCTTCGACGTCGGACATCCCGACGCGCGAGCCGCTGTTGCGGGCCACCTGCGGGTCGGCGCCGGTGATCAGCCAGTCGCGGCTGGGTTCGACGAGGGCAGAAGCGGCCACGCTGGAGCCGGAGAGGAAGTCGCGGCGGCCGACGTCGCTGCGCCACAGCTCGCTGACCTGCTCGATGGCGCCGATGACGGTCGGGGAGAACTGCAGGCCGACGCCGGAGGCGAGGTTCTTGCCGTTGGCCATGCCGATCTCGTCGATGGTGACGGTCCGGCCGAGTTTGCGCCCGATCGCCTCGGCGATGATGCCCGGCGCCCGGCCGCGCGGCTGCTGGCCGCGCAGCCAGCGGGCGACGGAAGTCTTGTCGTAGCGGAGATCGAGGCCGTGCTCGGCCCCGCACATGTTCACCCGCCGGGCGAGCCCGGCATTGGAGCACCCGGCTTCCTGGATGAGCGCCTGCAGCCGTTCGTTCGGCTGGCGGGCGAGGAGAGGCCTGGCTGCCATGAAAACCCCCTGAAGCCGCGGGAGAGCGATGGAATGATCACTTCCCGCCTGATGTGCGGAGAATCTTCCTCTCTGCGTGGTGTCGCTACCCACGGACCGCGCCCCGGGCTCCTACGCGCCCCCACGCATGCTTCCGTGCGCCCCATTTGCAGGATCGATGCTCCGCCCACGGGCCGGTTTACGCCCGTAACCCCCGGTGGGTGCGGGAGTTGTGATGGGCGTGGAAGAGACCATCGGAGTCACGGAGACCGCACCCATCCCCAAGCAGCGCGGCGAGCAGCTGCTGGACCATGCCGTGCGGTACGCGGAAGAACGGCACTGGGATGTCTTCGCGGGCACCTGGCTGGAGGCCGGGGACGGCCGGGAGGTGTGCTCCTGCGGGGACCCGGACTGTACGGCGCCCGGCGCGCACCCGGCGGTGAAGGACTGGGCGGCGCTGGCCACGGGCAGCGCGGTGCAGGTGCGCCGGATCTGGGCGAAGCAGCCGCGCGCCTCCATCCTGCTGCCGACGGGCCGGACCTTCGATGCCATCGACGTGCCGTCGGCCGCCGGGATCCACGCCGTGGCGCGGCTGGAGCGGATGCAGCGCACCCTCGGCCCGGTCACCCTCACCCCGGACCACCGGATGCTGTTCTTCGTCCTGCCCGGAGCCGGGGCGAAGGTGCCGGACCTCGTGCGGAAGCTCGGCTGGTCGGCGCCCGCGATCGACATGATCGCGCGGGGCGAGGGCGAGTACGTCGCCGCGCCGCCCACCCGTATCGGCGGCCGGGGGCCGGTGCAGTGGGCGCGCAAGCCCACTCCGGCGAACCGGTGGCTGCCGGACACGGAGGAGCTGATCGACGCGCTCGCCTACGCGTGCGGCAGCCAGGCGGCCGCGGCCCGCGCCGGGCAGACGGCCTGAGCGGACGGCGTACCGGGCGCACGGCCTGAGCGGACGGTGACCGGCGTCGGGCCCACCCCACGGCGACCGGACGCACGGCGTGCCGGTTCACGCCGCCTTGAGTTCATGACATAAGTAACTGCTGCCGACTCGTTCTCTCCTCCTATGGTGAGGAAAGTAGGACCACGGGGATGTGAACGAGAGGCAGGCGCATGCCGGACCAGGGTGATGCGACGACGGGCAGGACGGACGGTTCGGCGGGTGGCGTGCGATCCGCGCCGCCCTCCGCCGTGCGGATAGAGGGGCTGTGGAAGCGGTTCGGCGAGCAAGTGGCCGTGGCCGGCATCGACCTGGAGATCCCGGCGGGCCGGTTCATCGGGCTCGTCGGACCGAACGGCGCGGGCAAGACCACCACGCTGTCGATGGTGACCGGGCTGCTGCGCCCCGACATGGGGCGGGTGTTCGTCGCCGGACACGACGTCTGGGCCGACCCGGTCGAGGTGAAGTCGCGGATCGGCGTCCTGCCGGAGGGGCTGCGGCTCTTCGAACGGCTCTCCGGGCGGGAACTGCTCGGCTACATGGGCCGGCTGCGCGGACTGCCGGGCGAGGAGACGGACAAGCGGGCGACGCAGCTGCTGGACGTACTGGACCTCGCGGGCTCGCAGCACAAGCTGGTCGTGGACTACTCGACGGGCATGCGCAAGAAGATCGGCCTGGCCGCCGCGCTGCTGCACAATCCGGAAGTCCTGTTCCTGGACGAGCCGTTCGAGGGCGTCGACCCGGTGTCCGCGCAGACCATCCGCGGAGTGCTGGAACGTTACACCGCGTCCGGTGCCACCGTCGTGTTCTCCTCCCACGTGATGGAGCTCGTCGAGTCGCTGTGCGACTGGGTGGCCGTCATGGCCGGAGGCCACATCCGCGCCGCGGGCCCGCTGGCCGACGTACGGGGTGACGCGCCCTCCCTGCAGAACGCGTTCTTGGAGCTCGTCGGAGCGCAGGACCGGGCCGCGGGCGACTCCCTGGACTGGCTGGGCGGCGGCCGATGAGCGCCCCGGTCACCGCCGCCGCCCCGGCGGCATCCGCCACCGCCACCGCGGCCCCCTCGCTGACGCCGCTCTTCGTCCGCCTCAAGCTGTCGCTGCTCAAGAACGGGCTGAAAGGCTCCTCGAAGCGCAAGGCGGCCTGGTTCGGCACCCTCGCGCTGGCGCTGGTGGTGGGCTTCTTCGTCACGCTGGGGCTGGCCCTGCTGCACGGCCACGCGCACGCGGGGACGGTCGTCGTGATCCTCGCGGCGATCCTGGCGCTGGCCTGGAGCTTCATGCCGCTGTTCTTCCCGAGCGGCGACGAGACCCTCGACCCGAGCCGGCTGGTGATGCTGCCGCTGCGCCCGCGTCCGCTCGTACGGGCCCTGCTGGCGTCCTCGCTGGTGGGCATCGGGCCCCTGTTCACGCTCTGCCTGGCCGTCGGCTCGGTGGTGGCGGTCGCGCGGGACGCCGCCGGGGCCGTGTTCGCCGTCCTCGCCGTTCCGCTGCTGCTGCTGTCCTACGTGAGCCTCGCGCGGGCGGTGGCCACCGCCAACGTAAGGCTGCTGTCCAGCCGCAAGGGGCGCGACCTCGCGCTGCTCAGCGGCCTGCTGATCGCGATCGGCGCCCAGGTGGCGAACTTCGCCAGTCAGCGCCTGTTCCAGCCGGGCGGACTGGCCCACCTGGAGCCGGCGGAGGCGGTGGTGCGCTGGCTGCCGCCCGCGTCGGCGGTGGGCATGGTGGACTCCGCGAGCAAGGGCGACTACGCGGCCGCCGGGGCCCAGCTGGTGATCACCCTCGCCGCCCTGGCGGGGCTCGTGTGGTTCTGGGAACGCAGCCTGACCAAGCTGATGGTGACCCCGGACGGCTCGACCCTCGCGGCCGCCGCGCCCCGCGCGGACCGCGACTCGGGCACGGGCTTGTGGGCCCTGCTGCCCGCCGGCCGGACGGGCGCCGTGATGCAGCGCACCCTGCGGTACGTGCTGCGCGACCCGAAGACGAAGTCGGCCTGGGTGACGGCGCTGGCCGTGGGCCTGATCGTGCCGGTGTTCAACGCCCTCCAGGGGACCGGCTCGCTCTACCTCGCCTGCTTCGGCTCGGGCATGCTCGGCATCCAGATGTACAACCAGTTCGGGCAGGACACCTCCGCGTTCTGGATGGTCGCGCAGACCTTGTCGAGCCCGCGCGACGTCTTCGTGGAGATGCGGGCCCGCGCCGCGGCGCTGGCCCTGGTCACCGTCCCGTACACGGTCCTGGTCACGGCGGTCACCGCCGGGCTGGTCGGCAACTGGGCCTACTTCCCCACGGCCCTGGGCCTGGCGCTGGCCCTGCTGGGCGCGATGCTGTGCACGGGCGCGCTGGCCTCGGTCCGCTTCCCGTACTCGATCCCCACCGACGGCGCGTTCAAGAACGTGGCGCCGGGCCAGGGCGGGCTCGCCTGGCTGAGCATCTTCGGCGGCATGCTCGCCTCGGCGGTGATCTGCGCCCCGGTGGTCACGGCGACGGTCTACTTCGCCACCACCCCGGAGCAGCGGTCCCTCGCCTGGACGGTCCTCCCGCTGGGCATCGTCTGGGCCGCCCTGGCGGCCTGGGCGGGCCTGCGCCTGGCGGCCCCCGTGGCGGCCCGCCGCATCCCCGAGATCCTGGCGGCGGTCAGCAAGGGCTGACGGCCCGGAGCCCGGCCACGCGACATCCCGGTGGGGACGCCGCGGGCCGGGCTCTTCCGTGCCCCGATCAGACGGTGGGGCGGCGTCGACTGCTGCGGTGGCCGCAGGCGGGGCCTGGCGAAGGCCCGGAGGCCTGACGGACGAGGCGATCGCCAAGCGGCTGGCGGTCTCTTCGCGCACCGCCCGCCGGCTGGCCATCGTCCGGGCCCTGGCGTCCGGCCCTGGCGTCCAGTGCCTGGACACCGGGACGTTCCGGGCGGACAGGTTCTAGGAATCGGCCTCGATGCCGGCCAGGTCGAGGGAGACGAGGCGGTCGGGGTCCCCGATGGAGTCGATGCTGACGATCAGGCCGTCGGTGACGGTGAAGGCCATGACCGACATCGGGCGGCCGTTCGCGGAGACGACCACGCCCGCGGCGCCGTTGATCAGCGCCGGGTGGACGAAGGGCGACAGACCGCTGAACATGAGCGCCTGACCGGCCACGGTCCGGGCGCCGTTGATGACGACCATGCGGCCGGGGCGCGCCGCGCCGCCGTCGGAGCGCAGGACGATGTCGGGGTGCAGCACCGAGACCAGCGCCTCGAAGTCCCCGTCGCGGGCCGCCGCGAAGAACGCGTCGACCACCCGCCGCTGCGCGCCGAGGTCGGGGTCCGGGGCCGGGGCCCGGCCCTGCACCCGGCGCCGGGCGCGGCTCGCCAACTGCCGTACGGCGGCCGGAGACTTCTCCAGCATCGGGGCGATCTCGTCGAAGGGCACGGCGAACATGTCGTGCAGCACGAACGCGAGCCGCTCGGCCGGCGACAGCGACTCCAGCACCACCATCAGCGCCAGCCCGACCGAGTCGGCCAGCATCGCCTGCTGCTCGGGATCGGTCACCGCCTCACGGCTGACGACGGGATCGGGCATGAAGCCGGTCTCCAGCGGGTCCTCGCGCCGGGTCGCACGCGAGCGCAGGGTGTCCAGGCACAGCCGCGACACCACGGTCGTCAGCCACCCGCCGAGGTTCTCCACCGCGCCGGCGTCACTGCGGCCGAGCCGCAGCCAGGCCTCCTGCACGGCGTCCTCGGTTTCGCCGAGGGAGCCCAGCATGCGGTAGGCCACGGCTTTGAGGTGCGCGCGGTGCTCCTCGAACCGGCCGGCCAGCAGTTCGTGTTCGTCCACGTCTCGCATTCCCTCTCCACCACGCCCCGCCCGCGGGAGCCACGTCTACGCATCCTCGGTCCTGGCGCGCGCGGTCCAAAGGCGGTATCGGCCGGTCCGTCAGGAAGCGGCCCTGACTCCGTCGAGGAAGGGCTCCAGGACCGCCCGCCAGGCGGCCGGCTGGTCGTAGTGCAGGTAGTGGCCGGCATCGGGGATCTCCGCGTACCGCCCGGCGGGGAGGACGCGGACCATCTCCTGGGCTTCGGCGCGGCCCAGTTCGCCGTCGAGCCCGCGCACGACCAGCGTGGGGCAGCGGACCTGGGCCAGCTCCTCCCAGTGCGCGTCGTGGACCCACGTCTCACGGGCCGTCAGCATCTGGCGGCGGGAGAAGAGGGGGCGCCAGCCGTCCTCGGCCTGGTGCATGACCTCGGCGAAGAACGCGCCGCGGCCCGGATCGGGGCGGTCCACCCGGGGGTCGTCCTCGCCGAACCAGCGGCGGGCCGCGTCCTGGGTGGGGAACGGCAGCGGCCAGCGGCGGAACCAGTCCTCCCATTCCCGCTGCGAGGCCTCACCGAGCGCGGAGGCCCGCATGTCGCAGATGACCAGGGCCTCCACCAGCTCCGGTCGGCGGGCCGCGAGCTGCCAGGCGGTGAGGGCGCCCATGGAGTGGCCGATCAGGGTGACGGGGGCCAGACCGAGCTGCTCGACGGCGGCCTCGGCATCGGCGACGAAGGCCTCGCGACCGAAGGCGGCCGGGGCCTGGGGGCCGGCCGGCGGGCGGCCGCTCTGGCCGTGCCCGCGCTGGTCCAGGGCCACGACCCGGCGGTGCTCGGCGAGCCAGCGAGCGGTGCCGGCCCAGTGCAGGGCGCGGCCCATCAGGCCGTGGAGTAACAGGACCGAGGGCCGCTCGGGTTCCTCGGGCAGACGGGGTCCGCCACGGGTCTCGCGGCCCGGTGCGAGGAACTCCCAGGCGGCCAGGCGTACGCCGTCGGCCCCTGTGACATCGATGCGCTGTACCACCGCAGATGCACCCCCTTCGATCCCCGCCAGGGTATCGAACCCGTATTCGAAAATGGCGCTCGCGCCGACAACACCGCTCTTTCGAGTGACCTTGCTCAAGGATTGGCCACCGCTGCCGATGGAGATCCTTTCCACAGGGAGGCGGGCCGCTCGGGGAAGACGGTCCGAAGGGGATGACCTTGAGAGCTCGGGGCTCCAGGTCAGTCAGGGGAGGACCGGTCCCGGCGCCGCAAGGCGCCGGGACCGCTTGTCCGGCTCCGGCCGCCCGGCGGTATCCCGCCCCGGCCGGCGCCCCGACTCCACCGGCGCCCTCCGCGCCGCCCTCCGCGTCGTCAGCGCCCTCCGTGCCCTCAGCGCCGTCAACACCTCCGCACGGGCAGCGCCCTCCGCACGGTCAGCGCTTCGCGACGAACACGTGCGAGGCGATCTCCGCACCCAGCTCCGCGGCCTCGCCGCCGCTGCCGACCAGCACCCCACCCGGGGACTCCGTCACGCTCACCACCGACCCGGGCTGCACCCCGGCCCGCCGCAGCGTGTACATCAGCTGGGCGTCCGTCTGGATCGGCTCGCCGATCCGGCGCACCACCACGGTCTTGCCCTCGGTGCCCGGGTCCAGCTCCGAGAGGCTGACCATGCCGGCCTCCAGGAACGGGTCCGCCTCGGCCTTCTCACCCAGCTCTTCCAGCCCCGGGATCGGGTTCCCGTACGGCGACTCCGTCGGGTGGCGCAGCAGCTCCAGTACCCGCCGCTCCACCGCCTCGCTCATCACGTGCTCCCAGCGGCAGGCCTCGGCGTGCACCTGCTCCCACTCCAGGCCGATGACGTCGACCAGCAGGCACTCGGCCAGCCGGTGCTTGCGCATCACGCGCGTCGCCAGCCGCCGCCCCTCCTCGGTCAGCTCCAGATGCCGGTCGCTGGCCACGGCCACCAGGCCGTCGCGTTCCATCCGGGCGACCGTCTGGCTCACCGTCGGGCCGCTCTGATCGAGCCGCTCGGCGATCCGGGCTCGCATGGGGACCACGCCTTCCTCTTCCAGTTCGAGGATGGTGCGGAGGTACATCTCCGTCGTGTCGATCAGTCCGGACATTCGTGCCCCTCGGATTGCGTGCGCTGGCCCTGCCCCCAATTCTGACGCATCGGGCCGACAACCGTCCCGTGCCGAACGTCAAGGCCGGTGCGGGACGTCCGCCGGGGCCCCTCCCACCCCCGCGGGCGCCGCGTCGCCCGGATTGACGTTCGTATTGACACGCCCTTGGTCCAGACCGCACGGTGAGCGGCGGACACCGACGCACCCCACCCGCACCCCACCCCTGGAAGGGCCTTCGGCGTATGAGCGAGAGCAAGCTGGCCGGGCAGTTCTTCGACGCCGCCATCGGTCTGCTGGAGCGGGTGCGGGACGAGGAGGCCGGGCCGATCGGCGCGGCCGGGACGGTGATCGCCGACGCCGTCGCCGACGGCAAGCGGCTCTTCGCCTTCGGCGCCGGGCACTCCTCGCTGCCCGCCCAGGACGTGGTCTACCGGGCCGGCGGACTGGCCCTGATGAACTTCCTCGCCGTACCCGGCACCGCGGGCATCGACGTCATGCCGGCCACGCTCGGAAGCGCCCTGGAGCGCGTCGACGGCCTCGCCGCGGCCGTTCTGGACAGCAGCCCGGCCGCCGAGGGCGACGTCCTCGTGATCATCTCCCTCTCCGGGCGCAACGCCCTGCCGGTCGAGATGGCCGTGAACGCCCGCGCGATCGGCCTCAAGGTCATCGGCGTGACCTCCGTGGCGTACGCGACCGGGACCCGCTCCCGGCACGCGTCGGGCACCTTCCTCAAGGACCACTGCGACATCGTCCTCGACAGCAAGATCGCGGTCGGCGACGCCGAGCTGAGCCTCGACGGCATCGACGCACCCTTCGCACCCGCCTCCACCGTCGTGACCAGCGCGATCATGCAGGCCGTGATGGCGGCGGCGGCCGGCGAACTGGCCGCGCGCGGGCTGCAGCCGCCGCTGCTGCGCTCGGGCAACGTCGACGGCGGCCACGAGTGGAACGGCCGCGTCATGCAGGAGTACGGCGACCGGATCTTCTTCCGCCACTAGGTCGTCTCTTCCCGACTTCGCCGGTCGAGCCCGCTTCGGCCGGTGCCGCGCATCGCAAGGCGGAGAGGCCGCCGCGTACGGGACGTACTCGGCGCCCCGCCGACGCGGCGGGGCGCGGTGCCGGGCGGCGCGGGTCAAGATCCGGGGGAAGGACGACTCAGGCCCGGTCCGGGTGGGGCGCCGTGCGGCGGGCGAGGTCCAGGTCCGCCGCCACCCGGGCGGCCACCTCCTCCGCGTACAGGGCGTCCGCGCGCTCGAACGCCGAGCGCGACGGGCCCCGCAGGAACGTCAGCGCCCCCAGGGTCCGGCCCCGGCTGCGCAGCACCGTGCACAGCGCGTGCGCCGCGTCCGCGGGCCAGTGCCGGGCCCGCGCCCACGCCTCGGGCGGCTCCCCCGCCGGGACGCTGGCCCGCACCGGGCCGATCCGGTCGAGGGCCTGCAACGCCGGGTGCATGCCCGCGTACCGGACCGGGATCGCGCCCGGCGCCGGCAGCAGCAGGGTCTGCCCCGACGGCGACACCGCCGAGCGGACGAGCCGTCTGCGGCGTCCCGGCACGGCGGGGTCGGGCCTCGCGTCCGCCGGGCCGTCGAGGGCGTCGGGAACGTCCAGCACGTCCACCAGCGCGTGCTCCGCGAAGCCGGCCAGGGCGAAGTCCAGCCGTACGGCGGCGGCCTCCGCCGGGTCCTCGCACTCGGCGGCTGCCCGTCCCGCCCGGTAGAGCTGGTTGGACCGGAACCGCAGCTGCCCGGTCTCCAGCTCGGCCTGCCTGGCCTCCGTGACGTCCTGGAACAGCCAGCCGACCCCGAGCGGCACCGGCAGCTCCGCCAGCGGCGAGGCCAGCCGCAGGAATCCGGAGCGCCAGCACCGCCTCCGCACCCCTTCCGGCGTACGGACCGACACCCACAGCTCCATCGGCGCCGGCGGGACCCCCTCCGCCAGCACGTGCTGGAGCGCGCCCTCCAGCTCCTCCACGCCCTGCGCCAGCAGTTCCCCGAGCGGCCGCCCCAGCAGGGCGGTGCGGCCGGATCCGAAGGCGCGGGCGGCGTGGAGGTTCACGACCGCCGGGCGTAAGTCGACATCGACCAGGACGACCCCCCAGGAGGCGTCCTCCAGCAGCGCCTCGCTCAGGGCGATGGACCGCTCCAGGTCGATCTGCGCGTGCACCTCGCTGAACGCGCAGTAGACGCCGGCGGGCTTGCCGTCCGCGCCGGGCACCCCGGCGGACTGGGTCCGTACGAGGACCCTGCCGCCGTCCTTCGTCAGCAGCGCGAACTCGTGGACGTGCCGGCCGGGCGAGTCCTGGGCGGACATCAGCCGGTCCTCCACGTCGTGCGCGTCGGCCGCGCGCACCGCCCACCCGGCGAACCCGCGCCGGCCGACGGCCTCGGCGGCGGTCCAGCCGAGGATCCGCTCGGCTTCGCGGTTCCAGTGGGTGATCACGCCGTCGGCGTCGAACGCGCACAGCGCCGCGTCCATCCCGTCCAGCAGCGCTGCGAGCAGATCGTCGGCGGTCTCGTTACGTCCGGAAACACTCACCTGGCACCCCCTGCAGGTGTTCGCGTATGCGGCACGTCAGATCATTGAACTGGAACGTGACGCAGCCCACACCCCCTTCCCGGAATCGTCCCGTTTTTTCCCTTCCGGCCGCCCCGGTGAAGTCGTCTCCATAAATGCCTTGAGCGACTCGGGACGGGCTCGTAGGCTCTGCCGTACACGAGAAGGGAGGTGGTTCCCGAAATGTACGGAAACCGGACGCGTGAGGTGGCTGCGGGCTAAAGCGCCCGTCGTCGCACGCACCCAGTGCGGTGCCCGGCGGGAACGCCAGGCGCCAATCCCAAGCAGTCACCCGACCCGCGGGCTCGCCGGTACGTCCGGCCGGCTCCTCTCACTGCAGGAGAGGATCCCGAGCCCGCGGGTCGTCTGCATTTCCCGGACCTCCCGGATCCCCCGGCGCTCCCGGCCTTCCCGGATCCCCCGGCCCTCCCTGCCGCACGAGCGCTACGGGCAGAGCCGCTCCACCCGCCACCGCCCGCCCTCGCGGACGTAGCGCAGCCGGTCGTGCAGCCGGTTCTCGTGGCCCTGCCAGAACTCCACCGCAGCGGGCACCACCCGCAGGCCGCCCCACTCCGGCGGCACCGGCACCTGCTCGCCCTCCGGGTAGCGCTCCGCCAGCTCCGCGTACCGCCGGTCCAGCTCCGCGCGGGAGCCGATCACCTGGGACTGCGCACTCGCCCACGCCCCGAGCTGCGAACCGTGGGGTCGCGAGCGGAAGTACGCGGCGGTCTCGTCGCGGCCGATCCGGGCGGCCGTACCCGTCACGATCACCTGGCGGGCGATGGGGTGCCAGGGGAACAGCAGCGACACGTACGGGTTCTCGGCGATCTCGACACCCTTGCGGGAGGCGTAGTTCGTGAAGAAGACGAAGCCCCGCTCGTCGAACTGCTTGAGCAGCACCGTGCGGGAGCTTGGCCGCCCGTCGGCGGTCGCGGTCGAGACGACCATCGCGTTGGGTTCGAAGAGGTGCGACGCGGCGGTCTGCCGGAACCACAGCGCGAACTGCTGCATCGGGTCCTCGGCGAGGCTCTGCTCGTCGACGATCTCGGAGCGGTAGTGCTTGCGCATGGTGGCGGGATCAAGGTCCTGGTGTGTCACGCGGGCCATCCTGCCGCAGTACGACCGCCAGGGGTGTGCCGTATGTCACGCTTCCGCAGGCGATGCGGAACGGACAAAATCTTGGGGCCGGTCCGAGGGTCCCCGCACGGATGACCATCGGCCGTGCCGGGCATCAACGGGGATGACCGCGCCGGACCGCGAATCACGCCGGGAACCGCGCGTGTTCGCACTATCTGAGGAGCCGCCTGATGTCCGACTTCGTACCCGGGCTCGAAGGGGTCGTCGCGTTCGAGACGGAGATCGCCGAGCCCGACAAGGAGGGCGGGTCCCTCCGCTACCGGGGGGTGGACATCGAAGACCTGGTCGGCCACGTCTCCTTCGGGAACGTGTGGGGCCTGCTGGTCGACGGTGCCTTCAACCCCGGCCTGCCGGCCGCCGAGCCCTTCCCGATCCCGGTGCACTCCGGTGACATCCGGGTCGACGTGCAGTCCGCGCTGGCGATGCTGGCCCCCGTGTGGGGTCTGAAACCGCTCCTCGACATCGACGAGCGGACGGCGCGGGACGACCTGGCGCGGGCGGCCGTGATGGCGCTGTCCTACGTCGCCCAGTCGGCCCGCGGCCAGGGTCTGCCGATGGTGCCGCAGAAGGAGATCGACAAGGCCGAGTCCGTCGTCGAACGGTTCATGATCCGCTGGCGGGGCGAGCCGGACCCCCGGCACGTCAAGGCCGTCGACGCGTACTGGACCTCCGCCGCCGAGCACGGCATGAACGCCTCCACCTTCACCGCCCGGGTGATCGCCTCCACCGGCGCCGACGTGGCGGCGGCGCTCTCGGGCGCCGTCGGCGCGATGTCCGGGCCGCTGCACGGCGGGGCGCCGTCCCGGGTCCTCGGCATGATCGAGGAGATCGAGCGGACCGGCGACGCCGTGGCGTACGTGAAGAAGGCCCTGGACAAGGGCGAGCGGCTGATGGGCTTCGGACACCGGGTCTACCGGGCCGAGGACCCGCGCGCCCGCGTCCTGCGGCGCACCGCCAAGGAGCTGGACGCGCCGCGCTACGAGGTCGCCGCCGCGCTGGAGAAGGCGGCGCTCGAGGAGCTGCACGCGCGCCGTCCCGACCGGGTCCTCGCGACGAACGTGGAGTTCTGGGCAGCGATCATGCTGGACTTCGCGGAGGTCCCGGCGCACATGTTCACCTCGATGTTCAGCTGCGCCCGCACGGCGGGCTGGTCGGCGCACATCCTGGAGCAGAAGCGCACGGGCCGCCTGGTGCGCCCGTCGGCCCGCTACATCGGCCCGGGCCGGCGCGACCCGCGCGACATCCAGGGGTACGCGGACATCGCCGAGACGGCCTGACCCACCACTCGCACTGCGCCGCAGGCGCCGCACCCCGGACGGGGGCGGCGCCTGCGCGCGTTCAGGCTCCGAGTGCGGCGTCCAGGATGCGGGCCCACTGGGTGACGACGCGGGCCCGGCGGGCCGTGTCGTCGGACAGGACGTTGGCCAGACCCAGGCCGCGGGCCATGTCCAGGAGACCCTGCACGGTCTCCCGTACGCCCGGCACCGACTCGTCCGCGCCGAGCAGTTCGACGGCGATGCGGTGGGTCTCGCGGCCGACGCGGGCTTCGAGTCCGCTGACGTGCGGGCGCAGCTGTTCCTCGTTGGAGGCGGCCACCCAGAGTTGGAGGGCGGCCCGGAAGAGCGTGCCGGTGTACAGGTCGACCAGCGCCTCCACGACGGCCGCGCGGGGGGCCGGGCCCGCGTGGAACAGCTCGCGCAGGGCGGTGGAGCGTTCCTCGGCGACGTGCTCGACGGCGGCCGTGAACAGCTTCTCGCGGGTCGGGAAGTGGTGCTGGGCCGCGCCACGGGAGACCCCGGCCCGTTCGGCGACGACGGCGACGGTGGAGCCCGCCCAGCCGTGTTCGGCGAGGCAGGAGACGGCGGCCTCCAGGAGGTGGCGGCGGGTGACGCGGCTGCGGGCCTGCTTGGGGCCGGCCGCCGCCGTGCCGTGGCCGGTCATCGCGCCCATGACGGGTCCCGGCGTTCGAAGCGGGCGGTGATGCCCTCGCGGGCCTCTTCGGAGGCGAAGTGGCGGGCCGACAGCTCGGTCAGGGCGGCTCCGTCCTCGGCGAGCGCGGCCCGGACGGGTGCGGTCAGCAGCCGTTTCGTCGCGGCGAGGGCCTCGGGGCCGGCTTTGCGCAGGCCCGCGAGGACGGGGGCGAGCACGTCGTCGACGTCCTCGCCGTGCAGGGTGAGGAGGCCGATCCGGGCCGCCTCCGCGGCGTCGAAGGCCTCGGCGGTCAGGAAGTACCGGGCCGCGGCGCGGGGGTCGAGGCGCGGCAGCAGCGGTGCGGAGATGACGGCCGGTACGACGCCCAGGTGGGTCTCGGTGAAGGCGTACGTGGACTGCGGCCCGGCGGCGGCGATGTCGCAGGCGCCGAGCAGCCCGAGGCCACCGGCCCGTACGTGTCCGGTGACCCGGGCCACGACGGGCGTGGGCAGCTCCGCGATCTCCCGGAGCAGGGCCAGGAAGTCGGCCGGGTCGCAGGGGGACTTGAGGTCGGCGCCGGAGCAGAAGGTGGTGCCGGTGTGGGTGAGGACGACGGCCCGGGCCGCCGGATCCGCGCCGGCCCCGGCGAGGGCCGCGCGCAGCTCGCCGACGAGACCGGCGGAGAGCGCGTTGCGGTTGGCCGGGGAGTCGAGGGTGAGCGTGGTGATACCGGCCGCCTGGGCGGCGTGCACGAGTGGGGCCATGTCTCCTCCGGAGCTCTGCGCAGGTCGGGGAACCTCCCCGCTGGGGAGGGTATGCGCCCCCGTTCCCCCCGCCCAAAGCCCCCTTCGAAGCGGGGGCCCGGCGGACGGGCCGGATGTGCCCGGACGCTCGGCCGGGGGTTCTGCCTTGCGAGCGGGTCGGCCGTGCCGGGCGGGGGCTTGACGGTTGAACGTGCCCGGGCGGGGGCTTGACGGTTGAACGTGCCCGGGCGGGGGCTTGACGGCTGAACGTGCCCGGGCGGGGGCTTGACGGCTGAACGTGCCCGGGCGGGGCGCAGCCGGGTTTGGCGTCTCCTCGCGACTCGCGGCCGCGCGGCGGCCACCCCGCCGGGGTCGGTAAGCCTTCCGCCCCGCCGGCGCGCCGCAACCTGACCGCGCAACGCGCCGAAGGGCGCCGCGCTTTGGCCCGCCCGACGCACCCTGCGAGCCACGCGGAGGGCGTCTCCACCCGTAGCCCGCCGACACAGTCGGGCGGGTCGGCGGACGCCCCGGCCCGGCAGGCCTCGACCGCGCCGTGGGGCGCCTCCCATGCCCCGCCACCGCCGTCGGCGAGGGCCCAGCCGCGCCCGGCCCACCGGCACCCCGTCCTGGGGCTCGGTGGCCGCCGCGCCTCCCGCGCCCGGCCGGCGCCGAAGGCGAAGTCCGCGGCCGAGGACGGTCCGCCGGGGCCGTATCGGGGCGGGCAGGGGACCCCGGCCGACGGAGGCGGGAGGCGGGGCCGGGAGGCGGGAGGCGGGAGGCGGGGCCGGGAGGCGGGGGCAGGCGAGTTCCGGAAGAGACGGCCTAGTAGGACTTGGGTAGGCCCAGGGTCTGGTGGGAGACGAAGTTGAGGATCATCTCCCGGCTGACGGGGGCGATGCGGGCCACGCGGGAGGCGGTGATGAGGGAGGCCAGGCCGTACTCGCGGGTGAGACCGTTGCCGCCGAGGGTGTGGACCGACTGGTCCACCGACCGGACGCAGGCCTCGGCAGCGGCGTACTTGGCCATGTTGGCGGCCTCGCCCGCGCCCATGTCGTCGCCCGCGTCATACAGCAGCGCGGCCTTGCGCATCATCAGGCGGGCCAGTTCCAGTTCGATGTGGGACTGGGCCAGCGGGTGGGCGATGGCCTGGTGGGCGCCGACGGGCTCGTTCCACACCTGGCGGACCTTCGCGTAGTCCACGGCCTTGGCGAGCGCGTACCGGCCCATGCCTATGGCGAAGGCGGCGGTCATGATCCGCTCCGGGTTGAGTCCCGCGAACAGCTGGAGCAGCCCGGCGTCCTCCTCCCCCACCAGCGCGTCGGCGGGCAGCCGGACCTCGTCCAGAACCAGCTCGAACTGCTTCTCCGCCGCCTGGAGTTCCATGTCGATGACCGAGCGGGAGAACCCCGGCGTATCACGCGGCACGATGAACAGGCAGGGCTTGAGCCGCCCCGACGTGGCATCCTCCGTGCGGCCGACGATCAGCGTGGCGTCCGCGATGTCCACGCCCGAGATGAAGACCTTGCGGCCGGTCAGGACCCATGAGTCACCGTCCCGCCGGGCGGTGGTGGTGATGCGGTGGGAGTTGGATCCCGCGTCGGGTTCGGTGATGCCGAAGGCCATGGTGCGCGTGCCGTCGGCAAGGCCGGGCAGCCATCCCTGCTTCTGCGCCTCGGTGCCGAAGCGGGAGATCACGGTGCCGCAGATGGCGGGCGAGACGACCATCATCAGCAGCGGACACCCGGCGGCGCTCAGCTCCTCCAGGACGATGGAGAGTTCGGTGATGCCGCCGCCCCCGCCGCCGTACTCCTCGGGCAGGTTGACGCCGAGGTAGCCGAGCTTGGCGGCGTCGGCCCACAGCTCCTCGGGGTGACGGCCTTCGCCGGCCGTGCGGGCGAGGTACTCGCGGCCGTAGCGCTGCCCGAGGGCGGCGACGGCGGCGCGCAGGGCACGGTGCTCTTCGGATTCCACAACGGAGTTGCTCATGCGGGCGTTTCCTCCTGGACTACGGCGAGCAGGGCGCCGAATTCGACCTGGTGGCCGGTTGCGGCGTGGAGCGCGGTGAGCATGCCGGAGGCGGGAGCGACGATGCGGTGTTCCATCTTCATGGCCTCCAGCCAGAGCAGGGGCTGTCCGGCGGTGACGGCGCAGCCGGGGGCGAGTCCCTCGGCGACGCGGACGACGGTGCCGGGCATCGGAGCGAGCAGGGAGCCGGGTTCGGTGCGGTCCCGGGGGTCCGCGAACCGGGGCAGCCGGGTCAGGGTGTGGGCGCCCAGCGGGCTGTCCACGTAGACCTCCGCCGGACCGACACCCCCCTTGTTCGATTTATGTTTCACGTGGAACACGCGCCGGACGCCGTCCACTTCAAGGGTGATGCGTCCGGGCTCCACGGTCAGGACCCGCACACCGGGGTGGTCCACGGGCTGCGGCGGCCCGCTGCGCGCCGGGTGGTAGCCGACCTCGTACTCGGCGCCGGCCACGGCGTAGCGCCGTATCTGCGGCTGCGAGCGCAGGTTGCGCCAGCCGCCCAGCCGGGCCGCGAGCGGGGCGCCCGGTCCCGGCGCGGCGTCGGCGAGGGCGGCGGCGAGCGCGGCCAGGGCCACGGCCCGCTCCGCGTCCGGGGCGGGCTCGGTGAGCGCCGCGAGGTGGCGCCCGTAGAACCCGGTGTCGAGCCGTCCGGCGGCGAACTCCGTGTGCCGCAGGGACCGTACGAGGAGGTCCCGGTTGGTCGTCACGCCGTGGATCCGCGCTCCGGCGAGGGCATGGGCGAGATTGCGAACGGCCTCGGCGCGGGTCGGGGCGTGGGCGACGACCTTGGCCAGCATCGGGTCGTAGTGCACGCCGATGCCGTCCCCGTCCGCGAACCCGGTGTCCACGCGTACCGCGCCGGGCACGGCGAGGGTGTGCAGGACCCCGGTCTGCGGCCGCCAGTCCTGGGCGGGGTCCTCCGCGTACAGGCGGGCCTCGACGGCGTGCCCGGCGGGCTCGGGGGGCTGCGGCGGCAGCGCTGCACCCTCGGCGATCCGCAGTTGGAGGGCGACGAGGTCGAGGCCGAAGACGGCTTCGGTGACGGGGTGTTCCACCTGGAGGCGGGTGTTCATCTCCAGGAAGTACGGGCGGCCGTCGGCGGTGACGAGGAACTCGACGGTGCCCGCGCCCTCGTAGGAGACGGCCCGGGCGGCGGCGACGGCGGCCTGGTGCAGGCGCTCGCGCAGCGGTTCGGGCAGGCCCGGCGCGGGGGCCTCCTCGATGACCTTCTGGTGGCGCCGCTGGAGGGAGCAGTCGCGGGTGCCGAGCGCCCAGACGGTGCCGTGGGCGTCGGCCAGGACCTGGACCTCCACGTGGCGGCCCCGCTCGATGTACGGCTCGGCGAACACCTCGTCGTCACCGAAGGCGGAGCGGGCCTCCGCGCGGGCGGCCTCCAGCTCCTCCTTGAGGCGGTCGAGGTCCCGTACGACGCGCATCCCGCGGCCGCCGCCGCCCGCCGCGGCCTTGAGCAGCAGGGGCAGGTCCGCGGCGGTGGCCTCGGCCGGGTCCACGGGGTCCAGGAGCGGCACGTCGGCGGCGCGCATGAGTTCCTTGGCCCGGGTCTTGGAGGCCATGGCCTCGATGGCCTCCGGCGGCGGGCCGATCCAGGTCAGCCCGGCCTCGCGGACGGCACGTGCGAAGCCGGCGTTCTCGGAGAGGAACCCGTAACCGGGGTGGACGGCGTCGGCGCCCGCCCTCAGGGCGGCCCGGACGAGCAGGTCGACGCGCAGGTAGGTGTCGGCGGGCGCGGTGCCGGGCAGCCGTACGGCCGCGTCGGCGCGGCGCACGTGCAGGGCGCCGGCGTCGGCATCGGAGTGCACGGCGACGGTTGCCAGACCCAGTTCACGGGCGGTCCGGAAGATCCGTACGGCGATCTCGCCGCGGTTGGCGACGAGCAGCGAGGTGATGGTCATCTGCGGGCTCACATCCGGAAGACGCCGAAGCCGCCACGGGCGCCCTCGACGGGGGCGTTGTGGACGGCCGACAGGCACAGGCCGAGGACGGTACGGGTGTCGCGCGGGTCGATGACCCCGTCGTCGTACAGCCGCCCGGACAGGAACATCGGCAGGGACTCCGACTCGATCTGCGCCTCCACGAAGGCGCGCATCCCCGCGTCGGCCTCCTCGTCGTAGGGCTGCCCCTTCGCGGCGGCCGACTGCCGGGCGACGATCGACAGCACCCCGGCCAGCTGCGCGGGGCCCATGACGGCGGACTTGGCGCTGGGCCAGGCGAAGAGGAACCGGGGCTCGTAGGCCCGGCCGCACATGCCGTAGTGGCCGGCGCCGTAGCTGGCTCCGATGAGGACGGACAGGTGCGGGACCCGTGAGTTGGAGACGGCGTTGATCATCATCGAGCCGTGTTTGACGATGCCGCCCTGTTCGTACTCCTTGCCGACCATGTACCCGGTGGTGTTGTGGAGGAACACCAGCGGGATGTCGCGCTGGTTGGCGAGCTGGATGAACTGGGCGGCCTTCTGCGACTCGGCGCTGAACAGCACTCCCTGGGCGTTGGCGAGGATGCCGACGGGGTAACCGTGCAGGCTCGCCCAGCCGGTGACCAGGCTGGTGCCGTAGAGGGGCTTGAACTCGTCGAAGTCGGAGGCGTCGACGATCCTGGCGATGACCTCGTGCGGGTCGAAGGGCGTTTTCAGGTCCTCGGGGACGATGCCGAGGAGTTCCTCGGGGTCGTACAGCGGCTCCGGGGCGGCCGGCGGATCGTGGTGCGGCTTGCGGTGGTTGAGCCGGGCGACGATCCGGCGGGCCTGGCGGATGGCGTCGTGCTCGTCGAGGGCGTAGTGGTCGGCGAGGCCCGAGGTCCGCGCGTGCATGTCGGCCCCGCCGAGGGACTCGTCGTCGCTCTCCTCACCGGTGGCCATCTTGACCAGGGGCGGACCGCCGAGGAACACCTTCGAACGGTCCTTGATCATGACGGTGTGGTCGGACATCCCGGGGATGTACGCGCCTCCGGCTGTGGAGTTGCCGAAGACCACCGCGACCGTGGGGATGCCGTCGGCCGAGAGCCGGGTGATGTCCCGGAAGACGGCGCCGCCCGGGATGAAGATCTCCTTCTGTGAGGGCAGGTCGGCACCCCCGGACTCCACGAGGCTGACGCACGGCAGCCGGTTCTGCCGGGCGATCTCGTTGGCCCGCAGGGCCTTCTTGAGGGTCCAGGGGTTGCTGGCGCCACCGCGGACGGTGGGGTCGTTGGCGGTGATCAGGCACTCGACGCCCTCGACCGTGCCGATGCCGGTGACCATCGAGGCGCCGACGGGGTAGTCGCTGCCCCACGCCGCGAGGGGGGACAGTTCGAGGAACGGCGTGTCGGGGTCGAGCAGCAGCTCGACGCGCTGCCGGGCCAGGAGCTTGCCGCGGCCGAGGTGGCGGGCGGTGTACTTCTCGCCGCCGCCGCGCAGGGCGCCCGCGTGTTGCGCATCGAGTTCGGCGAGGCGCTCCAGGGCGGCGGCGCGGGCCGCGGTGTGCTCGGGCGCGTTCGGGTCGACGGTCGTGGTCAGGCGGGTCATGAGCCGGTCCCCTCCGGGGCGGACAACAGGTGGTCCGGGATGTCGAGGTGGCGGGCGCGCAGCCATTCGCCGAGCGCCTTGCCCTGGGGGTCGAAGCGGTGGGCGGAGGCGACGCCGTCGCCGAGGATGCCGGTGACGGTGAAGTTGAGGGCGCGCAGGTGCGGCAGGACGTGCCGGGTGACGGGCAGGGCCGCGGTCTCCGGCAGCAACTCCCGGAGCAGCCCGGTGGTCAGGGTCCGCCGCAGCCACTCCCAGGCGTCGTCGCTCTCGACCCAGACGCCGATGTTGGCGTCCCCGCCCTTGTCGCCGCTCCGCGCCCCGGCCACCCGCCCGAGCGGGGCCCGGGTGACCTTTGCCGCCAAGGCCTCGGGCGCCGGCTCGGACGGATCCGAGGGTGGATCCGACGGAGACTCCGACGGCGGCTCCGGCAGCGGCTCCGGTGAGTCAGGCGCTGGGGTCTGCGGCGGGGTCCGCGGTACGGCGCTCACCGGCGCGGCCGGGACACGGACCCGGGTGCCGTCCGGGAGGACCGCCGTGTGCGGGACCTCGGCGGCGGGGACGCAGTCCGCGGTGAAGACCCCGTACGGCTGCGCCGGGCCCGGCGGGGCCGTCACGTGGAAGCCCGGGTAACTCGCCAGCGCCAGCTCGATCGCGGCCGAGGTCAGCGACCGTCCCACCCGGTCCGGGGACGGGTCCCGCACCACCAGGCGCAGCAGTGCGCTCGCCGTCTCCTGCGTCGGCGCGTCCGCGTGGTCCGTGCGGGACAGCGTCCAGTCCACGGCGTCCACCTCCCGCAGCGCGTCCGCGAGTTGCGCCCGGACCAGAGCGGCCTTCTCCTCGATGTCCAGGCCGGTGAGCACGAACACCACCTCGTTGCGCCAGCCCCCCACCCGGGTCACCCCCACCTTGAGGGTGTCCGGCGGGGGTTCCCCGACGACTCCCGAGATCCGCACCCGGTCCGGCCCGGCCGGCTCCAGCCGGACCGTGTCCAGGCGGGCCGTCACGTCAGGGCCGGGATACCGCGCGCCGTGGGTCTCGTAGAGGAGCTGTGCGGTGACCGTGCCGGGTGTCACCACCCCGCCGGTCCCCGGGTGCTTCGTGATCACCGACGAGCCGTCCTCGCAGACCTCCGCGAGCGGGAACCCGGGCCGGCGCACGTCGTGCCGGGTGAAGAAGGCGTAGTTGCCGCCGGTGGCCTGCGTCCCGCACTCCAGCACGTGTCCCGCCACCACCGCCCCCGCCAGCCGGTCGAAGTCGTCCGGCGCCCAGTCGAACCACCAGGCGGCCGGTCCGCTGACCAGCGCCGCGTCCGTGACCCGGCCGGTGACGACGACGTCCGCGCCCGCGCGCAGACAGGCCGCGATCCCCGCCCCGCCGAGGTAGGCGTTGGCGGTCAGCGCGTCACCGCGCGCGGACGCGTACGGCGTCAGGTCGTCGCCCTCCACGTGCGCCACCGCCACCGGGACGCCCGTCCTCGCGGTCAGCTCGCGGATCGCGGCCGCGAGTCCGGCCGGGTTGAGGCCGCCCGCGTTGGTGACGATCCGCACGCCCCGCTCGTGCGCGAGGCCCAGGTTCTCCTCCAGCTGGCGCAGGAAGGTCTTCGCGTAGCCGAGGTCCCGGTCCTTCAAGCGGTCGCGGCCGAGGATCAGCATGGTCAGCTCGGCCAGGTAGTCCCCGGTCAGGACGTCCAGCGGGCCGCCCGTCAGCATCTCGCGCACCGCGTCGAAACGGTCCCCGTAGAAGCCGGAGGCGTTGCCTATGCGCAGCGGCCGCCGCCCGGTCACCGGCCGTCCCGTCCGTCGGCGGCCGCGGGAGCACTCCCACCGCCCGCGGGTGCCGAGTCGCCGCCCGCCGAGTTGCCGCCCGCCGAGGCGTCGCCGCCGGCCGCCGGGGCGCGGCCCGGGCCGGCCGGGCCCGCGAAGGCCTGGGCGATGTCCAGCCAGCGGTCGGCGTCGGGGCCGGTCGCCGTCAGGGCCAGGTCGGCACGGTGGGCGCGCCGGGTGACCAGCAGGCAGAAGTCCAGCGCCGGCCCCGTGACCCGCTGCCCGGCGTCTTCGGGCCCGAACGCCCAGACCCCGGCGCCGTCCGGTGCGAGCAGTTCCACCCGGAACTGCTCGCCGGGCGCCGCCAGGCCCCGTACCGCGTACGCGTAGTCCCGGGCCCGCACCCCGATCCGTGCGACGTGCCGCAGCCGGTTCGTCGGGGCCCGCCGGACGCCCAGCGCGTCGGCGACGTCCTGCCCGTGCGCCCACGTCTCCATCAGCCGGGCGCTCGCCATCGAGGCGGCCTTCATCGGCGGCCCGTACCAGGGGAAGCGCGCGTCCGGATCGGCCGCGGCGAGCGCCGCGTCGAGCGCGGCCCGCCCCTCACGCCAGCGGGCCAGCAGCTCGGCCGGGTCCAGCAGGGCCCCTTCGGCGGCGCCCTCGTCCACGAAGGTGTCGGCGGCCTTCGCCGCCTCCTCGGCCATGACCGCGAAGCCCTCGGCGTCGGTGAGTGCGAGCAGCGAGGCCCGGTCGGTCCAGTGCAGGTGGGCGATCTGGTGGGCGACGGTCCACCCGGCGGCGGGCGTGGGCGCCGCCCAGCCGGCTCCGGGCAACTCCCCTACGAGCGGGTCGAGTTCGTCCCCCTCTGCCCGGAGATCGGCGAAGACGGCGACAGCGGACGGATCGGGCACGGTGCGCTCCCCTTCTCGGCGTGGGGGGAAGCCTGGCAGGGGTCGACAAAACAATCAAGCATGCTTGCATAATTTTGGCCGCACGCCGGACGGGCGCTGTCGCGTTCCCGCCACCCGCGCCAAACGCGCATGGCCGAGCGGGAATTGAGTCGGTCCCCGGTCCGGCGTGGGCGGCGTCGGCCGCCGGCGGCCGTGGGCCGCCCGTCGGCACGGGGGCGCTTTCGGCCGTACGCCGGAAACTCTCGGAACGTCTGCGATGTCGCGCCGATACTGAATCCCACGCCGCCCCCGCACCGTCGCCCCCGCACCGTCGCCCACCGCAACACCGCCGCCCACCGCGCCGCCGCCCGCAGGCCCGAGCCCGCAAACCCGAGCCCGCAAGACCTCCTGCCCTCAAGGCCAGAAGCGCGGCACTCCCCGGCGCACGCGCGGACACCCGTTCCTGTCATGGCACGTGAGGCACTCGACGCGAAGAGGACGAACCGACGTGACGAACGCGAACCCAGCCGACTTCTCCCTCTACCCCGAACTCGACGCCACCGCCCTCGCCTCCTTCGTCGCCGCCCTGGAAACCGGCGACGTCACGGGGCTGTCCCCCGGCCGGTCCGCCGACGTCGCCGAGGTCCGCTCGCTCGCCGTGTTCAGCCGGGGCAAGGTGACCGGCGCCGGCGGCGCCCTGCTCGACGCCGCGCTGTGGCGGCACACCGGACCACAGCCCCGCCCCGTGATCGTGATGCCCTCGCCGTGGACGGACGCCGGCTGGCTCCCGTACGCCGTCCAGGCGAGCCTGTTCGCGGCCCGCGGCTACGACGTCCTGGCCTACACGGTGCGCGGGTTCGGCGCCTCCGAGGGGCAGGTCGAGGTCGCCGGCCCGCTCGACATCGCCGACGGCAGCCGCGCCCTGGACCACCTCATCGAGCGCACCTCCGGGCCCGTCACCAAGATCGGCTTCCTCGGGGACTCGTACGGCTCCGGCATCAGCCAGCTCGTCGCCGCGCACGACACCCGCGTCGACGCGGTGGTGGCGCTGAGCACCTGGGGCGACCTCGGCGAGGCCTTCCTGGAGAACTCCACGCGCCACGTCGCCGCCGTGCAGGCCCTGCTGAACGCGGCGGCGCGGGCCCGGCTCAGTCCGCAGACGGAGGGCGTCTTCGAGAACGTCCTGACCAACCGGGACGTCGAGGGCACCCTGCGCTGGGCGGAGCCCCGCTCGCCCTTCACCCACGTCAAGGAACTCAACCGGCGCCGGGTCCCCGTCCTGTTCGCGCAGGCCTGGCACGAGACGCTCTTCCCGGGCAACCAGACCCTCAAGATGTTCAACGAACTCACCGGCCCCAAGCGGCTCGACTTCTCCATCGGCGACCACTCGGGCCCCGAGATGCCCGGCATGCTCGGGCTGCCGAACCGGATCTGGACCGACGCCCACCGCTGGTTCGACCACCACCTCAAGGGCATCGACAACGGCATCGCCACCGAGGGGCAGGTGGTCTCCGAGGTGATGTGGAGCAAGACCCTCGAAGCCGCTCCCACCTGGCCGGCCCTCACCTCAGGCGTCCGCCGGGTGCACCTCGCGGGCGGCGGGGAACTGGCCGAGAAGCCCGAGGCGGGCTGGACGGCGACCGTCGTGTGCGGGATCGACACGCCGGCGACCGTCGCCGACCGGATCGTCCGCTCCGGGTACGCGGAGATCGCGGGACTGCCGAAGGCCTACCCGACCGGGGACATCGACCGCACCGTGGCCGCCGTCTGGGCCGCGGCGCCCGAGGAAACCGTCCTGCGGCTGCGCGGCACGCCCCGGCTCCGGGTGACGTACCGGGCCGCGAACCCGGGCTCCGGCTTCGTCGCGTACCTCCTGGACACCGCCCCCGACGGGACGGCCCACATCATCACGCACGCCCCGTACAGCGACCTCGACTCTGCTCCGGACAGCCTGATCAGCGCGGACATCGACCTCCAGGCGACGGCCTACGACGTCCCGCGCGGGCACCGCGTGCTGCTGGTCGTCGACGCCCGCGACCCGTTCTACTCGGACCCCAACCTGCCCCGCGCGACGCTCTCCTTCACCTCACCGGAGGAGACGCCCTCGTACCTGGACCTGCCCCTGGGGTGACCTCCCCGGAACCGGGGCCTCTCCAGGGACCCGGGAACAGGGACTTCTCAGGAGGACGGGCGGCCGGCCTGCGACCGCACCGCGCCCATGCTCGCCGCGATCACCAGCGCGATCGCGAGGGCGTCCCCGAGGGACATGCCCTGGTGCAGCACCAGGAAGCCGGCGCTCGCCGCGATGGCCGGTTCCAGGCTCATCAGGATCGCGAAGGTCGGGGCGGGCAGCCGGCGCAGGGCCAGCAGCTCCAGCGTGTAGGGCAGGACGGAGGACAGGACGGCCACGCCCAGGCCCAGCGCCAGGGTGCTCGGGACGAGCAGGTCGGAGCCGGCTTCGACCACCCCGAGCGGCAGCGAGATGACCGCGGCGACGGCCATCGCCAGCGCCAGGCCGTCCGCCTGCGGGAAGCGGCGGCCCGTACGGGCGCTGAACACGATGTACGCCGCCCACATACCGCCCGCCCCGACCGCGAAGGCCGCCCCCAGCGGGTCGAGGCCGCCGAAGCCGCCGCCGTGACCGGCGAGCAGGGCCACTCCGGTCAGGGCCAGTGCGGCCCACAGCACGTTCACGAGCCGCCGGGACACCACCACCGACAGGGCGAGCGGGCCGAGCACCTCCAGGGTGACGGCGGGCCCGAGCGGGATGCGGTCGATGGCCTGGTAGAAGAGGCCGTTCATGCCGGCCATGGTGACGCCGAACCAGAACACGGTGATCCAGTCCGCCCGCGCGTAGCCGCGCACCTTGGGCCGGCACACCAGCAGCAGCACCAGCGCCGCCGCCGCGAGCCTCAGGGTGACCACGCCCGCTGCGCCCGTCCGCGGCATCACCATCACGGCGAGGGCGGCACCGAACTGCACCGAGATCCCCGCCGAGACCACCAGCGCGACCGGCCCGAAGCGCGCGCGGGCACGGCCGGGGGCACCGCCGGCGGACGGCGCCCGCACCTCGGCGGCGGCGGAGGAGGACGGGTCCGAGGAGGTGGCCGGCGGGGCAGTGGAAGAGGACGGGGTCATTCCACCAGGCTAAGGGGTACGTAACGGGTGCCTTGCCGCGTTCCGCCTTACCGTGCGCACACCCCCGTAACCCCCGCTAAAGGCCCTCGGCGAGGGCCCCCCGCTCAAGCCCCTCCGCGAGGACCTCCGCGAGGTGGCGGGCCCGGCGGCCGCCGCCCAGCTCGGCGATCTGGGTCCGGCAGGAGAAGCCGTCCGCCAGGAACAGGGCCTGCGCCGGCGCGGCCCGCAGCGCGGGCAGGAGCTGTTCCTCCGCGCAGGCCACCGACACCTCGTAGTGGCCCGGCTCGAAGCCGAAGTCGCCCGCCAGGCCGCAGCACCCGCCGCTGAGCCCGCCGGTCAGGCCGGCCCGCTCGCGCAGCCGGCGGTCGGCCGCGTCACCCAGCACGGCGTGCTGGTGGCAGTGGGTCTGCCCCGCCACCGGCCGGTCCAGGCGCGGCGGCCGCCACTGCGGGGCGTACTCCTCCAGGGTCTCGGCGAAGGTCCGGACGGCCGCCGCCAGGCGCGGGGCGCGCGGGTCGCCGGGCAGCAGGGCCGGCAGGTCGGCGCGCAGGGCCGCCGCACAGCTGGGTTCGAGGACCACCACCGGGCCCCCGACCTCCCCGAGGGTGTCGAGCGTGCGGGTGAGGACCTTGCGGGCGCGCTCCCTGCGGCCGGTGGAGAGGTACGTCAGGCCGCAGCAGACCCGCCCGGGCGGCAGCGACACCCCCAGCCCCGCCGCCTCCAGGACCCGTACGGCGGCCCGCCCGGTCCCCGGCGACAGGTGCTCCGTGAAGGTGTCGGGCCACAGCGTGACGGCGGCCGGGCCGCGCGGGGGCGTCCGGGCCCGCCACCACCGCGTGAACGGCTCCCGGGCCGGGAGCGGCAGCGCACGGCGCCGGTCCAGGCCCGGTACGGGCAGCCGCCGGGCCGCGGCACCGGCCGGCCCGGCCACCCGCAGCGCGGCGATCAGCCGCAGCCACTGCGGCAGCCCGCCCAGCGTGTAGTGGGACAGCGGCCGGATCCGCCCCGCCCAGTGGCGCTCCAGGAACTGGGACTTGTACGTGGCCATGTCCACGCCGACCGGGCAGTCGCTGCGGCAGCCCTTGCAGGCCAGGCACAGGTCCAGGGCCTGCGCGACCTCCTCGGAGCGCCAGCCGTCCGTCACGATCTCCCCGGCGAGCATCTCGTGCAGCAGCCGCGCCCGCCCGCGGGTGGAGTGCCGCTCCTCCCCCGTGACCCGGTACGAGGGGCACATCACCTCCGCGCCGGCCGGCTCGGTCCCGCGGCACTTCGCGACGCCGACGCAGCGCGCCACCTCCCCCGCGAAGGGGGTCGCCGGCAGGACCGCGAAGCGCAGGCCTTCATCCAGAGGCGCCGGGCGGACCAGCATCCCCGGGTTCATGCCGCCCGCCGGATCCCACACGGCCTTGTACGCGCCGAACAGCTCCATCACCTGCGGCCCGTACATCCTCGGCAGCAGTTCGGCCCGGGCCTGCCCGTCCCCGTGCTCCCCCGACAGGGAGCCGCCGTGGGAGACGACGAGGTCGGCCAGAGCCGAGGAGAAGGCGCGGAACCGGGCCACCCCCGCCGCCGTCACCAGGTCGAAGTCGATCCGTACGTGGACGCAGCCCTCCCCGAAGTGCCCGTACGGGGACCCGCGCAGCCCGTGCTCCGCCAGCAGCGCCCGGAACTCCCTCAGGTACGCGCCGAGCCGGGCCGGCGGCACCGCGCAGTCCTCCCAGCCGGGCCAGGCCATCTCCCCGGTCGGCAGCCGCGTCGCCGTGCCCGCCGCGTCCTCGCGGATCCGCCACAGCGCGCGCTGCCCCGCCGGGTCGGTGACCAGCGCCGCGTTTACGGCGTCGGCGGCCCGCACCAGCGCCCGGGCGGCGCCCTCGTCCCGCATCTCGGCGAACAGCCACGCCCCGCCCCGCGGCAGGTCGTGCGCCGCCGCGCCGACCAGGTCCCGGGCCATCCCCTCCACCGTCAGCGGCCGGTGCGGGAGCAGCCCGGCCGCGGCGTCGGCCGCCGCGCTCTCGTCGGCGTACCCGAGCACCGCGAGCACCGGCGCGGGCGGCGCTTCCACCAGGCGCACCACCGCCTGCGTCACCACCCCGAGCGTGCCCTCGCTCCCGCAGAACGCGCGGGCCAGCCGCACCCCGCGTTCGGGGAGCAGCGCGTCGAGTCCGCCGTAGCCGGAGATGCGGCGGGAGAAGCCCCCGGCCATGCCCGTGCGCAGCACCGCCAGGTTCTGTGACACCAGCTCGCGCAGGCCCTGCGGCGCGCCCGTCCAGCCCTCGGCGATCCTGTGGGAGGTGCCCCCGTACGCGGTGACCGCCAGCTCCGTCACGTTGTCGGCGGTGGTGCCCCAGGCCACCGAGTGGGCCCCGCAGGCGTTGTTGCCGATCATCCCGCCCAGGGTGCAGCGGGAGCGGGTGGAGGGGTCGGGCCCGAAGGTCAGCCCGTGCGGGCGCGCCGCCTCCCGCAGCCGGTCCAGGACCAGGCCCGGTTGGACGACGGCCGTGCGGGCGGCCGGGTCCAGCGCGACCAGGGCGTTCATGTGGCGGGTGAGGTCGAGCACCACCCCGGTGCCGGTGGCCTGGCCGGCGATGGAGGTGCCGCCGCCGCGCGGCACGACCGGGACCCCGGCCGCGGCGCACACCCGTAGCGCCGCCGCCACGTCCTCGGCGTCGCGCGGGGCGACGACCGCGAGGGGGACGCGCCGGTAGTTGGAGGCGTCCATCGTCACGAGCGCCCGCGCGGCGGCGCCGAAGTCCACGTCCCCGCGCAGCTCGGCCCGCAAGGTCCGTTCGAGTTCACCGGGTGCCGTCACACCGTCTACCCTGCCACCGCCGCGACGCGTCTCACCGGGTGGACGCGCTTCCGGGGCGGTGTCCGGGACCCGATACGCTCCGCTCGTGGCTGAGATCCAGATTCCCGCTGACATCAAGCCCGCCGACGGACGCTTCGGCGCGGGCCCCTCCAAGGTGCGGACCGAGGCGCTCGACGCCCTGGCCGCCACCGGTACCTCCCTGCTCGGAACCTCGCACCGCCAGGCCCCGGTCAAGAACCTGGTCGGCTCGGTGCGCCAGGGACTCCGGGACCTCTTCTCCCTGCCCGAGGGTTACGAGGTGATCCTGGGCAACGGCGGCTCCACCGCCTTCTGGGACATCGCGACCGCCGGTCTCATCGAGAAGAAGTCGCAGCACCTCACCTTCGGCGAGTTCTCCTCCAAGTTCGCCACCGCCGCGAAGCTCGCGCCGTGGCTGGACGCGCCCTCGGTCATCTCCTCCGAGCCGGGCACCCACCCCGAGCCGGTCGCCGAGGCGGGCGTGGACGTGTACGCGTACACCCACAACGAGACCTCGACGGGTGTCGCGGCGCCGGTCAAGCGCGTCGCGGACGCCGACGCCGGGTCCCTCGTCCTGGTGGACGCGACCTCGGGCGCCGGCGGTCTGCCGGTGGACATCACCGAGACCGACGTCTACTACTTCGCGCCGCAGAAGTCCTTCGCCTCCGACGGCGGCCTGTGGCTCGCGGCGTTCTCCCCGGCGGCCCTGGAGCGCGCGGCGCGCGTCCACGCGTCCGGCAGCCGGCACGTCCCCGAGTTCTTCTCGCTGCCCACCGCGATCGACAACTCGCTCAAGAACCAGACGTACAACACCCCGGCGCTGGCCACCCTCTTCCTCCTGGACCAGCAGCTGGAGTGGATGAACGGCCAGGGCGGCCTGGAGTTCACCACGGGCCGCACCGCGCAGAGCGCCCGCCACCTGTACGGCTGGGCGGAGGCCTCGAAGTACGCCACCCCGTTCGTCGCCGACCCGGCGAAGCGCTCGTCCGTCATCGGCACGATCGACTTCTCCGACGACATCGACGCGGCCGCCGTCGCCAAGGTGCTGCGCGCCAACGGCATCGTGGACACCGAGCCCTACCGCAAGCTCGGCCGCAACCAGTTGCGCGTCGCGATGTTCCCGGCGATCGACCCGGCGGACGTCCAGGCCCTCACGGCCTGCGTCGACTACGTGATCGAGAAGCTCTGACCTCCCCCGTGTAGTCACCGCTCCCCCGAAGGCCCGGGCCACCGCCCGGGCCTTCGCCCGTCCCGCGCCCGGGTTCGACGGTCTGACGCCCGAGGTCGGCGGCCGGCCGCCCCCGTAGCGCGGCGGGGTGGTGTCCGCGCACCTCAGCGGCCGGGAGGGCAGCCGTACGCGGTACCGTCAGGTCGGGGACCCGGGGCCCTGGGTGCGAGTGCGGTGAACTTGGAGGCAGCGGCGTGAGCGTGCGAGTGACGGCGGCCCAGAGCGGTGTGGACCCCTTCGGTACGGCCCGGTTGCGGCGCGGGGTGCTCGACGCGTGGGGCGCGGGACCGGCCCGGTTCCGCGAGGACGCCAACGCCGAGGAGGACCTGGCCCTGGGCGGCTACCGCGACCGGCTCGTGGTGGAACTGGCCCAGAACGCCGCCGACGCGGCCGCCCGCGCCGGCGTGGCCGGACGGCTGCGGCTCACCCTCCACCCCGGCGACGCGGAACACGGCCACGCGGTGCTCGCCGTGGCCAACACCGGCTCCCCGCTGGACGCGGCGGGCGTGGAGTCGCTCTCGACGCTACGGGCCTCGGCGAAGCGGGAACCCGCCCCCTCGGCCGGCTCCGCCGAGACCGTGGGCCGCTTCGGCGTCGGCTTCGCGGCCGTCCTCGCCGTCACCGACGAGCCTGCCGTGCTCGGCCGCCACGGCGGGGTCCGCTGGTCCCTCGCCGAAGCCCGCGAACTGGCCCGGGACGCCGCGGGCGGCAGCCCCGGCCTCGGCGACGAACTGCGCCGCCGCGACGGCCACGTCCCGCTGCTGCGCCTGCCGTTGCCCGCCGAGGGCACCGCGCCGCAGGGCTACGACACCGTCGTGGTCCTCCCGCTGCGCGACGCCGCCGCCGAGGAACTGGTCGAGCGGCTGCTGGCCGGCATCGACGACGCGCTGCTCCTGACGCTGCCCGGGCTGCGCGAGGTCGTCGTGGAGACCCCCGCCGCCGGGCACCGGGTGCTGTACCGGCGCACCGAAGGCCCGTACACCGTCATCGAGGACTCCGCCTCCGGCACGCACCGCTGGCGCACCGTGCGCCACAGCGGCCCCATCGAGGCGGCGCTGCTCGCCGACCGGCCCGTCGAGGAGCGGCTGCGCCCCTTCTGGACCGTCACCTGGGCCGTGCCCTGCGACATCGAGGGCACACCCCTCTACCCGCGCACCGCGCCCGTCGTCCACGCACCCACCCCGACCGACGAGCCGCTGGGCATCCCCGCCCTGCTCATCGCCTCGCTGCCGCTGGACACCAGCCGCCGCCACCCCGCGCCCGGGCCGCTGACCGACTTCCTCGTGGAGCGCGCCGCCGACGCCTACGCCGAACTCCTCGGCGACTGGGACCCGGTGACCACCGGCCTCGTCGACCTGGTGCCCGGCCCGCTCGGCAAGAGCGAACTCGACGGGGCCCTGCGCGCCGCCGTGCTCCAGCGGCTGCCCCGTACCGCGTTCCTCGCACCCGCCTCGCCCTCCGAGGAACTGAAAGCGCTGCGCCCCTTCGAGGCGGAGGTGGTGGAGGGCGCGGGCGCCGACACCGTACGGGTCCTCGCGGAGGTGCTGCCGACCCTGCTGCCCGCCGGGCTGGAGCGCCGCCCCGAGCTGCGCCACCTGGGCGTCGGCCGCCTTCCCCTGGGCGACGCCATCGAGCGGATCGCGGGCATCGAACGCACCCCGCAGTGGTGGTACCGGCTCTACGACAGCCTCGCCGGCGTCGACCCGGACCGGCTCTCGGGCCTGCCCGTGCCGCTCGCCGGGGGTCCCTCCCAGGCCGGAGGCTCCGGGGGAGGCCGCACCGCGATCGGGCCGCGCCACATCCTGCTGCCCGGCGCGGACACCCCCGCGGGCCTGGCCCGTCTCGGGCTCAAGGTCGCCCACCCCGACGCCGCGCACCCGCTGCTGGAGAAGCTCGGCGCGCTCCCGGCGACGCCCCGCGCGATCCTGACGACCCCACAGGTGCGGGCGGCGGTGGCCGCCTCCCTGGACGCGGGCGAGGTCTGGGACGAGGACGCGCCGGACGCCGACGAGCTGGCCGAAGTGGTCCTCACCCTGGTCCGCGACGCCGGCCTGGAGCCCGGTGACGAACCCTGGCTGGCCGCCCTGGCCCTGCCCGACGAGGACGGCGAACCGACCCCGGCCGGCGAACTGCTGCTGCCCGGCTCCCCGCTGGCCTCGGTGGTCCGCGAGGACGAGATCCCGTACGTCGACGCGGCGCTCGCCGAGCGGTGGGACGCCCGGACCCTCACCGCCGTCGGGGTACTGGGCACGTTCCAGCTGGTCCGCGCCACCGACGTGGTCCTCGACCCGGACGAACTGGAGCCCCGCGACGGCGACTACGCCGAACCCGACGACGCGGGCCTGCTCGACGCCGTCGACGTGTGGTGCGAGGACGTCCTGGACCAGCTGCCCGACACCCCCCTGCCGCCGGTGGCCACCGAACTGATCGGCGTACGGGACCTGGACCTCGTCGACGACGACCGCTGGCCGCAGGCCCTGGCCATGCTCGCCCAGCCCCCGCTGCGCGACGCGCTGACCCAGCCCGTGCGCGTCCTGCTCCCCGACGGCACCACCCGCTCCGTACGCCCGTACACCGCCTGGTGGCTGCGCGACCACCCGGTGCTCGACGGCCGCCGCCCGGCCGGTCTGCGCGCGGCGGGCGGCGACCCGTTGCTGGCCGGGCTGTACACCCCCGCCGACGCCACGGGCTTCGAGGACGAGCAGGTGCTGCGGGCCCTCGGCGTACGGACCTCCGTGCACGCCCTGCTCGACGAACCCGGCGGCGCGGCCGAACTCCTCGGCCGTCTCGCCGACCCCGACCGGGAGGTGTCCGACCGGCAGCTGCACGCCCTCTACGGGGCGCTGGCCGAGCTGGACCCCGAGCAGGTCACCCTCCCGGACGACCTGCGGGCGGTCGTGGACGGCGAGATCCGGGTCGTGGACGCGGCCGACGCGGTGATCGCCGACGCCCCCGACCTGCTGCCCCTGACCGCGGGCCTGCCCCTGCTGCCCGTCGCGCCCGCGCTGGCCGCCGACCTCGCGGAGCTGCTCCAGGTCCGCCGCCTGTCGGACACCGTCCCGGCGGAGGTCACCACTCCGGGCGAGGAGCACGAGGTCCCCGAGGCCGTACGGATCCTGCTGGGCCCCGCCACCCCGCGCACGTACGTCGAGCACGAGGAACTCGTCGCGGGGGGAACGGAACTCGACTGGCGCCACACCCCGGACGGCACCCTGCACGCCGCCACCCTGGAGGGCGTCGCGGCCGGTCTCGCCTGGTCGGCGGGCCAGTGGCCCCGCCGCTTCGAGGTCGCGGCCCTGCTGGAGGACCCCTCGCGCACGGCGGAACTGGCCCGCGACCGCTGGTTCGACTGAAAGGCCCCGGCGGCCCGCGGCGGCAGGACGGGCCCTAAGCCGCGAACCGGCGGTCGACCCAGCGGAACGTGACCTCGATCAGAACGGCGGCGGCCGCCGCGACCGCGACCGCCGTCCACGGCAGGACCGCGCCCTCCAGGCGCAGCTGGAAGAAGTCCTGGAGCCACGGCACGACCAGCACGAGGAGGAACGCCCCGCCCATGGCCGCGACCAGGGCGATCCGCCACCACGTGTACGGGCGGGCGATGATCGCCAGCACCCACATCGAGGTCAGGAACAGGGTCAGCGTCGCGGCGCTGGTCTCGGCCTTGAGGCTGTCCGCACCGGTGTAGTGGTGGCGGGCGAGCAGGTACGTCACGAAGGTGGCGACCGCCGCGATCACCCCGCCCGGGATCGCATACCGCATCACCCGTCTCACGAAGTGCGGCCTCGCCCGCTCCTTGTTGGGGGCGAGCGCGAGGAAGAAGGCGGGGACGCCGATGGTGAGCGTCGACAGCAGCGTCAGGTGGCGCGGCAGGAACGGGTACTCCACCTGCCAGCAGACCACGAGGACGGCCAGCAGCACGGAGTAGACGGTCTTCACGAGGAAGAGGGTCGCCACCCGGGTGATGTTGCCGATGACCCGGCGGCCCTCCGCGACCACCGAGGGCAGGGTGGCGAAGCTGTTGTTCAGCAGCACGATCTGCGCGACCGCGCGGGTGGCCTCCGAACCGGAGCCCATGCTCACCCCGATGTCGGCGTCCTTGAGGGCGAGGACGTCGTTGACCCCGTCGCCCGTCATCGCGACGGTGTGCCCCTTGGACTGGAGCGCGGCCACCATGTCCCGCTTCTGCTGCGGGGAGACCCGGCCGAAGACCGCGTTGCCGTCCAGGACCTCGGCCATCTCCGCCCTCACCTCGGGCAGCCGGCGCGCGTCGACCGTGTTCTGGGCGCCGGGCAGCCCGAGCTTGCCGGCCACCGCGCCGACGGAGACGGCGTTGTCACCGGAGATGACCTTGGCCTTGACGTCCTGGTCCTCGAAGTAGCGCAGCGTGTCGGCGGCGTCGGGCCGCAGCCGCTGCTCCAGGACGACCAGGGCGGCGGGCCGGACCCCGTCGGCGACGGCCGGGTCGTCCAGCTCGCGGGCGGAACGAGCCAGGAGGAGGACCCGCAGGCCCTGCTCGTTGAGTGCGCCGATCTCCTCCAGCGCCGGGTCCGCGGCGGGCAGCAGCACGTCGGGGGCGCCGAGCAGCCAGGTGGTGTTCTCGCCGTCGCCCTCGCTGAAACTGGCGCCGCTGTACTTGCGGGCGGAGGAGAACGGCAGCGATTCGGTGCAGCGCCACTCCGCGTTGTCGGGGTAGGCGTCGATGATCGCCTGGAGGCTGGCGTTGGGGCGCGGGTCGGACTCCCCGAGCGCGCCGAGCACCTTCTCGACGTACGCGCCGTCCTCGCCGCCGAGCGGGCGCAGCTCGGTGACGTCCATACCGCCTTCGGTGAGGGTGCCGGTCTTGTCGAGGCAGACGACGTCGACGCGGGCGAGGCCCTCGATGGCGGGCAGTTCCTGGACGAGGCACTGTTTGCGGCCGAGCCGGATGACGCCGATGGCGAAGGCGACGGAGGTCAGCAGGACGAGCCCTTCGGGGATCATCGGCACGATGCCGCCGACGGTCCGGGCGATGGAGTCCTTGAGGTTGGAGTCCTTGACGACGAGCTGGCTGATGACGAGGCCGATCGAGGTCGGGACCATCATCCAGGTGACGTACTTGAGGATGGTGGAGATGCCGGTGCGCAGCTCGGAGTGGACGAGGGTGAAGCGGGACGCCTCTTCGGCGAGCTGCGCGGCGTAGGCCTCGCGGCCGACCTTGGTGGCGGTGAACGCGCCGCCGCCGGCGACCACGAAGGACCCGGACATCACGCGGTCGCCGGGCTTCTTGAGCACCGGGTCGGCCTCGCCGGTCAGCAGGGACTCGTCGATCTCCAGGCCGTCGGCCTCGCCGAGGATCCCGTCGACGACGACCTTGTCGCCGGGTCCGAGTTCGATGACGTCGCCGAGGACGATCTCGTAGGTGGAGATCTCGCCGGTCCGGCCGTCGCGGCGGACGCTGGGTCTGGCCTCGCCGATGACCGCGAGCCCGTCGAGGGTCTTCTTGGCGCGCAGCTCCTGCACGATGCCGATGCCGGTGTTCGCGATGATCACGAAGCCGAAGAGGCCGTCCTGGATCGACGCGACGAACAGCATGATCAGCCACAGCACGCCGATGATGGCGTTGAAGCGGGTGAAGACGTTCGCCCGGACGATCTCGGAGGTGGAGCGCGAGGAGCGCACGGGCACGTCGTTGACGTCGCCGCGGGCCACGCGTTCGGCGACCTCCGCGGTGCTCAGGCCGCCCGGCTTGAACCGGGGCGCCGGCGGACGCACGGGGTGGACGGGGTCCAGCTCGGCCCCCGCGTCGATGGCGGTCCCGAGGGCGGCCGCCCCACCCCCATCGGCCGGGGCCCCGCGCGCACCGCCGCCGCCTATCCCGCCCGCACCGCCTGTCCCGCCCGCACCGCCACCGCTACCGCCCGGCTCCGGTCCGTTCATGTCGGTCTTCGCCCGCTGCGTCATGCTTTCGACGGTAAAGGGCGTTCGAACGCTCCACCCGCCGAGCGGACGGAAGATCCGACTTCGGGATGACCCGGATCATCCCCGGGCAGGCCGGACGACGGGTCTTCGTCAGACCTCGGGGTGCGGCTCGGCGGCGGTCCCCGCCGCCTGCTGCTGCTCCTTGTGCCGCTTGATGGCCGCCTCGCGGCCGCGGGCGTACCAGATGCCGAACAGACCGAGGGCCGCGCCGGCCGCCGGGGTCCAGACCCACCACAGCATGCCCCGGTCCGCGAACCACCCGTAGAAGGGGAGCTGAACGAGGAAGAGGACGAACCAGATGATCGTGCCGCCGACGACGGTCGCGACGACGGGGCCCTCCAGGGGCTCGGGGGCCTCGTGCTGTGCGGTCCATTTCGCCATGCGGCCAGTCTAGGCGGGCAGGCCGGGGTGGCCGAAGAGAGGCCGTCGCGCGCGGTTCCGGCGCCACGTCGGCGTGGTCTACGCGCGGAGATGGACGCGCGTTCCCTCATCTGTTCATACTGAAACGGTTTGCCTGCGACCGGTTTTATTCGTATGAATAACCAAATGACCCTTTGAGGACCGCATGAGCACCTCGGCACCCGCCGCGGCCCCCACCAACGCCATGGACCGCTTCTTCAAGATCTCCGAGCGCGGTTCGACCGTGGCCCGCGAGATCCGCGGCGGTTTCGCGACCTTCTTCGCGATGGCCTACATCATCGTGCTGAACCCGATCATCCTCGGCAGCGCGAAGGACATGTACGGCCACCAGCTCGACGGCGGCCAGCTGGTCACCGCCACCGTCCTGACGGCGGCGTTCTCCACCCTCCTCATGGGCGTCATCGGCAACGTCCCGATCGCGCTCGCGGCCGGCCTCGGCGTCAACACCGTCGTCGCCCTCCAGCTCGCGCCCCGGATGAGCTGGCCCGACGCCATGGGCATGGTCGTCCTCGCCGGCCTCGTGGTCATGCTGCTGGTCGCCACCGGCCTGCGCGAGCGGGTCATGAACGCCGTCCCGGTCGGCCTGCGCAAGGGCATCTCGATCGGCATCGGCCTGTTCATCCTGCTGATCGGCCTGGTCGACTCCGGCTTCGTCTCCCGCATCCCGGACGCCGCCCACACGACGGTGCCCCTCCAGCTCGGCTTCGGCGGCCACCTGCACGGCTGGCCCGTGCTCATCTTCGTACTCGGCGTGCTGCTCACGCTGGCGCTGCTGATCCGCAAGACGGCCGGCGCCATCCTGATCTCCATCGTGGCCATGACCGTCCTCGCGGTCGTCGTCCAGCTGGTCACCGACCTGCCGGACCTCGCCTGGGGCCTGACCGTGCCGCAGTGGCCGGGCAACCCGGTGGCCGCGCCCGACTTCGGGCTCGTCGGCAAGGTCAGCCTGTTCGGCGGCTTCGGCAAGGTCGGCGTCCTCACCGGCATCCTGTTCGTCTTCACCGTGCTGCTGTCCTGCTTCTTCGACGCGATGGGCACCATCCTCGGCGTCGGCGACGAGGCCAAGCTGACCCAGCCGGACGGCACCTTCCCCGGCATCAACCGCGTCCTGCTCGTCGACGGCCTGGCCGTCGCCGCGGGCGGCGCGACCTCCTCCTCGGCCACCACCTGCTTCGTCGAGTCCACCGCCGGCGTCGGCGAGGGAGCGCGCACGGGCCTGGCCAACGTGGTGACCGGCGCCCTCTTCACCGTCTCGCTCTTCCTCACGCCGCTGGCGACGATGGTCCCCTCCCAGGCGGCGACGCCCGCGCTGGTGGCGGTGGGCTTCCTGATCCTGGCCGGCTCGGTCCGGGACATCGACTGGAGCGACTTCACCATCGCCGTCCCGGCGTTCCTGGCGATGGTGATGATGCCGTTCACGTACTCCATCACCAACGGCATCGGCATCGGCTTCGTCAGCTTCTGCGCCCTGCGCCTGGCGACCGGCCGGGCCCGGAACGTCCCGGCGGCGATGTACGTGGTCGCGGCCGTGTTCGTCTTCTACTACGCGATGCCGGCCCTCGGCCTCACGTAGCGGGAGCGGCCTACGGGGCTAGGTGAGCCCGTAGAACTTCTCCGTCTCGTCGACGGCCGCCTTGAAGCGCTCGTCGAAGTCATCGCGAATGAGCGTCCGGACGACATAGTCCTGGACGCTCATTCCGCGTTTGGCGGCGTGATCCCGGAGGCGGTCGAGCAGCTCCCCGTCTATGCGCATGCTCAGCACATGAGTCCCCATGCCGCAAAGAGTCGGGGCACCGGCCCCGGACGCGTGTCACTTTCGGGAAGCACCTCACCCGGACGAGTGACGAAACCCGTGCCGTGTCCGATGTGGGCCACGCGGTGTCCGATGGCGGGCCGCGCGGTGTCCGATGCGGGCCGCGCGGGTCCGGCCATGTGACGCGTGGCGTCCCGTGGTGTGACGCGCGACGCCCGGAAACCGGTGTTCTTTAGCGAGAGTAATGAGTTATTCTAAAGAACATGCACGACCTTTCCCATGGCGACGACGCCGCCGCCGTGAACGACCTCCGCTCCGCCGTCATGCGGCTGGGCCGCCGGCTCAAGCACCAGCGCGTCGACGAGTCACTGAGCCCGACCGAGATGTCGGTGCTCGGCACCCTCGCCCGCTGCGGCCAGGCCACCCCCGGCGAGCTGGCGCGGCGCGAGCACGTGCAGCCGCCGTCGATGACGCGCATCGTCGCGCTGCTGGAGGCCAAGGGACTGGTACGGCTGGAGCCGCACCCCGACGACCGCCGCCAGAAGGTGGTCAGCCAGACGGAGGAAGCCGAAGCGATGCTCGAAGAGAGCCGTCGCAAGCGCAACGCCTTCCTGGCCGGGCTCGCGGCCGAGCTCACCGAGGACGAATGGGCCAAGCTGCGTGCCGCGGCGCCCGTCCTGGAGAAGCTCGCGCACTTGTAACCGTCCGACGCCAGGAGGCGAACGCTTTTGAGTACGGGAACCGGAGCAGACTCCGCACCCGGCCACACATCCACCACTACGCGACCCGCGAGCCGGAACTCCATGTTCAGCTCGCTGAGGATCCGGAACTACCGGCTCTTCGCCACGGGACAGGTCGTCTCCAACACCGGCACCTGGATGCAGCGCATCGCCCAGGACTGGCTGGTCCTGTCCCTCACCGGCTCGGCCTCCGCGGTGGGCATCACCATCGCGCTGCAGTTCCTGCCGATGCTGATGTTCGGCCTCTACGGAGGCGTACTCGCCGACCGGCTGCCGAAGCGGCCGCTGCTGCTGGCCACCCAGGGCGCCATGGGCCTGACGGGCGTCGCACTCGCCGCGCTCACCCTCGCCGGACACGTCCAGGTCTGGCACGTGTACCTCGCCGCCTTCGTGCTCGGCCTGGTCACGGTCCTGGACAACCCGGCGCGCCAGACGTTCGTCCCGGAGATGGTCGGCAAGGACCAGCTCGCGAACGCGGTCAGCCTGAACTCCGCCAACTTCCAGTCCGCGCGGCTGGTCGGCCCGGCGATCGCCGGTGTGCTGATCACCGCCGTCGGCTCCGGCTGGGCCTTCCTGCTGAACGGACTGTCCTTCGCCGCGCCGATCGCCGCACTGCTGATGATGCGGACGCGTGAACTCCACCCGGTCGAGCGGCAGCCGCGCGGCAAGGGTCAGCTGAGGGAGGGCCTGCGCTACGTCGCCGGGCGGCCCGAGCTGATCTGGCCGATCGTGCTGGTCGGGTTCATCGGGACGTTCGGGTTCAACTTCCCGATCTGGCTGTCGGCGTTCGTCGGCACCGTGTTCCACGGGGACGCCGGGACGTACGGCCTGTTCAACACCCTCATCGCGGCGGGCTCCCTGGCGGGTGCCCTGCTCGCGGCCCGGCGCGGCCACTCGCGGCTGCGGGTGCTGGTCGCCGCGGCGGTGCTGTTCGGCGGGCTGCTGGTCGTGACGGCCTTCGCCCCGGCGTACTGGCTGTTCGCGGCGCTGCTGGTGCCGATCGGGATGTTCGGCCTGACGGTCAACGTCACGGCGAATTCGAGCGTGCAAATGGCCACCGACCCGGAGATGCGGGGCCGGGTGATGGCGCTGTTCATGATGGTGTTCACGGGCGGCACCCCGCTCGGGGCCCCGCTGGTGGGCTGGATCACCGACACGTACGGCGCCCGCGTCGGCATGGCGGCGGGCGGCGCGGTCTCCCTGATCGCAGCGCTCGCCATCGCCGTGGTCCTCTCCCGCGTCGGCAACCTCCGCGTCAGCCTCTCCCGCCACGGCGTGACCTTCGTCCCGACCACGGACCGCACGCTCGTCAAGGCGGCGTGACGCTACGGGGGGTGGGGGAAGTGCCCGGGTGGGCGGCCCGCGGGGCTAAGGTCGCCTCCATGAGGCTGTTCGCCGCCGTTGTGCCCCCGGCCGCCGCCGTCGCGGAACTCCGCGAGGCCGTCCGGGCCCTCACCCCCGACCCCGCGCTGCGGTGGACCGCGGAAGCGTCCTGGCACTTCACGCTCGCCTTCATGGGCGAGGTGCGCGCCGAACTGCTCCCCGAGCTGCACGCCCGCCTCGCCCGCGCGGCGGCCCGCACGGAGGCGTTCCCCCTGCGCATCCACGGCTCCGGCCACTTCGGCGACACCGCCCTGTGGGCCGGCGCCGCGGGGGACCTCGACCGGATGCGGCTGCTGGCCGAGCGGGCGGACGCCGCCGCCCGCCGGGCCGGGATCCCGATGGAGCAGCACCGCCGCTACACCCCGCACCTGACCCTCGCGCGCGGCTCCCGCGGTGCCTCCCTGCGCCCCCACCTGGACGCCCTCGCCCCCTTCGAGGGATCGCCCTGGCGGGTCGACACCCTCAGCCTCGTGCGCAGCCACCTCCCCACCCACGGGATCCCCGGCGAGCAGCCCCGCTACGAGGTGGTCGGCGCCTGGCCCCTGGCCGCCGCGTAGCGGCTCCCCGCCGGCGCCCGGCCCCGGCGGGGAGCCGCCGGACGGTGGCGTGTGAGCGGTGTCGCAACGGCCCCGCACGGGCGGGCGCCGGGTGTCGCGTTAGGCTCGACGGGTGGATCCCAAGACCAGAAACCGTGTCATGGCCGGTGTGCTCGTGCTGATGTTCGTCGTCGTCGCCGTGGCGGCCGCCGTCGGGCAGTAGCGACCACGACCCGCGGGGCTCTTGCTTCGAGTCGACTCGAAGCAGTTGGCTTGGGTCCCATGAAGTACACGCAGCTCGGACGCACCGGACTCAAAGTCAGCCGACTCGTCCTCGGCACGATGAACTTCGGTCCGCAGACAGACGAACCGACCAGCCACGGCATCCTGGACGCCGCGCTCGACGCGGGCCTGAACTTCGTGGACACCGCCAACGTCTACGGCTGGGGCGAGAACAAGGGCCGTACCGAGGCGATCATCGGCACCTGGTTCGCCCAGGGCGGTGGCCGCCGCGACAAGACGGTCCTGGCCACCAAGGTCTACGGGGACATGACCCCCGAAGGCGGCCCCTGGCCCAACCACGACCGCCTGTCGGCGCTCAACATCCGCCGTGCCGTCGACGCGAGCCTCAAGCGGCTCCAGACCGACTACATCGACGTCTACCAGTTCCACCACGTCGACCGCCGGACGCCCTTCGAGGAGATCTGGCAGGCCATCGACGTGCTGGTCCAGCAGGGCAAGATCCTCTACGCGGGCTCCTCCAACTTCCCCGGCTACAAGATCGCCCAGGCCAACGAGACCGCCGCCCGGCGCGGATCGTTCGGCCTGGTCAGCGAGCAGTGCCTGTACAACCTCGCCGAACGGCGCGCCGAGATGGAGGTCATCCCCGCCGCCCAGGAGTACGGCCTCGGCGTCATCCCCTGGTCCCCGCTGCACGGCGGGCTGCTCGGCGGGGTCATCAGGAAGGAGGCGCAGGGCGGGCGCCGTGCCTCGGGCCGCTCGGCGGACGCGCTGGCCAACAGCACCGTACGGGCGCAGGTGCAGGCGTACGAGGACCTCCTCGACAAGCACGGCCTGGAGCCCGGCGAGACGGCTCTGGCCTGGCTGCTGAGCCGGCCCGGGGTCACCGGGCCGATCGTCGGCCCCCGTACGTCCGAGCAGCTCGACAGCGCCCTGCGCGCGCTGGAACTGGAGCTGGACGACGCACTGCTGACGGCCCTGGACGAGATCTTCCCGGGCCCCGGCCCCTCCCCGGAGGCCTTCGCCTGGTGATCGGCCGGCCCCTGCCGGACGGCGGCCGCCAGGCGTCGCACGGGCGGCCGTCGCAGGGCGGCCGCCAGGCGGCGGCCGGTCAGGCGGCGGCCGGTCAGGCGGCGGCCGGTCAGGCGGCGGACGGCCGGTAGGGGCCGCCGATGGACCACGCCTGGTGGAGGGCCGACGCGAACTCGGCCGCCAGGCGGTGTTCCCCCGAGGCGTTGGGGTGCGTGCCGTCGTACGTGTCCTGGCCCAGCTCGTAGCCCTGCGGCCGCGCGGCCAGCAGGATCGGCGAGGCGGGGGTGGAGAGGTCCGCCACCGCCTTGGCGAGCAGCTCGTTGAAGTGGGCCACCTGGGCGGCGAAGGGCGCGTCGTAGTCGGCCCGGACGTTCGGTATGACGGGGAGCAGGACCATCCGGATGCCGGGGCGGGCGGCGCGGGCCTGCGCGATGAACCGGCGGACGTTGACGGCGGTCTGCGGCGCGTCGGTGTAGAAGCCGAGGTCTATCAGCCCGAGCGACACGAGCAGCACGTCCGGCTCGGCGGCGGCGACCGCCGGGCCGATCAGCGGGGCCATGTGCTGCCAGCCCTCGCCCCAGCCGGCCAGGTGGCGGCGGGCGTCCTGCGGGAACGCGGGGTCGGCGTACGCGTCGCTGACGGGCGCGTCGGCGGCCGCGTCGTACAGCGCGCCGCGCGGGCCGACGATGCGGAAGGAGTCGCCCAGGGTGGCGCACAGGTGCTGCCACATCCGGTAGCGCCAGGTGTAGTCGCCGGCGCGTCCGATGGTCATGGAATCGCCGACGAACATGAAACGCATCCGGTCATCATCGCGGATCACCGGTCCCCGGCAGCTGTGATGCCCGCCACGCCGGACGGCCTGGCAGGCTTGGGGAATGCGCCTGCTGCCGATCTCGACCGCCTTCGCCGCCGCCCTCGTCCTCACCGCCTCCCCGGTGGCGGCGTCCGCCGCTACCGGGGCCTCGGACTTCACCATCCAGGACCCGCGCATCACGGAGTCCAGCGGACTCGCGGCCAGCCGCATCCACCCGGGCGTCTACTGGACGCACAACGACAGCGACGACGGCCCGTACGTGTACGCGGTCGACTCCGCGACCGGCCGGACGGTGGCGCGGGTGACGCTGACGGGGATCGGGCGGCCGCGCGACGTCGAGGCGATCTCCCTGGGCCCGGACGGGCAGTTGTACGTCGCTGACATCGGGGACAACAGGGACGGCACCTGGGACCACGTCTGGATCTACCGCTTCCCGGAACCAAGGGAGTTGGGGGACGCGACGGTCAAGGCGGAGCAGTTCACGGTGCGGTACGCGGACGGCCCGCGCAACGCGGAGGCGCTGATGGTGCATCCGGTGACGGGCAGGGTCTACATCGCGAGCAAGAACGAGCGGACGGGCGGGCTCTACGAGGGGCCCGAGCGGCTCTCGGCGGACGGCACCAACGTGTTCCGGCGGATCGCCGACGTGCCGTGGGTGACGGACGGGGCGTTCTCCCCGGACGGCGGCCGGCTGACGTTGCGCGGGTACTTCTTCGCGCGGACGTACCCGTGGAAGGACGGGCGGCCGCAGGGCCCGGGGGAGGCGGTGGCCGCGCCGTGGCAGGGACAGGCGGAGTCGGTGACGTACTCGGCGGACGGCTCGGCGCTGATGTTCGGCTCGGAGGGGACGAACAGCCGGGTCATCGCGGTACCGCTGCGTCCGGCGGCGACCACCCCGCCCCCGTCGGCCGGGCCGGCCCCGGGCACCCCGGCCGCGCCCGCGAAGCAGGAACCGCAGCCCGGCACCTTCACCAAGGGCGCCCTGACCCTCCTCGTGGCCACGGCTCTGGTCCTGGCCGGCCGCCGTCTCGTCCGCCGCCGGGGCCGCTGAGTCCGGGGCCGCGGCCGGGACCACGCGGCCCGACAGCAGCGCAGCCCGGCGGCCGCGCAGCTGGGCGGCGGCGCGACGGCCCGTGCGCTGCCGGACCCGTCAGGAGTGGCCCAGGTCCGCCGGCGGAAGGTCCGCCACCGGCACCGACCCGGTGTCCTCGGCCGGGCGCAGGACGAACTCGTCCGAGCCCATCGAGTCCAGCACCGGCGGCGCCGGCCGCAACGGCTTCGGCATGACCGCGGCCTCCGAATGCCCGCCGCACCCGTAGGACAGCGACACCAGCCGCCCGTCCGCCGGACTGAACTCGTTCGCGCACACCCCGAAGGCCTGCCCCAGCGAGCCGCCGACCTTGACGAGGAACCCGCACGACACGCACGACGCCGGCGCCGCCTGCGCCATCGGGGTCTTCGCGCCGAACGCCTCGTCCCAGCGGTCGGCCGCCGTGTGCAGCCCGTACCGCGACAGCACCCGCGCCCGGCGCATGCCGAGCTCCTCGGCGACCGAGGTGATGGAGCCCCGTACCGGCACGACGACCCGGTCCGTGACGTCCGCGTCCTCCGCCTCGACCAGCTCGGCCATCTCCTCGGAGACCACCGAGTTGGGCGGCGGCGCGTCCTCGCCCGTCCAGCCGGGCTCCAGGCGCAGGTCGTCGGCCTCGGTCGGCAACAGGTCGCCGGGGCCGAGGTCACCCGGTCGGAGCCGCTCGCTCCACGGCACCCATTCGGGGGCGAGCAGCGCGTCGTCGCCCGGGAGCAGCACCGTTTCGTCGAGGGTGACGAGCTTCGCGCGGGAGGCGCGCGTCACGGTGACGGCCCACCGCCAGCCCCGGTAGGCGGGGTCCTTGCACTCGAAGAAGTGGGTGACGACCCGGTCGCCCTCGGAGACGACGGAGACATGCCCGCCCACCACTCCGGGGGCGGCGGCCTCCTCAGCCGCCGCACGGGCGAGGTCTACCGCCTCGGCACACAGGCGGTCGGGGGTACGGCTTCGCGTCGTCGCAGCACTCACAGGTCTCGTTCTCTCCTACGCCGTCTCACGAGTGCGCCGTCCGTACTGTCGTCCACAACGACCCGTCGGTCTTGTCCGTACGTAGCGCGGGCGGAGCGGACCAGAGGGCCGCGTCGACGTCCGCGCCCGATCGGCCTCGGGCGCACCTACCTGCAATCCATTCTGCGGGATCGCGAAGAGGCGCGCGGCCAAGAGCAACCGCCGGTGGCGCGCTACGCACGCTACCTCCTCCGACGGCTTCGGCCCACATGCAAGGTCCGATTCGCGGACAACCCGGTCCGGCCAGGTGCCCGAAACGCGCCGGGAGGGGTCCGTGAGGGCCGAGTGGGGCACTATGGCCAGGTGACACCCGTACGGTCGTCCGCCGACGGCCCGGGACCGGCCAGGCGGGCCGGCCGGGCCGTCGGTCGTGCCCTGCACCTCCCGATCACCGGGACGGCCCGCGGGATCCGGCGGGCCACGCACGCGCACGGGGCGGGCGAATCGGGGCTCGGCAAACTCATCGAGCTGCACGCCATCAACGGCGCCGGCGATGTGATGATCACGGTGGCCCTGGCGTCGACGGTGTTCTTCTCCGTCCCCACGGACGAGGCACGCGGCCGAGTGGCCCTGTACCTCGCCATCACCATGGCCCCCTTCACCCTGCTGGCCCCGGTGATCGGTCCGCTGCTGGACCGGCTGCCGCACGGGCGGCGGGCCGCGATGGCGAGCGCGATGCTCGCGCGGGCCCTGCTCGCGGTGATGATGTCGGGCGCGGTGGCCACGGGCGGACTGGAGCTGTACCCGGCGGCGCTGGGGGTCCTGGTCGCGTCGAAGGCGTACGGAGTCGTGCGCAGCGCGGTGGTACCGAGACTGCTCCCGCCGAAGTTCTCACTCGTCAAGGCGAACTCGCGGGTCACGCTGGCCGGGCTGCTGGCCACGGGCGCGGCGGCGCCGGTCGGGGCCGGGCTCCAGGCGATCGGACCGCCGTGGCCGCTGTACGGGGCCTGCGCGATCTTCATCTGGGGGACCTTCGCGGCGTTCACGCTGCCGCACAAGGTGGACGAGGCGAAGGGGGAACGGCGCGCCCGGCTGTCCAGCCACGAGGCGCACTCGCGCAAGCCGGGGCTGCGGACGATCAGCCGGCCGGTGCTGTGCGGGCTGCTCGCGAACGCCGCCATGCGGGTGCTGTCCGGGTTCCTGATCTTCTTCCTGGCGTTCCTGCTGCGCGAGCACCCCCTGGCGGGGCAGAGCGCGGCGGTGTCGCTGGGCATAGTCGGCGTGGCGGCGGGCGTCGGCAACGCGGGCGGTACGGCGGTGGGCGCGTGGCTGCGGGCGCGGGCCCCGGAGACCATCATCGCGGTGGTGCTGACGGTGACCCTCGGGGTCGCGGTGCTGGCGGCGGTGTTCTTCAGCGGGCTGCTGGTGGCGGTGCTGGGCGCCACGGCGGGCTTCTGCCAGGCCCTCGCGAAGCTCTCCCTGGACGCGATGATCCAGCGCGACGTCCCGGAGTCGGTGCGCACGTCGGCCTTCGCCCGCTCGGAGACGCTGCTCCAGATGGCCTGGGTCCTGGGCGGCGGGATCGGCATCGTGCTGCCGCTGAACGGCGTACTGGGCATGTCGGTGGCGGCGGCCGTCGTGGCCACGGGCACCACCCTGGCCCTCCGCGGCCGCCTCGCCACCCCCCACCACCAGCCGGGCTCCTCCCGCCCCAGGGTGGCCTGAACCGGCCCCGCCGACACCGGCGGCCGCACCGCGCAGCGGCGCCGCAGCCACGCCTGAACACCCCCGTGCGGCGGTGCGGCCGACCGGCCCGATAGCCTTCGGCTCATGACCGCACCGCTTATCCCGGGTAGGGCCCGCCGCAGCGTCGCGGCCCTCGGAGCCGTGTCCGCCGGCCTCCTCCTCATCTCGGCCTGCGACAACGCCAAGCCGACCCCCCTCGCGACCGTGACCGTCGGCAGCTCCACGGTGTCCTCCCAGGCCGCCTGCCGCCCCGCCAAGGGCGAGGAACTCTCCGTCGAGAAGGTCCAGGCCTGCCTCGCCAACGTCAAGGACGCCAAGACCATCGAGTACGGCCGCGGCGACACGCTGCGCCTGGGCGTCGAGCCCGCCGTCGTCGAGGACGACAAGAAGTGGCAGGCGGTCCTCGACGGACAGCCGATCACCGAGCCCTCCGCGAACACCTACCGCAGCTTCGCGGGCGCCGACGTCTTCGCCACCGGCGGCCAGGGCGAGGCCCCGGCCTCGAAGATGCTGGGCTTCGTCCAGGTCGGCCCGGACGGCAAGCCGCTCGCCGTCTGGACCTTCAAGGTCAAGCTCAAGTAGCCGCACCGTGCGCGTGCTCATCGTGACCGCCGTGGCCGCGGAGGCAGACTCCGTGACCGCCGGTCTGACCCCTCATCCGGATCCGGTCACCCCGGAGCCGCGCACCCTGCCCGGCCGGTATCCGATCCACCGCCGGGACCTGCCCGGTCTCGCCGCCGACGTGCTCGTCGGCGGCGTCGGGCCGGCCGCCGTCGCGGCCGCCACGGCCACCGCGCTGGCGCTGGCCGACTACGCGCTCGTCGTCTCCGCCGGCATCGGCGGCGGGTTCCCGCCCGCCGCCCCGCCCGGCTCCCTCGTCGTCGCCGACGCGATCGTCGCTGCCGACCTCGGGGCCGAGACGCCCGACGGGTTCCTGCCGGTGGACGCGCTCGGCTTCGGCCACAGCGTGCACCTGCCGCCCGCCGAGCTCGCCGCCCGGGCCGCCGAGGCCACCGGCGCGCTGCTCGCGCCCGTCCTCACCGTCTCCACCGTCACCGGTACCGCCGCCCGGGCCGCCGGGCTCGCCGCCCGGCACCCCCTCGCCGGCGCCGAGGCCATGGAGGGCTTCGGCGTGGCGGAGGCGGCCGCCGCACACGGGCTGCCCGTCCTGGAGGTCCGGGCGGTGTCCAATGCCGTCGGGCCCCGCGACCGGGACGCCTGGCGGATCGGGGACGCGCTGGCCGCGCTCGCCGACGGCTTCCGCGCGCTGGGACCCGTACTCGTCCACTGGGGAGAACACCATGAGCGGCAGCCCTGACACCCGCGTCGACGCCATCGGCGGCACTCCGGTCCGCATCGCCTATTCGCCGTGCCCCAACGACACCTTCGTCTTCGACGCGTGGGCGCACGGCCGGGTCGCGGGCGCCCCCGCCCTCGACGTCACCTTCGCGGACATCGACGTCACCAACGGCATGGCCGAGCGCGGTGAGCTCGACGTGCTCAAGGTGTCCTACGCGGTGCTGCCCTGGGTCCTGGAGGAGTACGCGCTGCTGCCCTGCGGCGGGGCGCTGGGACGCGGCTGCGGCCCCCTTGTGCTCACCCGTGAGCCGGGCACGGACCTCGCGGGGAAGACGGTCGCCGTGCCGAGCGAGCGTTCCACCGCGTACCTGTTGTTCCGGCTGTGGGCGGCCGACGTGCTGCCCGCGCCGGTCGGCAAGGTGGTGGTGCTGCCGTTCCACGAGATCATGCCGGCGGTGCGCGACGGCCGGGTGGACGCCGGGCTGGTCATCCACGAGGCCCGGTTCACCTATCCGGACTACGGGTTGCACTGTCTGGCCGACATGGGCGAGCACTGGGAGGGCACCACCGGCCTGCCCATCCCGCTCGGCGCGATCATCGCCAAGCGCTCGCTGGGCGCGGACGCGCTGCGTGCGCTGGCCGAGTCGGCCCGTACCTCGGTGCGGATGGCCTGGGACGACCCCGAGGCGTCCCGTCCCTACGTGCGCGCGCACGCGCAGGAGCTGGACCCGGCCGTCGCCGACCAGCACATCGGGCTGTACGTCAACGAGTTCACCGCGGACCTCGGCGTCGACGGGTACGCGGCCGTCCGCGGGCTGCTGACCCGGGCCGCCGCGGAGGGTCTGGTACCGGCCATCGCACCGGACGCGCTGCGCTTCCCGTAGCCGCGAACGCCGGTGCCCCGCCCCCCTTCGAGGGGGGCGGGGCACCGGCGTCACACCGTCTCAGACGTCGAGCTGGTCGGCGACCGCCCGCAGCAGCCCGGCGATCTTCGTGCCGTGCGTCTTGTCGGGGTAGCGGCCGCGCTCCAGCATCGGCGTGATGTTCTCCAGCAGGGTCGTCAGGTCCTGCACGATGGAGGCGAGCTCGTCCGGCTTGCGGCGCTGGGCGGCCGCGACGGACGGCGCCGGATCCAGCACCGTCACCGAAAGCGCCTGGTCACCGCGCTGCCCGGCGACCACGCCGAACTCGACGCGCTGGCCGGGCTTGAGGGCGTCCACCCCGGCGGGGAGCACCGACGAGTGGACGAAGACGTCCCCGCCGTCGTCGCGGGAGAGAAAGCCGAAGCCCTTCTCACTGTTGAACCACTTGACCTTGCCGGTAGGCACGTCCGTCCTCTGTTCTTGTGCGTGTCGGGTCCGAAGGGCCGTGTGACGGCTCCGGACAGCAGTGCAGCGGGTCCCCTGACCCGCCACCTCCAGGCTAATGCTCAGGAAACGGGTGACAAGTCGTTACCCGGTCCTTCCCGCACCGCTGCTTCGGCCAGGGAACTACCCTGGTGGGGTGACTGTTACTCCTCATCCCGATCACGACGACGCGCCCCGGCCGGGCGACGGACTGGTCCGGGCCGGCGGCATCGTGTTCATCGTCGGCGCCGTCGCCACGCTGGTGACGATGGCGCCGCTGTTCCTCGGCACCGACCCGTTCCCGTCGTACGCGTGGGCGGTGTGCATGCTGATGGGCGTCGGGTTCGCCGTCTCGGCGGCGGGCGTGGTCCGCTCCGCCGCCGCGCAGCGCAGGGCGGCCCGGGAGTCCCGGACCGCCACGGGCTGAGGGCCGCGGGTCAGACCTCGCGGGTACGGACGTACTCCTCCAGCCACTCGGGCAGCGCGGTCAGGTCCGTGAGTACGACGTCGGCACCGGCCGCGCGCAGTTCGGGCTCAGGGCAGGGGCCGGTCGGCACGGACACCGACACCGCGCCGGCGGCGCGCGCCCCGCGTACGTCGCCGACGTGGTCGCCGACGTAGACCTGCGCCCCGTACTCCCGCAGGGCCTCCGCCTTGGCCTCGGCCCACAGCCAGCCGATGACGGCGTCGGGCTCGATGCCGAGGTGCTCCAGGTGCATGCGGGCGTTGGGCTCGTTCTTGGCGGTCACGACGATCGCCCGGCCGCCGAGCCCCTGCACGGCCTTGATCGCCTCACGGGCTCCGGGCATCGCGGGGGTGGAGTGGATGGCGTGCGTGGCGTAGATCTCCCGGTACCGGTCGACCATCGCCGGGATCTGCTCCTCGGGGAACCACCGGGCGAGCTCCTCCTCCAGCGGCGGCCCGAGCCGGGTGACGGCCTCGTCGGCGTCGATGAAGGTGCCGGTCTCCGCGGAAAGCGCCTGGTAGTTGGCTCTGATGCCGGGGCGGGAGTCGATGAGAGTCATGTCGAGGTCGAATCCGACCGTCAACTGCGGGACGGGGGGTGCGGTGGGGGGCGTCTCGGAACTCATGCGAGCCATTGTGCCGAGACCGGTCAGGCCGGAGGGGGCGCGGGCTCGGCCCCGGACGGCCGGGGGATGAAATGTAGGGACTTGTCAGCCCAGAACCCCCCTTCCGCTATAGGCCTCCTCAAGTAATCCATGACGCCGTGTCGAACCAACCGGAAACCCCACCACCGCTTACCGGCCGTTAAGTCCGAAATCCACCCCCCTGCGGTGATTCCTTTTCAGCCCGGTCCGCCCTGAATCCGGCCACCCCGGACCCTCCGACCGGGCAGCCGCCCCTGCAACCCGGCCCCGCCGGCGTTCGAGCAAACCCGGCCCCGTCGGCGTTCGAGCGAACCCGGCCCCGCCGGCGTTCGAGCGAACCCAGCCCCGTCGGCGTTTGAGGCGCGGGGCGCGGGGCGGAGCCCCGGAAAGCCCGGCGCAGCCGGGGCAGCCGCTTCGCGCAGCGGCGCCGCAGACGAACCGGCCCGCAGCGCCGCGGCGCCGCATGCGCACCTCAGGCCCGGCGCGCGCGCCACGCCACGTACGCCGCCGCCACCACGCCGGACACCCGCGCCAGCACGGGCCACATGTCCTGGAAGACCGCCCCCAGTTCCTGGTCCCCCAGCGCCTCCCCCCAGCGCCCGGCGTGCCGTCCCCACAGCCACACCACGGCGCCCGTGAAGACCACGCCCGGCACCCCGAACACCACCGCCTTGCGCTCCGTCGGCCCGAGCACCCGGGACGCGTACGGCAGCAGGAAGCCGACCGCCAGGACCAGCCAGTACCCCGACACCGCCCCCGCGACCAGCACCACCGCCGCGAGCAGCAGGAACGCGTTCGGCTTCGGCCGGGAGGCCGCCACCGGAACCGGCACCGCGGCCGGCACCGGCGCCGACCCCGCCGAGACGGCCTTCCGCCGCTCCCGCAGGGCCCGTACGACCACCCGTACCCGGGACGACGTACCCGGCGCCGCCCCGGTGGCAGGGGCCGCCTCCGGCTCGGCGTCCTCGGCGTCCTCGTCCTCCCCGAACCGGTCCGGGATCTCGATCCCCCCGGCGAACCCCTCCACCTGCGGTCCCGCCCCGTACCCGCCGGGCCCGAGCCGCCACCAGTCCGGCTCGCCGTCGTCCCCGTCGCCGAGCTCGTCCAGCCCGGCCAGGTGCGGCGGCACGTTCTCCGCCGCCCGCGGCTCGGGCACGCCCGGCTCCCCGCCGAGCAGCTTGCGCCGCACGCCCCCGCGGCCGCCGACCCGCTGCTCCGGCACGGCGGGCACGGGCGGCGCGGGGCGCACCTCCGGCGAGGCCGACGCCCCCGCCGCCCCCGCCAGCACCTCCTCCGGCGTTCCGATCCGCTCCAGGATCCGCCGAACCGCCGCCGGCGTCTCCGGCTCGTACTTGGCGCGCCGCCGGTCGATCTCGTCCCGCAGCCCCGCCACCAGCCGCATCCGGTCCCCCGACGACAGCTGCCTGCGCTGCGCCAAGTCCCCGACCCTGCTCAGGTATTCGTAGACCAGCTGGTCGCTCTCGATCCCCACGCCCCGCCTCCTCCCGTCCCGCCTGACCCGAAGGTAGCGCGTACGCCGTGGAGCCGCTGGCGGCGCAACGCAGACCGCAGCGGATACCGTTGACCGGATGGGGACCGGCCGACGGACCGGCCGACGCGACCAGGAGGCGACCGTGCCCGACCCAAGCACCGCGGAGCCAAGCACCGCCCAGGCCCGCACTGCGGAAGCCCGCACCCCGGCGGCCGCCGCCCCGCGCTCCCTCGCCGAGGCGCTGCGCGCCCGCGACGACGTGGCCCTCGCCGCGCTGCTGCACGCCCGCCCGGACCTGCTGACCCCGGTGCCCGGCGACGTCACCCAGCTCGCCACCCGGGCCGGGACCCGCGCCTCCGTGGTCCGCGCCCTGGACCGCCTCGACCGGTTCGCCCTCCAGACGGCCGAGGCCCTCGCGGTGGCCCCGGACCCCTGCCCGTACCCGGTGCTGGAGTCGCTGCTGGCCGGTGACACGGGCAGCTCCGGCGAGGACAACGGTGCCCGCTCCGCCCTCCCCGGGGCGCTGGGCACCCTGCGCGACCAGGCCCTGGTGTGGGGGGACGACGACCGGCTCCGCCTGGTCCGCACCGCCCGCGAGCTGCTCGCCCCCTCCCCGACCCGCCCCTCCCCCACCGGGCTCGGCCCCACCGTCGCCGAGGCCACCTCCGGGATGTCCCCGACCCGGATCCAGGAGATCGTGGCGACCGCCGGGCTGCCCGCCACCCACGACCCCGTCTCCGCCGTGTCCGCACTGACCGCCCTGTTCACCGACCCCGAGCGGATGTCGGCGCTGCTGGACCAGGCCCCGGCGGAGGCCCACCAGGTGCTGGGCCGGCTCGTGTGGGGGCCGCCGTACGGGGAGGTGACCCCCGATCCGACCCCGCCGGTGCGCTGGCTGCGCGACCGGGGCCTGCTGCTGCCCGCCTCGGCGCGCACCGTCGTACTGCCCCGGGAGGTGGCGCTGCACCTGCGCGGCGGGCTCGCGCACCGGGTGACGGAGCCGGTCGCGCCCCCCGTGCGGCTGCACCGCGAGCACCGTCCACAGCTTGTGGACGCGAACGCGGCGGGCCAGGCGCTGGCGGCGCTGTCGACCGTGGAGGAGCTCGTCAAGTCCTGGGAGCACGCCGGTCCCCCGGTGCTGCGGGCCGGCGGCCTGTCCGTACGGGACCTCAAGCGGACCGCGGCCACCCTGGACACCACCGAGCAGTCGGCGGCGTTCTGGGCCGAACTCGCCTACGCCGCCGGACTGGTGGCCGGTGACGCCGAGGCGGACGAGCGGTACGCGCCCACCCCCGCCTTCGACGGGTGGCTCGAACTCCCGCCCGCCGAGCGCTGGTCGGTGCTGGTCCGGGCGTGGCTGCCGGCGACCCGCACGGCCGGGCTGGTCGGCGAACAGGACAGCAAGGGGCGTACGTTGTCGGCGCTCGGCCCCGAGCTGGACCGCTCGGCCGCAGCCGAGGTCCGCCACCGGGTCCTCGCGCTCCTCGCCGAGCTGCCGGAGGGCGGCTCGCCCGAGCCGGACGCGCTGCTGGCCCGGCTCGCCTGGGAGCGGCCGCCGCGCGGCACCAGCGATCTGCGGGCCCGCCTCGCGCGGTGGACGCTGACCGAGGCGGAGGTCCTCGGCGTCACCGGCCGGGGCGCGCTCAGCGCGTTCGGCCGCGCCCTGCTGGAGGGCCGCGACCCGGCGCCGGTGCTCGCCCCGCAGCTGCCGGAACCGGTGGACCACGTCCTGCTCCAGGCGGACCTGACGGCCGTGGCACCCGGCCCGCTGCGGCGGCCGCTCGGGGACACCCTGGCGGTGCTGGCGGAGGTGGAGTCCAAGGGCGGGGCGACGGTGTACCGCTTCACGCCCGGGTCGGTGCGCCGGGCCCTGGACGCCGGGCACACCGCCGTCGACCTGCACGCCTTCCTCGCCGAGCACAGCCGCACCCCGGTCCCGCAGCCGCTGTCGTACTTGATCGACGACGTGGCCCGGCGCCACGGGCACCTGCGGGTCGGCGCGGCCTCCTCGTACCTGCGCTGCGACGACGACGGCATGCTGAACGAGATCCTGGCCGACAAGCGCTCCGCCGGGCTGGGGCTGCGCAGGCTCGCTCCGACGGTGCTGGCCGCGCAGGCCGAACCGGGAACCCTGCTCGACGGGCTGCGCACGATGGGCTACGCCCCGGCCGCCGAGTCCCGGACGGGCGACGTGCTGGTGGCCCGGGCGGACGCGCACCGCTCCCCGGCGCGGTCGGCGCCCGCGCCGGTGCCGGACGGCCCGCCGGTACCGGACGCGACCCTGCTCGGGGCGGCGGTGCGGGCGATCCGCGCGGGCGACCTGGCGGCGACGGCGGTACGCAAGGAGCCCGCCGCCACCCCCTCGGGCGGCAGCGGCCCCGGTGACCTCCCGCGCACGAGCGCGGCGGAGACCCTGGCGACGGTGCAGGCGGCCGCGCTGACCGGCTCGGCGGTGTGGATCGGGTACGTGAACGCGGAAGGCGCGGCGAGCCAGCGCGTCATCGCCCCGGTCCGGGTGGAGGGCGGCTTCGTCACCGGCTACGACCACACGGCGGACGAGGTCCGCACCTTCGCCCTCCACCGCATCACGGGCGTGGCGGAACTCGCGGAGGACCAGGTCTGAGGGCTGTCCGGGGGTAAAACCGCTGGCCCGGCGGCCCGGGCACCCCGCACCCTGGGGGCATGTCCGCACAGCCGACCCGCGCGATCCGCGCCGCCCACACCGCTTCCACCGTCACCGTCTACCAGGCGTACGCGCCCGCCCTGGGGCTCCCGGCGGCCCGTGACGGGCGTTTCCCGGCGGCCTGGAAGCGCGAGCGGATGACCTGGATCAAGCCCTCGTTCCTGTGGATGATGTACCGCTGCGGCTGGGCCACCAAGGCCGACCAGGAGACGGTGCTGGCCGTCGAGATCACCCGCGAGGGCTTCGACCGGGCCCTGGCCGGGGCCTGCCTGTCCCACTTCGAGCCCGGCACCCACACCGACCGCGCCGCCTGGCGGGAGGCGCTGTCCCGCTCGGCGGCCCGGGTGCAGTGGGACCCCGAACGGGACCTGTACCTGAACCCGTTGCCCTACCGCTCGCTCCAGCTGGGCCTGTCGGGCCCGGCCTCCCGCGCCTACGCCGACACCTGGACGGTCTCCATCCGCGACGTCACCCCGCTCGCGCGCGAGATCCACGCCCTCCTGCGCTCCGGCCGCCCGGACGCCGCCCGCGCCCTCCTGCCCGCCGAACCCGCGTACCCCGCCGGCCCCCTCCCCCACCTGGGCGCGTAGTCCTCCTCGCCCGGCGGCCCGCGAACCGTCCCGCCCGGCGGCCCGCGAACCACCACGACCGCGCGGCGATACGGCAGACTGGAGGTTTGGCCGTCCGCGCCCGGGCGGACCACCCCACGCCGGAAAGGGACGCGTGTGAACGGGCCTCTCATCGTCCAGAGTGACAAAACCCTTCTTCTCGAGGTCGACCACGAGCTGGCCGGGGCCGCGCGGCGGGCCATCGCGCCCTTCGCCGAGCTGGAGCGGGCGCCCGAGCACATCCACACCTACCGGATCACCCCGCTCGGGCTGTGGAACGCCCGGGCCGCCGGGCACGACGCCGAGCAGGTGGTGGACGCGCTCGTCGAGTTCTCCCGCTACCCCGTGCCGCACGCGCTGCTCGTCGACGTCGCCGAGACCATGGCCCGGTACGGGCGGCTGACCCTGTCCAAGCACCCCGTCCACGGGCTGGTGCTGACCAGCACCGACCGGCCGGTGCTGGAGGAGATCCTGCGGTCCAAGCGGATCACCCCCCTGGTCGGGGCCCGGCTCGACCCGGACACCGTGGCCGTGCACCCCTCCGAGCGCGGCCAGATCAAGCAGACCCTGCTCAAGCTGGGCTGGCCGGCCGAGGACCTCGCCGGGTACGTCGACGGCGAGGCGCACGCCATCGACCTGGTGGAGGACGGCTGGGCGCTGCGGCCGTACCAGCAGCAGGCCGTCGAGGGCTTCTGGCACGGCGGCTCCGGTGTCGTGGTGCTGCCCTGCGGCGCCGGCAAGACGCTGGTCGGCGCGGGCGCCATGGCGATGGCGAAGGCGACCACGCTGATCCTCGTCACCAACACCGTCTCGGCCCGGCAGTGGAAGCACGAGCTGGTCAAGCGGACCTCGCTGACGGAGGAGGAGATCGGCGAGTACTCCGGCACCCGCAAGGAGATCCGGCCCGTCACCATCGCCACCTACCAGGTGCTGACGACGAAGCGGAAGGGCGTCTACCCGCACCTGGAGCTGTTCGACTCGCGGGACTGGGGCCTGATCCTCTACGACGAGGTGCACCTGCTGCCCGCGCCGGTCTTCAAGTTCACGGCCGACCTCCAGGCCCGGCGGCGGCTCGGCCTGACCGCGACCCTGGTCCGGGAGGACGGCCGCGAGTCGGACGTGTTCTCCCTGATCGGCCCCAAGCGGTTCGACGCGCCGTGGAAGGAGATCGAGGCGCAGGGCTACATCGCGCCGGCGGACTGCGTGGAGGTGCGGGTCAACCTCACCGACTCGGAGCGGCTCGCGTACGCGACCGCCGAGACGGAGGAGAAGTACCGCTACTGCGCGACGACCGCGACGAAGCGGAAGGTCACCGAGGCGCTGGTGCGCAAGCACCGGGGCGAGCAGACCCTGGTCATCGGGCAGTACATCGACCAGCTCGACGAGCTGGGCGAGCACCTCGACGCGCCCGTCATCAAGGGCGAGACCTCCAACGCGCAGCGCGAGAAGCTCTTCAACGCCTTCCGCGAGGGCGAGATCAGCGTGCTCGTCGTCTCGAAGGTCGCGAACTTCTCCATCGACCTGCCGGAGGCGACCGTCGCGATCCAGGTGTCCGGCACCTTCGGCTCGCGCCAGGAGGAGGCGCAGCGCCTCGGCCGGGTCCTGCGCCCGAAGGCGGACGGGCACGAGGCCCGGTTCTACTCGGTCGTCGCGCGCGACACGATCGACCAGGACTTCGCCGCGCACCGCCAGCGCTTCCTGGCGGAGCAGGGCTACGCCTACCGGATCATGGACGCCGACGAGCTGCTGGCGAGCGACTGACCCCGGCCGGGCGGGCTTCGGGCGGGCGGCCGTCGGGCGGGCGGCGCTCGGCCCACCGGGGCGCCGCCTCCGCGACGGGTGACCTCGGCGGGGGCACCCGCGCGGCCGGGCCCCGACGGCGGCCGGCGGCGCGCGTCAGGAACGCCAGCAGCGGGACGCACCAGACCCACAGGTGCGGCAGCTCGGGCAGCAGGGCCCGGCCACCGGCGGCGAAGTGGCGGGTCCAGAACTCGGCGGAGGCCTGCGGCAGGACGAGCAGGCCCAGCAGGCCGGTGCCGGCGAAGGCGGCCAGTGCCGTCAGGCCGGTCCGGATCCGGCCTGTCAGCAGCAGGTACGGGATGAGGACCGCCGGGGTCAGGGTGATCCCGGCGGCGGTGCCCAGCGCGAAGCCCTTGCCCAGCGCCGCGCGCGGCCGGCCGAGGTCCCAGACGGCGACGCAGGCCAGCGCCAGGTTGATCTGGCCGGGCAGCGGGCTCTGGAACAGCGGCTCCGCCCACAGCCCCGCGACGGTGGCGGCCAGGACGTGCCCCGGCCGGGCCCGCAGTCCCGCGAGGCGGCAGGACCACAGGGTCAGCAGGGCGAGCAGGCCCGCGCTCCCCAGGACGAGCACGGCCTTGAGGACCCCGGCCGGCAGCCAGGCGGCGGGCGTGAACAGGATCGCGGCGAACGGCGGATAGGCGGCGGGCGGGCGCCACTCGGCGGCGGAGAAGCCGTGGACGAGGGCGTTGGCCGCCGGGACGCGCGGGGCGATGCAGAGCACCCCCAGCGCGAGCAGCGAGCCGGTGATCAGCAGGCGGTAAAGGGGCGACGGCGAGCGGGCGGGCTCGGGGCTCGGGGTCACGCGCGTGACCCTAGTGGATCAGTGGCCCCGGCAGTGGTCGGCAGTGGCCCGACAGCGGATCACTGGCCGGACGCCGCCGGGATCAGGCCGGTTCACGGCACGTCGAGCCGTGCACCGGACGCCGACACGACCCGAACGGGCGCCGCCCGCCGTGCACCGGCGCCGACCGCCGCGGGCCATCCCGATCAGCGGCGTATGAGGCCCGTCTCCTCGGAGTACTCACCGAGGACGACGACGCTCACGGCGGCCGCGGCGAAGACCTTCGCGGCGCGCAGGACGTTGCCGACGCGGTGGCGGGGACGGTGGTCGGAGGTGGCGGTGGCGCCGCGAGGGCGGCCGCCCTGGATCGGGGTGAGGGTTGCGGTGCTCATGTATCCATGGTGCGTTTCCTCCCCCGATGTCGCATCGCCCTGAGGGACGAACCGCCAGGCTTCCCGCCTCCTCCTGCGGGCGCACGGCCGCCCCTAGGGCCCTGCCCAAGGTCTGACACCCCCCGGTATGACACCCACACGGAGTATCCGGTCACCGGCCCTGCACCGGACGTGGTCCCCCGGCCCGGCCCTGCCCGTAATCCATTCGCGTACCGGGCGCCCGATGACTACACTCGCCGCTCTTGCCGCCTCCCTCCGCCCCATCGGGAGAGCGCCCGCCGGCCGGTACCGGCGGGCACGTGTCCGTACCGCACCGCTCCCCCGGAGCGGGCTCCCGCACACCAGCCGTTGGAGGCAGTCCGTGCCCGCGCACGCCCCAGAGCCCGCAGCCCCCGCCCGGGCCGAAGCAGAAGCCGACGCCGCCCACCCCCTCGCACGCGAGCAGGCGCACCTCACCGCCTCCCGCGCCGCGCTCCGCGCCATGCGGGAGGACGTCGAGTCCCTCGACATCCGCGACGTCACCGCGAACTGGGTCAACGCGGTCGTCCTCCAAGGCCAGATCGACGACCGCATCAAGGCCCTCGCCGACCTCGCCCACACCCCGCTCTTCTTCGGCCGCCTCGACTACCTCCACGCACCCGGCGCCGACCTCGCCGAGGGCGCCGGAGGCGAGCAGTTCTACATCGGCCGCCGCCACGTCCACGACGCCGACGGCGACCCCATGGTCATCGACTGGCGCGCCCCCGTCTCCCAGCCCTTCTACCGCGCGTCCAAGGCCGACCCCCAGGACATCGCCCTGCGCCGCCGCTTCGGCTACACCGGCGGCGAACTCACCGCGTACGAGGACGAGCACCTCAGCGATCCCGCCGAGAGTGCCGCCGTCAGCAAGCTCCTCCAGCAGGAGATCGAGCGTCCGCGCGTCGGCCCCATGCGTGACATCGTCGCGACGATCCAGCCCGAACAGGACGAGATCGTCCGCTCGGGCCTGTCCGGCTCCGTCTGCGTCCAGGGCGGCCCCGGCACCGGGAAGACGGCCGTCGGCCTGCACCGGGTCGCGTACCTGCTGTACGCGCACCGCGAGCGCCTCGCCCGCACCGGAACGCTCGTCATCGGACCGAACCGCTCCTTCCTCCACTACATCGAGCAGGTCCTGCCGGCCCTGGGCGAGCTGGAGGTCAAGCAGGCCACCGTCGACGACCTCGTCGCCCGCGAAGGCCTGGAGGTACGCGCCGCGGACGCCGCCGAAACCGCCGTGGTCAAGGGCGACGCCCGGATGGCGGAGGTGCTGCGCCGAGCCGTCCGCTCGCACGTCGGCACGCCCGTCGAGCCGCTGGTGGTGGTGCGCGGGTCGCGCCGCTGGCGGGTGCCCGCGTACGAGCTGGAGGAGATCGTCTCCGAGCTCCTCGACCGCGACATCCGCTACGGCGCGGCCCGCGACGCGCTGCCGCAGCGGATCGCGCACACCGTCCTCGTCCGCATGGAGCAGGCGGGCGAGGCCCCCGACGACCGGGTGCAGGACGCGGTGGCCCGCAACCCGGCGGTCAAGGCCGCCGTACGGGAGGTCTGGCCGGCGGTGGAGCCGGCGAAGCTGGTGCTGCGGCTGCTGTCGGACGCGGAGTTCCTCGCCGCCCACGCGGACGGGGTCCTGTCGGACGACGAGCAGAAGCTGCTGCTGTGGCCGAAGCCGTTCCGCAGTGTGAAGTCGGCGAAGTGGACGGCCGCGGACCTGGTCCTGATCGACGAGGCGGCGGACCTGGTGGAGCGCACGCACTCGCTGGGCCACGTCGTGCTCGACGAGGCGCAGGATCTCTCGCCGATGCAGTACCGGGCGGTGGGGCGGCGCTGCACGACGGGCTCGGCGACCGTACTGGGCGACCTCGCGCAGGGCACCACCCCGTGGGCGACGCGCAGTTGGGACGAGGCGCTGGCGCACCTGGGCAAGCCGGAGGCGGTGCTGGAGGAGCTGACGGCCGGGTTCCGCGTACCGCGCGAGGTGATCGCGTACGCGTCACGGCTGCTGCCGGTGATCTCGCCGGGGCTGGCGGCGGTGTCGTCGGTCCGTGAGACGCCGGGCTCGCTGGTCGTCTCGGAGGTCGCGGCGACGGACACGGGCGCGGAGCTGACCGCCGCGGTGGTCGCGGCGTGCGAGGACTCCCTGCGGTACGAGGGCTCGATCGGCCTGATCGCGGCGGACGCCCGGATCCCGGAGCTGGCGCGGGCCCTTCAGGCGGCGGGGCTGCCGTACCTGGCGCCGGGCGAGGAGACGACGGAGCGGGCCCGGCTGACGCTGGTGCCGGCGTCGCTGGCGAAGGGCCTGGAGTACGACTACGTCGTGCTGGACGAGCCGGCGGCGGTCGTCTCGGGCGAACCGGACGAACGCACCGGCCTGCGCCGGCTCTACGTCTGCCTCACCCGAGCCGTCTCCGGCCTCCACCTCCTCCACGCGGCCCCGCTCCCCGAAGCCCTGGCCTGACGCGCCAGGCGGCCCCGCTCCCGACGGCCCCCGCACGGGAGCGGCTGCCGGACCGGATGCCGGCCCACCCGTAACTCCGGTGGACACGAAGCCCGGAGGGCCGGACGAGGGAATCACCTCGTGCAGATGCCCCGGCCCGCCCCGGCGGGCCGGGGCCCACGAGGCACGGGGCCCGTGAAGGGCCACCGCTCCGGGAGGCCCGCGGGCCCCCGTTCCCGCCGGGCCGGGCACGCGCCGTGCGATGGTCGCCGCGTGGTGCCCCCTCAGCCGTCGCGTGGTCCCCGCTCGGCCGTCTTGTCTCCGAGAGAAGTCCGGGCCGCTACGACGTCAATGTCAAGAGCGCCCAACCCGGAGTGGACGTGTCCGTCCAGGGCGGCACCGCCACCAACAGGTTCATCGCCAGCGGCTCCGCCAACGACGACGGGGAGTTCAACTCCAGCGGCTTCATCCCGGCCGGCAAGGTGACCGCCTCTTCGGGCGACGACAAGGCCACGTGCGGCACGGTCAAGGAAGCCGAGCAGCAGGACGCGCAGACCCAGTACTCCAAGGGCTACCAGAAGGGCTTCGACGACACGAAGGCCCACTGCAAGATGACCCAGCAGAACAACCTCACCCAGCTCGACCCGAACTACGAGAAGGGCTACAACGCCGGCGCGAAGGCCGCGCTGGACAGCAAGTTCTGCTGACTCCGCCGGGGCCGCCGGGCATCGCGCCGCCCGCGCGACGGGGTTGACGGCACGTCAACCCCGTTGCGCGACGGCCCTGCGGTACCCGGCGCCCCGCCCCCTCGGCGCGCGGCCGCTCGGACGAGGACCGCGCGCCGGCTCCGCGTCGGAGCGTCGCTCAGCCGAGGGCCGTGCGCCACTCGGCCACCGCGGCGGCCGAGACCGGCCCCGTCCAGCCCGAGGGGCGGGCCGCGCCGCCGATGTGGAAGGCGTCGATGCCCGCCTCCCGCAGCGCCGGGAGGTGGTCCAGCACCAGGCCGCCGCCGACGAGGATCCGCGCCCCGTACCCGGGCTCGCCCCGCCGCGCCGCCTCCGCCACCAGCACCGGCAGCCCCGCGTCCACCCCCGCCGCCGACCCGGCCGTCAGGAACGTGTCCAGACCCGGAAGGTCCGCGAGGGCCTTGCGGGCCTGGTCCCGGTCGGCCGCCCGGTCGATGGCCCGGTGGAAGGTCCAGCGGCAGCCGCCCAGCTCCGCCACCACCGCCTCGACGGCGGCGAGGTCCGGCCCGCCGTCCGGGTTCAGGAAGCCGAGTACGAACTCCCGCGCGCCCTCCGCCCGCAGCTCCCGCGCCTGCGCGACGAGGAGGTCGACCCGGCCGGCGGCGAACCCGTCCGTCCGGCGGAGCATCACGCGCAGCGGGATGTCGACCGCCGCCCGGATCGCCGCGAAGGTCTCGCGCGGCGGGGTGAGCCCGTCGGCGGCCATGTCGGTGACCAGTTCGAGTCGGTCCGCCCCACCGGCCTGGGCCGCGACCGCGTCCTCCACGTCGAGGGCGATCACCTCCAGGAGCGCACGGTTGCTCATTCGATCGATCCCATCCTCGGAAAATAGGTCTAGTCCAATCGCAGAATACGGGCCCGCGCCCACCCACCACCAGCACCGGCGCGCCACCCCCACAATGTGCCCATGACCTCAGACCTCCGCGACCGCTGGCAGGCCACCACCGCCGCCGCCGGCGCCGCCCCCGGCCTCGACACCACGCCCTACGCCGACCGCCTCCTCGCCGCCTGGGCGGAGCCGCAGCGCCGGTACCACACCACCGCGCACCTGGCCGACGTACTCGCCCGCATCGACGTGCTCGCGCCGCACGCGCAGGACCCCGCCGCCGTCGAGCTCGCGGCCTGGTTCCACGACGCCGTCTACCGGCCCGACCGGTCCGAGAACGAGGAGCGCAGCGCCGCCCTCGCCGAGCGCGCCCTGCCCGAACTGGGCATCGACGCCGCCCGCACCGCCGAGGTGGCCCGGCTGGTCCGCCTCACCGTCACCCACGACCCGGCGCCCGGCGACACCAACGGCGAGGTGCTCTGCGACGCCGACCTGGCCGTCCTCGCCGGGTCCCCGGACGCCTACGCCGCCTACGTCGCCGCCGTCCGCGCCGAGTACGGCTTCGTCCCCGACGACGCCTTCCGCGACGGCCGCGCCGCCGTGCTGCGCCAGCTGATCGGCCTGCCCCGGCTCTTCCGCACCCCCTACGGCACCGCGCACTGGGAGGCCACGGCCCGCCGCAACCTGGCCGCCGAGCTGGCCGCCCTCACGGACGCGACCTGACGGATGCGACGGGGGCCGGGAATGCGCCACCGTTCCGGCTGGTTCGTGCACTACATGCCCGCAGCCCCCGAACGCTCCCGCATGCCCGTCGCCGTCTACGTCCTCGGCCTGTCCGTCTTCGCCCTCGGCACCAGCGAATTCATGCTGTCCGGGCTCCTGCCGCCCATCGCAGAGGACATGGGCGTCACCATCCCGCAGGCCGGCCTGCTGATATCCGCCTTCGCCATCGGCATGGTCGTCGGGGCGCCGCTGCTGGCCGTCGCCACCTTGCGCCTGCCGCGCCGCACCACCCTCGTGAGCCTGATCTCCCTCTTCGGCCTCGGGCAGGTCGCGGGCGCGCTGGCCCCCTCGTACGAGCTGCTCTTCGCCTCCCGCGTGGTCTCCGCGCTCGCCTGTGCCGGGTTCTGGGCGGTCGGCGCCGCCGTCGCCATCGCCATGGTCGACAAGGACCAGCGTGCCCGGGCGATGTCCGTCATGATCGGCGGGCTGTCGATCGCCAACGTCCTCGGCGTCCCCGCCGGGGCCTTCCTCGGCGAGCAGCTCGGCTGGCGGTCGGCGTTCTGGGCGGTCGGCGCGGCCTCCGCCGTCGCCCTCGCCGGGATCCTGGCGCTGATCCCGCGCATCCCGCTGCCCGCCGAGAAGCCGAGGCTCCGCAGTGAGCTGCGGATATACCGGGACCGCCAGGTGTGGCTGTCGGTCGGAGTCACCTCGCTCGCCGCGGGCGGCGTCTTCTGCGCGTTCAGCTACCTGTCCCCGCTGCTCACCGACGTGGCCGGGCTGGACTCCGTTTGGGTGCCGTGGACCCTCGGCCTGTTCGGGGTGGGCGCACTCGTCGGTACGACCATCGGCGGGCGGGTCGCGGACGCCCACCTGTTCGGGGTGCTGCTGTGGGGCATCGCCGCCTCGACGGTGTTCCTGGTCGCGCTGGCCCTGCTCGCGTCCTTCGCGGTGGCGGCGGTCGCGCTGTCGTTCCTGATCGGCTTCTCGGCCTTCTTCACCGCCCCGGCGCTGAACGCCCGGCTGTTCAACGTCGCCGGGGCCGCCCCCACCCTGGCGGGCGCCACGACCACGGCCGCGTTCAACCTGGGCAACACCGGCGGCCCCTGGCTCGGCGGCACCGTCATCGACGCCGGTCTCGGCTTCGCCGCCACCGCCTGGGCGGGCGCCGCGATGACGGTCACCGCCCTCGCCCTGACCGCCCTCGCCCTGCGCCTGGACCGTCCCACCCGCTCCCGGATCCTGGCTTCCTCCACGCCCGCCCCGGCCCACGCCGACGCCCTCACCGGGCGCTGAGCGGGCCCTGAGCGGACCGGGCGGGCCCGATCAGGCCGTGCGCCCCTTCGGGCGGCGCAGGCCCGCCTCCGTGATGCGGCGGACCAGCTCCTTGCTGCCCACCTCCACCGCCCCCGCCGCCACCGCGTCCGCGTAGCGGTACGACGGCACGTCGTAGTGGTCCCGCTCGAACGCCCGCGGCGGGCAGCCGATCGACGCCGCGAAGGCGTGCAGCTCCTCGTACGAGACGTCGCTGACCAGGTGCGACCACATCCGGCCGTGACCAGGCCAGGTCGGCGGGTCTATGTACACCGTCACCCGCCGCTCACCGCCGGCCGAAGACGGGGCCGAGTCCGCCCACCGCCGCCACCCGCACGCCGGCCTCCGAGCACACCCAGTGCGGGTCCGGCCCGAGTTCCGGCTCGACGTCCAGGGCGTGCGGATCACCGTGCGCGCACACCGGGCACAGCGGCCACCGCCCGTACTTCTCCAGCAGGGCGTCCTGGACGTCCTGCGCGACGAGTCCGGCGAGGTAGTCGACCCCCTCCGGCCACTGCTCCACCCACCAGCGGCGGTGCGTGACCGAGTCCTCCACGAGGGACACGACATCGGCCTCGGCGACCTCGCCCGCGACGAGATCGGCGAGTACAAGGGCACGGGCGGCATGCAGCGCCTGCTCAAGGGGGGTCGCGTGGTCCATGGGCCCATTGTGAACCCGTACGGGCGAGTACGGGTGAAGCCGATCCGTCTTCGCCCGCGGGTCCCGCCCCGGGCATGGCGCCTTGACCCCCACCCCGGACGAAAATACGGTGCCGACCTCAGCCCCCGAAGCGAGACGCCCCCAGCGCGAGGACCCGCCCATGACCGCCCACGCGGAACTGCGTGCCCAGCTCGACGCCCTCACCACCGAGGCCTTCCGGCCCGACCTCGCCGAGATCGACCGGCTGCCCACCCTCGACATCGTCCGCCTCATGAACGCCGAGGACGCCACCGTCCCGGCCGCCGTCGCCGACCGGCTCCCGCAGATCGCCGCGGCCGTCGACGCGATCGCCGCCCGCATGGCCCGCGGCGGCCGGCTCCTCTACGCGGGCGCCGGGACCGCCGGACGCATGGGCGTGCTGGACGCCAGCGAATGCCCTCCGACCTTCAACACCGACCCCCGCCAGGTCATCGGCCTGATCGCGGGCGGCCCCACCGCCATGGTCAGGGCCGTCGAGGGCGCCGAGGACTCCGCGGCCCTCGCCGCCGAGGACCTCACGGCACTCGACCTCACCGCCACCGACACCGTCGTCGGCGTCTCGGCCTCCGGCCGGACCCCGTACGCGATCGGCGCCGTCGAGTTCGCCCGTACGCGCGGCGCGCTCACCGTCGGGCTGTCCTGCAACGCCGGCTCCGCACTCGCCGCGGCCGCCGAACACGGCATCGAGGTCGTCGTCGGCCCCGAATTCCTCACCGGGTCCACCCGGTTGAAGGCCGGGACCGCGCAGAAGCTCGTCCTGAACCTCATCTCGACCGTCACCATGATCCGTCTCGGCAAGACGTACGGGAACCTGATGGTCGACGTCCGCGCCACCAACGACAAGCTACGCGCCCGTTCCCGCCGCATCGTCGCCCTCGCCACCGGCGCCCCGGACGACGAGATCGAGGCCGCGCTCGCCGCCACCGGCGGCGAGGTCAAGAACGCCGTCCTCGTCATCCTCGGCGGGGTCGACGGCCCCACCGCCGCCGCCCTCCTCGCGGACACGGACGGCCACCTGCGCGCGGCCCTCGCCCGGACCCGCTGACCCCCACCGACCAGCAGCCGCCCACCGACCAGCAGCGAGGCGAACCCGACCCATGTCATCCGACACGCACCGCGCCACGGCCGCCGCGATCCTCCCCCTGGTCGGCGGCCCGGACAACGTCACCTCCATCGCGCACTGCATGACCCGGCTGCGCATCGGCCTGCGCGACCGCGCCCTCGTCCAGGAGGAGGCGCTCAAGGCCGTCCCGGCCGTCCTCGGCGTCGTGGACGACGACACCTACCAGATCGTGCTGGGCCCGGGCGCGGTCGCCCGCGTGACACCCGAGTTCGAGGCGCTGGTGCGGGAGGCACCCCCCGCGCCCCCCGCGTCCCCCGCACACCCGGCACCCCCCGCCACCGCCGAGGCCCTCCGAGCACGCGGGACAGCGCTGAAAGAAGCCCGCGCGGCGCGCAACTCCACCCCCGTCAAACTGCTCCTGCGCCGCATCGCGAACATCTTCGTCCCGCTCATCCCGGCCCTCATCGGCTGCGGCATCATCGCCGGCCTGAACGGCCTGCTCACCAACTCCGGCCTGCTGCCGGCCGTCCTCCCCGCCCTCGCCGCGATCGCGTCCGGCTTCATGTCCCTGATCGCCGTGTTCGTCGGCTACAACACCGCCAAAGAGTTCGGCGGCACGCCCGTGCTCGGCGGCGCGGTCGCCGCGATCATCGTCTTCCCCGGCGTCGCGAAGATCGAGGCGTTCGGCCAGCACCTCGCGCCGGGGCAGGGCGGTGTGCTCGGCGCCCTGGGCGCCGCGCTGCTCGCCGTGTACGTGGAGAAGTGGTGCCGGACCTGGGTCCCGCAGGCCGTGGACAACCTGGTCACGCCCACCCTCACCGTGCTGCTCACCGGCCTGGTCACCCTCTTCGGCCTGATGTACCTCGCCGGTGAAGTCGCCGAGGGCATCGGCTGGTTCGCCGACCGGCTCCTCGCCACCGGCGGGGCGTTCGCCGGGCTGGTGCTGGGCGGCCTCTTCCTGCCCCTGGTCATGCTGGGCCTGCACCAGGCCCTGATCCCGATCCACACCACCCTCATCGAGCACTCCGGCTACACCGTGCTGCTGCCGATCCTCGCGATGGCGGGCGCGGGCCAGGTCGGCGCGGCCATCGCCGTCTACTACCGCCTCCCGCGCAACCGGTCGCTGCGGACCACCATCAAGTCGGCGCTCCCGGCCGGTTTCCTGGGCGTCGGGGAACCGCTGATCTACGGAGTCTCCCTGCCGCTGGGCCGCCCCTTCGTCACCGCCTGCGTCGGCGGGGCGGCGGGCGGGGCGTTCGTCGGCCTCTTCAACCAGCTGGGCGCCGGCTTCGGCTCGACGGCCATCGGCCCCTCCGGCTGGGCCCTGTTCCCGCTCCTGGACGGCCCGACGGGCCTCGGCACGGCCATCGCCGTCTACGCGGGCGGCCTGTCGGTCGGCTACGCGGCCGGCTTCGCCGCGACCTGGTTCTTCGGCTTCACCCCCCAGATGCTGAGGGACCTCGACACCGACCCCGACCCGTCCCCGGCCACCGCACCCCCCTCCCCCGAACCGGCCCCGGCCTGACCGGTCCTCCAGCCCGCGCCAGGACGGCGTGCGTAAGGTGATCGGATGATCGAGATTCGCCGCGCCACGCCGTCCGACGGGGACGTGCTCGGGGAGATCCACGCCGCCTCGTGGGAAGCGGCCTACGCCCCCTTCTTCGAGGCGGAGTTCGCCTCCCGCGAGGTACGCGCACGGCGCACCCGCTGGCACGCCCGCGTCACCGACGACAGCGGCACGATCCTGCTCGCCGAACTCGACGGCCGTCCGCTGGCCCTGTCCTTCACCGGCCCGTCCCCGGACCGGCCGCGCCTGGCGGAGATACGCACGTTCTTCGCCCACCCCGACGCATGGGGAACCGGCGTCTCCGCAGCCCTGATGGGCGCGACACTGGACCGCCTGCACGAGGACGGATACCGCGGCGCCCACCTCTGGACTTTGCGCGACACCCCCCGCTCACGTCGCTTCTACGTGAAGTCCGGCTTCACCGAATCCGGCGCCGTGCGCACCCACGACTTCGGCGACGGCACCCCCCTCGCCCAGGTCGAGTACGTCCGCACCCCCTGATCACGCCCCGCGCTGCCCGGCGGCGGTGCGGAGGTAGGTCACCAGGTCCTCCACGTCGTAGCCCAGCTTCGGGCCGCGTTCGGCGGCCATCAGCAGCAGCTGGCCCACGATCTCCGCGCCCCAGCCGTCCGGGCCGTCCTGCGACCACTCCCACAGCTTCTCGATCCCGAGACCCGTCATCAGCAGCCCGTACCGGGCCCGGATCTCCCCGCACAGCGGCGCCACCGCGTCGAGCAGCCGCGCCCCCGGCCGCTCGCAGCGGAGCCCGAAGCACCCGCCGAAGTCCTGGACCACGCACCCGGTCGGCGGGGACGCCTTGATCGCGTCGTAGCGTCTGTCTTCGAAACTCGGGAACTCGCCGGCCGGGCTGTGCACCAGCGAGAACCGCTGCCAGCCCGGTGGCGGGGGCGGCTGGGGCCGCCACGCCGTGAGACCGAACGCCTCCTGCACCAACGCCGTCGCCTCGTCCGCCGTGTCGGCCGTCTCGCTCACCCTCCGCCTCCCGTCATCCCCGACAGCGGTCCACAGTCCGCTGCGCCCGTCCTGCGCCACCCGCACCGAAAGGCCCATGCCCGCACGCTTCCACCCGGCTCTCACCATCCCCTTCTCCAGCCAGCACAACTTCCACGCCAGCTCGAACTCCCACCCGCGCGCAGCCTCGGCCAGCCCCTTCAAGACCGCCTCGCACCGCGCCCGTTCGTCTCCCGTCACGGATGCGCCCGCTCGTGCAGCACGGCGGCCAGCCGCAGCGCGGTGTCGAGGTTGCAGCGCCCGAGGTCGACCAGCGGCAGCCCGTACGTCCCGGCGGCGGACACCCCGTCCACGCCCAGCGACGGGAAGACCACTCCCACATCACCGAGGGCTTCCTTCAACTGCCCCACGGCCTCCTCGGCCGCCAGCATCCGTTCCTTCGGCGTGAGCACCATGACGTTTCCCTTTCGCTCTGGGTAATCGCATTCTACACACAGAGTGGCCACTCGGTAGCTAGCCTTTCAACGTCGGACCCTGCACAAACGCACGTGTTGGACCAGGAGTTGTTATGCCGGGACCAAAGAACCTCGACCCCTCCTCCTCGCCCCGCGCCCTCCTGGGCGCGGAACTGCGAGTCGCCCGCGAACGCGCGGGCCTCACTCAGGCCGAACTGGCCGAACGACTCTTCGTCAGCGGCTCGTTCATCGGTCAACTCGAAGCCGGAACGCGCCGGATGCACCTCGATGTCGCCCGCCAGATAGACGACATCCTCCGCACGGACGGGTTCTTCACCCGCAACTGCGAGGCAGCGGCCAAGTCCAAGTACCCGGACCACTTCGCGGCTGCGGCCGAAGCGGAGGCGCTGGCGAAGACCATCCGGGAGTACGCGCCGCTGATCGTCCCAGGTCTGTTGCAGACGGAGGCGTACGCGCGGGCCGTGTTCCGCGCCTACCAGCCGACGGCGACGGAGGACGTGATCGACGAGCTGGTCAGGAACCGCCTGGACCGGGCGGCGCTGCTCGGCGATCCAACAACGCCCCTGTTCTGGTGCGTGCTTGACGAGGCGATCCTGCGCCGGAGCGGGAACGACCCGTCGATCCTCGCCGAGGCCCTGCGTCACATCGCGAGCCTGATCCGGTCGCACCGGATCATCGTGCAGGTACTGCCGTTCAGCGCGGGTTTCCACGCGGGACTGCTGGGCTCCCTCAAGCTCATGTCCTTCGACGACGCTCCCCCGCTCGCCTACGTCCAGGGAATGGGGACTGGGCAGCTGTTCGACGATCCGGCCACGGTGGCCCAACGCACCCTGACCTACGATCTCCTCACGGCCAACGCGCTTTCCCCGCGGGAGTCGCTAGCTCTGATCGAGTCGGTGGCGGAGGATTACGAACATGATCAGCTTGCATGAGTACGACCTGTCGGCAGCCAGCTGGCACAAGTCCAGCTACAGCGGCGGCAGCGGCGGCGACTGCCTGGAGATGGCCACCTGGCGGAAGTCGACGTACAGCGGGGGCGACGGCGGCGACTGCCTCGAAGTCTCCGACGGCCACCCCGGCATCGTCCCCGTCCGGGACTCCAAGCGGCCCGAAGGCCCGCACGTGGTGTTCCACGCGCAGGCCTGGGCCGACTTCGTCGGGTCGCTCAGAGACCGTTGGTGAAGAGCAGCCGGTTGGGGCTGCCCGCACTGACGCTGGTCAGGACGTCCTTGGTGGACGCGTCGCCCAGGAAGCCCGCGACCTCCGCCGGGGTCGCGGCCGGGTGCGCCTGCTTGTAGAGCACCGCGACACCGGTGACGTGCGGCGAGGCCATGGACGTACCGTTCAGGGCCACGCTGCCGCCGCCGAGCTTCGCGGAGGTGATGTCCTGGCCGGGTGCGTAGAGGCTGACGCAGCGGCCGTAGTTGGAGAAGCTCGTCTCCTCGTCCCACCTGTTGCTCGCCGCCACCGTCACCACGCGGTCGGCGGACGCGGGCGAGACGTTGCACGCGTCCTCGGAGCTGTTGCCCGCCGCGACGACGGGCAGGACCCCCCGGTCGGAGAGGGCGTTCGCGGCGTTGTTGACCGCCTCGGACCAGGGGCCGCCGAGGGAGGCGTTCAGGACCGCGGGCTGCTTGGCGTTGTTCGCGACCCAGTCCATGCCGGCGATGATGCCCGAGTAGGAGCCCGTGCCGTCGCAGCCCAGGACGCGGACGGCGACCAGGTCGGTCTTGCGCGCGACCCCGTACGTCTTGCCGCCGACCGTTCCCGCGACGTGCGTGCCGTGGCCCTGGCAGTCCATGCCCTGCCTGCCGTCGCCGACGGCGTCGAAGCCGAAGGTCGCGCGGCCGTCGAACTCGTCGTGGTCGTAGTCGATGCCGGTGTCCAGGATGTACGCCGTCACCCCGGCGCCGTTGCCCTTGGTGGTGAAGTCGTCGTCGAGCGGCAGCGTCTTCTGGTCGATCCGGTCCAGGCCCCAGAGCGACGTCGGGGAGCCCATCGCCCGCCCGTCGTCGTCCGGGCCGTCCGACACGGCCGAGATCCTCGTGTCCTCCTCGACCGTCTTCACCCCGACGGTCTTGCGTGCGGCCTCCAGCTGGAGCCGGGTCATCGGCACGGCGAAGCCGTTGATGGCGTGGCGGTACATGAACCTGGGCTTGAGGCCCAGCTTCCTCGTCAGCGCGGCCGCGTCGACGCCCTTGTCCAGCGTGACGATGTACTGGCCGGGTACCGCGTCCGTCGAGGCGATCAGCGGTGCCGGGGTCGGCTCGGGGGCCGCGGCGGACGCGCTGCCGGTGAGGGCGGGGGTCATGGCGAGCAGGGCGGCGGTCGTCACACGGGCGAGCAGGCGCATGGAGGAGCTCCCGGGGAGGCGGCGGGGGATGCGGGGCCCGCCGCCCACGGACGAGTGCACCGGGAGGGGCGCGCCCCTTCCCTGCATCGGGCACCTACCGGTGCGCCTTGAGGAGCCTCGCCCGGTTGGCCGACAGGGAGGGGGCGCATTCGGTGTTCACCACCGCCGGGCCGGGGCACGCCGCCGGGCGTCGTTGACCGGGACCCGCGTGCGTGATGGCCTCGCGCCCATGCGCTCTCGACCGAGTTGGACCCGCCGGGCGGCCGTCGCCGTCACCGCCCTCGCCGCCGTGGCCGCCCTGCCGGTCACCGCCGTCATCGCCGCCACTCACGACCCCGCGCCGCACTCCGCTCCGGCCGAGTGGCCGACGTACGTGGTGACCGTCCACCGGGGCATGGACCCGGCCATGGTGGCGGCCCACCACGGCATCAGGCCGGTGCACGTCTTCCGCAGCGCGATGAACGGCTTCGCCGCGCCGCTGTCCCCGGACCAGGTCGCCGGCCTGCGGGCGAACCCGCTCGTGGAGTCCATCGAGGAGGACGGCGTCGGCTCCTCGTTCGGCGCCCCCGCCTGAACGGACCGCCTGAACGGACCGGCTGAACGGACCGCCGGAACGGACCACCGGAACGGACCGATCAGGTCCGGTCGGTCTCCAGCGTGTCCGCGTGACGGTGGCAGACCCTCCATTCGCCGTCCTCGCGGCGGTAGACCTGGGTCGCGCGCAGGACGTACCGGCGCGGCTCGCCGTTGACGCGGACCTGGGTGCGTTCGTAGCCGGTGGTGTAGGCCATGTCGCCGACCACGTCCGCCGCCACGATCTCGTGCTCGTAGGAGGTGCAGTCCGAGAACGCCTCGGCCAGCTCGTGGAAGAGCGCGCCGACCTGCTCGGAGCCGACGGCCGACTTCCAGGCGCCCATCACCGCGACCGGCTCGCGCCGGGACCAGATCGCGAAGCGCGGCCCGGCGTCCCCGTTGTGCACGGCCGTCTCCGCGTCCCGCAGCCGGGTCCGCGCCCATTCGAGGAACGCTTCACGTTCGTCGCTCATCTCCGGCCTCCCAGAGCTGCGGGGACCACATGCCGACCTGATCACTTCTCACCGTAGACCCCGGGGTGCGCGAGGGCCTGCGGGTGGAGAATCGGAGGAGGGGGGAGACTCCGAGGACGGCTCTCCGCGACGGATTTCTGGAGGCGTCATGGCCCGGGCCGAACAGGTTCTGTGGCAGTCACACGCGGCGAACCGGTGGATGCAGGCCACGGCCGTCTTCCTCGCCCTCATCGCGGTCGGGCTCGCGGTCGCCGGACTCGTCGGGCCGGTGGTCGTGGTGTGGGCGCCGGCTGTGGTGCTGCTCCTGTCGGCACTGCTGCTTTTGGTGTTCGCCTCCGTGACCGTACGGATCACGGGGCGGACGCTGGAGGTGGCCTACGGGCCGCTCGGGCGGCCCGTGCGGCGCTGGGCCCCCGCCGACTTCGAGGCACCGGCGCGCGTGGAGGAGCGCAGGCCCGTGCAGGTCGGCGGCTGGGGCTACCGCATCAGCGGGCTCGGTACCACGGTGATGGTGCGGCGGGGCCCCTGCCTCGTGGTCCGCTCCCGGGGCAGGGACTTCGCGGTCAGCGTGGACGACGCCGAGCGGGGCGCCGCCCTGCTGAACTCCCTGCCGCGCTGACGCACGCGTCACCGCCCGCTCAGGAACCGATCTCGAACGCGGGCGGCTTGAGGCCCTTGAGGCATCCCGTGTCCGGCGCCGCCGGGTCGTCGAAGAAGGAGACGGCGATCTCCTGGGCGCACTTCGAGGTCGCGAACACCACGTGCGGCTCGTAGGGGACGGTGACGACCTTCGCCTTGGGCAGCGTACGGGCGACGTACGGCCCGTTGTCCGCGCCGGTCTGGGAGTCGAAGCTGCCCGACAGGGCCAGGGTGGGGATGTCGCCGCGTGTGACGTCCCGGATCGAGGGCGCCGCCGCGGGGACGTTCCAGACGTCGCAGTCGGGACGCAGGAACGTGAGCTGCGGGGCCTGGGCCTGCACCGACCGGGGGAAGGACGGGAACGCCGCCTGCCCGCCCCGCAGCGCCTGTTCCTGGCTCTCGTACGGTGTCCACTCGCTGCAGAAGACGCCGTAGACGAGACCGTGCGCGACCCTGCCCATGGCCGCCGGGCTGAGCTTGCCGCCTGCCCACTGCCGGGCGATCCGCTGCGGCTTGCCGTGCGCCAGCTCGTCCAGGGCGATCGGGACCTGGGGCGCCACGTGGGTGGCGGAGGTCATCCAGGTCACCAGCGCCCCGCCGTCCAGTACGACCTTCACCGGCTTGTCGGTCCCGGGGAGCGTGACGGTGGTCGTGACCGGCTTGGCTTCGAGGTCGCGGACGAGCCTCTCGAAGGTGGCCGGCAGGTTCGGGTAGCGCTTGTTGCAGGCGGGCTGGTCGGCACACGCCTTGAACAGGCCGTCGATGCCCTGCCGGGCGCTGCTCCAGGTCAGGGCCGAGCCGCCCTTGGACGGCGGCAGGATGCCATCGATGCCCACCGAGCGGAGGCCGGCCGGGTGCAGGCGCATGGAGACCAGTGCCAGGTGGGTGCCGTAGGAGATGCCGTACAGGTTCCACTGCGGGACGCCGAGCGCGTTGCGCAGGTCCTCGTAGTCGGCGGCGCTCTCGGTGTCGTTGTAGGCGCCGAGGTCGATGCCGCGGGCCGCCAGCCGGTCGCGGCAGGCCTTCGTGGCCGCGACGTGCAGGCGCTCGGTGGACGGCGCGTCGTAGACGAGGCCGACGGCTTTCGCGTTGAACTCGTCGATGTTGGGGCACAGGACGTTCGGCTCGGCCGAGTACGTACCGCGCTGCGACATGAAGATCACGTCGCGGTCGCGGTTCAGGCCGCCGTCGATCGCCATCTTCGCTTCGCCGACCGCGTCGTCGCCGGGGCCGCCCGCCAGCCACACGATGGGGTCGGGTTTCGGTGTGGCCGACTTGGCGGGGACGATCGCGACACCGAGCCTGATCGTCTTGCCCTTCGGCTCGGCGCGGTTCTCCGGGACGGTGAGGGTTCCGCAGCGGGCTCCCTTGAGCGCCTCGATCGGTTCCGGTGTCCTGGGGCAGGGGCCCGGTGCGTAGCGGGCGTCGCCCACCGTGCGGGCGGCCGTGCCGATCGGCGCCCCGGGGCTGGGGCTCGGGCCGGCGCCGGTGCGGGACTGGGCATGGGCGGGCGCTGCGAGCAGGCCGCCGACGAGGAGACCGGCCGCTATGCGCACGGTGCTCCGCCGAGGCGCGTGATGGCGTGTCATCTGCCCTCCCGGTTACTTCGGGATGATCGTGAACGGTTCGGGTTCGAGACCGTCCACGCACGAGGTGTCGGGAGCGGTCGGGCGGGCGAAGAACGACGCCAGCACGCGCTGCGCGCAGGGCGACTGCGGGACCACCCAGTGGCCGATCCCGGGGACCTGTACGGCGGTCGAGCGGGACAGGTCGCGGGCCACGCCCTTCGCCCAGCTCGCCCCGGTCTTCACGTCGAAGGTGCCGGAGATGACGAGCGCCGGGACCGGGCTGACCGTGGGCACCCGCTGGATCTTCGCGCGGTCGGGAACGTCCCAGATCCCGCACACCGGGTACTGGAAGGGCAGCTGCGGCGCCTGGGCCAGGACGGAGTCGGGCCATCCGGGGAAGGCCTTGCGGCCCGCGTCGAGGACGTCGCGCTCCGAGTGGCCCGGCGCCCATTCACTGCACGCGATCGAGTTCGTCAGGCCGTGCGCGAACACGCCGGCGTGTTGGACCGAGCCGGCCGCGCGGGCCTTGGCGAAGCGCTCCGGGTTTCCGCGGCTGAGCTCGTCCAGCGCCGCCGGGATGTCCTTGGGGCGGGGGGTGAAGGCGACGATCAGGTTCAGCAGCGCGCCCCCGTCGAGGACGGTCTTGACCGGCTTGCCGCCGTTCGGCGGCGTGACGTCCAGCGTCAGGGGGTGGGTCTCCAGCTTGCGCACCTGCTCCGTCAGCGTGCGGGGGAGGTCCGGGTAGCGGTCCTTGCAGGCGGGCTGTGCCGCGCACGCCTCGAAGATGGTGCGGATGCCCTCGGCGGTGCTGCCCCACGCCCACGGCAGGGTCACGAACCGGGGAGGTGCGACCGAGTCGATCGCCACCGCGCGGATCCCCTCGGGGTGCAGGCGCAGGTAGGTGAGGGCCAGGTTGCTGCCGTAGGAGTACCCGTAGACGTTCCACCGGGGGATGCCCAGCGCCGTGCGCAGGTCGGCGAAGTCCGCGGCGTTCTCGGTGCTGTTGTAGGCGCTCAGGTCGACGCCGCCGGCCGTCAGGCGGGCGCGGCAGTCCTTCACCGCTTTCAGCATGACCTGCTCTGCCTGCTGTGAGTCGTAGCCCAGGCCCACGGCCCGCGCGTTGAACCGGTCGACCTCCGGGCAGGCGAGGTTCGGCCGGTCGTAGAGGTTGCCGCGCTGGGCCATGACGATCAGCTCGCGGCCCTTGTTCAGGCCGGAGTCGATGAGGAAGGGGATGTCGTCGAAGGTGTCGGCGCCGGGGCCGCCCGCCATGAACACCACGGGGTCCTGTGCGGGCTTCGCCGGTTCGGCCGCCGCGATGCGCGCCACGGCCAGCTCGATGGTCCGGCCGCCGGGGCGGGAGCGGTTCTCGGGGACCTCCAGGAAACCGCACCGCGCCGTGCGCAGCGCCTCGATGGGCTCGGGCGGCTTCGGACAGGCGCCGGGCACGAACCGGGGGGCCACGGTGCCGGGCGTCGGGGCGGCCGTGCCGGGCGTTCCGGTGGCGCGGGCGGATGCTCCCGCGGGGCCGGTCGGTACGGGGCCGAGCGCTGCCAGGCAGGCCAGAGCGGCCGCGGCGGTCACCGCGTGCAGGGTGTGCTGTGGCATGTGGTCTCGTTCCTTCGCCGACATCGGCGGCCGCTGACGGGACCGGGCCGCGGTGGTTCGTTGGGAACGTCATGGCCGGAAATGCGCGCGCTTTCGACGCTACCGGGTGAAGCGTTCGGGTGCACGCGGAGTGGTCACGGCCTCGGCCCAGGGCCCGCCGACACGATGGGACGCCCCTCCCCACCTCGTCGGAGCCACCATGCCCCCCGCCTCGGACCCGCCTCCCGACCCGCCCTCGGACCCGCCCCGGGACCCGCCCCGGGACCCGCCTGCCGGCCGCCGCTCCGGGGCGTCGATCCTGCCGGTGCTGCTGCCCGTCGCGGTCCTGATCGTGGTGGCGGTGGGCGTGGGCTCCTGGCTGCAGTTCACCGAGCGGCAGGCCGTCGACGCGGTCCACACCGTCGGATCCTCGGCCGCCGACCGGGTGGACGTGGAGGCCGTCGTCCAAAGCGTCGACGCCAAGGCCCGGGAGCTGGTGCTGCGCCTGTGGGTCACCCCGCGCGGGGCCCTCGGCGAGGCGGAGGGGGCGGCGCCGGTGGCCGATCTCAGCCTCCAGACCTCCGGGGCCACCCGCGAAGACCTGGAGTTCAAGGCGCACGAGCGGCTCGCGACCACGGACACGCAGGTCGCGCTCACGGGCGGGTCGATCAGCGACTACCCGTTCGACACCTACGACACGGCGATCGGGTTCCGGGCGCAGCTGGGCGGCAAGCAGGTGCCCGTGCGCCTGCTGTTCTCCAACAACGACACGCTCTTCTCCGCCTCCGCCCGGCGGGCGCCCTCCCGGCAGGAGGCCGCCCTGGCGCTGAGGCTGTCCCGGTCGGGCAGCGTGCTCCTGTTCGCGGTCTTCATGATGGTGGTGATGTGGGCGCTCGCGGCGTCCGTGCTCCTCGGCGCCTGGTACCTGGCGACCCGCGGCAAGGGCCTGGTCTGGCCCGCCCTCGCCTGGATGGCCGCCACCCTGTTCGCCCTCTCGGCGTTCCGCAACACCGCCCCCGGAACGCCGCCGATCGGCTGCGTGCTGGACTGGTTCGCATTCCTGTGGGCCGAGACCGTCATCGCCCTCTGCCTGGTGACCGTGGTCGTCACCGGCGTCCGCACCGCCCTCCGGCCCGAGGACGACCCCCCGCCCGGCCGCTGAGGCGGTGCGGTACTACGTACCGTCCCGGTACACGCGCAGCTCGGAGACCTCGTAGGACATCTCGGCGACCTCCGGCTCCGGCGCCGGGTGGTAATTGCCCGCGCACACCGACAGGTTGACGATGAGGTACGCGCGCCAGCCGCGGCCGACGCCCCTGCGGTCGGAGAAGACGCGGGCGCCGTTGACCCACCAGACGACCGATTTCCGCCCGAACTCCACGCGCAGGTCGACCCAGGCGCCCGGCCGGACCGAGGGGTCGCGGTGGTAGCGGTGTGCCTCGCGGACGTGGTTGGAGAGTTCGAGCAGGTCGGGGTTGTCGGGGTGGTACTCGAAGACGTCGATCTCCTGACCGCCGTCCCGCCAGGTCCAGATCGCGGGCCAGGCCCCCAGCTCCGCGGGGAGCCGCACCCGGGCCTCCAGCACGTCGCCGGTACGCACCATGAAGCCCTCGTCGCTGCCCTCGGTGGTGAGCAGGCCGGTATCCCAGTTGCCGTCGGGGCGGCGGGTGGCGCGGAAGACACCGCTGCGGCTGTACGCGGGGTCTTCCACCAGGTAGTCGAGTTTGTTGTCGCCGGGGTTGACGGGGCCGCCGTCGGGATACGCCCAGGAACGGCCGGCCACCCATTGGGTGGGGGAGGCGAAGTCGGCGGTGAAGACGGGGGCGCGGCGGGGCCCGGGAACCGCCGCTCCGCCACCGCCTCCCGGGGCGAGGCGGGAGGTCAGGCGTCCCAGCCAGCCGAGCAGATCCGTGGTCATGCAGAGTGTCTGCCCGCAGGCGGAGCGAGCCATGCCGGATTCATCGCCCAGCGTAGCCGGGCGGTTGCGTTCAGCGACTGCGGTCGCGCGCTGCCGCCAGGAACGCGCGGATGAGCTCCGGTGACTTCACCCCGCGCTCCCGCTCGACGCCGCTGGAGACGTCCACGCCCCAGGCGCCGGTGGCCTCCAGCGCCGCCCGGACGTTGGCGGGGTCGAGGCCCCCGGCCAGCAGCCAGCGGCCGCGGGGCGCGGTGAACTCCTCGGAGCCCCAGTTCCACGGCTTGCCGGAGCCGGGGTCGGGGGCGTCGAGCAGCAGCAGGTCCTCGCCGTACTCCCCGGCGGCGGCGACGGCGGTGGCGGTGGCGCGGATCAGCGTCCGCCCCTGCGCGCGCAGTTCCTCGTAGTACTCGGGGCCCTCGTCGCCGTGGAGCTGTACGGAGCGCACCCCGCTCTCCTGCGTCAGCCGCCGCACCTCCTCCACGGACTGCCCGCGGAACACCCCGACGGTGAGCACCCCCGCCGGCACTCGCCCGACGAGGCCCCGCACGGTGGCGGCGTCGACGGTCCGGGGACTTCCCGCGGCGAAGACGAACCCCACGGCATCCGCCCCGGCCTCCACGGCCGCCTCGACGTCCCGCCCGGTCCGCAGCCCGCAGATCTTCACGAAGGGCCCGCCGGCTCCGCTGCTCTCGCTCATACCCCGAGTCAACCAGACCGGCCCGCAGGATGCGGTCGCGTCCCGAGTGCCGGGCAAGGACGTACGCGGCGGGGGCGCGGACGACGAGGGCGCGGGCGGACGAGGGCGCGGGCGCGGGCGCGGCCGGGAACGCCCGAGGGCGGCACCCCCGGTGGGGGGTGCCGCCCTCGGAACGTGGAGCGTGGTGCGGACTGCCGATCAGCCGGGGCCGATCAGAAGTCCATGTCGCCGCCCGGCATGCCGCCCGGCGCGCCGGCGCCGGCCTTCTCGGGCTTGTCGGCGATGACGGCCTCGGTGGTCAGGAACAGCGCGGCGATGGACGCGGCGTTCTGCAGCGCGGAGCGCGTGACCTTCGCCGGGTCGATGATGCCCTCGGCGATCATGTCGACGTACTCGCCGGTCGCGGCGTTCAGACCGTGGCCGATCGGGAGGTTGCGCACCTTCTCGACGACGACGCCGCCTTCGAGACCACCGTTGACGGCGATCTGCTTGAGCGGGGCCTCCAGCGCGAGCTTCACGGCGTTGGCGCCGGTCGCCTCGTCACCGGTGAGCTCCAGCTTCTCGAAGACCGAGGAGGCCTGGAGCAGGGCCACGCCACCACCGGCGACGATGCCCTCTTCGACGGCCGCCTTCGCGTTGCGGACGGCGTCCTCGATGCGGTGCTTGCGCTCCTTGAGCTCGACCTCGGTCGCGGCACCGGCCTTGATGACGGCCACGCCGCCGGCCAGCTTCGCGAGGCGCTCCTGGAGCTTCTCGCGGTCGTAGTCCGAGTCGGAGTTCTCGATCTCGGCGCGGATCTGGTTGACGCGGCCCTGGACCTGGTCGCTGTCACCGGCGCCGTCGACGATGGTCGTCTCGTCCTTGGTGATGACGACCTTGCGGGCGCGGCCGAGCAGGTCGAGACCGGCGTTCTCCAGCTTGAGGCCGACCTCCTCGGAGATGACGGTGCCGCCCGTGAGGATGGCGATGTCACCGAGCATGGCCTTGCGGCGGTCGCCGAAGCCCGGGGCCTTGACGGCGACGGACTTGAAGGTGCCGCGGATCTTGTTGACGACCAGGGTCGACAGGGCCTCGCCCTCGACGTCCTCGGCGATGATCAGCAGCGGCTTGCCGGACTGCATGACCTTCTCCAGGAGCGGCAGCAGGTCCTTGACCGAGCCGATCTTGGAGTTGACGATCAGGATGTACGGGTCGTCGAGCGACGCCTCCATACGCTCCATGTCGGTGGCGAAGTACGCCGAGATGTAGCCCTTGTCGAAGCGCATGCCCTCGGTGAGCTCGAGCTCCAGACCGAAGGTCTGGGACTCCTCGACGGTGATGACGCCTTCCTTGCCGACCTTGTCCATGGCCTCGGCGATGAGCTCGCCGATCTGGGTGTCGGCGGCGGAGATGGAGGCCGTCGAAGCGATCTGCTCCTTGGTCTCGACATCCTTGGCCTGCGCGAGCAGGGCGGCGGAGACGGCCTCGACGGCCTTCTCGATACCACGCTTGAGGGCCATCGGGTTGGCGCCGGCGGCCACGTTGCGCAGGCCCTCGCGGACGAGCGCCTGGGCCAGCACGGTGGCGGTGGTCGTACCGTCGCCCGCGACGTCGTCCGTCTTCTTGGCGACTTCCTTGACCAGCTCGGCGCCGATCTTCTCGTACGGGTCCTCGAGCTCGATCTCCTTGGCGATGGACACACCATCGTTGGTGATCGTGGGGGCGCCCCACTTCTTCTCAAGGACGACGTTGCGACCCTTGGGGCCAAGGGTGACCTTGACGGCGTCGGCGAGCTGGTTCATGCCACGCTCGAGACCGCGCCGGGCCTCCTCGTTGAACGAAATGATCTTGGCCATCTGAAGTGGTCCTCCAGGACTGGGGTGGATTGCTCCTGGACCGCGTCCGCGCCCGCGACGGACGGCCTGCGAGCCCGGCGGTTCCTTCCCGCCGGACCCTCGGGCCTCACCGACCCGGTCCTCGTTTCAGTAGCACTCTCACCTGGAGAGTGCTAACGCCAATGATTAGCACTCGACCCCGTCGAGTGCAAGCGGCTTCGGCAACGCCGGGCCAAGACCCGGCCGGGGACGCACGAGGGGCCCACATCCCCTGTCCGGGATGTGGGCCCCTCGTGCGCCTGACGCCTCAAGGACGCAGGGCGTCTGAAGACCTGTTGCGTCGGTGGTCGATCGCGCCGGGTCAGCCGAGTGCGAGCTTGACCATGTCCGCCTGAGGACCCTTCTGGCCCTGCGAGATCTCGAACTCGACCCGCTGACCCTCTTCAAGGGTGCGGTACCCGTCCATCTGGATGGCGCTGTAGTGGACGAACACATCCGCACCACCGTCGACCGCGATGAAGCCGTAGCCCTTCTCCGCGTTGAACCACTTGACGGTGCCCTGAGCCATGCCTAACTCCCCTATTACTGGCCCTTGCGCAGGACCGCACTTCGCGGACCCGGGTCAGAACTTGCGCCGGAACGCCTCGACCGCGGCTGAATGTATCCGCACCGGTGCTGTCTGCAACAGGTCATTCCGACGAGAATTCTGGACAAGAAGGAATACGGAAATCACGTGAAAAGTAGGCATATTCCCGGGCAACTCGGGCCCGACATCCGTCACCAAAGGCCCATACCAGACGCGCATGTTGACTCAATGTCAACCCTCCGGCGGCCCGCTCATATGCGGCGGGCAAGAACAGCGGAGGGGACTTCCCCAACTCTACCGCGCCCAACCAAGCAGAATTACCCCCTCCACTTTTAGCGGAGGGGGTAATTCAGGTGTGACTACACGTGACTGCGACCGGGGAACCGGGCGTCAGCAGCCGCCGGCCACGGCGGGGATGATCGAGACTCCGGCGCCGGCCGGCGTCGGCGTCTGCAGGCCGCCCTCGAAGCGCACGTCGTCGTCGTTGACGTAGACGTTCACGAAGCGGCGCAGCTTGCCCTGGTCGTCCAGGACACGGGCCGCGATGCCCGGGTGGTCCTTCTCCAGGGACTCGATGACCTCGGAGAGGGTCGCGCCCTCGGCGGGCACCTCGGCCTGTCCGCCGGTGTAGGTGCGCAGGATGGTGGGGATGCGGACGTTGACGCTCATGGCGCTGCTGCCTTTCCGGAAGCGGTGGGGGTGGGTCGTGCCTCAGGCCAGGCCGGCGGCGCGGAACGCGTCCAGGCTGGGGCGGATGGTGGCGGTCTGGCCGCTGTCCGAGGCCACCGCCTCCAGGGTCTTGAGGCCGTCACCGGTGTTGAGGACGACCGTGGTCAGGGAGGGGTCGAGCTGCCCGTTCTCGATGAGCTTCTTCGTCACGCCCACGGTCACACCGCCCGCGGTCTCGGCGAAGATGCCCTCGGCCCGCGCGAGGATCTTGATGGCCTCGACGACCTGCTCGTCGTTGACGTCCTCGACGTAACCGCCGGTGCGGCGGGCGATGTCCAGGACGTACGGGCCGTCGGCCGGGTTGCCGATCGCCAGGGACTTGGCGATGGTGTTCGGCTTCTGCGGGCGCACCACCTCGTGACCGGCCTTGAAGGCCGTCGACACGGGCGAGCAGCCCTCGGCCTGCGCGCCGAAGATCTTGTACGGCTTGTCCTCGACCAGTCCGAGCCTGATCAGCTCCTGGAGGCCCTTGTCGATCTTCGTCAGCTGCGAGCCCGACGCGATCGGGATCACGATCTGGTCGGGCAGCTGCCAGCCGAGCTGCTCGCAGATCTCGTAGGCCAGCGTCTTGGAACCCTCGCCGTAGTACGGGCGCAGGTTGACGTTGACGAAGCCCCAGCCCTCGCCCAGCGGGTCGCCGATGAGCTCGGAGCAGAAGCGGTTGACGTCGTCGTAGTTGCCCTCGATACCGACGAGGTCGCCGCCGTAGACACCGGCCATGACGACCTTGCCCTGCTCCAGGTCGTGCGGGATGAACACGCAGGAACGGAAGCCGGCCCGGGCGGCCGCGGCGCCGACGGCGCCGGCCAGGTTGCCGGTGGAGGAGCAGGAGAGCGTGGTGTAGCCGAACGCGCGGGCGGCCTCCACGGCGATGGCGACGACGCGGTCCTTGAAGGAGTGCGTCGGGTTGCCGGAGTCGTCCTTGACGTAGAGCTTGCCGGTGACGCCGAGCTCCTTGGCCAGGTTGGCCGCGTCCACGAGCTTGGTGAAGCCCGGGTTCAGGCTGGGCTTGGAGGCCACGTCCGCCGGGACGGGCAGCAGCGGCGCGTAGCGCCAGATGTTGTCGGGGCCCGCCTCGATCGCGGCGCGCAGCGCCTCCGGGTCACCGGTCGGCAGGTCGTATGCGACTTCGAGCGGTCCGAAACACTCGGCGCAGGCGAAGATCGGGCCGAGCTCGAAGCGGGTTCCGCATTCGCGGCAGGACAGTCCGGTGGCGGGTCCGAGATCGACGGAGGTGCCGGTGGAAGCGGCAGAGGTGGCGACAGATGGTGCAGCCATGATGGCGAGGCCCTTTCTCCTCATCTTCCCCATGGCGCACTTCGCCATGAGACGGAATTGGCACCTTCCCTAGCCGGGGACCTCGCTGACGTCGCTGTATGCGCGATCGCGAGAACCGACTGGAGGGTTGCCGGGGCTTCAACGGGCCGTGTCCCTCTGCCCCTCTGGATGAGCGGTATGGCACCGGAGCGCGCTCTGCGGCGCGTCCGGGCGTTTGTACGCGAGGACCCCGGCATGCCGTGGCCCTTCGCGTTGTTCAAGACTGTAACCGAAGGCCCGGGTGGTTGAGACAGCCGTCCGAACGGCGAGATGGATCGTATTTCGCCCGAAACCGCCCGCCGCCCCGTTCGCCCCGAACCCATCGATCCCGGGAGTGCCCGAAGTGCTGGAAGAGGTGGAGCGCTGGCTGGCCGACCGCTCCTGGTCAGCCGACGACCGTCCGCTCGGCCGGCTGCTGGAGCGCAAGCGCGCGTCGGGAGCCACCATCAGCGTGGTGCTGCCCGCGCTCGACGAGGAGGCCACGGTCGGCGCGATCGTCGAGGTGATCCGCCGCGACCTGATCGAGGGGCTGCCGTTCCCCCTGGTGGACGAGCTGGTCGTGGTCGACTCCGGGTCGAGCGACCGTACGGCGGAGGTCGCCGCGAAGGCCGGCGCGCGCGTGGTGCACCGCGATGCGATCCTGCCGCGGCTCCCGGCGGTGCCCGGCAAGGGCGAGGTGCTGTGGCGCTCGCTGCTCGCCACCACCGGCGACATCGTCTGCTTCGTGGACGCCGACCTGCGGGACTTCTCCTCCGCGTTCGTCTCCGGCATGGTCGGCCCGCTGCTGACCGAACCCGACGTGCAGTTCGTCAAGGCCATGTACGACCGGCCGCTGGGCGACGCGCCGGGGCAGGGCGGCCGCGTCACGGAACTGGTGGCCCGGCCCCTGCTGAACCTGCACTGGCCGCAGCTGGCCGGGTTCGTCCAGCCGCTGGGCGGCGAGTACGCCGTACGGCGCTCGCTGCTGGAACGTCTCCCCTTCCCCGTCGGCTACGGCGTGGAGCTGGGCCTGCTGGTGGACGCGCTGCACACGGTCGGGCTGGACGCGCTGGCCCAGGTGGACGTCGGCGTACGGCTGCACCGCCACCAGGACGGGCAGGCGCTCGGCCGGATGGCCGCGGCGATCTACCGCACCGCGCAGCTGCGGCTCTCGCGCGGCCACCTCATACGCCCGGCGCTGACCCAGTTCGAACGGGGCCCGCAGGGCTTCGTGGCGCGGACGTACGCCGTGGACACCGAGGAGCGGCCGCCGATGCTGGAGATCGAGGAGTACGCGGTGCGCCGCGTGGCGTGATGTGACGAGACGAGTGACATGACGTGACGTGTGGCGTGGCGCGGCGGCGGGTTTGAGGCGCGTGCGACGGGGTTAGGTTCGCGGCATGGCTTCCCAGGTACTCGTCGCCGCGAACCGCGGCCCCCTCTCGTACGCCCACGCCCCCGACGGCACCCTCAGCGCCCGGCGCGGCGGGGGCGGTCTGGTCTCCGGACTCTCCGCGGCGCTCGCGGAGCAGCCCGACGCGGTCTGGATCTGCGCGGCGCTGTCGGAGGGCGACCGGGAAGCGGTGCGGCGGGGCGTCTCCGAGCCCGGCGTCCGGATGCTGGACATCGATCCCGCCGTGTACGACGCCGCCTACAACGGCATCGCGAACTCGGTGCTCTGGTTCACCCACCACCACCTGTACGACATCCCGCGCGAGCCCGTCTTCGACGCGGAGTTCCGGCGCCGCTGGGACGCGTACGTCCTGTACAACCGGGCCTTCGCGGACGCGCTGGCGGCGGAGGCGGGCGAGGGCGCGGCGGTGCTGGTGCAGGACTACCAGCTGGCGCTGGTGCCGGGGATGCTGCGCGGGCTGCGCCCCGACCTGCGGATCGCGCACTTCACGCACACGCCGTGGGCCTCGTACGACGTCCTGCGGATGCTGCCGCGCTACGTGGTGGAGGAGCTGACCTGGGGGATGCTCGGGGCGGACCTGCTGGGCTTCCACACCGGGGAATGGGCGCGGGCGTTCTTGTCGGCGATGCCGTTCGACGGCGCGGAGGGCAGCGCGGAGGAGGTCCGCGAGGGGATCGTGGAACACCGGCGGGAGTCGGTGTGGCCGAGGCGCACGACCGAGGTACGGTCCTTCCCGCTGGGCGTGGACGCCGACGACCTGCGGGCGCTGGCGCACCGGCCGGAGGTCGACGACAAGCTGGCGGGGCTGCGGGCGGAGGCCGGCGACCGCAAGACGATCGTCCGGGTGGACCGGACGGAGCTGTCCAAGAACATCCTGCGGGGCCTGCTGGCGTACCGGGAGCTGCTGACGACGCACCCGGAGTGGCGGAAGCGGGTGGTGCACATGGCGTCGGCGTACCCCTCACGGCAGGACCTGGCGGTCTACCGGGAGTACACGGCGGCGGTCCGGGACCTGGCGGCGGAGATCAACGCGGAGCTGGGCACGGCGGACTGGCAGCCGGTGCTCGTCTCGGTGGAGGACGACTTCGCGCGCTCGCTGGCGGCGTACCGGATGGCGGACGTGGCGCTGGTGAACCCGGTCCGGGACGGGATGAACCTGGTGGCGAAGGAGATCCCGGTGGTGTCGGAGGCGGGCTGCGCGCTGGTGCTGTCGACGGGGGCGGGGGCGTACGAGGAGCTCCGCTCGGACGCGCTGACGGTGAACCCGTACGACGTGTCGGAGACGGCGGCGGCGTTGCACGCGGCGCTGGCGATGCCGGACGCGGAGCGGGCGGAGCGCACGAAGCGCCTCGCGGCCGCCGCCACCGCCCTCCCCCCGACGGCCTGGTTCACGGCCCAACTCTCCGCCCTCCAGTCCCCCTGACCCCTCCACCCCCAGCCCCGCCGGCGCGTGAGGCGTCACCCGGCCAGAGCCGGTCTACCAGCCCCGCCGGCGTTTGAGGCGCGGGTCCGGGTGGAGCCCGGGGAACGGTGGAAGGGCGGGTAGGGGACGGCTCCGCGCAGCGGCAACCCGGGCTGCGCCCGGGCCCGCGGGGCTCCGCCCCGCACCCCGCGCCTCAAACGCCGGCGAGGCTGGACTGGCGGGGGCCGGCCGCAACCGCGCCACGACCGGCGGGGCGGAAACGGCGGGGCCGAGAGGTCAGGGGCGGAGCCGCGCGGCGAGGGCGGCGAGGAAGCCGGCGACCTCGGCCGGCCCCGGGAGGACCAGGTCGGCCCGGGAGGCCAGCTCCGGGACCTCAGAGGAGCTGCAGACCAGCAGCCCCGGCACCCCCTCCGCCCGCCGCTTCTCGACGGCGGCGTACGCGGCGAGGTCCCCCAGGTCGTCCCCCGCGTACAGCACCGCCTCCGCGCCGACCTCCTCCAGGTACTCCGTCAGCGCGACGCCCTTGTCCATCCCCGGCGGCCGCAACTCCAGCACCGCCCGCCCCGGCTCCACCATCAGCCCGTGCCGCGCCGCCAGCTCCGCCAGCGGCCCCCGCAGCGCCTCGAACGCCGCCTCCGGATCCTCCGCCCGCCGGGTGTGGACGGCCAGCGCCCGGCCCTTCTCCTCGATCCAGGTCCCCCGCCACGCCCCGATCGACTCCAGGAACCCCGGCAGCTCGGCCCGTACGGCCGCCACCCCCGGGTGCTCGGCGGGCGCGTGGACGAGCCCGCTCACGGCGTCCCACCGCTCGGCCCCGTAGTGCCCGAGGACGACGAGGTGTTCCAGCCCGGGCACCCCCGCGAACCCGCCGTGCCGCACGGCGACCCCGGCCGGCCGGCCGGTGACGACGGCCACGGCCAGCACCTCCGGCGCGAGCGCGGACAGCGCCGGTACGGCGTCCGCGTGGGCGCGCGCCTGGTCGGGGTCGGGAACGATCTCGGCGAGGGTGCCGTCGAAGTCGAGGGCTACGACGGATCGGCGCGGCGTCCGGAGGAGGGCTTCGAGCCCCTCGCGTCCGGCGGCGGTGGCGGGCACGGGCATCGGCGTATCGTGCGCATGGCTCCCCATAGGGACGACCCTAACGGTCCAGTCGTACGACTGCTATCGCCGGGCCCGCTGCGCCGCGCGGATCCGCCGGAGACGGTTGACGGTGCCCGGGGCGTGCTCCAGGGCCCGCGGATCGTCCATCAGGGCGTTGAGCAGCTGGTAGTACCGGACCGGGGTCATCCCCAGCCCTTCCCGGATGGCCCGTTCCTTGGCTCCGGGCCCGGACCAGGTTCGTCCCTCGTACGCGAGCACGGCGGCCTCGGCGGCCGTCAATCGCCCGTCGTCCGTCATACGGCCAGATTAACGCCGCCCACCGACACGCCCCCGGCCGGGCCGAGCACCCCACCAGGCCCCCACCGGCCCCCCGACCGGCCCCCGCAGGCCCCGCCTCAGCGGTCGCCGTCCGCCTTGCGCGCCGACTCCGCGATGTCGCCGAGCACCTTGTCCGGCCGGCCGCCCGGCTGCACCACCTTGCCGATGTTCTGCTTGACGCCCTCGCTCACCCCGGCCCACGACTTCTTGCCCACGGGGTACAGCCGCGCCGTCGGCAGCGCCGTCAGGAAGGTCTTGAGCTGCGGCGCGGAGCCCCCGGTGGCGGCCTCCATGGCCCGGTAGCCGGTGGTGGTCACGGGCAGCAGGTCGTACTTGCTCGTGAAGGCCGTCACGTTCTTCGCCTCGTACAGGTAGTCGAGGAACTTGCCCGTCTCCGCCTTGTGGCCGTTCTTGAAGGCCATGACCCAGTCGGCGACGCCCATCGTCGGGTGGTCGGTGCCGTCGGCCGTCGGCATCGGCACCATCCCGAACTTGATCCCCTTGCCGCCGGCCTGCTTGAGCAGGGTCGGGTGCCCGTTGAGCATGCCGACCTCGCCGCGCGCGAAGGCGTCGAAGGCGGCCTGCCGGTCGAGCTTGCCCGGCTCGACGGGGCCGGTCAGCCCCTGGCCGACCATCTTGTCGCGCAGGAACTCGAAGGTCTTGATGTTGTCCGCGGAGTCGATGTCGTAGCTGTCCTCGTTGTCGGTGTAGCCGCCACCGCCCGCCAGCATCCACATCATCGTCTCGGCCTGCGCCTCTTCCCGGCCGAGCGGCAGCGCGAAGGGGGTCTGGACACCGGCGGCCTTGAGCTTCTTGGCGGCCGCTTCCAGGTCCGCCCAGCTCTTGGGCTGCCAGCCGCCCTTGGCGTCCTTGGGTATGACACCGGCGTCACCGAGCAGCTTCTCGTTGTAGAAGAGCAGCCGGGTGCTGGCCACGAAGGGCATGCCGTACTGGGTCTGCCCGACCTTGCCCGCGTCGGCGAGCGGGGCCAGGAAGTCGGCCTCGGTCTGCACGGAGAGCAGTTCCTCGGCGGAGTAGAGCTTGCCGGCTTCCGCGTAGTCGGCGTAGGCGCCGATCTGAGCGATGTCGGGGGCCTTGTGCGCCTTGACCATCTCGGCGACCTTGGCGTCGACCTCGGTCCAGGAGTAGACGCTGACCTCGACGTTGACCCCGGGGTGGGTCTTCTCGAAGGAGCTCGCGAGGTCCTTCCAGTAGGCGGCGGAGGAGTTCTGCGGATTGTCGCCGTAGTCGGCCGCCACGACCCGCAGGGTCACCTCGTTGTTCCCGGTGAGGCCCTGCACGGTTCCGCAGCCCGTCAGGGTCACGGCGGCCAGGCAGAGCGCGGCCCCGGTCGCGGCCAGGCTCAGGTAACGGCCCTTCACAGTTCTGATCCACCCCTTGTCGTACCTACTATTCGTCGTAAGGTCTACACCACTTTCCGGCTACTTCACATCCGGAGCGCACCGCTCGTGCGGACCGTGTCCGGACCGTTGCCGGAGCGGGCTCCCGGATTTGCATGGCCACTCAACATTCCTTCCAATGGACTAGACCTTTGCCTCCCGAGCACGCGAGACTGTCTTCTGTGAAACCCGTGAAACACGTCATCGCCCTCGATGTGGGCGGCACCGGGATGAAGGCCGCCCTCATCGCCGGGGACGGCTCCCTGCTGCACGAGGCGCGCCGCGCCACCGGCCGCGAGCGGGGCCCCGAAGCCGTCGTCGAGACGATCCTCGGCTTCGCCGCCGAACTCCTCGCCCTGGGCCGCGAACGCTTCGGCCGGGCCGCCTCGGCCGCCGGCGTCGCCGTACCCGGCATCGTCGACGCCGAGAACGGGACCGCCGTCTACGCCGCGAACCTCGGCTGGCGCGACGTACCCATGCGCGAGCTGCTCAGCGCCCGCCTCGGCGGCATCCCGGTGGCCCTCGGGCACGACGTGCGCACGGGCGGCCTCGCCGAAGGCCGCATCGGCGCCGGCCGGGACGCCGACCGGTTCCTGTTCGTCCCGCTCGGCACCGGCATCGCCGGCGCCATCGGCCTGGGCGGCCGCATCGAGGCGGGCGCCCACGGCTACGCGGGCGAGATCGGCCACATCGTGGTCCGCCCCGGCGGCCCGGCCTGCGGCTGCGGCCAGCACGGCTGCCTGGAGACCCTCGCCTCCGCCTCCGCCGTCAGCCGCGCCTGGGCCGCCGCCAGCGGCGACCCCGACGCCGACGCCGCGCACTGCGCCAAGGCCGTCGAGTCCGGCGACGCCCGCGCCCGCCAGGTGTGGCTGGCCGCCATCGGCGCCCTCGCCGACGGGCTGGTCACCGCGATCACCCTGCTGGACCCGCGCACGGTGATCATCGGTGGCGGGCTCGCGGAGGCGGGGGAAACGTTGTTCACACCACTTCGGACGGCCGTCGAGGAGCGCGTGACGTTCCAGCGGCTGCCCGAGATCGTTCCGGCGGCCCTCGGGGACACCGCCGGATGCCTGGGCGCAGGCCTGCTCGCCTGGGACCTACTCGCCACGGAGGTACCTGCCTGATGGCCGCAAGCACACAGAGCACTGTTCTGTCCGGTGCCAAGGTGGTGCTGCCCACCGGGACCGTGGCGGGCGGCCGCGTCATCGTCGACGGCGAGCGCATCGCGGGCAGCGCGTCCCCGGCCACACCCGTGGCCGACCTCACCGGGCACTGGATCGTCCCCGGCTTCGTGGACATGCACAACCACGGCGGCGGTGGCGCCTCCTTCACCTCCGGCACCGCCGAGGAGGTCCTCAAGGGCGTACGGACCCACCGCGAGCACGGCACGACCACCCTCGTCGCCTCCACCGTCACCGGCGAGCTGGACGAACTCGCCCGCCGCGCCGGACTCCTCGCCGAACTGACGCAGCAGGGCGAGATCGCGGGCATCCACTTCGAGGGGCCCTTCATCAACGCCTGCCGCAAGGGCGCCCACAAGGCGGAGCTGCTGCGCGACCCGGACCCGGCCGAGGTCCGCAAACTGGTCGACGCCGCGCACGGCGCCGCCCGGATGGTCACGCTCGCCACCGAACTGCCCGGCGGCCTGGACTCCGTACGGCTGCTGGCCGAGCACGGGGTCATCGCCGCGATCGGCCACACCGACGCCACCTACGACCAGACCCGCCGCGCCATCGACGCGGGCGCCACCGTCGCCACCCACCTCTACAACGCGATGCCGGGCCTCGAACACCGCGCGCCGGGCCCCATCGCCGCGCTGCTGGAGGACGAGCGGGTCACCGTCGAGCTGATCAACGACGGCACGCACCTGCACCCGGCGATGCTGGAACTGGCCTTCCACCACGCGGGCGCCCACCGGGTCGCGCTGATCACCGACGCGATGGACGCGGCCGGCTTCGGCGACGGCACCTACCACCTCGGGCCGCTGGAGGTCGAGGTCAAGGACGGCGTCGCCCGCCTCGTGGAGGGCGGCTCGATCGCCGGCTCCACTCTGACCCTGGACACCGCCTTCAAGCGCGCGGTGACCGTCGACGCGCTGCCCGTCGAATCGGTGGTCCAGGCGATCTCCGCCAACCCGGCCAAGCTGATCGGCCTGTACGACCAGGTCGGCTCGCTGGAGCCCGGCAAGTACGCCGACCTCGTCGTCCTGGACGCCGCCTTCGACCTCAAGGGCGTCATGCGGCGCGGCGAATGGATCGTCAACCCCGGCGTGTGAGGCGCCGATCGGCTGGACGGTGACGGGCCGTCGCCCCGCGGACTGGGCGGACGGCCCGCGGTTTGGCATGATCCCGGCACACACCAAGACCGGGGCTGACCATGATCCTCACCGTGACCCTCAATGCCGCGCTCGACGTCACCTACCGGGTGCCGCGGCTGCTCCCGCACACCTCGCACCGGGTCACCGGCGCGACCGAACGCCCCGGCGGCAAGGGCGTCAACGTCGCCCGCGTACTCGCCGCACTGGGCCACCAGGTCACGGCGACCGGCTTCGCGGGCGGGGCGGTGGGCGCCGTCGTACGGGAACTGCTGGCCGCCGGACCCGGCGTGACGGACGCCCTGGTCCCCTGCGCGGGCACCACCCGGCGCACCCTGGCCGTCGTCGACGAAGCCTCCGGCGACACCACCCAGTTCAACGAGCCGGGCCCGCAGATCACTCCCGCGGAATGGGCCCGGTTCCTGACCCGCTACGAGGAACTCCTGGCCGGGGCCCGCGCGGTCGCGCTGTGCGGAAGCCTGCCGCCGGGCGTGCCCGTGGGCGCGTACGCCGTACTCGTCCGCACCGCCCGCGCCGCCGGGGTCCCCGTACTGCTGGACACCAGCGGCGAAGCGCTGCGCCGGGGCGTCGCCGCCCGCCCCGAGATGATCAAGCCGAACGCCGCCGAGCTGGCCGAACTGACCGGCTCCCGCGACCCGCTGCCCGCCACCCGCGACGCCCGCCGCCGAGGTGCCCACGCGGTGGTCACCTCCCTCGGCCCGGCCGGCCTGCTCGCCTCCACCGCCGAGGGCACCTGGCAGGCGGCACCGCCCCGCCCGCTGAGCGGCAACCCCACCGGAGCCGGTGACTCCGCCGTCGCGGGCCTGCTCTCGGCCCTGACCGAGGGCCTGGACTGGCCCGCCCGCCTCACCCGCGCCGTCGCCCTCTCGGCGGCCACCGTCCACGCCCCGGCGGCGGGAGAGTTCGACCCCCGCACCTACGAAGAGGTACGGGGGTCGGTGAAGGTGACGGCCGGTCAGGCCGGCTGACCTCCCGCTACGACGGCGGCTTCTGGAGCCAGAGCTGGTCGATGATGATCTCGCACTGGTTGCCCGTCTCGCACGACATCTTGACGGTGTTGGGACCCTTCTTGAGGTCCACCAGCGAGTACGTGTACGTCCACTTGTCCCACTCGCCGGGCTTGGCCTTGGCGAAGTTGGCCATGTTTATCGGACGTTCCTGCTTCTCGTCATTGACGGTGAGCGTGGTTTTGGCGTCCTTGCCGGGAACGTTGTAGCTGATGTAGACGGCGTACAGGCCCGCCTTGGCCACGTCCAGGCTCCAGGTCAGCGCCGCACCCGGCTGGTTGAAGTTGCCGACGTACTGGCCGCCCGCGCTCTTCGCACCGGGCACCGTGCTCGTCAGCGCCGCGCCGCCCGTCAGGGTCATGCCCGCGCCCGAGGCGTCCGCCTTGGGCAGCGGGCCGTCAGAGGGCTGCGCGGAGCCGCTCGGCTGCGGGCCCGGGGAGTTGTCCTTGGGCGCCGCCGACTGCTTGCCGGAGCCGTTCGCCTGGTCCTTGTCGCCCTTGTCACCGAAGGCCAGGGCCGCGCCGATGCCGATCGCCACGGCGGCCACCACCGCGATCGCCGCGATGAGCAGACCGCGACGGCTCGATCCGCCGCCACCGCGCCCGCCGTGCCCGCCGTTGTCGGGCAGCGGCTGGGACTGCGTCTGCTGCTGCGGAACGCCGTAGCCGCCGGCCTGGAGCGCCTCGGGGGCCTGGTACTGGGCCTGGTAGCCCGGCTGGCCCTGCTGCGCCGGTCCCGGCTGGTACGGGACGGCACCGCGCTGGCCGCGCCGGTCGCCGACCGTGCGCACCTGGTTGTACGAGGTACGGGGCACGCCCGGCTGTGCGCCGGCCTGCCCACCGGCCGCGGGGCCGGGATATCCGTACCCACCGCCGGAACCGGGCGGGGTGGCACCGGCAGCCTGCCCGTCCGCGTAGAGGTAGCCGAACGGATCTTCGTCCTCGGGCTTGTTCGCCCCGCCGTGCGGACCGCTGTTCGCGGGCGTCGTCATCGCAGGTCACTCCTTTCGACCCACGGGAGCCTACCCCGAACACGTGCGCCCACGGGCGGCCGATCGACTCAGCCGGCCCGGCGGTGCGCCTTGGAACGGGACCTCTTCTCGATGTACATCCGCTGGTCGGCGGAGCGCAGCACCTCGTCCGCCGACATGCCGCAGCTGGCCCAGCCGATGCCGAAACTCGCCCCGACGCGGACCGCTCGGCCGTCCACCCGGATCGGCGGGATGATCGCGTTCCGCAGCCGGACGGCCAGGTCGGCGGCGTCGGCCGCGCCCAGCCCGTCGGCGAGGACGACGAACTCGTCACCGCCGAGCCGGGCGACCGTGTCCCCGTCGCGGACGCCCGTCGTCAGCCGCCGGGCGACCTCGATCAGTACCGCGTCGCCCGTGTGGTGACCGAACCGGTCGTTGATCGACTTGAAGCCGTCGAGATCGCAGAAGAGCACCGCGAGGCCCTTCGTGCCGTCGTCGATGTCAGTGGCGGGTGCGACGGTGTGTACGTGGTGGTCGTACGGGCCCGCCTCGCCCTGGGCCGCCGCGGGACCCTCGAAGGGGTCTGCGTACCCGTCGGGGCGAAAGCCGTGCTCGGCGGCACCACCCCCAGCCTCCGGGCGCCCCTCGAAGGCCGCGTCCAGCGCCTCCACGGCGGTGGCCCGCACGGACTGCGGCCGGCGGCACAGCCGCGCCCCGAGCCGCGAGCGCAGTTCGGCGCTGTTGGGCAGGCCGGTCAGCGCGTCGTGGCTGGCGCGGTGCGCGAGCTGGAGCTCGTGCCGCTTGCGCTCCTCGATGTCCTCGACGTGGGTGAGCAGGAACCGGGGCCCGTCGGCGGCGTCGGCGACCACGGAGTTGCGCAGCGAGACCCACACGTACGTACCGTCGCGCCGGCCCAGGCGCAGCTCGGCACGGCCGCCCTCGGCCGAGGTCCGCAGCAGCGTGCCGATGTCCTCGGGGTGGACGAGGTCGGAGAAGGAGTACCGGCGCAGAACGGAGGCCGGCCGCCCCAGCAGCCGGCACAGCGCGTCGTTGGTCCGCAGCAGCCGGCCGTGCTGGTCGCCGCCCATCTCGGCGATGGCCATGCCGCTGGGCGCGTACTCGAAGGCCTGGCGGAACGACTCCTCGCTGGCGCGCAGCGCCTGCTGTTCGCGCTCCAGCCGGACCAGGGCCCGTTGCATGTTCGCTCGCAGCCGCGCGTTGCTGATCGCAATCGCCGCCTGGAAGGCGTACATCTGGAGCGCCTCGCGGCCCCACGCGCCCGGGCGGCGGCCGTTGCGCGGTCTGTCCACCGAAATGACACCCAGAAGTTCCCCGCCGGACGCGTACATGGGTGCATAGAGCCGGTCTTCGGGATGCCACTCGTCCGCGAAGCGGGGATCGGGGCCGTCGGTGTGCCACTGGGGCACGTCGTCCTCCAGCAGGACCCAGCCCTCGGTGTGCGGGATGAAGCGCAGCCCGTCCCAGTCCTCACCCATCGTCAGGCGGCGTTCCCAGGAGAGGCGGGAGCCGACGCGACCGGTGATCAGGGCCTCGGCGGCGGGGTCACCTGCGAAGGCGGCGACGACCAGATCCCCGTCGGGGCGTACGAGGTTGACACAGGCGAGCTGGTAGCCGAGGCCCGCGACGATGCCGTCCACGACGGTCTGCAGAGTGTCCGCCAGGCTCCGGGCCGTATTGAGGTCGGCCACCACCCGGTGCAGCTGCCGCAGGGTCGCAAGACGGACGTACGGCTCCGACTCGGTCTCCATTGCTCGCTCTCCCCGAGACCTCGACAGCAACTCCAGGTGTGTCATCGGCGGTTCGTTGCGGTGTCCCGTCCACTGAATCACAGTGAGCTGTGCGGCAGGTACACAGGGTCAACAAATCTTGCCGTCTGTGACTCAAGTCACATGAGATGAAGAACGTGCTCCGAAGAGGCGCGAAAGCCCTCGCCACGACTGGGAGCGCTCCCTCTCCTTTCCGCGGGCAAACGATACGCGCGGACCTAGGTCCCCGGGTCCGTACGCGCCTCGGACCAAGGCCCGATGTGCGCCGTGAGGGAGCGAGACTAGCGTTCCAGGCGTGCCGAAGACGACCCTGGAACCCGCCCCCGCAGCCCCCACCCCGCATCCTGAGGGGGTGACCGAGGAAGAATTCCGCGCCGCGATGTCCCGACTGGCGGCCGGCGTAACGCTGATCACCGCCCACGAGCCCGCCCTGACGGCCGGCGGCCCGCAGGGCGAGGACGTCGGCATGACGGCGACCGCCTTCATGTCGGTGTCCCTGGACCCGCCGCTGGTCCTGGTGAGCCTGCGCGAGGGCTCCCGGATGGACGACCTGCTGGCGGAGCAGCCGCTGTGGGCCGTCTCGGTGCTCGCGGACAGCCAGCTCCAGGTCGCGGGCCGGTTCGCGATGAAGGGCCGGATCAGCGACCGGCTGCTGTTCGCGGGCGTGCCGTACGAGCGGGGCGCCGTCTCGGGGGCCCCGCTGCTGACGCAGGCGCTGGCCACGCTGGAGTGCCGTACGGAGTCCCGCGTCCCGGCGGGCGACCACACCCTCGTCGTCGGCCGCGTCCTGTCGGCGGCCCTGCCCAATCCCGACGCGCCGCCGCTGACGTACTTCCGCGGGCGCTACCGGCACCTGGCCCGGTAGGGGCGGCCCGGGTACGGCCTGCGGCTCGGGCGGGGCGGCCAGGGCGGCGGGCCACCGGCCGCAGAGGGTCACCGGCCGCAGAGAGTCACCGGTGACGGCGGACCACCGGCCGCAGAGGGCCACCGGTGGCAGCGAACCACCGGCTGACGGGCGGGTGGGCTACCAGTCGCGGCCCGTACGGCCCCGCTTCGTCTCGGCCCGCGCCTTCTTCTCCCGCAGCCGCCGCTCGTTGATCCCGCGCGGGATCTTCGTCGCCCGCCGCTGCTTCGGCGGCGGCGCCGTCGCCTCCGCCAGCAGCGACGCCAGCCGCACCAGCGCCATCTCCCGGTTGCGCAGCTGCGAGCGGTGCTCGGACGCCCGGACCGTCAGCACGCCGCCCACCAGCCGGGACGCCAGCCGCTCCAGCGCCCGCTCCTTCCACACCTCCGGCAGCGCCTTCGTCGCCCCGAGGTCGAACAGCAGCTCCACCCGCGAGTCGGAGGTGTTCACGTGCTGGCCGCCCGGCCCGGAGGAACGCGAGAACCGCCAGCCGAGCTCCCCCTCGGGCAGCACGACGGAACCACGGATGACATAGGGACCAGGCATGCCCCTATGATCCCGCCCCTCACCGCGCCCCGTCACCCCATTTCCGCTGCGCCCGGCCGGACCGGCGGGCGAGCCCGTGGAACCTACCGGCCCCCTCCCCGCGTTATGCAGGGCAGCGGTAACTTGGCCACGTCCAGCGGTCATGTGATTGAGGAAGGGACACCAGTCAAAATGGCAGTAAGCCTGTCCAAGGGCGGCAACGTCTCGCTTAGCAAGGAGGCCCCCGGCCTCAGCGCCGTCACGGTCGGCCTCGGCTGGGACGTCCGCACCACCACCGGTGTCGACTTCGACCTCGACGCCTCCGCCATCGCGGTCAACGCGACGGGCAAGGTCGTCTCCGACGGTCACTTCGTCTTCTTCAACAACAAGTCCACTCCGGACCAGACCATCGTCCACACCGGTGACAACCGCACCGGCGAGGGCTCCGGCGACGACGAGTCCATCAAGGTCAACCTCGCCGGCCTCCCGGCCGATGTCGACAAGATCGTCTTCCCGGTCTCCATCTACGACGCCGAGTCCCGCAGCCAGAACTTCGGCCAGGTCCGCAACGCGTACATCCGCGTCGTGAACCAGGCCGGCGGCGCCGAGATCGCCCGCTACGACCTCTCCGAGGACGCGGCGACCGAGACCGCCATGGTCTTCGGCGAGCTCTACCGCAACGGCGCGGAGTGGAAGTTCCGCGCCGTCGGCCAGGGCTACGCCTCGGGCCTGACCGGCATCGCCCAGGACTTCGGCGTCAACGTCTGATCTCCCGCGGCACGCCACTGCCGAGGCCATCGCCGAAGACCTGCTGAGGCCGCTGCCGAGGCCGCTGCGGAGGTCTGCCGGGGCCCCTTCCCGCGATCGGGGCGGGGCCTCGGCGGTGCGCGGCGGCTACGGCTTCGGGCTGTCCTCGCCGTACAGCCACACGTCCCAGACCTTCCGCAGGTCGTGGCCCGTCCGCTGCTGCGCGTAGGCGGTGAAGTCGGCCGTACCCGCGTTGCCGTGGCGGTGGTCCGCGGCCCAGCCGCGCAACAGGTCGAAGAACCGCTCGTCGCCGACCTCCTGCCGGATCCGGTGCAGCACCATCGCTCCCCGGTAGTACACCGGCGCCTCCGAGATGTCCCCGGGCCCGGGCGGCGCCGCGGGCGGGAACGCGTCCCAGCGGGCGGCGTCCGTCCCCTCGAAGGACGTGTCACCGGCGAGGAGCGCGTCGAACCGTTTCTGCGCGCCGGGACCGCCGTGGTCCTCCGACCACAGCCACTCCGCGTACGTCGCGAAGCCCTCGTTGAGCCACATGTCCTTCCAGGACTTCGGCGACACCGAGTCCCCGAACCACTGGTGCGCGAGCTCGTGGACGGTCAGGTCCAGCGAAGGGGCGCCCGGATAGACCGGTTTGGTCTGCGTCTCCAACGCGTACGACAGCGTCCCGTCCGGCACCACGATCGTGCCCACGGTGGCGAAGGGGTACGGCCCGAACCGCCCGGCTTCCCACTCCACCACCTCCGGCAGCCGCCCCAGCACCGCCGCGCTCCCGGCCTCCTCGCCGGGCGCGACCGCGTTGTAGACGCCGATCCCCGAGGAGGTGCGGGCGGTGGCCACCCTGAACTTCCCGATGGCGGCGGTGGCCAGGTAGCTGGCCATCGGCTCGGCGCTGTGCCACGCGAAGGCGGTCCGCCCGTCACCGGTGTTCCGGCGGGAGGCCAACTCACCGTTGGAGACGGCCTCGTAGCCCTGCGGAACGGTGAGCGTGATGTCGTAGGACGCCTTGTCGCTGGGGTGGTGGTTGCCGGGGAACCAGGTCATCGACCCGACGGGTTCGCCGACGGCCACGGCGCCGTCGGCGGTCGCGATCCAGCCCTCCTGTGAACCGTCCGCGTCGGTGAGGGGCTTCGGCGTCCCGCTGTAGCGGACCTCCGTACGGAAGACCTCGCCCTTGCCGAGGTCCTTGCGCGGGCGCACCGTCAGCTCCCGGCCCGTGCGGTTGTACCGGGCCGGCTCCCCCTCGACGGTGACCGCGTCGACGCGCAGCCCGCTGAGGTCGAGGTTGAAGGAGCTCAGCGTCTGCTCGGCGCGGGCGGTGATGACGGCTGTACCGGTCAGCTGGTGGTCGGAGGGCCGGTAGCCGAGGTCCAGGGCGTAGTGGTCGACCTGGTAACCGCCGTTGCCCGCCTTGGGGAAGTAGGGGTCCCGCAGCCCCGACGCGCCCGGCCGGCCCTGCACGGTCGTGCCCGTACAGCCCGTGGTGAGGGCGAGGAGGGCGGCGACGGCGGGGACGGTGAGGCGGGTGAAGGGGGTGAGGCGGTCGGGCGCGCGGTGATCCACGCGTTCGATCCTATGCGGGAGCGGGAAAGCCCGTCCTACTTGCCGAGGGCGTCGACGCCGGCCTTGGCGAACTTCTCGTCCAGGTCACCGCTCGGTGCGCCGGCCACGCCGATGCCCGCGACCGGTGCGCCGTTCGCCTGCACGGGCGCGCCGCCGGCCAGGAACAGGGTGCCGGGGATGTCCTTGAGGTTCGGAGTCTGGGCGAGCCGGCCGACGAGCACCGAGGTCGGCGCGTTCCAGGACACGGCGGTGTAGGCCTTGCGCTGCGCCGACTCGTAGGGCTGCGGGCCGGCGCCGTCGCCGCGCAGGGTGACGACGGTGTTGCCGTCGCGGTCCACCACCGCGACCGTGATCTTCTGCCCCTCCTTCTCGGCGGCCTCCAGCGCGGCCTGGGCCGCACGGGTGGCGGCGCCGACGGTGACGTGGGTCGAGGTGGTGAAGTTCTTGTCGTCGCCCTTCGGGCCGTCGGACTGGGCGGCGCTCGCGGTGACGGCGCCGAAGGTCCCGGCGCCGAGCGCGACGGCGAGGGCGGTACCGGTGAGAACGCGGGTACGGGTGTTCATGCTGCTGCTCCTGAGGTAGGTGGTCCGCTGCACCAAGCCTCACCCGGGATCCCGCCCCCGCCCGTCCCCGCACCGGCCGACCCCGGGGTCATCCGATCGGCCGATGCGCGCCCACCCACCTGCCGGTTTGGCTCAGGATGTACCCGAGCCCCACCCGACCCAGGAGCCCCCGTGACCCCGGACCCAAACCCGAACCCCACCCCCGCCGAGGAGCCGACCGGCCCGGGCCGGGACGCGGGCGCAGGCCGGGACGCGGGCGCAGGCCGGGACGCGGGCGGGGACGCGGGCGCGGGCGCGGGCCGGGACGCGGGCGCGGGCGCGGGCCGGGACGAAGCCACCGCCGCCCTCGGAGCCGCGGAAGGTGCCGAAGCCGCCGATGCCGTCGGCGCGCACACCACCGCCACCGGTACGCGGACGCTGGCCGCCGTCACGCACGCCGCGTTCTTCCTGCTCCTCGGGGCCTCCGTGGCCCGGTTCCTGCTGCACCACCCCGGCGAGCCCCGTACGCCCTGGGTCATCGCCCTCGGCGCCACCCTCGCCCTGCTGTACGTGCTCGGGCCCGCCGTCGGCGCCGCACCCACGCTGCGGCGCCTGCTCTGGCTCGGCGTGGTCGTCGCCACCTGGGTGGTCCTCGTCCTCCTCGCACCCAGCTTCGCCTGGTGCGCCGTCCCCCTCTTCTACACCGCCCTGCGCACCCTCCCCCCGCGCGCGGCGGTCGTCCTCGTCGCCCTGCTCACCGCACTCGTCGTCGCCGCCCAGCTCAGGCTGTCGCCCTCCTTCGACCCGAACCTCCTCCTCGCCCCGCCCGCCGTCGCCGCCCTCGCCACGGCCGTCTTCGTCCACATGGAGCGCCAGACCCGGGCCCAGCGCACCCTGATCGACGACCTCATCCGCACCCGCCGGGAACTCGCCGCCACCGAGCGCCGCGAAGGCACCCTCGCCGAACGCCAGCGGCTCTCCATGGAGATCCACGACACCCTCGCGCAGCACCTGTCCAGCCAGCAGATGCTGCTCCAGGCCGCCGACCGCACCTGGGACAGCGACCCGGCCACCGCCCGCGCCCACGTCCGTACCGCCACCGACACCGCCGCGCGCGGCCTCGCCGAGGCCCGGCGGCTGGTCCACGACCTCGCCCCGCCCGAGCTGGCGGGCGGCGGGCGCCTCGCAGACGCCCTGCGCGCGCTGGACGCCGGTCCGGACATCGAGGTCCGCTTCCACCTGGAGGGCACGCCCGCGGCGCTGCCCGACCGGGCCGAATCCGCCCTGCTGCGGATCGCGCAGGGCGCCCTGGCCAACGTCCGGGAGCACTCGGGGGCCCGCACCGCCGCCCTGACCCTGAGCTTCCTGGGCGACCAGGTCGTCCTGGACGTCGCGGACGACGGCCACGGCTTCACCGAACCCCGCGAACCCCGCGCCGACGCCCCCGGCCGGGGGCACGGCCTCCCCGCGATACGCGCCCGCGTGCGGCAGCTCGGCGGAACCGTGACCCTGGAATCCGCCCCCGGCGAAGGAACCGTCCTGTCCGCCGCGATCCCCCTGGAGCCGGTCCGATGACCACGATCCTGCTCTGCGACGACCACGTGGTGGTCCGCGCCGGCCTGCTGGCCCTGCTGGGCAGCGAACCCGACATCGAGGTGCTCGGCGAAGCGGGCAGCGGCGAGGAGGCGGTCGCACTGGCCGCGAAACTCCGGCCCGAGGTGGTGCTGATGGACCTCCAGCTGGGCGCCGGCATCGACGGGGTCGAGGCCACCCGCCGCATCACCTCCGTCCCGAAGCCGCCGCACGTCCTGGTCCTGACGACGTACGACACCGACGCGGACATCACCCGGGCCATCGGGGCGGGCGCGACGGGGTACCTCCTCAAGGCGGAACGCCCCGAGGAACTCTTCGCCGCGATCCACTCGGCGGCGGCGGGCCGCACCACCCTCTCCGCGCCGGTGGCCAGCCGCGTGATGGCCCGCATGCGGGGGTCGCGCCCGACGCTGACGGACCGTGAACTGGACATCCTCGGCCAGCTGGCCCGCGGCCTCGGCAACCGCGACATCGCCCGAGCCCTCTTCATCAGCGAAGCCACGGTCAAGACGCACCTGGGCCGCATCTACGACAAACTCGGCGTCGACACCCGCGCGGGAGCCGTCTCGGTAGCCAAGGAACAACGCCTCCTCCCGTCCTAGCCCCCGCCCCGCCGCCGCCCTTCCAGCCCCGCCGCCGCTGGAGGCGCGGGTCCGACCCCGCCCTTCCAGCCCCGCCGAGCCGCGGCCGCCCGGACCCAGCCCCAGCCCCTCCAGCCCCGCCGGCGTTTGAGGCACGGGCGCCTGGGGCCCGGCCCCCGGCAACGGCGCCGCACCGGCCCACCCAGAGCCGGCCAAACCCAGCCCCGCCGGCGTTTGAGGCGCGGGGGCCCCGGGGGCCGGCCCCTCGGCAACGGCGCCGCACCCACCCCACGCGGCCCGGCGGAGCCACCCGCGGAGCCACCCGCGGAGCCACCCGCGGAGCCACCGGTCGAACCCACCCGGCAGAGCCACCCCACCCCGTGACACCATCACTACGTGCTCGACATCGGCTACTCCCTCTCCCGCCGCTTCCCCGACCCCCCGCAGACCGACTACCGCTCGGCGGACATCCACGCCCTGCGCCACGACCTCTTCTGCGGAGACGTCTACCTCGCCGACACCCACGCCGACCGCGAGCTGTCCACAGCCTGGGGATGGGTTCCCGTCCTCGACTTCGCCTGGGCGCTCTGCGACATCGTCGAGCAGCTCGACCAAGACCCCCGCGGCAGCCGCTCCGCGAACCGCCAGTACGCCGAACTCGACTTCACCGAGTCCTCCGACCGCATGCTGTTCGAGCGCCGCTTCGGCTGGGTCGACATCGAGGCCGACTGGATGCCACCCGAGGAAGCCCCCCTCACCTTCACCCACCGCCTGCTCCGCCGCGAGGCCCGGGACTTCCTGCACGACCTCATCGCCGACCTCGTCGACATGCACGACGGCCTCGCCGACAATCCGGCCATCTGGACCCTCCAGGCCCGCTTCCCCCGCGTCCCCGCCTAGCCGGGCCCTGCCCGAACGATCTACCGGGGGGCCTGAGACGTCGGCTTCCGCACCTGCCCCCGTTGCCGGGTCGCCCGAGTACGCCCGGCACGAGGGCGATCCTCCGCCCAGGGATGCACCGCATCCGACGCCGCGGGCCCTTCCCGAAGACCGTGCGGCGGTGCGGCGGTGGGGCGCCTGCGTACCGGACGTGTTCGGTGCCTCGCCGACGCGACTAGGTACGGTGCCGGGCGGCGCAGGTCAGGCAAGATCCGGAAGAGACGCCCTAGTCCCCCTCCGGGCCCGGCACGAAGCGGCTCAGCCGGTACGTGGTCGGCTGCACCAGCCGCCCGCACAGCACGTCCACCCTCATCGCCGGCCAGTCGACCCCCGTCTCCGACGACGCCGCGGACACCGGGGCCGAGGCCGACGTCGACGCCGACGCCGACGCCCGCAGCCGCTCGACGTACGCCCGCCACCGCGACTCGTCCTGGGTCGTGAAGAGCACTTCCCAGTGCCCCGCCCCCGGCGCGAACCGCGCGGCGGCCCGCTCCCGCTCGGCCTGCTGCCGCCGCTTCCTCTTCCGCTGCCCCGGCACCGCCCCAGCATCGCGAAGCACGCCCCACCCCGGCAACACGGTTACGGCACCACCCGCACCCCCAGCTGCGCCGCCAGCGCCGGGGCCAGGTCGTACAACTGCGCCGGACTGATCACCGCCCCCGCCAAGGCGTCCACTCCCCGCGCGATCCCCAGTTCCGCCGCCTCCCGCAGGTCCACGTCCGTCATCCGCGCCCCCTGGAAGTCCGCCCCCCGCAGCGTGCAGTCCCGGAACTCCACCCGCTCCAGCACCGCCCCCGCGAAGTCCGGCTCGACCAGCACGCACCCCTCGAACACCACGTCCTTGAGCCGCGCCCTCCGCAGGTTCAGGTAGTCGATCTTGCCGCCCCGCACGACCACCCGCTCCAGCACCGCCCCGTGCAGCTGCACGCCGCCGAGCCGCGCCTCCACCAGCTCCACGTCCCGCAGCGACGCCCCCGACAGGTCCGTCCCCACCCCCCGCACCCCCTCCAGCACCGAGTCCAGGATCCGCGCCTTCGCCAGCCCGGCCTCGTCCAGCGCGCACCGCCTCAGCGCGCAGTCCATGAACCGGGCCCCGATCCCCTCCTGTCCGCCGAAGTCCAGGTCCACGAACTCCACCCCGTCGTAGTCCCCGTCCGGCTCCAGCCCACCCCCCTCCCACACCGCCAACTCCGGCAGCCGCACCTCCGCGCGCTTCGCCGCCCTCACCGACCCGCCCTGCCCCCGGCCCTGCCCCTTTCGCACCATGCCCCCATCGTGACGCACCCCACTGACAACGCCCCCGGCTAACCCGCCCGGCCCGAACCCGCCGCCCCCGAACCCGCCGCCCCCGGACCCGCCAGCCCCGCCAGCGCCTCGTCCGTCAGCCGGTACACCGTCCACTCGTCCTGCGGCCGCGCGCCCAACGCCTCGTAGAACGCGATCGTCGGCTCGTTCCACTTGAGCACCGACCACTCCAGCCGCTCGTACCCCCGCTCCGCGCAGATCCGCGCGAGCTCCGCGAGCAGCGCCTTCCCGTGACCACCACCGCGCGCGCCGGGACGCACGTACAGGTCCTCCAGGTAGATCCCGTGCACCCCGCGCCACGTCGAGAAGCTGAGGAACCACAGCGCGAACCCGACGGCCTCGCCCTCGTCCGTCTCCGCGACGTGCGCGAACGCCGCCGGCCGCTCCCCGAACAGCGCCTCGCGCAACTGCCCTTCGGTGGCCCGCGCCTCGTGCGGCACCTTCTCGTACTCCGCCAGCTCACGGATCATGGACCAGATGGCGGGAACGTCCGCCTCCACAGCGTTGCGAATCATGCCCGCACCCTACGGCCGGCCCGCCGGGCCGCATCAGCCAACCAGCCCCCGATCCGGCCCCGAAACGCGACATCCCGTCCCTGGACACCCCTCGGAAACCGGGTGTAGCAACTCCCCATGACGATCAACGGCGGCATTTCCTTCTGGTACGCGACGGATCACACCGCCACCGCACCGCACCGCGCCCCCCTCACCTCCGACGCCACGGCAGACGTCGTCATCGTCGGCGGCGGCTACACCGGCCTGTGGACCGCCTACTACCTCAAGACCTCCGCACCCGACCTCCGCATCACCGTCCTGGAGCAGAAGTTCTGCGGCTACGGCGCCTCCGGCCGCAACGGCGGCTGGCTCTACAACGGCATCGCCGGACGCGACCGCTACGCCGCGCTCCACGGCCACCAGGCCGCGCTCCGCCTCCAGCAGGCCATGAACGAGACCGTCACCGAGGTCATCGACATCGCCGCCAAGGAGGACATCCCGGCCGACATCCATCGCGGCGGCGTCCTCGAAGTCGCCCGCACCCCGGCCCAGCTGTCCCGGCTGCGCGCCTTCCACGAGGGCGAGCTCGCCTTCGGCGAAACGGACCGCGTCCTGCAGGACGCCACCGACACCCGGGCCCGCATCGACATCGCGGACGCCGTCGGCTCCAGCTGGACCCCCCACGGCGCCCGCATCCACCCGCTGAAACTCGTCACGGGCCTGGCCGCGGCCTGCGAACGGCTCGGCGTGGTCATCCACGAGTCGACCCCCGTCACCGAGATCACCCCCGGCCGCGCCCGCACCCCGTACGGCACCGTCCGCGCTCCGTACGTCCTGCGCTGCACCGAGGGCTTCACCGCCGCCCTCAAGGGCCACAAGCGCTCGTGGCTCCCGATGAACTCCTCGATGATCGTCACGGCCCCCCTGCCCCCGTCCACCTGGCAGTCCCTCAACTGGTCCGACGCGACGCTCCTCGGCGACATGGCCCACGCCTACATGTACGCCCAGCGCACCGCCGACGACCGCATCGCGATCGGCGGCCGCGGCGTCCCGTACCGCTACGGTTCCCGCACCGACAACGACGGCACCACCCAGGAACGCACCGTCGCCTCCCTCACGGCGCTGCTCACCTCCTTCTTCCCGCTGCTCACCGGGGTGGAGGTCACCCACGCCTGGTCGGGCGTCCTCGGCGTCCCGCGCGACTGGTGCGCCACCGTCACCCTCGACCGCACCACCGGCCTCGGCTGGGCCGGCGGCTACGTCGGCTCGGGCGTCGCCACCGCCAACCTCGCCGGGCGCACCCTGCGCGACCTGGTCCTGGGCGAGTCCACGGACCTCACCGCCCTGCCCTGGGTCAACCACCGCGTCCGCCGCTGGGAGCCGGAGCCCTTCCGCTGGCTCGGCGTCCAGGCCCTCTACGCCGCCTACCGCGAGGCCGACCGCCGCGAGAGCGCCACCCACACCCCGACGACGACCCCCCTGGCCCGCCTCGCCGACCGCATCTCGGGCCGCCACTGAGAACCGGCCAGAACGCCGGAAGGCCCCGGACCACAGGGTCCGGGGCCTTCCACTTCTGGAGCCCCCTGTCGGATTCGAACCGACGACCTACGCATTACAAGTGCGTTGCTCTGGCCGGACTGAGCTAAGGAGGCACTGCACGCCCGCCGTGCACCGCGAGCGAAACCGCCATCACTCTACACAGCGCGAGAATCCCCCGGCCATCACATTCGCCGGCCCTCCACGGGGTACCCCGTGCGCGCCAGCGCCGCTGCCACGGCGACCGGGTCCGCTTCCGGGTTCAGGGTTTTGATCACCTCGGCCGTGACGGGCCGCAGGGTGTAGACGTGGCGGATCGCGTCCAGGTCGGGCCGCCGTCCGTAGTAGTCCTCCGCGAAGGCGTGGTACGCCTCCGGCGTGCCGGCCGCGAGGACGTGGAAGAGGTGGCCCGTGCCGTCGTCGTCGTACTCGGCGTACTCCACCGGCCCGGCCCGCCAGGCGGTGTCGTGCGTCTCCCGCCAGAAGACGACCGTCGCCACCTGCACCTCGTCGTCGCAGAACGCCGGCTCGTCGAGCAGCGGCCGGAACACCTCGGGCAGGGAGTCCACCAGCCCGGGCCACAGGGCCATGTCCTCGTTGGTGTACGGGCTCATGGAGGACTCGTGGTCGAAGCCGCGGCCGAAGACCCCGTCGGGGGTGAAGAGGATCGCGTACTCGTCACCCGAGCCGTTGTTCATCAGCCCGGCCACGGTCCCGGGGCCCCACGCGGGGTCGTAGTCGAAGCAGCTCCCGCTCCGGCCGCCCATCAGGGCATCCAGGGCCGCAAGGGCCCTGCAACGGTCGTGCAGGACGGGGACGTCCGGGAGGACGGCGATCAGTTCGTGGACGGTGCAGGGGCGGGAGGTCGCGGTCATGCACGTCATGGAAGCAGGTGGGTCCGACAGATCGCACAAAGTTCGAAGTCGTGGCGGTGCGGTGCTGACAGTGGGGGGCACGGCGGGTAGCGTCGGGCGGAGTCCGGATTCTGGACTAGACCTTCCACTCGGATCGTCCGGCACGTTCCTGCCGGTAGAAGGGATTCACCACCATGGCTTCCGTCACCTTCGACAAGGCGACCCGGCTGTACCCCGGCGGCGACAAGCCCGCCGTCGACCAGCTCGAGCTGGAGATCCAGGACGGGGAGTTCCTCGTCCTCGTCGGCCCCTCGGGCTGTGGCAAGTCCACCTCGCTGCGCATGCTCGCCGGTCTGGAGGACGTCAACGGCGGCGCCATCCGCATCGGCGAGCGCGACGTGACGCACCTGCCGCCCAAGGACCGGGACATCGCGATGGTGTTCCAGAACTACGCGCTCTACCCGCACATGTCCGTCGCCGACAACATGGGCTTCGCCCTCAAGATCGCCGGCGAGGACAAGGCGACCATCCGTCGCAAGGTGGAGGAGGCGGCGAAGATGCTCGACCTCACCCAGTACCTCGACCGCAAGCCGAAGGCGCTCTCCGGCGGCCAGCGCCAGCGCGTCGCGATGGGCCGCGCGATCGTGCGCAAGCCGCAGGTGTTCCTCATGGACGAGCCGCTGTCGAACCTCGACGCCAAGCTCCGCGTCTCGACCCGTACGCAGATCGCCGCGCTCCAGCGGGACCTCGGCATCACCACCGTGTACGTCACCCACGACCAGGTCGAGGCCATGACCATGGGCGACCGGGTCGCGGTCCTCAAGGACGGTCTGCTCCAGCAGGTCGACACCCCGCGCAACATGTACGACCGGCCCGCGAACCTGTTCGTCGCCGGGTTCATCGGCTCGCCCGCCATGAACCTGGTCGAGGTGCCGATCACCGACGGCGGCGTGAAGTTCGGCGAGAGCGTCGTCCCCGTCTCCCGCGAGGCGCTGGCCGCGGCAGCCGACGCGGGCGACCGCACCGTGACGGTCGGCGTGCGTCCCGAGCACTTCGACATCGGCGACGCGGGCGGCCTGACGATCACGGTGAACGTGGTCGAGGAACTCGGCGCCGACGGCTACGTCTACGGTTCCGTCGCCGACGCCACCGCCGGCAAGCAGGACCTCGTGGTCCGCGTCAACGGCCGCCAGGTGCCCGAGAAGGGCTCGACCCTGCACGTGGTGCCGCGCCCCGACGAGATCCACGTGTTCTCCACGTCCTCGGGCGCCCGCCTCTCCGACTGACGCCCCGGACGGCCACGGCGAAGGGGCGCCCCCGCCAAGGGGTGCCCCTTCCCGGCCAGTTGCCGCGCCCGTGACCGGATTCCCGGGCAGATCGGGCCATTCGGCCCTACTCGTCAACCCGGGAATCGAAAAGCCGCGTCGAACCATCCCCCGACCGGGTGACTGAATGTCGCCATGTCTTCACCGAGCGCTACTCTCGCCCTCGTGACCCACACTGCCCGCCGTATCGGCCGTTCCCTCGCCCTGGTCCTGCCCGTCGTCCTGGTCCTGTCCGGGACGCTGGCGGTCACCATGGTCCCCTGGGCGGACAACTCCTCCTCCCAGGTCCTGACCGCCTCAGCCGAAGGCGTGTCCGTCCCCGCCAAGCCGCGTGCCGCACAGGACCTGCTGCGCGACAAGCTGCTCACCGAGCTGCGGCAGGGCGAGGAGCCCGGCGACGTCCTGACGCACCTCCAGCAGGAGGTCGACCGGCGGCCCTCGCTCGCCGAGCACTGCGTGGGCATCGCCCGGGCGCTGGGCCGGGCCGCCGTCGAGGCCTACGGGCCGACGAAGGCGCAGTCCTTCGCCCGCCCCGTCTGCGACACCTCGTACGCGGCCGGCGTCGCCTCCATGGGCTGACGGCCCGGCCATCGGGTTGACGGCCGCCGAGTCGGTCGTCGCCGCGGGGGGCTCCTGCCTACTCTGGCGGGCATGACCGACGTTCCCCCCGTACCGCCCCAACCCACGCACGACGCGGCCGCGTTCCCGGCTGCCCCCACCCAGGCCGTGGTCCTGGCGGGCGGCCAGGGGACGCGGCTGCGGCCGTACACGGACGACCGGCCGAAGCCGATGGTCGAGATCCCGGGGACGGGCGTGCCGATCATCGGGCACCAGCTCGCCTGGCTGGCGGCGGAGGGGGTGACCGACGCCGTCGTCTCCTGCGGGCACCTCGCCGGGGTGCTCCAGGACTGGCTGGGCCGCACCCGGCTGCCGCTGCGGGTGACGACCGTGGTGGAGGACGAGCCGCTGGGCCGGGGCGGCGGCCTCAAGTACGCCGCGCGCCACCTCCCGTACGGGGACCAGCCCTGGTACGCGACCAACGGCGACGTCTGGACCCGGTTCTCGCTGCGCGAGATGGCCGCCTTCCACCGGGAGCGCGACGCGGTGGCCACGCTGGCGCTGGCCCGGCCGCGGATCCCGTGGGGGGTCGTGGAGACCAACGAGTTCGGGCAGGTGCTGGACTTCATCGAGGCCCCGCAGTCGCCGTACCCCGTGAACGCCGGCGTGTACGTCTTCAGCCCGGCCTTCGCGGCGCTGCTGCCGGACCTGGGCGACCACGAGCGGACCACCTTCCCCCGGCTGGCCCGGGAGCGCCGCCTCGCGGGCTTCCCGCTGCCCCAGGGGGCCTACTGGCGGGCGATCGACACGGCGAAGGACCTGACCGAGGCGGCCCGGGAGCTGGCGGCGTACGGGACCTCCTGAGCGGCCCTGCGAAGCCCCGGGCGCACGGGACCCGTCGGGCATCCGCACGAAGCCCCCGGCGCCCGCCCCGCGCCCTGCCGCACCCCGCGCCCTGCCGCACACCGCGCCCCGCACGCCCCGCCGCCGCGCCCGCCCTCCCGCGCATGCCGAAGGGCCCGGCGCGCTCCTCGCGCACCGGGCCCCGGGCCCCGTAGAGGCGGCTACGGCTGCGGTCCTCAGCCGAGCAGTCCGCCGACCAGGCCGGGCTTCTTGGCGGTGCCGCCGCCACTGCCGCCCCCGCTGCTGCCGCCGCTGCCCGAGGAGGACGTCGGCGGCTGCTGCGGGCCGGACTGGCGCGGCGTGCTGCTGCGCGGGGTGCTCTGGCCGCTCCCGGCGCCGCTGCGGCTCGCGGACGGTGACTGCGCCCCGGTCCCGGCGCTCTGCGAGGGGGCCGAACCCGCCCCGGACCGGCCGGACTTGGTGACGGGCGCGGAGGCGCTCGCCGAGGGCGAGGCGGGCTTGGACGGCTGCTGCGAGGGCAGTTGCTGCCGCTTGGGCGGCGCCTGCACCGGCAGCGGGGTGCCGGGCAGGTAGTTGCTCGGCGCCCGCCCGGGCCCCGGCACGGTGACCACGGCGGTGGACCGGACCGCCCCGCCGAGGAGGGAGCCGACGAGCAGGGCGAGCCCGCAGATCACGCCGCCCATGAGGGCTCCGCGCCGCAGCACGCGCCGGCGCAGCTGCCAGACCTCGGAGCGCGGGCCGAGCGTGCGCCACGCTTCGCTCGCGAGGCGTCCGTCGAGCGAGTAGACGGGGGCGCCCGCGATGATCAGCGGGCTCCAGGCGGCGAGGTAGATGATGTCGGGCGCGTCGTACGCCGGGACGGTCTTCCAGCTGACGGTCATCAGCAGCGCCGCGGACAGCAGCGCGCCGAAGCAGGCGGCGAACCGCTGCCAGAGCCCGAATACCGTGAGCACGCCCACGATGACCTGGAGGAACGCCACGGTGAGCCCCGCGCCGACGGGGTGCGCGAGCGCGAAGTCGCGCAGCGGCTCGGCCAGTGGCCAGGGGTGCAGGGTGTGCAGCCAGGTGACCATGGAGCCGCGTTCTCCGCCGTCGAAGTAGACGGGGTCGCACAGCTTGCCCATGCCGGCGTAGATGGAGATGAAGCCGAGGAAGACGCGCAGCGGGAGCAGCACGACGCCGAGGTTCATCCGGCGGCCGGGGTAGTACGAGGCTTGGGCGCGGGTGTCGGGGGCGGCCCGCCGGGACTCGTCCCCGCTTTCGCCGCCACCGTCGTACCCGCTGCCGTACCCGTCGGGCGCCCCGTAGTCGTAGGACGGCCCCGCGGGCTGCTGCCGGACCGCGCCGAGGCGGCGGGTCTCGTCGGGGTCGCCGTAGGTGCGCTGGCCGATGACGGTCGGCGTGGCGAGGGTGTCGTCGGCGAGGTCGTGCGCGAGGTCGACGCGCGGGATGGTCTGGGTGGCGCCCCCGTCGAAGCCGTCCTGGCCGCGGCCGGCCTCCCGTACCGCCTGGAGCAGTCCGCCCATCGCGGCGGTGTCGCCGGGGTCGGACTTGCCGCTCCAGACGACGGGGGCCCGGCGTCGGGTCGCCCCGGCGGCAGCGGCCACGGCACCGCCGAGGACGGGCGCCCGACCGGGTGCGCCCGCGGGCAGCGAGGGCTTGGAACGCGCGCTCGGGCTCGGTGCGAGCCGCACGCGGAAGCTTGCGTGGTTGACGATGACCTGTGCGGGATCGCACGGCACCTTGACCATGCTCAGCGCGGGCTGGTCGTCGAACCCTGACGTTCTGGTGTCCACACTCATCTAACCGAGTGACGAGTGATAAGGACACTGCCTTGACAGCAGGGATGTGTCCGAGACCCGTCAAGATCAAGTCACCCCGCCCGGAAGGGGCGGGGTGACACGCTCACGGGTCACCCGCGCTGAGCCGAACGGATCAAGGACGGCGAGCGGGCGGCCTGCGGTGATCAGGTGCGCGGCGCCTCGGCGCGGCGGCGCGCGGCCTCGTAGAGCACGACGCCCGCGGCGACACCGGCGTTGAGCGACTCCGCGCCACCCGGCATCGGGATGCGCACGAGGTAGTCGCAGTTCTCGCCGACGAGCCGGCCGAGGCCCTTGCCCTCGGAGCCGACGACGATGACGACCGGGCCGGCGAGCGCCGCGAGGTCGCTCACCGTGTGCTCGCCTTCGGCGGCCAGGCCCACGACGGCGATGCCGGCCTTCTTGTACTCCTGGAGGGCGCGGGTCAGGTTCGTGACGCGGGAGACCGGGGTGCGGGCGGCGGTGCCGGCCGAGGTCTTCCAGGCGCCCGCGGTCATACCGGCGGCGCGGCGCTCGGGGATGACCACGCCGTGGCCGCCGAAGGCGGAGACGGAGCGGACGATGGCGCCGAGGTTGCGCGGGTCGGTGACGCCGTCGAGGGCGACGATCAGCGGGTCCTCGCCGTTGTCGTAGGCGGCGGTGGTGAGGTCCTCGGGGTGCGCGTACTCGTACGGCGGGACCTGGAGGACCAGGCCCTGGTGGTTGAGCCCGTTGGTCATCCGGTCGAGCTCGGGGCGCGGGGCTTCCATCAGGTTGATGTTGCCGCGCTGGGCGGCGAGCTGGAGGGCCTCGCGGACGCGCTCGTCGTTGTCGATGAACTGCTGGACGTAGAGGGTGGTGGCCGGGACGCCGTCGCGCAGCGCCTCGAAGACCGGGTTGCGGCCGACGACCATCTCGCTGGTGCCCTTGGGGCCGCCGCGGCGGGGCGCGGGGCGGCGCTTGGCGGCCTGGCGGGCCATGGCGTTGCTGATGCGGTTCGCCTTGTGCTTCTTGCGGTCCTCGGCCTTGGGCGTGGGGCCCTTTCCCTCCAGGCCCTTGCGCCGCTGGCCACCGCTGCCGACCGTAGCGCCCTTCTTGTTGGACGTGCGGCGGTTCCTGCGCTGGCTGTTCCCGGCCATGACCTCTACCTGTTTTCGTTGGTGCTGCGGTGTGTACGTATGAAGAGTGTGCCGCCCGGGACGCCGGGCGGCACAGCGGGACTGCTCCGGCGGGCTCAGCGGGGGCCGAGCGTCCAGCGGGGTCCCGTGGGGCTGTCCTCGATGACCAGGCCGGACTGCTGGAGCTGGTCGCGGATGGCGTCGGCGGTGGCCCAGTCCTTGCGGGCCCGGGCGGACTCGCGCTGCTCCAGGACCAGGCGCACCAGGGTGTCGACCGCGCCGTGCAGGTCCTCGCCGCGGTCGGCCTCGCCCGCCCAGGACGGGTCGAGCGGGTCCAGGCCGAGTACGCCCAGCATGGCCCGTACCTCGGACAGGCGCGCGATGGCGGCGTCCTTGTCGTCGGCGGCGAGGGCGCTGTTGCCCTGGCGGACCGCGGTGTGGACGATGGCGAGCGCCTGCGGCACGCCGAGGTCGTCGTCCATGACCTCGGCGAAGGCGGGCGGCACCTCGGCGGCCGGTTCGACGGGGCCGCCGGCCTTCTCCACGACGCGCTGGCAGAAGCCCTCGATGCGCGCGAAGGCCGACTCCGCCTCGCGCAGCGACTCCTCGCTGTACTCGATCATCGAGCGGTAGTGGGGGGTCCCCAGGTAGTAGCGGAGCACGATGGGGCGCCACTTCTTGAGCATCTCGGAGACGAGCACCGAGTTGCCGAGGGACTTGGACATCTTCTCGCCGGTCATGGTGACCCAGGCGTTGTGGACCCAGTACCGCGCGAACTCGTCGCCGAAGGCCTTGGCCTGGGCGATCTCGTTCTCGTGGTGCGGGAAGATCAGGTCCAGGCCGCCGCCGTGGATGTCGAAGGCGCTGCCCAGGTACTTGTGCGCCATCGCGGAGCACTCCAGGTGCCAGCCGGGACGGCCGCGGCCCCAGGGGGTCTCCCAGTCGGGCTCGCCGGGCTTGGAGGCCTTCCACATGGCGAAGTCGCGCTGGTCGCGCTTGCCCGTGATGCCTTCCTCGGTGGGCTGGCGCAGGTCGTCGATGTCCTGGTTGGACAGCTCGAGGTAGCCCGGGAAGGAGCGCACGTCGAAGTAGACGCTGCCGTCGGCCTCGTAGGCGTGACCGCGCTCGATCAGACCGCGCATCATCTCGATCATCTCCGGCACGTGGCCGGTGGCGCGGGGCTCGTAGGTCGGCGGGAGGCAGCCGAGGGCGTCGTAGCCGTCGTTGAAGGCGCGCTCGTTCTCGTAGCCGATGGACCACCAGGGGCGGCCCTGCTCGGAGGCCTTCTTGATGATCTTGTCGTCGATGTCCGTGACGTTGCGGATGAAGGTGACGTCGTAGCCGCGGTAGGTGAACCAGCGGCGCATGATGTCGAAGTTCAGGTACGACCGGACGTGCCCGATGTGCGGGGCGGCCTGCACCGTGGCGCCGCAGAGGTAGATCGAGACGCAGCCCGGTGTGACGGGGTTGAAGTCGCGGATCTGCCGGGCGCTGGTGTCGTACAGGCGAATAGTCACGGCATCCAGGGTAGTGCGCCCGTAGCAGTGCCCCGCGACCCTTCGGGGACGCGGGGCCTCGAATCTTGCCGGAGCGGCCCGGTTTGTCGCCGAAGTGGTGTCGCGGAGCGGGACGCCACGGGGTGCGTACGCGACCCTGGGGCCTGTCGTCAAAGTAGGGCCAGGAGGGACTTCGACGACAGGCCCTAGGACGGGTCGGTCCGGTAGACGAGGGCCGTCGCGATGGCGGCGAGGCCTTCGGCGCGGCCGGTGAGACCGAGACCGTCGGTGGTGGTGCCCGAGACGGAGACGGGGGCGCCCGCGGCGGCCGCCAGCGCCTTCTGCGCCTCTTCGCGCCGCTTGCCGATCTTCGGGCGCACGCCGATCACCTGGATCGCGATGTTGCCGATCTCGAAGCCCTCGGCCCGGACGATACGGGCGGCCTCCGCGAGGAGCGTGACGCCGGCGGCGCCGGACCACTCGGGCCGGGAGGTACCGAAGTGCGCGCCGAGGTCGCCGGCCCCGGCGGCCGAGAAGAGGGCGTCGCAGGCGGCGTGCGCGGCGACGTCGCCGTCGGAGTGTCCGGCGAGGCCGTCCTCGCCCTCCCACAGCAGGCCGGCGCACCACAGTTCGCGGCCGGTCTCGAAGGCGTGCACGTCGGTGCCGATGCCGACGAGCGGGATCAGCGGGGCGGCGGGGGCGCCGGCGTCGGGACTAGTAGGCATCGGTGGCCCTCCTGCGGGCGAGTACGGCCTCGGCGAGGACCAGGTCGAGCGGGCGGGTCACCTTGAAGGCCTCTTCGTGGCCGGGGACCGCGACGACGGTGACGCCGAGGCGCTCCACCATTCCGGCATCGTCGGTGGCGCCCTCGCCCTCGGCGCCGGGGTCGGGGGCGGAGCCGCCGGCGGTGACGGCGAACTTCTCGTGGGCGCGGCGCAGCGTGGCGAGGTCGAAGCCCTGCGGGGTCTGGACGGCGCGCAGCCGGGCCCGCTCGGGGGTGGCGACGACGGGCTCGGGCTCGCCGGGCTTGCCGGGCTCGACCTCCTTGACGGTGTCGGCCAGTGCCAGGGCGGGCACCACGGCGGGGGCGCCGTCGCGGACGGCCTCCACCACGGCGTCGACGGTCTCCACGGGGACCAGCGGGCGGGCCGCGTCGTGGACGAGTACGGAGGTGACGTCGGCCGGGAGCGCCTCCAGGCCCGCGCGTACGGACCCCTGGCGGGTCTCGCGGCCGGGCACGACCAGAACCTCGGTCCGCTCCGACAGCGGATGCTCGTCCAGCAGCCGGCGCACCTCGGGCGCGCCGTCGGACGGGGCGACGACCACGACGAGGGACACCGCGCGGGAGCGGGCCATGGCGCGGACGGCGTGGATCAGCATCGGTGTCCCGCCGATGGCCCGCAGGGCCTTGGGGGCGCCGGGGCCGAGGCGTACCCCGCGCCCGGCGGCCGGGATGACGGCGGCGGTGCGGTGGGGGCGCGATTCGTCAGACATCAGTAGCTCCGAGCCAGGTTTGTGACTTCGGCCGACGTGGGTATGGCGTTGGGTGACTCCGGGTACGACGCCATCGCCCCTTCCGTGACGACCGGGCGAGTCGGCTGAGCAGATGGGGGGTACGGGGTACAGACATGCCGCAGCGCCCGGCAACAAGTCTCCTTGTCATCGGGCACCGCGGCACAACTGTCTGCGAAGGGCCTGTACGACGGGATCTGTGGAGCTGGATCCGTCCGGCTCGTCGCGTACGGGTTCCTCGCGTCAGGACGCGAGGACCTCGTCGAGGAGGGCCTCGGCCTTGTCCTCGTTGGTGTTCTCGGCGAGCGCGAGCTCGCTCACCAGGATCTGGCGCGCCTTCGCGAGCATGCGCTTCTCGCCCGCGGAAAGCCCGCGCTCACGCTCACGGCGCCACAGGTCGCGCACCACTTCGGCGACCTTGATGACGTCGCCAGAAGCGAGCTTCTCCAGATTTGCCTTGTAGCGCCGGGACCAGTTCGTCGGTTCTTCTGCATACGGTGCGCGGAGCACCTCGAAGACCCGGTCCAGCCCGTCCTGGCCGACTACGTCGCGAACGCCGACGAACTCCGCATTGTCCGCAGGCACACGAACCGTCAGGTCGCCCTGGGCGACCTTGAGCACCAAGTAGGTCTTGTCCACGCCTTTGATCTGACGAGTCTCAATGGCCTCGATCAGCGCGGCCCCGTGATGGGGATAGACCACGGTGTCGCCAACCTTGAACGTCATGTGACAGGTACCCCTTCCGTGGCTATCCAGGGTAACACGAGAACTGACCGTTATGAATGGCGTTTTCGCAGGTCAGGGCACATCTCGGGGCTTGACAACAGCAACACGTACGTGCTGCGGAGGGCTTCCGGAAGGGGGTATTCGCAGGTCGGAGGCGCTGTGCGGACCGGACGAAACGACCACGTTACACCTGGGGGACGCGCCGTTCGGTGTGATGTACGTCCCGTTTTGCCGGGTTCGAAGGCTGGAAACCGAACTACTCCGTTCGACTGGCGGGCACCCGTACGGAGCGGTTCCGGCCCAATCCGCGATTCGATCACCGGGGCGGCTCTCGGGGAATCCGGAAATTGATCAACGGAACGGCGGGCGGAGGGTCCCCGAACCGCGTGTCGGCGATCTCCGCGCGATATGGGGAATTCGTGATCGCGCGGACCCGTACGGGGCAGGTCGGGCACTGCGGAGGGTCGGGTGCGGGGGCGGGGCGGCGGCTCGGTAACCTAAGCGCGCTGACACACCCTTAGGGCGGCTTTACCTCAGCCGTCCGACGGGGCACCTCCCCCAGCGCGAGCTGGGGTCGTCCACCTTCCGTCCGTACGTCCAAGGAGTTGCCGCCGCCGTGAGCCGCAGCCTTCGACGCGGCGCTCTCGCCGCTACCGCCATCGTGTTCTCGATCGCTTCGCTCTCCGCATGCGCTGCGGGCAACGACGCGCAGACTCTGGAGATCAAGCCGGACAACGCCGCCGTCACCAAGGGCAACATCAAGATCCAGAACGCCCTGGTGATCACCCAGAGCACGAAGGAGAAGAAGGGCCCGGCCGCCGTCTCCGCGACCGTCTTCAACTCCGGCGACACCCCGCAGACCCTTGACGGCATCACCCTCGCGGGTGGCAAGACCAAGGTGACGCTCAAGCCGGCCGAGGGCTCCGGCAAGATCACCGTTCCCGCCGGCGGCTCCGTGGTGCTGGGTGGCAAGGGCAACGCCTCCGCCGTGGTCGAGGGCGGCCGCGAGGCGGTCCAGGACGGCAACGTGCAGGAGGTCGTCTTCCAGCTGAGCAGCACGGGCGACGTGAAGCTCGACGCCTACGTCGTCCCCGGCGCCGGCATGTACGCCGCCTTCGGCCCGACCGAGGCCCCGGCCCCCGCTCCCGGCGCGGCCGGCGCGAGCCCCGCGGGCAGCCCGTCCGGCACCCCCTCGGGCACGCCGTCGGGCAGCCCGGCAGCCGGCGCCGCTTCGGGCGCGCCGTCCGGCACCCCCTCGGGTTCGGCTTCGCACGCCGCCGGTCACTGAGCCGCGTAGGCACGACGTACGGGAAGGGCCCCCATCCACTGCGGATGGGGGCCCTTCCCGTTTCTGCCTGCCGGTGCTGTCCTGCCGGTGCTGCGGCCGCGGCTCGCGGCCACGGCCTACCGCTATGGCCTACGCCTGCGACCCACGGCCTACGGCTCGAACTTGTAGCCGAGGCCGCGGACCGTGACCAGGTAGCGCGGCGCGCCCGGGTCCGGCTCGATCTTGGCGCGCAGGCGCTTGACGTGGACGTCGAGGGTCTTGGTGTCACCGACGTAGTCGGCGCCCCAGACCCGGTCGATCAGCTGCATGCGGGTCAGGACCCGGCCCGCGTTGCGCAGCAGCATCTCCAGCAGGTCGAACTCCTTGAGCGGGAGATCCACCTTCCCGCCGCCGACGGTGACCACGTGCCGGTCGACGTCCATCCGTACGGGCCCGGCCTCCAGGGCGGCCGGGGTGACCTCCTCCGGCTCGCCGCGGCGGCGCAGGACCGCGCGGATGCGGGCGACCAGCTCCCGCGAGGAGAAGGGCTTGGTGACGTAGTCGTCGGCTCCTATCTCCAGGCCGACGACCTTGTCGATCTCGCTGTCCTTGGCGGTCACCATGATCACCGGGACGTTGGAGCGGCCGCGCAGCTGGCGGCAGACCTCCGTGCCGGGAAGGCCGGGGAGCATCAGGTCGAGGAGGACGAGGTCGGCGCCGTTGCGCTCGAACTCGTCGAGCCCGTCGGGGCCGGTCGCGGCGATCGCGACCTCGAAGCCCTCCTTGCGGAGCATGTAGGACAGGGCGTCGCTGAAGGATTCCTCATCCTCGACGACGAGCACTCGGGTCACGGAAGGACCTCCGGGGCAGGGGTGGCTGTTTCAGAGTCGAGCAGGGGTCGGGCGGGGGTGGCGGAGGGAGTGGTGGCCTGGGTGGCGGGCGCGGCCGCTTCGGGAAGGCGCAGGGTGAAGGTGGACCCCTGTCCCTCGGAGCTCCACACCGACACCTCCCCCCCGTGGGAAGCCGCTACGTGCTTCACGATGGCGAGGCCCAGCCCGGTTCCTCCCGTGGCGCGGGAGCGGGCGGGATCCACGCGGTAGAAGCGCTCGAAGATGCGCTCGCGGTCCTTCTCCGGGATGCCGATGCCCTGGTCGGTCACGGCTATCTCGATCAAGTCTCCTCCCGGCGCGGCCACCCGGCGCGCGGCGATGCCGACGCGGGTGCGGGCCGGGCTGTAGTTGACGGCGTTCTCCACGAGGTTGCCGAGGGCCGCCGCGAGTTGGCCGCGGTTGCCCCAGACGCGCAGGTCGGCGGTGCCTCCGGCGGCCATGTGGATCTGCTTGGAGGTCGCGGTGTGCCGGCAGCGGTCGATGGCCTCCGCCACCAGGGTGTCCACGCGGACGGGCTCGGCGTCCTCCAGCGGGTCGTCGTTCTGCACCCGGGAGAGGTCGATGAGCTCCTGTACGAGGTTGATCAGGCGCGTGGCCTCGATCTGCATGCGGCCGGCGAAGCGGCTGACCGCCTCGGGGTCGTCGCTGGCGTCCATGACGGCCTCGGAGAGCAGGGAGATCGCCCCGACGGGGGTTTTCAGCTCGTGCGAGACGTTCGCGACGAAGTCGCGGCGGACCGCCTCGATCCGGCGGGCCTCCGTCAGGTCCTCGACCAGCAGCAGCACCAGGCGGGAGCCGAGCGGCGCGACGCGGGCGGAGACGGCGAGCGCCTCGCCGCGGCCGGTGCCGCGCCGGGGCAGGTCGAGCTCGATCTGGCGTATCTCCCCGTCCCGGCGGGTGTCGCGGGCCATGTGGAGCATCGGCTCCACCGCGAGCTTGCCGCCGCGGACCAGGCCGAGGGCGTACGCCGCCGAACTGGCCTTGACGACCGCGTCCCCCTCGTCGAGCACGACGGCGGACGAGCGGAGCACGGAGAGGACGGTGTCCACTCCGGGCGGGAGCACCGCGTTGATGTCGGGGCGCATGGAGCTCCTCGTGGGGCGGGCTTGGTCGCGCTCGCTCCAGCGGAACGCCAGCATCGCGATCACACCGGTGCAGAGACCGGCGATCGCTGCAGCTGCGGCGACCGCCGCGTTCACGTCCATGCATCCAGGTTAAGCAGGCGTGATGACACTTCCACAGCCGTTCGGGTGGCAGCTCGAACACTCGTCGCCCAGAGTTCACCCTGACGACCGTGCTGATTCACTTGGGGTGCCGGAGTCGGACGCGTTCGCGGCCGACCGTGTCAACGTGGGGCCGGACGGCCCGCGCGGCCGCCGGGCGCCTCACAGCTCCTGAACAGCTCCTGATGAGCGAGCGGTGACGAGCGGTAAGCAGTAGCAGCAAGCGAGCAGGCAAGAGAGGGACACCATGCGCGACGCGTACCACGAGGAACTGGACTCGATCGGAGAGAGCCTGGTCGAGATGGCCCGGCTCGTCGGTTCCGCGATCGGGCGGGCCACGACGTCCATGCTCGACGCCGACCTCAAGCTGGCGGAGAGCGTCATCGCCGCCGACCAGAAGGTCGACGACCTCCAGCACGACCTGGAGGCCCGCGCCATCGCGCTGCTCGCGCGGCAGCAGCCGGTCGCCACCGATCTGCGCATCGTCGTGACCTCGCTGCGCATGAGCGCCGACCTGGAGCGCTCCGGCGACCTGGCGCAGCACGTGGCGAAGCTGGCGCGGCTGCGCTTCCCGGACACGGCGGTGCCGCGGGACCTGCACGCCACCATCCTGGAGATGGGGCAGCTGGCGCAGCGGCTCATGGCGAAGGCGGCCGAGGTCATCATCACGAAGGACGTGGACCTGGCGCTCCAGCTGGAGCAGGACGACGACGAGATGGACCAGCTGCACCGCACGCTGTTCCAGCACCTGATGGACGACCGCTGGAAGCACGGCATCGAGACGGCGGTCGACGTGACGCTGCTGGGCCGCTACTACGAGCGCTTCGCGGACCACGCGGTGTCGGTCGCGAAGCGGGTCGTCTACCTGGTGACGGGCGAGCACGCGGACGAGCTCCAGCCGCCGACCCAGGTCGAGGGCGTCTGAGCGCACCCGGCCCCTCGCGGACGCCGGGCACGCCGACCGGGCCGGGCACATCGACCGCGCCGGGCCCGCCGGGCAGGCCGGGCACATCGACCGCGCCGGGCGTCGCGCCGCGTCGATCACCTCGCGCGCGCCGAGCTCCAATGCGCCGTTGACGCGCCGTAGGCGGTGGGCGTGAATGGGGGCGAAGGCACACCGCCCGCGCACCGCCTGCGAGGAGGATCCATGCCCGATTCCCCCGTCCCCGTCACCCCGCAGCACGAGCAGCCGCAGCCACCGCCGTCCCGGGAGCCGCTGCGCCTGCCGCTGCTGGCGGCCTGCGGCTGCGGCTCGGGCTGCGGCTGCGGCTGCCAGTCCGGCGCCCCCTGCCAATGCGGCGGCTGACCGGCCCCGGCCCGCACGAAGGCCCCCCGCCCGCGGATTCCTCCGCGGCCGGGGGGCCTTTCCGTGCGTGGGGTTACTTCTTGCCCTGGTTCTTGACGGCCTCGATGGCGGCCGCGGCGGCGGTCGGGTCGAGGTAGGTGCCGCCCGGGGTGAGGGGCTTGAAGTCGGCGTCCAGCTCGTAGGAGAGCGGGATGCCGGTCGGGATGTTGAGGTCCGCGATGTCGGCGTCCGAGATGCCGTCCAGGTGCTTGACCAGGGCGCGCAGGGAGTTGCCGTGGGCGGCGACCAGGACGGTGCGGCCGGTCAGCAGGTCCGGGACGATGGCGTCGTACCAGTACGGGAGCATGCGCACGACGACGTCCTTGAGGCACTCCGTGCGCGGGCGCAGCTCCGGCGGGATCGTCGCGTAGCGCGGGTCGTCGGACTGCGAGAACTCCGTGCCGTCCTCAAGGGCCGGCGGCGGGGTGTCGTACGAACGGCGCCACAGCATGAACTGCTCCTCGCCGAACTCGGCGAGCGTCTGCGCCTTGTCCTTGCCCTGGAGCGCACCGTAGTGGCGCTCGTTCAGGCGCCACGAGCGGTGGACCGGGATCCAGTGGCGGTCGGCGGCCTCCAGCGCCAGCTGCGCGGTGCGGATCGCGCGCTTCTGGAGCGAGGTGTGCACGACATCGGGGAGCAGGCCGGCGTCCTTGAGCAGCTCACCGCCGCGGACCGCCTCCTTCTCGCCCTTCTCGTTGAGATTGACGTCCACCCAGCCGGTGAACAGGTTCTTCGCGTTCCACTCGCTCTCGCCGTGGCGGAGGAGGATCAGCTTGTACGGTGCGTCGGCCATGCGTACGAGCCTAATGGACGGCCCCGGGCGCCTGCGCGCGGTGTCCACGGCGGCCGCCCGCGCTTGCGCACCTGACCTGAGCCCCGCCGGATTGACACTCGACGTCAATTGGGTGGCGGCTCGACCGTCAGCGCTCGTAGCGTGCGGATCGCCGAAGAGACACTTACTTCCTGGGGGGATCCGTATGCCGGTGGGCCGTTTGACACGGGGGGCGCGCGCGAGCGTGTCAGGGCTGCCGCGCGCCTTCTGGTGGCTGTGGACGAGCACGCTGGTCAACCGGCTCGGGGCCTTCGTCGCCACCTTCATGACCCTGTACCTGACCATCGACCGGGGCTACTCGGCCTCCTTCGCCGGTCTCGTCCTCGCCCTCCACGGGCTGGGCGGCGTGCTGTCCTCACTGGTCGCGGGGGTGATGACCGACCGGCTGGGGCGGCGGCCGACGCTGCTCGCCGCCCAGCTCTCGACCGCGTTCTCGGTGGCGCTGCTCGGGTTCATGGAGCATCCGGCGGCGATCGCGGCGGTCGCGCTGCTCGTCGGCATGACCTCGAACGCCTCGCGCCCGGCGGTCACGGCGATGATGGCGGACATCGTCCGGCCCGAGGACCGGGTGCGGGCGTTCGCGCTGAACTACTGGGCCATCAACCTCGGCTTCGGTGTCAGCGCGACCGCGGCCGGGCTGGTGGCGGAGTACAGCTACCTGGCCGGGTTCCTCGGCGAGGCGACGCTGACCCTGCTGTGCGCGGTGCTGGTGTTCGTGAAGCTCCCGGAGTCCCGGCCGGTGCGGGACACGGCCGCGGGCGCGGAGGCCGAGCCGGCGGTCGGACTGGGGACGGTGCTGCGCGACGGGCGGTTCATGGGGGTCGTCGGGCTGTCGTTCCTGATCTCGCTGATCTTCACCCAGGGGTCGGTGGGCCTGCCGGTGGCGATGGGCGCGGCCGGGTTCTCGGCCGGGGACTACGGGCTGGTCATCGCGTCGAACGGGCTGCTGATCGTACTGCTCCAGATCCCGGTCACGCGGTTCATCGAGCACCGGGACCCGCAGCGGCTGCTGGTGGTCTCGGCGCTGCTGGCCGGGTACGGGTTCGCGATGACGGCCTTCGCCGGGTCGCTGTGGACGTACGCGCTGACGGTGTGCGTGTGGACGCTGGCGGAGATCGTGAACTCGCCGACGCAGATGGGGCTCGTGGCACGCCTGTCGCCGGTGCACGGGCGGGGGCGCTACCAGGGGATGTACACCCTGTCCTGGGCGGTGGCCTCGCTGCTCGCGCCGCTGATGGCCGGCTACGTGATCGACCGCCTCGGGCCCGGCTGGTTGTGGGGGGCGACCGGGGTGCTGGGGACGGTGGCGGGGCTCGGGTACTGGCTGCTGATGCGGCGGCTGCCGGCGCAGGGGTCGGAGGTGCTCGCCGCGCCGGCGGCCGGCGCCGCTCCCGCCGCCGCGCAGGTCCCGGACGCGGCCGCCGCCTGAACGGGCGGCCCGGGCCCGGGCCCGCGCAGCTCGGGCCGGGCGCGGTCTGCCGCGGCGGCTCAGGCCGGACGCGTCCCCCGGGCCCGCGCAGCTCGGGCCGGGCGCGGTCTGCCGCGGCGGCTCAGGCCGGACGCGTCAGGTGCCGGAAGGCGTCCAGGTTGCGGGTGGATTCGCCGCGCGAGACGCGCCACTCGTACTCGCGCCGGATCGCGCTCGCGAAGCCCAGCTCCAGCAGCGTGTTGAACGCCCCGTCCGCCGCCTCCAGGACCGTGCCGAGCAGCCGGTCCAGGTCGGCGGGGGTGACCACGCTCAGCGGGAGCCGCGCCGTCAGGTAGACGTCGCCGAGGCCGTCGACCGCGTACGCCATCCCGTACAGCTTGAGGTTGCGCTCCAGCAGCCAGCGGTGGACGCCCGCCTCGTTCTCGTCGGGGTGGCGGATGACGAAGGCGTTCACCGACAGGGAGTGCTTGCCGACCCGCAGCGAGCAGGTGGTGCTCAGCTTGCGCGTGCCGGGCAGCTGGACGACGTACGAGCCCGGTGACGGGCTCTCCCAGTCCAGCCCGGCCTCGGACAGGGTGCTCTCGACGATCGCGGCGGTGTCAGCGTCAGCCATGGTGGGAGCGTACGCGACGGCGATGATCATGCATCGCCGCGGTGTACACGTCTGCCGTGCCGCTCGCCGCCGTGTCCCAGCCGAAGAACTGCGCGTGCCGCGCTGCCTCGGCGCCCATCCGGTCGGTGAGCGCGGGTTCGTCCAGGAAGCGGCGCAGCTCCCTCGCGTAGTCCACCGGGTCGTGTCCGGGTACGAGGATCCCCGTCACGCCGTCGTTGACGGCGACCGGCAGCCCACCGACCTCCGCCGCGAGCACCGGGGTGCCGGTCGCCTGCGCCTCGATCGCCACCAGCCCGAAGGATTCGTTGTACGAGGGCATGACCAGCACCGACGCCGCGCGGAACCAGTCGGCGAGGAGGTCCTGCGCGACCGGCGGGTGGAAGTGGACGACATCCGCGATGCCGAGTTTCGCGGCGAGCTTCTGCAACCCCTCGGGCTTGGCGAGGCCGCTGCCGCTGGGGCCGCCGACGACGGGTACGAACAGGCGCGCGCGCAGCGACGGGTCGCGGTCGACCAGCTCTGCGACCGCCCGCAGCAGGATGTCGGGGGCCTTGAGCGGCTGGATGCGGCCCGCGAAGAGGGGGATCACCGCGTCCTGCGGCAGCCCGAGGCGGGCACGGGCGGCGGCCCGGCCGTCGCCGACGGTGAAGCGGTCGAGGTTCACGCCGGGGTGGACGACGGCGACCTTGCCGGGGTCGGCCTCGTAGTGCCGTACGAGTTCGTCGGCCTCCTCGGCGGTGTTGGCGATGAGCCGGTCGGCGGCCTTGACGATCTGGGTCTCGCCGATGACGCGGGCGGCGGGCTCGGGGGTGTCGCCCTCGGCGAGCGCGGCGTTCTTGACCTTGGCCATGGTGTGCATGGCGTGGACGAGCGGCACGCCCCAGCGTTCGGCGGCGAGCCAGCCGACGTGGCCGGAGAGCCAGTAGTGGGAGTGGACGAGGTCGTAGTAGCCGGGGCGGTGGCCGGCCCACGCCTGCATCACGCCATGGGTGAAGGCGCACAGCTGGGCCGGCAGCTCCTCCTTGGCGAGGCCCTCGTACGGGCCCGCGTCGACGTGCCGTACGAGGACCCCCGGGGCCAGCTCGACCCGGGGCGGGAGCCCGCCGGTGGTGGCGCGGGTGAAGATCTCGACCTCGATGTTGATCGCGGCCAGGCGCTTGGCGAGCTCGACGATGTACACGTTCATGCCGCCGGCGTCGCCCGTGCCGGGCTGGTGCAGGGGTGAGGTGTGCACGCTGAGCATGGCGACGCGGCGGGGCTTGCGGGAGTGGCCCACCGCCGGGAGGCGCAGCCGGGGCGGCTCGTGCCGGGTCGAGCGGGCGGCGGCGATGCGACCGCTGATACTGCCGCCGAGGCGGGACACGTACTGGCTCAAGGGAGCAGTTCCTCTCGCTCGGACGGCGCGCTGGGGCTGGCGCAGGGCATGGCTCGCGGAGCGCTGTGTGCGCCCTGCAAGGAGTGCAACCCGGAGGGGCGCTTCCCGCATTCCGGGGTGGACGGATTTCCCTCTCCTTATCTTTCGGAGAACGCCCCGCGGGGGCGCTCGGCTGGTTTTCCGCTCCCCCGCCTGCCCGCATACGCTCGGCGCATGGCTTCCCGCAGCGCCCCACCGCCCCCCAGACGCCCCGTGGGCACGGTCACGCGCGGGACCACGAACCCGAACCGCCTGCGCCGGATGGACCGCTGGATCGCGGCCACGCACGGGGCCGCCCTGCGGCGGGCCGAGGCCCCGGTCGCGGTGGACCTCGGCTACGGCGCCGCGCCCTGGACGGCGGTCGAGCTGCTGGCCCGGCTGCGGGAGGCGGCTCCGCGGGTGCGGGTGGTCGGCATCGAGATCGAGCCGGCCCGGGTGGCGGGGGCGAAGCCGTACGAGCGGGACGGGCTCAGCTTCCGGCACGGCGGCTTCGAGGTCCCGCTGGACGGCGGGGCGGCGCCGATGCTGATCCGCGCGGCGAACGTACTGCGCCAGTACGACGAGGAGCAGGTCGAGGCGGTGTGGCGGCGGCTGTGCGCACGGCTGGCCCCGGACGGGCTGCTCGTCGAGGGGACGTGCGACGAGATCGGGCGTCGGCACGTGTGGGTCGCGCTCGGCCCGGAGGGGGCGCGCACGGTGACTTTCGCGACCCGGCTGGGCTCCCTGGAGCGCCCCTCGGACCTGGCGGAACGGCTGCCGAAGGCGCTGATCCACCGGAACGTGCCGGGTGAGCCGGTGCACGCGTTCCTGCGCGACTTCGACCGGGCGTGGGCGGCGGCCGCCCCGTACGCCTCGTACGGGGCGCGGCAGCGCTGGATCCGGACGGCGCGGGCGCTGGCCGTCGACTGGCCGCTCGCGGACGGGCCGGTGCGGTGGCGGCAGGGGGAACTGACGGTGCGCTGGGAGGCGTTGCGTCCGGCGGGGTGACTTCCGCGCCGGCGACCGTCGCCCATCGGGCGGTAGGGGGGTTATCCACAGAGGGTGTCGGAATTCACCGACTCGTGGCACCATCCCGAAAGCAGCAACAAGTTACTGATGAATAGTCAGATGTGATGTCGGGTGATGTCCGCTCTGACTGCAGGCGCATGGGGGGAACCATGGGGACCGTGAAGCGAGCGCGGCGGCGCGGCGCGTGCGCTCTCACTCTGCTGTGCGCGATGGCGGTACTGGCGTCCGCGCCGGTCCTCGGTCTTCCGACGACCGCGTACGCGGCTCCGGTCACGCCGGGCGCCCCGGGTGCGCCGGTGGCGCCGGAGCCGGGGACCAAGTCCCTGGAGCAGGTCCGCAAGGAGATCGAGGACCTGTACCGCCAGGCCGGGACGGCCACGGACGCGTACAACCAGGCGGAGAGCGAGACGAAGGCGCAGTCCGAACGGGTCGTGGAGCTCGCCAAGCTGATAGCGGCCGGACGGGACCGGATCAGCTCCTTGAAGGACCGCGCGGGCGCCGCCGCCCGGGCCCAGTACCGCTCGGGCGGCCTGCCGCCGGGCGCACGGCTCGCGCTGAGCGGCAGCCCGGGCCAGTACCTGGACGGCGCGGACCGGCTGCGGCAGGGCGAGAAGGCCACCGCCGACCTGCTGGCCGAACTGAACCGCACCCAGAACGACCTCCAGCGGTACGCGAAGGACGCGAGCGAGCTGTGGCAGAAGCTGGAGGCGAACCGGGTCAAGCAGGAGGCCTCGAAGAAGCAGATCGAGGAGAAGATCAAGGCGGCGCAGGAGCTGGAGAGCAAGCTCCAGGCCGAGGAGAAGGCCCGGCTGCTCCAGCTGGAACAGGACGCGCAGCGCCAGGCGCAGACGGCCTGGCTGTCGTCGGGCGTGTTGAAGGAGATCAACGGCACGGCGTCGGAGGCGGGGAAGAAAGCGATCCGGTTCGCCACCGCCCAGGTGGGCAAGCCGTACGTCTGGGGCGCGGTGGGCCCGGACTCTTACGACTGCTCCGGCCTGACCTCGCAGGCCTGGCTGGCGGCGGGACGACCCATCCCGCGGACCTCCCAGGAGCAGCTGCGGCTGTTGCCGAAGGTGGCGGTCAAGGACATGCGCCCGGGCGATCTGATCATCTACTTCGATGACGCGAGCCACGTCGCCATGTACGTCGGCGACGGCGCGATCATCCACGCCCCTCGCCCCGGCCGCAACGTCACCCTCGCGGGCGCGGGCTCCATGCCGATCAAGGCGGTGGTCCGCCCGGACGCGTGACCCGGGCCGGCGGTGGCGCCGCGGGCCGGGCCCGGCCCCGCCTGCGCCCGTCCGCCCGGCCCCGGCGGGGCCGTGTCTCGATGGGCGGGACGGGGCCGGGGCGGCGGTGGTGACGTTCGTCATCCCGCGCCCGGGCTTTCCCAGCGATAACGGCATATGACGCGGGCCGTGGCCCGCGCCGCCGTTCCCCCGCCCGCACCGGCCCGCTAGGGTCGGGCGCATGAGCGCACCCTCGGGGGGAGCGAAGGAACCGGAGACGATGCCCGCACCCGTACCGCGGCAGCGGGACACCCTTGTCACCACCCAGGTCGGCCAGGCGGCCCCGCCGGCCGCCCCCTCCCTGACCCTCCTGGTCATCGAGGACGACCCCGCCGGCGACCTCACCGTCCCGGAGCTACTCCACGCCGACGGCCACCGCATCCGGCTCCGCACCGCCCGCAACCTCACCGAGGCGGCCCGGCTCCTGACCCCCGACGTGCAGTGCGTCCTGCTCGACCTCTCCCTGCCCCACCCCGGCGGCGCCACGGACGACCCGCTCGCCACCCTCCGCGAGGTCCTGCGCATCGCCCCGCGCCACGCCGTACTCGTCCTCACAGCCGAGGCCGACGCGGAGCGCGCCGCCGAGGCCGTCCGCGTAGGAGCCCAGGACTTCCTCTTCCGCGACGAACTCGACGGCCGGCTCCTGAGCCGCGCCATCCGCTACGCCGTGGAACGCAAGCGGGCCGACGTCGCCCAGTACAAGCTCGCAGAATCGAAACTGCGCGCCCAGGAGAACGCCCGCCTCGAACGCGGCCTGCTGCCCAACCCGCTCCTGGAGGGCTCCGACCTCCGCTTCGCGGCCCGCTACCGCCCCGGCCGCAGCCGGGCCCTGCTCGGCGGGGACTTCTACGACACCGTCCGCACCCCCGACGGAACCGTCCACGCCATGATCGGCGACGTCTGCGGCCACGGCCCCGACGAGGCCGCCCTCGGCGTCGAGCTGCGCATCGCCTGGCGCGCCCTGACCCTCGCCGGCCTGTGCGGGGACGACCTGCTGGCCACCCTCCAGCAGGTGCTGGAAGTGGAGCGGCCCTGCGACGAGATCTTCGCGACGCTGTGCACGGTGGACATCTCCCCCGACGGCCGCCACGCCGGCCTGTGCCTGGCCGGGCACCCTGCCCCGCTGATCGTCCGGGCAGGCGGCTCGGCGCGGCTGCTGCCGTACGAGAGCAGCGGCCCGGCACTGGGCCTGCTGCCCAAGGCCCGCTGGCCCCGCCGCCAGGTCGAGCTGGGCGGCGCGTGGAGCCTGATGCTCTACACCGACGGCCTGATCGAGGGGCGCATCGGCGAGGGCCGGGAACGCCTGGGCCAGGACGGCATGGTCGAGATGATCAACCGCCACCTCGACGCCGGCCTGAGCGGTGAGAGCCTGCTGGAGGCCTCCGTCACCGAGGCCCGCCGGCTCAACGGCGGCGAGCTCACCGACGACGTCGCCGTCGTCCTGCTCTCCCGCGCCGAAGGCTGACCCCTCCGCTACCGCCCGAAGGCTGCCCCCTCCGCTACGGCCCGAAGGCTGCCCCCGCCACTACCGCCTGCTCCCTCGGCTACCGCCCGCCGTTGTACGGGCCGTACGGCCCGTCGCTGCTGCTGCCACCACGGCTCCGGCCGCCGCCCGAGACCTGCTTGAGGGCCGGCCGGACGTCGACGAAGAAGACGATGGTGGCGACCAGGCCGGCGATCTGGAGGAACAGCATCCCGAGGAAGAAGTCCACGAGGACCGTGATGCCGAGGATGACCAGCCAGAAGGTCTTGGTCTGCTTGTCCGCGGCCCGGTACGCGTCCTCGCGCGCGATCAGCGCGAGGACGAAGGCGACGACGGCGAGCGCCAGCATGGCGTAGCCGAGCAGGGGGAGCACCCCGTTGTCGAAACCGTTCATCAACATCGCCCGACCGCCTCTTCCCGCTTGCGCCGCCTGATACCGCTGATACCGCCGGCCCCCACGCTACTGGCAGAGCCGCCTCCACCCACGACAACGGACCGGACACCTTCCAGGTGCCCGGTCCGTCATCACCTCACTCGGCCTTGGGATCAGCTCTCGTCGCCGGGCGTGACGGCGGGCTTCTTCGCCGGCGTCTTGCGGGCCGCGGGCTTCTTCGCGCCGGACTTCTCCTCGTCGGCGGAGAAGGACGAGGTCCCGGGCGCGGACGACGTCGCGGGCGCGGACTGGGCCGGGACGTCCGGCTCCACGACGGCGGCGATGTCGACGATGTCCTCGGAGACCTCGCCGCGCCAGGCCCGTACGGCCTGCTCGCCGTGCTCGGCGACCTTGTCGTAGGTCTCCTTCGCCCGTACGGCGTACTCGGCGGCCACGCCGACGCCGCGCAGCGCCAGGTCCTGGGCGGTCTCGCCCAGCTTCTTCGGGTCGATCGCGCCGAAGACCTCGGCGACCTTGGCGGCGACGACCTCCTGCGCCTCCCTGGCCTTCTCCTGCACGATCTTCGCGTCGGTGTTGCGCACGGCCTCGATGCGCGCGGGGGCCTCGGCGCGCAACTGCTCGATCAGCCCGGGCACCTTCTTCGCCTGCTGGACGGCGAGGTCGGCGGTGCCGGCGGCGAAGTAGAGGGGGGTCGGGTCGGTGAGGGTCTTCTTCAGGTCATCGGCGATGGCCATGTGCTGGTCCTCCCGGATCACAGTCAGTTCGTATGGGGCTTCTCGTCGTCGGCACCGGCCGGACCGGCCTCTTGAGCGTTCTCCTTGCGGAACGACTCGTAGATCTGGAGCAGCACCTGCTTCTGCCGCTCGTTTATGGACGGGTCGGCGAGGATGACGGCCCGCGTCTCCACCTCGTCGGAATCCCGCTCGTCCAAGATCCCGGCCTGCACGTACAGCGTCTCCGCGGAGATCCGCAGCGCCTTGGCCAGCTGCTGGAGGATGTCCGCGCTCGGCTTGCGCAGCCCGCGCTCGATCTGGCTCAGGTACGGATTCGACACCCCCGCCGCGTCGGCCAGCTGGCGCAGCGAAAGCTGGGCCTGCCGCCGTTGCTCGCGGAGGTACTCGCCGAGATTTCCGACGTTGAGCGATGCCATGCCCCCATGCTGCCGCACCTTGCTAACTATTGCAAGCACCCGCTTGCAATAGCTCCCACCCCCGGCGGTCGTGGGGCGCCCGCACGGAGGTCCCGTCCGGGATCGCGACCCCGGTGGCCGCGGACGGGCCGGTGGTACGGTCGGGACATGGATCCGCAGGAGCTTGCCAACCTCGCGCATCTGCGCCGGGCGCGGGACCTGATCGACCGGGAGTACGCGCGGCCGCTCGACGTGCCCACCATGGCGCAGCACGCGCTGATGTCCCCGGCGCACTTCTCGCGGCGGTTCCGGGCCGTCTACGGAGAGACCCCCTACAGCTACCTCATGACCCGCCGGATCGAGCGGGCGATGGCGCTGCTGCGCGCCGGCATGAGCGTGACCGACGCGTGCATGACCGTCGGTTGTACCTCCCTCGGCTCGTTCAGCTCGCGGTTCACCGAGATCGTGGGCGAGACCCCCAGCGCGTACCGCGGCCGGGAGCACCCCGCGGTGAGGGCGATGCCCGCCTGCGTGGCCAAGGTGTACACCCGCCCGACCCGCTGAACGCCGAGCAGGATCCGAGAAGCGGACCCCACGGCCGCCGCCTAGCGTTGGCGCCATGAACATCTCACTCCAGTACTGCCACATCACCGTCAACGACGTGGACGAGGCGCTCGGCTTCTACCGCGATGCCCTCGGCCTCGAAGTCCGCAACGACGTCGCCTCGGGCGACCACCGCTGGGTCACCCTCGGCAGCCCGGCGCAGCCCGGCCTGGAGATCGTGATCTCCGAGCCGCACGCGGGCCGCTCCCAGGCCGACGGCAACGCCCTCCAGGAGCTGCTCACCAAGGGCGTCCTGCCGATGGTCGTCTTCCGCACCGACGACCTCGACGCGACGTTCGAGAAGGTACGGGCATCCGGCGCCGAGGTGCTCCAGGAGCCGATCGACCAGCCCTGGGGCCCCCGCGACTGCGCGTTCCGCGACCCCTCCGGCAACCTCGTACGGATCAACCAGGCGCCCGCCGCCTGATACCCCGCCCCACGACGAAACCCGCCCGGGCGCGGCCGCTCAGACGCTGCCGATCAGGACCGTGGCGTAGAGCTCGTCCGAGGTGACCGCGCGCACCGCGAGGCCGCCCGACGTCAGGGCCGACGCCGTCAGCGGGGACTGGCGGGCGCTCGTCTCGATCAGCAGGTGGCCGCCCGGGGCCAGCCATCGGGCGGCCTCCGCCGCGACCCGGCGGTGGATGGCCACGCCGTCCGGCCCGCCGTCCAGCGACACGGGCGGCTCGTGGTCGCGGGCCTCCGCCGGGAGGAAGGCGATCTCCCCGGACGGCACGTACGGGGCGTTGACCACGAGCACGTCCACCCGCCCCCGCAGCGACCCGGGCAGCGCCGCGTACAGGTCGCCCTCGTACACCCGGCCCGCGTACGGAGCGAGGTTGCGCCGCGCGTACACCAGCGCCCCCGCGTCGATGTCCGCCGCGTGCAGCTCGACCCCCGGGACCCGCGAGGCCACCGCCGCCCCCAGCGCGCCCACCCCGCAGCACAGGTCCACGACGACCGCCCCCGGACCGGCCTGCGCCACCGCCTGCTGCGCGAGGAACTCGCTGCGCCTGCGCGGTACGAAGACCCCCTCGCCCACCTCCATGCGCAGCCCGCAGAACTCCGCCCAGCCGACCACCAGTTCCAGTGGTTCGCCGGCCACCCGGCGCGCCAGCAGCTCTGCCAGGTGCTCCTCGTCCCGGGCGGCCGCCGTCAGCAGCTCCGCCTCCTCCTCCGCGAACACGCAGCCGGCCGCGCGCAGGGCTTCCACCAGTGTCGCCACGTACCTCAGTCCTCGTTCCCGTCCCGGACAGTTTCCCGTCACACGCTGTCCCCGTCACACGCTCCGAAGGCCGTCAGAAGACGTCCGGGCACCACGGCCGGCGCGCCGTGCGGAACACCGCGTCCGCCAGGGCCACCGCCCCGGGCCGCTCCTCCGCGACCAGGCCGAGCGCCGCCAGCCGGGCCACCGACTCGTCACCCAGGTACAGCGACCCGAGCGAGCCGGCATCGAGCCGCAGGTCGGCCGGCTCCCGCGTCCGGGCGCACTCCCCGGTGCCCGCGTCCAGCCGGTAGCGCCCGCCGGCCGTACCCGCCGGGTCGCTCACCTCCAGTACGAGGACCCCGGGGACGGCGTACGTCCGCGCACTCAGAGCCCGTTCCACGTCCAGCAGCCGCACCCAGAGGAAGTCGGCCGAGGTCACGAGGCGTGCGGCGCGCGGGTCCGGCAGGTACCGCGGGAGCAGGTCGTCGGGGGCGCGGTAGCCGGTGCGCACCTTCTGCACCCAGTCGATGGAGCACAGGAAGTGCCACAGGGCCCGCTCCGCGGCCGGGGTCAGCGCGAACAGGTCCTTCACCTGGACGGTGTTCTGCGGGACCTTCGCGTCCGTCCAGTGGTCGTCGGCCCCGTAGGCGGCCAGCCCGGCCACCTCGCCGTCCGCGTCGCGGTACACGGCGTAGAACTTCTCCCGGTGGGGCCGGAACGACAGCTCCTCCAGGCCGGTGAACAGGTTCCACCGGTAGGTGCTGCGGTCGACGGCGCCGGGCGTCATCGCGCGCAGCCGCTCGTGCAGCGCCGGGCCCACGCGCCGCACCTCCGCCCCGTCGACGAGGTCGATGCGGCCGCCGTCGACGGGCGCGGGCCGGTGCCGGTCCAGGCCGGTGCGCGGGACGTCGATCTCCCATTCGCAGGTGTGCGACGCCGGCCCGAACCCGTAACGGCCGTAGATCGGGTACTCGGCCGCGACCAGGGTCGCCACGACGTCGCCGCGCTCCCGGGCGGCCGCCAGGTCGGCGGCCATCATCCGGGTCAGCAGGCCCTGGCGGCGGTGCGTGGGCAGCACGGTGACGTTCGTGACCGCGTTGGAGGGCACGGCGGCCCCGCCCGGCACCGTCAGCCGCTGGGCGAACGAGCGGAAGGTCGCCACGCAACGGCCGGTGGTGGAGTCGAAGGCGCCCTGGGTGCGGGCGAGCTCACCGTTCTTGGCCCGCTTGGCCACATCGGAGTCGCTGACCCCGGCCGCGGTCAGGAATCCGGTGTTCACGGTGTGGATCCACTCGCGGATCTCCGCTTCGGCTATCGGCCGGATGTCAGCGCTCATAGCGGCCCACGCTAACCGCCCGCCCGGGCGCGGTCTCCTGGTTTTCCGCGCGGACGCACGGGCTCCCGTACTACGCCAGCAGGTCGTCCACCTGCGCCTCGCCCTCCCGGTAGCGGCGGGTGATCTCCGCGCTGGAGTCGTCCGCCATGCGCTGCAACTGCTGCCTGCGCCGCGAGACCTGCTGCTCGTAGCGGACGAGGCGGGCCATCGCCTCGTGCAGCTCGGCGTCGGTCCGGGCGCCCAGGTCGGAGAGTTCCACGTCCGACAGCATCTCGGCCGCCAGCAGCCGGGACTCCTCGCTCTGCGGGGTGCCGAGCGTGACGTGCCGGGCGGAGGCGCTGCGGCTGGACGGGGCGTCCGCCAGGATCTCCGAGAGCCGGTCCACCACCGGCGCCTCGGGATCGGTACGCCGGGCCAGTTCGGCGCGCAGGATGTCGATGCGGCCGTGCAGGAGTCTGCGTACGTAACTCAGATCGGCCTCGTCGCGCTGGGCGTCGCGGCGCATCGCGCGCAGCTCCCGCAGCCCGAGCGACGTGGCCGGGATGGTCGGTCCCGGTCCGTCGCCGTTGCGCTGGGCGGGCGGGCGGCCCGCCGACGGCGCGGCCGACATGGCTGACGTGGCTGACGCGGGTACAGGTACGGAGGTACCAGAGGTGTTCATCGTTCGTGTCCGTCCCCTCGACCGGTGCTGGGGGCACCGCCTCATTGCATCGTGCCACTGACCGCGGTGCCGACGCAGTCCCACGCCACCCGATCGGCCCCGGACGGGTGCACGCCTGGTACACAGGTGGTATGCGAGCAGTGGTGCAGAGGGTGGACGGCGCGAGCGTCGTGGTGGCCGGCGAGACCGTCGGGGAGATCGTCGGCGAGGGCCTCTGCGTCCTGGTGGGTGTCACCCACGACGACACGCCGGAGAAAGCGGCGGTGCTGGCCCGCAAGCTGTGGTCGGTGCGGATCCTGGAGGCGGAGAAGTCCTGCAGCGACGTGAACGCGCCGCTGCTGGTGATCTCGCAGTTCACGCTCTACGGGGACGCCCGCAAGGGGCGCCGCCCCACCTGGAACGCGGCCGCGCCCGGACCGGTGGCCGAGCCGCTGGTCGACGAGGTGGTGGCGCAGCTGCGCGCGCTCGGCGCGACCGTGGAGACGGGCCGGTTCGGGGCGGACATGCGCGTCTCGCTCACCAACCACGGCCCGTTCACCATCGTCATCGACGTCTGAGCGGTCCGGGACGTCCCCGTCGTATACGGCGTCCGGTCGTATACGGAGCCCCGGCGGGGGCGGCGTCCCGGCGGGGAGGGTGCCCCGGCCGGTACCGCGCCCCCGGCGGGCACGGAGCCCGGCCGTCAGGGCGCGACGACGACCTCCTGCGCGGCGGCCGTCGTGCCGACCAGCAGCGGCGCGTCCACCGGCACGTTCCGCTTGACCAGCGCCAGCGCGATCGGCCCCAGCTCGTGGTGGCGGACGGCGGTGGTCACGAAGCCGAGCTGCCGGCCCTCCTCCCCGTCCGAGGCGAGCCGTACGGGCGTCCCGTGCGCCGGGAGCAGCACCTCCGAGCCGTCCAAGTGCAGGAAGACCAGACGGCGCGGGGGCTTGCCCAGGTTGTGGACGCGGGCCACCGTCTCCTGACCCCGGTAGCACCCCTTCTGGAGGTGCACGGCGGTGCCGATCCACCCCAGCTCGTGCGGGATCGTACGGTGGTCGGTCTCCTGGCCGAGCCTCGGCCGGTGCGCCTCCACGCGCAGCGCCTCGTACGCCAGCAGGCCCGCGGCGGGGCCGTGGGACGCGGCGAAGGCCTCCAGGTCACCGCGCGGGACGAACACGTCGCGGCCGTAGGGGGTCTCGCGCACGGCGAGCTCCTTCGCGACTTCCGCGATGGAGCCGGCGGGCAGGTACACGACCGCGAAGTCGGCGGTGCGGTCCGCCACCTCGACGCGGTAGAAGAACTTCATCGACTCCAGGTAGGCGATCAGCGCCTCCTGCGTGCCGGGCTCGACGTGCGCCCACACCGTCTCGCCGTCGTCCACCAGGTACAGAGCGTGCTCGATGTGCCCGTTCGCGGAGAGGATCAGCGCCTCGGTGGCCTGCCCCGGCGGCAGGTCGGTGACGTGCTGGGTGAGCAGCAGGTGCAGCCAGCTCAGCCGGTCCGGTCCGGTGACGGTGATGACTCCGCGGTGGGAGAGGTCTACGAAGCCCCGGCCGTCCGCGAGGGCGCGCTGTTCGCCGTACAGCTCTCCGTAGTGGGCGGCGACGCCCTCGTCGCGGCCTTCGGCCGGTACGGCGCCGGGGAGATGGAGCAAGGGGCTGCTGGTCATGGCTCCAAGCGTACGGCCCCTCGGGCAGGGCCCCGGGCGGAGCCTCAGGCAGAGCCGGAGCGGTGCTCGGCGGCGCAGCCGGCGCACAGCCCGAAGATCGCGAAGTGCTTCATGTCGGTCTCGAAACCGAAGGTGGTACGGAGCTTCTCGGTGAACTCGGAGGCGACGTCCACATCGGCCTCGATCACCTCGGCGCAGTCGCGGCAGACCAGGTGGATGTGGTGGTGCCGGTCCGCGAGGTGGTAGGTGGGGGCTCCGTGCCCGAGGTGGGCGTGCGAGACCAGACCCAGCTCTTCGAGCAGCTCCAGCGTCCGGTAGACGGTGGAGATGTTGACCCCGGAGGCCGTCTTGCGCACCTGGACGAGGATCTCGTCCGGGGTGGCGTGCTCCAGGACGTCGACCGCCTCCAGCACGAGCTGGCGCTGCGGTGTCAGCCGGTAGCCGCGCCGCCGCAGGTCGGTCTTCCAGTCGGTGCCTTCGGTGCTCTCGGTGCTCACCACCCGGCCAGTGTAAGCGCGCGAAGGGGACCTGCGGGCGGTCCCGCGGTCCCCTTCTCGCCCGTGCTGCGGCCTCGGGCCGGGCCTTCGGCTCAGCGGAAGAACGCGATGCCGTCGTCCGGCATGTCCGGGAGGTTGCGCGCCATCTCGGCGACCTCCTCGGGCGTGACGACCTTCTTGAGCTGGGCCGACATGTACGGGCGCAGCTCGACCTCCGGGGTGGCCTTCTCGCCCACCCACATCAGGTCGCTCTTGACGTAGCCGTAGAGCCGCTTGCCGCCGCTGTAGGGGCCGGAGGCACCCGTGCGCGCGACGGCGTCCGTCACCAGGTCGATCTGCGGCTTCTGGTCGGCGAGCTCGCCGTACCAGACCTCGACGACGCCCTGGTCGCGGACCATGACGATCTCGACCTTGCGGTCCTTGTCGATGCGCCAGTAGCCGGACTCGGACTCCAGCGGCCGCACCTTGTTGCCGTCGGCGTCGAGGACCCAGCTGCGGGAGGTGTACTCCAGGAAGTCCCGGCCGTCGTGGCCGAAGACGACTTCCTGGCCGAAGTTGCACTTCTCCTCGCCGGGGAAGTCGAAGACGCCCGCGCCCTCCCAGGTACCGAGGAGGAAGGCGAGGGGCACGAGGCCCGGGTTCAGGTCGGACGGGATCTGGATCATGGTCTGCTCAGACGATCTGTGTGAGGGGTTCCGGGGCGGTCGGCGCGGCGGACGCTCAGCGCTGACCCTGGTACAGCTTCTTCACGGCCAGGCCGGTGAAGGCGAGGACGCCGACGCAGACCAGGATCAGCAGGGAAGTGAAGACTGCCTCAAGCACGGGGTGCTCCTCGGAGGATTCGGTGCGGTGTACGGGCCGGTCCCCCAGCCTACTGGCCCGGAGACCGGCGCACTCTGTGAGGTAGGCCGTACCCGCCCTCAGCCGAGCAGCTGGCTCTGCAGGACCAGCGCCTGGTGGAAGGGAACGACGGCCGCACCGCCCTTGCGGGACTGGACGATCACGCCCTGGACGTCACCGGCCTGGAGGCAGCCCAGCCGGGTCTGCTCCTCGGCGTACGGCTTGCCCTCCTCGTACGCGCTGACGTTGACGTTGTGCGGGATGACCGTCTCGTCGTCGATTTCGCCCTTGCCCCACTCCGGGTCCGGTATGACGGTCTCGGCTGCGTTCAGGGAGGTGTTGACGGTGCACCCGGTGAAGGTGCCGACGGCCGCGGAGGACGCGAAGCGCAGCAGGTAGACGCGTGAGCGCGTGCCGTCCGGCATCGTCCAGGCGCGGACGAGGATCTGGATCAGGCCCTCGTACTCCAGGACGGGCCGCAGCTTCTCCCGGTCCCGCGGGGTGTACTCCTCCAGGAAGGCGTCGACGGACACGACCCCGGCCTTGTCCGCCTTCACCGTGGGGTCGGGCCGGGAGCCCGCCGGGGCGGGCAGCAGAAGGCTGCGCAGCGGGGCGTAGTGCCGGCCGTCCGTGTTGTCCCGTCCCGCCGGCAGGGGGGCTCCGGCCGAGAGGGTGGGCTTGGCCAGCACCGGGTACTCCCACCGGCCGTCACCGAGGGTGGAGAGCCCCGGTACGTCGGTGCGTTCGAGGCTGGTCAACCCGTACGCGGTCCCCGTGCCGGCGACGGCGAAGGCGAGGACTGCGGCGCCCCAGCGCAGGGCGGCGCGCAGCGTGCGGCGCTCCCTGTGCGGGGGCTGTGCGGCTTCCGCAGGGGCGGGGGCCTCGACGGGGTCCTCAGCCGGGGTTTCCGCCCCCGGAGCGGGGGCCTCCACGGGGTCCCCAGCCGCGCTCTCCCCGGGAGCCGGGGCCCCGGTGGTCTTCTGCTCGCTCACACGGACTCCCCGGGGGACTTCAGGTGGTTCAGCTGCTTTTGGAAGACTTCGACGGCGCCGGCCACGCGCAGCTGGCCGGCCCCGTACATCCGGAAGGTCACGAACACGTCCCCTTCGCCGGCGACGCACTGGATGGTGTCGACCTTCTCGGCCTCCTTGTGCTCCGTGAAGCCCTCACGGCGCAGCCCGCAGGCGGCGCCGGGGAACCCTTCGACCTTCGGGGCCGCCCGGTCGTCGGAGATCACCTTCAGGAACTTCTTGGAGGTCTCGGCGAAGGCGGCCACGGCCTTGGGGTCGGCCTGGGTCAGCTGCACCTCGAAGATGTCCTCCTCCTGGATCCGCTGGTAGCTGCGGCCCGCCACGCCCTTGAGCCTCAGGTCGGCGAGCGCCTTGTCCCGCTCGGTGCGCTGCTCGGCGGACAGGCCCGTCCAGGAGTCCTTCAACGTCTGGAGCGCGCGGTCGCCGGAGACGTAGAAGTCGTTGCCCTCCGCGGGGTCGACGTCCGGTCCGAGACGGAGGTGGAACGAGTCGACCGGCAGCAGCTTGGCCGTCAGCTCGTTCGGGGGCACCTCGGGAACCGGCGGCGCCGAGCGCGAGGGGTGCGGGTTCGGCAGCCAGTAGCGGGTCGGTGCGGTCCGGTCGGCCTCGTCCATCCGGACGGAGGCCCAGAAGCCGCCGCCCGCGAGGACGGCGACGGCCAGCCCGCCCGCGACGAGCGACACGGTCTTGCGGCGGCCCAGGCGCCGGGCGGACGGCGCGGGCGCCACGTCGGCGTCGGGGGCGGCCGGGGCAGCGCCCTGTTCCTCGTTCACAGTCGCTCCCACTGCCGCTTGGCCAGGTCCAGGAGGGCGCCCTCGTCCACCTTGCCGTCGGCGTTCGTGTAGATGATGTCCATCACGATGTCCCCGCGCCGGGCGACGACACGGGCCTGCCCCGACTTGGAGTAGATCCACATGTGCCCGAAGTCCTTCGGGACGCCCGGCAGGTCCTTGCCACCGTTGCCCGCGTGGTCGGCCCATGCCATGTAGTCCATGGAGCGCTGGAAGTTCGCCGCGCCCATGCGGTCCCGGTACTGGCTCAGCCGGATCTCCACGTACGTTCCCCGGCCGTCCTTCCACTGGCTGGAGGCGTTGCGCCGCACCCGGTCCCGCAGGAGACTGCCGATGCCTTCGGACGGCTTGTCGTAGTAGCCGGCCGCGTACTCGTCCGCGCTCTGCGCCCCCGAGAAGGCGACGTCGGCGCCGGAGGGGGCGTCGACGAGCATCTTGTCGATGTCCTCCTCCGCCGTGGTCCAGCGGTTCGCGTCGATCGAGCGCCGGGTGGTCGCGGCGTTCGGGGCGAGAGGAGCGGGGGTGTCGATCGACTGCTGTGCGAGGGGCGGGAGCGGGGTGGGCTCGCGGTCGTACTGGACCACGTAACCCGTGGCCGTGCCGACGACGGCGCCGAGGACGAGGCCGGCGGCGATCAGGAGCGACGTGCTGCCCCGGCGGCGCGGCGGCGTGCCCGCGACCGCGACGGCGGTGTCCGGTGTTCCGGAACTTTTCGGGGGAAATTCGGGAGTGTCCGACTCCGTCGCATTCCCCGCGTCTTCGGACGGCTCGGGAACGCTTTGTTCTGCTTGCAAGGAGGTCCCTCCACGGGGCTGGCGGCGCAGGTACGTTCGCCCGCGCACACCCAAGACCCGCTGTGGGAGGAGGCCGTTGTACTCGTTCTTATTACATTTTTATTGCGGTGGATTCGGGTCGCCGTTTCCGTCGTACCGGCGCCGCTTTCCGTCCAGTTCGTCCCACCATTCGTCGGACTTGGGGTCGCCCGACGGGTCGTCCCACCAGCGGTCCTCCGGACCGCGCCGGTTCGCGATCATCGCGGCGACCGGGGGGATGACCATGGCGACGACGCACAGCGCGACGGCGGCCTCCACCGACCACAGGCGCACGAAGGCCCAGGCGGAGACGAAGAGGAACAGGCAACCGCCCATCATCAGGAAGTAGACGCGGCGCCTCCTGGCGTACATACCTCCAGGGTAGGGCGGATCCGGAACGGCACGAAGGGCCGCACCCCGTTCCAGTGGCGTCCAACCCCCTGGGGTACGGCCCTTCGGCCGGTCGTACGTGGAGCAGCGGTCAGACCGCGATCGCCACGTCCGTCACTCCGCCGGCCTCGGCGACGACGACGGCACGGTCCGCCTGGGCACCCGGGACGAGCGCCCGCAGCGTCCAGGAGCCGGTGGCGGCGTAGAAGCGGAACTGGCCGGTGGCCGAGGTCGGGACCTCGGCGGTGAACTCGCCGGTCGAATCCAGCAGCCGCACGTAACCGCTGACGGGCTCGCCGTCCTTGGTCACCTGGCCCTGGATGGCGGTCTCACCGGGCTTGAGCGTGGCGAGGTCGGGCCCGCCGATCTGTGCTCCACACATGTTTCTCTGTCCTGTCCTGGAGAGGGCTTGTGCTGCTGGTTACTTGTTCGGACCGAGCTCGATCGGCACGCCGACCAGGGAGCCGTACTCGGTCCAGGAGCCGTCGTAGTTCTTGACGTTCTCCTGGCCCAGGAGCTCGTGCAGCACGAACCACGTGAGCGCGGAGCGCTCGCCGATGCGGCAGTAGGCGATGGTGTCCTTGGACAGGTCCACCTGCTCGGCCTCGTACAGGGCGGTCAGCTCTTCGTCGGACTTGAAGGTGCCGTCGTCGTTGGCGTTCTTCGACCACGGGATGTTGCGGGCGCTCGGCACGTGGCCGGGGCGCTGCGACTGCTCCTGCGGGAGGTGCGCCGGGGCGAGCAGCTTGCCGGAGAACTCGTCGGGCGAGCGGACGTCGACCAGGTTCTGGTTGCCGATCGCGGCGACGACGTCGTCGCGGAAGGCGCGGATCGTGGCGTCCTGCGGCTTGGCCTTGTACTGGGTGGCCGGGCGGTTCGGGACGTCCTTGCCGTCGACCAGGTCGCGGGAGTCGAGCTCCCACTTCTTGCGGCCGCCGTCGAGCAGGCGGACGTCCTGGTGGCCGTAGAGCTTGAAGTACCAGTAGGCGTAGGACGCGAACCAGTTGTTGTTGCCGCCGTAGAGGACGACGGTGTCGTCGTTGGAGATGCCCTTGGCGGACAGCAGCTTCTCGAAGCCCTCCTGGTCCACGAAGTCACGGCGGACCGGGTCCTGGAGGTCGCTCTTCCAGTCGATCCGGACGGCGTTGGTGATGTGGTTCTTGTCGTAGGCGGACGTGTCCTCGTCCACCTCGACGATGACGACGTTGGCGTCGTTCAGGTGGGCCTCGACCCAGTCGGCGTCTACGAGGACGTCGCTGCGGCTCATGGTGATCTCCTCCGGGGCAGTGTGCGGCGGGACGGTGCGGGTGCTGCTGCGGGGTGGTGCTCGTGCGCGGCGCTCCGGGCGACCGGCCGGTCGAGCCCTGCGCGGGGAGGCGTCAGGGGGCAGCCGGGCGGGTCGCGGATTCGGTCACGCGGGGAAGGCCGTCGACGGCCGGTGGAGCGGAAGGGCTCACACCGCTAGATGGAGCGACAGAGCATGGCGGCGACGCGACACAGGTCTACTGCCCGCCGCTTCGTGAGGTCCGCCTGCTGATGCTTCATAGGTAGGGATCGTAGGGACGAATCGGCCGCCCTGTCACCGGTGTGTCATATTCCGAGACAGGATCGTCCGAATGGCGGGATAAGAAGAGCCCCGGAGGCCGCTTTCCGGCCTCCGGGGCTCGTCGCGGCGGCCCGCTCTCCTGCGGATCGGACCATCCGTCTCACGATCCGGCCAAGACCTCGCCCGTGCGGGTCGCCCCGCGGTCCACCGGCGTCACCTCCGCGCGGTCCGGGCCGTCCTACTGGCCGGCCAGCACCACGTCCGTACCCGACAGCGAGAGGTGCACTCCCTGCTCGTCCGAGGTCAACGTCGAGAGCTGGAGGCCGGACGGCAGCCCGCCGTCGATGCTGCGGTCGAAGTCGGTCTTCTTGCGGACGACGCGCTCGATGCCGGGGATCCCCTCGCCCGGCACCTCGTCGGCGTGCACCCGGACGATCTTGCCCTTCCCGGACGGGGCGTCCGCGAGGGCGATGGTCGACACGACGCTGCGCGTCAGGCTCTGCCCGAGGAACTCCAGCCGGGCGGTGACCTTCACCTTCCCCGGCGTCCCGCCGTAGGCGACGGTGACTCCCGTCTGCGAGGCCTCGGTGAGGTCCGCGTACGAGACGAAGGCGGTGCCCTCGGCGCGCCGGGCCGTGCCGCCGCTGTAGTCGCCGTTCAGCTTCACCCCATGGAAGGCCGCGTCGAGCCTGGTGAGGCGGGTCTTGCGGCCGTCGGCGGTGGCCTCGACGCCCTTGAGGGTGACGTCGACCTGGTCGAGGTCGTGGCTGAGCGCCTGGGTCAGGAACGGGAACCCGTGGATGTCCACCTCCGCGCTGCCCGCGAGCCCCTGCCGGGCCTGTATGCGGTCGGCGAGCCGGTTCTCGGCGTAGCCGACCGCCCAGCGGTCGGCGCCCACGAAGAGCCCGCCCAGGATCACTGCGATGATGACGACGGCGCGTAGAAAACGCACGTTCCCCTCCCCCTACTGATCGGTACGTGCGCTCTAGTTGACCATGTCCGGCCATGTGGCCGCCGTCAGCACGGCGGTCAGCCGACCACCCGGCCCATCAGGTAGACGGCGGGGGCGGCGGCCGCGAGCGGCAGCGCGACACCGGCCGTCATGTGGACGAACTTCGACGGGTAGTCGTACGCGGCCACCCGCAGCCCGACCAGCGCGCACACACCGGCGGCCAGTCCGACCAGCGCCCCGCCCGCCCCGAGGCCGTTCAGCGTGCCGACCGCGATGCCCGCGCCGGCCGCCGCGGCCAGCGAGACGGCGACGGAGGCGGGTGCCGGGAGCGGCAGCGCGCGGGCGAAGACGGCGACCGCCACGGCGGCGGCGCCGACGCTGACGGCCTGGGAGCCGGCGGCCAGGTACCCGGCGCAGACGATGGCGAGTGCGGCGGAGGCCACCGAGGCCATCAGCCCGTACATCCGCTCGTCGGGCTCGGCGTGGCTGCGCAGCTGGAGGACCAGCGTCAGCAGCACCCAGGCGCCGAGGGTGCCGATGATCGCGCCGGGGCCGTACACGTCGTCCACCGCGAGCACCGCCGCGTCGGCGACGACGGCTCCGGCGAAGGCGAGCACGATGCCCTGGCGGGCGGGCCACATGCCGTTGAGGCGGAACCAGCCGGCGGCGGTGAGCCCCTGGAGGGCGATCAGCGGAACGAGCAGCGCGAGGTCGCCGAGCGCGGCGGCGCCGGCCAGCAGCAGCCCGAGGGCAGCGGTCAGCACGGCCGACTGCGGGCCGGGGTCGATGATCGGCGACCGGCCCTCGGCGCGGGCCTGGGCGGGGTCGACGGCGCGCAGCGTGTTCCCCGCCAGGGTGGGCGGCGAATACTCGGGCTCCTCCCCGGGCACGGCGGGCGCACCGGGCGCGGTCTGCGGGGCCGCGGCCGGTGGACGCGTCGCATCGGTGACCGGTGGCAGGTACGCGGTGGCGGCGGCGTCGTCGTTGCGAACCGGCGGCAAGTACGCGGTGGCGGCGGCGTCGTCGTTGCGAACCGGCGGCAAGTACGCGGTGGCGGCGGCGTCGTCGTTGCGAACCGGCGGCAAGTACGCGGTGGCGGCGGCGTCCGGGGCCTGGGGAGCGGCCGCCTGGGGCGGGAGGTAGGCCGTGGACCCGGCCCAGTTCCCACCCGGGGCGGCGGCCTGGGCCTCCTCGCGGTACCAGCCCTGCGGGCCGGCGTCGTCCCGCACGGGCGGCAGGTACGCCGTCTCGGCCGCCCACTCGGACGCGGCCGCCCGACCCGGCCCCGCCGGTGCCTCCTCGCGGAACCACCCATCGGGCGCCACGGGCTGCTGCGGCGGGGGCTGGTGTGGCTGCGGCTGCGGCTGCGCGGGGGCCTGCTCCCGGTACGGCGGCAGGTACGCGGTCTCGGCGGCCCACTCGGACGCGGGCACCTGACCCGGCCCCGCCGGGGCCTCCTCGCGGAACCACCCCTCGGGCGCCACGGGCGGCTGCTGCCGGCCCGGCACCCCGCCCAGCGGCGGGACGGGCGGCTGCGGGGCCTGCTGCACCGGCTGGTAGCCGGTCTCCCATGTGTCGGACTGCCAGGTCTGGGTGCCGTACGGGTCCTGCTCGTGCCCGTATTGCCCGTGCTGCCCGTCCTGCGCGGGCCGCCCGTGCCGCCCGCGGGGCTGCCGGTGCGGCTCGTGCGGCTCCTGCGGCTGCGGCTGTCGTTCGTCGGAGTTGCTCATCGGCTCCCGCTCACCCGCCCGCGAACGGCGGGAGCACCTCGACGGTGCCCCCTTCCGTCAACAGGACGGCATCGTGCGGGCGCTTGCCCACAGGCTCGTCGTTCACGAGGAAGGAGCAGCGCAGCAGGACCCGGGTCAGTTCACCCGGGTGGCGTTCCCGCACGGCGTCCAGTGCCTCGGCCAGCGTGCGCGCCGAGTACGGCTCCTCCGCCGTCTCGGCCGCGGCCTTGGCCGCCGCCCAGTAGCGGATGGTCCCGGTTGCCACTGCTGCTCCCCTCGTCGGCTCTACCGTCGGCTCTCTGCCGTCGGCCTCCATGATGACGCCTCCCGCCGGATGCCCGGCGTGGCGGGAACCACAGAAGAGGGATCAGATGGAACCTCGGCCCCGAAAGGGCCGGTGGGCTATCCTGGCGGTGCAGAGGATCCGGGCAATGTTGCCCCCGGGTCCTTTTGTGCTTTCAGCACGTTGAACGGACCGAGAACAGGTGCCGTCCGGGCCTCAGGGCGCGGGGACCGGGCAGGCGCCGCACGAAGTCGTACGAAGCAGTGCCGCGAAAGTCCTCGACGGGACCGAGGAGGAACCGAGTGATGGACCAGCGAACCGTGCACGAGCACGACGTGCACGACCACCCGACCCGGGCAGGTGGTCGGGCATGAGCTCGCTCCTGCTCCTCACCAACGCCCTGCAGCCGTCCACCGAGGTGCTGCCCGCCCTCGGCCTGCTGCTGCACAACGTCCGGGTCGCCCCCGCGGAGGGCCCGGCCCTCGTGGACACGCCCGGCGCCGACGTGATCCTCATCGACGGCCGCCGCGACCTCCCGCAGGTGCGCTCGCTGTGCCAGCTGCTGCGCTCCACCGGGCCCGGCTGCCCGCTGGTCCTCGTCGTCACCGAGGGCGGCCTCGCGGCCGTGACCGCCGACTGGGGCATCGACGACGTCCTCCTCGACACCGCCGGACCGGCCGAGGTCGAGGCGCGGCTGCGGCTGGCCACCGGCCGTCAGCAGCTGGGGTCGGACGACTCCCCGATGGAGATCCGCAACGGTGACCTGTCGGTCGACGAGGCGACGTACTCCGCGAAGCTCAAGGGCCGGGTCCTGGACCTCACCTTCAAGGAGTTCGAGCTGCTCAAGTACCTCGCCCAGCACCCGGGCCGGGTCTTCACGCGCGCCCAGCTCCTCCAGGAGGTGTGGGGCTACGACTACTTCGGGGGCACCCGCACGGTGGACGTCCACGTACGGCGGCTGCGCGCCAAGCTCGGCCCCGAGCACGAGTCGCTGATCGGTACGGTGCGCAACGTCGGCTACCGCTTCGTCACGCCGGAGAAGGTGGAACGGGCGGCCGCGGAGGCGGCGGCCCAGGCGGCCTCGGCCCTCCCCCGTATGGAGGAAGCACCGGTAACGGTCCAGTCGGCAGGACGCCCTGCCCAGAGGTAGGTCACCCCGCGTAGACTGCCGCGCGTGGCCAAGGTGACGCGGGATGACGTGGCGCGACTTGCGGGTACCTCTACCGCCGTCGTGAGCTACGTCATCAATAACGGACCCCGGCCGGTTGCCCCGGCCACGCGCGAGCGTGTACTCGCCGCCATCAAGGACCTGGGCTACCGGCCAGACCGGGTGGCCCAGGCGATGGCCTCGCGGCGCACCGACCTCATAGGCATGATCGTGCCGGACGCGCGGCAGCCGTTCTTCGCGGAGATGGCCCACGCGGTCGAACAGGCCGCCGCCGAGCGCGGGAAGATGGTGCTGGTCGGCAACTCCGACTACCGCGACGAGCGCGAGGTCCACTACCTGCGGGCCTTCCTCGGGATGCGGGTGTCGGGCCTGATCCTGGTCAGCCAGGGCATGAGCGAGCGCGCGGCGTCGGAGATCGAGGCGTGGGACGCGCGGATCGTGCTGCTGCACGAGCGGCCCGAGGCGATCGACGACGTCGCGGTCATCACCGACGACATCGGCGGCGCGCAGCTCGCGACGCGGCACCTGCTGGAACACGGGCACCCCTACGTGGCCTGCATCGGCGGCGTCGAGAACACCCCGTCGGTGGGCGACCCGGTCGCGGACCACGTCGAGGGCTGGCGCCGGGCGATGCTGGAGGCCGGGCGGTCGGTGGAGGGCCGGCTGTTCGAGGCCCCGTACAACCGCTACGACGCGTACAAGGTGGCCCTGGAGGTCCTGTCGGGGCCGGACCGGCCCCCGGCGATCTTCTGCGCGACGGACGACCAGGCGATCGGTGTGCTGCGGGCGGCGCGGGAGCTGCGGATCGACGTGCCGGGGGAACTGGCGGTGGCCGGCTTCGACGACGTCAAGGAAGCGGCGCTGACGGACCCGCCGCTGACGACGATCGCCTCGGACCGGCCGGCGATGGCCCGCGCGGCGGTGGATCTCGTCCTGGACGACGCGCTGCGGGTGGCGGGCTCCCGGCGCGAGCGGCTGAAGCAGTTCCCTTCGGCCCTGGTCATCCGCCGCTCCTGCGGCTGCCGCTAGCTCCTTTTCAACGCGGCCCTCGCGCCCCTCGGCCCTGGCGCGCCTTGCGGGCTTCGGCTCGCTGCGCCGGACTCCGTCCGCCGGATCCCCGGGCGGCGCCCCCTGGCACCCTGCGGGCCGGTGGGGATCCTCGGCGCGCCGCGCCGCGCCGCCGGAATACCGTCCGCCGCTGCCCGGGCCGGTGCCCGCTGAGGTGCGGGCCGGTGCGGGGTGGCCCTGCGGGGCTGTCCCCTACCCGCCCTTCCCCCGTTCCCCGGAGCTCCGCCCCGGACCCCCACGAGCCCCCGGGCTCCCAGCCGGGGCCCCGGCCCGCCCCATCCAGCCCCGCGGCGATCGAGGCGCACCCACCCAGCCCCGCCGGCGACCGAGGCGCGGGGGCTCGGGGGCCGGCCCCCGCAACGGCGCCGCACCCGAACGCTCCCAGGGCCCCTGCCCCATCCACCCAGCCCCGCCGGCGATCGAGGCGCACCCACCCAGCCCGCCGGCGACCGAGGCGCGGGGGCTCGGGGGCCGGCCCCCGCAACGGCGCCGCACACGAACGCCCCCCAGGCCCCCGGGCGGGGCGGGACCTTATATCGGGCATACGCGGTTCTGTCGGGCTTCTCAGGCTGGGCTCAGAATGCTCTCATCATCCGGGGACACAGTCTGAGACATGACCGACAGCTTCCGCCGCGAAGGCGACTACCCGCAGGAGTACCCGCCGCCCCCCGCGTACCCGCCGGCGGCCGCCGCACCCCGCCCCCGCCGCCCCGTCGCCCTGCTGGCCGCCGTCGCGCTGGCCGCCGCCCTCGTCGGCGGCGGGACCGCCGCCGCCGTGGAGGGCCTGCTCGCCCAGCACGGCACCGGCCCCGGCGCCTTCACCGGCACCAACGTCTCGCAGTCCAGCACCGGCACCGTCGCCGGCGTAGCCGAACAGGTCAGCCCCTCCGTCGTCCGCATCGACACCCGCACCGGCTCCGGCCAGGGCACCGGCTCCGGCATCGTGCTGACCGCCGACGGCGAGATCGTCACGAACAACCACGTCGTGGCCGGCGCCTCCGAGATCCAGGTGACGATGAGCGACGGCAAGAAGTACGCCGCCAAGACCCTCGGCACCGACCCCGCCAAGGACCTGGCGCTCATCAAGCTCCAGGGTGCCTCCGGCCTCAAGCCGGCCCGCCTCGGCAACTCCGACAACCTCCGCGTCGGCGACCAGGTCGTCGCCATCGGCTCCCCCGACCGCCTCACCGGCACCGTCACCAGCGGCATCGTCTCGGCGCTGAACCGGGACGTGAGCGTCCCGAAGTCCGAGGGGCAGGCCCCGCAGCGCCGCCAGGGCGGCGACGGCTGGCCGTTCTCCTTCGACGGCCGGCAGTTCAACGGCGACACCGGCAAGGACAACACCTCGTACAAGGCGATCCAGACCGACGCCTCCCTCAACCCGGGCAACTCCGGCGGCGCCCTCGTCAACATGAACGGCGAGATCGTCGGAATGCCCTCGGCGATCTACTCGCCCTCCGCGGACAGCTCCGGCGCCGGCAGCGTCGGCCTCGGCTTCGCCATCCCGGTCAACACGGTCAAGGGCGACCTGTCCTCCCTCCGCCAAGGCGGCACCGGCACCGGCACCGGCTCCGACAACGGCACCGACAACGGCGGCAGCGACGACAGCGGCCTCAACTCCTACTGACCTAGCCTGGGGGAGCCGCCGATCACCGACCGACCACCACCCTGGGGGACCCGACCATGGCTGCAACGACTGCCGGGAGCGCCGAAGGCGACCCCCAGCGCGTCCTCGTCGTCGACGACGAGCCGGCCGTCCGTGAGGCCCTGCGCCGCAGCCTCGCCTTCGAGGGGTACGCGGCGCAGACCGCCGTCGACGGGCTCGACGCCCTCGACAAGGCGGCCTCGTACGCCCCCGACCTGATCGTCCTCGACATCCAGATGCCCCGCATGGACGGTCTGACCGCCGCCCGCCGGCTGCGCGCCTCGGGCAGCACCACCCCGATCCTGATGCTGACGGCCCGCGACACCGTCGGCGACCGCGTCACGGGGCTGGACGCCGGGGCCGACGACTACCTCGTCAAGCCCTTCGAGCTGGACGAGCTCTTCGCCCGGGTCCGCGCCCTGCTGCGCCGCAGCGGCTACGCCGCACCCGCGGCCGGCGGCGCACAGCCCGAGCACGGCCTCGCCTTCGGCGACCTGCGCATGGACCTCACCACCCGCGAGGTCACCCGTGCCGGGCGGCCCGTGGAGCTGACCCGTACGGAGTTCACGCTGCTGGAGATGTTCCTCTCCCACCCCCGCCAGGTCCTGACCCGCGAGCAGATCCTGAAAACGGTCTGGGGCTTCGACTTCGAGCCCAGCTCCAACTCCCTCGACGTGTACGTCATGTACCTGCGCCGCAAGACCGAGGCGGGCGGCGAACCCCGCCTCGTGCACACGGTGCGCGGGGTGGGGTACGTCCTGCGCGCCGGTGAGAGCGGACCCGAATGAGCCCGGTCAACCGGTTCCGCGCCCTGCCTCTGCGCTCCCGGCTGGCGCTGCTGGTGACCGTGGCGGTGGCGGTGGCCGTGGCGGCCGTCGCCGTCGTCAGCTGGTTCATGGTCCGTACGCAGCTGCGGGACCAGCTCGACAGCTCGCTGCGCTCCACCAACGCCAGCGCGCAGGCCAACCAGACGCTGTCGGAGGTCGGCTGCCGCGAGAAGGTGCCCGGCGCCATCGTCAACAACCTGAGCGCCCAGGTGCAGATCGTGCTGCCCGCGGGCGGGCGGTGCTGGGTGGACGGCAAGAACACCCTCCCGGTCACCTCGTACGACCTCCAGGTCGCCCAGGGCCGGCGCGGGCCCGTGCTGTACGACGGCCGTACCACCGAGGGCACGCCAGTACGCGTCTACACCCAGCCGGTGACCGTCAGCGGGCCGGTCGGCGGCACCGTCGCCATCTCGGTCGCCAAGCCGCTCGCCGACGTCGACAGGCCGCTGTCCACCTTGGCCTGGGTGCTGCTGTTCGTCTCGGGCGTCGGTGTCGTCGGCGCGGGTGTGGCGGGGCTGTGGGTGGCGCGGACGGGGCTGCGGCCCGTGGACGAACTCACCGGCGCCGTGGAGCACATCGCGCGCACCGAGGACCTCACCGTACGGATCCCCGACGAGGGCGACGACGAGATCGCCCGCCTGTCGCGGTCGTTCAACTCGATGACGGCGGCCCTGGCCTCCTCCCGCGACCGGCAGGCCCAGCTCATCGCGGACGCCGGCCACGAGCTGCGCACGCCGCTGACCTCGCTGCGGACCAACATCGAACTGCTGGCGCGCAGCGAGGAGACCGGCCGGGCCATCCCGCCGCAGGACCGCAGGGAGCTGCTGGCCTCGGTCAAGGCGCAGATGACGGAACTGGCGGCGCTGATCGGGGACCTCCAGGAGCTGTCCCGGCCGGATGCCGCGGCGCACGTGCGCCTGGAGGTGGTGGCCCTGCACGACATCGCGGAGACCGCGCTGTCCCGGGCGCGCCTGCGCGGTCCCGAGCTGGTCTTCGGCTCGGACCTGCGGCCCTGGTACGTACGGGGCGAGGCGGCCGCGCTGGAGCGGGCGGTGGTCAACCTGCTGGACAACGCGGTGAAGTTCAGTCCGCCGGGCGGCGCGGTGGAAGTGGCCCTGCGGGACGGGGAGCTGACCGTACGGGACCACGGGCCCGGAGTCCCCGCCGGCGACCTCCCGCACGTCTTCGAGCGGTTCTGGCGCTCCCCCTCGGCCCGCGCCCTGCCCGGCAGCGGGCTGGGCCTGTCGATAGTGGCCCGTACGGCGGACCGGGCGGGCGGCAGCGCCGAACTGCGGGCCCCGGCGGACGGCGGCCCGGGCACGGAGGCGGTGCTCCGCATCCCGGGCGCTCCGACGCCGCCGCCCGCGCCGCCGGGACCGGCTGCGCAGACCCCGCCGCCGCCGTCAGTTGTGCCGGATCAGTGAGGCGACCAGGCCGGAGCGGGTGTTCGGGAAGTCCATGGGGACGATGCCGAGCCCGGTCCGGCCGGCCAGCTCCGCGCCGTCGACGAAGCCCTGGACCTGCGGGTTGAGCCGGTCGGAGTTCCAGCGCGGCGGCATGTACGCGGCGGTGCTGGTGTAGTTCACGAACAGCTTGCCGGGCTGCCCGGCGGCCCGGCGGAACTGGTCCTCGATCTTGCCGCGTTTGGCGAACGGCTCGGCGTTGTAGTCGTCCTGGATGTCGAAGACGTTGCCGTCGCCGTACCGCAGGCCCGGCAGTCCGCCGTTGTCGGCGAGCAGCACCACCTTCCCGCGCGCCTGGCCGAGCGAGCCCGGCAGGGCGTCGGCTATCCGGAACAGCGGCCGCCAGCCGCGGTTGTCGAGGTAGTCGTCGAAGACGGCCCGGAACGTCGCGTCGCTCTCCCCGGAGTACTCCTGCTTGACCCGCATCAGGACGGTCTCGGAAGGGTGCGCGGCGAGGAAGTTCCAGCAGGCCACGAGGACGTCGCCGAACATCAGGTCCTGGAAGAACGCCGCGTGGTGGATGGCGAAGGAGCCGCCCGTGACGCGGCAGCGGACGTCGAGGAACCGGATGCCGGAGTCGAGCTGCTGGGCGATCGAGGTGTTCTGGCAGGCGACGTAGAGACCGCCCTTGGTGGCGCCCGAGTCGTGGGTGCCGGGGATCGTCATCCGTTGCAGCGGGGTGGAGTCGGCGAGGCCGGCCATCCAGTCCTGGGTGCCGAGCGCGGCGCGCGCTGCGGGGGCCGTGCGGGCCGATGCCGGGGCCGCGGCGCCCAGTGTCATCGCGGCGCCCGCGCCCGCCGCCAGCGCCCCGGTGAGGAATCCACGCCGATCCAGTGCCATGCCCGCCCCTTTTTCCGGTCCAGTGGTCGGACCGGAGTATGGCGTGCGGCAGCGGCCTTTACTACCCGTCGGTACGGGTCATTTTTCGAGCAACTCGGCCATGGCGCGCAGGCCTTGGGCGAGCTCGCGGCCGTTCGGCGCCTGCTCGGGGTCGGTGAGGCACTGGACCATCACCCCGGTCAGCAGCGCGAGGTGTACCGACCCGAGGCCCCGTACGTCTTCCTCCGCGACCTCCTCCTGCGGCACGCCCCGCCACTGGGCGGCGACCATCCGGCGGGACCGGCGCTGGTCGTCGGCGAGGACCGCGAGCAGCGCGGGCGAGGACTGCGCGTGCACGAAGGCCTCGACGGAGGCCGTCCACAGCCAGCGCATCTCGCCGAAGTCCGCGATCTTGCGGTCCCACATGTCGGCGTAGCGCTCCGCGGCGGTGTCCCCCCGTCCGGCGAGCCGGCCCGCCGACGCCGCCCATTCGTCCATGGCCGCGGACAGCGCCTGGTTGAGCAGGGCCTCACGCGATCCGAAGTGGTAGCCGATGGCGGCCATGCTCACCTGCGCGGCCGATGCGATGTCCCGCACGGTGGTGCGCAGGTACCCCTTCTCCTCCAGGCAGCGGCGCGCTCCGGCCAGCAGGTCCTCGCGATTTCCCATGGCGGGATCGTATCCGCGCCCCCGCTTGGGCAAGCGCCCAAGACGTATGTATTGCGCGCTTGCCCAAATCCTGGCAGGGTCATACCCGTAACCGAAGGCCTCACAGGGGAGAGCGGAACCATGCGCCACACGCTGACGATCGACGGCCGTGCCTTGTCCTACCTCGACTTCGGCGGGCCCGGCCGCCCGCTGCTCGCGCTGCACGGGGGCATGTCCGAGGGCCTCGCCTTCGCCGGCCTCGCCGACGTCCTCGGCGACGGGTGGCGGGTCATCGCCCCCGACCAGCGCGGCCACGGCGACTCCGACCGGGCCGCCGACTACGGCCGCGCCGGGTACGTCCGCGACGCCGTCGCGCTCCTCGACCACCTCGGCCTGGACGAGCCCGTCGCCGTCCTCGGCTACTCCCTCGGAGGCATCAACGCCTACCAGCTGGCCGCCGCCCACCCGGACCGGGTCGGCGCGCTCGTCAACGTGGACGCCACGGTGGAGATCGAACCCGACACGGCGGGAGGGCTCTTCGGGTTCCTCGGGGGCATGCGGTACACCGCCCCCACCCGCGAGGAGCTCCTCGCCGCGGCCGGACCGGTGGGCTCCCAGTTCGTCGGGCAGGCACTGCGCCCGCTCCCCGGCGGCGAGGGCTGGCGGCTGCCGTTCCACCCGCAGGACATGGTCGACTCCGCCGAGGCCTGCCGCGGCGACCACTGGGACAGCTGGCTCGCCGGCACCTGCCCGGCCCTGCTGGTCCACGCCACCCACAGCCAGACGCTCCCGCAGGAGACGGCCGACGCGATGGTCACCCGGCGGCCGGGGACCTCGTACGCGCCCCTCGACGGGGACCACTTCGTGCCGTTCACGGACCCGGATGGCTTCCACGAGGCGGTACGCACGTTCCTCGCCGGCCTCTGAGCCCGCCGCGGGGACATACCGCGGAAAGCCCGCGGCCCGGAAAGCCGCGGCGAAGGCCGCAGCAGAAGCCGCAGTAACGCCGCAGGGGCGGCGGGCCACCCGGCCCACCGCCCCTGGTCGTACTGCCCGCTACTTGACGACCGTGATCCGGTCCGCCGCCGGCGGGGCGATCGGGGCCGCCGCCGAGGACTTGTTCAGGTACGCGTTGAAGCAGTCCAGATCGGATGCGCCGACCAGCTTGTTCTTGTGCTCCTTGAGGACGGTGAAGCCGTCGCCGCCGCCCGCGAGGAACTCGTTCATCGCGACCCGGTAGGTCTTGGCGGGGTCGATCGCCGCACCGTTCAGCTTCACCGAGTCCACGACGACGCGGTCCGCGCCCGCCTTCGTCAGGTCCAGCGTGTACGTGAAGCCCTTGGAGACCTGCAGGATCTTAGGGTTGGGCCCGTTGACCGGCCCGGACACCTGCTGCTGGAGCGCGGTGATCAGCTGGGCGCCGGTCAGGTCGACCACGTTCATCATGTTGGTGAACGGCTGGACGGTGTACGACTCCCCGTACGTCACCACGCCGTCGCCCTCGCCGCCGGCGGCCTTGTAGGCCAGGTCCGCGCGGATGCCGCCCGGGTTCATGACCGCGAGCTGGGCACCGCCCTTGTCGGCCGGCGCGAGCGCCTCCAGCTGGGCGTCGGCGATCAGGTCACCGAGCGGCTTCTCCGGCGCCTCCGAGCCACGGCCCGGCACGTCCGCCGAGATGTAGCCCTCGGGGCGGCTCGCGATGGGCGCGGCGAGCGCGTTCCAGCGCTGGATCAGCTCGGTCATGTCCGCGGCCTTCGGCAGGTCCCGGCTGACGACCTTCTGGACCGGCTTGGGCGAGCTGACCGGCGTACGGACGATGTCCTTGGTCTGCCGGTCGTAGGTGAGGGTGGTGTCCGTGAACAGCCGGCCGTAGGAGGCCGCCGAGGTCACCATCCGCGGGTTGCCCGCCGGGTCCGGGATGTTGCAGGCGTACGCCTGGTGCGTGTGCCCCGTCACCAGCGCGTCGACCTTCGGGTCGACGTTCTTCGCGATGTCGACGATGGCACCCGAGATGCCCGCGCCCGCACCGGGCACATTGCAGTCGTAGTTGTAGGCGCCGCTCGCGGGCAGACCGCCCTCGTGGATCAGCGCGACGATCGACTTCACGCCCTGCTTGTTCAGCTCCTCGGCGTACTTGTTGATCGTCTCGACCTCGTCGCCGAACTTGAGGCCCTTGACCCCCTCGGCGGTCACGACGTCCGGGGTGCCCTCCAGGGTCACACCGATGAAGCCGATCTTCACGTCCCCCTTCTTCCAGATGAAGGTGGGCGACATCAACGGACGCTTGGTCTTCTCGTCCGTCACATTGGCCGCGAGGTACTGGAACTGCGATCCACCGAAGGTCTTGCCGTACTCGAAACAGCCGTCGACGGGGTGGCAACCGCCGTACGCCATGCGGCGGAGCTCGGTCTTGCCCTCGTCGAACTCGTGGTTGCCGACGCTGGTGACGTCCAGACCCAGCTTGTTCAGCGCCTCGATGGTCGGCTCGTCGTGGAACATGCCGGAAAGCATCGGGCTGGCGCCGATCATGTCACCGGCCGCGGCGGTGACCGAGTACTCGTGGCCCTTGCGGGCCTCGCGCAGGGCCGACGCCATGTACTCGACGCCACCTGCGGGTATGGCCTTGGTGGTGCCGTCGGCCTGCCGTTCGCTCACGGTGCCGGACGAGCCCTGCGGGGGCTCCAGCGTGCCGTGGAAGTCGTTGAACGACAGCATCTGCACGTCGACGGTGCGGCTCTTGGGCGCACCGCCACCACTGGCGGCACCGGCCGGAAGTGCGGCGGCGACCATCGCACCGGCCCCCGCCGTGAGGGCGAGGGCGGTGAAGGTCAACCGGCGGGCGCGGCGGTGCCGTTGTGGCGTCGCTGACATTTGTTCCCCTTTGTGGACAGCGAGACAACTTGGGAGGTCCGCCGAAGCCTAAGGTCAACGCGCGTAGCGTGTCAGGCCCTAATCGGTTACGGGCAGGTTGCGGTCGTACCGTGGAGTCATGACTGACGCAGCAGCGGCCCTTGAGCCGGGACGGCAGATTGACATCCTCGACGAGCTGACGGAGGAACAGGCCGACGCGGTACTGGCCCTGATCGCTGACGCGGCGCGGAGCGACGGCACCACCGCCGTGTCCGAACAGGGCCGGCTCCAACTCCGCGGCGGACGCCGCGAAGGCATTCGGCACTTCCTCCTCACCGACCGGGAACGGCTCGCCGGATACGGGCAACTGGAGGACACCGACCCGGTGGAGGCTCCCGCCGCCGAACTCGTCGTGGACCCCTCACTGCGCGGCCGCGGCCACGGCCGGGCCCTCGGCTCGGCCCTGCTCGCCGCCTCCGGCAAGCGGATCCGGGTGTGGGCGCACGGCGGCAAGCCCGCGGCCCGCCACCTCGCACAGGTACTCGGCCTGACCCTCTTCCGCGAGCTGCGCCAGCTGCGCCGCCCCCTCGGCCCCGAGGCGCCGCCGCTGCCCGAAGCCGCCCTGCCGCCCGGCGTCACCGTCCGCACCTTCGTCCCCGGCGCCGACGACGCGGCCTGGCTCGCCGCCAACGCGGCCGCCTTCGCCCACCACCCCGAACAGGGCGCCCTGGTCCAGCGCGACCTGGACGACCGGATGGGCCAGCCCTGGTTCGACCCCAAGGGCTTCTTCCTCGCCGAACGCGACGGCGAGCTGATCGGCTTCCACTGGACGAAGGTCCACGCCGACGAGCAGCTCGGCGAGGTCTACGTCGTCGGCGTGCGTCCCGGCGCCCAGGGCGGCGGCCTCGGCAAGGCGCTCACCGCGATCGGTCTGCGCCACCTCGCCGAGGCGGGCCTGCCCACCGCCATGCTGTACGTCGACGCGGACAACCCGGCGGCCCTGGCCGTGTACGAGGGCCTCGGATTCACCACCCACGAGGTGGACCTGATGTACCGCACGGAGAGCTGAGCCGCGCCGGCGCACGCGGTACGGTTCCCCGCACGCCGGGACCCGTACCGCAGGCGGGGGCGGGCGCAGGCGTACGCCCGGACCCGTACCGCAGGCGGGGGCGGGGCAGGCGGGGGCGGCCGCAGGCGTACGCCGGGGGCGCGCAGGTGCGCCGTACCGCGCGCCTGCCACCGCGTGACGGCCGGCGTGCGCCCCGCCGCGCCGGCCCCCGGCCGCGACGTACTCGTGCGCCAGGCGGAGCCTGGAAGCCATGCGCCATTCACCGCCCATTAAGCAGCGCTTGCCAGTCTCCCACCATGCATCCGCGACTCCGGCTGACGGCCGACCCGTCCGACGCGCCTGTCCTTCCCCTCGCGCGGAAGAATGGAGTCATGAGCCACCAGCCCAGCGCAGGCCCCACCGAGGTCCCCGCCCAGCACCCGTCTCACACGTCCCCCGCGGCGAAGACGCGCATAGGCTCCATAGCCGCGCACCGCCCCCACGTCGGTCTCGCGCCGGATCTCGCGCCCGACCTCGACTCCGACCCGGACGCCTACGACGGCAAGGACAGCGACGAGCTGCCCGCCGGCCGGTTCCTCGACCGGGAACGCAGCTGGCTCGCCTTCAACGAACGCGTCCTGGAGCTCGCCGAGGACCCGGCCACCCCGCTGCTGGAACGGGCGAACTTCCTCGCGATCTTCGCCAGCAACCTGGACGAGTTCTTCATGGTCCGCGTCGCGGGCCTCAAGCGCCGCATCGCGACCGGCGTCGCCACCCGTTCGGCCTCCGGTCTGCAGCCCCGCGAAGTGCTGGACCTGATATGGACGCGCTCGCGCGAGCTCATGGCCCGGCACGCCGCCTGCTACCAGCAGGACATCGCCCCGCAGCTCGCCGAGGAAGGCATCCACCTCATCCGGTGGCCCGACCTCACCGAAAAGGAGCAGGCCCGGCTCTTCACCCTGTTCCGCAACCAGATCTTCCCGGTCCTGACCCCGCTGGCCGTGGACCCCGCGCACCCGTTCCCGTACATCTCCGGCCTCTCCCTGAACCTGGCCGTCGTCGTACGCAACCCCGTCAGCGGCCACCGCCACTTCGCGCGCGTCAAGGTCCCGCCGCTCCTCTCCCGTTTCCTGGAGGCCTCGCCGCAGCGCTACGTCCCGCTGGAGGACGTCATCGCCGCACACCTGGAGGAGCTCTTCCCCGGCATGGAGGTGCTCGCGCACCACATGTTCCGCGTCACCCGCAACGAGGACCTCGAAGTCGAGGAGGACGACGCCGAGAACCTCCTCCAGGCGCTGGAGAAGGAACTCATGCGGCGCCGCTTCGGCCCGCCCGTGCGCCTGGAGGTCGAGGAGTCCATCGACCCCGGCGTACTGGACCTCCTCGTGCAGGAGCTCAACGTCAGCGCCGCCGAGGTGTACCCGCTGCCCGGCCCGCTGGACCTGACCGCCCTCTTCGGGATCTCCTCCCTGGACCGGCCCGAGCTCAAGTACCCCAAGTTCATCGCCGGCACCCACCGCGACCTCGCCGAGGTGGAGTCCGCGTCCGCGCCCGACATCTTCGCGGCGCTGCGCGAGCGGGACGTGCTGCTGCACCACCCGTACGACTCCTTCTCCACCTCCGTGCAGGCCTTCCTGGAACAGGCCGCCGCCGACCCGGATGTCCTCGCGATCAAGCAGACGCTGTACCGGACCTCCGGCGACTCTCCCATCGTGGACGCCCTGATAGACGCCGCGGAATCCGGCAAGCAGGTCCTCGTCCTCGTCGAGATCAAGGCCCGTTTCGACGAACAGGCCAACATCAAGTGGGCGCGCAAGCTGGAGGAGTCCGGCTGCCACGTCGTCTACGGCCTCGTCGGCCTCAAGACCCACTGCAAACTGTCCCTCGTCGTCCGCCAGGAAGGCGACCAGCTGCGCCGCTACTCGCACGTCGGCACCGGCAACTACCACCCCAAGACCGCCCGGCTCTACGAGGACCTCGGCCTGCTCACCGCCGACCCGCAGGTCGGCGCGGACCTCTCCGACCTCTTCAACCGGCTCTCCGGGTACTCGCGGCGCGAGACCTACCGCCGGCTGCTGACCGCGCCGAAGTCACTGCGCGACGGGCTCATCGCCCGCATCGACAAGGAGGCCGACCACCACCGGGCCGGCCGCCCCGCGTACGTCCGGCTCAAGATGAACTCCATCGTCGACGAGGCCCTGATCGACGCCCTCTACCGGGCCGCCCAGGCGGGCGTACCGGTGGACATCTGGGTCCGCGGCATCTGCGCCGTACGGCCCGGGGTTCCTGGGCTGTCGGAGAACATCCGGGTCCGCTCGATCCTCGGCCGCTTCCTCGAACACTCCCGGGTCTTCGCCTTCGGCAACGGCGGCGAACCCGAGGTGTGGATCGGCAGCGCCGACATGATGCACCGCAACCTCGACCGCCGTATCGAGGCACTGGTCAGGGTCGCCGACCCGGCCCACCGCACGGCACTGGACCGGCTGCTGGAAACCGGGATGTCCGACGACACCGCCTCCTGGCACCTGGGCCCGGACGGCGAATGGACCCGGCACAGCACCGACTCCGAAGGCCAGCCGCTGCGGCACGTACAGGAGACGCTCATAGACGCCCGGAGGCGCCGGCGTGGCTCAGCCAAACCATGACCATGACCTTATGACGGGGGCCGCGACGGCGGGCGACGTGCTCGGCACGTACCTGCGCTCCCAGGCCACCGCCTTCCTGCGGGCGCTGCGCGTGCACGAGGAGAGCGCGGCCGGCGGCACCGGTCCCGCGGAAGGAGGCGATGCGGCGCGCGGCCTGCGGGGGGCCGCGCGCCGCATCGCCTCCTCCCTGACCACCTTCCGCGCCGTGGCCGAGTCCTCCTGGGCGGACGGGCTGCGCACCGAGCTAGTCTGGCTGTCCTCGACCCTGGCCGACGAGCACGCGTACGCCGCCCGGCTGTCACGGCTGATGGACGCCCTGCACCGGCTCTCGGGCGCGAGCGGCGCGGGGTCCCTGGCGGTGGGCTCGGCGCGGGCGGGCGCGCTGCTGGAGCGCCAGCTGACCCTGGCCCGGACGCGGGCCCACTCGGCGACCCTGTCCGCGCTGGGCTCCTCCCGCTTCCACGCGGTCGCGGACGCGGTGGCGGTCCTCGCCTCGGAGGTGCCGCTGGACCCGGTCGCGGCCCGGGGCCGGGTCGAGGACGTGCTCGTCCCGCTGGCGGAGGTGGCGCGGACCCGGCTGGACGCGGCGGTGGAGGCGCTGCCGCCGCGGCACTCCCCGTACTCCGCGCAGGACGACGGGGCCTGGCACGAGGTGCGGAGGCTGCTGCGGGTGCACCGGTACGCGCGGGAGGCGCTGGGCGGGGAAGTCAGCCGCCTGGCGGTGGCCGGCGAGGCCCTGGACCGCCACCGCGACGCGTCCGAAGCCGCGGCCGCCTCCGCGACGGCGGCCCGCACCCCGCGCATCGCCCCGGCCACGGCCTACGCCCTGGGCGTCCTCCACGCGGACCAGCGCCACGCGGTCGAGGCGGCCCGCCACAGCTTCGAGGCGCTGGTCCCCTGCCTCTCCTGACGCCGCCCGCCCCTCTTCAACGCGGCCCTCGCGCCCCTCGGCCCTGGCGGGGCACCCCTCTCAACGCGCCCCTTGCACCGCACGGCCCTGGCGCGCCTTGCGGGCTTCGGCCCACTGCGCCGGACTCCGTCCGCCGGATCCCGGGGCGGCGCCCCCTGGCACCCTGCGGGCCGGTGGGGATCCCCTGCGGGCCCCGGCGCGCCGTGCCGCCGGACTCCGTCCGCCGGTCCCCAGGGCCCCCGGGCCGGTGCGGGTGGCCCTGCGGGGCTGTCCCCTACCCGCCCTTCCCCCGTTCCCCGGAGCTCCGCCCCGGACCCCGTGAGTCCCGGGCTCCCACCCGGGGGCCCAGCCCCGCTTATCCAGCCCCGCCGGCGATCGAGGCGCACCCACCCAGCCCCGCCGGCGATCGAGGCGCGGGGGCTCGGGGGCCGGCCCCCGCAGCGGCGCCGCAGCCGAGCGCACCGCCGGGCTGCCGCGGCGGGGCGCGCGGCGTCGGAATCCGGCCACCCCCACCACCACCCCGACGGCCGGGGCAAAGTCACGGCGGCATAACGTGCGGGTAACGTCCCGTTACGCCCAGGTACAAGCCCCCCCACCCGCACCGGGCCGTCCGCCACGGTTCACCCCCCGTTCACCAACCCCCGTCGACCGCTTCACCTGTTCTGCCTAATTTCAGTACCGCAAGGTGAAGGCCCCGGTCACGGCACACCGCACACCGCGCACCGCGCACCGCGCAAGACCGCGCCACACCAACCCACCCGTAGTCCTCTTCGCACGCCGCCCCGACAAAGAAAGCGGCCGGCGGCTTCTGGAAGGAACACCCGAAAGTGAAGCTTCAGCGCAAGAGCATGCTTCGTGCCTCCGCCCTCGGGGCGCTCGTCGTGTCCGGCGCCCTGGTCCTCACGGCGTGCGGCTCGGACGACAACACCAAGGCCGACTCCTCCGCGAGCGGCAAGGCCTCCGCCCCCGCTCCCGGCGACATCAAGTGCGACGACGCCAAGGGCAAGCTGCTCGCCTCCGGCTCCTCCGCGCAGAAGAACGCCGTCGACCTGTGGGTGAAGGCCTACATGTCCGCCTGCTCCGGCGTCGAGGTCAACTACAAGTCGTCCTCCTCCGGTGAGGGCATCGTCGCCTTCAACCAGGGCACCGTCGGCTTCGCCGGTTCGGACTCCGCGCTGAAGCCCGAGCAGGTCGAGGACTCGAAGAAGGTCTGCACCGGCGGCCAGGGCATCAACCTGCCCATGGTCGGCGGCCCCATCGCCATCGGCTTCAACGTCGCCGGCGTGGACAAGCTGAACCTCGACGCCCCCACCCTCGCCGCGATCTTCAACGACAAGATCAAGAAGTGGGACGACGAGGCGATCAAGAAGCTGAACCCGGGCGTCACCCTCCCCGCCACCGCCATCCAGGCCTTCCACCGCTCCGAGGACTCCGGCACCACCGAGAATCTGGGCAAGTACCTCAAGGCCACCGCCCCCGACGCGTGGGGCTACGAGGCCGCGAAGAAGTGGCCGGCCCCCGGTGGCCAGGCCGCGTCCGGCTCCGCCGGTGTCGCCTCCCAGGTCAAGGCCGTGGACGGCGCGATCGGCTACTTCGAGCTCTCCTACGCCACCTCGCAGAACATCAAGACCGTCGACATCAACACCGGCGCCTCCGCCCCGGTGAAGGCGTCCGCCGAGAGCGCCTCGAAGGCCATCGCCGCCGCCAAGATCGCCGGGACCGGTTCCGACCTGGCGCTTAAGCTCGACTACACGACCAAGGCCGAGGGCGCGTACCCGATCGTCCTGGTCACCTACGAGGTCGTCTGCGACAAGGGCAACAAGGCGGAGACCCTTCCCACCGTCAAGTCCTTCCTGAACTACACCGCTTCGGACGCCGGCCAGAAGGTCCTGTCCGACAACGGTTACGCGCCGATCCCGGCCGAGATCAACACCAAGGTCCGCGAAGTCATCAAGTCGCTGTCCTAGTCGCTGAACGAGTGAGCCTCGGGGCGCGGTGTCCGGTCCCCGTCCGGACCGGACCCGCCCCCGGGGACCCTCCCCCTTCCACCCGGGGGATCCGGTGCACCGCCGCCAGGGGGCTCGCCCCCGTCCAGACCGGAAAGACCATGGCTTCCACCACACCCACCTCGCTTGACCAGGCTCCGCCGGTCACCACGAGCGCAGGATCCACCGGCCGCGCCGGTGACAAGATCTTCGCCGGGCTCTCCAAGGGCTCCGGCATCCTGCTCCTGGTGATCATGGCGTCGATCGCCGTCTTCCTCACCTACCGCGCCACGCTCGCGCTGTCGAAGAACGAGGGCAACTTCCTCACCACCTTCGACTGGAACGCGTCGGCCAACCCGCCCGTCTTCGGCATAGCCGTCCTGCTCTTCGGCACCGTCGTCAGCTCGATCATCGCGATGGTCATCGCGGTTCCGATCGCCGTCGGCATCGCCCTCTTCATCTCGCACTACGCGCCGCGCAAGCTGGCCGCCCCCCTCGCCTACGTGGTCGACCTGCTGGCCGCCGTGCCGTCGATCATCTACGGCATCTGGGGCGCCCTCTTCCTCGTCCCGTACCTCGGCGGCCTGAACCTCTGGCTCGACGAGTACATGGGCTGGACCTACGTCTTCGACAAGACCCAGGTCGGCGTCGCCCGCTCGCTCTTCACCGTCGGCATCCTGCTCGCGATCATGATCCTGCCGATCGTGACCAGCGTCAGCCGCGAGGTCTTCCTCCAGGTCCCGCGCACGAACGAGGAAGCCGCCCTGGCCCTCGGCGCGACCCGCTGGGAGGTCATCCGGATGTCGGTGCTGCCGTTCGGCCGCTCCGGCGTCATCTCCGCCTCCATGCTCGGCCTCGGCCGCGCGCTCGGCGAGACCATGGCGGTCGCCACCGTCCTGTCCCCGAGCTTCCTGATCTCCGGCCACATCCTGAACCCCGGCGGCGGGACCTTCGCGCAGAACATCGCCGCGAAGTTCGACGAGGCCAACGAGTTCGGGCGCGACGCGCTGATCGCCTCCGGTCTGGTCCTCTTCCTCCTCACCCTGCTGGTCAACGGTGGAGCGCGCATGATCATCGCCCGCCGCAAGGAGTACTCGGGGGCGAACGCCTGATGAGCCACACCATCCAGGACCAGCGGCCCGCCCGGGCGCCCGGGTCCGCCTCCCCCTCCGGTCTGACCCGCGGCGGCCTGCCCCGCTGGGCCCCGGCCGCGATCGCGGCCCTCTCCATAGCCCTCGGCTGCGGCATCGGCGCCGTCTTCGGCCTCCAGAGCAAGATCCAGTGGGGGCTGCTCGCGGCCCTGCTGTTCGTCACGATCACCTACTTCGCCAGCTCGGTCGTCGAGAACCGCCGCCAGGCCAAGGACCGCGTCGCGACCTCCGTCGTCTGGGTCTGCTTCCTCCTCGCGGTCATCCCGCTGCTCTCGCTGATCTGGACCACCGTCGGCCGCGGCATGAACGCCCTCGACGGCGACTTCCTCAGCCACTCGATGAACGGCATCACCAGCTTCGAGAAGGGCGGCGGCGTCTACCACGCGCTGCTCGGCACCATCGAGCAAGTGGGCCTGGCCACCGCGATCGCCGCGCCCGTCGGCCTGCTGACCGCCGTCTACCTGGTCGAGTACGGCCGTGGCTCGCTCGCCAGGGCCGTGACCTTCTTCGTCGACGTCATGACCGGCATCCCCTCCATCGTCGCGGGTCTGTTCATCCTCACGACCTGGAACCTGATGCTCGGCTTCGGCCCCTCCGGCTTCGCCGGCTCGATGGCCCTGTCGATCCTGATGATGCCCGTCGTGGTCCGCTCCACCGAGGAGATGCTCAAGCTCGTCCCGAACGAGCTGCGCGAGGCCGCGCTCGCCCTCGGCGTGCCGAAGTGGCGCATGATCCTCAAGGTCGTGCTCCCCACCGCCATCGGCGGCATCGCCACCGGCGTGACGCTGGCCGTCGCCCGCATCGCCGGCGAGACCGCGCCGATCATGCTGCTGGTCTTCGGTACGCAGCTGATCAACGGGAACCCCTTCGAAGGCGCCCAGTCCTCGCTCCCGCTGTACATCTGGGAGCAGTACAAGGTCGGCAGTGAAGCCTCCTACGACCGGGCATGGGCCGCAGCCCTCGTCCTGATCGCCTTCGTCATGATCCTCAATCTGGTGGCCCGCGGCATCGCCCGCTGGAAGGCCCCGAAGACCGGTCGCTGACGCGCGACCGTATGAAAGCGAAGTGACCCCTCATGGCCAAGCGAATCGACGTCAGCGGCCTGTCCGCCTTCTACGGCAACCACAAGGCCATCGACGACATCTCGATGACCGTGGAGCCCCGCTCCGTGACCGCCTTCATCGGGCCGTCCGGCTGCGGCAAGTCCACCTTCCTGCGCACCCTCAACCGCATGCACGAGGTCACCCCCGGCGGCCGTGTCGAGGGCAAGGTCCTGCTGGACGACGAGAACCTGTACGGCCCGGGCGTCGACCCGGTCGCCGTCCGCCGCACCGTCGGCATGGTCTTCCAGCGCCCGAATCCCTTCCCCACCATGTCGATCTTCGACAACGTGGCGGCCGGTCTGCGCCTGAACGGCAACTTCAAGAGGTCGCAGCTGTCCGACATCGTGGAGCGGTCCCTCCAGGGCGCCAACCTCTGGAACGAGGTCAAGGACCGCCTGAACAAGCCCGGCTCCGGCCTCTCCGGCGGCCAGCAGCAGCGCCTGTGCATCGCCCGCGCCATCGCCGTCGAGCCCCAGGTCCTGCTGATGGACGAGCCCTGTTCGGCGCTCGACCCGATCTCCACCCTTGCCATCGAGGACCTGATCGGCGAGCTCAAGGAGCGCTTCACGATCGTCATCGTGACGCACAACATGCAGCAGGCGGCCCGCGTCTCGGACCGCACCGCCTTCTTCAACCTCGCCGCGGTCGGCCAGCCCGGCAAGCTCGTCGAGATCGACGACACGGACCGGATCTTCTCCAACCCGTCCGTCCAGGCCACCGAGGACTACATCTCGGGCCGCTTCGGCTAGACCCGGACCCCGCGGATGTACTGAGCGTCCTGCGGTGCTGCATGGCGGTGCCACCGCAAGGCGAAAGGGCCGGCTCCCCCTGGGTGGGGGGAGCCGGCCCGCCTTCGTACCGCCTCGTCGCCGGTCGGCGCCGTCATCGCCGCCATCGCCGGCGACGGCGTCATCGCCGGCGGCGCCGGTCAGACGAAGGCCAGGTCCACGATCCAGAAGCACAGCGCGGCGACCATGGCCGCGGCCGGCATGGTGATGAACCAGCCGAGGATGATGTTCTTGGCGACGCCCCAGCGGACCGCGTTGACCCGCTTGGTCGCCCCGACGCCCATGATCGCGGAGGTGATCACATGGGTGGTGGAGATCGGCGCCTGGTACAGGTACGAAGCCGTGTACATGATCGACGCACCGGTCGTCTCGGCGGCGAAGCCCTGCGGCGGGTCCAGCTCGATGATCTTGCGGCCGAGCGTGCGCATGATGCGCCAGCCGCCCGCGTACGTACCGAGCGACAGCATGACGGCGCACGCGATCTTCACCCAGATCGGGATGGGATCGCCCGAACCCTGGACGTCGGCGATGACCAGCGCCATCACCACGATGCCCATGGTCTTCTGTGCGTCCTGCAGACCGTGGCCCAGCGCCATGGCGGCCGCCGAGACGGTCTGCGCGATGCGGAAACCGCGCTTGGCCTTGTGCGGGTTGGAACGGCGGAACATCCACATGATCGCGACCATCACCAGGTAACCCACGACGAGGCCGACGACGGGCGACAGGAACATCGGGATGACGACCTTCTCCAGCACCCCGTGCCAGATGACGCCGATCCCGCCCGCGAGCGCCGCGCCCACCATGCCGCCGAACAGGGCGTGCGAGGAGGACGACGGCAGGCCGAAGTACCAGGTGATGAGGTTCCAGACGATCGCCCCGACCAGCGCGGCGAACAGGATCCACATGCCCCGGTTGCCGTGCGGCGTCTCGATGAGCCCCTTGCTGACCGTCTTGGCCACTCCGCTGCCCAAGAAGGCACCGGCCAGGTTCATCACGGCGGCCATGGCGAGCGCCGCACGCGGGGTCAGCGCCCGCGTCGAGACCGAGGTCGCGATCGCGTTCGCCGAGTCGTGGAAGCCGTTGGTGTACGTGAAGCCGAGCGCGACACCGATGGTCACGATCAGCGCGAAGGTGTCCACGAGGTTCAGGACTCCTTGACCGCGATGGTCTCCACCGTGTTCGCGACGTGCTCGAACGCGTCGGCGGCCTCTTCCAGCACGTCGACGATCTGCTTGAGCTTCAGCACCTCGATGGCGTCGTACTTGCCGTTGAAGAGCTGGGCGAGCAGCTTGCGGTGGATCTGGTCGGCCTGGTTCTCGAGGCGGTTGACCTCGATCCAGTACTCGGTCAGGTTGTCCATGGTGCGCAGGTGCGGCATGGCCTCGGCGGTCAGCTCGGCGGCCCGCGCCAGGACCTCGATCTGCTGCTCGACGCCCTTCGGCAGCTCCTCCACGTTGTAGAGGACGACCAGGTCGACCGCCTCCTCCATGAAGTCCATGATGTCGTCGAGGCAGGACGCCAGGCTGTAGATGTCCTCGCGGTCGAACGGCGTGATGAAGGAGGAGTTCAGCTGGTGGAAGATCGCGTGGGTGGCGTCATCCCCCGCGTGCTCCGCAGCCCGCATCCGCTCCGCGATCTCGGCCCGGGCGGAGGAGTCCGCTCCGAGCAGTTCCATCAGGAGCTTCGAGCCCGTGACGATGTTGTCCGCGGATGCGGCGAACATGTCGTAGAAGCTCGTCTCCCTGGGGGTCAGACGAAATCGCACGTGAGGTCCTCGGGGTGCATTGGATTCGGTCAGGCTGATGCTAGGCGCATCCCCCGGCCACGGCTAACCGGCGGTTCCCCAGTGTCCTCCATCAGGCACAGTGGGGAGCACGGACCCCCGCCCGCGCGGGCGCGGCCCAGTACCCTATACCCACGAGGGGTATACATCACCGGTATCCATCCCTCGTCCGGACCACGGGAGGACGCATGACGACCATCGAGGCGGAAGGCCCCGGAGCCGGCGGGGTCGCCGCGGCGCCCGTCCACGGCTACCACCACCAGAAGGACGAGCACCTCAAGCGCCTGCGCCGGATCGAGGGGCAGATCCGCGGTCTCCAGCGCCTGGTCGACGAGGACGTCTACTGCATCGACATACTCACCCAGGTCTCGGCGAGCACGAAGGCGCTCCAGTCCTTCGCGCTCCAGCTGCTGGAAGAGCACCTGCGGCACTGCGTTGCGGACGCGGCCGTCAAGGGCGGAACCGAGATCGACGCCAAGGTCGAGGAAGCGACGAAGGCGATCGCCCGCCTGCTGCGTACCTGAGCACCCTCCGCGGGCCCCGGCGGCCGACCGCCGCCGCGGCCGGCTGCCTTCCGGGCGGTCGCCTTCCGGGAGCTGCCTTCCGGCCGACTGCCTTCCGGGAGCTGCCTTCCGGGCGGTCGCCTCGGGCCGGTCGCCCTGCGGCCCTCGGGTCTCAGAGCCCGATGCCCATCAGCACTTCGTCGATCCGGTCCTGACTCAGCCGGTCCTCGCCCGCCGCCGAGGCCGCGATGATCAGCTCACCGCACAGCTCGATCTCGGCAAGCGCCACGTGGTCCTGCACCGTCGTACCGCACACGGGAGTCACGCGTGTCACCTCTCTCTGCCGCTTGCTTGCCGCCCGGCTTCCAGCGTAGGGAGCGCCCCTCGCGCCGCGCATGACTCGGATGGACCATTTCCGGATACCGGGGCATGACCCGATCGCACCGCCGCCACCCCACGGTCCGGCTATCCGGCGATCTTCCCGGCGTAAATGTCCCCGCTTGGCGGCAATTTGACGGTCACCGGAGTCCCGAAACCGTAGAGCAGCGTGGTCGACGACACATCGATCACGCCATTGTTGACGTAGCTGAAGCGGTGCCGGACCTTGCGCAGCCGCCCCTCCATGTCCAGGTACACGTCGAACGGGACGGTGTCCTTGCTGAACCCTTTCGCCGCGGCCTCCAGCGCTCCCCTGACGCCCGGTGACGCGCTCTTCGCGGCCCGCCCGATGTCGGTGGTGCCCTGGTAGTGCCGCACCTTGGTGCCCGCCAGGTCGGTCTCGCCGACGTACGTGACCTGCTGCGCTCCCCGCAGCAGCTCGGCGGCGGCCAACGGGTCGGTGGCGCCGCCGGTGACCAGGTTCCCGTCCGCGAGGGTCGTCGTGTCGACACGGACCCACTTGTCGTCGGGGACGCCCGCCCCGCGGTTCTTCATGTAGAGCGCGCCGGGTACGAGGAGTTCGGTGATGGGGCGGTGCTCCGCCTTGCCGGTCACATCGGCGGGGAGCATCACCAGCAGCTGGCCCATCCGGTTCTTGAAGTCGACACCGCCCTCGCCGCGGATGGTGACCCGGGTTCCGCCGGTCGCCATTTCCATCGCCGTACGGGCCTGCGCGCTGCCGGCACCGGTGAGCGCGTCGGCGGCGCCGCGGACCACGGCGGCCGGGTCCTGCGGGGGGCGGTCGTCGCCGCTCGCCCGCCCGCCACAGCCGCTCATCGCAGCCATGGTCAGCGCGACGCCGACGGCTAGCACCGCCTCACCCGCACGCCCTCGTCGCCGCCTGTGCTGGTGCACCACCATCGCCTGCCAACCCCCAACGCGTGCCCGCTGCTTGCCCGAGGCCCCACCCGTTCCGTTTAACGAGGTCCGGGGTTTCCCGTCACGGGCGGCGGCGGTTCCGGGGGCGGCCCGGTCCGGGTACCGTGGTGGCGTGGACCCGCACACCAAAGCGAGCCTGAGCACTCCGCTTGCCCGCGACGGGGGCAAGCCCGCACACACCACGAGCACCGCCGAACGCGGCTCGTTCTGCCTGGCCGTATGCAGCTGCGGCTGGACCGGTCCGGCCCGCCGCTCCAGAGACCTGGCCCGCCGCGACGCCACCCGCCACCCGGCGGGCTGAACCCCCCCCTTCCGGGCCCGCCTCCCGGGCCCGCCTCCTCGGCCCGTCACCCGGGCCCGTCTCCTCGGCCCGCCTCCCGGGCCCGTCTCCAGAACCAGGCCGTCGGGGCTGCTCGCGGCCGCACGGGGCATCCCCCGTTCGGACGGCCCCGGCTGGCCGGTCCGCGCTGCGCCGGTTGCCCTTGACTCATGCCAGGACCTCGACGGGGGCACCGATGCGCGGCGGCGCTCGCCTGGGCCATGTCGCTCATCGCCCTGCCCCCGCCCCCGGCCTGGGCCCGCCCGGTCGGCTCCGCAGACGGCCCGGCCGACGTGGCCCTGGCCATCGCCGTCACCACGGCGGCCGCCATCGCCACGGGCCTTTGGCTGCGCTCCCGCTACCGCCGCGACGAGAAGGACGACTGATCCGGCCCTGCCGCGCGATCAGCCGCGCCGCACCCACCGGCCGGCCGCACCCTCCGGCCCCGCCGGGCACCTCCCAGGGGCAGCCGAGGACGTGTGAGGCCCGGGCCAGGGGGCCGAGCGGCGCACAGCCCGGCGCAGCCGGGACCGGGCCGCCTACGCCGCGAGGTCCTTCTCCCCCGCCTCCACCTCGACGGCCACCGTCCGCGCCACGACGCCCCGCCCCCGCCCGCGCAGAAGCGGACCCAGCACCGCCATCGCCACCGGCGCCGGCACCAGCACCACCGCCGTCCCCAGCGCCAGCCCGCCCAGCACGTCCGTCGGGTAGTGCACGCCCATGTACACGCGGCAGAGCCCTTCCACCACCGCCAGCCCGATCCCCAGCAGCCCGAGCCGCCGGTTCGCCATGAAGATCCCGACCCCCAGCGCCATCACCACCGCCGCGTGATCGCTGACGAACGAGAACCCGGCCCCGCCGAAGCCGTGGACCGCTCCGCCCACCACCTCCAGCCCCTCGTGCTGGAGGAACGGCCGCGGCCGCCCCACGAGCCCCCGCAACGGCACGTTCACCAGCAGCGCGATCCCCGCCGCCAGCGGCGCCCACACCAGCGCGGCGAGCGACTCGGCCGCGCCCGCCTCGTCCGACCGCTGCCGCTCCCGCCGCACCCCGCGCCAGCACCACAGCACCATCAGGACCATCGCCAGCGGGATCCCGTAGTCGCCGAGGAGGCTCACCGCGCGGTCGGCCCAGTCCGGCGCGTGCCGGGCCAGGCCGTTGATCTCGTACAGCAGGCTTACATCCACGTTCGGCCCACCGGTCGTGAGTCCAGCCATGGTGATGCGGTCCCTTGCCCTTGCCTAGGTCCGTGCGGACGCACCCGGCGCACGCCCGTCAACCTCGCCGATCAGCTCCTGTGCCCATGGAACGCCCGTCGTGGCACGTACGTTCCACTCTCCACGGGATGATCACTCCAACGTTATCCAAGAGTGACTGATCGTCGCAGCTCAGGGCCTATGCTTAACGGACCGTCACGACGCGCTCCGGGCCTCCGGCGTACGCTCCGGAAGCGCCTCCGCACCGTCCTTGGTGACCCGGGTCGCACCGAAGTAGTCAGGCGTGTCGATCTTGTCGAAGCGGATCACCGCACCCGTGTACGGGGCGTTGATCATGTAGCCGCCGCCCACGTAGATCCCGACGTGCCGGATATCCCGAGAGTTCGTCAGATCGTCGGAGAAGAAGACCAGATCCCCGGGCAGCAGCTCCGCACGCGAGGGGTGCGGCCCGGCGTTGTACTGGTCGTTGGCGACCCGCGGCAGCTCGACGCCCACCGACTCGTACGCCGCCTTGGTCAGCCCCGAGCAGTCGAACCGCCCGTCCTGATCGGGCGTTCCGTTGCCGCCCCACAGGTACGGGGTCCCCAGCTGCTTCTGCGCGAAGTACAGTGCCCCGGAGGCCTGTTGTGACGGCGAGACCCGCCCCAGCGGCCGCTCGAAGCTCTTGGCCAGGGTGGTAATCGTCTTTACGTACCCCTGCGTTTCCGCGTACGGAGGCACCCCGCCGTACTTGATGACCGCGTACGAGCCCGCGTTGTACGCCGCGAGCATGTTCCCCGTCGGGTCGCCGCCCACCCCCGCCACGTCCTTGGCCAGCTCGCAGTCGTACGAAGCAGCCGACGGGATCGCGTCGTTGGGGTCCCAGATGTCGCGGTCGCCGTCACCGTCGCCGTCCACCCCGTGCCCGGCCCAGGTCCCCGGGATGAACTGGGCGATGCCCCGCGCGTCCGCCGGGCTGACGGCATTGGGGTTCCAGCCGCTCTCCGAGTACAGCTGCGCGGCCAGCAACGCCGGGCTGATCGCCGGGCACAGGGTGCCCCATTTCTGCACCAGGGGCTGGTACTTGCCCGGTACGGCGCCCTTCGCGAGCCCCAAGGCCCGCCCGCCGGCCTCCGCGCCCACCAGCCCCGCGGCCGCCGAGTACGTCCCCACGACGAGCAGCACCAGGAAGCTCAGGGCCACTCCGATTCCGATCCCGCCGGCCATCCAGAATCTGCGCACCCGTCAACCCTCCCCCACCCCGCCCGTTTTCGACGGGTTATTCCCGTCTCCCGCGCCGATGACCCGACTAACCCACCCGTAAGCCGGAACATCCGACATCCAGTCTCCGGGGTCGTCGGCGCACGCAAAAGCCTTCCGGACCATCCCGGCCACGCGCTGGCCGAAACCACACCTCGGCCACGACGGACACCCGGCGCCGGGGACCGGCCTCCGCGGCCGCCCTACGCGGGCACCCCTACCTCGGCGCGACGAACAGGCTCTGCGCGCTGCGCCCGATGGGCCCCTTCTCGTCGTGCAGGCGCGCGTCGGCGAGGCCGATCCCGGCCGCGTCCACGCTCGTACCGGCCTCCACGCACACCCACTCCCCCACCGGGTGGCGGTGCAGGTGGACGGTGAGGTCACCGTTGACGAAGACGTAGCCGGCGAAGTCCAGCACCGCGCTGATCCCGTTGCCCGAGTCGGCGGCGACCAGCACCCGGTCCAGCGGACGGATCTCCTCCCCCGCGATCAGCGGCACCCTCATCCGCATCCAGCAGGTCCCCGGCCCCGGCTCCAGGAACGCCCCGGCGGCGAAGCGGGTCTCCATGGCCGTGTGGTAGCCCCGCTCCCACGGCAGCTCGAAGGGGGTCTGCGCCACCTCGCCGGGCGGGGGCAGCTGCGGCCCCGGCGCCACCGCCGGCAGCGCCTCCCGCGCGACCCGGATCCGCAGGGCCCGCGCGAGCATCACCGGCGCGCCCCCGGCCGGGGCGAGGACGGCCTCCACCACCTCGGTACCGCGGCCCGCCCGCACCACGCTGGTGGTGACCTCCAGCTCGCCGATCGGCACCGGCCGCAGGATCTCGTACGTGATCCGCGCGATCCGCATGTCCTGCCGCGCGCCGTCCCGCTCCTCGACGGCCCGCCCCAGCAGCGCAGCGGGCGGCCCGGCGTGCTGGGAGCGCTCGTCCCACGGCCCGCGCGTGGAGGCGGTGGCCAGGAAGCGCCCGGTGTCGATCCGCTCGAAGAACCCCTCAGCAGCACCCATGCCCCGCACGCTACCCATTGGTAACCACCGGCACCACCCCCTGCGCCCCCCCCAGCCGAGGTTCACGGCAAGGGACAATGGAGCGGTGTCGACCACCTCCGCCCCCGCCCTGCGCGCCGACTGCGCCAACTGCTTCGCGCTCTGCTGCGTCGCCCTCCCCTTCGCCAAGTCCGCCGACTTCGCCATGGACAAGACCGCCGGAACCCCCTGCCGCAACCTCCGGCAGGACTTCCGCTGCGGCATCCACACCGGGCTGCGCGACAAGGGCTTCCAGGGCTGCACCGTCTTCGACTGCTTCGGCGCCGGCCAGCAGGTCTCCCAGGTCACCTTCGGCGGCCGCGACTGGCGCGCCCACCCCGGCACCGCCCGCCAGATGTTCGAGGTCTTCCCCGTCATGCGGCAGCTGCACGAGCTGCTGTACTACCTCACCGAGGCCCTCGCCCTCCCCGCGGCCGCCCCCCTCCACGATGACCTGCGCGCGGCGCTCGCCACGACCACCGAAGCCACCCGCGCCGACGCCGACACCCTGGCCCCCTTCGACGTGGGCGCCCTGCGCCAGGACATCAACACCCTCCTGCTGCGGACGAGCGAACTGGTCCGCGCCACCGCGCCCGGCCGCAAGAAGAACCACCGCGGCGCCGACCTGATGGGCGCCCGCCTCCGCGGCGCCGACCTGCGCGGCGCCAACCTGCGCGGTGCCTACCTGATCGCCGCCGACCTCTCCGGCGCCGACCTGCGCACCGCCGACCTGATCGGCGCGGACTTCCGCGACGCCGACCTCTCCGGCGCCGACCTGCGGGACGCCCTTTTCCTCACCCAGCCCCAGCTGAACGCCGCCCACGGCTCGCCCGCCACCCGCATCCCCGCCTCCCTGACCCGCCCCGCCCACTGGGCCTGAGCCGCCGCGCACCCGCCCGCCCCGGGCGACCGGCAGCCCGCGCCGCGACGGCAGTCATTGCCCGGCGTCACCCACCGTGATACACAGAGTGACCATACGTTCTTCCGCATGCACACCACCTCCGCCCAGGTCAGGGCAACGAGGCGGGGACCGGCCCGGGAGATCGGGTAAAGAGAGCCGCCAAGTCGACGACTGGGCAGGTTTCATCAGCGAAGATAGTGCGTAACCCCTGCCGTCGGGCACGGGCTACCGGAACTACCCATACTGGGGCGGTGAGTTACATGATCCTGGCAGCCGAAAAGGGCGACATCACCACCATCATCGGCGGAATCGCCCCGAACTGGGGGCCGTTCGGCAGTCTCGGCAACGAAGCGAAGGTCATGGTCGAGGTGGTCATGGCCGTCGCGATCCTCCTCTGCCTCGGCATCGCCATCTGGGGCGCCGCCAAACAGCGCATCGGCGCGACCGCACTGCGCGACACGTTCAGCGCGGAACAGGGCAAGGGCCTGATCGTGGCCGGGCTCACGGGCGTCTTCATCATCGGCTCCCTGGGCACCCTCTTCACGATCGTCTACGGAATGGCCGTCTAGCCGTGCCGCCCGCCGGCCGTCGTACCTGATGGCGAATCAACGCGCCGCGGCCACGCGGCAACGAGCGCTACCGTCGTACGACGCGGAGGGGGCGGACACACGATGAGCAACGACGACCAGTACGGTGGCGGCGGCTACGGCGAGGTCGGCGGCACGGGCCAGACCCGTACCCGCCTCCCCGACGCCCCCTCCGACGCCTACGGCGCCCCCCGCCGCACTCCTCGGGCCTCCCGCGGGCTGATCACGGTGGTCGGCGTCGTGGTCCTCCTCGTCGCCGCCATCGCCTTCGCGAACCAGTCGGGCGACACCACCCCGCCCACCGCCTCGGACAAGCCCCCGTCCACCGCCCCCACCTCCCCGACCGGCACCCGCCCCGTGGACACCAAGACCAACGGCATCCCCCGCGGCTTCGCCCACACCGAACAAGGCGCCCAGTCCGCGGCCGCCAACTACGCGGTCGCCCTCGGCTCGGACGCCATGCTCAAGCGGGACCTCCGCCACGCGATCATGGACGCCCTCTACACCCCGGAAGCGGCCGCCGCCCGCAAGGGCGCCCAGGACTCCGCGTACACGCCCGCCTTCCTCACCAGCCTCGGCCTCGACGCCGACGGCAACCCCCCGCAGGGCAGCACCTTCGTCACCCGCGCCGTCCCCATCGGCACCCGCGTCGAGAGCTACAGCCCCACCAACGCGAAGGTCGCCGTCTGGTACACGGGCCTGCTCGGCATGTCGGGCCCCAAGTCCACCGACCCCGTACGCACCACCTGGAAGACCTGGACGTTCGAGCTGTCCTGGGCCGGCGAGGACTGGAAGATCGGCGCGGACACCCAGCAGGACGGCCCCGCCCCCGTCCCCGGCGACGTCCCCGCCTCCACGTCCGACGACATCAGCAAGGCCGTCAAGGAGTTCGGAGGGTTCACCTATGCCCGGTAGCCGCCGCCCCTTCCGCATCGCCGCGGCCCTGACCGCCGTCCAGACCGCACTGGTCCTGCTGTCCGCCCGGGCCTTCGCCGCACCCACCCCGCCGCCGACGACCACCCCCGCGCCCAGCACCTCCGCCACCCAGAGCGGCAAGTGCGAAGGCGTCATCGGCCCGCTCAAGGAATCCTGCGAACGCAGCGTCGGCGGCAGCGCCACCGGCAGCCCCAACACCGGCCTCACCACCAACACCCCCGACGCCATCAACCCCCTCGCCTCCCTCGCCAAGGGCTGCGCCGACGCCGCCTCCTGGATCGTCGGCAAACTCGGCTCCGCCATCAAGGGCACGGCCACCGTCGACTTCACCAACCCCGCCTTCCTCCAGCAGTACGCGGTCGTCTTCGCGGCCAGCACCGTCCTGACCCTCGTCCTGTGGCTCCTCGCCGTCGCCAAGCGCGCCATCCGCGGCGTCCCCCTCGCCACCGCCATGTCCGAAGCCATCGGCTTCCTCTGGCTGACCGTCCTCGCCTCGGCCTTCACCCCCCTCATCCTCTACACCGTCGTCTCCGCCACCGACGCCGTCACCCAGGTCATCGCCACCGCCACCGGCAGCCAGGGCGACGTCTTCTTCGGCTCGTTCGCCGAAGCCCTCAAGAAGGGCGACGACATCGGCGGCGGCCCGATCATGCTGATCGTCGTCGCCCTCGTCACCGTCCTCGCCGCCGGCGTGCTGTGGCTGGAGCTCGTCATCCGCGCCGCGCTCCTCTACGTCGGCGCCCTCCTCGGCACCGTCGTCTACGCCGGCCTCGTCGACCGCAACATGTGGGGCCACGTCCGCCGCTGGGCCGGCATCATGATCGCCGTCATCCTCGTCAAACCGGTCATCGTCATCGTCCTCGGCCTCGCCGGGGCCCTCGCCGGCGACAAGGGCCCCGACGCGTTCTCCGCCGTCGTCTCCGGCCTCGCGATCATCCTGCTCGCGATCTTCGCCTCCGCCATGATCTACCGCTTCGTCCCCGGCTTCGGCGACGAGATCGCCTCCGCCCGCTCCAACCGCAGCAAGGCCACCGACGGCGCCCAGGCAGCCGCCGTCATCAGCTCCCCGGCCTCCCTCGTCTCCCAGGGCATCAAGACACACAGCAGCCGCGGCGCCCACCGCGCCGGCGGCGGCGAAGGCGGCGGCGCCCCCCGCCCCGCCAACCCCATCTCCGGAGGCGTGGCCGCCCACAGCAGCCGCCCCACCGGCGGCGGATCCGGCGGCGGAACTGTCCCCTCCGCCGCACCCGCGCCCCGCACTGGATCGAGTACGAGGAACACAGGAGGTGACGGGCGTTGACGACCCAGTCCCACCAGCTCCACCCGGTCGCGCCCCGCCGCACGTATCTCATCGGCCGCGCCCGGCCGAACGCGATCGTCGGCAAGAACCGCGAAACCGGCGAGATCGCCCTGATCGTCGTCGGCGCGTTCTTCGGCATGATGAGCGGACTGCTCGTCCCCGACCTCGCCCTGCGCATCGTGAGCCTCGCCGGCTTCCCCCTGCTCGCGCTCGCCGCCGTGTACGTCCCCTACAAGGGCCGCACCTTCTACAAGTGGTTCGAGATCAACCGCAGCTACAAGCGCACCCTGCGCCGCGGCGCCACCTACCGCTCGGGCGCCGTCGAAGCCGGCACCCGCGCCTTCGACGGCCGCGAGGTCGAAGTCGGCCCGCCCCCCGGCATCGGCCGCATCAACTGGCTCGCCGCACCCTTCGGCCCCGACGAGATCGCCGTCCTCCTCCACGCCGACCGCCGCACCGTCACCGCCGCCATCGAGATCGAGGGCCCCGGCGTCGGCCTGCGCGACAGCGAGGACCAGGAAGCCCTCGTCGACCGCTTCGGCACCCTCCTCAAGCACGTGGCCAACGGCGACGGGTTCGTCACCCGCCTCCAGATGCTCGCCCGCACCCTCCCCGCCGACCCCGACGCCCACGCCAAGGACGTCGCCCAGCGCGGTGACGCGAGCGCCCCCGTCTGGCTGCGCGACTCCTACGACCAGCTCCAGTCGATGGTCTCCACCTCCAGCGAGCAGCACCGCGCCTACCTCGTCGCCTGCATGCACTACACGCGCGAACTCGCCGCCGAGGCCCACACCATCGCCCGCGCCTCCACCCCCCACAAGGGCCGAAAACTCGACCGCGACGCCGGACTCGCCATCGTCATGGCCCGCGAGCTCACCGACATCTGCGCCCGCCTCGCCGAAGCCGACATCCGCGTCCGCCAGCCGCTGGGCCAGGGCCGCCTCTCCTCCCTCGTGCACTCCATGTACGACCCGGACCACCCCATCGACCACATCCAGGCCATGACCAAGCGCAACGCCTGGCCCGCCGAACTCGACGCGGTCGAACCCACCTACCTCCAGGCCAAGACCCGCGAGTCCTCCACCCGCGCCCCCTGGTGCCACGCCACCGCCTGGGTGAAGGAATGGCCGATGACCCCCGTCGGCGTCAACTTCCTCGCCCCCCTCCTCGTCCACACCCCCGACGTCATCCGCACCGTCGCCGTCACCATGGACCTGGAGCCCACCGAAGTGGCCATCGAGCGCATGCTCACCGAGAAGACCAACGACGAGGCCGACGCCAGCCGCGCCGCCAAGATGAACCGCACCGTCGACCCGCGCGACATCGCCGCCCACGGCCGGCTCGACCAGAGGGGTGAAGATCTGGCCAGCGGTGCGGCAGGAGTCAACCTCGTCGGGTACATCACGGTGTCCTCGCGTTCACCGGAGGCCCTCGCCCGCGACAAGCGCACCATCCGCGCCTCCGCCGGCAAGTCCTACCTGAAACTCGAATGGTGCGACCGCGAGCACCACCGCGCCTTCGTCAACACCTTGCCGTTCGCCACCGGCATCCGACGCTAGCTGGAGGGAAGTGCCGCCCATGCGAGATCCCATGTCCGCTCTGACGGACGCCTTCACCAGCTTCCTCTTCGGCAAGGTCGAAACCACCCGCCTGCCCGTACGCACCTCCACCGGCCAGGCCCAGGCCGTCTACCTGCCCACCGCCGCCCCCGGCCTCGGCGACTCCGGCGTCATCATCGGCCGCGAGGTCTACAGCGGGAAGGGCTACATCTACGACCCCTTCCAGCTCTACGGGCAGCAGCTCCCCGCCCCCCACTGGCTGGTCCTCGGCGAATCCGGCAACGGCAAGTCCGCCCTGGAGAAGACCTACGTCCTGCGCCAGCTCCGCTTCCGCGACCGGCAGGTCGTCGTACTCGACGCCCAGGGCGAAGACGGCGTCGGCGAATGGAACCTCATCGCCCAGCAGCTGGGGATAACCCCCATCCGCCTGGACCCCATCGCCGCCAACGACGACGGGATCCGCCTCAACCCCCTCGACCCGGCCATCACCACGACCGGGCAGCTCGCGCTGCTGCGCACCATCATCGAAGTCGCCATGGGGCACGGCCTGGACGAACGCTCCGGCTTCGCCCTCAAGGTCGCGCACGCCTACGTCGTCGAAACGATCATCGACCGCCAGCCCGTCCTGACCGACATCGTGGAACAGCTGCGCCACCCCAAGCCCGAATCCGCCGAAGCGATGAACGTCGACATAGACGATGTCCGGGCCTGGGGCCTCGACGTCGCCCTCGTCCTCGACCGCCTCGTCGACGGCGACCTGCGCGGCATGTTCGACGGCCCCACCACCGTCGGCATCGACCTCGACGCCCCGCTCATCGTCTTCGACCTGTCCCACATCGACCGCAACTCCATCGCCATGCCGATCCTCATGGCGATCGTCGGCGTCTGGCTGGAACACACCTGGATCCGCCCCGACCGCAAGAAGCGCATCTTCCTGGTCGAAGAGGCCTGGCACATCATCAACAGCCCCTTCGTCGCACAACTGTTCCAGCGCCTGCTCAAGTTCGGCCGCCGCCTCGGTCTGTCCTTCGTCGCCGTCGTCCACCACCTCTCGGACGTCGTGGACGGAGCAGCCGCCCGAGAGGCCGCCGCCATCCTCAAAATGGCCTCCACCCGCACCATCTACGCCCAGAAGGCCGACGAAGCCCGCGCCACCGGCCGCGTCCTCGGCCTGCCCCGCTGGGCCGTCGAAATCATCCCGACCCTCACCCCCGGCATCGCCGTCTGGGACGTCAACGGCAACGTCCAGGTCGTCAAACACCTGATCACCGAAGCCGAACGCCCCCTCGTCTACACCGACCGCGCCATGACGGAGTCCTCGGCCCCACAACTCCCCGACGACCTGCTGGCCGCCGAACTCGAAGCGGAACAGCGCGCCCTCCACATGGAACGCCACCGCAACGGCGGCCCCGGCTCGGCGACCACGGTGGCGTAGCCATGCCCGACCCGCGCCGTACGGATCCACCCGCGCGCCCCGGCGGCATCCCCGACGGGGCCTTGGTCGGCCTCCTGGCCTTCCTCCTGGGCCTGGCCGTCCTGATCTGGTCGGCCACCGGCCTGGCCGCCCTCTTCGCGAAGGGCGCCTGGCCGGACACGGTCACCTTCACCCGCACCCCGGCGGCCGTCCGCGCCCTGATAACGCACCCCCACGACATCCCCGCGGCCTGGCCCGACACCGACCCCGCCGCCCTCTCCGGCTGGGGCCTCTTCTGGGGCCTCTTCATCAGCCAGCTCCTGATCCTCCTGGTCCTCGGCCTCTTCACCCTGGGCGTCATCACCCGCACCAAAGCCCGCCCCAAAACCCCCACCGCCCGTACCCCGTCACACCAGCCAGCCCCCCCGCACCACCCGACACCGCCGCACCACCCAGCCCCGCCGCTCTACCCAGCCCCGCCGGCGTTTGAGGCGCGGGGGCCTGGGGGCAGCGCCCCCAGCACTCAACCCGCACCCAACACCGGCGCGGCACCAAACCCAGCCCCGCCGCACCACCCAGCCCCGCCGGCGTTTGAGGCGCGGGGGCCTGGGGGCAGCGCCCCCAGCACTCAACCCGCACCCGACACCGGCGGCCCGGCACGCACTCCAGCCCCGCCGGCGTTTGAGGCGCAGGCCCCTGGGGCCGGCACCCCCAGCACCGGCACCGGCACCGGCACCCGCCTGGCCTTCGCCCCACCGACCACCCGCACCGACGCGGCCAAGACCTTCCTGGCCTCCACAGAAGGCGCGGCCCTCGTCGTCACCTCCTCCCCCACCCTCTGGTCCGAGACCAAGGACGCCCGCGCCAAACTCGGCCCCGTCCTCCTCTACGACCCCTCACACCTGTGCGACACCCCCGCCCCGGCCCGCATGCACTGGAACCCCACCACCGGCTGCGCGGACCGCGCGACCGCCGCCGCCCGGGCCACCGCCCTACTGGCTCCCGTCCGCCCCACGGCCCGCATGGACGCCGCCATCGCCGACACCGCCGAGACGCTCCTGCGCAGCTGGCTCCACGCCGCAGCCCTCGACGACCGCCCCTTCAAACAGCTCCACCGCTGGGCCCAAGGCACCAACGCCCAGGACCCGGTCCGCATCCTCCGCACCCACCCGCAGGCCGCCCCCGGCGCCGCCGGTGAACTCGAAAGCGCCCTCACCGCCCACCCCGAACGCCGCGAGCAGGCCCAGCACCTGACGGCCCGTGCCCTGTCCTGCCTCGGCTCGATCCACATCCGCGACGCGTGCAATCCCAATCGAACGGATTCGCTGACCCTGGCATCGTTCGTCACCGAGGGGGGAACCCTCTACGTGGTGGGTGAACCCCTGGAAGACCCCCGTACCCACCCGGGTGCGATGCCCTTGCTGACCGCACTCGCCGCAAGCGTGGTCGAGCACGGCCGCCGCATGGCTGCAAGGTCATCCCACGGTCGGCTCGACCCACCACTCGCCCTCCTCCTGGACGACGTGGCCGCGGTCGCCCCGATCCCGCAGCTCCCCGAGCTCCTCCAGGACGACGCCCTCCCCCTTCTCGCCCTCTGCCGGAGCAGGGAACAGGTCCGCGCCCGCTGGCCGGAGGCCGCCGAGTTCACCCCCGCCGGCCCCCACCACCACCGCTGACCGCGGCGCCGCTAACCCCGCCCGGGCCTCTGGAACACGTACTCCCGCTCCCTCGCCCCGCCCGCGTCTCCCGGCATCGGCACGGTCACCCCGCTCTCCCGGAAGCCGAACCGCCGGTAGAACGCCTCGGCCCGCGCGTTCTCCTCGTGCACGAACAGCCGTACGCGCTCCAGCTCCGGCTCCTCCAGCGACCACGCCCACTCCAGCGCGGCCCGGAACAACGCCTCCGTCAGCCCGGTCCCCCGCTGCTCGGCCCGCACGAACACGCCGACCATGTGCCCCTGCTCCTGCTCGACGACCTCACCGAAGTAGTCCGGCACACCGCCGGCCTCGACCAGCAACGTCACCGAGCCGTCCCACTGCCCGTCCGCCGCTTCGGCGATGAACTGCCGCGCGCCCCGCCCCTCACTCGCACGTTCCGTCCGCCCCTGCCAGAATTCGTCCGGCTGAGCCTCCGCCGCCTCCAGCGTCTCCAGGAAGGCAACGGCAGCCGCCGGATCCCGCAACGCGAGGAGCCGCAGCTCCTTCGCCTTCTTCCACTCGTCGCCCCGTACGGGCCGTATCACGTGTTCGTTCATAAGAGCGGATCCAACCACGCCCCCTCGGCCCACCGCACCCGTAATTTCGCCTGACCGCCGGGTGAACGCAGAAAAGCCCCGCACCGGCCCCGAAGGGCTGGTGCGGGGCTTCCCGCAATAATTGTTCGGCGGCGTCCTACTCTCCCACAGGGTC